>NZ_JBAGKG010000001.1:0-1199093 GCF_037034145.1 Glycomyces sp. MUSA5-2
CCTAGCCCCCACCCGCCCGGGGAAGAGGATAGGCGCCGATCCTCCCGCCCGGGTCCGACAAGAACGGCCGCGGGCGGCCGCCTTGTCGCCCGAAAGCGGGAACGGACGCGAGCCGCGCTCAGTCGGCGAAGCCGTCCTCAGGGACCGGCACGGGCGGCGGGGTCCCGACGTAGCGGGCCCGGGGGCGGATGATCTTGGAGTCGCGGGCCTGTTCGAGGATGTTCGCGCTCCAGCCGACGACGCGGCTGGTCGTGAACGTCGGCGTGAACATGGGGCGCGGGACGCCCGCGAGCTCCATGACGACGCCCGCGTAGAACTCGACGTTCGTGTAGAGCTTGCGGCCGGGCTTGACCTCGGCGAGGATCTCGACCACGCGGCGCTCCACGGTCTTCGCGAAGTCCACGATGTCGCCGCCGAACTCGTCGGCGACGTCGCGCAGGTGCAGCGAGCGCGGGTCGTCGGTCTTGTAGACGGCGTGGCCGAAGCCCATGATGCGCCGCCCGGCCTCAAGTTCGCCGCGGATCCACGCGTCGATGTTGTCCGGCCCGCCGATCGCGTCGAGCGCGTCGAGGGCCCGCGCGGGGGCGCCGCCGTGGAGCGGCCCGGAGAGGGCGCCGATCGCGCCGACGAGGGCCGCGCCGAGGTCGGCGCCGGTGGAGGCGATGACGCGGGAGGTGAACGTGGAGGCGTTGAAGCCGTGGTCGATCGTGAGGATCAGGTAGTGCTCGATCGCGCGCGCGGCCTCCGGGGAGGGCACCTCGCCGGTGGTCATGTACAGGTAGTTGGCGGCGTAGCCGAGGTCCTCGCGCGGGTCGAGCGGCTCCCGGCCCTGGCCCAGGCGCCACATGGCGGTGAGGATCGCGGGGGTGACGGCGCACGCGAACAGTGCGTCGTCGGCGCGGGCGGCCTCGTCGATGTCGAGGACGGGCTTCATGGGGCGGGCGGCGCACGCGGCCGAGAGCGCGGTGCGCAGGCCGTCGAGCGGCGAGTCGGCGGCGAGGTGCGGGAGCAGGTCGCGCAGCTGCGGGGTGAGGGTGCGGTAGGGCGCCACCTGGGCCTTGAAGGCGTCGAGCTGGGCGCGGGTGGGCAGCTCGGCGTGGGTCATGAGGTACCAGACCTGCTCGAACGTGCAGTGCTTCGCGAGCTCGACGGCGTTGTACTGGCGGTAGTGGTAGAAGCCCTCCTCGCCGCGGACGTCGCCGATCTCGGTGTCCGCGACGATGACGCGGTCGAGGCCCTTGGGGACTTCGATGAATTCGGGCATTGGGTCCTCCTCCGCTCGGTTTCGTTGCCAGCCTAGTGGATTTCGGGCCGGATGGACCCGAACGGGGACCCCGGACCTGCCGCGTGGCAAGCGGCCGTCAGACTGGTTCCCGTGGAATCGGGAACCCTTCTCGCAGGCCGGTACCGGCTCGACCGGCTCATCGACTCGGGCGCCATGGGCGCGGTCTGGCGGGCCCGGGACGAGCAGCTCGACCGCGACGTCGCCGTCAAGATCCTCCTGCCCGGCCTCGACGGCGCCGGGGAGCGCTTCGAGCGGGAGGCGAAGACCCTCGCGAGCCTCAAGGGCCCGGGCTACGTCCAGGTCTACGAGTACGGCGAGGAGCTCGACGGGGACCGCACCGTCCACTTCCTCGCGATGGAGCTGGTCGACGGCGTCTCGCTGGCGCGGCTGCTCGCCCGCGAGGAGCGGCTGGACCCGGAGCGGACGATGCGGATCGTCGCCGAGGCCGCCGACGCGCTCGGCGAGGCCCACCGGCGCGGCGTGGTCCACCGGGACGTCAAGCCCGCGAACCTCCTCATCGACGCCGACGGGCGGGTCCGGGTGGTGGACTTCGGGATCTCACTGCTCGTGGACCGCTCGCGGCTGACCGACTCGAAGGAGGTGCTCGGGACGGTCCCGTACGTGTCGCCCGAGCGGCTGCGGAACCAGGACGTCACCGGGAAGTCGGACCTGTACTCGCTCGGCGCGGTCGCGTACGAGTGCCTGACGGGGACGCCGCCGTTCCCGGCGCGCGATCCGATGGCGGTCATCCACAGTCACCTCTACGAGGAGCCGCCCGCGCTGCCGGACACGGTCCCGCCGCAGATCGCGGCGGTCGTCTCGCGGTCGCTGCGGAAGGCCCCGGAGGAGCGCTGGGAGTCCGGCGCGGAGTTCGCGGCGGCGTGCCGGGCAGCGGCGACCGGGGAGATCGCGGTGCCGCCACCGGTGGAGCCGGGCGTTCCCGTCGAGGAGACCGAACGGCGGCCGCGGCGGCGCCTCGCGCTGGTGGCTGTCGCGGTGGTGCTGGCGGCGGCCGTGTTCGGGGTCGTGGCATGGAGCCCGTGGACCGGCGACGGGCCGCGGGGCGGCGCCGACGAGTCCACGGTGGAGGCCGCGGCGAATACGACCGGGGCCGTGGAGACGTCGGCCTCGCCGGACCCGGAGGCGTCCGAGTCCGCCACGGAGTCCCCTGCGGCGCAGGAGACCGAGAGCGGCGGCGGCACCGATGGCGGCGGCTCCGAAGGGGGCTCGGGCGAGACCGGCGGCGAGGAGACCCAGGAGGAAGAGGCCGACGAGCCGAAGTCCGGGACCACCGAGCTGCCCGACGTGACCGGCCGGACCACGTTCGACGCCCGCGACTACCTTGAGGGCCTTGGGTTCAGCAACGTCGTCGCCGACGTCGGCTACTACGCGATCACCCCGGAGCCCGCCCACTGCACCGTGGTGCAGCAGTTCCCGTCCGCGGGCTCCACGGTCGACTACGCCGACCAGGTCACGCTCTCGTACCACAGCCGCAACGCCGAAGGGACCACATGCGAGTGGTGAGCCGTTCGGGTTGACCGGCCGGGCCCCGGTCGGGATGATGGAACGGGCGACCGGTACAACAGTCCCCTGGTCACCTCTGATGCGATTGGTCTGAAGATGGAAGATAATCTGGGCGCCGCCCCCGGCGTGGTCGTCGGGGTCCTGCTCATCATCGCGGCGGTCATGTGGTTCTCCCCCGGCGCGCGCCACAAGTTCCGCAAGGCGACGCTCTGGCTGGTGATCGTCGCGGTCGCGATGATCATCATCTTCGGCTACCTGAACGCGGGGCAGGAGACCTAGGCCCCGGCGTTCCAGCAGCTCAAGCCCGCAGCGATACCGCTGCGGGATTTTTTCGGCCCCGCTATTGGAACAGATCATTCCGCTCTGCTATAGTGGAATCAAGCGTTCCGTTCCACAGAACTCGGATCAACCGGAGGCACCCGTGACCGCCATCGTCGAAACCCCGACCCCCGCCGCAGCGGCGGACGCCGCGCACCCGCGGACCTTCCCCCGCCGCTGGCTCGGCCTCGTCGCCATCCTCTCCGCGACCCTCCTCAACCTGCTCGACGCCTCGATCGTCAACGTCGCGGCCCCCGCGATCCGCGGCGACCTCGGCGGCACCGCCGCCACGATCCAGTGGCTCTCGGCGGGCTACACCCTCGCCCTCGCGGTCGGCCTGCTCACCGGCGGGCGCCTCGGGGACATGTTCGGCCGCAAGCGGGTCCTCATGATCGGCCTGGCCGGCTTCCTCGCCGCCTCGCTCGCCTGCGGCCTGGCCGACTCGATCGGGCTGCTCCTCGCCGCCCGCGTCGTCCAGGGCGTCTTCGCCGCGGTCATGGTGCCGCAGTGCTTCGGGCTCATCCGCGACATGTTCGGCCGCGACATGGGCAAGGCCTACGCGCTGTTCGGCCCCGCCATCGGGCTCGCCTCGATCGCCGGACCCGTCGTCGCCGGGGTCCTCGTCGACGCGGACCTGCTCGGCACGGGCTGGCGCTCGATCTTCCTCATCAACCTGCCGCTCGGCCTCGCCGCGATCGTCCTCGGCGCGAAGGTCCTGCCCGCTGGAGCTCCCACGGTCAAGGGCCTCAAGCTCGACCTCGGCGGCGCGCTCATCGCGGGCGCCGGGATGTGCCTGCTGCTCGTGCCGCTCGTCGAGGGCCGCGAGCTCGGCTGGCCGGCCTGGTCGATCGCGATGCTCGTCGCCTCCGTCCCGGTCCTGGGCCTGTTCACCTGGACCCAGGCCCGCCGCGCCCGCTCCGGACGCACCGCGCTGGTCGAGCTGAGCGTCTTCAAGAAGCGGTCCTACACCTCCGGCATCGCCTTCGTCGTGGTCTTCTTCGGCGCGGTCACCGGGTTCTCGCTCGCCGTCGGCCTGTTCCTCCAGCTCGGCCTCGGCTTCGGCCCGCTCCAGGCGAGCCTGGCGATGGCCGCGTGGGCGGTCGGCGCGTTCATCGGCTCCGGCTCCTCCGCGGCCCTCGCGCCGAAGCTCGGCCGCGGCGTCCTGCACCTCGGCCTCGCGGTGATGGCGGTCGGCCTGACCGTGGTCTGGCTCCAGTTCGGCGCCGCCGCCGCGCCCGGTACCTGGGCGCTGTCCCCGGCGCTCGGCGTCTTCGGGATCGGCATGGGCATGATCTTCGTGCCGCTCTTCGGGATCATCACCGGCGACCTGGAGGACCACGAAGTCGGCTCCGCGTCGGGCCTCCTGGAGTCCTTCCAGCAGGGCGCATCGGCGCTGGGCGTCGCCGGGCTCGGGACGGTGTTCTTCAGCCGCTTCGCGATCGGCTCCGGCGCGGCCGAGTCGATGGACGCGGCCCAGGCGGTGGCGGGCCTGACGGTCCTGCTCACGCTGGTGGCGTTCCTCGTCGCGTTCGGCCTGCCGAAGCAGGCGAAGGCCGAGCACTGAACGCAATGAGCCCCCTCCGCCGGTCGTGCCTTCGGGTGCGGCCGGCGAAGGCGTACCAGAATGAACCGCTCTGTTCCGGATAGGATGCGTGCCATGACCGACAAGCCGCTCAGCGGGCGCAAGGCGCAGGCCGCCCGCAACGACAAGCTCATCCTCGAAGCCGCCCACGAGGTGTTCGTCGACGACCCGGCCGCGCCGATCGCGGAGGTCGCCAAGCGCGCCGGGGTCGGCATCAGCGCGCTGTACCGCCGCTACCCCAGCAAGGAGGACCTGCTGCGCAAGCTGTGCAGCGACGGCCTGGCGCGGCACATGGAGCTCGTCCAGGAGGCGATCGACGACGACGGCGACCCGTGGGACGCGTTCTGCGCCTTCATGAGAGCCGTCGTCGCGGCCGACACCGCGTCGATCACCGTCAAGCTCGCCGGGACCTTCACGCCCTCCGAGGAGATGTTCAAGGCCGCGATCGAGGGCGACCGGCTCAACCACGTGCTCATGGAGAAGCTCCACGGCGCGGGCGTGCTCCGCCCTGACGCGCGGATCGGCGACCTCATCATGATCACCGAGTCGCTCGCGTCGATCCGCATCGGCGACAAGGAGCGGACCACCGAGCTGCGCCTCCGCAGCCTCGAACTGCCGCTCCAGGCCCTCCGGGCCCCCGGCGGCGACCCGCTCCCCGGGCGCGCGGTCGAGGACCAGGAGATGGGTATCCGCTGGATTCCGAAGGACGCCAAGGCATGAGAAAAGGGGCCTCCCGTTCGGGAGGCCCCTTCTCATCGGAGCGGACGACCGGGATCGAACCGGCGACCTACACCTTGGCAAGGTGTCGCGCTACCAACTGCGCTACGTCCGCATTTCACAAGCCTTGACTTGCGAACGACCATACTGTAGCGCACGGTTCAATCGGACTTCATGGGGCCTTGGCGCCGATTGGGGCTCAGATCACGCTTCCGCGGCGCCGAGGCCGAGCATCGCGCGGGCCTCCTCGCCGAACCCCTCGATGCGCACCTCGTGCTTGCGGTGCGCCTCCCAGTCCTCGCGCGAGAGGCGCCAGCGGTTGTCCTGGCGGCGCACGCCGCGCACCACGTGGTGCTCGATGCCGTCGGCCTTGTAGCCGAGCTTGCGCGAGACGCCCGAGGACGGGCCGTTGCCGTCGAGCGAGGCGCTCGTGGCGTACTCGGCGCCGAGGCCGGTGAAGATGAACTCCAGGACCGCCGCGCGCATCTCCGTGCCGATGCCCTGCCCGTGGTGGGCGAGGCCGAGCCACGAGCCGGTGGACGCCTCGCGGGTGAGCGCGATCTGGTCGCCCTTGACCTCCTGGACGCCGACGACCTTGCCGTCGTGGACCACGACGAACGGCAGCACCCACTTCTCGGGCGTCGACGCCGCGACGGCCCGGAAGTGCCACAGGATCGTGCCGCGGCCCCGCTGGAGCGGCTCGGCGTCCGTCCACGGCATCAGGAACGGCATGAAGTCCGGGTCGTGGACGCCCTCGGAGGCCCGGTCGGCCAGCGCGGCGAGGTCGTCGAAGTCGGGCAGGCGCAGTTCGAGCCGTTCGGTGCGGAGCCGGATCTTGTAGACCGGCAGGTAGTCGGCGAGCATGGCTCGATTCTTCCGGGGGCGGCGCGGGTCCCGCAATCGAGTTATGCGGCGCCGAGCATGGCTTTGGCGTCGCGGTCGAGTCCTTCGACGGCGACCTCGTGGGTGCGGTGGGCCTCCCAGTCGGCGCGGGTGAGGCGCCAGCGGCGGCTGGTGACGCGCCGGTCCTTGTAGACCTGGTGGTCGATGCCGTCGGCTTTGTAGCCGAGTTTGCGGGAGACGCCTTCGGAGGGGCCGTTGCCGTCGAGGGAGTCGCTGAGGGCCCATTCGGCGTCGAGGCCGTCGAAGAGGAGGGCGAGGACGGCGGCGCGCATCTCGGTGCCGAGTCCGCGGCCGTGGTGGGCCCGGCCGAGCCAGGAGGCGGTGGTGGCTTCGCGGGTGAGGTTGTACTGCTTGGCGGCGAGGTCCTGCTTGCCGATGACGCGGCCGTCGTGGACGGCGACGAAGGGGAGGCTCCAGCGGTCGGGGTCGAGGCCGGCGAGGAGGCGGAGGTTCCACAGGAGGGCGGTGCGGGCGCGCTCGCGGGGTTCGGCTTCGGTCCAGGCGTTCTCGAAGGGCTGGAAGGAGGGGTCGTGGACGCCTTCGGCGGCGCGGTCGGCGAGTGCTGCCAGGTCGTCGAGGTCGGGCAGGCGCAGTTCGAGGCGTTCGGTGCGCAGGCGGATGTTGAAGACGGGCAGGTGGTCGGCGAGCATGCCTGTGATTGTGCCCCGCGGGTGCGACGGCGCGGGGCCTTACACTTTCGGGAGGCGTCGGAGGATGGGAGCGCGCTATGAACATGGGCCAGTCGGGGATGTTGTTCGTCTTCGGGATGTCCCTGCTCGTGACGGCGATCATCATCACGGGGATCGCGTTCGCGGCGTCTGCGGCGAAGTCGCGGGCGGCGGAGGAGCGGGCGGACCAGTACCGGGACCTCGCGGAGAAGGCGAGCGTGGACGCGACGGAGGTCCGGGCGGCGCTGATCGAGGTGAAGGGGCGGCTGGCGGCGGTGGAGCGGCTGCTGAAGGACCGGGACCGGGCCGAGCGCGAATTATTCTTGCGAATCGCGGTCAGTGCGCGCGTTATGGGGCACGCTCTGACGCATGGACACCGCGAAGACCGACCGTTCCAGCGCGCCGCTTTCCGAAGAGGAGCTGGCGCTCGTCGACGCCTACTGGCGGGCCGCGAACTATCTGACGGTGGGGCAGATCTACCTGCTCGACAATCCGCTGCTGCGCGAGCCGCTGCGGCCTGAGCACGTCAAGCCGCGGCTGCTGGGCCACTGGGGCACGAGCCCGGGGCTGAGCCTGATCTACGCGCACTTGAACCGGTGCATCAAGGCGCGGGGCCTGGACATGATCTACGTGTGCGGGCCGGGGCACGGGGGTCCGGCGATGGTCGCGAACACGTGGCTGGAGGGGACGTACCCGGAGCTGTACCCGTCGGTGAACCACTCCGAGGAGGGGATGCGGCGGCTGTTCCGGCAGTTCTCGTTCCCGGGCGGGATCCCGTCGCATGTGGCGGCGGAGGTGCCGGGCTCGATCCACGAGGGCGGCGAGCTGGGGTACGCGCTGTCGCACGCGTACGGGGCGGCGTTCGACAACCCGGGGCTGACGGTGGCGTGCGTGGTGGGCGACGGGGAGGCGGAGACGGGGCCAATGGCGGGGTCGTGGTTCTCGAACGTGTTCCTGAACCCGGTGTCGGACGGGACGGTGCTGCCGATCCTGCATCTGAACGGGTACAAGATCGCGAACCAGACGGTGTTCGCGCGGATCTCCGACGAGGACCGGGCGAGCTTCTTCCGGGGCGCGGGGTACGAGCCGTTCCTGGTGGACGGGGACGATCCGGCGGACGTGCACCAGCAGTTGGCGGGGACCCTCGACGCGTGCTTCGACCGGATCGCGGAGATCCGCGCGGACGCGCGGTCGCGGGCGAACGGGTCGCCGGTGCGGCCGCGGTGGCCGATGATCGTGCTGCGCACGCCGAAGGGCTGGACGGGTCCGTCCGAGGTGGACGGCGTGCCGGTGGAGGGGACGTGGCGGGCGCACCAGGTGCCGCTGTCGGCGGTGCGCACGAATGCGGATCACCTTGCGATGCTTGAGGAGTGGATGCGCTCGTACCGGCCGGAGGACCTGTTCGACGCGACGGGCGCGCCGGTGCCGGAGCTGCTGGGGCTGCCGCCGGAGGGCGAGGCGCGGATGAGCGCGAACCCGCACGCGAACGGGGGCCTGGTGCTGCGGGACCTGGTGCTGCCGGACTACCGGGACTACGGGGTCGCGATCGAGGGGCACGGGCGCACCGTCGGGGAGGCGACGCGGGTGCTGGGGGCGTGGCTGCGCGACGTCATGTCGGGGAATCCGGACCGGTTCCGGCTGTTCGGGCCCGACGAGGTCGAGTCGAACCGGCTCGGCGCGGTGTTCGAGGCGACGGACCGGCAGTGGCAGGCGGAGATCCTGCCGACCGACGAGCACCAGGCGCCGCACGGGCGGGTCATGGAGGCGCTGTCGGAGCACCTGTGCGAGGGCTGGCTGGAGGGGTACCTCCTCACGGGTCGGCACGGCCTGTTCACGAGCTACGAGGCGTTCATCCACATCGTGGACTCGATGTTCAACCAGCATGCGAAGTGGCTGGACTCCTCCGGGGACATCCCGTGGCGGCGGCCGATCGCGTCGCTGAACTACCTCTTGTCGAGCCACGTGTGGCGCCAGGACCACAACGGGTTCTCGCACCAGGACCCGGGGTTCATCGACCACGTGATGAACAAGAAGGCCGACATCGTGCGGGTGTACCTGCCGCCGGACGCGAACACGCTGCTGTCCACGATGGACCACTGCCTCCGCAGCCGACAGTACGTGAACGTGGTGGTCGCCGGGAAGCAGCCCGCGCTCCAGTACACGAGCATGGAGGAGGCGGTGCGCCACTGCGAACGGGGCCTCGGCATCTGGGAGTGGGCGTCGACCGATGCGGGGCGCGAGCCCGACGTGGTCCTCGCGTGCGCCGGGGACGTGCCGACCCTGGAGGTGCTGGCCGCCGCCGACCTGCTCCGAGTCCACCTGCCGGACTTGAAGGTCCGAGTGGTGAACGTGGTGGACCTGATGCGGCTCCAGCCGGACACGGAGCACCCGCACGGCCTGGGCGACCGCCAGTTCGACACGGTCTTCACCGCCGACCGGCCGGTGCTGTTCGCGTTCCACGGCTACCCGATGCTCATCCACCGGCTCACGTACCGGCGCACCAACCACGACAACATCCACGTGCGCGGCTACAAGGAGGAGGGCACGACGACCACGCCGTTCGACATGGTCATGCTCAACGACCTCGACCGGTTCCGGCTCGTCATGGACGTGATCGACCGGGTCCCGGGCCTGGGCCCGAACGCGGCCGGCCTGCGGCAGCGGATGGTCGACGCGCGGCACGCCGCCCGCGAGTACACGCGCGAGCACGGCGAGGACCTTCCGGAGGTCGCGCAGTGGAGCTGGCCTGGATAGCTTGGCGCGCAACGCGAGTGACGCGAGTCGCGGATGCGACCGCTTGACGCGTCTCGAACACGCTTCGTTAACCTGTTAGGGGAGGCTAACTACCGCTCACCCCTTGGAGGTCCTCACGTGGCGAAGGTCAGGCCCGGACGCGTCGTGGTCGACTACGGCGAGGACCTCGTGGTCTTCACCGGCGGCATGCGGATCAACCGCCTGTGGAAGGTCGGCCGGTGGCTGCCGGTCCTCATCGCGCTCCGGAAGATCCTGCGGGAGCTCGCGTCCGACCCCGAGCTGGGGCTCCTCGACTCGCGGTTCGCGCTCAGCGGCCGGGTCGTCATGGTCGTCCAGTACTGGCGCAGCGGCGACCACCTGGAGGAGTACGCGCACTCGCAGGAGCGCCTGCACCGCGGCTTCTGGAAGTGGTTCAACCGCAACGTGAAGGACAACGGCGACGTCGGCCTGTGGCACGAGCTGTACCAGGTGCCCGCGGGGGCCTACGAGACCTCGTACTTCAACATGCCGCCGTTCGGGCTAGCGCGCGCTACCAAGGAGAAGGCGGCGGCGCGCACCGACCCGGACGACCACGACCACCACCACTAGAGGCCGAACGCGGTGAAGTCCCGTTCGAGGGTCTCGGTGGCCCACTTCTTCTGGTTCGCCTCCTGCTCGGCGTCGAACCCGCGGACCTTGCACTCGGCGACCAGGATGAGCATGATGTACGTGCGGTAGAGCGCGAGCCGCCGCTCCTCCCCCGCGGTCATAGGCCGCCCCAGGAAGCCCTCGACGGCCGAGGGGAACTCCTCCTCCGGGACCATCTGGAGCGACACGAGCTCGGCGACCGGGTCGCCGTAGAACGCGCGCTCGCCGTCGATGAACGCCTCGAACTCCCAGTCGTCGCCGCCCCGGCGCACGAAGATGTTGCCGTCCCACAGGTCGAAGTGGACGAGCGCGGGCCGGGTCACCTCGTCGAGGAGTCCGCGCTCGCCTTCGAGGAACGCGCGGATCGCGGCGACGGGGCGCGGGAGCGCCGTGCCCTGCTCCTCGATGTCGTCGAGCACGTCGTTCACCATGGCGAGGAACGACTCCGACCACGTGCCGCTCATGGTGCGCCCGCTCGCGCGCGGGTAGCCGAAGTGCTCGCCGGTGACGCTGGCGAAGCGGGCGGCCTGGGCGCCGATCTCCTTGCGCAGGGCCAAGAGTCGATCGGTGGGGATGTCGCCGCGGACCTTGTAGAGCGGCGCGCCGTCGAGGCGGTCGATCACGAGGATCCCGGCGTCGGGGTCGGCGTGCCACACGCGCGGCATGGGGGCGCCCGCGGCGAGGCCGCGCTCGAAGCACTCGATCTCGGTCGCCATGAGGTCGACCTCGTAGCGCAGGAGCTTCACGGCCCTGTCGGGCGCGACCTTGACGACGAGGCGGCGGCCGTCCGCGAGGTCGAGGGCGTGGGCGGCGTTGAAGAAGCCGTCCTTGAACTCCTCGTGCGCGGTGAACTCCAAGTCGGCGCCGAGTGCGCCGCGGACGAGGGCTTCGGCGTCGGCGCGGTCGAGGCGGGGGCGGATGGCGACTTCAGACATGGCGCCATTCTCGCCGCGCCGCCGCGCCCGCGCAACACCGTTCCCACGGCGCCGAACGGCCCCGGAGCACCGCGCTCCGGGGCCGTCGGGCCGTCTGCGGTCAGCCCGCTTTGAGGGCCGCGAGGCGCGCTTCGATGTCGGCGTCGTCGCTGACGCTGTCGAGGGCCTCGAACTGGCTGTCGAGCGAGGACATCGCGAGCTCCTGGTGGCCGCGGACCTTGGCCTCCTCCCGGCGGACCTTGTCCTCGAAGCGGCTCACCTCGCTGAGCGGGTCCATGACGTCGATGCTGCCGATGGCCTCGTTGACCTTCTTTTGCGCCTCGGCGGTCTTGGCGCGGGCCGAGAGGCTCGTGCGCTTGGCCTGGAGCTCGTTGAGCTTGTCCTTCATCTGGCCCAGGCCGGTCTTGAGCTTGTCCACGACCTCCTGCTGGCTCTTGATGATCGGCGCCTCGTCGGCCATCTCCTTCTCGACGGCGATCTGCTTGCCGAGCGCGACCTTCGCGAGGTTGTCGAACTTGTCGGCCTCGGCCGCGTTCCCGTCCGCGCGCAGCTGGTCGGCCTTCTGGCTGGCGTTCTTGGCCTTCGCGCCCCACTCGTCGGCGGCCTTCTGGTCGGCCGCGTAGTCGTCCTCCATCAGCCGCAGGTTCCCGATGGTCTCGGCGATGGCGTTCTCGGCGTCCACGATGCTGTTCTTGTAGTCGCGCTCGATCTGGGCGAGCATCTTGGCGGGGTCCTCGGCGTTGTCGATGGCGTCGTTGATGTTCGCCTTGACGAGCTGCGAGATCCTCCCGAAGATCGACTGCTTCTTCGACATGTCCACTCCTTGTTCACAGTGCTTGCGGAAGACGGGCCAGCGGCCCGGAAGTCAGAACCGGCCGCCACCCCCTCGCCTCCCGCGGGTGCCCGACCCGCCGAACGACCCGGGCCCGCGGCGGTGGCCGCCCCCGCCCCCGCCGAAACCGCCCCCGCTGAAGCCGCCTCCACCGAAGCCGCCGCCGCGCCCGCCGCCCCCGCCGAGGATCTGGCCCAGGAGGATGCCGCCGAGCATCGCGCCCGCGTTGCCGCCCATGGGGTTCGATCCCTTGTTCGGGTTCGACGGCGCCAGGTAGCCCTCGACGTCCTGCCGTGCGAGCTGCGCCGCGGCGTTCGCGAGCTGGTCGGCGCGCTGCGCCAGCGCGAGGGCCTGCACCGGGTCGGTGTCGGCGAGCGCGCGGGCTTGGGCGAGCTGCTGCTTCGCCTCGTTGAGGCGGGTGCGGGCCTCGGGGCCGACGGCGCCGCGGTTGGTCGTCACGTAGTCCTCGACGGCCGCGGCCGTGCTCTGCGCGCTCAGGAGCATCTGCTGGAGCTGCGCGCGGGCCTTCTGCGCGTTCTGCACGGCCCCTTGGAGGGCGCGCACCTCGTTCTCCAGGTCGAGGGACGCCTGCTCGACGCGGCCGGTGGCGGCGAGCGGGTCGACCGGGCCGGTCTGGGCCTTGACCTCGGCGATGACGGCCTTGAGGTTCGCGGCCTTCGCGGCGACCGCCTGGCCCCCTTCGGTTCCGGCGAGGCGCTCGGCGTCGGCGGCGTCCTGCTCGGCTTCGGCGAGGACGCCGGGGAGCTGGGACGCGGCGGTGTCGAGCTCGGTGCCGCGGCGGACCACGGCCTGGGCCATCTGCTCGGCCTGGCCCACGGCCTCCTCTGCGGCGCGGACGAGGACGGCCGCCTTCCCGCCGTCGTCGGCGGCGACCGCGGCGTCGGCGTCGGCGAGCTGCTCCTGTGCGAAGCGGAGCCGGTCGGCGGCGTTGTCTGGGAACTCGCGGACGGTGGCGGCGGCGGTCGCGGGGTACGCGGTCCCCATGGCGGCCAGCGCGGTCCGGGCCGCGTCGAGGTCGATGCGCGCGGCGCGCTCCTTGAGGGCGGCGATGGCTTCGGGGGCGCGGCGGCCGAGGTCGCGGAGGGCGTCGAAGTCCCCGGCGACGGCGTCGAGGTCGCCGTTGGCCCTGGTGAGGCGGTCGATGATGTCGGCGAGCATGCGGCGGCGCTCGTCCTCGGTCTCGGGCTTGTCGTCGTCGAGGAGCTGGCGGATGCGGAACGACTCGGAGAGCTGTTCCTTGGCGCCCTTGAGGGTCTGGGTGAAGCCGCCGGTGGCCTCGTCGCCGAATTCGGCGACGGCGAAGCCGAGCTCCTGCTCGCTGGTGCGGATGGCGTCGTCGGTCTCGACGAGGAGCCGGTTGGCCTCGTGGTTGAGGTCTTCGGTGGTGCGCTGGTCGACGGGCTTGCCGCCCTTGGCGGCGGCGGGTGCGCCTTTGCGGCGGCGGCGCATCCAGACGACGGCGGCGATGACGATCGCGGCGACGATGAGGAGGCACAGGACGATGCCGAGGACGTTGGCGCCGGAAGCGGAGCCGGCGCTGGAGACGTCGTCGCCGTCGGCGGCGGCCTGGTATCCGGCGGCGGCGTCGATGGCGGCCCGGGCCCAGTCCTCGTCCTGGAGGGCGGGGGCGATGAGGCTGGAGGCGACCTCGTTGAGCTGCGAGTCGGTGAGGGGGAATGCCGAGTCGACGGACCAGGTGTAGCGGCGGTCGCCGGTGGCGACGGCGAGGAGGATGTCGTCGGAGCCGAGTCCGGAGTCGACGGCGGTGGTGTCGGCCCAGGTCTGCGGGGAGTACGAGTCGAAGCTGTCGATGTAGGCGACGTACATGCCGATGCCGGTGGAGGAGGCCAGGTCGTCGATGGCGTCCTCGACGTCGGCGGTGCGGTCGCCGAGGGCGTCGACCTGGTCGGTGATCGCGCCGGAGAGGACGATCGGCGGGGTGGCCTGCGCGGCGGCGGGTCCGAGGAGTGCGGCGGCGGCCAGCGCCGCCGCGGTCAGGGCCGCGGCGGCGCGGCTTCCCGTGCCGGTTCGAGTCATCGCGGACCGCACCCCCGTTCGGTCGGAAACGACGTCAGTCTAGGAGCGCGTCGTCGCAGGTCGGGCGCTTTTTGAAGAACTCCTCGGGTCCAGGAGGGACGCCGTAGGTCCCGTGACGCCGGTCACGGCTGAAATATTCGGCGGGGCGCGGGCGTCGTATAGACCGTTAGCACTCAACACCCGAGAGTGCTAACGACGAGACCTGAGGAGACCACCATGATCGTTCGCTACCAGCACCCTTACGCGGCGTTCCGTCAGTTCGACCGCGAGTTCGAGCGCCTCGTGCGGCTCGGCTTCGGCCGCGGCGCCGTGCAGTACTCCCTGCGCGCCGACGTCTACACCGAGGGCGAGGACCTCGTTGTCCGCGCCGCGGTCCCGGGCGTCAGCGCCGAGGACGTCACGGTCGAGCTCGAAGGCCGCCGCCTGTCGATCACGGCCGAGCGCAAGGCCCGAGAGTCCGCCGAGGGCGACCGGTACCTGGTGCGCGGCCTGTCGGCCGGCTCGTTCCGCCGCGAGTTCACGCTCCCGGAGGGCACCACGGCCGAGCAGCTGACCGCCGGCGTCGCCGACGGCATCCTGACGGTGCGCGTCGCCGGTGCGGTCAAGCCCGCCCCGACGGCCCAGCGCATCCCCGTCGCGGGCGCGCCGGTCGAGATCGAGGCCGAGGCGTCGGACGCCGAGACCGAGACCGAGTAAATACAGCGAGACCGCGGAAGGCCCCGGAGCGATCCGGGGCCTTCCGCGTGCCCGGGTCAGCGCAGGCGGCGCCCGATGAGGGCGAGGTTCTGGATGGTCGCCAGGCCGCACTGGGCGGCGTCGTTGGTGGAGAGCGTGCGCGCCTCGTCCACGGGGGCGAGGACCTCCGGCGGGAGGATCTGCACGGTGCGGAACGCGTCCTCCCCCATGAACTCGCCGCCCGCGAAGTAGGCGCGCCAGGCCCGGTCGGCGAGCGCGTCGTCGCCGAGCCGGTGCGCCGCGTACGCGGTGAGGCGCGAATGGGCCTGCTCCAGGTGGACGCCCGCGGGGGCGGTGCCGAGCTCGGCGCGCTGGGCCTCGGGGTCGGCGAGGTAGAGGCGGCAGTACTGGAGCCAGGCGTCCTTGAACCCGGGGGCGTCGACCAGTCCGGCGTCGATGAGGGACACCAGTTCGCTGCACACTTCGACCAGGCCGAACACGGCGGAGAGGTGTGAGAGGGCGACGCGATCGCGCGCGGTGTCGAAGCGGCCCTTGTCGAGGTCGTACAGGGCCTCGCCGGTGAAGAAGCCCTTCGGGAGCGATCCGATGTCGCGCATCGTGCCGACGAGGCGGTCGCGGGACCGCTCGTTCCCGGTGATCTCCCAGTCCGCCAGCCAGGTCGCCGCGAGCGCGCTCCAGTCGGTGCCGAGGCCGACCGCGAGCGCGCCGCGCTCGGGCCGGTAGGTCGCGGCGTCGGCGCGCACTTTGCGGGTCGGGTCGAGGGCGAGGAACGTGGCGTCGGAGTCGCGCTGCTCCAGCATGCGGTCGCGGGTGTGCTCGTCGCCGGTGAGCAGGTAGTGGACGCGGCGGTACGCGGGCGTGGAGATGCGGACCTGCTTGGCGCTGCACCCCCAGTGCTGCACGTTGTGCCGCGTGCCGAGGCCCCGCCAGGGGCCGGCGTGGTAGACGTCGACGTCGCCGGTGTGGCGGGTCATGCGCTCGGCGAGGCGGAAGACGTCGGCGCGGCCGGTGCGCAGGAACGAGGTCCACAGCCACAGGTCCGGGGAGAGCTCGGAGTTGTCCCAGGCGTAGCCGCCGACGTCGTAGCGCCAGGTGTGGCGGTCGGCGTCGTAGGCGTGCATGACGTCGCCGAAGTTCCAGAACCCGTACCAGGAGCGCTGGTCGATCTGTCCGATGTAGAAGTCCAGGAGGAAGTCGAGCCGGTCTTCGAGGGCGGCGCGCTTCGGGTCGGCGCGGTCGGGCAGGTCCCAGTCGCCGAGGAACCCTTGGAGGGCTTCAGGCGTGGCGGCGAGCTGCGGGCGCAGGACGGTGCCGCGGGCGAGGCGGGCGAGTTCGGCGACGGGGGGCGTGGCGGCGTACGGGGTCACGGTGAGCTCGTGGGTGCGGGCGATGCCGTGGGCGGTGCCGAAGCCGGGCTCGTAGTCCTCGTAGGTGATCTCCAGGGCGTCGAGCTGGTCGGCGTAGGTGTCCTGGCCGAGGCCGTCGTGGTAGAAGCGCAGGTCCATGGGCTCGGCGTCGGGCGACCAGAGCCACAGGGTCAGCGTCGCGGCCTCGGTGTCGGCGGCGCGGACGTCGAGGCCGGTGGGGTGGGACTGCCAGAACCCGGTGAGGCCCAACGCGAGTCCGCCCGCGGTGTCGCCGACGTAGGCGAGCCCGTCGGCGCGGGTGCCCTGGGCGGCGTCGATCCAGGGCCGGTCGGCGGCGGTGCGCTTGCGGATCGTGTAGCCGTTCGCGTTCGGCTGGCGCAGCGTGTAGTCGGCCCAGGCGGGGATCCAGCGCGACAGGCGCTCCACGTCGCGGTCCCAGGTGGACGGGTCCGGGACGGGGCGGCCGTCGAGCTGCGCGGCGCGGACCTCGGCGCCGGGGTCGCGGCGCAGGCCGGTGAGGCCGCGCACGGCCTCGCGCAGGAAGCCGCCGCCCGCGCCCGCGAGGCGCACGTGGCGGTCGTGGAGGTCCGCGCGCAGCGGCACGGTGAACCGCAGGCCGAGCGAGGAGAGGAAGTCCCGCTCGGGGTCGCCGTCCCAGGTGAAGGAGTGGACGATCCGGAACGTCGCGGCCCCTGCCGCGAACACGAGCCGCACGGTGAACGGGAGCCATTCGCGACCGGACTCCTCGCGGTGGACGCCGGTGACGCGGACGACCGCGCGCAGCGGCCCGTCCTGCTCGACCTCGCAGGCGGTGACGTGCCCGGCGGCGTGCGCGCGGCCGGGGACGTCGGGTTCGGGGCGGTCCTGGCGGCTGGAGACGAGGCGGCCGGAGGCGGCGACCTCGGCGTCGCTTACCCTGATGGAGCGGACCAGGTCGGTGCCGGTGCGGGACAAGGTGATGCGGGCGGCGCCGGTGTCGACCTCGACGGCGTCGGCGGTCTCGGCGACGTGGACCCGCACGGCCGGTGCGGGGCCGGGGCCGCGCACGACCCGGTAGCCGTCCGCGGGCTCGCCCGCGCCGAGCGCGATCCCGGCCCATTTGACGCTGCCGTCGGGCCAGGCGGCGAGCCGCCACGTCTGGGCGGGCACCGGGGTCCCGGCGTCGTCTACTACGGACAGTTCAGCGGGGTCGGCGACGGCGCCGGGGGCGAGCGGGACGCCGCAGGTGACGCCCGCGAGCGCGAGGTCGGGCGCGGCGTCGTCGAGCCAGCGCAGGGGCACATCCACAGTGGTCACAGGGTGGTCACCTCAAGGTCGCGGTAGTGGGAGACGAGCGGGGCCATCTGGCGGAAGCCGATGCGGCCCGCGCCGAGCGGTTCGGGGTCGCGGAACGTGAAGAGCGTCAGGCCGTCGATCGCGAACGACACCTCCGGGCCGCGCTTGGCGACGCGGACGCGGTAGTGGCCGTCGGCGTCCTCGGGGCCGGGCAGCGGGTCGGCGCCCTGGGCGACGAGGCGGAAGCCGGGGCTCTTGCGGAGGTTGCAGGTGCGGAAGCGGCGCTCGGCCGGCCACTTGCGGCGCAGGTAGGACACGTGCAGGGCGGAGACGTCGCCCGAGTGGTACTGCGGGTAGTAGCCGGTGCGCGGCTTGAGCGCCGGGTCGAACAGGTCGCGGCCGCCGGTGCCGGCTGCGGCGAAGAACAGCATCGCGAGTCCTTCGCCCGCAAGGGGCCTGAAGTCCCATTCGATCGCGACGTCGGCGGGGAAGACCTCGGGGCACCAGAGCGTGAAGTGGGCGTGGTCGCCGCGCCCGGCCGCGGCGAGGGCCGCCTCGTCGGCGGTGCTGGAGAGGACCAGGCCGCCGTCGGCGTGCGCGGTGCCGGCGGGGCCCTCGGCCCTCCAGCCGTCGAGGTCGGCCGCCTCGGCGAGCGGGTTGCGGTAGGTCACGGCCGGACCAGCCACTTCCCCAGCGGCTCTTGGTCGTCGCCGACGCCGTCGAGGGCGTGCAGGTGCTCGGCGACGAAGCGGGCGACCGCGGCGGCCCCGGCGGTCGTGTAGTGGGTGTTGTCGCCTTGGAGCTTCTCGTCGACCTCGACGCGCAGGTCGGCGGCCGCGCCGTGGACGAACAACGCGGCCGACTCGTCCTCGCCGAGCCAGGTGTAGAGCCAGCGCGTGAACGCCGTCAGGTCGATGACCGGGACGTCGAGCTCCTTGCCGAGGGCGCGCACCGCGGCCGGGTACGGGCCGTGCGAGTGGCGCAGGGCCCCTTCGCGGAACATGCGGCGCTCGACGCTGGTGGCGAGGACCGGGCGGGCCCCGGCGGCGCGGGTCTCGGCGACGAAGGCGGCGAGGCGGTCGCGGTAGCCGCCGTCGGCGGCGAGGGTCTCGGGCTCCTTCTGGTCGTTGTGCCCGAACTGGATCACGACGGTGTCGCCGGGTTCGAGTGCGGCGGCGAGCGCGTCCCAGCGCCCCTCCTCGCGGAAGGACTCGGTGGTCGCGCCGCCTTTGGCGTGGTTCTGCACCGGTTCGGCGGTGAACCGCTGGAGCTCGTCGCCCCAGCCCAGGAGCGGCAGGTCGGGGCGCCCGGAGGTCGCGCCGCCGTCGGTGGGGGCGACGGTGGAGTCGCCGGCGAGGTGGATCGTCATCAGCCCTTCACACTTCCTATGAGCATGCCTTTGGCGAAGTGCTTCTGGAGGAACGGGTACGCCAGGAGCACCGGGATGGTCGCGATGATCACGACCGCGAACTTGATCCCCTGGGCGGGGGGCGGCACGTCGGTCGCCATCTCGTCGGCCGAGAGCGAGGCCGCGGCGGTGACCTGCCGCAGGATCATCTGGAGCGTCCACTTGCTGGTGTCGCTCAGGTACAGCAGGGGCGAGAGGTAGTCGTTCCAGATGCCGACGGCGTAGAACAGCGCGAACGTCGCCAGGACCGGCTTCGACAGCGGGAGGATCACGTGCCACAGCACCTGGAGCTCGTTGGCGCCGTCGATCTTCGCGGACTCTTCGAGCTCGCGCGGGAGCTGCTGGAAGAAGTTCTTGATGATGATGAGGCTGAACGGGTTGATCGCCAGCGGCAGGATGAGCGCCCAGTAGGTGTCGAGCAGGCCGAGGTCCTTGACGACCAGGAACGTCGGGATCATCCCGGCGCTGAAGACCATCGTGAACACGACCAGGGCGAGGACCGTGCGTCGCCCGGGGAGGTCGGGCTTGGCGAGCGGGTACGCCATGAGCGCGGTCAGGCCGAGCTGGACGAGCGTGCCGACGAAGGTGACGACCACGGTGGTCGCGAAGGCGCGCACGAACACGTCGGAGGACAGGATCGACGCGTACGAGGCGGTCGTGAACTCGTTCGGCCACAGGAAGAACGGCCGGGTGGTGATCTCCAGCTCGGTGGCGAACGACCCGGCGAGCACGTACAGGAACGGCAGGATCGCGAGCAGGCCGACGCCGGTGAGCATCGCGACGTTGAGGACGTCGAAGGCGCGGCCGGCCCGGGTGTTGAACCGCTTGTGCGTCGTGGACATCAGAAGATCCCCTGCTGGTTGAAGCGCTTGGCGAGCCAGTTGGTGCCGAAGATGAGCACCAGCCCGACGATGGCCTTGAACAGGCCCACGGCCGTGGAGTAGCTGTAGGCGCCCTGCTCGATCCCCGCGAAGTAGACGTACGTGTCGAACACGTCGGCCACGGTCCGGTTGAGCGAGTTCGACATCAGGTAGATCTGCTCGAAGCCGGTGTTGAGGATCTGGCCGGTGTGCAGGATCAGCAGGACCGTGATCGTGGGGAGGATCGAGGGGATCGTGATGTGCCGGACGCGCTGCCAGCGGCCCGCGCCGTCGATGATCGCGGCCTCGTACTGCTCCTGGTCGACGCCCGCGAGCGCGGCGAGGAAGATGATCGTGCCCCAGCCGGTGTCCTTCCAGACCATCTGCATGAGCACGAGCGGCCGGAACCAGTCGGGGTCGGCGAGCATGTTCGCGTCCGTCCCGAAGAGCCCTGCGAAGAACGTCCACAGGGGGCCGGTGTCGATCGCGAACAGCAGCGCGGTGATCGACACGACGACGGTCCACGACAGGAAGTGCGGGATGTAGACGAGGGTCTGCACGGTGCGCTTGAGGATCTGGAGCCGCAGCTCGTTGAGCAGCAGCGCCAGCACGATCGTGAGCGGGAACGCGATGAGCAGGCTGAGCGCGGCGATGACGAGGGTGTTGACGAGCAGCCGCGGGAAGTCGGGGTTCGACAGGAACGCCTGGAAGTGGGCGAAGCCGACCCATTCACTGCCGTCGATGCCGAGGAACGGGATGTAGTTCTTGAACGCGATCCGCGCCCCGTACATGGGCCAGAACCGGAACAGGGCGAAGTACACGAGTCCGGGGAGCATGAGCAGGAACAGCCAGCGGTAGCGCACGGCGTCCCGGCGCAGGCGCCGCAGGCGGCCGGGCCCGCGCGCGAGGGGTGGTTCGCGGTCGGCCGCGAGGGCGGTCGTCATCGCAGTCTCCTTGGGGGTTCGGTGCGCGGGGCCGGGCGGGCCCGGCCCCGCGCGGGCGGTCAGTTCAGGTCGGCGTACAGGTCGTTGATCTCCTGCACGACGTCGTCGCCGCCGCTGGAGCGCCAGGTGTCGAGGGCCGCATGGAGTCCGGCGTCGTCGATCTGGCCCGCGATGTACTGGATGCGGGCGTCGGCGATGATCGTGTCGAGCTGGGCGCCGCTGGTGGTGTAGGTCGGCGACACGAACCCGGCGGCCGGGTTGAACACGGCGTTCGCGAGGTCCTCGGCCTGGAGGTCGAGCCGCTGCTGGTACAGGGCCTTGTCGTACTCGGTCTCCTCCTGGATCGGGTACGCGTTGTAGCCCGCGACGTTCATGCCGAGCTGCGCCCACGCGCCGGTGACCTGGTCGGTGAAGTCCTGCTTCGCGGGGTCGAACACGGCCTCGCCGTCGACGACGGTGTAGTTGTCGCCCTCGATGCCGTGGTTCATGAGGTTCTGCGCCTCGGTGGTGTTGAGCTCGTTGAGGGCCGTCAGGACCTGCTTGAGCTGGTCCTCGGTCTGCACGCCCGCGCGGGGGACGGCGAGGAAGCCGGAGTACCCGGAGGTGGGCAGCGCGTAGGTCCCGTTGGGCCCGTCGAGCTGGCCGACGAGCGCGACGTACTGGTCGTAGTGCTCGGGGTCCTGCTCCTTGAACAGGCCGGCGAGCTGGGTGGCGCGGGACTGGACGTCGATGATGATGCCGCCCTCGCCGTTCAGGAACGGCTCGTTCCAGGTGGCGGGGTCCATCGTGACATAGTCGGCGTTGACGTAGCCGTTCGCGACGAGGTCGCGCTCGTACTGGAGGGCCTGGAGCCACTCGTCGGTGGTGAAGGCGGGGACGAGCTCGCCGCCCTCCTCGCGCCACAGGTTGCCCGAGCCGTACCAGGTCTCGATGGCGTCGTAGGGGCTGCCGTTGCCGATGCCGCCCCAGGCGGGGTTGATGATCCCGTAGGTGTCGTCCTCGCCGTCGCCGTCCGGGTCGTCCTCGGTGAAGGCGCGGGCGACCTCGTAGAGGTCGGCGGTGGTCTGCGGCTGGGCGAGCCCGAGGTTGTCGAGCCAGTCCTGGCGGAGGATGACGCTGGTGCGGATGACGTCGCGGGCGCGGTAGACCCCGTAGACCTTCCCGTTGACGCTCGCGGCCTCCTGCACCTGCGGGTTCTCGGTGACGAGGTTGGGGTAGTCGCCGGAGGCGAGGTACTCGGTGAGATCCCAGAACCCGCCGGCCTCGGCGGTCTGGACGAAGGACTGGTCCTTGCCCTGGATGACCATGACGTCGGGGATGTCGTCGCCCGCGAGGACGGTGTTGGTCTTGCTGCCGTAGTCGGTGTTGGGCACCCACTGGACGCTCAGGTCGAGTCCGGCGAGGTCGCTGAGCGCCTTGTCGACCGGGTCGTCCTCCTCGGGCGGGACCGCGGAGAAGAACGGCGCCATGATGTCGAGCGACTCCAGCGGTTCAGCGTTGTCGCCGCCGTCCGAGCACGCGCCGAGCGCGAGGCTCCCGACGGCGAGCAGCGCCACCGGTATGCGCTTTCTTTTCAACATGGGGGTTGTCCTTTCGGAAAGGGGATTCTCGATTGCCGTCCCGCCGGCGGCGGGCGGATCGTCAGGCCGCGCCCGGCAGGCTCCGGTCGTTCGCGGCGAAGAAGGAGAGGCACAGCGCGGTGCACAGGTGGATCCACACGCCGACCGACAGCACCGGCAGAAGCCCGGGGACCAGTGCGGTGACCGCGCCGACGAGCGCGGTCGTGGCGGCGAGGAGGAGCGGCGCGCCGGGGAAGCGGAGCAGGAACTCCCAGGCCAGGCGCAGGCACCGGCCGCGGCGCAGCTCGTAGTGGGCGTCCATCGCGATCGCGAGGAGCAGGTGCGCGACGACGAGGGCGAGGGCGGCGACGAGCGCGGCCCGCAGCCAGGGGGACTCGGCGGCGGCGAGGTTCCAGCCGAGGGCGGCGAGCGCGAGCGCCGACGGGGCCGCGAGGAGGTTGGCGTGGACGAACCGGCGCCGCCACCGGGAGGCGAAGGCGCGCAACAGGTGCTGGGAGTCGCCGCGCAGGCGGATGCGGCTGCACGCGGCCGCCGCGGCGAGCGCGGGGGCCCAGCCGAGGACGATGCCGCCCGCCAGGGTGAAGGCGATCACCAGGAGGTTGAGCGCGCCGACGTAGGCGATCGCGTCGAGCCGCCCGTACCAGCGCTCGGTCCGCGACCCGCCGGCCGCCGACGGACGGCGAGGGGTGTCCAGTGTCGTCATGCGCGTACTCCACATCTCCGTCGATGCGTCCGGGCGAGGGGCCCGGCGAGGGGTGCCGCGCCGAGGGAGCGCGGTTGATTCACATATTTGAAAGGATTCAAACGTGATTGACACAATAGTTAACGATCAACTCCGCGTCAACACTGCGCCGGTACTGCCATCAAAGCCCTGAAACGGACCACAGTGGAGGCGCCTGCGCCGCATCGGCCTTGAATCGGTTCAACCGCGTGCCGCAGGGGGTATGCGGGCGCGGGCGGGAGGCATGGCCTCCCGCCCGCGTTCGGGTCCGATCAAGGTCTGGTGAACCGCTTCGTGACGTCGTCGACGGCCGGGCGGACGACGAGCCACAGGCCCGCGGCGAATGCCCAGCCGACGAGGAGGAGCACCGCCTCGGAGCCGGTGACGACGACGGCCGCCGCGACGACGAGGAGCGCGAGGATGCCGAGCGAGGTCTTCCAGGACAGGAAGAACTCGGCGGCGGCCACGCGCAGCACGTCGCGGAAGCGGAACGAGAAGAACGACGTCACCGTCAGCAGGTGGCCCGACCACACCGCGAGCGCGACGAGCAGGACCGCGCCGACCGGGCGCAGGACCGCCCCGCCGGGCACGGTCCCCGCGAAGAGGACGTTCACGGCGAGCACGGTCGCCGCCGCGAGCACCGGGACCCACCACGCGAGGGTGTCGCGCAGGTTGAGCCGCAGGCCCCGCAGGAGCGGCCGGGCCGGGCTCAGGTCCGGTTCCGCGGCCCAGGCCCGCTGCGCGTACAGGGCCGCCGAGAGGGCGGGCGCGGCGGGCAGGAGCGCGGCGGCGAACAGGACCGCGTTCCCGGCCTCGGGCGCGAGGAGCGTCCACAGCACCACGGTGGGAAGCCCCGCGGCCGCGAGGAACACGGCGAGGACGAGGTAGCGGTAGACCGCGGCGGTGGCCCGGGAGAGGGTCCCGGGGCCGACCTCGTCGGCATCGGTTCGCATCGCCATCACCCCTTCACCGACCCCAGCATGACGCCCGTGACGAAGAACCGCTGCACGAACGGGTAGATGCACAGGATCGGGATGACGGTGAGGATCATCGTCACCGCCTGGATGTTGGAGGACACCAGGGCGGTCGTGGTCCCGGCGGCCGCGGCCCCCTCGGACGCGGTCGTGGAGGCGCCCGCGATGAGGTTGCGCAGGAACAGGGTCACGGGGAACAGCTCGGTCTTGTCGAGGTACAGGAACGCGGCGAACCAGTCGTTCCAGAACGCGACCGAGTAGAACAGGATCATCGTGGCGATGACGGCCTTCGACAGCGGCAGCACGATGCGCCCGAAGATCCCGTACCAGCCGAGGCCGTCGATCTGCGCGGCCTCTTCGAGCTCCTTGGGGAGGCTCTCGAAGAAGGACTTCATGACCAGCAGGTTGAAGACCGAGATCGCGCCGGGCAGGACGATGGCCCACATGGTGTTCTTCATGCCCAGCGAGGAGATGAGCACGTAGTTGGGGACCAGGCCGCCGTTGAAGAACATCGTGAACACGGCGATGCCGATGAGGACCTTGCGGCCCTTCAGGTGCGGCTTCGAGAGCACGAACGCGTAGGTCGTGGTGAGGACCATCGCGATCGCGGTGCCGGTGACGGTGTACAGCACGGTGTTGCCGTAGTTGCGCCAGAACGTCTCGTTCTGCATGACGGCGGCGTACGTGTCGGTGTTGAAGCCGACGGGCCAAAAGGACACCTGGCCGGCGTTGATCGCGCCGGGCGAGGAGAACGACTGGGCGAGCACGGTGATGAACGGGTAGAGCATCAGCGCGCACAGCAGGATCAGGAACACGGCGTTGAAGGCGCCGAAGACGCGCGTCCCGCGGGTCTCGCGGCCGCGGCTGGGCCCCCGGAGGACCCGCTCGGGGTCGATTCTGGTCGTCACCACAGGCTCGTCCCCACCATCCGCCGCGAGATCAGGTTCGCGGAGAGCACCATCACGAGGCCGATCAGGGCCTGGAACAGGCCGATCGCCGCCGCATAACTGAGATTGTTCGACACCAGGCCGACCCGGTACAGGTACGTCGAGATGACGTCGGCCGTCTGGTAGGTCAGCGGGTTGTACAGGAGCAGGACCTTCTCGAAGCCGACGTTGAGGAACGTGCCGATGTTGAGGATCAGCAGCGTGATCATCGTCGGGCGGATGCCCGGGAGGGTCACGTGCCAGGTCTGGCGCCACCGGCCCGCGCCGTCGATGCGCGCGGCCTCGTACAGCGAGTCGTCGACGGAGGTGAGGGCCGCGAGGTAGAGGATCGTGCCCCAGCCGACGGTCTGCCACACCTCCGACCCGACGTAGACGGCGCGGAACCACTCGGGCCGCTGGAGGAACGGGATGCCCTCGCCGCCGAACGCGCCGATGATCTGGTTGACGGTGCCCTGGAGCGACAGCAGCTGCATGAGCATGCCGACGACGATGACCACCGACAGGAAGTGCGGCAGGTAGGAGATCGACTGGACGATCTTCTTGAAATGCCGCTTGCGGACCTCGTTGAGCAGCAGCGCCAGGATGATCGGCAGCGGGAAGCAGACCACCAGGGTCAGGCCGCCGAGGATCGCGGTGTTCGTGAAGACGTGCCAGAACGACGGGTCGTTGATGAACATCTCGATGTAGCGGAACCCGACCCACTCGTCGCCGAAGATGCTGCCGCCGGGGCGGAACCTCCGGAACGCGATGACGTTGCCGACCATGGGGCCGTACTTGAAGATCGCGAAGAAGATCAGGGGCAGGAGCGCGAGGCTGTAGAGCTGCCAGTCGCGGCGGAAGGCCTCGCGCCAGGTCTGGCGGCGCTTGCGGCGCCGCGGCGGCGGGGGCGCGGCGGGCGCTGCGGCCGGCCGCTCGGTGCTGGTGAGGGTCATGCGTGCACCTCCGATCGGCGCCGGGGCCAGGGGCCCCGGCGGGCGGATCAGGAGTTCTCCTCCTCGAAGCGGGTCCGGGCCCCGTTGACGAGGTCGACGTACTGCTGGAGGCCCTGCGCTTCGAGCTCGGCGACGTAGTCGTCCCATTCGGCGATGTCGCGCTCGCCCATGATGAAGCGCAGCGTGTTGGTGTCCACGGTGTCCTTCAGCGGGGTGGCGAGGAGCGAGGCCTGCTCCAGCTCCATCTCGTCGAGGGGCGCGGGCGGGTTGGGGTCGCGCGGGGTGCGCGTGGAGAGCACGGAGTCGATGTACTCGACGAACGTGGGCGTGTTGTAGGACTCCTTGAGGGAGCGGGCCTCGGTCGAGTCGGCGAACACCGAGTTCGACCAGCCGAGGTCCGCCTGGATGTCCGTGGGCGCGCCCGGGTTGATGTTGTACGCGTCGAGGGAGAACTCCGGCTTGAGGGTGATCTTGCCGTCGGCGTCCTTCGTGTAGGTCTCGTCGAGGACGCCCCAGCGGATGAGCTCGCGCGCCTCGGGGTTGTAGTAGAGCCAGTCGAGGAACTGGAGGGTCGCGAGGAAGTACTCGGACTCCGCGGCCTCGGCGTTGAGCATGAAGCCGTTCCAGAAGTTCCGCGGCTCCACGACCTGCCCGGCGGGGCCGCCGGGCGGGGCGATCTGGAGGACCTCGTAGTTGCCCTCGCCGACCGTCTCGTTCAGGGCCTGCGCGAACTCGATCGCGGTGCCGCTCGAACCCGACGCGGCGAACACGAGCTCGTTGGCGAACTTCTCGGCGACGCTGCCGCCGCCGGAGCCGTCGTTCGCGGCGGTGAGCGAGTCGGTGTCCAGCAGGCCGTCGGCGACGAGGCCGCGGAAGTACTCGACCATCTGCTTGTAGCCCTCGGAGACCGCCGTGTACTGGAGGCCGCCGTTGCCGTCGTCCATCATGCCGTCGCCGAAGCCCCAGCCGGCCTGCGCGCCGAAGGCGTGCGCGGCGTAGTTGAGCATCGACGCGGCCTCGAAGCCGTCGGCGAGCGGGTACGAGTCGGGGTAGGCGGCTTTGATCTTGACGAGCGCCTCGCGCATCTCGTCCCAGGTCTCGGGGATGCCCCCGGCGACGGACTCGAAGACGTCCTTGCGGATCACGAGCGTGAACACCGGGACCGAGACCTCCTGGAGGCCCGGCAGCATGTAGTACTTGCCGTCGGCCTGCTTGAGGTTGTCGATCATGCCGCCGAGGTCCCACTCCTCCACGTACTTCTGGAAGTTCGGCATGTGCTCGACGTAGTCGCTCATCGGGACGATCGCGCCGGAGGACACGAACGAGTCCTCCTCGCCGGTGTACACGAGCGGGATGATCGAGGGGGCGTCGCCCGCACTGAGCAGCAGGCTGCGCTTCTCGACCGCGTCGCTGAAGGGGATGGTGGTCAGCTCGAACTTGACGTTGGTGCGCTTCTCGATCTCGTCGAAGAACGTCCAGGTATCGGTCACCGGCAGGTCCGGCCACTCGGTCCACAGCAGCGACAGGGTGAACGGCTCGGTCGCTTTGAACTGCGTGTCCGCCTTGAAGTCGTCCATCGCGCCCTTGGACTGGGCGTCGAGGTCCACTTCGGCGTCGCCGTCGTCGCTGCACGCCGCGAGCGCCATCGCACCCGTGGCGGCCACCGAGAACCCGATGAGTCCGCGGCGGGTCGCCTTGAAGGGCGTTCGCCCGTACACGTCCGACATGTGTCTCCTCCTTGAGAACGGCCCGGTTTCCGACCGAATGCGCACGATCACACGACCGCTTCGACCGAAACTTTCGGAGCCTTTACCGATAATTTCCAGAGCTTAATTCCGACGGGCAGTGATGTCAATAAATCTCCGCGCCCGGCCGCAAGCGCGTGCCCGGGCATCGGCCCCAAAACGGGCTTCCAGAGGACGAAAGAGAATGGGGGTATGCGGAATTGATGCAGAAGAGGGAGGGTAAGGAAAAAGCCCGGTCGCCCGGGCTTCGTTCCTCGATGTTCATTCGATGGAGGTGGGTACGGGATTCGAACCCGTGTGCACGGCTTTGCAGGCCGTTACCTAACCGCTCGGACAACCCACCCTGGTGTGGAAAAGACCCAGGCCTTGCGAACCTGGGCCTTTCACTTCGGTGGACGATACTGGGATTGAACCAGTGACCTCTCCCGTGTCAGGGGAGTGCTCTCCCGCTGAGCTAATCGTCCGGGATAGCGCTCTTTCGAGCTCCGAGCGGACGACCGGGATCGAACCGGCGACCTACACCTTGGCAAGGTGTCGCGCTACCAACTGCGCTACGTCCGCATGTCTTCCAGGAGTTTGTTTCCGTTCCCCCGGCGACGGGATAGAACTTTACCCAACCCGTCCGGAAGCGTCCACCGGGGGGTCGGGGCTTGCGGCTCTCCCCGGTGTTGTCGCAGCGCTCTGGCAGAATCCTCCCGTGGCTCAAGCTATCGATCAACGCATCGCCGAAGAACTCTCGGTCGGCGCCCACCAAGTCCGCTCGGCCGTCGCGCTCCTCGACGACGGCTCCACCGTCCCGTTCATCGCCCGGTACCGCAAGGAGGCCACCGGGGGCCTCTCCGACGAGCAGCTCCGCTCCCTCGAAGAGCGCCTGGGGTACCTGCGGGAGCTGGAGGCCCGCCGCAAGGCGGTGCTCGAATCGATCGGCGAGCAGGGCAAGCTCACCGAGGCGCTGGCCGCGCAGATCGACGCCGCCGACACGAAGGCGCGGCTCGAAGACCTCTACGCGCCCTTCAAGGTCAAGCGCCGCACCAAGGCCCAGATCGCCCGCGAGGCCGGGCTGGAGCCGCTCGCCGACCTCCTGCTGAGTGATCCCTCACAGGACCCCGAGGCTGCCGCCGCGGCGTTCCTCAACCCGGAGAAGGAGGTCGCCGACGCGGCCGCCGCGCTCGCCGGGGCCCGCGCGATCCTCACCGAGCGGTTCTCCGAGGACGCCGACCTCATCGGCGACCTGCGTGAACGCATGTGGCGCAAGGGACGCGTGGTCGCGAAGGTCCGCGACGGGGCCGAGGAGAAGGGCGCGAAGTTCTCCGACTACTTCGACTTCGCCGAGACGTTCACCACGCTCCCCTCGCACCGGGTGCTCGCGCTGTTCCGCGGCGAGAAGGAGGAGGCGCTCTCGCTCGCGCTGGAGCCGGGCGAGGCCGAGGCCGACGGGGCCGACTGCGAGGCCGTGATCGCCGCGAAGTTCGGGATCAGGGACGAGGGGCGGCCCGCGGACGCGTGGCTCGCCAAGACCGTCTCGTGGGCCTGGCGCACCCGCATCCTCGTCAAGCTCGGCGTGGACCTGCGGATGCGGCTGTGGCAGCAGGCCGAGGACGAGGCCGTGAAGGTCTTCGCCGCGAACCTCAAGGACCTGCTCCTCGCCGCCCCGGCCGGGCCGAAGGCCGTCATGGGCCTGGACCCGGGCTACCGCACCGGCGTCAAGGTCGCCGTGGTCGACGCCACCGGGAAGGTCCTCGACACCACCGCGATCTACCCGCACCAGCCGCAGAACCGCTGGGACGACTCGCTGGCCGTGCTCGGCGCGCTCGTCAAGAAGCACGGCGTGCAGCTCATCGCCATCGGCAACGGCACCGCCTCCCGCGAGACCGACCGGCTCGCCGCCGACCTCGTGAAGGCGTTCGCGGGGACCGCGGACATCGCGAAGATCGTCGTCTCCGAGGCGGGCGCGTCGATCTACTCGGCGTCCGCGTACGCCACCAAGGAGCTCCCGGGCATGGACGTGTCGCTGCGCGGCGCCGTCTCGATCGCCCGCCGGCTCCAGGACCCGCTCGCCGAACTCGTCAAGATCGAGCCCAAGCACATCGGCGTCGGCCAGTACCAGCACGACCTCACCGAGTCGAAGCTCACGCGGTCGCTCGAAGCGGTCGTCGAGGACGCCGTGAACGCCGTCGGCGTGGACCTGAACACCGCGTCGGTGCCGCTGCTGTCGCAGGTGTCGGGGCTGAGCGAGTCCGTGGCCGCGAACATCGTGGCCTACCGGGACGAGCACGGCCGCTTCGCCGACCGCAAGGGCCTGCTGAATGTGCCCCGCTTGGGCCCCAAGGCGTTCGAGCAGGCCGCCGGGTTCCTGCGGGTGCCGGGCGGGGACAACCCGCTCGACGTGTCCGCGGTCCACCCCGAGGCGTACCCGGTCGTGGAGCGGATCATCGCGGCCACCGGGGTCTCGGTCGCCGGGATCGTCGGCGACGCGAAGACGCTCCGCAAGCTCAAGCCCGGGGACTTCGCCGACGACCGCTTCGGCGTGCCCACGGTGACCGACATCCTCGCTGAGCTGGAGAAGCCCGGCCGCGACCCGCGGCCCGAGTTCAAGGCCGCCGCGTTCAAGGAGGGCGTCGAGAAGGTCGCCGACCTCAAGCCGGGGATGCTCCTCGAAGGAGCCGTGACGAACGTCGCCGCGTTCGGCGCGTTCGTCGACATCGGCGTCCACCAGGACGGCCTCGTGCACATCTCGGCGCTCGCGAACCGCTACGTCGAGGACCCGCGCGAGATCGTCAAGCCCGGCGACGTCGTCAAGGTCAAGGTCCTGTCCGTGGACCTCCAGCGCCAGCGCATCTCGCTGACGATGCGCCTGGAGGACGAGCCCGAGGCGGGCGGCGGCCAGGACCGGCGCCGCCAGGGCGGGGACCGGAACGCCAAGGGCGGCAAGGGCGGCGGACGCCAGCAGCCGCGCCAGGGCGGGGGCCGCCAGGCCGCGCCCGAGAGCGCGATGGCCGAGGCGCTGCGCCGCGCGGGGCTGGCGAAGTGACGCGCGGGAGCGCCCGGCCCGGGCCGGGCGCTCCCCTAGAGTTGTTGTTGTGAAACGACCTGCGACCCTGTTCCGGCCCGGCGACCTCGTTGCGGGGGCCGTGAACGCGGTCGTGGTCCTGACCTGGTCGTTCGTGCAGTGGGAGCTGCGCATCACCGACACGCAGGGCCTGAACGAGGGCCTGGCGTGGGCGATGATGGGCGTGTCGATCGTGGCGCTGTTCTTCCGGACCCCGTACCCGCTCGCGGTCACGCTCGTCACGTGGGCGGCGACGCTGGTCTACTACCCGGCGTCCTCGACGGACGGGCCGATGCTCTCGGCGTTCGTGGTCGCGCTGTACACGCTCGCGGCCCTCGGCAGGCTCGTTGCGGCGTCGGTGATCGCGGCGAGCACGTTCGTGATCGTCGTGGTCTCGGAGGTCCTCGCGGACTTCGCGCACATGACCGCCAGCGAGACGTTCATGCTCTCGGGCTGGATCATCGCGGTCCCCGCGATCGGCGCGGTCGTGGCGCACCACCGCCGGTACCGGGCCGAGACGCTCGTGGCCCTGGAGGAGACGCAGCGCCGGTCCGTCGCCGAGGAGCGCATCAGGATCGCACGGGACCTGCACGACGCCGTCGGGCACCACCTGTCGCTCATCAACGTGCAGACCACCGCGGCGCTGCGGAAGCTGCGCAAGGACCCCTCGTACGCGACCGGGGAGGTCCTGGAGGTCGTGGCCGAGACCAGCCGGATGTCGCTGCGGGAGCTGCGGGCCATGGTCGGGGTGCTGCGGGAGGCCGGGGAGGCCGCGCCGACCGGGCCGGGCCCGAGCATCGCGCAGCTCCCGGCGCTCGCGGAGGCGGCGCGGGCGTCCGGCCTGGAGGTGGACCTGCGCGTCGACGGGGGCAAGGAGGTGCCGGTGGCCGTGGACGCCGCCGCGTACCGGGTGGTGCAGGAGTCGCTGACGAATGTGCTGCGGCACGCGAGGGCGACCCGCGTGCAGGTGAACGTGGTGATCGGGACGTCGACGCTGGCGCTCGCGGTCGTGGACGACGGCGTCGGGGATGCCAAGGGCGCGAACAAGGCCGGGAACGGTCTGGCGGGGATGCGCGAGCGCGCGGAGGGCCTCGGCGGTACCTTCGACGCGGGGCCGCGCGAGGACGGCGGCTTCGCCGTGGAGGCCGCGTGGCCGTTGGAGGTGCCGAAGTGATCCGGGTGATGCTCGTCGACGACCAGCGGCTGGTGCGTGCCGGGTTCGCGTCGATCCTCGGCGACGAGGAGGACGTGGAGCTGGTCGGCGAGGCCGGCGACGGCGCGGAGGCCCTGGAGCTGGTGCGCTCCAAGCGGCCCGACGTGGTGCTCATGGACATCCGGATGCCGCGCATGGACGGCCTGGAGGCGACCGAGCGGATCGGGCGGGACCCGAAGCTCGACGGCGTCAAGGTCGTGATCCTGACGACGTTCGACGAGGACGACTACGTGTACCGGGCGCTGCGCGCGGGCGCGAGCGGGTTCCTCGTCAAGGACACCGATCCGGATGAGTTGATCCACGCGATCCGGGTGGTCGCCGCGGGCGAGGCGCTCATCTCCCCGAAGGTGACGCGGCGGCTCATCGCCGAGTTCGCGGGGCGCGTCGCGCGGCCGGAGCCGAGCTCGAAGCTCGGCGCGCTCACCGAGCGGGAGACCGAGGTGCTCAAGCTGGTGGCGACGGGCATGAGCAACGACGAGATCGCCGGGACCCTGTTCCTGTCCCCCGCGACGGCGAAGACGCACGTCAGCCGCATCATGTCGAAGCTGTCGGCGCGGGACCGGGCGCAGCTGGTGGTGACCGCGTACGAGGCCGGGCTCGTCCGTCCCACATGGACCGACGGGCAGTGATGCTACCGGGGTGGTACGGGCCCGGGCGGGCCTGATCCCGCGGAGGTAGCGCGAATGCCGCTGCCGGGACGATGCGACCGGGCCCCTGCGGCGGCGATAGTCGCGGCATGGAACAAGACCTCGCCCGCCCGCGCTCGCGCATGGCCCGCCTGTCCGACTGGACGCAGCGCCGGCCGCTCACCGCACTCCTCGTCTGGGTCGTCGTGTTCGCCGCGTCGATCGGCGCCGCCACCGTCGTCGGATCGGCGTTCGACGACGACTTCTCGATGCCCGGCACCGAGTCCCAGGAGCTCTCGGACCTGCTCGCCGACCGCGCCCCCGACGCGGACCCGGTGACCGTGCAGGTCGTGTTCGCCGCCGATGCCGTCGCGGCCGAGCAGGACCGCGTGGACGCGCTGCTCGCCGACCTCGCCGCGATGCCCGGCGTCGGGGCGGTCACCGACCCGTACACCGAGCCCGGCGCGATCAGCGCCGACGGCACCGTCGGGTACGCGACCGTCGCGTTCGACGGGACCACCGAGGAGGCCGCGGCGCTGCTGCCGGTGGCCGAGGACGCCGCCGGGGACGGCCTCGACGTCGCGCTCGGCGGCGACCCGATCCGCGAGGCCGAGGAGGGCGGCGGCGGGGCCGCCGAAGGCATCGGCATCCTCGCGGCCCTGGTGATCCTCGTGCTCATGTTCGGGTCGTTCCTGGCCGCGAGCCTGCCGCTCATCACCGCCGTGTTCGCCGTGGGCACCACGTTCTGCCTGGCGCAGCTCGTGTCTCACGTGACGACCCTGCCGACGTACCTGACGCCCATCCTGTTCCTGGTCGGGCTCGGCGTCGGCATCGACTACGCGCTCCTGATCTTCGCGCGGTTCCGCTCCGAGCTCCTCGGCGGCGCGGCCAGGCGCGACGCCGCCGCCACGGCCCTCGACACCGCGGGCCGGTCCGTGCTGTTCGCCGGGTCGGTCGTGATCGTGGCCCTCATCGGCCTGTACGCGCTGGGACTCGGTGCGCTCCAGTCGGTCTCGATCGCCGTCGCGCTCGTGGTGCTGGTGACCATGCTCGCGTCGGTGACGCTGCTGCCCGCGCTGCTCGCCATGTTCGGCAAGCGGATCGAGCGGCGCGTGAGGAAGCACGCGGCGAAGGCCAAGGGCGTGCCCGGGCGGCGCTGGAACGCGTGGTCGCGGCTCGTCGAGAAGCAGGCGTGGCTCGCGATCGTCCTCGTCACCGTCGGCCTCGTCGCGCTGTCCGCGCCCCTCACGGGCATCCGGCTCGGCTTCGCCGACGCGGGCACCGAGTCCGAGGAGCTCCAGAGCCGACAGGCGTACGACATGCTCGCCGACGGGTTCGGGAAGGGCTTCAACGGGCCGCTCCTGGTCGTCACCGACGGGACCGAGGCCGAAGCGGCCGCGGCCCGCGACGCGGTCGGCGCGCTGGACGGCGTGGAGTACGCGACCCCGGCGTTCCCCATCGGCGAGGACCTGTGGATGTCCACGGTGTTCGGCACCGGCGGGCCCAGCGACGAGGCCACCGTGGACCTCGTCCACGAGCTGCGCGACGACCTCGACGGCGTCGCGGGCGACCAGTACGTCGGCGGCGCCACCGCCGCGGCGATCGACTTCAGCGACATCATCGAGCAGCGGGCGCCGCTGTTCCTGATCCTCGTCGTCGGCCTGTCGATGCTCCTGCTCATGGTCGTGTTCCGGTCGGTCCTCATCCCGATCAAGGCCGCGATCCTCAACCTGCTCACCATCGGCGCGAGCCTCGGGCTCGTCACCTGGATGTTCCAGGGCGGGGCCCTCGGCGCCGAGCCGGGCCCGATCGAGGCGTTCGTGCCCGTCATGTCCTTCGCCATTATTTTCGGGCTGTCGATGGACTACGAGGTGTTCCTCATGTCCCGCATGAGGGAGGAGTGGGTCCGCGGCGGTGACGCCCGCGAGGCGGTCCGCAAGGGCCTCGCCTCCACCGGCGGCGTCGTGACCGCGGCGGCCGCGATCATGATCGCCGTGTTCGGGGCGTTCGTGTTCAGCGAGTCGCGGATGCTCCAGCAGTTCGGCGTCGGCATGGCCGCGGCGATCTTCCTCGACGCGTTCGTCATCCGCGTGCTCCTCGTGCCCGCGATCATGAAAGTCCTCGGCCGGTCCGCGTGGTGGATGCCGAAGTGGCTCGACCGGGCCCTGCCGCACGTCACCGTCGAACCCGAGCGCGAGCCCGCGAAGGAGCCCGCCCGAGTCTAGGAACAGGGAACCCAGGGCCCCGGCGCGCTGCGCCGGGGCCCGTTCCGTGCCGTTTCCACACGTTCGGGCCCCGCCGGGGCTAGCGTGGCAGGTACAAGCGTTATCGCAGGTGGAACGGGGTGGATACGATGCTCGAACTGCTCGCCAAGAACTGGGCGTGGGTCCTGGTGCGCGGCATCTTCACGATCGTGTTCGGCGCGCTCGCGGTCTTCTGGCCCGGCATCACGCTCCTCGCGCTCGTGATCCTGTTCGGCGCGTACGCCGTGGTCGACGGCATCACCGCGATCGTCATGGGCCTGCGGCGGCACACCGGCCGCGGCTTCCTCATCTTCATGGGCGTCCTCGGCGTCGTCGCCGGCGTCATCGCCCTCGTGTGGCCGGGCATCTCCGCGCTCGCGCTGCTGTACGTCATCGCGTTCTGGGCCATCGTCACCGGCATCGGCTCGCTCGTCAACGGCTTCGGCCTCGGCCGCGACGCGGGCGGGCGCTGGCTGTTCATCCTCTCCGGCCTCGCCGGGATCGTCCTGGGCATCCTGCTCCTCGCCAAGCCCGGCGAGGGCGCCATCGCGCTCGTGGTGACCATCGGGTTCTTCGCGATCGTCTGGGGCCTGCTCACCGTCATCACCAGCGTCAGGCTGCGGCGGCTCTCCAAGGAGATCTGATCAACGCGAAGCGGCCCGCGCATCAGCGCGGGCCGCGATCGTAGATCCTATAGGATATAGGATATAGGATATATGCTATTCGGCCCAGGCGCGCCAGGACGCGATCTGGTCGCGGACCTGCGCGAGCTGGTCGGCGACGGCCTTCGGGCCGGTCGAGCCGGGCGTGGTGCGGCCCGCGAGGGCGCCGTCCACGTCGAGCACGGCCTTCACCGACGGGTCGAGGTGCGCGGAGATGGACGCGAAGTCCGCGTCGGCGATCTCGTGCAGCTCGATGCCGCGGGCCTCGCAGTGGGCCACGCAGGCGCCCGCGATCTCGTGCGCCGAGCGGAACGGGATGCCCTTGCGCACCAGCCAGTCCGCGATCTCCGTGGCGAGGCTGAACCCCTTCGGCGCCGAGGCGCGCGGGACCTCGACGTTGAACGTCATGGTCTCGACCATGCCGGTCACCGCGGGCAGCAGGAGCGCCAGGTTGTCCAGGGAGTCGAAGACCGGCTCCTTGTCCTCCTGGAGGTCCTTGTTGTACGTGAACGGCAGGCCCTTGAGCGTCACGAGCAGCGCGGTCAGGTTGCCGACAAGGCGCCCCGACTTGCCGCGGGCCAGCTCGGCCACGTCCGGGTTCTTCTTCTGCGGCATGATCGACGAGCCCGTGGAGAACGCGTCGTCGAGCGTCACCCAGCCGAACTCCTGGCTCGACCAGAGGATGACCTCCTCCCCCAGGCGGGAGAGGTGGACGCCGATCATCGAGCAGACGAACAGCAGCTCGGCCGCGAAGTCGCGGTCGGACACGCCGTCCATGGAGTTCGCGACGGGCGCGTCGAAGCCGAGCTCCTCGGCCACGGCGACCGGGTCGAGCGGCAGCGAGGAGCCCGAGAGCGCGCCCGCGCCCAGCGGGGACACCGCGGCCCGCTTGTCCCAGTCCCGCAGGCGGTCCAGGTCCCGCAGGAGGCCCTGCGCGTGCGCGAGGAGCTGGTGCCCGAGGGTCACCGGCTGCGCGTGCTGGAGGTGCGTCATGCCCGGCGCGGGCGCGTCCACGAGGGCCGCGGCCTGCCCGGCCAGCGCGTCAACCAGCGCCGTGACGTCCGCGGCCAGCCCCCGGGCGTGGTCGCGGCAGTAGAGGCGCAGGTCGGTGGCGATCTGGTCGTTGCGGCTGCGTCCGGCGCGGAGTTTGCCGCCGAGGTCGCCGAGGCGCTCCACGAGGCCGCGTTCGAGCGCGGTGTGGACGTCCTCATCGGCGATGGTCCCGGTGAAGGTCCCGTTCGCGACGTCCTCGCCGAGCGCGTCGAGCGCGGACAGCATCTGCGTCAGCTCGTCGGCGGTGAGGAGCCCGGCGCGGTTGAGCACGCGCGCATGGGCTTTGGAGGCCTTGAGGTCGTACGGTGCGAGCCGCCAGTCGAAGCCGATCGAGGCGTTGAGCGCTTCGAGGGCCGCGGCGGGGCCGCCGGTGAAGCGGCCTCCCCACAGTTTCGCCATTACTCGGCCTCGGCCTTGATCCGCTCGTTCCGGGCGGCGGCGAGCTTGGCCGGGAGGCTCCACAGCTCGACGAAGCCGCGCGCGTTGGACTGGTCGAAGGCGTCGCCCTCGTCGTAGGTGGCGAGGTCGAAGTCGTAGAGGCTGGTCTCGGAGCGGCGGCCGGTGACGGTGGCCTTGCCGGCGTGGAGGGTCAGCCGGACCTCGCCGGTGACGTAGGTCTGCACGTCGTTGACGAAGGTCTCCAGGCTCTGCTTGAGCGGGGAGAACCAGAGGCCGTCGTAGACGAGCTCGCCCCAGCGCTGGTCGACGGTCCGCTTGAACCGGGCCTGCTCGCGCTCGATGGTGACGTTTTCGAGCTCCATGTGGGCGGCGATCAGGGTGATGCCGGCCGGGGACTCGTAGACCTCGCGGGACTTGATGCCGACGAGCCGGTCCTCGACCATGTCGATCCGGCCGATGCCCTGGGCGCCAGCGCGCTGGTTCAGCTCGCTGATGAGCTCGAACGCGGACTTCTCGACGCCGTCGAGGGCGACGGGCTTGCCGGCGACGAAGGTGATGACGACCTCGTCGGGCTCGCGCTCCTCGGCGGGGTTCTGCGTGTAGTCGTAGATGTCCTCGATGGGGCCGTTCCAGATGTCCTCCAGGAAGCCGGTCTCGACGGCGCGGCCCCACAGGTTCTGGTCGATCGAGTACGGGGACTTCTTGGTCACGTCGATGGGGAGATTCTTCTCCTCGGCGAACGCGATGGCCTTGTCCCGGGTCCAGGCGAAGTCGCGGGCGGGCGCGACGACCTTGAGGTGCGGGGCGAGGGCGGCGAGGCCGGCCTCGAAGCGGACCTGGTCGTTGCCCTTGCCGGTGCAGCCGTGGGAGACGATCGTGGCGCCGTGCTTCTCGGCGGCGGCCACGAGGTGCTTCACGATGAGCGGCCGGGAGAGCGCGGAGACGAGCGGGTAGCGGTCCATGTAGAGGGCGTTGGCGGCCACGGCGGGGAAGCAGTAGTCGGCGGCGAACTCCTCGCGCGCGTCGACGATCTCGGCGGCGATGGCGCCGCAGCCGAGGGCCCGCTGCTTGATGACCTCCATGTCCTCGCCGTTCTGGCCGACGTCGATGGCCACGGCGATCACTTCGGCGTCGAGCTGCTCGGCCAGGTACGGGATCGCGACGGACGTGTCGAGGCCGCCGGAGTAGGCGAGCACTACCTTCTCGGTCATTTCTGGTTCTCCTTTATTTCCTCAGTGGTGGCGTGGTAGGGGTCTGGCGCTTTGCCGGCCCAGGTAAGAAACTGGTCCGCGATCTGGGTCCCGAGGACCCCGTCGCGGGCGATGACGGCGATCGTGTCGTCTCCGGCGATGGTGCCGATGACGTCGGCGAGGCCGGAGCGGTCGATCGCGGAGGCGAGGTACTGGGCGGCGCCGGGCGGGACGCGCAGGACGGCCATGTTCGCGGAGTGGTCGGCGCCGACGAGCAGTTCGCGCAGGAGGCGCTGGAGCCGGTCGGGGGCCGCCTCGGCGTCGCGGAGCGGCCGTTCGCCTTCCGCGAAGATCGAGTAGACCGCGGACCCGCCGTCGGTGCCGCGGACCTTGACGGCGCCGAGCTCTTCGAGGTCGCGCGAGAGCGTGGCCTGGGTGGCGTCGATCCCGTCGGCGGCGAGGAGCGTGGCGAGTTCGGTCTGGGAGCGGATGGCGCCGTTCGAGATGTGCTCGACGATGCGGGCCTGGCGTGCGGCTTTGGTGGTCGGCTGGTTCACGAGGACTCCTTGAGAATCCAGGCGAGCAGGGCCTTCTGGGCGTGGAGCCGGTTCTCGGCCTGGTCGAACACGCGCGAGTGGGGGCCGTCGATCACGTCGTCGGTGATCTCCTGGCCGCGGTGGGCGGGGAGGCAGTGGAGGACGATCGCGTCGGCGGCGGCGTGGGCGAGGAGGTCGGCGTTGAGCTGGTAGTGGTTGAGGTCGGCGAAGCGCTTCGCGCTGTCGTCCATGCCCATGGAGATCCACGCGTCGGTGGAGACGACGTCGGCGCCGGAGACGGCTTCGACGGGGTCGGCGGTGACGGTGACCGATCCGCCGGTGGTCGCGTTGATCTGCGCGGCGCGCTCCAGGACCTCGTCGGCGGGCTGGTAGCCCGCGGGGGCGCCGATGCGCACGTGCATGCCCGCCATGGAGGAGGCGATGACGGTGGAGTTGCCCATGTTGAACGCGGCGTCGCCGACGTAGGCGATGCTCGTGCCCTTGAGGGGCTTGTGCTCGGCGATGGTCTGGAGGTCGGCGAGGAGCTGGCAGGGGTGCCAGCCGTCGGTGAGCGCGTTGACGACCGGGACGGTGGCGTGCTCGGCGAGCTCGGCGATCCGGTCGTCGCCGAAGGTGCGGATGACGATCGCGGAGACGTACCGGGAGAGGACCCGGGCGGTGTCGGCGATGGTCTCGCCGCGGCCGAGCTGGGTGGACTGGGCGTCGAGGACCACGGAGTGGCCGCCGAGTTCGGCGATGCCGACGTCGAAGGACAGCCGGGTCCGGGTGGAGGGCTTCTCGAAGACGACCGCGACGGACTTGGGGCCCTTGAGGGCCGGGTAGGCGTAGCGGTCGGCCTTGAGCTTCGCGGCCAGGTCGAGGACCTCGGCCTGCTGGGCGGGGGTCAGGTCGTCGTCTTTGAGGAAGTGCTTGAGGGTCACGGTCGTCCTCCGGGTGCGGGACAGACGGCGTCGAGGGCCGCGATGAGCTTGTCGCAGAAGACGTCGAGCTCGGTCTGGGAAATGGTCAGCGGGGGCGCGATCCGGATCGTGTCGGGCCGGGGCGCGTTGGCGAGGACGCCGAGGCCGATGAGGTGCTTCACGACGTCGGCGGCGACGGGCTCGGCGAGGGCGATGCCGCGCCACAGGGCCTGGCCGCGGACCTCGGTGACCCGGGGGTCGGCGAGGAGCCGCGCTTCGAGGTGCGCGCCGAGGGCGAGCACGTTGTCGAAGAGGTGGTCGCGCTCGATCGTGTCGATGACGGCGAGGGACGCCGCGCACGCGATCGGGTTGCCGCCGAACGTGGAGCCGTGCGTCCCGGGGGTCAGGAGCGCCGCGGTGGCCTCGGTCGCAAGGACCGCGCCGATCGGCACGCCGCCGCCGAGGCCCTTCGCGAGGGTCACCACATCGGGGACGATCCCCTCGGCGTGGTGGGCGAACCAGGCGCCGGTGCGCCCGAACCCGGACTGGATCTCGTCGAGGACCAGGAGCGCGTTGTTCGCAGCGGTGAGTTCCCGTGCGGCCTTGAGGTATCCGGCCGGGGCGGGGACCACGCCGGTCTCGCCCTGGGTGGGTTCGAGGAACACGGCGGCGACGGTGTCGTCGAGGGCGGCCTTGAGCGCGTCGGCGTCGCCGTAGGGCACGAACACGACCTCGCGCGGGAACGGCCCGAACGGCTCGCGGATCGCGGCCTTCCCGGTGATCGAGAGCGCGCCGAGGCTGCGGCCGTGGAAGCCGTGCTCGGTGGCGACGATCTTGGCCTTCCCGGTGGCGTTGCCGTGGAGGATCGCGAGCTTGAGCGCGGCCTCGTTGGCCTCGGTCCCGGAGTTGCACAGGAACACCCGGCCGGGGTTGCCCCACAGTTCGAGGAGCTTCTCGGCGAGCTCGACCTCCTTCTCGTGCAGGAAGAGGTTCGAGGTGTGCGCGAGCCGCGCGGCCTGGCCGCCGATCGCCTCGACGAGCGCGGGGTGGTTGTGCCCCAGGCTGGAGACGGCGATGCCGCCGATCATGTCGAGGTAGGCGTTGCCGTCCACGTCGATCACGGTGGAGCCGCTGCCCTCGCGGATCGCGACGGGCGGCAGGCCGTAGTTCCCCATGAGCGCCTTGGCGTACCGGGCCTTGATCTGCTCCGAATAGGTCATGCCGTCTCCTGGACCATGGTGCCGACGCCGTCGGTCGTGAAGATCTCCAGCAGGGTCGAGTGCGGGACCCGGCCGTCGATCACGTGCGCCTGCGGGACGCCGCCCTTGACGGCGCGCAGGCACGCCTCCATCTTCGGGACCATGCCCGCCTGGAGCGAGGGGAGGATGTCCGTGAGATGGTCGGTGGAGATCTGCCGCAGCAGCGAGTCCTTGTCCGGCCAGTTCTCGTAGAGCCCCTCGACGTCGGTGAGGACGATGAGCTTCTGCGCGCCGAGCGCCTCCGCGAGCGCCGCGGCGGCGGTGTCGGCGTTCAGGTTGTAGAGGATCCCGTCGTGGTCGAGCGCCACCGTGGAGACCACGGGGATGCGCCCGGCGGCGATGAGGTCGTCGATCGCGGCGGTGTTGACCGACGCGACGTCGCCGACCCGGCCGACGTCGACCCGCTCGCCCTCGACCTCGGCCCAGCGGCGCTTCGCGGTGAACAGCTGCGCGTCCTCGCCGGACATGCCGACCGCGAACGGCCCGTGGTTGTTGATGAGGCCCACCAGTTCCCGGCCGACCTGGCCGACCAGGACCATCCGGACCACGTCGGCGGCCTCGGGGGTGGTGACCCGCAGGCCGCCCTTGAACTCGGAGGCGATGTCGAGCTTCTTCAGCATCGCGGAGATCTGCGGGCCGCCGCCGTGGACGACGACCGGCTTGATGCCGACGTAGTGGAGGAACACCATGTCCGCGGCGAACGCGGCCTGGAGCTCCGGGTTGATCATGGCGTTGCCGCCGTACTTGACGACCACGATCGAGCCGGTGAACCGCTGGAGCCACGGGAGCGCCTCGATGAGGGTCTCCGCTTTGCCCAGGGCCGCTTGCAGATGCGGTGCGAGGTCACTGATGTCGGTCATGTGCTGTACGCCGAGTTCTCGTGGACGTAGTCGTGGGACAGGTCGTTGGTCCAGATGGTCGCCGAGGCGGCGCCGTGGTGGAGGTCGATGTCGATCTTCACGTCGCGGCCCTTGAGGTCCACGAGGTCGCGCGGCTCCCCGGCGGCGCCGGCCTTGCAGATCCACACGCCGTTGACGGCCACGTCGACCGCGTCGGCGTCGAACGGCGCCTTCGCGGTGCCGACGGCGGCGAGGATGCGGCCCCAGTTCGGGTCCGAGCCGAACAGCGCGGTCTTGACGAGGCTGTCGCGGGCCACGATCCGGGCCACCTCGACCGCGTCGTCCTCGGTCGCCGCGCCGGACACGGTGATCGCGACGTCCTTCGTGGAGCCCTCGGCGTCCGAGAGCAGCTGGTGCGCGAGGTCCTTGCACAGCTCGGTGAGCGCCGAGATGAACTCGTCGGCGGCGGCCTCGACGCCGGAGGCGCCCGAGGCGAGCAGGAGCACGGTGTCGTTGGTGGACATCGACCCGTCGGAGTCGAGCCGGTCGAACGAGTACCGGCAGGCGGTGCCGAGCGCGGCGTCCGCGAGCGGGTGGTCCACGACGGCGTCGGTGGTGAGCACGACGAGCATCGTCGCCAGGCCCGGCGCGAGCATCCCCGCGCCCTTGGCGATCCCGCCGACGGTCCAGCCCGCGGGGCTCGTGACGACGGCGTTCTTCGCGACGGTGTCGGTGGTCATGATCGCCGTCGCGGCCGCGGGACCGCCGTCGGCGGCGAGGGCCTTCGCGGCGGCCTCGACGCCCGGCAGGAGCTTGTCCATGGGGAGCCGCTCGCCGATGAGCCCGGTCGAGCACACCGCCACTTCGACTGCGCCGCAGCCGAGGACCTCGGCGGTCTTCTCGGCGGTGGCGTGCGTGTCCTGGAAGCCCTCGGGGCCGGTGCAGGCGTTCGCGCCGCCGGAGTTGAGGATCACGGCCTTGAGCGCGCCGGTGGTGAGCACCTGCTGCGACCACTTGACCGGGGCGGCCTTGACGCGGTTCCCGGTGAACCGGCCCGCGGCGACCTGGAGCGGGCCCTCGTTGACGACCAGGGCCATGTCGGGCTTCCCGGAGGGCTTGAGGCCCGCCGTGACGCCGGAGGCCTTGAAGCCCTTGGGAGTCGTGATGGTCACGGCGCCACTCCGTTCACGGTGAGCCCGGCGGCCTCGTCGAGGCCGAGCATCAGGTTCGCGCACTGCACGACCTGCGCGGCCGCGCCCTTGCCGAGGTTGTCGATCGCGGCGGTCACGATGATCCGCCCCGAGTCCTTGTCGACGCCGCCCTGGAGCAGGACCGCGTTGGTGCCGTAGACGGCCGCCGTCGACGGCCACTGGCCCTCGCGCAGGACCCGCACGAAGTGCTCCCCCGCGTAGGCCTTGTTCAGGGCGTCCCGCCCGTCCGCCGCCGAGACCTCGGCGAGGGGCTTGGCGGTGACGGTGGAGAGGATGCCGCGGGGCATCGGGGCGAGCAGCGGGGTCATCGAGATCGACGCCGCGCCGGTGGCCTGCTTGATCTCGGGCACGTGCTGGTGCGCGCCGACCTTGTAGGGGCTGATCGAGCCCATGACCTCCGAGGCGAGGAGGTTCTTCTTCGGGGCGTTCCCGGCGCCGGAGGTGCCGGAGGCGGCCACGACCACGACGTCCTCGGGCGAGGCGATCCCGGCGTCCAGGAGCGGCCGGAGCGCGAGCACCGTGGCGACGGCGTAGCAGCCGGTCGCGGCGACCCGGTCGGCCGCGGCGATCTGCTCGCGCTGGCCGGGCAGCTCGGGGAGGCCGTAGGTCCAGGCCCCGGCGTGGGGGCCGGAGTAGTAGGCGTCCCAGGCCGCGGCGTCTTCGAGCCGGTGGTCGGCGCCGAGGTCGACGATCTTCTGGGAGGCGGGCAGCTGCGCGGCGAGCGCGGCGGACTGGCCGTGCGGGAGGGTCATGACGACGAGGTCCGCGTCGGCGAAGGCCTCCGGGGTCGTCGGGGTGAAGCGTCGGTCGCCGTACGCGGACAGGTGGGGGTGGACTGCGGTGATGTACTCACCGGCGTTGCTGTGCGCGCCCGCGGCGACGACGTCGAGCTGCGGGTGGTCGGCCAGCAGCCGGAGCACCTCGCCTCCCGCGTAGCCGCTGGCTCCCGCCACGGCGACCTTGAACGTCACTGGAAACCTCCGTCTTGAATGACTATGCAGAGAACTGTATCAGCATTCAGACGGGGCGTGAAAGGGATATTCCGCTGAGTGGGATGTGACTATCGCCCCTGTTCACGCGCGACACACGGCCGCTGGCCGCCATGGCCCCGCCCTGACCTCAACGAGCCTGCTCGCGAGCAAAGATGGCGGCTTGGACGCGGTTCGTCAGACCCAGTTTCGCGAGTACCCGCGTGACGTGCGACTTCACCGTGGCCTCGGCCATGCCCAGCTCCGCGGCGATCTCCGCGTTCGACATGCCCTCGCCGATGAGGCCCAGCACCTCGGTCTCGCGGCGCGTCAGCGCGTCCAGGCCCGCCGCGTCGGCCTCGATCGGAGCGTACGCGGGCCTGGAGCGTGCGAACTCGGCGATGAGGCCGCGGGTGACGGCGGGCGAGATGAGCCCGTCGCCGCGCGCGATCGTGCGCACGGCCTCCACGAGCGTCGCCGCGTCGGCGTCCTTGAGCAGGAACCCGCTCGCGCCCGCCCGGAGCGCGTCGAAGACGTTCGCGTCGTCGCCGTAGGAGGTGAGGACCAGGACGTCGGCGGTGCCGCGCAGCTCCGCGGCCGCCGCGATCCCGTCCTTGCGGGGCATCCGGATGTCCATGACCACCACGTCGGGCCGCAGCTCCTTCGCCAGCGCGACCGCCTCGACCCCGTCGGCGGCCTCGCCGACCACCTCGATGCCCTCGTCGCCGTCGCCGCCCGCGCTCTCCAGGAGCATCCGCAGCCCGGCGCGCACGGCCGCGTGGTCGTCGGCCAGCAGGACCCTAGTCATGTTCTGATACTCCTGTCGGGATCTCGGCGCGGACAGCCCAGCGGTCGCCGTCCGGTCCGGCGTGGACCTTGCCGCCCAGGAGGCGGACGCGCTCGGTCATGCCGACCAGGCCCGATCCGGCTCCGGGCACCGCTTCCTCGTTGCCGCCCAAGGCGTTCACGACGGTGACGACGAGCGTCCCGGGCGTGTACTCGATCGCGGCGACGGCGTCGCGGCCGTACTTGAGGGCGTTGGTGAGGGACTCCTGGACGACCCGGTACGCGGTCAGCTCGACCTCGCCGGGCAGGTCCCGCGGCTCGCCTTCGGTGCGGAAGTCGACCTTGAGGCCGACGGCGCGCATGCGCTCGGCGAGTTCGGGAATCTGGTCGATCCGGTAGGCGGCCAGCTCCTCGCCTTCGTCCCCGGCGCGGAGGATGCCGATGATGCGGCGCAGCTCGGCGAGGCCGTCGACGCTGGAGGCGCGGATCGCGGCGATGGAGGTGCGCACGGCGTCGGAGTCGAAGTCGCGGCGGGCCTGGAGGGCGGTGGACTGGAGGGCGATCGCGGAGAGGTAGTTCGCGACGGTGTCGTGGAGCTCGCGGGCCATGACGGTGCGCTCGCGCAGCACGGCCTCGCGGCGGCGCACGTCGGCGAGGCGGGCCATCTGCTCGGCGCGCTCGCGTTCGAGGAGGGCGCGGTCGTGGGCCTGGCGGACGATGATGCCGGTCGCGATCGGGGACAGCAGGACCACGGCGAGGATCGCGAGCGTGGTGAGGACCCCGGTGGTGCCGCCGCCTTCGAGGAGGACGAGCCCGCCGAGGCCGAGGACGCCGACGACGACGGCCGGGGTGAGGACGCGGACGCCGCGGCGCGGCCCGTAGCGGGCGTAGGCGTAGAGGTTGTCGGTGTAGACGCAGATCGTGGCGAAGGTGACGCCAATGGCGATCTCGGTGCCGAAGCCGACGGTGCCGAGGGCGAGGCACAGGCCCGGCGAGGCGCGGCGCACGACGACGCCGAGGCAGGTGAGGCCGAAGGGGATGAAGCGCACCCACAGCGGCAGGTCGACCATGTACGGCTCGAAGACACCGAGTCCGATGAAGAGCGATCCGAGGACGAAGATGACCCCGGCGGCGATGAGGTCGCCTCTGCGGATGCGCCGGAGGAGGCCGGGCGGACTGGTCATGCCCCCATCCCATCACGTCCCGGGGCGCGCGGCCTCGGTCCGGGAGGGGAGGCGGGCTCCGACTTTGGTCGCACCCAACGCACCCCATCTGTCCCGGAGGGTCCATCATGTTCGGGTGACCCAGGTGAATCCTCCCCAGTTCCGTCCCGAATGGGAACGGTACAGCGGGGTGCTCCGCACCCTCGTGATGGCCAACGCGTTCGTCGCGCTCGTGCTCGAACTGGCCCTGTTCGTCTTCGTCGCCTGGTGGGCGCTCGACCTCGACCACGCGCTGTGGACGCGGCTGCTCATCGCGGTCGCTGCGGTCGGCGCGCTCGTGGCCCTGTGGGGCGCGTTCGCGGCGCCGAAGGCGCGCGTGCCGCTGCCGGTGGCCGGGACCGTGGCGGTGAAGGCGGTGGCGTTCGGCGCGGGGGCGTGGGCCCTGTGGGGGCTCGGGCTGCCCGCGGCGGCGGTCGCGTTCGCGGTGCTCGCCGCCGCGAACACCGCGGCCGTGACGTACTTCAGGCGACCCCGAGGAGCGTGAGGACCACGCTGTAGTCGTCCCAGCTGGGGTCGCTGGTCGGCAGCTCGTCGAGCTCGCTGAAAAGCGCCCCGAACGTGGTGACCCAGAAGACCACGTAGAGGATCCAGAACACGATCGAGGCGACGCCGATCCAGCCGAGGACGATCCCGGTGGTGGCGAAGCCCTCGCCGCTCTCGCCGCGCTCGGCGATCTGGCGCTTGGCGATGGTGCCGAAGATGAGGCCGAGGATGCCGATGGGGTTGCAGACCCCGACGATGCCGACGACGAGCGCGGCGATCGCCATGCCGTTCATGGGCGGCTGCGGGGCCGGGTACCCGTAGGGCGGCGGGTAGCCGTACGGGGGGTAGGGCGGCGGCGGGTAGGGCTGGCCGGGCGGCGGCTGCTGCGGTTGCTGGGCCTGCGGGTCGTACATGGGGTCGGGCGTGGACATCAGGGCACCTCTGCTATCGCGTGTTTCCCGTTTCCCACCGAGCGTAAGGCACCGGGTCCATCGGTGTCGGTCCCGACGGGCGCGTCGAGGGCCTCGCGCTGGGCGCGTTCGCGGTCGAGCAGGGGCGTGAGGGCGAACCACGCGAGGGCGGTGACGGACCAGCCGAGGGCGGCGCCCGCGATGGTGTCGGTGAGCCAGTGGGCGTGCTGCCAGGTGCGGGCGCCCATCATCAGCACGGTGAGGAACACGGCGATCGGCCACCAGGCCCGGAGGTGGCGGGCGGGGATCCAGACGACGGCGACGATGACGACGAACGCGGCCATGCGCGCGGCGTGCCCGGAGGGGAAGGCCCACGAGCCGGTGTCGATCATGACGTCGAGGGGCCGGGGCCGGTCGCCGACGCGTTTGACGAGGTCGACGGCGACGGCGGACGCGGCGACGGCGGCGCACGCGAACACGGCCGAGCGCCAGCGCTTCGTGAGGAGCAGGGCGACGACGGCGATGGCGAGGAGCGCGAGGCCCGGTGCGGCACCGAGGCGGTTGAGGAGCTGCGCGAGCTGCCAGCGGACGCCGTCGGCGGGGCCGCCGACGAGGGCGTTCCAGTGGTCGTCGAGGCCCTGCCACGGCGGCGTTCCGGCGAGGCGGATCCATATCGCGTCGCCGAGGACTCCGAGCGGGACGAGGACGGCCAGGGCGAGCGCGAGGCGCGACTTCGGGAAGCCGTTGGGAGTCATGGGCTGCATGGTAGCCGAGGCCTTGTGGAGCGTCCGGGGCGTCCGCTCAGCAGAAGGGCCAGCTGTTGCACTCGCTGGTGGTCTCCTCGGGTTCGTCCGAAGTGGTCGGTTCGGGCTCGGGTTCCGAGGAGGTGGTGGGGTCGGGCTCGGGCTCCTCGCTGGTCTCCTCGGCCTCGCTGGAGGACTCGGCCTCGCTGGGGCTCTGGGAGGCGGCGCACCCGGCGTCGTCGGGGTGGGCCTGGCAGTACTCGCCGTCCGGGTCCATGGACCCGTCGTCCTCGATGCCGTCGGTGAGGTCCTCGCCCTCGCCGGAGGCACCGGGGAGCCGCTCGGCCTCGTAGCCCTTCGTCTCGATGGCGGTGTCGATGACGTTGCGCCACAATGGCAGTCCGCCGTCGGCGGCGGCTGATCCGTTGGCCCAGGCGGCGACGCTGAGCTGGGGTATGGCGCCGACGAACCAGGACTGGGTGGTGGTGCCGTGGAAGTCGGCGCCGATGCCGAAGAAGTCGCGGTCCTCCATGGCGTCGGCTTCGCCGAGGCCGATGAACTGGAGGTCCTGGGCGGTGGTCTCGGCGATGGCCTGGTTGGTGCGGATGTCCTGGTCGGCGCGGATCTCGCCGTCGCCGGAGTCGAGGACGGCGTCCACGAGGTGGGTCTCGGCGTACTTGCCGCCCGCGGCGATGGTCGCGTAGACGCCGGCCATGTCGACCACGGGCACGGGGTAGGAGCCGAGCCCGGCGGGGTCGAGGCCGTCGTAGTCGCCGGAGGCGAGGTCGCGGAGGGTCCCGTCGGCGTCGGCGATCGCGGTGAGGCCCATGCCGTTCGCGGTCTCCAGGACCTTCGCGGTGCCGTACTCGCCGGCCATGGTGTCCATGGCGCCGTCGCGCTGCTCCTGGACGGCTTCGGCGAGGGTGACGTCCACGTCGTCGTCGCTCCACCAGGACTCGATGGACGCGCCGGATTCGAGCGCGGTTGCGGCGGTGATCATGTCGAACACGGAGGAGGAGGGGTGCGGGGCGGCGGCGCCGACGAGGTCGGCGCCGTTCGCCGCTTCGGCGCCGTAGTAGCAGAGCACGGCGCCGGTGCCGGGTTCGACGGCGACGACGCCCGCTTCGCCGGGGGTCTCCTCGGCGGCGTCCTGGAGGGCCTTGTCGAGGGTGAGGACGACGCGGTAGCCGTCGGGGTTGGCGTCCTCGTCGTAGAGCTGGTCGGCGGTGATGCCGTAGCGCGCTTCGAGTTCGGTGTGGATGCGCTCCACGAGGGACGGGTGCGAGCCGGCGAAGTCGGCGGGGAGGGCGCGGCCGTCGTTGTACAGGAGCGCGGCGTCCTCGGCGGTCTCGCCCGCGCCGCCGCCGGGGAGGTTGCCGAGGACGATCGAGGCGCCGACGGCGACGACGAGCGCGGCGGCCCCGCCGACGGCGAGGTGCAGCTTGGTGAACTGCATGTCGCGCAACCGGTCCGGGAGGGGGAGGGACCACGCGGCGCGGCGCGCCCCGCTGTACGCGAGGCCCGCCCGGTGGCTCCCCGGGGGTCCGCCTTCAGAGCCGGACCGCCTCAGGCGCCTGCCGATGCGAGAGGGGTTCCCGTTATTCACACCACGTACCTTAAAAGGCGCGGACCATGCGACATGCCGCGGCTCCGGCCTTACTCCGAAATCCCGCCGTATCAGGACACGCAGTAAGGGCCCGATGCCACCGAGGTGACACCGGGCCCTGAATCCGATCGGCGCTACTCGCGCAGTCCGGCGCCGAAGCGCTCCGCGGCGACCGCGACGGCGGCGTCGCGCACGGCCACGCCCTCCTCGTTCGTGAGGGTCCGGTCGTTCGCGCGCAGCTCCAGCTTGAACGCGAGGGACTTGCGGCCCTCGCCGAGCTTCGCGTCCCGGTACACGTCGAACAGGCGCAGCGAGTCGAGCAGCTCCCCCGCGCCTTCGCGCAGGGCGGACTCGACCTGCCCGGCGGGCACCGACTCGGCCACGACCACGGCGACGTCGATGAGGGTCGCCGGGAAGTGCGAGACCACCGGCGCGGGCGCGAGACCCGGCAGCGGCAGCGCGGTCAGGTCCAGCTCCATCGCGGCGGTGCGGCGCGGCAGCCCGAGGCGCTCGCACACCTCCGGGTGCAGCTCCCCTGCGTGGCCGACGACGGCGCCGTCCACCCGCAGCTCGGCGCAGCGGCCCGGGTGCCACGGCGCGGCCTGGCCTTGGGCCGCTTCGAGTTTCAGGCCCGCGGCGGCGGCCACCAGCTCGGCGGCCTCGATCGCGTCGGCCCAGTCCACGGCCCGGCCCGGCGCGTCCACTCCGGCGGGCACGGCCTGCCCGCACATGACGGCGGCGACGTGGCGCGGCTGCACCGGCAGGCGCCGGATCGCGGCCGCGATGGCCTCGTCGTCGGGGCGCTTGGAGACGGGCAGCACGACCTTGTCGAGCTCGGTCCAGCCCTCGGCGGGCTGGAAGACCAGGCCCTCCTCGAAGACCGCGAGGTCCTTCGCGCCGCGCGCCAGGTTGACGCGCACGGCGTTGACGAGGCTCGCGAGGACGGTGGTGCGCAGCAGCGGCGCGGCGTCGTCGAGCGGGTTGAGCACGGCGACGGCCTCGCGCTGCGGGTCCTTCTCGTCCAGGCCCAGCTCGTCGGCGCGGTCGCGGGAGACGAACGGGAACGTGTAGGTCTCCACGAACCCGCCGTCGGCCAGCGCGCGGGCCACGCGGCGGCGGCGCCGCTGCGCGGCCGTCAGGCCGGTCCCGGCGATGGCGCGGGGCGTCGCCGACGGCACGTGCGCGTAGCCGTGCAGCCGCACGACCTCCTCGACCAGGTCGACGGGGTCGGTGATGTCGGTGCGCCACGGCGCGGGCACGACGCTGAGCACGTCGCCGTCGCCATCCACAGTGCATCCCGCGGCTTCGAGCATCGCGACCACGGTGGCGCGGTCGTAGTCGACGCCGACGGTCTTCGACGGCAGGTCCACGGGCAGCTCGATCGCGGGGATCGGCTTCCGGCGGTCGATGTCCGCGACCCCTTCGACGAGGGTCCCGCCACCGTACTCCACGAGCAGGTCCGCGGCGCGCTGCGCGGCGATCATGCTCAGGGCCGCGTCGGCGCCGCGCTCGTACCGCTTCGACGCCTCGGAGGTGAGCTTGTGCCGCCGCGAGGTGCGGGCGATCGACACCGGGTCCCAGTGCGCCGCTTCGATGAGCACGTTCCGGGTGCCCGGCACGACCTCGGAGGTGAGGCCGCCCATGACGCCGGCCAGCGAGAGCGGGCCGGTCGCGTCGCAGATGACCATGTCCTCGGGGTCGAGCCTGCGCTCCACGTCGTCGAGGGTCTTCAGCGTCTCGCCGGGCTGGGCGCGGCGCACGACCAGGACGTCTTCGAGCGCATCGCGGTCGAAGGCGTGCAGCGGGTGCCCCAGTTCGAGCATGAGGTAGTTCGTGACGTCGACGGCGAGGCCGAGCGGGCGCATGCCCGCTTGAGTGAGGCGCCGGGCCATCCACTCGGGGGACTCGGCGTTCGCGTCCACGTCGCGCACCTCGCGCAGCGTGAACCGCGTGCAGCCGTCGGTCTCCACGCGCACCGGGTACGGCGGGTGCTCGGTGGCCTTGGGCTCCACGGCCTTCGACGCGGGGTCGGTGAAGGCGACGCCGAGGCGGTGGGCGACCTCGCGGGCGATGCCGCGCACCGAGAAGCAGTACCCCATGTCCGGGGTGATCGCGAGCTCGAAGACGACGTCGTCGAGGCCCACGACCGGGCGGGCGTCCGCCCCCACCGCGGTCTGCTCAAGCGTGCTTTCAGGGAGGACGATGATGCCCTCGTGGTCGTCGGAGACGCCGAGTTCGCGCGCGGAGCAGATCATGCCGTCCGAGAGGCGCCCGTAGGTCTTGCGGGAGGCGATCTTGAAGCCGCCGGGCAGCTCGGCGCCGGGCAGCGCCACGACGACGAGGTCGCCTTCGGCGAAGTTCCTCGCGCCGCAGATGATCGAGCGCGGCTCGGCCTCGCCGACCTCCACCTGGCAGTGGCGGATCGGCTTCTTGAACTCGGTGAGCTCCTCGATGGAGGCGACGCGGCCGACCACGAGCGGGCCGGTGACGCGCCCGCGCAGGTCGTCGACCTCCTCGACTTCGAGGCCGGACTCGACCAGCGCGGCGTCGAGCGCCTCGGTTGACAGGTCCGCGGGCAGGGCGGCGTACTCGGCGAGCCAGGAAACGGGAATCCTCATCGTCTACTCCTCCACTCGCAGGCCGGCCGGGAACCGGACGTCGCCGTCGATGATGTCGCGCAGGTCGGTGATGCCGTGGCGCAGCATGAGCGCCCGCTCGACCCCCATGCCGAACGCGAAGCCCGAGTACACGTCGGGGTCGATGCCGCAGGCGCGCAGGACGCGCGGGTTGACCATGCCGCAGCCGCCCCACTCGATCCAGCGGGCGCCGTCCTTGTGGGCGGCGAACCAGACGTCGACTTCGGCGCTGGGCTCGGTGAACGGGAAGTACGAGGGCCGCAGGCGGGTCTTCGCGTCGGGCCCGAACACGGACTTCGCGAAGTGGTCGAGGGTGCCCTTGAGGTCGGCCATGGTGATGCCCTTGTCGACCACGAGGCCCTCGGTCTGGTGGAACACCGGCGAGTGCGTCGCGTCCACCTCGTCGGTGCGGTACACGCGGCCGGGCGCGACCGTGTAGATCGGCGGCTCCTGGGTGAGCATCGTGTGGATCTGCACGGTGGAGGTGTGGGTGCGCAGCACCATGTTCGACCCGTATCCGCCGTCGCCGTCGGCGATGTGGAACGTGTCCATCATGGTGCGGGCCGGGTGGTCGGGGTGGATGTTCAGCGCGTCGAAGTTGAACCACTCCAGTTCGACCTCGGGGCCTTCGCCGATCGCGTACCCCATGGCGGCGAACAGGTCCGCGATCCGGTCCATCTGGACGTTGATCGGGTGGCGGGCGCCCTGGCGGCGCCGCGGCGTGCGGGCCGTGACGTCCACGGTCTCCTCGCTGAGGATCCGGGCGGCCTCGGCGGCCTTGAGGATCTCCTCGCGGGCCTCGTAGACGGCGGTGATCTCGGTGCGGGCGGCGTTGACGTTCCGGCCGGCCTCGCCGCGCTCGGGGCCGGGGATCGAACCGATCGCCCTGCGGGCCAGCGACACCGGGGCCTTGTCGCCGAGGACGGCGGACTTGGCGGCGGCGAGCGCCTCAAGGTTTCCGGCCGCTTCGATCGCGGCGGCGGCGTCTTTCACGGCCCTCGCGAGGGCCTCGGGCTGGAGCAGGCCAGCCTCGTTCTCAGTGCTCATTCGTCTCTCTCCTGGCGGGACCATCAGCAGTCTAGAAAAGACGCGCGGCGCGGCCGCAGCCCGCTGGGGAGGAGTGGTCGGCTAGCCGCCCAGCCCGCACCCGGCGGGCTGGATAAATTCGCGGCGACCGTAAGACATGAGTCCATGCTACTTCCTGCGCTGCGCGGCCGCACTCGCGTACAGGCACACCCCTGCGGCGACGGCGAGGTTGAGGCTCTCGGCCCTCCCCCAGATGGGGACGCCGACGCGGTGGTGGGCCAGCGCGGCGGTGCCGTCGTCGAGGCCGTGGGCCTCGGAGCCGAACAGCCACACGGTGGGCGCGTCCAGGTCCCCGGCCGCGTCGAGCGCGTACAGGTCGTCCCCGTCGGCGGCGGCCGCGAGGATCTGGGCGTGGACGAACACGTCGAGGAGGTCGGCGGTGTCGGCGGCGCGCACCACGGGCAGGTGGAAGAGGCTCCCGGCGGAGGAGCGCACGCACTTGCCGTTGTACGGGTCGACGGAGTCGGTGCCGAAGACGACGCAGTCGGCCCCGGCGGCGTCGGCCGCTCGGAGCACGGTCCCGGCGTTCCCGGGATCGGTGATGCCGTGGAGGACCGCGATGAGCTTGGGGTCTTCGGGAAGCCGCTGGTCGAGGAAGCGGCAGACCGCGACCAGGCCCTGCGGGGTGACGGTCTCGGCGAGGGCGGCGAGGCCCTCGTCGGTGCAGGGGTGGACGTGCGCGCCCGCGGCGACCGCGGCGTCGATCAGGTCCGTGTGGCGGGTGTCGGCGTCGAGGTCGTAGAACAGGTCGGTGACGACGCCCGCGTCGACGGCCTCGCGCACGGCCTGGGGGCCTTCGGCGAGGAACCGCTCGGCCTTGTCGCGGCCGCGGCGGCGCTGGAGCTTGCGGGCGTTGACGACCCGGGACGAGCGCGCGGTGAGCACGCCCGTCCCGGGTTCATCGGTCTGCATTTACGCTTCGACCGGGGCGTTGACGTCCTCGGGGAGGGCGGCCTTGGCGACCTCGACCAGGGCGGTGAACGCCGCCGGGTCGGAGACGGCCAGCTCGGCGAGGATCTTGCGGTCCACCTCGACCTCGGCGAGGGACAGGCCCTGCATGAAGCGGTTGTAGGTGATGCCGTTCGCGCGGGCCGCGGCGTTGATGCGGGTGATCCACAGCTTGCGGAACTCGCGCTTGCGGGCCTTGCGGTCGCGGTACGAGTAGGTGTACGAGTGGAGCAGCTGCTCCTTGGCCTTGCGGTACAGGCGCGAGCGCTGCCCGCGGTAGCCCTTGGCCTCTTCGAGTACGACGCGGCGCTTCTTCTTGGCGTTCACCGAACGCTTGACGCGTGCCACAGTAGGTCTCCTTGCGGTTAAAAGCGGTTGGAAGTCAATCGGGAGGGGCTACATGCCCAGCAGCTTCTTGACCTGCTTGGTGTCGGCCGGGGAGACCGACTGGTCGCCCGAAGCCTTGCGCTTGAAGCGGCCGCTCTTGGCCAGCATCAGGTGGTTCTTGCCGGCGCTGCGGCGCATCAGCTTGCCCGACCCGGTCACCTTGAACCGCTTCTTGGCACCGCTGTGGGACTTCATCTTCGGCATCTGCTTCTCCTTAGTTCAACCGGAGCGGGTCGGGCGCGTCGCCGCGCCCGGCTCCTCCGTTCGCCCGGGTCTAGGACTCGGGCGTCTCGTCGGGCTTCGGGGCCTCGGCCGGGGCGTCGGCCTGGGCCGGCTCGGCCTGCTCCGCGGGGGCCTGCTCGGCCTCGCCGCGGTCGCGGCCCTTGCGTCCGCCGCCCTTGATCTCGCCCTTCGGGCGGATCGGGGCGACGACCATGATCATGTTGCGGCCGTCCTGCTTCGCGGCGGACTCGATGACCGCGAGGTCGGAGATCTCCTCCGCCAGCTTGTCCAGCAGGCGGCGTCCCAGCTCCGGTCGCGACTGCTCGCGGCCGCGGAACATGATGGTGATCTTGACCTTGTCCCCGGCCGTGAGGAAGCGCACGATGTGACCCTTTTTGGTCTCGTAGTCGTGCTTGTCGATCTTCGGCCGGAGCTTCATCTCCTTGATGACCGTCTGCTGCTGGTTGCGGCGCGAGGCACGGGCCTTCTGAGCGGACTCGTACTTGTACTTGCCGTAGTCCATGAGCTTGCAGACCGGCGGACGGGCGGTGGGTGCGACTTCGACCAGGTCCAGGTCGACGTCCGCGGCCAGTTGCAGGGCCTTGTCGATCGACACGATGCCGACCTGCTCACCCTGCGGGCCGACCAGACGCACTTCCTTGGTCCGGATCTGGTCGTTCACGCGCAAATCGCTGATGGGGCCTCCTTGGTTGCGATTCTCGCCGACGCGTTCGCGCCGGCGCCCCTGTGGCTTTCGGGTCGTCACCGGTGCGGGTGCACCGGCGGCTCGTCGCGCAAGCGTGACCCAGCGGCCTCGGGCATGAGGTCCCAACAAAGAAAGACCCCAGCGTATGCCGGGGTCCACTCCAAAGCACGGCGAACTCAATCGCCGTCTTGTGACCCGGTCGCCAGTCGGCCCCGAAGGGCCCGGCTGCGGGTGGGAGCTGGACTCCGCTTGCTAGCACTGCACGCGGCCCGACAGGGCAGCGCAGTGCGATCGACAAGCCATCGTAGCACCTAGCTGCGGGACTGCTCCAAGAGCGCTCGCAGGTGTTTGATCGCCGCCACAGCCCGCTCCTTGTCGGTGACCTGGACGGCCATGATCGACATCTCGTCGTCGTCGGCGAGTTCCACGGTCGCCCAGGTCATCTTGTCGCTGAAGTTGATGGCCGTGACGACCTGCCAGGGGAAGTAGCGCTTCTGGGCGACGTTGGTCACCTCGATGCCCTTCTCGTCGGCGCGCACGCGCAGCCGCAGGAAGCTCAGGGCGATCCCGGCGCCGATGACGCCGAGTCCGATCATCGCGGCCTGGTCGGCGACCGTGACGGTGCCGCCCTCGACGGTGGTCGTCCCGAGGGAGAAGGAGAGGGCCGTGAAGCCGAAGAAGGCCACGGCCGCGCCGATCCAGGCCCCGATGCGGGACTTGCGCGGTCGGTATTCGAGCGGGCCGGTGGTGGTCATTGACTGCTCCTGTACGGCGGTCACGCTGCTCCTCTATTGTCCCTCGCCCGGCCCCTCAGGGGAGCTGGTCGATCTCCAGGCTCGCATCGAATGCAAGCAGGGTCTTCGGCTCCCCGGTGACGATGGGCCACCCGGGGCGGTTCAGGCCACACCAGGCGACGTGCCCGGCGGCGATGTTCCCGTGCTGCCGCGAGCGCGAGAGCATGAGCCCCACGTCGCGGGCGGACTTCTGGTCCAGGTCCATGACCACGGTGACGGGCAGGCCGAGCAGGACCAGGAGGGCGTCGCGGTCGCGGCGGCGGGCCTGCGACCAGGCCTCGGCGAGCGCGCCGGAGGGGATCGCGAGGACGACGTTCTGCTCCAGGGCGGTGAAGACCACGGCCTGGGGGTAGGGCATGGAGGTGGCGAATCCGACGATGGCCGAGACGTCCAGGATGCGGCCGCCGATCATGGGCGCGCCTCCCCGTCGTCCTTCTCCTCGACCCCGAGGACCTCGCGGGCCCAGGCGAGGTGCTCGGCGCTGGGGCCCTGGCCCTTGCGCTCGAAGAGGTCCTGGAGCTCGGAGAGGGAGCGGTCGCGTTCGAGGCGCTCGGCGACGGCCGCGCCGACGTACTCGTCGACCGACTCCGCCCGGCCGACCGCGACGAGGCGGCGGATCTGCTCCAGCTGGCCCTCGGGGAGGGTGACGCTCGGTCGCGACGGCGCCCCCTTGCCGGAAGGTGGGTTGAGCGACGAATTGGCGCGATCGGTCACGATTCTCAGGGTAGCGGTGCCAGTGCGGAGGGCACGAGCGGCCGGGACCGTCATGGGGCGCTCACGAACGCGGTACCGTCATCCCCAAGCGCCCCTAGTCGCGCGACAAGTGTCGATGGAAAGGAACGGCGATGGCCGAGACGAAGTCCGGGGAGCGACCCCACGACCCGAAGTTCCCCGAGAAGTTCCTGGAGTTCATGCGCTCCGGGTGGGGGCCGCTGGACCTGGACGCCGCCCCGCTGCCGCAGGCGGCGTACACGGCGCGGCGCCGCGAGGCGCTCTCGGCGGCCTTCCCCGGCGAGGTGCTGATCGTGCCCACCGGCGAGGAGCAGCGGCGCTCGAACGACACGTTCTACCCGTTCCGCGCGGGCTCGGACTTCGTGTGGCTCACCGGCGACCAGGACCCCGAGGGCGTGCTCGTGCTGCACCCGAGCGGCGGCGGCCACGAGGCGGTCCTGTACCGGCGGCCCCGCAAGGGCACCGACTCCGACGAGTTCTTCCGCTCCGCGAAGTACGGCGAGCTGTGGATCGGCCGCAAGCACTCCCTTGAGGAGACCGAGACGCGGCTCGGCCTGCCGTGCAAGGACGTCGAGGGCCTCGACGAGGCGCTCAAGGGCGCCGAGCGCTCGCGGGTGCGCGTGCTGCGCGGCTTCGACGCCGCGCTGGACGCCCGGTTCCCGGCCGAGGAGGCCGAGGGCCTGACCCGCGACGGCGAGCTGGCCGCGGTCCTGTCGGAGCTGCGGCTGCGCAAGGACTCCTGGGAGCTGGAGCAGCTCCAGGACGCCGTCGACATCACCGTGCGCGGCTTCGAGGACGTCGCCCGGATCATCCCGGCGACCGGCTCGGTCTCCGAGCGGCTCATCGAGGGCGTGTTCCGCTCGCGGGCCCGCCTGGAGGGCAACGGGCTCGGCTACGACTCGATCGTCGGCGCCGGGTCGCACGCCACGACGCTCCACTGGATCACCAACGACGGCGCCACGAAGACCGGCGAGCTGCTCCTGATGGACATGGGCGTGGAGAACCACCACCTCTACACCGCCGACGTCACCCGCACGATCCCCGTCGACGGGCGGTTCACGCCGCTCCAGAAGCAGGTCTACGACATCGTGCACGCCTCGCAGCAGGCCGGCATGGACGTCATCAAGCCGGGCACCGAGTTCCAGGAGATCCACCAGACGTGCATGCGGGTCCTCGCCGAGGGCCTGAGCGACCTGGGCATCCTGCCGGGCACCGTGGACGAGGCGCTTGACAAGGACTCGCTGATCTACCGGCGCTGGACGCTCCACGGCTTCGGGCACATGCTCGGCCTCGACGTGCACGACTGCGCGGCCTCGCGGCCCGAGCACTACTACAAGGGCGCGGTCCAGGAGGACTTCGTGCTCACCGTGGAGCCGGGGCTGTACTTCCAGGCCAACGACGAGCTGGTCCCCGAGGAGCTGCGCGGCGTGGGCATCCGCATCGAGGACGACGTGCGGGTCACCGCCGACGGCTGCGAGAACCTCTCGGCCGGGCTCCCGCGGACCTCCGACGAGGTCGAGACGTGGCTCGCGGAGCAGCGCGAGGCCGGGCCGCGGATCGCGGGCGCGCACTGATAGAACCGCTGGTCGCTCCGGGCACCGCAGGGCCGGTGACGGCCCCGGAGGCCCGGAGCGTATAGTCCGATTTCAGGCTTATATCCACCGCACCGGGCCGGCGGCGGGGGCATCACCGCACACAACCGCTCCCGCCGCCGGCCTTCACCGTTCCCGTCGCGGTCCCCCTCTTGGCGATCCATGCCACTCGATGCGTCTTAGGCTCGGCTGAGCACCGCCCGGCCGCACGCGGGTGCTACAGTTGGAACCGTTAAATAAGACGGACGTACTGTTTAAGAGTCGGCGGTCTGACCGACCGCGGTCCCCGACCTCCCGGGTTGCGGCAGACTGAGACCGACCTTCAGTTCAGACTCGACGAGGAGCTCTCATGGTGAGTACGGACTCCTTCGGCGCCCGCGACACGCTGCGGGTCGGCGAACACGACTACGACATCTACCGCATCGACAAGGTGGAGGGGCACCAGCGGCTCCCGTACAGCCTCAAGGTCCTCCTTGAGAACCTGCTGCGCAACGAGGACGGCGCGGACATCACCGCCGACCACATCCGCGCCCTCGGCTCCTGGGACCCGAACGCCAAGCCCAGCACCGAGATCCAGTTCACGCCCGCGCGCGTCATCATGCAGGACTTCACCGGCGTGCCCTGCGTCGTCGACCTCGCCACCATGCGCGAGGCCGTGCGCGACCTCGGCGGCGACCCGGCCAAGATCAACCCGCTCGCGCCCGCCGAGATGGTCATCGACCACTCCGTGATCGTCGACTTCTTCGGCCACCCGGACTCCTTCCAGCGCAACGTCGAGCGCGAGTACGAGCGCAACCGCGAGCGCTACCAGTTCCTGCGCTGGGGCCAGACCGCCTTCGACGAGTTCAAGGTCGTCCCGCCCGGCACCGGCATCGTCCACCAGGTCAACATCGAGCACCTCGCGCGCGTCGTCATGACCCGCGACGGCCTCGCGTACCCCGACACCTGCGTCGGCACCGACTCCCACACCACCATGGAGAACGGCATCGGCGTCCTCGGCTGGGGCGTCGGCGGCATCGAGGCGGAGGCCGCGATGCTCGGCCAGCCGATCTCCATGCTCATCCCCCGCGTCGTCGGCTTCAAGCTCTCCGGCGACCTCCCGCCCGGGACCACCGCCACGGACCTCGTCCTCACCATCACCGAGATGCTCCGCGACCACGGCGTCGTCGGCAAGTTCGTCGAGTTCTACGGCGAAGGCGTCGCCTCGGTGCCCGTCGCCGACCGCTCCACGCTCGGCAACATGGCCCCCGAGTTCGGGTCCACCTGCGGCATCTTCCCGATCGACGAGCGCACCGTCGACTACCTGCGCCTGACCGGCCGCTCCGAGGAGCAGATCGCCCTCGTCGAGGCGTACGCCAAGGCCCAGGGCATGTGGCACGACCCGAAGCAGGAGGCCGAGTACTCCGAGTACCTCGAACTCGACCTCTCCACCGTGGTCCCCTCCATCGCCGGGCCCAAGCGCCCGCAGGACCGCATCCAGCTCGACAACGCCGGGCACCAGTGGCGCCGCGACGTCGCCAACTACGTGGCCGACGAGCCGGGCATCGAGTCCTTCCCCGGCTCCGACGCGCCCGCGCAGGCCCCCAACGGCTCGCGCCCGCACAACCCGCAGACCGTCAAGACCGAGGCCGGCGAGTTCCAGCTCGACCACGGCGCCGTCGTGATCGCCGCGATCACCTCGTGCACCAACACCTCGAACCCGTACGTCATGGTCGGCGCGGGCCTGCTCGCCAAGAACGCCGTCGAGGCCGGGCTCCTGTCCAAGCCGTGGGTGAAGACCTCGCTCGCGCCCGGGTCCCAGGTCGTCACCGGGTACCTCCAGCGCGCCGGGCTCTCCCCGTACCTCGACAAGCTCGGGTTCAACCTGGTCGGCTACGGCTGCACCACCTGCATCGGCAACTCCGGCCCGCTCCCCGAGGAGACCTCGGCCGCGGTCCAGGCCGGGGACCTCGCCGTCGCCGCCGTCCTCTCGGGCAACCGCAACTTCGAGGGCCGGATCAACCCGGACGTCAAGATGAACTACCTCGCCAGCCCGCCGCTGGTCGTGGCGTACGCGCTCGCCGGGACGATGGACATCAACCTGACGTCGGACCCGATCGGCAAGGGCAAGGACGGGCAGGACGTGTACCTGCGCGACATCTGGCCCGCCCCCGAGGACGTGCGCGAGGTCGTCGACGGCCACATCGGCCGCGACATGTTCCTCACCGAGTACGCGTCCGTGTTCGACGGCGACGAGACCTGGCAGTCCCTGCCGATCCCGACCGGCAACACGTTCGAGTGGGACGAGGCGTCGACGTACGTGCGCAAGGCCCCGTACTTCGAGAACATGCCCGCCACGCCGGAGGCCGTCGAGGACATCCACGGCGCCCGCATCATGGCGAAGCTCGGGGACTCGGTCACCACCGACCACATCTCCCCCGCCGGGTCCATCAAGGCCGACTCGCCCGCGGGCGAGTACCTCAAGTCCCAGGGCGTGGGCCCCAAGGACTTCAACTCCTACGGCTCGCGCCGCGGGAACCACGAGGTCATGGTCCGCGGCACCTTCGCGAACATCCGCCTGCGCAACCAGCTCGCCCCGGGCACCGAGGGCGGCTGGACCCGCGACTTCACGCAGGCCGGCGGCCCCGTCGCCACGATCTACGACGCGTGCCAGAACTACGCCGCCGAGGGCACCCCGCTGGTCGTCCTCGCCGGCAAGGAGTACGGCACCGGCTCCAGCCGCGACTGGGCCGCGAAGGGCACCCGCCTCCTCGGCGTCAAGGCCGTCATCGCCGAGTCCTACGAGCGCATCCACCGCTCGAACCTCATCGGCATGGGCGTCCTGCCGCTCCAGTACCCGGAGGGCGAGTCCCACCAGAGCCTCGGCCTCACCGGCGAGGAGACGATCGCGATCACCGGCGTCACCGCCGTCAACACGGGCATCCCGGACACGGTCACCGTGACCGCCACCAGCCCCGACGGCGCCGTCAAGACCTTCGAAGCCGTCGTCCGCCTCGACACCCCCGGCGAAGCCGAGTACTACCGCAACGGAGGCATCCTCCAGTACGTCCTCCGCGGCCTGCTCGCGAAGTAGCACAACCAAAGTGAGAAGGGGCGGGCCCGGTCGGGCCCGCCCCTTCTCCATTACCCCCTGAGGAGCGACATGACCTTCGGCTACGGCCTCCACCACGTGCAGCTCGCCATCCGCCCCGAGTCCGAGGACGCCGCCCGCGCCTTCTACGTGGAGGTGCTGGGCATGACCGAGGTCCCCAAGCCTCCCGACCTCGCCAAGCGCGGCGGCCTGTGGCTGCGCACCGACGCACTGGAGATCCACCTCGGCGTCGAACCGGACCTGGTGCCGTCTAAGAAGGCCCACCCCGGCATCCTCGTGGCCGACCTCGACGGCCTCGCCGCCGCGCTCGAAGCCGCAGGCCATGTCGTCGAATGGGACGGCCTGTTCATCGGCTTCCGGCGCTTCTACGCCCACGACCCGTTCGGCAACCGGCTGGAGTTCCTCTCCCCCGCGGCATGAAATCAGTGCGGAATCCCAGTCGACTGGGGTGTGACCGGGATTGTCCGGCGGGCGTTGACGGTGGGGGTTCGGCGCTGGCAGGCTCGTTGCATGAGTGCGGCTTATGAACTGGCGCAGGTGAACATCGGGCGGATGCGCGCGCCTTTGGACTCGCCGGTGATGAAGGACTTCATGGACGGTCTGGCGGAGGTGAACGCGGCGGCCGACGCGCACGAGGGGTTCGTGTGGCGGCTGGCCGACGGGGAGGGCGAGGGGGCGACCGCGTTCCGGTTCTGGGGCGACGAGTGGCTCATCGTGAACATGTCGGTGTGGGAGAACCCCGAGACGTTCCGCGCGTACGTGTACGGCGCGGTCCACCGCCCGTACCTCCAGCGCCGCCGCGAGTGGTTCGAGCACCTCAAGGAGGCGATCACCGCGCTGTGGTGGGTGCCGGCGGGCGAACGGCCCACCGTCCAGGACGCCGAGAAGCGGCTCACGATGCTCCGCGAGAAGGGGCCGACCGCCGATGCCTTCACGTTGAAGGACCTGTTCGCCGCACCGCAGTGAGCGCCCTCACCGGGCGGAATCCCGCGTCTCGCCGAGGCGTTTTGGCTGGTGTGATGCGGGAAGTGGACGTCGTCGTGATCGGGGCCGGGCAGGCCGGGTTGTCGGCCGCGTACTTTCTGCGGCGGCACTTCGAGCCCGGGACGGGGTTCGCGGTGCTCGACCATGCGCCGCACGCGGGCGGGGCGTGGCAGTTCCGGTGGCCGACGCTCACGTTCAAGACCGTGAACGGGGTGTACCAGCTCCCAGGCATGCCGGTGCCCGAGCCCGACGAGTCGACGCCCGTGGCCGGGGTCATCTCCGAGTACTTCGCCGCGTACGAGCGCGAGTTCGACCTGCGCGTCGAGCGGCCCGTGTCGGTCCGGTCGGTGCGCTCACTCCCCGACAAGCGCCTGGAAGTCGCCACCGACCGCGGCACGTGGATCGCGAAGGCGCTCATCAACGCCACGGGGACGTGGGAGCGGCCGTTCTGGCCCCGCTACACCGGCCAGGAGACCTTCCAAGGGAGACAGCTCCACACCGCGCAGTACCGCGGCCCGGAGGAGTTCGCGGGCGAGCGGGTCGTGGTCGTCGGCGGCGGGATCTCCGCGATGCAGCACCTCATGGAGATCCACCCGGTCGCGGCCGCCACCACGTGGGTGACGCGGCGCGAGCCGCAGTGGCGCAGCGGCGACTTCAACCCCGACCGGGGCCGCGAGGCCGTGGCGATGGTCGAGGAACGGGTGCGCAAGGGGCTGCGGCCGCAGTCGGTCATCAGCGTCACCGGCGTGCCGCTCACGCCCGAGATCAGGGCCGCCCGGGAAGCCGGGATCCTCGACAGGAATCCGATGTTCGACCGGATCGAGCCCGGCGGCGTCGCATGGGACGACGGGCGCTTCGTGCCCGCCGACGTGATCCTGTGGGCCACCGGTTTCCGGGCCGCGCTCGACCACCTCGCGCCGCTGAAGCTGCGCGGGCCGGGCGGCGGGATCGTCATGGACGGCACCAGGGTCGCGGCCGACCCGCGCATCCACCTCGCGGGCTACGGCCCGTCGGCGAGCACGATCGGCGCGAACCGCGCCGGGCGCTCGGCCGTGCGGGAGATCCGCGAGTACCTCGACCAGATCAACTAGCGGCCGATCGTGAACACCGCCTGAACCGGCCAGTGGTCGGAGGGGGCGAGCCCGTCCCCGGTCCGGGTGTTGACGCCTGCTCTATGGACGGTCAGCTCCTGCCGCTTCGGACCGGATTTGACCATGATCCAGTCGATGCGGCGGCCGTTCTCGGCGGGCGTGGTGCGCCAGCTGTTGAACGTGCCCCAGTCCGGCGTGAGCCGCGTCGCGGCGGTGTCCCAGGCGTCGGCCAGATCGCGCGTGAGGACCGCGTGGGCCGCGGAGTCGGGGCGGCAGTTGAAGTCCCCGGCCAGGACCGCGGGCCCCTGGAAGCTGCGCAGGAGGTCGCGGCACATCGCGGCGCCCTTGCGGCGGGCCCGCTCGGAGCGGTGGTCGAGGTGGACGTTCGCGACGTGGAAGTCCTTGCCGGTGGCCTTGTCCTCGAAGCGGACCCAGGTGAGCATGCGGATCGCGCCGGTCCCCCACGCGCGCGAGCCGATCCGGTCGGGGTGGCGCGAGAGCCACAGATGGTCGTACGCGACGGGCACGACCCGCGATGCGTCCCAGAGGATCGCGGTGGACCCGGACCGGGAGCCCCCGGCGCAGCCGAGGTGGACCCAGTCGTAGCCGTCGAGGTCCTCGCGCAGCTCGCGGAGCTGGTAGAACTGCCCCTCCTGCGTGCACAGCACGGTGGGCCGCTCGTCGCGCACCACCTGCGCCACGAACGGGCGGCGCTTCCACCACGAGTGCGGGGCGCGGCCCGAGGCGGTCTTCAGGTTGTAGGTCATCACCTGGAGCTCGGGGGCCGCCACCGGGCCGACGAGCGGGACGCCGGCGAGCGCGGGCGGCTGGTCCGGCGGGGCGGCGTTCCGAACGGTGTCCATGGTCGCGACCATAGCGCCGGACCCGCCGCCCCGCTGGGCCTTCACGGTTACAGGAGCTCCACGAGCGCCTGGGCGGGCCAGTGGTCGGACGGGGTGAGGCCGTCCTTCGCGTAGGTGTTCACCGCGGCCTTGAGGATGCGGACGCCGGGGGTGGCGAGGATCCAGTCGATGCGGCGCTCGGTCTCGCTGGGGACGGGGTTCCACCCGTTCCAGGTGCCCCACACCGGCGTGACCTGCTCCTCGGCGGCGAGCATGGTGTCGACCAGGCCGCCGTCGGTGAGGATCGTGTAGGTCGGGGTGTCGGGGACCTGGTTGAAGTCGCCCGCGGCGACCACGGGGAAGCCCTGCTCGACCCACGGCGCGATGACGTCGAGGTTCATCTGGGCGCCCTTCTGGCGGGCGTCCTCGGACTGGTGGTCGAAGTGGTTGTTGACCACGTAGAACTCCTTGCCCGTGCGCAGGTCCAGGAACCGGACCCACGTGAGCATGCGGACCACGTTGTTGCCCCAGCCCTTGGAGCCGATGAGCAGCGGGGTGTCGGAGAGCCACTGGTGGTCGTACTCGACGACCTTGAGCCGCTTGGTGTTCCAGTAGACCGCGGTGGCCTCCGACCGGGAGCCGCCGAGGCGGCCGAGGTGGATCCAGTCGTAGTGGCCGCCGAGGTCCTCGCGCACGTCCTGGAGCTGGGGGTAGATCCCCTCCTGCGTGAACAGGATCGAGGGCTGCTCTCGCTTGAGGACGGTCTTCACGAGGGGGCGGCGCTCGTCCCACGTGTGGGGCGAGGCGTCGCCGCCCTCGTAGCGGAGGTTGAAGGTGAGCAGGTGGAGCTGGTCGCGGCGCGGCTCGCCGATGATGGGGCCGCCGGAGGCCTCTTCCGCTTGCGCGGCACTGGAGAAGGCTCCGGTGGCGACCGCCGTCGCACCGAGGGCGAGGCCCGCGCCGAGCACGCCGCGTCGACTGAGGACGTTTGTCATTGAACCTCTATATCTCAGGATGAATCCGGGTGGAATGCAAGTTCACGACAAATGCCACTTGAGTGCAACCCCAACGGGGTGAACGCGCGTTGAACTCGTGTCGGACGGCCCCCGAAGACCACAAGAGACGGCGGCGGACTCGCGTCCGCCGCCGTCCTGGTTTCCTCGGTCAAAGCTTCCCGGCGTGCGCCTCCAGGTAGGCCGCGATGGCCGCGGGGTCGTCGGCCCCGGCCCAGCCGATGTAGCCGTCAGGGCGGACGACGCGGGCCGTGCCGTCGGGCTCGGCGGTGGCGCGGGCGACGGCGGCGGCGCTGTCTTCAAGAGCGCCGTCTTCAAGCGCACTGTCGAGGACGACGAACCGCCCGGCGCGCAGCGCCTCGTAGAGCCGCGTGCCGTCGGCGAGGTCGACGTCCCGGGCGCGGTCGCCGGTGAGGCGGTGCTCGCCGTGGGCGTGCGGGTAGTGGACGTCGATGCCGCTGATGAGGCCGGTGACCTTGTGCTGCACCGGGTCCAGCTTGAGGGCGGTGCCGAGGACGGCGCCGCGCACGGCCCCGACGACGCGGGACTTGTTGGCGGCCACGCGGATGATGCGGCCGCTGGCGCGCAGCACGGCCTCGCCGACGGGGTGGCGCTCGGCCGCGTACGTGTCGAGCAGCGCCGGGTCGGCGCCGCGCAGGACCGCGGCGAGCTTCCACGACAGGTTCGCGGCGTCCTGGATGCCGGTGTTCATGCCCATGCCCCCGGCGGGCGTGTGGCAGTGGGCGGCGTCGCCCGCGAGGAACACGTTCCCGGCGCGGTAGGCGGTGGCCTGGCGCTCGTCGGAGTGGAACCGCGAGGACCACTTGGGCTCGTGCATGCCGAAGTCGGTGCCGAACGCGAGCTTGAGCGCGGTGCGGATCTCGTCGGAGGACACGGGCGCGTCGTCGTCCTGCTGGTCGGCGGCGTTCCAGCCGATGACGCGCCACAGGCCGTCGCCGAAGTCGGCGATGAAGCAGAACGCGCCGTTCGCGCCGCTGACGGCGGGGCTCTCGGCGGGCGGCTCGTCGAGTTCGACGTCGGCGAGCATCATCGAGCGGAGCACGGCCTCGCCGGGGTAGTCGATGCCGACGGCCTGCCGGACCGCGGAGCGGACGCCGTCGGTGCCGACGACGTACGCCGCGGTGAAGTCGCCCCTGTCGGTGCGGACGGTGGCGCTCCCGTCGGCCTGGTCGATGCCGATGACCTTGTGGTCGAAGCGGAAGTCGACGCCCGCCGCGGCGGCGCGCTCGCGCAGGACGCGCTCCACGTTGTACTGGGGGGTCATGAGCACGTACGGGAAGCGGGAGTCGAGGCCGCTGAGCTTGACCTTGGCGCGGCCGAAGAGGAACAGCTCGCCGAGGCGGCGGCCGCCGAGGGCGAAGAGGTCGTCGGCGAGGCCGCGGGCGTCGAGGACTTCGAGCGTGCGGGCGTGGACGGCGAAGGCGCGGGACAGGTTCGAGATCTCGGCGCCGCGCTTTTCGAGGACGGTGACCTTGACGCCCGCTTCGGCGAGGTCGCCCGCGAGGAGGAGCCCGGTGGGGCCCGCACCGACGACGATGACTTCGGCCTGCTGCTGCTCGTTCATGGCGGTCTCCTAGGGGTGAGCCGTGTTCGGAAATTCATCACTTGATGAATTCAATGTATGTTGAATTCTGCCGGAAGGGAAGGCCCTGAGCCGCAATGTGACGCAGGAGATGGTCCGGTGCAACGGATTCAGAGCCCGGAGACGCAGTTAGGGCCGCGAGAGGTGAGAGACTCGCGGCCCTAGTTCGAACTGCCGAGGATAGGTTAGCATAACCTAACTATCCCCTCAAGAGGTCGTCACCAGCGCAGGATCGCCCCGACGCCTCCGGCCTCTTTCCCCAGGTCGACGCCTTCGCCGAGGATCGACACGCGGGCGTCGGACGCCAGCGCCATCTCGATCATCGCCTCGCCGAGCTGCGCTTCGGCGACGGCCGTGGCGACCTCCGGCTCCCCGGGCGCGACGGCGTCGGCGAGGACGGCGCCCTCGGGGATGCGGCGGGCGCTCCAGACGGAGTCGCGCTCGATGAGCAGCCGGTCGACGCGGCCGCCTTGCAGCGCGTCGAGCACTTCCTCTGATCCGATGGCGGCCTTGGGGACCGCTTCGGCGAAGGCGGCGGCGAGCCGCAGGTCCCGGGCGTGCCGGGCGGCGGCGATCTCGGGCGCGACGGCCTGCTGGATCATCGCGGGCGACTTCTGGCTCAGGATGAGCTTGGACGGCACGACCTCGGCTTTGACGCCGTTGCGGAGGTGCTTCGAGGCGGCCTCGACGAGTTCGGGCTCGCCTGCGAGGACCAGGAGCTCCCAGCCGAACTCGGTCACGTGCTCCTCCAGTGTGGAGTGCGCGGCGGCGAGGAACTTCTGGAGGTGCTCGGCGACGCGGTAGTCGAAGAGGTCCTGCTGGTTGGAGGAGACGAAGCCGTCGCGGCCGCCGTAGGCGCTCTGGACGGCGGCGGGCCCCTTCATGACGCGCCATTCGTCGGTGTCGAGCTCGAAGGCGAGGCCGGAGACCTCCTCGCACCGGCCGAAGCGGCTGTCGAGGATGCGCATGCCCTTGCCGTCCACGACGACGACGCCGACGGGGGCGCCTTCGGCCCAGGCGCCGAACATGGGCGCGATGTGGGAGCGGGGCGCGAGGGCGACGCGGTCGGTCAGGGGCGTCTGCATGGCGACGCTGTAGGTCTCGCCGGTGCCGAGGGCGACGAAGAGCGCCCGCCCGATCCCGGGGGAGCCGGGGCGGACGAGCGCTTCGATGTCGATCTTGAGGTCCTCGACGCGGCGGCCCAGGAGCGGGGCCGTGCCGTTGCCGACGGCCTCGCGGAGCTGCTTGAGGCCCTGGTCGAGCCGGGTCTTCCAGGGCGGGGTCGAGCCTTCCTGCCGGGGGTCGGCGTTGACGTAGAGCGAGAGCACGCCGGCGTCGTCCCGCAGGTTCACCAGCTTGAGCTGCGTCTCGCGATCCATGGGCATGGCTACCGCCTCCTCGTAGTCGGAATTCGCCTCAGGATATGCCCGGGCGCGCCGAATCGTGAAGGTTTCGCCAGTTAGGTCCCGTTAGTTCGCGGGCTGCCGCTCGTCCCAGGCCTTTTCGAGGATCTCGGCGAAGAGGGCGGTCGGCTGCGCGCCGGAGACGCCGTACTTCTCGTCGATCACGAAGAACGGGACGCCGGTGGCGCCGAGCGCGGCGGCCTCGGCCTCGTCGGCGCGCACGGCCTCGCGGTAGTGCTCGGGGTCGTCGAGGACGGCGACGACGTCGGCCTCGTCGAGCCCGGCGGCGACGGCCACTTCGATGACCCTGTCGCGCTGGAAGATCGAGGCCTCGTCGGCGAAGTTCGCGGTGTAGAACGCCTTCCAGACCTCGGCCTCAAGCCCCTTGTCGGAGGCGAGGTGGAGGAGGCGGTGGAGGTCGAAGGTGTTGCCGTGGTCGCGGCCCTCGGTGCGGTACTCCAGGCCCTCCAGGTTCGCCAGCTCGCCGAGCTTGTACTCGTTCGCCTGGGCCTGGGCGGGGCTGATGCCGTACTTCTTCGCGATCATCGGGACGACCGCGTCGACCTCGCCGGGCGCGCGGTTCGGGTCGAGCTCGAAGGAGCGGTGGCGCACCTCGACGGCGACCTTCCCTTCGAGCCCTGCCACGGCCTTGTCGAACCGGGCCTTGCCGACGTAGCACCAGGGGCAGGCGATGTCGGACCAGATGTCTACACGTACTGTTTCCACCTCGGCACCAACACTTGAAGCTTCCACTGAATTCCGCCTGTGCGGCACCTCTCCCCGCGACCGCGCTTCGACCCGCACTCGCGCCCAAGCCCCCGTTCAGGTACCCTTTCTCAGGCTCGGCGCGCCCCCATCGCGCCCCAGGGTGCTTAGCTCAGCGGTAGAGCACCTCCCTTACAAGGAGGTGGTCACAGGTTCGATCCCTGTAGCACCCACAAACAGACATGCAGGCAGCGGCACCTCCGCGTGCGGGGATGCCGCTGCGGGGAACGGGTCAGGCCTTTCCGGCGTGGGTCTCCAGGTAGGCGCGGATCGCGGCGGGGTCGTCTTCGCCGGCCCAGCCGATGTAGCCGTCGGGCCGGACGACCTTGGCGTCGCCGTCCGGAGCGGCCGAGTCGGCGTCGGCCACGAAGCGGGCCGAGTAGGTCTCGGCGCTGTCGAGGACGACGAAGCGGCCGCCGCGCAGGGCCTCGTAGAGGCGTGAGCCGTCGGCGAGGGCGATGTCGTTGGCGCGGTGGCCCACGAGCTGGTCCTCGCCCTTGTCGTGCGCGTAGTGGAACCCGACGCCTGAGATGACGCCCATGGCCCTGGCCTCGATAGGCTTGATGTGCATGGCGGCGCCGAACGCGAGCCCGCCGATGGCGGCCTTGACCTTCGAGCGCTCGGCGGCGAGGCGGATCATGGTGCCGCTGGACCGCAGCACCATCCTCCCCACGGGGTGGCGCTCGGCGTGGTACGTGTCGAGCAGGGCCGCATCGGCTCCTCTGAGGACGGCCGCGAGTTTCCAGGAGAGGTTCGCCGCGTCCTGGAGGCCCGTGTTCATGCCCTGGCCGCCCGCCGGGGAGTGGCAGTGGGCCGCGTCGCCTGCGAGGAAGACGTTGCCCCGGCGGTACTCGGGGACCTGGCGCTCGTCGGAGTGGAACCGGGAGATCCAGCGCGCATCGTGCATCCCGAAGTCGGAGCCGAAGACCAGTCGGGTGGCCTGCTTGATCTCGTCGAGGTCGATCGGATCCTCATCGGACTTCACATCGGCGGAGTTCCAGGCGAAGATCCGCCAGTACTCGTCGCCGAAAGAGGCGATGAAGCAGAACGCGCCGTTGATGCCGTGGATCGCGGGGCTCTCGGCGGGCGGCTCGGCGAGCTTGACGTCGGCGAGCATGATCGACTTGAGGACGGCCTCGCCCGGGTAGGGCATGCCGATCGCCTCGCGGACGGCGGACTTCACGCCGTCGGCGCCCACCGCGAAGCGGGCCGCGTAGTCCCCGGCCCCGGTGCGGACGGTGACGCCCCCGTCGGTCTGCTCCAGCCCGGTCACCTTGTGGTCGTAGCGGATCGACGCACCCGCCTCCAGCGCCCGCCGCCGCAGGACCTCCTCCACGGTGTACTGCGGGGTCATCAGGAGGTACGGGAAGCGGGTCTCCAGGTCGGAGAGGTTGAGGGTGACCCGGTTGAACAGTCGGATGCCGGGGAGCCGGGCCCCGCCGTACGCGAGGAGCGATTCGGCGAGGCCGCGGGCGTCGAGCTCCTCCATGGTCCTGGCGTGGACGCCGAAGGCGCGGGAGAGGTTCGAGATCTTCTCGCCGCGGGCTTCGAGGACGACGACGTCGACGCCGGCTTCGGCGAGGTCGCCCGCGAGGAGCAGGCCGGTGGGCCCGGCCCCGACGACGATGACTTCGGCTTGCGTTGACATGGGGTGCTCCTTGGTGCGGGAGAGACGGATTCGGTTGCGTACCAGAGGCATCGGCGGCGCAGCCGCTGCAAGGAAGGGCCGCCGGATTCCGAGCCTAGTTGCCGCGCAAGCGGATTCGAAGCGTTCGCGCGGAAGTCAAGTCGACTGGGCCGGTGAACGCCGAGCACAGGGCCGTCCCGGGCGCCGCGGGAGCGGACGGGCCGCGCGCGGGACCGGTCATTCGACTGAAGCGGACGGGCTGCCGGGGGCGAGGCGCCCGAGTTCGGTGCGCGAGGTGATGCCCAGCTTCGGGAACGCCTTGTACAGGTGGTAGGCCACCGTGCGCGGGCTGAGGAACAGCCGGGCGCCGATGTCGCGGTTGGTCGCGCCGGTCACGGCCAGCCGCACCACTTGCAGCTCTTGGGGAGTGAGTGCGGCGAACGGATCGTCCGCGGCGCGTTCGGCGACGGACGCCCCGGCCGCGCGCAGCTCGCCCGCCGCGCGGGCCGACCACGGCGCCGCCCCCAGCCGGTCGAACGCCTCCTTCGCGGCCTCCAACTGGAGCCGCGCCTCGCTCCGCCGCCGGTGGCGGCGGAGCCACTCGCCGTACACCAGCCGGGTCCGCGCCAGGTCGAACGGCTGCTCGTGCCGCAGGTGCAGCTCCAAGGCGCTCTCGTACCAGTGCTCGGCGCGGTCGTCGCCGGCCGCCAGCGCCCGCGCCCGGTGCAGGACGGCGAGCGGGCCGGTCTGCCCGGTCGAGTCCGCCCAGGTCGCGTACCGCTCCAGCAGCGCGTCACCGCGCCGCGGGTCGCCGGTCTTGGCGGCGGCCTCGACGTAGTCGGGCCACGCGTACCGCCACACGAACGCGTGCCGCGAGGGCCCCGCCGCCGCCCGCTCCAGGCGTTCGAGCACGCTCGCGTACCGGCCCGCGCCGAGGTCCAGCATGGCTCCGGCGAACTCGGCCCAGCAGCGGCTCGGCATCCAGGACAGCGAGTCGCCGTACCGCATCGCCTCCGACGACATCGCCGCGTAGGCCGCCTGGTCTCCGGCGATCGCCGAGAGGTACGCGTGCACGCCCGCCAGGTATCCGCGCCACACCGGCTGGTCCAGGTCCGCGGCCAGGTCGATGCCTTCGGCCGCGGTGGCCCGCGCGGCGACGTGGCGGCCGTACAGGGCCTGGGCGATGGCGAGGGTCGTCATCGCCTGGGGGATCCGGCCGAGGCGGCCCTCGGCCCGGCAGTCCTGGAGCAGCGCCGTCGCATCGGCCAGCATCCCGTCCCGGTCGGCACGCACGATCGCGTGCATCGTCATGAGGGTCCGCAGGTCGGAGGGCAACCGGCCGGCCGGGTCGAGTGCGGCGGGGGTGACCGTGTCGCCGTCGTTCAGGATCGTGCAGAAGTCGCCGATGGCCCCCTTGACCGTGCTGCGGGTGAGGCGCCCGCGCGAGAGCAGGGAGACGATGCGGTCGGCGAGCGCCGCCTGCTCGGGGTGGGCGGTGCTGGACCACGAGTAGTACGCGGCCATGCCCAGCAGCGACAGTCCGGTGAGGTCGGCCCCTCTCGACTCGGCCTCGTTCAGCAGGATCCTCGCGGCCTCCAGCTGGCGGCCCGCTTCGAACGACAGCCGCGCCCGCACCTGGGCGAGTTCCGCGGTGACGGCGGCGTCCGAGGTCCCCCGCTGCGCGACGCCGGACGCCAGCTCGACGAGCTCGGCGCCGCGCTCCCGCAGCCCGGCCTCGACGGCGCTGCTCGCGGCGGCGGTGTACCGGCGGGCGGCGTCGGCGGGCGCGGGCGAGAGCACTGCGGCCCTGGCATAGGCGGCGGAGACCGCGGCCTGGCCGCCGCGCTGTCGGGCGCGCTGGGCGAGGCGTTCGAGGTCGGCGGCGACGGCCTCGTCCGATTCGATGGCGACGGCGGCGAGGTGCCAGGCCCGGCGGTCGTCGTCGACCGCGTCGGCCAGTGCCCGGTGCGCGGCGAAGCGGTCGCCGATGTCGCTTGCGAGCAGGACCGCGGTGCGCACCAGGGGATGGCGGAAGACGACCCCGTCGCCGGCGACGCGGACCAGGTCCGCGTGCTCGGCGGGGGCGGCGTCGGCGAGTGCGACGCCGAGCGCGCCCGCGGCGCGGGCGAGCACGTCGAGCGATCCGCGGTCGTCGAGGGCGGCCAGCAGTAGGAAGGCGCGGCTCGCGACGGGCAGGGCGGTGATCCGGTCGCGGAACGCGGCGAGCACCCGGTCGGTCACGGGTTCGGCCGCGCCCGACGGGAACGAATGCGGCGCGAGGGCGCCGGTGCGCTGCTCGGCGGTGAGCATGCGCGGCAGTTCGAGGAGCGCGAGCGGGTTGCCCTGGGCCTCGGCGAGGAGCTGGTCGCGGACGGCGGGCGGGAGCGCTCCGGACCGCTCGGCGAGGAGCCGCGCGGCGGCCGTGTCGTCGAGCCGCGAGAGCCAGAGCTCGGGCAGTCCGTTGGCGGGGAAGTCCTGGCCGGTCCGGGCGGTGAACAGCACGGCGACGGGCTCGGCGTGCAGGCGCCGGGCCGCGAACATGAGGGCGTCGGCCGACTCGCCGTCCATCCACTGCGCATCGTCGATGAGGCAGAGGAGGGGCTGGTGCGAGGACAGCTCCACGAGCAGGTTGAGCGTGGCGAGGCCGACGAGGAAGCGGTCGCCTCGGCTCGCGCCGCCCATGCCGAGCGCGCCGAGCAGCGCCGCGGACTGCTGCGCCGGAAGGGCTTCGGCCCGGTCGAGGACCGGGCGCAGCAGCGAGTGCAGTGCGGCGAACGGCAGCGTCGCCTCCGATTCCACTCCGGTCGCGCGCAGGAGGTGCGCCTGCGCGTTCGCCGCGGCGTAGTCGAGCAGCGCCGACTTGCCGATCCCGGCTTCGCCGCGCACGACGAGGGCGCTGGGACGGCTGTCGAGGACGTCGCGGAGCATCCGGTCGATCACGGCCTGCTCGGTCCGGCGTCCGTGCAGCATGCGGTACCTCCTGGGGGCGGGCGGGCGCTTCTCGGGCGGGGTCACTGCCTGAGGAACGCGGTGAGGAGCGGCAGGGCGGCGTCCGGGCAGTCCTCGTGGACATTGTGACCGCAGCCTTCGAGGACTTCGGCACGCGCACCGGTGATGCGGTCGGCGAGGCCCTGCGCCTGGGTCGCCGGGAGCCACGCGTCCTCTGCGCCCCACAGGATCAGGGTCGGGGCGGTGACGTCGCCGAGGCGGGCGTGGGTCTGGTCGTAGTCGAGGCCGAGGGCGAGGGACACGAACGCGTCGCGCCGCTCGGGCCGGGAGAACCAGGCCCAGCCTTCGTCGATCGTCTCGTCGGTGACGAGGTCCTTGTGGCTGAAGGCGCTGCGGAGGCTGTCGGCGTAGCGGTCCCGCGTGGTGAGGTTCGCGGCGGCCTCGCCGATGACGGGGACCTTGAAGACCTCGGTCTGCCGCGCCCGCTCGGCGTCCAGGCCGGGGGCGTCGAGCAGGACGAGCCGGTCGACCCGGTCCGGGCGGGTCTCGGCGAAGTAGAGGCTCCAGGCGCCGCCCCATGAGTGCCCCGCGAGCGAGGCGCGGTCGAGGCCGACGGCGTCGAGGAACGCCTCGATCGCCGCGGCCATCCCTTCGAGGTCGTAGGCGAAGTCGCCGTCGACGACCTCGGTGTAGCCCTGGCTGGGCATGTCGACCGCGTAGACCGTGTGGCCTGCGGCGAGCGCGGGCACGGTGTCGCGCCAGGAGTGCAGCCACATCGCGCCGCCCGCGACGAGCACGACGGGAGGCCCGTCACCGGTGGCCGTGTAGTGGAACCGGGCCACCGGCGTGTCGACGTACTGCGACCGGATCTCGTCCAGATAGGCGGAGTCGTACGGCGCCGGGCTCGGCTGCCACGCATAGGCGACGAAAGCGGCGGCGGCGAGGAGCAGCGCGAGCGCGGCCGCGGTCGCGGCGGACACGCGGGCGGGCCATTTCCTGGTCATCACGGTCTCCTACATCTGTAGAACTTTTCTCTACAAACATAGAGAGAATTGCGCACGTTGTCGAGACCCCGTGGCAGACTTGCGGCCATGACCACAGACCGGCGCATCCGAATACTGGACACCGCGATCGACGTCATCGCCGAGCACGGTCTGCGCGGCCTCACGCATCGCGCGGTCCAGGAGGCCGCCGACCTGCCGCACGGCTCGGTCACGTACTACTTCAAGACCCGCGACCTCCTCGTCCTCGCCGTCGTCGAGCGCATCATCGAGATCGACCGCGAGCGCGCCCGCCCCGCGATCGCACAGGCGCTCAGGCAGTTGGCCGCCATGAGAGACCGGCCGGATTTCGACGCGATCGCCGCGCTGCTGCGGGGCTGGTGGACCGAGAGCCGCCGGCTGCTCCTGGCGCGGTTCGAACTCGACCTCGCCGGCGCCCGGGACCCCGCGATCCGCGACGCCATGGCCCGCTGCGGCGACGAGTTCCGCGACCTCGCCGAACTCGTCGCCGTCCAGGCCGGATCCCCGGACCCGGCCTTCGACGCCCAGGTCATCGCCGCCCTCGTCGACGGCCTCATGTTCGACTTCGTCACCAGGGGCGACCTGTCGGACGGACACCTCGCAGCCGGCGTGCGCCGCGCCCTCAGCCGCTGACGCCGTCACCGTTACGGCACCCGGGCGTCCCCAGGACGGTTCGCCCCGGGGACTGCTGCTGTCAGTTGCGGCCGCAGAGGGCGTGTTCCATCAGGTCGTTCGTGGCGAGGTTCTGGGCGACGCCCGATTTGAGGGAGTCGCGGAGTTCGGTGGAACTGAAGACGGTAACGGAGTTCGCACCGTCCCCGGTGGCGGCGGCCCGGGTCATGGCGCCGGTGATGTCGCCTCCGGCGACCCAGAGGCCCTCGCCGCAGTCGTCGAACCCGAGGCGGAACACGCCCAGGCCGTACGAGGCGCCGCCGGGCCAGATGAGGTCGTAGCCCTCGCCGGTCACCGGGACGGTCCGCTGCATCTCCGCCATTTGAGCGGGTTCGAGCAGGTCGCCGCCGATGAGGGCGCGCATGAAGCGGTCGACGTCCTCGGTGGTGGAGACCAGGCCGCCGGAGGCGTCGTGGTCGATGTACTCGGTGACGTTCACGAGGTCGCCGCCCGGCTCGAAACGCTGGTAGAGCTCGGCGCGGGGCTCGGGGGTCTTCGCGGTGAACCCGGCCCAGAAGGTGTCCTCCAGGCCGAGGGGCCGCGCGATCCGGTCGTGCACGGCCTTCGCCCAGTGGTGGCCGGTGGCCTCCTCGATGATCATGCCCAGCACGATGTAGCCGGGGTTGGAGTACGACCACTGCTCCCCCGGTTCGCCGACGGGCCCGGCCGCCAGCGCGGCCGCGAGGACCTCTTCGGGATCGGCGATGTCGTAGCGGGTGCGCTGGAAGTGGGCCTCGGTGCCCCAGTCGGGCTCGTCGGCGTAGTCGGGCAGGCCGCCGGTGTGCTGGAGGAGCTGGCGGATCGTGATCTCGCCGCCGTCGATGCCCTCGGCCTGGACGACGCCGGGGAGCCAGTCCTCGGCGGTGTCGTCGAGCGAGAGCGCGCCCTCGCCCGCGAGTTGGAGCACGACGGCGGCGACGAAGGTCTTGGTGACGCTGGCGATCCGCATCAGCCCCTCGTCGTCGACGGCCTCGCCGGTCTCGATGTCGGCGACGCCGCTGACGACGGCGCGGGTGTCGCCGTCGTCGTCGGTGACGCGGGCCTGGACGCCGGTGACGCCGACGTCCACGATGGCGTCGGCGTCCCGCTGGAGCCGGTCCGGGGAGGGGCGCTCTTCGGCGGAGGCCTGCCAGTAGGAGGCGGCGGAGACGGCGGCCGCGACTGCCGCCGCCGTGAACGCGGCCAGGGCGATTCGTTTGCGGTGCATGGTGTTCCCGTTCGAGGTGGTGTGCTCCGGCATCATCGCGATGCCGCGGTCGCCACCATCCTCACGGGAGGGGACGGCCTCCCGCCTCGGTCGCGAGGCGGGACGCCGCGCTGCCGGGTCCGCCGAACGGCCGACTCAGGCGCCGGGTCAGTTCGCGGCGGGCCGGGCCGACCACTGGGCGCGCAGGGCCGCGAACATGGGCTTGCGGGACGGCGACTCGGTGAGGCCGCCGTGGAGCATCGCGGTGATCGCGGCCGTGGCTGCGGCGTTGTCGGCGGCGCTGACGCCCTCGGCGACCATCGAGAGGACCTCGTCGGCCGCGGCGGCCACGAGGTCGGCGTCGCCCTTGCGGGCGGCGCGGGAGAACTCCACCGCGAGGTCCTTGTCCCCGTTGATGTTGCGCGCGGCGCACGTGTGCAGCCGCTGGCCGTAGCCGACGCCTTCGATCCAGCATTCGGCGAGGTAGACGAGCGTGCGGGCCGGAGGGTCCCACCGCAGGTCGCTGCCGATCAGCTCCGACAGGGCCGGGAGCTGGCGCGCTTGGGGGTAGGTCGATTCGAGGAGCGCGTCGGCGTCGGCGTCGGTGAGGTATCGATAGGTCATGGATCAACGGTAGCCCTCCCGGAGGCCGCCGCCGCGTTCCGCCAGGGGTAATCCGCCTCGCCCCGGCGTGCAACGCCGCCGAGATCACGTTCCGGGGCTGCGGGCGGCCGGGCGGCGCGCCCGCGGGCGTTTTCCGATCGAATGACCGGGATACGATGAGCCGGTTTCGTGAACGAGAGGGGAGCGCCCATGGCCGAGGCAGACGACAAGGCGCGGCGACTGGCGGAGGCGCGGGCCGAGCTCGCGCGCGCGGCCGCCGCGCCCGAGGAGGGCCGGGCCGAGCCGGTGACCGTGGAGGCCGCGAAGGGCCGCATCCGGGTGACGCTCGGCGCCGACGGGCGGGTCGCGGAGATCGTCGCGGACCCCAAGGCGTTCAAGGAGGGCACCGACTACATCGCCGAGCACGTGCTCACCGCGGTGAACGAGGCGCTCGGCAAGCGGGCGGCGATGGTCACCGCCGCGGACGCCGTCCCGGACCTGGACGCCATCAACGAGTCCCTGGCCGCCGTGCAGGACGCGGGCGTGCGGCAGCTGCAGGCGTTCAGCGCCTCGATCAGCCAGGTCATGGCGAAGCTCGGCAGGAACGGCTAGGAGGACGCATGTTCGGAGAAGACCAGATCGCGGAGCAGCTCTCGGCGGCGCGCGACACCCTCGCGCAGGGGCCCGGCACCGCGGGCGCGCAGACGGAGCCGATCCTGACCGAGGCCGCCGACGGCCGCATCAAGGTCACGCTGGGGACCGACGGCCGGTTCGAGCAGATCAAGATGACCCTCAGCGCCCTCAAGGACGGGCCCGAGGCGCTCCTGGAGCAGCTCACCCTCGCGCTGAACACCGCGATCGACCTGCGCGGCGAGCAGACCGCCGTGCCCGTGCCGACCGCCGACCTCGGCGAGATGAACGAGCGGGTCGCCCAAATGCAGGACGCCTCGATCCAGCAGTTCAAGGACATGGACGCGTCGGTCCGCGAGCTCATGGCCCGGCTCTACGGGGGCCGCTGAACGAAGACCACCAAGCCGGGCAACCGGGCTGCCGCACGCGCGCGTATTGAGGGGGTCAATTTTCCGGCTCCCATCGAAAGAGCAGCAGTTATGCAGCGCAGTACCACCGCGGGCCTGGTCGGCATCGCGGTCGCCCTGGCGGCCACGGCCGCGTGCAGCGGCGGCGACGGCACGGACGGCCCCGGCGGCGACGAGGGCGGCGGGACCGCGGCCGAGTCGTTCGACGAGGCCCGCCTCGTCGAGATGGTCAACGAGACCCACCGCCTCACCGCCGAGCTCGACGCCGTCGAGCTGCGGCTCATGCAGCGGTGCCTGGAGGACCGGGGCTTCACCGTCCACGACCAGCTCTACTTCGCGCCCCAGCCCGAGCCCGCCGAGACCGAGACCGAGACCCTCTTCGACTACTACCCCTACGACGGCTGGCTCCTGGAGAAGGAGGAGGCCGAGCGGTTCGGCTTCGGCTCCTGGAGCTGGACCGACGAGGGCCGCGAGTCGGACCTGGCCGCCGAGTACGACGAGTACCGCGGTATCGACGCCGCGGACGACGCGCTCGCCGAAGGGAGCCCCGAGGCCGGGGGCACGGGCTTCGAGAACGACGCGTTCGAGGCGCTCTCCCCGCAGGACCAGTACGACTGGTACGTCGCGTTCTACGGCGAGGCCATCGCCGCCGACGAGAACGGGTACCTCATCGGCGAGGACCGGGCCCCGGCCGAAGAGGCCGACGAGGGCGAGATCGACATGGACGAGCAGCCCGACTACGTCGAACCCGAGCCCGGCGGCTGCAAGCGCGAGATGATCGACGCGCTCTACGAGGGCCTCGAACTCGTCGTCGAAGGCGGCGAGGGCGAGGAATACTCGGCCGCGTACTGGCACTACCGGCCCGCCACCCCCACCGAGGACTTCGCCGCGATGGCCGAGGTGAAGACGCGGTACCGCGAGCGGATCGCGGGCGCCGAAGGCGACCTCGTCGACTGCCTCGCCGAGCGCGGCCGCCCCGGGTGGGCCTTCGACGAGGAGGGCTCGCTGCCGATCAGCGACTACCTCTACGAGCTGTACACCGGCGAGGCCGACGTCCACGACCACCCCGACCTGCCCGACGACGCGCCCGCCGACTACGAGGGCAAGCTCGCGTTCGAGATCGCGCTCGCCGTCGACGTCGCCGAATGCGGCGACGAGACCGGGTTCCGCGAGACCGCCCACCAGGCACACGAGGACACCCAGGCCGACTACTACCTGTCCATCGAGACCGAGACCTACGCCTGGCAGGACCAGATCCGCGGCATCCTCGCCCACGCACAGGAACTCCTCGAAGCCTGACCGGCCGCCCCCGGGCCCGCCCCGGGGGCCCGGCGCCGCATCCTCAAGGCGGTCCCGGACGACCCGCTAGACTCGAACTGAACCGCAAGCGACGGAAGGGAGGTGGAAACGGTGTCGAATCCGAGCGAACCGGTGTCCCCCTCCCGCGGCGTGCGCTGACGCGGCGGCTCCACGGGCGGGGCGGCACCCGCGAATCTGGAGTATCCGCATGAAACGCCAACAGGCGCAATCGCAACCGATCGACGAACGCACCGCTTTGAACGAGCGGCTGCGCTGGCAGCGCCAGACCGTCCGCAAGAAGGCCGAAGGGCTCGCCGAAGCCGAAGCCCACCGGCCCTACCTTCCCTCACCGCTCATGACCGTGGCGGGGCTCGTCTCCCACCTGCGGTGGAACGAACACGCCTGGTTCGAGGTCTGCCTCCTCGGCGAGCCCGACCGCGGCCCGTGGAGCGACGACGACCCCGACGCGGAGATGCGCGTCGACGGCGTGCCGCTCGCGCAATTGCTCGACGAGTACGACGAGCAGTGCGCCCGCTCGGTCGCCATCGCCGACGCGCTGCCGCTCGACGCGCTCGAACGGAACGCGCCGCCCGAGGGCGAGCCGTGCTCGCTGCGGTGGATCCTGCTGCACATGATCGAAGAGACCGCCCGCCACAACGGGCACATCGACATCATGCGGGAGTTCGCCGACGGCGTGACCGGGGAGTAGTCGGCAAGGGCGGCACGCCTTCCGGCGTGCCGCCCGTTCGGCTACTCGGCGGCCTTGCGGCGGCGGTTCACCAGGACCGCGATGCCGATCGCGACGGCCAGCAGCACCAGGAGCGCCCCGGCGATGATCGCGGCGCTGTTGCCGGAGTCCTCTTCGGCGGCGGCGGCCTCGGAGGTGGACTCGGTCTCGGCAGGCGCGGATGCCGCAGTGGTCTCGGCGGCGGTGCTCGTCTCGGTCTCGACCGGGTTGAGCGACAGCTCGGCCGGGATCTCGGCCACGGTGAAGCTGACGGCGCCGTCGATGCGGTGGCCGTCCTCGGAGATGACCCGGTACGCGACCGTGTACTCCCCCGGCTCGGCGTACAGCATCGGCTGCGTGAACGTGTCGCCCTCGAAGACCGGGTCCCCGGCGTCGATGACGGCGCCGTCGGGGCCGGTCACGGCGATCTCGGTGGAGGGCCCGTCGAGGTTCTCGGAGAACGTGGCGCTCACCGAGGCGGGCGCGGTGTCGAGGACGGCGCCGTCCTCGGGGTCGGTGCCGACCAGGCCCGCGTGGGCGGAGGCCGGGGCGGCGAAGGCCAGCGCGAGGGCGAGCCCGGACGCGGCGGTGAGCATGGTGCGCAAGGTGTTGCGGCGGATGGCGGTCATGGTGGTGTGCCTCAAGGGTCTCGGAGCGTCCACCCGCCGGGGCGGCGGGTGCGGTCGGCGGAGTCGCGGGCGGCCGGGGCCTATCCCGCGAGCGCTCCGAGCGGGGGTCCGCGCAGCGGTGCGACCGCGGTGAAGCGGCGGGCCTTGGGACGCGGGGCGGTGTGCGCGGGCGCGGTGCGCGCGGGCGCGACCGGGGCGGCGGCGAGCAGGAGGGCGAGCGCCGGGGCGGCGAAGAGGGTGAGGAGGTCGGCGAGCGCGGCGAGGGCGGCGTCGCCGCGGGCGAGCCACAGGGCGGTGGCGGCGGCGGCGAGGAGGTGGACGCCGGTCATCGTGAGGCCGGGGTCGAGGTGGGCGAGGTGCCCGGAGGCGAGGGTGAACCACGTGTGCAGGACCGCTTGGGCCGCAATGCAGGCGGCGAGGAGGCCGAGGGGTCCGCGCTGGCGCTTCCCGAGCGGGACGGCGGCGGCGGTGACGGCCGCGACGGCGGCGGCGAGGTGGAGCGGGTCGAAGCGGTGGCCGCCCGCGGCGAAGTGGAGCGCGGCGGTGACGCCGGTGCAGGCGACGGCGAAGACGAGGGCGCGGAACCCCCGGATCAACGGCCTGCCGACATGCACCGAGCGATTCTCGCACAACTCCTCGGTCGCGACACGGTGCGACCGCCTCCTGTGAACGGGTCCGCCGGCCGGCTGCAGCGCCCCTCCTCGGGGTGCTCCCTCCCCAGCCGGTCCGGCGGTTCTCCGTCAGGAAGCGGTCGGCGCGCCGACCTTGGCCGCCGTCACCACGGGCGGGTCGAGCGCGGGTTCGGCGCTGTGGCTCTCGCGCCACCAGCGCACCAGGTTGCGGATGTAGATGACTTGGAGTCCGATGACGAGCGGGGCGAGGCCCCAGACGTCCCAGACCACGATGAAGGCGATCCACGGGATGCCGCCGAGCACGCCGAGGAGCCAGCCGAGGTTGTTCTTGTTTCCGGCGAGCCAGTAGGCGATGAGCTGGTTCGCGCTGAGCAGGATGGCGACCGCTTGTCTCACGAAGTCGCCGTCGAAATCGAGTGCCACGTCTAGACCTCCTGGGTCCAGCAGGTCATGCCACCGGCGGGTGCCGCGGCGGTGGAGGGCGCCGGCGGTCCGGCGAGGGTCCGACCGGGTGTACCGGCGGAGGTGTTGGTGTCGGCCGGTCGGTGGACCGGCTCCGGCGGGGGAAGGTTGGCGGGGACCATGATCGAATCTTATGGAGGATTCCGGAAAGTGAGTGTCGCGTTACTCACTACGGGTGATGTCGGATCATGGACGCAATGCGTTCCGGGCATTTCGGGAGGGGCTTCGCTCCTGCCGCACGGGGCCGCTCGGGCCGCTGCCGTGACGTGCAGTCCTCCAACATGTGTTGTCGGAATGCGCAAGCAATGTGGATCAGCGTAGTCCCCCGGGCCCGGAAAAGCGAGACCGCGCGGCGGTTAATTCGGTCTGCGCGGCGGTTATTCCGGGCCGGCGCGGAAGAGGCGTTCGACGAGGTCCTGCCAGGCGTCGGCGAGGCGCATCGCGCCGCCGTCGCGGGCGTCGGTGAGGGCCTGCGGGGAGGCCATGTAGAGCAGGAGCGGGCCTTCGAGGGCCGCGGAGAGCTGGAGGGCGAGGCCCTCGATGTCGCGCACGCCGAGGTCGGCCCGGCCCAGGAGCATCCGGATGTGGAGGCGGGTCATGTCGACCTCGACGGCGGGCGTGGCGACGTCGCGGTCCATGGCGGCGCGGGCGACGGCGAGGTTGTCGGTGAGGAAGCCGATGCGCACGCGGCCGTAGGCGATGAGGCGCTCGGCGGGGCCGGCGCCGGGGCCGAGCGGCGGGGGGCCGGAGAGCACGAGCTCCTGGAAGCGGCGGGCCTCCTCTTCGAGGAGGGCCTTGAAGATCCCTGCGCGGGAGCCGAAGCGGCGGAAGACCGTGCCCTTGCCGAGTCCGGCGCGCTCGGCGAGTGCGTCCATCGTCACATGCTCGGCGCCGCACTCTTCGAGCATCTCGCGCGCGACCGCCAAGAGCCGCAGGCGGTTGCGCTTGGCGTCGGCGCGCTCGGCGCGCGGCCTGCCCAGAGGTACGACGGGTCGGTCCACGGGATCACTCTACCGGCCGGAAATATAAACGGGGTAAAGTCCGTTTAGTTGGCGAGGGGCCCGACGGCGTGCCCCTCCCGAACCGACCGCGCCGCCCGTGACGGCGCCGCTGCAAGGAGCCATCCGCATGAACCTATTCCGCCTGGACGCCAGCATCCTGCCCGGGACGTCCACCAGCGCCGAGATCGCCGACCTCGCCGAGGCCGAGTGGACCGCCGCCCACCCCGGCGGCACCGTCGTCCGCCGCCACCTCGGCACCGACCCGCTGCCCGCCGACGCGTGGGCGAACGCCACCATCGGCTCGCACACGCCCGAGGAGCACCGCGAGGCCGCGCACGTCGAGGCCCTGGGCCTCGCCGCGCAGCTCGCCGAGGAGCTCCAGTCCGCGGACGCGGCGATCCTCGCCGTGCCGCTGTACAACTACGGCGTCTCGCAGCACTTCAAGACCTGGACCGACCTGGTCATCTCCGGCGCCGGGCCGACCACGCCGGTGCTCAAGGGCACGCCCACGGTTCTCGTCACTTCGCTCGGCGGCGGCTACGGCCCCGGCGCGCCCCGCGAGGGCTGGGACCACTCCACGCCGTACCTCCAGCGCGTCCTCGGCGACATCTGGGGCGCGGACCTGACGATCGTCAAGCGCGAGCTCACCCTCGCCGCGACGACCCCGGGCATGGAGGCGCTCCGCGACCTCGCCGCGGAGCAGCACCGGCAGGCCCTGGACGCCGGCCGCGAGGCCGGGCGCGCGCTCGCCGGGATCTGAACGGGGCACCGATACGAGGGCCCGGCGGTGATCGTCCCGCCGGGCCCTTCCGCGTCCCCAACCGCCGCAACGGGTCCGGCTCGCTGAATCGGTCCACTGTGGTTGAACGGAGCATGAACTGCCACAAGGGATCTGCGGCGCTTCGCGTGGCATCTGCGGTTTATCCTCTTAGCAGCCCCCTCGCGATGCCTGACAGGGACGGAGACCCCCCTTGACTGACACCGGACCCCCGCCGCCGACACACACCAGCGCCGACGGCGGCGTCACCGTCGTCGACGGCAACGGCGCCCCCGTCGTCCGCCTGACGGTCGAGGCCCTGCGCCTGCCCGCCCGCGAGCTCGCCGAACTCGTCACCTGGACCGCCCGCGAAGCGGCCGACGCCGTCAGGGCCGCCGAGGCCCACGAGTCCCGCTCGGCCGCCGACGCCCTCGCCGAGCTCAAGAACCTCCGCGACGGGCTCCGCCAGGAGGGCCTCCAGGCCGTCATCGACCGCAAGCGGGCCGAGTACGGCGCCGACGAGGACGAGCTGCCGCCCGACGACCCGAGGTCCATGGCCCGCATGGGACTCGCCGACCAGATCCCCACCGCGGGCCTCGACGCCGCGATCCGGATCCTGGAGCGGTTCCAGCCCCGCCCCGGCACCCCCGCCGAGCTCGTGCCGGTCACCGGGCGCGCCACCGGCCCCGACGAGACCGTCACCGTCGAGTCCACCGGCGAGTACCCGATCGCGGGCGTCCTCCTCGGCATCCACGCCCGCGAGCTGGGGCCCGAGGCGCTCGGCAAGGAGATCTCCGAGACCGCCGCGAAGGCCATCGCGGACCTGAAGGAGCGCCAGCGCGCCCAGGTCGACGGCCTCGGCCTGCCGCTGACGATGGAGCAGGTCGACGGCCTGCCCGGGGAGATGGACGCGTACGGGGACAAGGTGCGCGGCCAGTACGAGTACCTGCGGCGCCAGCACGACGAGATCATCCGCCGACTGCACGGGAAATGAGGACGCCATGACGAAGATCGACCCCGCCGCGCTGCGGCAGCTGGGCGCCGACATCCAGGCGAACGTGACGCCGACGCTGGAGGAGGCCAACGAGATCCTCCCGAACCTGCGGAGCATCGACCAGACGCTGTACACCTCGGTCGCGCCGTCCCTGGCGATGGTCTACACGACCGCGGTGAGCTACATGAACGAGATGGTCCAGGGCGCGGCCGAGTGCTTCCAGGCCATGAACGAGAACCTCGACGGCTGCGCGACCTCCTGGGAGGACGCCGATCAGGCCTGCGCCTCCGACTTCAACTGACTCCCGAACCGCAAAGGAACGCGCAATGTCAATCGGCGCACCAGATCCCAAGAGCTTCCAGGGCATGATGGACCTGTTCGCGGTCGTGGCGCCGGCAGCGGCCGTCGAGATCGTGCTGCCCGCCTTCACGTTCGGTCCCTCGTGCACGCAGATCGCCCGCATCGTCTACATGAACCAGTGCAACCCCGGCCAGCTCATGATGGTCGGCGCGTACTGGTTCCAGCTGGCCGAGAAGTACATCACCGCGGGCAAGGGCCTCGACGAAGAGGTGTCCGCAATGGACTCCGAGGCGTGGCAGGGCGACGACTGCGACGCCTTCCACGAGCAGTCGGGGAAGGTGAGCACGCAGCTGTTCACGATCGCGGCGTTCGCGATCGAGGTCGGCGTGGGCCTGTTCACCATCGCGGCGCTCCTCGCCGTCATGGTCACCGCGTACGCGGCGCTCGCGACCTGCCTCATGGCGATGGCGGTGGTGTACTGGCCGCTCCAGGCTGTCCCGTTCACCGCCCCGGCCGCCGCGGCGGTGCGGACGGCGGCGATGTCGATCGCCGCGATGGGGCTGGGGGTGCTCCAGTCGCTCGACGGGGCGCTGAAGGTGGTGGGCAACTCGATCGCCGCGGCCATCGGCGGGGGCATGACCGTGTCGTGGACCGTCCTCGCCTCCCAGGGGAACGTCGTCAACCCCCTGGAGATGGTGGGCCCCACCGCGTTCAACATGATCCAGGGCCTCGCCCAGCTGGGCCTGCGCAACGCCGCCGCGCCGTCGGGCGGGCGCCACGTCGCGGGCGGCCTCGGGCACCTGTTCGTGGGCGGCCAGGGCGCTTACAACCTCGGGCTGAACGCCAACGACATCGCCGGGGACGGCGACGTCAACGGCGCCGAGGACCCGCGCTCGAAGTACGGGCTCGACCCGGGCAACCTCGACTTCATCCCCGCGATCGACCCGCCCGAGTGGGCCGACGACGACGCGCCCGACTGGGGCGGGAAGTAGCCGTGGCCTTCGCACTGGCCGCCGCGGCACTGCTCCTGGCCTGGCCGGTGCTCCCCGGGCTGCGGCGCCTCGGCCCGTTCAAGGTGTTCCCTCCGTTCCGCGCATGGGCGGTGCGGCCGCATCCCGATGCGGCCGTGGAGGTCCGGACCGGGCGGCGGCTCGATGCGCGCACGAGCGCGACCGACGCGGTCGTGGTGGTGCGCACCGCCTGGCGCAACCAGGACTCGCGCGAGGCCCGGCCCTCGCTGCGCGCTTCCCGGCCGCTCGTGCCGGTGGTCAGCGTCGACGGCGTTCCGGCCTCGTGGGGCTGGGGCGCGACGGAACTGACGCTCACGCCGGGGACGCATCTCGTCGCCGTCGCGGGCGGGCACTCGCGCTGCTACCGGCAGGTGGCGCTCGCGGCGGGCGAGCGGCTCGAACTCGACTACGCGGGCGTCCTCGGCGACACCGCCGACCGGTTCGCCCTCCCCGGGGAACTGCGGGACCCCGTGTCGTTCAAGGAACGCCGCCGTCCCGGACCGGTGGCGCTGTACTACCTCCTGCTGCTCGGCGGCGTCGCCGCCGCGGCCGCGCTCACCTGGACCGCCCTCGCGAGCCCCGGCCTCCTCGCCGCGGCCCCGGCCGCCGCGATCACGGTCGGGCTCGGCATCGGGGCCGCAGCCATCGTTGCGGCGCTGCGGAAGCAGGCGCGACTGCGCCGCGTCGCGGTCGCCGCTCCCCCGGCCGCCGACGACGAACCGGTGGTCCTCGACGCCGACGAACCCGCCCGTATGGCCCCCGCCCCCGGCTGGGCCGGACTCGGCCTGCACCTGCGCCACACCCTGGACCGCTACCCGCCCGAGGCCGTCGCGGCCCTCGCGGGCGGGAAGCCGAACCCGTTGCAGCGCTGGCGGACCGTGCGCATCGGCGAACCCGCGGCCCCCGAATGCCGCCCCTGGGTACCCGCCCCCGAAGTCCTCCTCGACGGCGAGCCCGTCGCCACAGGCTGGACCCGCACCTGGACCCAGCTCGCCCCCGGTGACCACGACCTCGTCGTGCGAATCCCGCAGCACCCCACCCAGACCGGCCCGGCCACCACTGTCGACCTGACACGCGCCGAACACCGCACCCGCTTCCACGCCGCCCCCGGCGAGACCACTGCGATCGCCCTGCACGCCACGGTCACCGCGATCCCCTCGCCGAATGGCCCGCACCTCGCGTCGTATTCGGTCGCACTGCACTAGCGCGGTCTCGATTCGCACACGTGTGCTTGAATACCGCAGTGCATGGAGAGAAACTCGGAGGGACCATCGGGTCCATCGGCGGCCTGGTCTTCGTCCTCGTGAACGCGGGCGGGCTTCCCGGGGTACTGCCGCAGGTCGCCAGGATCGCCGGAGTGGCCGCGTTCGCGGTGGCGATGTGGGTCGTGATGCGGCGGCCAAACCCCGGGGGCGAGCCGCCGACGCAGGCGGCGCTGCGGACCTACTGGATCGCCGTGGCCGCCGAAGTCGTGGCGATCATCTTGGGCGCCAACGTGATCAACCGGGTGTTCGAGCGGCCGGAGCTGACCGTGTGCTGGGTGGTCCTCGTGGTGGGCGTGCACTTCCTGCCGTTCGCGAAGGCGTTCGACGCGCCCGTGTTCACGCCGCTCGCGTGGAGCCTCATCGGCCTCGCCGTCGCCGGCGGGGCGCTCACGCTCGCGACGACGGCGACCGCCGCCGCGGCGACCGCGGTCATCGCCGGGTTCGTGCTGCTCGGGTTCTCCTCGCTCGGGTCGCTCCGCAAGAGCTAGAGCGCGGGCAGGACTCTGGTGGTCACCAGGCCCACGTCCCTCATGAAGCGCTCCAAGGCGATCGCGGCGATCCCCTCCATGCCGTGCCTGCCCACCAGCTCGATCTCCAGGTCCTCCGCGGCGGACCCGGGGGCGTCGGCGCGGATGCGGCCCCAGACGATCGGCATCACCCGCTCGCGGCAGGCCGGGAAGTCCGGCCAGCCTGTCAGCGCGATGACCTCGGGGTTGAGGACCGCGACGAGGTCGGTGAGCGCCGCGCCGAGGTAGTGGGCGGTGCGGTCGAGCGCCGCGACCGCGACCGGGTCGCCCGCCTCGGCCGCATCCGTGAACGCGTGCAGGAACACGTACCCGTCGGGCCCGTCGAGGAGCGGATGGCCCGGATCGAGCTCGGCGACGGTCTGCCGCATCCCCAGGGCCCCGATGTACGCCTCGACGCATCCCTTTCGGCCGCACTGGCACAGGCGGCCGTCGAAGACCAGGAGGCTGTGGCCCCACTCGCCCGCCGAGTCGGTGGCCCCGCGCACGACCGCGCCGTCCTGGACGATCCCCGCGCCCACCCCGTAGCCGAGGCTCACGGTCACGATGTTCCCGGACCGGCGCCCGGCCCCCAGCCACAGCTCCGCCGTGGCGATGGCCTTGAGCGGGTTGTCGACCACCACGGGCAGGCCGAGGCGGTCGCGCAGCCGGTCGAGGTGCAGCCAGATCCCGCCGGGCGTCGGCGCGGACTTGACGGGCCGCTGCATCCCGCCGGGGAGGAGCACGCCGACGCCGAGGAGGTCCCCGCGTTCGGCTCCGGCCCGTTCGAGCGCGGTGTCGAGGATGCGCACGATCCAGTCGATGACGTCGTCGGCCTCCTCGACCGGCGTCTCGGCGCTGGCGTTCACCGTGGCGAGGCGGCCCAGGGCCGCGTCGAACACGGTCGCCTCCAGGTACTTGTCCTCCACGTACACCCCGGCGACGCGGCCCCGGTCCGCGTTGAACCGCAGGCCGGTCGTGGGCCGCCCGATGCCGTTGCCGATGAGGCCGGTCTCGGCGGCGATGCCGTACTTGAGGAGGTCGCCGACGACGGTGGAGACCGTGGCGGGGCTGAGGCCGGTGGCCTCGGCGAGCTCGTTGCGGGTGGTCTCGCCCGCGGCGAGGAGCGCGCGCACGACGATGAGGCGCGACTCGCTGCGGATGTCGCGGGACGTCCGCCTGGCGACGGCCATGGGCACTCCGGGGACTCGGTTCGCGGTGACGGGGAATCCTAGCAAGCCGGTCGGCCGCCCGGGGGCGCTCGTCGACTCGGACGGGGGACGCCACTTGGGGGCGGACCGGGCGGACGCGGTACAAATAGGGGGAGCGGATCAACCGTCAGGTGGGGGGAAGCGAGCACACCAATGCACGGCATCGGCGATTTCAGAGACCTCTTCGGCGACGACCGGTACCGGACCCCGGTGCGCCCCACGTACGCCACGCCCGTCCTCGGCGACGGTGAGGCCGGACGCGAAGCGCCCCTTGGGGACCCGCAGACGCGGGCGCGGCGCATCGCCGCCGCGGCGGCGGCCGTGTGGAACCACGAGGGGGTGCAGCTGGGCGGCTCGGACTACGCGCACCCGGTGGACCGGTCGTGGGCCATGGAGGCCACCGGGCCGGTGGTCGCGGACCTGCTCGCCGTCCTCAAGGAGCACGGCTGCGACGTGGACGACGAGCGGATCCAGGACGCCGCGGGCGCGATCGCGATCCTCGCGGCCCGCAGCTCCGACGCCTAGGACGAGCCCTAGCCCTCGATCGCCCGCTTGAGGATCGCGATGCCGCGGTCGATCTCCTCGGGCTCGATCACGAGGGGCGGCGCGATGCGCACGGTCTTCTCGTGGGTCTCCTTGCACAGCAGGCCGAGCCGCGCGGCCCGCTCGCACACCTCGCGGGCGCTGGGACCGCCGTCGGCGAGGTCGACGCCCGCCCACAGCCCGCACACCCGCACCGCGTCCACCGCGGACGGGTCGAGGGTCGCGAGCGCCTCTTCGAGGTGCTTGCCGAGGTCGCGGGCGCGGGCCTGCCACTCGCCGGTGGCGAGCATGGCGACGACCTCCGCACCGACCGCGGCGGCGACCGGGTTGCCGCCGAACGTGGAGCCGTGGGTGCCGGGCGTGAACACGTCCATCACCTCGCGGTCGGCCGCGACCGCGGAGACCGGGACGACCCCGCCGCCGAGGGCCTTCCCGAGCAGGTACACGTCGGGCACGACGTCCTCCCTGTCGCAGGCGAACGTGTGGCCGGTGCGGGCCAGGCCCGACTGGATCTCGTCGGCGATCATCAGGACGTTGCTCTGGTCGCAGGCCGCGCGCACGGCGCGCAGGTAGCCCGCGGGCGGGACGATGACGCCCGCTTCCCCTTGCACCGGCTCGATGAGCACCGCGGCCGTGTCGGGACCGATCGCGGCGTGCAGGGCGTCGATGTCCCCGTAGGGGATCGAGTCGAACCCGGGCGTGAACGGCCCGAAGCCCTCGCGCGAGCCGGGGTCGGAGGAGAAGCCGACGATCGTGGTGGTGCGGCCGTGGAAGTTCCCGTCGAAGACCACGATCCGGGCCCTGTGCGCGGGGATGCCCTTCTTCGTGTAGCCCCATTTGCGGGCGGCCTTGATCGCGGTCTCGACCGCCTCGGCGCCGGTGTTCATCGGCAGGACCGCGTCTTTGCCGCACAGCTCCGCGAGGCCCGCGAGGAACGGCCCGAGCGCGTCGGTGCGGAACGCTCGCGAGGCGAGGGTGAGCCGGTCGAGCTGGGCCTTCGCCGCGGCGATGAGCCGCGGGTGCCGGTGCCCGAAGTTGACCGCCGAGTACGCGGCGAGCCAGTCGAGGTACCGGTTCCCGTCGGTGTCGGTCACCCACGCCCCCTCGCCTTCGGCGAGGACCACCGGCAGCGGGTGGTAGTTGTGCGCGCCGTAGCGGTCTTCGAGCGCGGTCGGGTCGGTCGCTTCCATGTGCTCCCCTTCGGTCGTCACGCCGGGTCTAGCCTATTGCCGTCAGGTCGCGAGGAGGCGCTCCAGCGCCGCGTCGCCCGCGGGCAGCCACGTCGGCTTGCCCCAGTGCCTGCCCTCGACGCCCGCGCGCCCGATGTGCTGGAGCCCGACGGCGCGGCGCAGGGCCCAGCCGCGGGAGCGGCGGACCGTCGCCTCGTCGGCCTCGTAGTGGTCGAAGAACGCGAGGGGGTCGGGGAGGAGCAGCCAGGCCGCGCACAGGTCGGTGGCCGGGTCGCCGGTGCAGATGTCGCCGAAGTCGATGACGCCGGTGAGGGCGCCGCCCGCGGTGACGACGTTCGCGGGGTGCAGGTCGGCGTGGAGCCACACGGGCGGGCCGTCCCACTCGGGGGCCGCGAGGGCGTCGTCCCAGACCGCTTGCAGCGCAGGTTCGTCGAACTCCATCGTGAACGTCTTGAGCGGCACGCCGCGGTCCGTGGCGACCGCGGCCTCCTCCGGGGCGGGCCGGTGGAGCGCGGTGAGGAACGCCCCGAGCACGGCGGCCGAGGCAGGGTCGGTGACGGGCGCGAAGTCGGCGGGGGTGCCCTCGACCCAGGTGGTGACGATCCAGTTCTTCGGGAACGCCTCGGTCGGCGTGCCGAGGTACTCGGGGACCGGCACGGGCAGCGGCAGGAGCGGCGCGAGGCCAGGGAGCCAGCGGTGCTCGCGCTCGATGAGCCCGGGGGCGTCCTCGGTGCGCGGCAGGCGCAGCGCGAGGTCCGCGCCGAGGCGCCACATGCGGCAGCCCCAGCCGCCGTCGACGAGCCGCAGCTCCAGGCTGGCGAGGTCGGGGCGCTGGTCGTGCAGCAGCGAGCGGACGGTGGCCTCGTCGGTCGTCAAGTCGTCCAAGGCGATCCCTTTCTGCGGAGTCCCGCCGAGCCTACTTGCGTAGGCTGGGTGCCATGGGAGAGCAGCACGAGCCGACCAAGGGCACGGAGTATTCGACCGCGGGCGCGTACGTCACCGGCGGCGAGTTCAAGCGGGACGCCAACTACATCGAGGACCGGATCGTCGCCGACGTCGACGCGGCGCTGGCCGCGCCCGTGGAGGCGGCCTCGCCGATCGGGGACCCGCGGATCGCCGGGCTCACCGAGGGCGCCGCGGCGTGGCCGGTCGAGCCGGGCCGGTACCGGCTCGTGGCGGCGCGGGCGTGCCCGTGGGCGCACCGCTCGATCATCGTGCGCCGGCTCCTGGGCCTGGAGGACGCGATCTCCCTCGCCACGCCGGGCCCGGTCCACGACGTGCGGTCGTGGACGTTCGACCTGAACCCGGACGGCCGGGACCCGGTGCTCGGCACCGAGCGGCTCCAGGAGCACTACTTCAAGCGCTTCCCGGACTACCCGCGCGGCATCACCGTGCCCGCGATCGTCGACGTCCCCTCGGGGCAGGTCGTCACCAACAACTACCCGCAGATCACGTTCGACCTGTCGACCCAGTGGCGCGCGTTCCACCGCGAGGGCGCCCCGGACCTGGTGCCCGCGGGGCTCGTCGCGGACATGCTGCCGGTGGTCAAGCGGGTCTTCACGGAGGTCAACAACGGCGTGTACCGGGCCGGGTTCGCCGGTTCGCAGCGCGCGTACGAGCTGGCCTACCAGCGGCTGTTCGCGGCGCTCGACTGGCTGGAGGACCGGCTCGCGGCGAGCCGGTACCTCATGGGCGCGCACATCACGGAGGCCGACGTGCGGCTGTTCACGACGCTCGTGCGGTTCGACCCGGTGTACCACGGGCACTTCAAGTGCAACCGGAACAAGCTCACCGAGATGCCGAACCTGTGGGCGTACGCGCGGGACCTGTTCCAGACGCCCGGGTTCGGCGACACCGTGGACTTCGACCAGATCAAGCGGCACTACTACGTCGTGCACGAGGACATCAACCCGACGCAGGTGGTCCCGGCCGGGCCGGACCTCGCGAACTGGCTCTCGGAGCACGGCCGCGAGCGACTCGGCGGCTCGCCGTTCGGCGAGGGCACCGCGCCGGGCCCGGTGTCGGCGGCCGAACGGCCGCCGGGGGCGAACCCGCTCTACAGCGCCCCCTAAGACAGCGACGCGAGGTAGGCCTGGAGCTCCGCGGCGTACTTCGCGGGGTCCTCGTTCCAGGTCGCGGTGTGGCCGGACGCGGACTCGACGAGCGTCGCGTCCTCCAGCATGCCCGCGAAGTCGAGGGTCGCGGTGTGCTCCACGGTCTGGTCGGCGGTGTCGACGAACAGAAGCACCGGCATGTCGAACTCGTCGGCGAAGTTCCGCTGGTCGAGGTCGTGCAGGCTGATGTCGGCGCGGAACTCCACGACCCGCTTGGCGGCCCACGTGATCGGGTCGATGACGTTCCGGTCGGCGGCCTGCATGTCGAGCGTGGTGTTCCAGTCGACGCACGGGGAGTCGAGGACGAGGCCCTTGATCACGGACGGGTCCTCGATCTTGCGCGCGGCCATGGCGACGGTCGAGCCGCCCATGGAGACGCCGTGGAGGACGACGTCTTTCGCGCCGTTGGCGAGCGCGTAGTCGATCGCGGCGATGACGTCGTCGGCCTCGTACTCGCCGAGGCTCATGAGCCCGTTCTCGGCGGCGGGCGCGCCCTCGTCGTTGCGGTAGGTCACGTCGAGCACGGGGTAGCCCAGGCCGTGGTAGACCTCGGTGGAGCGCAGCAGCTCCTCGCGGGTGGCGTTGCGGCCGTGGACGCCGATCACCCACGTGTCGCCGTCGGCCGGGACGAGCCACGCGGGGGCGTCGCCGAGGCCGGTCGGGATCTGGACCTCCTCGAACGCGAGGCCGAGCGCGGTCTGCGGGTCGCCGCGGTAGCCGTACATGTCCATGCGGACCTTGAGGCCCTCGGCGAGGTCGCCGGAGAGGACGTTCTGGAGCGTGCGGGTGACGGTGCCGTCGTCCTCGGAGACGATGTCGCCGACGACCGCGTGCCCGCCGTCCCAGGCGAGGCCCCACACGCCGCCCTTCTCGGAGGCCTCGTCGCGGGTGATCGTCACCGTGGTCTCGTCGAAGGCCTCGACGGTGAGCGAGTACTCCGAGGGCGAGTGGTCGGGCACGAGGACCTCGTTCGAGAAGTACCACCCGGCGCCGCCGAGCCCTGCGACCGCGAGCACGAGCACCACCCCCAAGGCGATGAACGTACCGCGCAGCCACTTGCGGCGCTTCCGGACCGGGGTTTCGGGAGTGTCGGTGTCGGTGGCGGTCACGTCGGGTCCTCGGGGCTCGAAGGGCGGTGGTCGCTCGATCCTAATGCGCCCCCGCCCGCTCAGGCCGCCTCGGCCTCCTCGGCGGCGGTGAGGCGGTGCTGCTCGACGACGCCGTAGACGACCAGGCCCGTGAGGGCCAGCGCGGTGACGACGGCCGCGCCCTGGATCGTGATCGCCGGGGCGAGCAGGGCCGCGCCGATCGCGACGGCGGCGGCCGCGAACTTGGCGGCGGTGTGGCCCGCGGCCATGCCGTGCTCGCTGACGGTCTCGATGAGGAGCGTGACGAGCAGGAGGATCGCGACCGCGACCGCGGGGATGAGGGCGACGGCGCGGTCGCCGAGGTGCACGTGCTCGGGGTCGGTGATGCGGACAACCGCGAGGGCGATCCCGGCGCCGAGGGCGGCGACGGACGCGAACACGAGGTAGTGGGCGTACGCCCACACGTAGACTGTGCGCGGGCCGCGGTCGAACGCGTGGCCGCCGCTGAAGTCGAAGTAGATCCACCACAGGGCGAACACGGTGACCAGGCCCGCGGCGGCGAGCGTGAGGAGCGGCGCGGTGTCGAAGTCGAGGCCGGAGTCGACGGCGCCGGAGACGGCGATCGTGGCGGCCGAGACGGCCTCGCCGAGGACGATGATCGTGAACAGGCCGTAGCGTTCGCGGATGTGGCCCCAGTGGCCGCCGAGGCGCGGGTCCCAGCGGGCGATGACGGGGACGGCGAGGTCGAGCGCGAACCACACGAGCCATGCTTCGACGCGCAGGTCCATGGGCACCAGGAGGAACGCGACCCAGCCGAGCTGCACGAAACTGGTCCACACCATCATCTTCAGCGCGAGCGGGCGCATCGCCGGGTCGCCGGTGCGGTAGACGCGGCCCCACTGCGCGACGTACGCCAGGCGCATGACCACGTAGGACACGACGAAGATGCGGAAGTCGAGGTGCGCGGCCTGCGGCACGCCCGCGGCGAGGCCGAGGGACCCGGCGATCATGACCATCATGAGCAGCCGGTAGGGCACGTCGTCGGTGTCGAAGAAGTTCGCGAACCACGTGAACGAGACCCAGATCCACCAGATCGCGGCGAACGCGAACGCGTACCCGAGGAGCCCCTCACCGACGTGTCCTTCGGCGGCGGCGTGCTCGAACTGGAGCGCCGCCTGCGCGACCGCGACGACGAACGCGAGGTCGAAGAACAGCTCCAGCCAGGTCGCCTGCCGGTGCCCCTCGGTGTGGTCGCGGGTCGCGATCGGTACCCGCCAGCGCTTGGCCTCCACCATGGCCCGTCCTCCCTCTCGCCTCACGCGGTCAGCGCACAGTATCGCCCGCGCGCCCCGGGCCCCTCCCCCCGGCGGCCGAAATCGGGGCGCCGCTCCGCCGCCGGAAGGGGCCCGGGCGTGGGATGATGAGGTCGGCCCTCCCCTCAACCCCTTGAGGACTCCGCATGCCCGGCTCCGAGGTAGAGCAAGTCACCGACCGTCCCCACTGGCGCGACGCGGTGCGCACCGCCGCGGGCGCGGCGCTCGCGTCCGGGGCCGTGGCCGCCGCGGCCGGGAGCACGAGCAACAGCTGGCCGCTCGCGCTCATCGCCGCGGCCGGGTTCCTGGCCTGGCCCCTGACGCGCCTGCGGAACCTCGCCAAGCGCCAGCCCGTGGCCGAGTTCGACCGGCAGGGCGTGCGGCTCTACCCGCAGACCTCTCAGCGCAACCGCTCCCTGAGCCCCATCGTGGAGCTGCCGTGGTCGGAGGTCAAGGGGATCCACTTGTGGCGCAAGCGGACCGGCCTGTACTGGACCACGATGGTCGGGGTCGAGACGGTCCGCGCCGACCACGCTCCGGGCGACACCGACCGGCGCGGCGTGCCGCCGCACGTGACCAGCGCGCTCGCGCGCCGCTCGGTCCCGTTCAGCGCCTCGGGCCGCGGCCGCCTCCAGGCCGCCGCGTCGCGGTTCTTCCGGGCCCGGATCACCGACGCCAGAAGCGCGCCGGCGACGGGACAGCGCCGGAAGGTCTACTGAGGCTTCAGCTCCAGGACCCAGTCCTGCCCGGTGAGGTCGTGGCCGAAGCGGTGGAACGGCTCCTCCTTGTCGAGCGTGAACCCCTGGGCCTGGTAGATGCGGCGGGCCGAGGCGAGCACGTCGACGGTCCACAGGACCACCCGCTCGTACCCGGCCCCGCGCGCGAAGTCGAGGCACTCCCCCACCAGGCGCGCGCCGAGGCCGAGGCCGCGGGCGGAGGGGTCGACGTAGAGGATGCGGAGGCGGGCCGTGCCCGGGGCGCCGTCGTCCACGAGGGCGACGCTCCCGGCGCGCTCCCCGTCGACCTCGGCGATCCAGGCGGCCTCGCGGTCGGGGTCGAGGTCGGCGAAGCCCGCCACGATCTTCGCGACCATCGCCTCGTACCCGTTCGACCAGCCGAGGGCCTCGGCGTAGTGCTCCCCCTGGGACTTGACGATCCAGCCCAGGTCGCCGGGGCGGTCGGCCGGGCGCAGTTCGGTGTGGGCCATGGCGGGGTCCTCCAGACTCGCGATCGAGTGAAACACTCGTTTCAGTGGCTTTATGCTAGACCCGTGACCCTGGACCGCACCAGCCCCTCCGCCCGCCGGACCGAACTGCTCGAAGCCGCGTACGCGTACGTGCTCGCGCACGGCCTCTCCGACATGTCGCTGCGCCCGCTCGCGGCGGCGGTCGGCTCCAGCCCGCGCGTGCTGCTGTTCCTGTTCGGCAGCAAGGACGGCCTCATCCGCGAGCTGCTGGCCCGCGCCCGCGCCGACGAGCTGGCGCTCCTGGGCCGCCTCGACGAGCCCGCGGGGCTCGCGGCGGCCGTCGAGCGCCTGTGGGACTGGCTCGCCGACCCCGAGCACCGGCCGATGCTGCGGCTGTGGACCGAGGCGTACACGCGCTCGCTCGTGGAGCCCGACGGCGCCTGGGCGGGCTTCGCGAAGGCCACCGTGGACGACTGGCTCGCGGTCCTCGCCGCGTGCGAGCCGGGTGCGGACGAGGCGGACCTGACGCTCGCGCTCGCGGTCCTGCGCGGCTCGCTCATCGACCTCATCGCGACCGGCGACGAGGAGCGGACCGGCCGGGGCGTCCGGCGGCACGTCGAGCGGCTGGCCCGGATGTGAGATACACGAGTATTCCTATCGTTTAAGTTGACATTCCTTGAGGGTGGCGATAGCGTTCGGGACGTGCCATAGTGCACATCCCCCCATACCATCCGAAAGGCCCTCCAATGCCTGAGACCGAGGCGCCGACCCGCGGCGCTTTGACGACGTCCTTCGCCGCGGTCGCGGCCGCCCTCACCCTGGCGGTCGCGGGCTGCGGCGGCGGCGGCGAGGCGGACGCGACCGGCGTCGGCTTCGAGGACTGCATCACCGAGCCGACCACCTGCAACTCCGGGGAGCGCGCCGACGGCGGCGACCTCGTGTGGGCCGTCGACGGCAAGTGGGAGGCGTGGGGCCAGGCCGACATCTACGGCTCCAGCCTCGCCACCTCGATCATCAACCAGCCCCTGCGGCCCACGGTGTTCTCGTTCGACCAGGACGGCGTGATCCACTACAACGACGGCATCTACGCCGAGGCACCCGAGCTCCTCGCCGAAGCGCCCCTCACCGTGGCCTACCACCTCAAGCCCGAGGCGACCTGGGGCGACGGCGTCCCGATCGGCATCGACGACTTCGTCTGGCACTGGAAGGCCACCTCCGGCGACGAGGCGCAGTGCCAGGGCTGCACGCCCGCGAGCAGCTACGGCTCCACCGTCGCCTCCATCGAGGAGGCCGAGGACAACACCGTCGTCGTGACCTACGTGGACGGCTACCTCGACTCCGAGTGGTACTCCGCGGGCGTCATCACGCACCCCGCGCACATCGCCGAGGCCCGCGGCCACGCCGAATGGCGCACCGACCCGGCCGTCATGGCCGCGTCCGTCGCCGACTTCTCCGAGAACCCGCCGCTCGACTACAGCGCCGGGCCCTTCAAGATGACCGAAGGGGTGCTCGGCGAGTACGCGAAGTACGTGCCGAACCCGGAGTGGACCGGCTCGCAGCAGTCCACGCTCGACTCGTTGACGCTCAAGTACATCGGCAGCGCCGACGCGATGGCGACCGAGCTGCGCCAGGGCACCATCGACGGCGCCGCGCCCTCCAGCTTCGACCCCGAGGTCCTCGACCAGCTCGCCTCCGAGGAGAGCATCAAGTACAGCGTCGCGCCCCAGTCCGGCTGGTCCCACATCGATGCGAACCTGAAGAACCCGTTCCTGTCCGACAAGGCTCTGCGCGAGGCGATCTTCACCGCGATCGACGCCGACGACGTCAACCAGCGGGCCTACGGCGCCGCGTACGCCGACATCGAGACCATGCAGAACGTGCTCTTCCGGCCCGACTCGGAGTACTGGACCGACCAGCTCGACGGCTCCACCCTGGGCTCGGGCGACATCGACGCCGCCCGCGGCGTCCTCGAAGCCGCCGGGTACACCTGGCAGGACGAGCAGCTCCTCACGCCCGCAGGCGAACCCGTGACATTGCGGTACCGCACCGGCATCGAGGGCAACGCGTTCACCCCGATCATCCAGGACCTCGTCATCACCTACCTGGCCGAGATCGGCATCGAGCTCCAGGTGGACCCGATCCCCAACGGCGAGCTCAGCTCCGTCCTCGACGAGGGCGACTGGGACCTCATCCAGTTCTCCTGGATCGAGACCCCGCTGTTCGCCGCCTCCGCGGCCGACTACTGGGGCGAGGGCAACCACACCGGGTTCCAGGACGACCGGGTCGACGCGATCGTCGACGAGCTCGCGACCACCATGGACCGCGACCGCGCCGCCGAGCTGAACAACGAGGCCGCGCAGATCTCCCTCGACGAGGCCGTGCAGCTCCCGCTCGCGTGGACGCCCGCGCTCGTCATGGTGGACAAGGACGTCGTGAACGTCCGCGACAACTGGGCGACGACCATGCGCGTGTTCTCCAACGTCGGCGAGTGGGGCTTCATCGACGAGGACGCCTAGCGGAACGTCCCCGGCGGGCCCGATCCGGGCCCGCCGGGGACGTTCCCTCGCATAGGCTTCCGGAGTGAGCGATGCGAGCGCAGTGAAGTCCGAGAGCGTCCTGACCGTCCTCGTGGCGGGCCTGATGAACCTCGCCATCGCCGTCGCGAAGCTCGTCGCCGGCATCCTCTCGGGCTCGGCGGCGATGGTCTCGGAGGCCGCGCACTCCGCGGCCGACACGGTCACCGAGATCATGCTGTACATCGCGCTGCGCAACAGCGCCAAGCGGCCCGACGAGGCGCACCCCTTCGGCTACGGCTCGACCGCGTACATGTGGGCGGCGCTCGCGGCGGCGTTCACGTTCGTCGCGGGCGGCCTGTTCTCGATCACCCACGGCTTCCACTCGATGAACTCGGGCGGCGAGGCCGACTTCCTGGTGTCCTACATCGTCCTGGCGATCTCGTTCGTGCTGGAGGCGGTCTCGTTCGGGCGCACCATCGTGCAGCTGCGCAGCGAGTCGGCCGCGTGGGACGTGCGACCGCGCCGGTTCCTGAAGTACACGCCCGACACGTCGCTGAAGGCGGTGTTCCTGGAGGACGCCGCGGCGCTCATCGGCCTGCTGCTGGCCGCGGGCGGCCTCGCGCTCACGGAGGTCACGGGCGACCCGCGGTACGACGGCGGCGCGTCGGTCCTCATCGGACTGCTGCTGCTCGTGGTCGCGGTGCTCCTGGGCCACGCGAACCTCTCGCTCCTCATCGGCCGCAGCCTCCCGCCGCGGTTCCGCGAGGCCGTGCGCCGAGAGCTGGAGTCGGGCGAGGAGATCACGGCCGTGCAGGAGCTGCTGACGCTCCAGCTCGGCCCGACCTCGGTCCTCGTGGCGGCCCGCATCGACTACCGCGACGGCGCCGACGGCGCCCACATCGAGGCGACGAGCCGCGCCGTCGAGGCGCGGCTGCGCGAGAAGTACCCGATGGTCACGTACGTCTTCCTGAGCCCGTGGGGCGACGCTCCGGTGGACCGCTGACGGGCGCACCGGGACCGGTGCGCCCGCGCGTCGGCTAGCCCTGGAGGTCGGCGAGGGCCTTCTGCCACAGGGACTGGTCGCGGGCCTCGCCGGGCATGTTCATCTCCGAGAAGCGGACGACGCCGTCCTTGTCGATGACGAAGGTGCCGCGGTTGGCCATGCCCTTCTCGTCGTTGAAGACGCCGTAGGCCTGGGCGACGGCGCCGTGGGGCCAGAAGTCGCTCAGGAGCGGGAACTCGAAGCCCTCGCGCTGCGCCCACACCTTGTGCGCGAACGGGGAGTCGACGGAGACGGAGAGGACCTGCACGTCGTCGGACTGGTAGGCGTCGAGGTTGTCGCGGATGCCGCACAGCTCGCCCTCGCACACGCCGGTGAACGCGAACGGGTAGAAGACGAGGAGGACGTGCTTCCGGCCGTGGAAGTCCGCGAGCGAGACCTCCTGGTTGTTCTGGTCCTTCAGGGTGAAGGCGGGGGCCGCGGTTCCGGGTTCGATGGGCATGCGCGCTCCTTGCGACGGGCCCTCGCGAGGGAGGGCCTGCGGGTGTTGTCGCGCTGAACGTTAGCGGCGGGCGACGACCATCCGCGACGCGACCCAGTCCGGGGAGGCGTTGAGCGTCTTGGTGGACTTCAGGCCCGCGAGCGCCGCGGACTCCTCGATGTCGGCGGGGTCGATGTGCCCGGGGCGCCCGGCCTTGGGGGTCAGCAGCCACACCACGCCGTCGTCGGCGAGGGGGTCGCGGGCGTCGAGGAGGAGGTCGACGAGGTCGCCGTCCTCGACGCGGCACCACAGGAGGACGGCGCCGACGATCTCGTCGGAGTCCTCGTCGAGGAGTTCGCCGACGGCCTCGATCACGGCCGTCCGCAGCGCGGCGTCGACGTCGGTGTCGAAGCCGATCTCCATGACCGCCTCGACGCCGTCGAGCCCCAGCCGCTGCACCACGCTCGACACGTCCACCGGGCTGCTCGAAGCGTTCACCTTGTCCCCTCCAGAGGTCGGTTGCCAGAGCGCTCGCTCTGTGAACCACAGCATATGGAGTAGAGCATATTCGGTGGGGCATATGGCCGACTCGCGCGCCCGTTCGCGAACCTTCCTCGGCAAACGGTCGCACGTCCGGGGCCTGCGCGTGCGCAGAGTGTGGGCACCGTCGCATCAACCCGGGTGGGCGGCCGAGCGTCGCGGTAGATTCGGGGGAAGATGGTAGCGAACGACGACACTCTGCTGCCTGAAGAAACCCTGCAAAGCCGCAGTCTTAGAACGAGGGATCGCCCGTGACCACGGAACAGAACCGGCCGCCCATCAGTGACGGATTGCCGACCCAAGTACCGGACACTGACCCCGGGGAGACCAGCGAGTGGCTGGAATCCCTCGACGGCCTCCTCGACGCCGGCGGGCGCACCCGTGCCCGCTACGTCATGCAGCGGCTGCTCGAACACGCCCGCAAGCGCCAGATCGGCGTCCCGGCGTCGACGAGCACCGACTATGTGAACACCATCCCTGTGGAGGCCGAGCCGCACTACCCCGGCGACGAGGCCGTCGAGCACCGCATCCGCGCGTTCGTGCGCTGGAACGCGGCGATGACCGTCCACCGCGCGCAGCGTCCCGGCATCGGCGTCGGCGGCCACATCTCGACGTACGCTTCCGCCGCGAACCTGTACGAGGTCGGCTACAACCACTTCTTCCGCGGCCGCGGCCACGCGGGCGGCGGCGACCAGATCTTCTTCCAGGGCCACGCCTCCCCCGGCATGTACGCCCGGTCCTTCGTGGAGGGACGCCTGACCGAGGACGACCTCGACGGCTTCCGCCAGGAGGTGTCGCGCCCGCAGGGCGGCCTGCCCTCCTACCCGCACCCCCGCCTCATCCCCGACTACTGGCAGTTCCCGACCGTGTCGATGGGCCTGGGCCCGATCAACGCGATCTACCAGGCGCTGTTCAACCGCTACATGGACGACCGCGGCATCAAGGACACCAAGCAGCAGCAGGTGTGGGCGTTCCTCGGCGACGGCGAGATGGACGAGGTCGAGTCCCGCGGCGCGCTCCAGTTCGCGGCGGGCGCCGAGCTCGACAACCTCACGTTCGTCGTCAACTGCAACCTCCAGCGCCTCGACGGCCCGGTGCGCGGCAACGGCAAGATCGTGCAGGAGCTGGAGTCGTACTTCCGCGGCGCCGGCTGGAACGTCATCAAGGTGATGTGGGGCCGCGAGTGGGACCCGCTGCTGGCGGCCGACCACGACGGCGCGCTGGTGAACCTCATGAACACCACGCCCGACGGCGACTTCCAGACGTTCAAGGCCGAGTCCGGCGCGTTCATCCGCGAGCACTTCTTCGGGCGCGACACGCGCACGAAGGCGATGGCGCAGCCGATGACCGACGACGAGATCTGGGACCTGCGCCGCGGCGGCCACGACGACCGGAAGATCTACGCCGCGTACAAGGCCGCGATGGAGCACGAGGGCCAGCCGACGGTGATCCTCGCGCACACCGTCAAGGGCTACAAGCTCGGCTCGACCTTCGAGGGCCGCAACGCGACCCACCAGATGAAGAAGCTCTCGCTCGACGACCTCAAGGGCTTCCGCGACGCCCTGGAGATGCCGGTCACCGACGAGCAGCTCGAAGCGAGCCCGTACCTGCCGCCGTACATCAAGCCGGAGGAGGGCTCGGCCGAGCACGAGTACCTCCAGGAGCGCCGCCGCGCGCTCGGCGGGTCGATCCCCTCGCGCCGCAACACGGTCATCCCGCTCTCGCTCCCCGGCGAGGACGCGTACAAGTCCGCGAAGCGCGGCTCGGGCAAGCAGAAGGCCGCCACGACGATGGCGCTGGTGCGCCTGCTCAAGGACCTCATGCGGGACAAGGAGACCGGCAAGCGCTGGGTCCCGATCATCCCCGACGAGGCCCGCACGTTCGGCATGGACGCGATGTTCCCGACGGCGAAGATCTACTCCCCGCACGGGCAGCAGTACCTGTCGGTGGACCGGGACCTGTTCCTGTCCTACAAGGAGTCCGAGCAGGGCCAGCTCCTGCACGTGGGCATCAACGAGGCCGGTTCGGTCGCGGCGTTCACCGCGGCGGGCACCTCCGGGGACACCCTCGGCGAGCCGATGATCCCGTTCTACATCTTCTACTCGATGTTCGGGTTCCAGCGGACCGCCGACGCGATCTGGGCCGCCTCGGACCAGCTCGCGAACGGGTTCCTCATCGGCGCCACGGCCGGGCGGACCACGCTCAACGGCGAGGGCCTCCAGCACGAGGACGGGCACTCGCTGCTCATCGCCCACACGAACCCTGCGGTCGTCTCGTACGACCCGTCGTACGGGTACGAGATCGGGCACATCATGCAGGACGGCCTGAAGCGCATGTACGCCGACGGCGAGCACGTCTTCTACTACCTGACGGTGTACAACGAACCGATCGTGCAGCCCGCCGAGCCCGAGGACGTGGACGTGGAGGGCATCCTCCGCGGCATCCACAAGGTCGCGTCCTCGGACGTGCAGGGGCCGCGAGTACAGCTGCTGACCTCCGGTTCGGCGATGTCGTGGGCCCGCAAGGCCGCCGACCTCCTCGCCGAGGACTGGGGCGTGGCCGCCGACGTGTGGTCGGTGACGTCCTGGTCGGAGCTCAACCGCGACGCGATCGAGGCCGAGCGGCACAACCTGCGCCATCCGGAGGCCGACAAGAAGGTCCCGTACGTGACGGAGAAGCTCTCGGGCTCCGACGGCCCGTTCGTGGCCGTCAGCGACTACCAGCGGGCGGTCCCGGACCTCATCAGCCGGTGGGTGCCGGGCGACTACACCTCGCTGGGCACGGACGGCTTCGGCCACTCCGACACCCGCGGGGCGCTGCGCCGCCACTTCAACGTGGACGCCGAGTCCGTGGCCGTCGCGGCCCTCCAGCAGCTCGCCGCCCGCGGCGAGGTCAAGCCGGAGCTCGCGGCGCAGGCGGCGGCGAAGTACCAGATCACCGACCCGACGGCCGCCGAGGCCGGCGAGGCGGGCGGCGACTCCTAAGCCGCAATGGCATCGGAAGGGCCGCAGGCGGATCGCCTGCGGCCCTTCGTCATGCGTCGGCTAGGCGTCCACCACGAGCCTGCCGCGGGCGCGGCCGACGCAGGGGTAGAACAGGACCGCCCCGTCGGGCGCCAGCGCGCCGGGGACGCGCCCGGGGTGTTCGGGGCTGCCCTCGACGACGCGGAGGCGGCACGTGCCGCACACGCCGTTCTCGCAGCTGGAGGGGACCTCGACGCCCGCGCCGACGAGCGCGGCGAGCGCGGTCCGGTCCGTCCCGACGGTGATCTCGACGCCGCTGCGCTTGGCGAACAGCGGGAACGGGGCGGGCCCGGCGGGGGCGGCGAACTTCTCGGTGTGCAGCTCCAGCTGCGGGGCAACGCGGCGGACGGTGTCGGCGAGGGCGTCCATCAAAGGGACGGGCCCGCACGCGTACACGCCGGTGGTGGCGGGGAGTCCGGCGAGTTCGGCGACGTAGTCGGGGCGCCCGTACTTGGTGGTCGGGTAGAGGACGACGTTGCCGGGCCAGGTGGTGGCGAGCTGGTCGGCGAAGGCCATCGTGGAGCGGTCGCGGCCGGTGTAGACCAGGCGCCACGGGAGCCGCGAGCGCTCGACCTGGAGGATCATCGGCATGATCGGAGTGATGCCGATGCCTCCGGCGATGAACAGGTACCCGGAGTGGAGGCCGAGCGGGAACTGGTTGCGGGGCGGGGAGATCCGGATGCGGTCGCCTTCGCGGAGGCGGTGGGCCTCGCGGGAGCCGCCGCGCCCGGCGTCCTCGCGCAGGACCGCGATCCGGTAGAGGAGGCGGTCTCCGGCGTAGGAGCACAGCGAGTAGTGGCGGACGGTCCCGGAGGGGAGTTCGACCTCCAGGTGGGCGCCGGGCTCGAACGGCGGGAGGAGGCGGCCGGTGAGGCCGACGAGCTCGATGGCGTGGACCTTCGCGGCGACGGGGACGACGCGGCGCACGCGCACCCCGATGCGGCCGTCCGCGACGGGCTGTTCGGCGCGCAGCCGCCCGATGCGGCCCCAGGGGCGCAGGTAGGAGACGGCGACGGCGAAGCCCAGACTGATCGTCCCGAGGGCGGTCCCGGCGGTCAGGGCCGCCTGGTCCGCGCCGGTCCCGGCCCCGGCGGCGAGGGCGGTGAGGCTGGGCCGCAGGACCGCGAGGCCCCCGGCGATGACGCCGACCGCGGCGGCGAGCTTCGCAGTCGTCCACCAGTGGCGCAGGAGCCCGCCGGAGGCGGCGAGGACGAGGCCGGTGCCGAGGACGGCGAAGCTGATCGCGCCGGTGCCGAGGCCGTTGAACATCCCGGCGACGGCCCAGGCCGCGTCGGCGGTGCCGGGCGCTGGGGAGAGGAGGACCCAGACGCAGAGGGCGAGCACGAACGCCATGTAGGCGAGCCAGACGACCGAGAGGACGACGTGGCTCGCGGTGAGGGCCCGGCGCGCCGCGGCGCCGAGCAGGGGGCGGGTATCGGGGGTGGTGTCGGCCGGCACTGCGTGCCTCCTCGGGAGGTGACCCTGCTGCTGTCCCCAACCGAAGCTCAACGTAGCACGCAAAATGGACGGACAAAAGAGGGCGAGCGCGTCCGAAACGCGCTCGCCCTCAATCGGTCTCCGGGATTAGGCCTCCTCGGCCTCCTCCTTCTCGATCTCGGCGCGGACGGCGTCCATGTCGAGCTCCTTGACCTTGCCGATGATCTCCTCCAGCGCGGCCGGCGGCAGCGCGCCCGGCTGGCTGTAGAGGAGGATGCCGTCGCGGAACGCCATGAGGGTGGGGATCGACTGGATCCCGGCCTCGGCGGACAGCTGCTGCTGGTCCTCGGTGTCGATCTTCCCGAAGACGACGTCGGGGTGCTGCTCGCTGGACGCCTCGAAGGTCGGAGCGAACATCTTGCACGGCCCGCACCAGTCGGCCCACCAGTCGACCAGCACGATGCCGTTGCCGGTGACGGTCTCCTCGAAGTTGTCCTTGGTCAGTTCAACGGTGGCCATAGGACCGCCTCTCTGTCTCGGGTGATTTCGTCCTCTCCCGGGCAACAGTAGTGGCGCCGGTGGTATTCCGTCCGACGTCGGTGCGCGGCGCGCGCCACGTCTGGCAGGCTATAGGGCATGGACCTGGCCACGACCATTCAGAACATCGAACGCTCCTCGTCGGCGCTGACGACCCAGTCGCTCACCCGGATGGACGAACGCCTCCCCTGGTTCCGCGACCTCCCCGCCGAGCAGCGCTCGATGGTGACCCTGGTGGCCCAGGCCGGCGTCCGTCAGTTCCTGGAGTGGCTGCGCTCCTCCGGCGACGACCTCGGCACCTCCGACATGGTGTTCGAGGCCGCGCCGCTCGAACTCGCGCGCGCCATCTCCCTCCAGCACACCGTCGCCCTCATCCAGGTCGTCATCGACGTCGTCGAAGAGCAGGTCCCCCAGCTCGCCGCCGACGGCGAGGACGACCAGCTGCGCGAGTCGGTGCTGCGCTTCAGCCGCGAGATCGCGTTCGCGGCCGCCCGCGTGTACGCCCGCGCCGCCGAGACCCGCGGCGCGTGGGACGCCCGCCTCCAGGCGATGCTCGTCGACGCGCTCCTGCGCGGCGACAACCCCGACGAGCTCATCAGCCGCGCCGCCGCGCTCGGCTGGTCCGAGACCCAGACGATCACCGTCGTCTGCGGCGCCACCCCCGGCGGCGAGGCCACGCTCGTCCTCCACTCGGTGCAGCGGGCCGCCCGGCGGCTCGGGCTCGACATCCTCGCGGGCGTCCACGGCGCCCGCCTCGTGCTCCTCCTCGGCGGCGTCGCCGAACCCGTCGAGATCGTCGAGAAGCTCACCGGGCAGTTCGGCGAGGGCCCGATCGTCGTGGGCCCCACCGTGACCGGCCTCGCCGACGCGTCCGCGTCGGCGCTCGCGGCCGTCGCCGGGCACCGCGCCGCCCCCGCCTGGCCCGACGCGCCCCGCCCCGTCACCGCGACCCAGCTGCTCCCCGAGCGGGCCATCGCCGGGGACGAGGCCGCCCGCCGGGGCCTGCGCGAAGGCGTGTTCATGACGCTGCGCCGCGCCGGGGGCGAGCTGCTGGAGACCATGGACGCGTTCATCTCCTCCGGCGGCGTCCTCGAAGGCACCGCGCGCGAGCTGTACGTGCACCCGAACACCGTCCGGTACCGCCTCCGCCGCATCCAGGAGGTGACCGGTTTCTCCCCCACCGATCCGCATGAGGCGTTCGTGCTCCGTGTGGGGTTGACCATAGGCCGCCTGGAGAACTCCCCGGCGACCCGGCGTCCTCGCAGTTGACAACGAGTGTTGTAGATTCCCTACAAGAACCGACCGGGCTTTCAGTCCTCTGAGTGCTCCCGGATCCCATGCCGCCGATGCGAAAGTTCTAGTGTGCTTGCCATTCTCGCCCCTGGGCAGGGCTCCCAGAAGCCCGGGTTCCTGACACCGTGGATCGAGGCCGACCCCGCCGCCGCGGCGAAGCTCCGCGACTGGTCGGACCTCATCGGCCTCGACCTCGTGCGCCTCGGCACCGAGGCCGACCAGGCCGAGATCACCGACACCGCCAACACGCAGCCGCTGCTGGTCGCCGCCGGACTGATCGCCGCCGAATCCCTCCCGCTCGACGTGTTCGACGCCGTCGCCGGGCACTCCGTCGGCGAGCTCACCGCGCTCGCCATCGCCGGGGTCCTCACCCCCGAGGCCGCCGTCCGCCTCGCCGCCGTCCGCGGCCGCGAGATGGCCGCCGCGTGCAGCATCGAGCCGACCACCATGGCCGCCGTCCTCGGCGGCGTCGAGGAGGAAGTCCTCGACCGCATCGAGGCCGCGGGCGCCTGGCCCGCGAACCGCAACGGCGCCGGGCAGATCGTCGCCGCCGGCCCCGTCGCCGCCATCGAGAAGCTCACCGCGAGCCCGCCCGAGAAGGCCCGGGTCATCGCCCTCAAGGTCGCCGGGGCGTTCCACACCCCGCACATGGCGCCCGCGCAGGAGGCCCTCGAAGCGCTCGCCGCCGAGATCCCCACCGCCGACCCGGTCCGCACCCTCCTGTCGAACCGCGACGGCAGGCCCGTGACCTCCGGCGCCGCCGCCTTGCAGCAACTGGTGGCCCAGGTCACCTCACCCGTCCGATGGGACGCCTGCATGAGTACGCTTGGAGAACTGGGCGTCACGGCGGTCGTGGAACTGCCGCCGGCGGGCACGCTCACCGGGCTGGCCAAGCGGGCGCTCACGGGCGTGGAACGACTCAACGTCAACACCCCCGCAGACCTCGCGGCCGCCGCCGCCCTCGCAGGGAACGAAGGAGCCGAGTGAGCGTCAACGGAACACGCGTCGTCAGCGTCGGGCACTACCAGCCCGAGAAGATCCTCACCAACGAGGACCTCGCCAAGATCGTCGACACCAACGATGAGTGGATCGTCTCGCGCGTCGGCATCAAGGAGCGCCGCATCGCCGCCGACGACGAGAAGGTCGCCGACATGGCGATCCACGCCGCCCGGCAGGCCCTGGAGAACGCCGGCCTCACCGCCGCCGACATCGACATGGTCATCGTCGCCACGGTCTCCGCCAAGGACGTCTGCCCCAACACCGCCTGCCGCGTCTCCGACGCGCTCGGCATCGGCGCCCCCGCGGCGATCGACGTCAACACCGCCTGCTCCGGCTTCGAGTACGCGCTCGCCCAGGCCGACATGGCGATCCGCACCGGCAGCGCCACCCGCGCCATCGTCATCGGCGCCGAGAAGCTCACCGCGGTCACCGACTGGGAGGACCGCACCTCGTGCGTCCTGTTCGGCGACGGCGCGGGCGCGGTCGTGGTCGAGGGCACCGACGACCCGGCGCTGGCGATCAGCCCGGTCGTGTGGGGCTCGGAGCCGTCGATGAGCGACGTCATCCGCATCGAGGAGGACGTCCCGTTCATCAAGCAGGCCGGGCAGACCGTCTTCCGCTGGGCCACCACCCAGCTCGCGCCGCTCATCGAGAAGGTCGCCGAGCGGGCCGACGTGAAGATCTCCGAGCTCGCGGCCTTCGTGCCGCACCAGGCGAACCTGCGGATCATCCAGGGCATCGCCAAGCGGCTGGACTTCAGCGACGACTGCGTCGTCGCCGAGGACATCGTCTACTCCGGCAACACCTCCGCGGCGTCGGTGCCGCTGGCGCTGTCGAAGTTGGTACAAAGTGGCAAGGTGGCCTCCGGCGCCCCGATCCTCCTGTTCGGATTCGGCGGCGGGCTCACCTACGCCGGGCAGGTCATCCGCTGCCCGTAACTATCGAGAGGAAATTAACTCATGGCTCTGTCTCGTGACGAGATCCGCGAAGGCCTGTCGGACATTCTCGAAGAGGTCGCGGGCGTCAACCCCGACGATGTCGCCGACGGCAAGTCCTTCACCGACGACCTTGACGTCGACTCGCTCGCCATGGTCGAGGTCGTCGTGGCCGCTGAAGAGAAGTTCGGCGTGAAGATCCCCGACGACGAGGTCGCCAACCTGAAGACCGTCGGCGACGCCGTCTCCTACATCGAGAAGGGTTAATGTGACTGAGGTAGTCGTGACCGGGCTCGGCGCGACCACTCCCCTCGGCGGGGACGTGGCGTCGACCTGGGAGGCACTCGTCGCCGGTCGCTCCGGCGTGCACCTGCTCCAGCACGAGTGGGCGCAGGAACTCCCGTGCCGGATCGCCGCCGAGCTGGCGGTGGAGCCGTCCGAGGTCCTGCCTCGGGTCCGGCTGCGCCGGCTCGACCGCTCCGAGCAGATCGCGCTCGTCGCGGCTCAGCAGGCGTGGGACGACGCGGGGCTGACCGACGACCTCGACAAGGAACGGCTCGGGGTCGTCTTCGGCTCCGGGATCGGCGGCGCGCTCACCCTCCTCGCCCAGGACGACATCCTGGAGGAGAGCGGCGCGCGGAAGGTCTCCCCGTTCACCGTGCCCATGCTCATGCCCAACGGGCCCGCCGCGGTCGTCGGCCTGGAGTTCGGCGCCAAGGCAGGCGTGCACGCCCCCACCAGCGCGTGCGCCACCTCCGCCGAGGCGATCTCCTGGGCCGCCGACATGATCCGCGCCGGCCGCGCCGACGCGGTCGTCGCGGGCGGCGCCGAAGCGGTCATCGGCGGCCTGCCGATGGCCGGGTTCTCCTCGATGAAGGCCATGTCGACCCGCAACGACGACCCCGAGCACGCCTCCCGGCCCTGGGACCGCGACCGCGACGGGTTCGTCATGGGCGAGGGCGCGGGCGCGCTGGTCCTGGAGCGCCGCGACCACGCCGAGGCCCGCGGGGCGAAGATCTACGCGGTCGTCGCGGGCTCCGGCCTGACCTCCGACGGCTACGACATCGTCCAGCCCGACCCGGAGTGCCGGGGCGGGGGCCGGGCGATGCGCGCGGCGATCAAGCAGGCCGGCATCGACCCGAAGGAGATCGGCCACGTCAACGCGCACGCCACGTCGACGCCCGTCGGCGACATGGCGGAGGTCAAGGGCATCAAGCGCGAGGTCGGCGACCACGTGGTGCTCACCGCGACCAAGTCGATGACCGGGCACCTGCTCGGCGGCGCGGGCGCGGTCGAGTCCATCGCGGCCATCCTGGCGATCACCGAGGGCGTCATCCCCCCGACGATCAACCTGGAGAACCCCGACCCGGCCCTGGACCTCGACGTCGCCGCGAACGAGGCCCGCAAGGTGGAGCTGAAGGCCGCGCTCAACACGGCATTCGGCTTCGGCGGCCACAACGCCGCGCTCCTGTTCACGAAGCCGTAGGCGGAGTGAACTAGAGGCGCAGCACGAAGCCGTAGGCGGAGTGAACCAGAGGCGCAGCACGAAGTCCTAAGGGACGCAAGCGAACAGCAGGGCCCCGTCGCGAAAGCGGCGGGGCCCTGCTGCGTGTCCACGATTTCGGGAGCGTCTCGGAGTGTCGCGGAGCGTCTAACACAAACCGGACATGAAGAGGGTCCCCTGGGTCAAAAATACTACCGAGGTACGACGCTCCTCGAACGCGATCCTTCCTCAGAACGAGGAGGAACGGTACCGCAGGCGGGAGCGGGGGACGGGGGCTGGCACTACCGTCAAAAGGACACGATTTTCCTAGACTGAGCAGGCGCGGACCCCACCGCGGCGAGGAGACCAGGAAACCCGTCCGTCCGATCCTGAAGGAGCGACCGTGACCGCCACCCCCTACGCGACCGCCGATCCGCCCAAGGCCGGGCCGCCCGCGCCCATCACCAAGGCCGAGCGGTCGCTCGCGCCCGACATCGCCCGCGGCGGCATGCTGCTGTTCATCGCCCTCGCGAACGTCCCGATCCACCTGTGGGGCATGGGCGTCGACCAGTACGGCCACAACACCGGCCAGTCGGCCGCCGACCACATCGCGCTGTTCGTCGAGCAGTTGTTCATCGCCGACCGCTCGCGCCCGATGTTCGCGATCCTCTACGGCTTCGGCATCGCCGTCATGGCCTCGCGCATGTTCGCGCGCGGCATGGAGCCCAAGGGAGTCCGCAAGATCCTGCGCCGCCGCTCGTGGTGGCTCGTCGCGTTCGGCTTCCTGCACGCGACGTTCCTGTTCATGGGCGACATCCTCGCCCCCTACGGCGTCATGGGCCTCATCGCACTGTTCTGGGTGCACCTCTCCGACAAGGGGCTCAAGAAGTGGCTGTGGGGCTCCATCGCGTACGTCGTGCTCATCGGCAACCCGATCATGGCGTTCTTCTTCACCGGCGGCGCGGGCGGCGAGCCCGGCGACGCCTCGCTGCACCCGTACCTGGAGCAGATGATGGTCGGGGCGATCGCCTCGCCGTTCGGCTCCCTCGCGATCGTGGTCACCGGGTCGTTCTTCCCGCTCGTCATCGCGGGCATGATGCTCCAGCGCAAGGGCTGGCTCAATCACCCCGAGGAGCACCTGAAGCGCCTGAAGACGGTGTTCCTCACCGGCGCGGCGACGGGCGCCCTCAGCGCGCTCCCCGTGGCGCTCATCGCGATCGGCGCCTGGGAGCCGTCGACCTCGCTGTGGCGCGCGGCGGTGTACCTGGAGCTCCTCGGCGGGATGTACGCCGGGCTCGGCTACATCTGCGGGTTCGCGCTCCTGGCGCACAAGCTCCGCGACTACGGCCGCAAGGGCGTCCCCGGGGCGCTCGCCGCGGTCGGCGAGCGGTCGCTCACCAGCTACCTGCTCCAGTCGTTCATCATGGCGCCGCTGCTCACCGCATGGGGCATCGGCCTCGGCGAGGACCTCGGGTACCTGGGGGCGTTCGGGGTCGCGTTCGGCACCTGGGCGGCCACCGTGCTCATCGCGGTGCTCATGGACAAGGCCGGGATGCGCGGGCCGTTCGAGGTGCTCCTGCGGCGCCTCACCTACGGCCGCAAGCGGTCCTGATCCTCGGACCGCAGAGACGCCCCTGTGTCGGATGGCCGACGCGGGGGCGTCCGCGCGTCCGGGCCCGTGACACAATACGGCCGTGCAGATGAGCTGGACTCCGATCCGAGCGCTGCGGGCCGCCGTGTTCGCAGCGGTCTCCGGCTCGGCGTCGCTCCTGCTGCACCTGTGGAGCGGCGGGCACGCGCCCGGCCCGCTCCAGTCGGCCGCCGCGTTCGCGCTGGTCTTCGCCGCCGCGTACGCCGCCGGAGGCCGCCAGCGCGGCTTCCTCGTCCTCGCGCCGCTGTGCCTCGCGGCCCAGTGGGGCCTGCACGAGCTGTTCCAGGCCGGGGCGGTCGAGACGGCGCACGTGCACGGCTCGGGCGTGTCGATGTGGCTGGTCCACGTCGCCGCGGCCCTGGCGCAGGCGTCGTGGCTCGCGCGCGGTGAAGCCGCGACGGCGGCGCTGCTCGACCTGCTGACGCTGTTCGCCGCGCGCCTGGTGCGCGTGGCGTCCGCCGAATCCCCGGTCGCGGTGCGGCCGCGGTGGTTCACGCCGCGGACGCGGACGCCGCGTCCGGCCCCGGTCGCTGCGGCGGCCATCTCGCGGCGGGGTCCGCCGCGGTTCGCTTTCTGATTCCCGTTGTCCCCGAGCGCCGTTCGGCGCTTCCCCCTGCCCTGGGCGCAGCGTGCGCTCCGGGCCGCTCAGAAAGCGAACCATGTCCAGAATTCCGGCTGCCCTGCGGCAGCTGCTGCTCCGGCTGCATTTCTACGCCGGCATATTGATCGCCCCGTTCCTGCTCGTGTCGGCCCTGACGGGGCTGGCGTACGCGCTCTCGTACCCGTTGGAGGACTACCTCTACCAAGATCTGAAGACCGTCGATCCCGGCGGCGAGCCGTTGACGCTCGCGGACCAGGTCGCGGCCGTCTCGGCCGCGCATCCCGACTGGACGGTGACGGCGGTGCGGCCGCCCGCGGAGGCCGGGGACTCGACGGGAGTGCTCGTCGACGACGGCGCGGTCCGCGAGTCCGGCGCGGTCGCGATCGTCTACGTGGACCCGTACACCGGGGAGGTGCTCGGGGACTCGACGACGTACGGTTCGTCGCAGGCCGGGCCGGTGCGCGAGTGGATCTCGACCCTGCACCGGAGCCTGCACCTGGGCGAGCCGGGGCGGCTGTACTCGGAGCTGGCGGCGTCGTGGCTGTGGGTCGTGGCGCTGGGCGGGCTGGTCCTGTGGATCGCCCGCAAACGGAGGAACGGCGGTTTCTGGCGGCCGAAGCCGGAGGGCCGGGGCCGCGGGCGGACGCTCGCGTGGCACGGCCCGGTGGGCCTGTGGCTCGTGATCGTGCTGCTGTTCCTGTCGGTGACGGGCCTGACGTGGTCGCGGTACGCCGGTGAGAACGTCTCACAGCTGCGGGAGGCGCTGGACTGGACGACGCCGTCGCTCACCGTGGCCGAGGGCGGCTCTGATGCGCATGCGGAGCACCAGCATTCGGGTTCCTCCGGGTCGTCGGTGTTCGCGGTGACGCTCCTCGACGGCGTCTATGCTGCGGCGCTCGATGCGGGCATGTCCGGGCCGGTGCAGATCGCGCTGCCGTCCGGGTCGGGCTCGGAGTACCTGGTGACGGGCCAGCAGCGGTCGCTGCCGTTGCAGCAGGACCAGGTCGTGGTCGACACCGCTTCGGGCGCACCGGAAGTGACGGAGGAGCTGCGGTTCGCGGACTGGCCGGTGATGGCGCAGGCGACGAACGTCGCGATCGCGCTCCACATGGGCCTCCTGTTCGGCCTGGCGAACCAGATCCTGCTCGCGGCGGCGATGATCGCGCTGGTGTGCATAATCGTGTGGGGCTACCGGATGTGGTGGCAGCGGCGCCCGCGCGGCGCGCTCGTCGGCCGCCCGTACCCGCGCGGGGGCCTGCGGCGGCTGCCGTGGCCGCTCATCGCGGTGGTCGTCGCGGTCGCGGCGGGCGTCGGGTGGTTCTTCCCGCTGCTGGGGATCTCGTTGGCGGTCTTCGTGATCGCGGATGTCGCGGTCGGGCTGTGGAAGCGGGCCGAGCGTCCGCCCGCGGACGGCGACGACGAGCCGTCGGTGACGCGGCGGACGGCCCTGGCGACGGCGACCCTCGCGGCCGCGGTCGGCGCGGGCGTCGGGAAGGCGCTCGGGTCCGGGAGCCACGACGACGGCGAGGCCGGGCACGAGCACGAGGCATCGGCCGTGGAGCCGTTCTTCGGGGAGCGGCAGGCGGGGATCGCGACCCCGGCGCAGGCGCACGCGCTGTTCGCGGCGTTCGATCTGGCCGCGACGGACCTCGCCTCGGGCGAGGCGCTCGATGCGGCCGCGGTCGCGGCGAACCTCGAAGCGCTGCTTCGGGACTGGTCGGCGACGGCCGCGGCGCTGGCGGCGGGCGAGGCCCCGCCGAAGGCCGCGGTCGACGGCCCGGACCAGTTCGACGCGGAGGCGGTCGCCGCTGGCCTGGATCCGGCGCGTTTGACGGTGACGTTCGGGATCGGCCCGGCGGCGTTCGCGAAAGCGGGCCTGGAGGCGGCGCGGCCCTCGAAGCTCGCGGAGCTGCCCGAGTTCGACGGCGACAAGCTGAATCCGGCGTGGTCGGGCGGGGACCTGCTGCTCCAGATCTGCGGCGACGACCAGCAGGTGGTGTCGGGCGCGTTCCTGGAGCTGCGCAAGCGCGCGGTCGGCCTGGGGACGCTCCTGTGGGTGCAGCAGGGGTTCTCGTCGGCGCCGTCGGGCGGCACGCCGCGGAACCTCATGGGGTTCAAGGACGGCAGCGCGAACCCGGAGGCGGGCGGCGCGCTCTTCGACGAGCGGGTGTGGGCGGTCGATTCGGAGCCGTCGTGGTTCGAGGGCGGCACGTACCAGGTGTTCCGCAAGATCCGGATGCGCCTGCCGGACTGGTCGGCGCTGTCGGCGGAGGACCAGAACCTGACGTTCGGGCGGGACCGGGACTCGGGGGCGCCGCTGAGCGGCGGCGGCGAGTTCGACCACCCGGACTTCGAGGTCCTGGACGCCTCGGGCCTGCCCGCGGTCCCGGCCGATGCGCATGTGGCGGTCGTCCACGACGCGGCGATGGTGCGGCGCGGCTTCAACTACGACTACGGGTTCCTGACCCAGGGCGACGTCAGCTCCGACGCGGCCGACGACGGGCACCTCGACGGCCACATGCACGCCGAGCACCCGTACGACGCGGGCCTGCTGTTCGTGTCGTTCCAGGCCGACCCGCAGGTGTTCATCGACGCGCAGGAGAAGATGGCGGCCGGGGACCGGCTCACGGAGTTCATCACCGCGGAGGGCTCGGGCGTGTACGCGGTGCCGCCGGGCGCGTCTGACGGCGGCTTCGTCGGCGAGGGTTTGTTCAGGTCGTAGGGAAAAGGGGGCGGGCGCTAGTGGGCGCCCGCCCCTCTCACGTTCGTGTCACTGCCAGCGCCGGCCGGTGAGCAGCTCGTACGCCTCGATGTACCGCGCGCGGGTGGCCTCGACGATGTCGGCGGGGATCTCGGGGGCCTCGGCGTCGTCGGGCTTCCAGCCGGTGGACCGGGCCCAGTCGCGCACGAACTGCTTGTCGAAGGACGGCTGCGTCTGGCCGGGCTTCCAGCCCTTCGCGTCCCAGAAGCGGGAGGAGTCGGAGGTGAGGACCTCGTCGGCGAGGGTCAGGACGCCGTCCTCGTCGAGGCCGAACTCCAGTTTCGTGTCGGCGATGATGATGCCCTTGCCGAGGGCGATCTCGGCGCCGCGGCGGTACACGTCGAGGGTGAGGTCGCGGACGCGGGCGGCGAGGTCGGGGCCGAGGCGGGCGGCGGTCTGCTCGTACGTCTCGGGCGCATCGTGCTCGCCGACGTCGGCCTTGGTGGTCGGGGTGTAGACGGGCTCGGGGAGCTTCGAGCCGTCTTCGAGGCCCGCGGGGAGGGCGACGCCGTTGACGGTGCCGGTCGCGCGGTAGTCGTTGAGGACGGACCCGGTGAGGTAGCCGCGGACGACCGCTTCGACCTTGACCATGTCGAGGCGCTTGACGCGGACGGCGCGCCCGGCGAACTCGGCGGGCACGTCGTCGGCGGAGACCACGTGGTTGGGGACGATGTCGGCGAGGCGCTCGAACCACCACAGGCTCAGGGCGGTGAGGAGGGCGCCCTTGCCGGGGATCTCGGTGGGGAGGATGACGTCGTAGACGGAGACGCGGTTGGAGGCGACGAGGATCAGGTCGCCGCGGTCGGCGTAGACGTCGCGGACCTTGCCCTGGTGAATGAGTTCCACTGCTGTCCCCTCATGGTGTGCGCCCCGGCGGTGCCGCGTCGATTACACCAGCGGCGACGTCATCCTACGTTTGACGCGGCGGGCCGCTGTGCCGAGCGACACCTGCCGGTGCGCGGTGTCGCGGCGTAGGCTGGGGCGGTGACTTCCGTACAGCCTGAAGGACGCCGGATGCTGCGCCTCGAAGTGCGCAACGCCCAGACCCCGATCGAGAAGAAACCCTCCTGGATCAAGGTCAAGGCCAAGACCGGACCCGAGTACACCGAGCTGCGGGGCCTCGTCAAGAGCGAGGGGCTGCACACGGTGTGCCAGGAGGCCGGGTGCCCCAACATCTACGAGTGCTGGGAGGACCGCGAGGCGACGTTCCTCATCGGCGGCTCCCAGTGCACGCGGCGCTGCGACTTCTGCCAGATCGACACCGGCAAGCCCGGCCCGCTCGACCGCCTGGAGCCGATGAAGGTCGCCGAGTCGGTCAAGACGATGGGCCTGAAGTACGCCACGGTCACGGGCGTGGCCCGCGACGACCTGGACGACGGCGGGGCGTGGCTCTACGCCGAGACCGTCCGCCAGATCCACGCGGCGATCCCCGGGTGCGGCGTCGAGCTGCTCATCCCCGACTTCAACGCCGAGCCCGACCAGCTCGCGGAGGTGTTCTCCTCGCGTCCGGAGGTGCTCGCGCACAACGTGGAGACCGTGCCGCGGATCTTCAAGCGCATCCGTCCCGCGTTCCGCTACGAGCGGTCGCTCGACGTGATCACGCAGGCCCGCGCGGCCGGCCTGGTCACGAAGTCGAACCTGATCCTCGGCATGGGCGAGACCCGCGAGGAGATCTCGCAGGCCCTGAAGGACCTGCACGCGGCCGGGTGCGAGCTCATCACGATCACGCAGTACCTGCGCCCGACGAAGCGCCACCACCCGGTGGACCGCTGGGTCAAGCCCGAGGAGTTCGTGGAGCTGTCGGCCGAGGCCGAGGAGATCGGCTTCGCGGGCGTCATGAGCGGCCCGCTGGTGCGGTCCTCGTACCGGGCCGGGCGCCTGTACCGACAGGCGATCGAAGCTCGCAGTGAAGCCCACAGCGAAGTGCTCGCGTAACACGCCGGTAGAATCGAGTCCATGGCAAAGCAGCAGGAAAAAGAGACGTTCGGGTCGCGCCTGAAGACGATCGGGATGGCGATCAAGTTCACCAACCAGCGGGACAAGCTGTTCCTGCCGTTGGAGGCCGCCGCGATCCTGCTGCCGTTCGTCATCGTGACCGCGCTGGTCGTGTTCGCGCGGTTCTCGCTGCTGTGGTACATCTCGGCCCTGTTCGTGGCGCTCCTGGCGGGCCTGATCGTGCTGAACATGCGCACGAGCAAGGTCGTCAACGCGGAGGCCGTGGGCAAGCCGGGCGCGGCGTACGCGCTCATCGACGGCATCCGCGGCTGGACCGTGACGCCCGGCGTCGCGGCCCTCTCGGAGACCCAGATGGTGCACCGCGCGGTCGGCAAGGCCGGCGTGGTGCTCCTGGGCGAGGGCGGGCCGAAGACCCGCAAGCTCCTCGGCCAGGAGAAGAAGCGCATCTCGCGGGTCGTCGGCTCCACGCCGGTGTACACGTTCCTCGTCGGCGAGGCCGCGGGCGACGACTTCTCGGTGACCGAGGTCCGCAAGCGCCTCATGAAGCTCCCGAAGAACATCGACTCCAAGGACGCCAACCACATCGCCAAGCGCCTCGACGCCCTCGGCATCGGCATGGCCATCCCCAAGGGCCCCATCCCGACCAGCGTCAACCAGGGCCGTGCGGCCCGCCGCGCGATGCTCCGCGGCCGCTAGCCGCAGCGCTGCCGCCGAACATCGGAACGGCCCGACGGGATCTCCCGTCGGGCCGTTCCGCTTGCTGCCGCCGAACGCGCTTCGCGCCCCTCGCGCCTCACCGAATGTCATACCTGTAAGCCACGCTTGAAACCGGGGGCGGTTCGGCACCGCCGCGCATCGCCGTGCCTCCGGCCGGGCACGCGAAGACGGGCCCGCCATTGAGGCGCGGCCCGTCGCTCGCGTGCGCTTATCGGATGCAGGTCAGAAGATGTCGCCGTTGTCGCGGCGGCGGCGCCAGCGCTCCTCCATGCGGGAGGTGAAGCCGCCGGGCTTGGCGTTCTTGGAGCCGCCGGTCGAACGCGTGGTGCCCTTGCCGTCGACGGCCTTGAGCTTCACGTTGGTGCCGCGGCGCTGGGCCCACAGGCCCAGGATGAGGCCGCCGAACATGAGGACCGCACCGATCGGGGCGCCCCACTTGGCGACGTTCCCGCCGGCGATCACCGTGCCGATGACGGCGGCGATGCCGATGACCGTGACGACCCCGGCCAGGATGAGCCTGCGCCGGGTCACGTGCGCCGGGTCGTGGGCGCGCACCGCATTGGCGAACTGCGGGTCTTCAGACAAGGACTGCTCGATTTGCTCGAACAGACGTTGCTCGTGGTCGGAGAGCGGCACGACACTCCTCCTGCACTAGTCTCGACGGAGCCTGTCGAGGCCCCGGTGCTTGATAGTCCAAGTCTACGAGGCTTTCGCCCGAGGCGGAAGGCAGTTCGTCCTTGAATCGGTGCGTTCTGGCCTCGGAACCCCAGGCGGGGACCCCCGGTGCGGCGGCGCTCACCTGCCAGGGTTCCCAGCGTCGCGGGTGTCTACACGCGAGTCACGCCGCGCCAGCCTTCCCGCGGACCCGACGGCCCCCTTCCCGAACTTCTCCCGCGCCTTGTCCATCACCGTTTCGATGTCGCGCCAACCATGTTCGGGCTCGCCGAGCGCCACTTGGCGGCCGACCGCGGCGGACTCCACAAGGTGGTCGAGCTTCACGCCGATGAGCCGCACCGGCGCCGTCGCGGCCGCGTCGGCCATCTCGCGGGCCGCCTCGTAGATCTCCCGGCCCACGTCCGTGGGCGCCGCGAGCATGCGCGAGCGCGTGATGGTGCGGAAGTCCCCGAACCGGATCTTCACGGTCACCCCGCGTCCGGCCCAGCCCGCCGCCCGCGCCCGCGACGCGACCTTCCGCGACAGCTCCAGCAGCACCGGCCCCCACACGGCGCCGTCGGGCGCGTCGTGCCCGAACGTGGTCTCGTTGCTGATGGACTTCTCGATGCGCTCGGGGCTCACGGGCCGCGGGTCGATGTTCCGGGAAAGCGCGTACAGGTGTTCGGCGCTGGCCGTGCCCACGGACGAGGCGAGACTGTCGACGTCGAGTCGCGCCAGGTCCCCCACCGTGCGCATGCCGAGGCGCTGGAGCTTCTCGGCGGTCTTCTCGCCGATCCCCCACACAGCGCGGATCGGCAGCCGGTGCAGGAACTCCAGCTCCGTCTCGACCGGGACGACGCCGAGGCCGTCCGGTTTGACCGCTTCCGAGGCGAGCTTCGACAGGAACTTCGTGGAGGCGATCCCGACGGTGCAGGTGATCCCGTGCTCGGCGCGGACGCGCTCGCGGATCGCGCGGGCGATCTGGACGGGCGAGCCGATGAGGCGGCGGGCCCCGGCGACGTCGAGGAACGCCTCGTCGACCGAGATCGGCTGCACATGGGGCGTGTACTCGCGGAAGACCGCCATGATCTGCCGCGACACCTCCCCGTACGAGGTCGTGGGCGTCATGAACACCCCGTGCGGGCAGCGGCGGCGCGCGATCGCCATCGGCAGCGCCGAATGCACCCCGAACTTGCGGGCCTCGTACGACGCGGCGGCGACGACCCCGCGCGGGCCGAGCCCGCCGACGATCACCGGCTTCCCGCGCAGCGACGGGTCGCGCGCGACCTCCACCGACGCGAAAAACGCGTCCATGTCGACGTGCATGATCCCCAAACCCTCGTCGGACAGGTCGGGGCCGATGAAACGGGTGAGGTCGCTGGCCACCACCGAAGCCTAGCGACCGGGACCGACAGTTCCGGTCCGCTCAGGCCCGGTAGGTCCACAGCGGGACGGCCATCTCCGCTGCGGTGAGACCGCCGTGCTGGCCGATGAGGCGCGCGACGTGCGGCGGCTCGCCCTCGACGCCGACGACCGCGAACGTGCCCTTGCAGGCCACGACCAGGTCGCCGATGCGCTCTCGGGCCGCGTCGGTGACCTTCGGGCCGAACCAGCCGCGGTCGACGGCCTCGTCGCGGTCGATGAGCTCCGCGCGGTCCCCCACCGCGGCGGCCCACGCGGCGCGCACGTCCTCGACCGCGCCCGGCAGCGCGTACAGGTACCGCATGCGACCGTCGCCGCCGATGACGTCGACGCCTTGGAGCAGGTCGGGCCGCTGGTCGACGTGGAGGCGGTCGGTCACGTTGACCATGCCGTGGTCGGCCGTCACGAACAGGGCCGCGTCCCGCGGCAGGCCCGTGAGGATGCCGTCGATCGCCTCGCTGACCTCGGCGACCGCTTCGAGCCAGTCCGGGGAGCCGATGCCGTGGAAGTGCCCGGCCGTGTCGACGTCCGGCAAGTAGGCGTAGACGAGGCTCCGGTCGGCGCGCGCCAGCGCGGCCACCGTTCCCTCGGCGACCTCGCGGGGGCTGATCGCCGGGAGCCAGTCGGCGCCGCGGTAGATCGCGCGAGTCAGGCCGGTGTCGCGGAACGCGCCGTTGGAGACGATCGTGCAGGCCACGCCGTCGGCGCTGGCGCGCTCGAATACGGTCGGGCCCGGCTGCCAGGCCTCGGGGTCGGGGCTGGAGCCGTCCCAGCGGATGTGGGTGACCAGGTCGCCGGTGTCGGGGACGCGGACGGTGAACCCGATGATGCCGTGCTCACCGGGCGGCAGGCCGCAGGCGAGGGACGCGAGGCTGATGGGGGTCGAGGAGGGGACGGTCGCGGTGATGGGGGTGAGGGTGCCGAGTTCGCCGTGGTGGACGGCGCCGACGGTGGCGCTGGCCTGGGCGGCCTGGCCGAGGAGGTGGTAGCCGAAGCCGTCAAGGAGGAGGACGGCGATGCGGCGGATGCCGTCGAGTTCGCCGCCCCTGCCGCCGGTGCCGCCGCCGCGCAGGAGGGCCGCGGCGCTGCCCGCTGGCTGCGGAACCCCAAGGGCCGCAAGGGCGGTGGGCATGACATCGGCGAGGGTGCCGGTGCCGTAGGCGGGTCGGGTGTCCGCCAGGTACGGGCTCGAAGGCATGGCAAGAGGCTAGCCGGTTTCGTGTCGTTTCGGCCACAAGCGGGTCCGGTATACCGGAATGGCGGCGCGAGCGGACGAGAACGGGCGGGGACCGTCTAGGACAGGCCCTAGGTCTCGGGGATGTCGAGGCCCGAGCGGTAGGCGATGGCGACGAGGCCGGCGCGGTCGCGGGCGCCGAGCTTCGCGAGGAGCTTGCCCACGTGGGTGCGGACGGTGGCGGGGCTGATGAACAGGCGCTCGCCGATCTCGTCGTTGGGCAGGCCGGTGGCGACCCAGCGGAGGATCTCCTGCTCGCGTTCGGTGAGGTCGCCGAGGTTGGGGTGGGGGCGGGCGCCGCCGGTGCCGCGCTCGGCGTAGGCGTCGATCACCTTGCGGGTGACGTCGGGGCTGAGGAGGGAGTCCCCGGCGGCGGCGAGGCGCACGGCGCGCAGGAGGTCCTCGGGCGGGGCGTCCTTCATGATGAACCCGGCGGCGCCGCCCGCGAGGGCCTCGAAGATGTACTCGTCGATCTCGAAGGTCGTGATCATGACGACGCGGGTGCCGGACAGCGACGGGTCCTTCCCGATGCGGCGCAGTACTTCGAGGCCGTCGAGGCCGGGCATGCGGATGTCGAGGAGGGCGACGTCGGGCTTGATGCGGCGGATGACCTCCCAGGCTTCGCGGCCGTCCTCGGCCTCGGCGGCGACGTGGATGTCGTCCTCGTCCTTGTAGAGGTTGCGCAGGGCCATCCTGATGAGGCTCTGGTCGTCGGCGATCACGAGTTCGATCATCGCGCTTCCTTACGGTCGTAAGGGATGTGGGCTTTCACGGCGAAGCCGCCGCTCGGCCGCGGCGCGGCGGTGAACGCGCCGCCGCCGGCCTGGACGCGCTCCATCATGCCGGTGACGCCCTGGCCCATCCGGTCGGGGTGGAGGGGGCCGCCGCGGCCGTCGTCGAGGATGTGGACGCGCAGGGCCTCGGGGTCGCAGGCGATCTGGACAACGGCTTTCGTCGCGCCGGAGTGGCGGATGACGTTGGTGAGGGACTCCTGGACGACGCGGTAGGCGGTGGCGGCGACGTTCACGGGGACGGCGGCGGGGTCGCCGGTGAGCTGGTACTCGACGGGCAGGCCGCCTTTGCGCACGCCGTCGACGAGCGCGGCGATGTCGCTGATCGCGCCGGTGGGCCGCAGTTCGGGAGCCTGGCCGCGGCGCAGGGGCGCGAGGGTCGCGCGGAGGTCCTGGAGGGCGAGGTTGGAGGCCTCGCGGATGGCGCGGAGGTTCTCGACGACGCCTTCGGGGGTGCCCGCGTGCTTCTCGGCGGTGTGGAGGGCGACCCCGGCGTTCATGGAGACGACGGCGAGGGAGTGGCCGACGACGTCGTGGATCTCGCGGGCCATCTCGACGCGCTCGTCGGCGCGGTAGCGCTCGCGTTCGGCCTCGCGCTCGCGGGCCCGGGCGCGGCGGGCCTCGCGGGCGATGCGGCCGCCGACGGCAGGGATCGCGAGCCACAGGAGCGCGATGGTGGCGATGAACCACAGGCTGCGGCCGGGTTCGACGGCCTGGTGGAAGGCGACCGTGTAGACGTAGAGGACGCCGAGCGCGATCGAGAGGGCGCGTACGGACCTGGTGAACGCGTAGAAGAACACGGCGATGGCCGGGAGCATGAACACCGGACCCTGCGGCAGGTCGAGGTACAGGTAGACCGAGAGGCCCGCGACGGTGCCCGCGAGGGCGGCCTCGGGCGAGAGGCGGCGGACCGCGAGGAACGCGGCCATGGCCCAGATGAGCGCGAACGCGACGGGCTCGGGCCGGTGGCCGTCGTTGGCGCCGACGGTCCCGCCGGAGGCGAGGAGCGCGAGGAGGACCGCCAGGCCGATGTCGAAGACGGGGGCCGGGAGGCGGGGCCGGGTCGCGTTGGTGGTGGTCACAGGCTCAAGGCTACGGTCCCGGTGCCGCGGCGGCGTGGTCCCGGCGGCGTAATCGCCTCTACGTCGCTGAGCGTAGGCGCAGGACCCGGCGGCTCCGGTCAGCGCATGGGCTTGCGGGCGAGCAGGTGGATGCGGGTGGCCATGTCGCGGAAGGGGACGCGGGCGGCGGTGGCGAGCTCGAACTCGCGCAGGGCCTCGCCGGTGGCGTTCTCGGGGACCTGGACGAGGTCGCCGACGACGCCGACACCGTGGACCTGCTCGGTGACGAGCCCGGAGCCGCCGACGAGCGCGGTGAGCGTGGCGGTCTCGAAGCGGCGCTTGAGGGTGTCGCGGCCCTCGGCGACGCCGTCGACGTCGGTGAGGAGGTCGAGGGCGGTCCCGAACTGGCCGGAGAGGGCCTTGCCGAGGACGGCGGCGATGCGGTTGGCGACGAGTACGGAGACGGCGCCGCCGGGGGCGCAGACCTTCGCGAGGGCGTCGAGCGCGGTGTCGGGGTAGTCGACCATCTCCAGGACGTTGTGGCACAGGACGAGGTCGGCGGAGGCGGGCTCGGCGACGTCGGGGAGCTCGTCGGCGTCGGCCTGGACGGCGATGAGCCGGTCGGTGACGCCCGCGTCGGCGGCCCGCTGGCGCAGGGAGGCGAGGGCGTTGGCGCTGGGCTCGACGACGGTGACGTCGTGGCCGAGCTCGGCGAGCGGCACGGCGAAGCCGCCGGAGCCGCCGCCGACGTCGAGGATGCGCATGGTCGCGCCGGTCCCGGCGGCGAAGCGCTCGATCTCGGCCGACAGGACGGACCACACGACGGCGATGCGGGGGTGGCGGGGCGCCTTGGCGCTCTCTTTCGGCATGTTGTCGACCATGCGGCACAGCCTAGCGCCGACCGTGCGGGAGGGTCAGGCGAGCAGGCGGGTGAGAAATGTGAACGGAGGGTCCCGGCAATTCGGACATCGCTGGGCCCCCCGGTTTCAACCCTGCCTCGGGGGTACGACAGTGTCGGCGGCGTCCTGAATGCGGGCAGCTCTCATGGCGCCGAGTGCGTTGGGCCCCGGTCAAAACCCTGACACGGGGGTACGACATGGCCGCCATACGACATCGCCGCCCGGCCCTCGACGGGCCGGACGGCGATCAGGTGTCGTCTAGTCGCGCAGGAACGGCGGGCGCTTGCGGATCTGGCGCAGGTAGGCCGGGTTGTTCTGGAAGTACCTGCGCCACAGGCGCTTCGGCTCCTTGGTGAGCCGGTAGAACCATTCGAGGCCGTTGCGCTGCATCCACGGAGGGGCCTGCGGGACGAGGCCGGCGTGGAAGTCGAAGGCGGCGCCGACGCCGAAGAGGGCGGGGGCGTTGAGGCGGTCGCGGTGGGCGGCCATCCAGCGCTCCTGCTTCGGGGTGGACAGGCCCACCCACACGAGCTGGGCGCCGGAGTCGTTGATGCGCTTGACGATCGCCTCGTCCTCCTCCTCGGTGAGGGGGCGGAACGGCGGCGAGTACATCCCGGCGAACTTGACGCCGGGGATGCGCTCGGCGAGCTTCTCGGCGAGGAGCTCGGGGACGCCGTCCTTGCCGCCGTAGAGGAACGAGGACCAGCCGCGCTCGGCGGCGCGGGCGAGGACGTTGAGCATCAGGTCCGGCCCGTAGACGCGGTCCATCCAGTCGGCCCCGGCCTTGTGCCCGGCCCACACCATCGGCATGCCGTCGGGCGTGGTCAGCCCGGAGGCGTTGTGGATGGCGAGGAGCTCGGGGTCCCGCTGGGACTCCATGACGCCGTGGACGCCGGTGACGCACACGTAGTGGCGCTCGCCCTCGTCGACCCAGCGGGTGACCTCGTCGAGGGCCATGGCCTGGTCGACGGTGGAGACGCCGACGCCGAGGACGTCGACGCGGCGGAGCCTCGGCTGTGCCTTCTCAGCTGCCATTACGCGGCGAGCTTGGCCTTGACCTGGTCGTAGACCCACGCGTAGGTCTTCGCCATGCCCTCGCGCAGGGAGATCGAGGGCTCCCAGCCGTAGTACTTCTGGATGAGCGTGTTGTCCGAGTTGCGGCCGCGCACGCCCAGGGGGCCGTCGATGTGCTTGAGCTCGATGTCGATCCCGGCGATGTCGGCGACCAGGTAGTACAGGTTGTTGATCGTGGTCAGCTCGGAGGAGCCGAGGTTGAGCGGCTCGGTGACGTCGCCGCGGGTGAACATCTTCGTGCCGTGGACGCAGTCGTCGATGTACGTGAACGAGCGGGTCTGCTCGCCGTCGCCCCAGATCTCCACTTCCTTCTGCCCGGTGAGCGCCGCGACGGCGATCTTCCGGCAGGTCGCGGCGGGGGCCTTCTCGCGGCCGCCGTCCCACGTGCCCTCGGGGCCGTAGATGTTGTGGTAGCGGGCGATGCGGGTCTGGAGGCCGAAGTCCTCGCGGAAGTGGCGGCACATGCGCTCGGAGAACAGCTTCTCCCAGCCGTAGCCGTCCTCGGCGTCCGCGGGGTAGGCGTCCTCCTCCTTCAGGGGCGCGATGTTCGCCTCGGTCTGCTTGTACCCGGCGTACACGCACGCGGAGGAGGAGTAGAAGAAGCGCCCGACCTCGGCGTCCTTGGACGCCATGAGCATGTGCGTCGAGGGCAGGACCGAGAGCATGCACAGGGCCTTGTTGTTCTCGATGAAGCCCATGCCGCCCATGTTGCACGCGAGGTTGTAGACCTCGGCGGCGCCGTCGCCGACGGCCTCGCGGCAGTTCGCGAGGTCGGCGAGGTCGCGCTGGAGGTTCTCGGTCTCGCCGTGGACCTGGTACCACTCGTCGAGGGGCTTCACGTCGACGGCCCGGACGGTCTTGCCCTCGGCGAGGAGGCTCGCCACCAGGTGCCCGCCGATGAACCCACCGGCTCCCGCCACTACCGCGTCCACGCTTGCCGCCATCGTCACTCCTCATGATTCCGGGTACGGGGAAGAATTGCTTCAGCCTACCCGCCGCGTTTCCGCGCCCACCAGCCGGGAAATGGGGTGTAAGTCACCGTCAGGTGCAGATTCGGACACCTCGTCACCGGCGGTCGCGAGGAGCGCCGGGGACGTGACGACGCTCAGCCCCGGGTCCTCGTCCCCGGCGATGACCGGTTCGAAGCGCGAGGCCACGCAGTACAGGTGCACGGGCGGGTCGCCGAGGAGCCGCTTGACGTAGCGCAGGCGCTTGAGCTGGCGTTCGACCATGCGGAACCGCCACCGGACGGTCCCGAGCGCGAGCGCCTCGCCCTTCTCGTCCCAGGTGACGAGCTCCAGGGTCCGCATCTGGCGGAACCGCGGGTCGGGGACGGTGATGCGCGTCGCCGTCGCGGCGCCGGTGACCTCGCGGGCCCATTCGCGGGTGAGGTTCAGGAACTCGGGGCGGCCGACGTACCGGTCGAAGCGGGCGCGGTTGCGGCGCCACAGCGGCTCCGCGATGCGGCCCCGGCGCCACCGGTCCAGGTGCGGGCGAAGGACCGCGTAGTGGAAGCGCGCCAAGCGGTCCGTGAACGTCCAGAAGGGATTGTCCGGTTCGAGGGGGTTCGCGGCGGGGGCGATGAGCCCGGCCGCTTCGAGGCGCGGCAGGAGCGCGGTCAGGTCGGCCTCGCTCAGCCGGGTGCCGGTCCGCAGGTCGTACAGGGTGCGGGGGCGGACCACGACGAGTGAGAGGACGGCGTCCTCGGCCTCGTCGGGGGCCTCCCCGAGCGCGGCGGCGGGGGCGCCGTCGACGGCCGCGAAGTGCGGCGTGTCGGGCGAGAGGAAGCCCTGCATGAGCCAGCCGTCGACCTGCTCGAAGCGCTGCGGGAGCGGCGCCGGGGACTGGAGCAGGACGGGGTCGGCCCCGGTGAGGGCGTGGACGGCGACCGCGGTCTCGGGGTCGGCGATTCCCAGGGAGCGAATCGACTCGCGCAGTTCGTTCATGGTGAGAGCGATGCTACTCGGAGGCCGCGACGGTCACAGCTCGCGGAACATGAGGTGCATGTCGACCAGGCCCTTCGACGGGTGCCGGAACGTCGCGGGCAGCAGCGCGAGCGTGCGGAACCCGAGGGAGTGCCACAGCTCGACGGCGGCGGTGTTCGTGGCGACGACGGCGTTGAACTGCATCGCGGCGAACCCGTCGGCCTTCGCGCGGGCCAGGGCGGCCTCGCCGAGGGCGCGGCCGAGGCCCCGGCCGCGCACTGCCGGGTCGACCATGAAGCCCGCGTTGGCGATGTGCGCGCCGCGGCCGGGCTGGTTCGGGTGGATCTCGGCGATCCCGGCGACGCGGCCGTCCACTTCGGCGACGAGCGCGCTCGCGGGCGGCTCCTTCTCGATCCAGTAGGCGCGCAGGCGGTCCTCGGGGGTGCCCGGCTCCCACACGAAGTGCTCGCCGGACTCGATCACGGGCCGGGCGAAGGCCCACACGGCGGGCCAGTCTTCGGGGCGGGCGTCGCGGATCTCCATGGGCACCAACCTATCGGCTCAGCGGGGCGGCTGCCAGTCGGCGAGGGACGCGGCCTGGCTCTGCACCCACGAGTCGGGGACGGCGCGCAGGAGCCCGCGGGTGACGCCGCGCCCGCCCGAGGCGATCGTGTGGACCCGGCGGGAGAGCCGCGCGACGCGCTTGATGCGCGGCAGGCGGGCCCGGTCGTAGGAGGCGAGCGCGTCGGGGATCGACTCGGGGGTGCGGCGCAGCGCCCAGCCGAGGGTCACGGCGTCTTCGAGGGCGAGGCTGCCGCCCTGGGCGAGGACGGGCGCGACGCCGTGCGCGGCGTCGCCCATGAGGACGAGGCCGCCGTTCCCGGCGCTCTGGTGGAGCCGGGACGGCACGGGCCAGACGTAGCGGACGGACTGCTGCGTCAGCTCCGAGGGCCGGGTGGCGGCGATGTACTTGCCGACCGGCGAGGGCCAGTCGGCGAACCACCGGTTGATCAGCTCGTGCTGGATCTGCGGGGACTCCGGGCGCATCCCGCCGGGGACCGTGGCCCACCAGCAGGCCCCGGCGTGGCCGAGGTCGCCGTAGCCGAAGCGGCGGCGGTCGGGGCCGTAGATCTCGACGGCCTCGGCGCCCCGCTCGGGAGCCCGATGGGCGGGGATGGTGCCGCGGAAGACCACCACTCCGGCGTCCACTGTGGGCGACCCGGGGGCGATGAGGGGGCGGGTCGGGGAGTCGATGCCGTCGGCGGCGACGACGAGGTCGGCGTCCCAGCGGCGGGCCTTGTCCCCCGCGGCGGGGTCGACCATGTCGATCCGGTCGACCTGGACCGCGGGGTGGACCTCGACGGAGTCGCCGAGGCGCGACACGAGCGCCTCGTAGAGCATCGCGTTGTGGACCATGACGGACGGGGTGCCGTCGTCGGCGCCGAGCATGGCCCCGGCGAACGACGAGGACAGGCGGTCCTCGTTGCGGATCTCGAAGCGGTCCACGGGGGTCCCGGCGGCGTCGAGGGTCGCGTCGACCCCGAGCGCGCGCAGGGCACGCACGCCCGAGGCCCACAGGATCATCCCGAGGTCGTCGCCCTTGAGGCGCTCGCGCCGCTCCAGCAGCGCCACCCGCCAGCCGAGCTTCGACAGCACGATCGCGCTGGCGAGCCCGGCGACGCCGGCGCCGACGACTACGGCTCTACGGTTGTGCATCTGGACCTGCCCGGGGGGAAGCGGTGTCGGTCAGCCGTCGTCGCGGGTCTTGCCCGCTTCGGCCTGGGGTTCGTCGGACGGCTCGTCGGCGACGCCGTCCTCCTCGGGTCGAGTGTCCTCGGTTTCGTCGGCTTCGGGGGTCCCGGCGTCGTCGGCGCCGGCGGGCGGGGCGAGCAGGACGCCCTTGGGGAGGGCGCCGTCGACGTACCCGGCCTCCTTCGCGGCCTCGGAGTTCCAGGCGACGGCGATGCGCTCGGCGCCTTCGTAGACGAAGACCTGGCGGGTGCCGCGGGCGATGAGCAGGTAGGCGACGGCGGCGACGACCACGATGATGCTCATCCACTGGTTCAGGCGCAGCCCGAACATGGCTTCGGCGGGGTCGATGCGCAGGCCCTCGATCCAGAAGCGGCCGATGCCGTAGAGGGCGACGTAGAGGGCGACGGCGCGCCCGGCGCCGAACTTGAAGCGGCGGTCGGCGAGCCACACGACGAGGGCCACGCCGAGGTTCCAGAGGAGTTCGTAGAGGAACGTGGGGTGGAACGTCGAGTAGTTCTCGTACCCGTCGACGCGGTGGCTCAGGTCGATCTGCACGGCCCACCAGGCGTCGAGGGGCCTGCCGTACAGCTCCTGGTTGAACCAGTTGCCGAGGCGGCCGATCGCCTGGGCGACGGGGATGCCGACGATGATGGCGTCGGCGACCATGGTGAACGGGAGCTTGAGCTGGCGGCAGCCGAGCCACACGCCGACGCCGCCGAGGAGGATCGCGCCGGGGATGCCGAGGCCGCCCTCCCAGACCGCGAGGATCTTCCACGGGTCGCCTTCGGGCCCGAAGTAGGCGTCGGGGCTGGTGAAGACGTGGTAGAGGCGGCCGCCGACGATGCCGAACGGCACCGCCCACACGGCGAGGTCGAGGACGGCCCACTCGGGGGCGCCGCGGCGGCGCATGCGCGCCTCGGCGATCCAGCAGGCGACGACGATGCCCGCGATGAGGCAGAGCGCGTAGGCCCGGATGGGGACGGGGCCGAGGTGCCAGACCGACTCGGACGGGCTCGGGATAGAAGCAAGGTCCACGGGCATAAACCTAACGGGTGAGGGCGGCGGAGCCGGACGCGGGCATAGAGCGGCCCCGCAGGCGGGTGCCTGCGGGGCCGGTCGGGTCTAGCGGCGGACGCCTTCGGCGAGGTCCGCGGTGAGGTCCGCGAGGCGCTGGTGGCCTGCGGGGATGTCGTCGGCGTCGAGGTAGCAGTTGACGATCGCGGAGCCGACGATGACGGCGTCCCCGTAGGACGCGATCTCGGCGGCCTGGTCGCCCGAGCGGACCCCGAGGCCCACGCCGATCGGCAGGTCGGTGTGGGCGCGGGTGCGGCGCACCAGCTCCGGTGCGGCAGCGGAGGTCGCGGCGCGGGCGCCGGTGACGCCCATGACCGACTGCGCGTACACGAAGCCGCGGCAGGCCTCCACCGTGGACGCGATGCGCTCCTCGGTGGAGGAGGGCGCGACGAGGAAGACCCGGTCGAGGTCGTGCTCGTCGGACGCGGCGATCCACTCCTGGGCCTCGTCGGGGATGAGGTCGGGCGTGATGAGCCCGGCCCCGCCCGCGGCCTTGAAGTCGCGCGCGAACCGGTCGACCCCGTAGCGCTCCACGAGGTTCCAGTAGGTCATGACGAGGATCGGGACGCGCCCGGAGACGGCCTCGGTGACCTCGAAGACCTGCCTGGTGCGGAAGCCCTGCGCGAGCGCCTGGTCGGCGGCCCGCTGGATCGCGGGGCCGTCCATGACCGGGTCGGAGTAGGGCAGGCCCAGCTCGATGATGTCGGCGCCGTGGTCGATCATGATCTCGACGGCCTTGATGGAGTCGGCGAGGGTCGGGAACCCGGCCGGGAGGTAGCCGACGAGCGCGGCGCGGCCCTCGGCCTTCGACTTCGCGAACGCTTCGGCGGCGCGCATCTACTGTGCTCCCTGCTCTTGAGAGGCACCGTCGTAGCCGTAGTACTCGACGACGTTGCCCATGTCCTTGTCGCCGCGGCCCGAGAGGTTCACCAGGACGCGGGCGCCCGGCTCCAGGCCCTTCGCGAGGCGCAGCGCCCCGGCGAGGCCGTGCGCGGACTCGATCGCGCAGATGATGCCCTCGGTGCGGGCGAGCTTCTCCAAGGCGGCCATGGCCTCGGCGTCGTCGACGGGCTCGTAGTGCGCGCGGCCCGTGGCGGCCAGGTGCGCGTGCTCGGGGCCGACGCCCGGGTAGTCGAGGCCCGCGGAGATCGAGTGCGACTCGATGGTCTGGCCGTCCTCGTTCTGGAGGACGAACGTGCGGGCGCCGTGGAGGACGCCGATCTGCCCGGCGGTGATCGTCGCGGCGTGGCGGCCGGTGTCGTAGCCGTCGCCGCCGGCCTCGAAGCCGTACAGCTTCACATCGTCGTCGAGGAACGCGGTGAAGATCCCCATCGCGTTCGAGCCGCCGCCGACGCACGCGGCGACGACGTCGGGAAGGGCCCCGGTGCGCTCCAGGAACTGGGCGCGGGCCTCGTCGCCGATGCCGCGGCAGTAGTCGCGCACGAGCATCGGGAACGGGTGCGGGCCGCCGACCGAGCCGATCAGGTAGTGGGTGCCGTCGACGGTGGCGACCCATTCGCGCAGGGCCTCGTTCATGGCGTCCTTGAGGGTCCGCGACCCGGTCGTGACGGGCACGACCTCCGCGCCGAGGAGCCGCATCCGGGCCACGTTCAGGGCCTGGCGGCGGGTGTCCTCCTCCCCCATGTACACGGTGCATTCGAGGCCGAAGTAGGCGGCGGCGGTCGCGGAGGCGACGCCGTGCTGGCCCGCGCCGGTCTCGGCGATGATCCGGGTCTTGCCCATGCGCTTGGTCAGGAGCGCCTGGCCGAGCACGTTGCGGATCTTGTGCGCGCCGGTGTGGTTGAGGTCCTCGCGCTTGAGCCAGACCTCCACGCCCGCCTCTTCGGAGAGCCGCTCGGCGAGGTACAGCGGGGACGGCAGGTTGCCGTACTCGCGGCCGAGCCTGTCGAGTTCCGCGAGGAACGCGGGGTCGGCCATCGCGGAGGCGTGGGCCGCTTCGAGCTCGTCGAGCGCGGCGATGAGCGCTTCGGGGACGAACCGCCCGCCGAATTCGCCCCAGTGGCCGCCGGGATCTGGATTGGGCAAGGTTCTCCCCTTCGCTTACTAGATGGGTCTGGGCGTCGCCGGGTGCGAGCCGGCGGTGACCAGCTCGCGGACGGCGTCGCGCGGGCTCTTCTGCTTGACGACCCCCTCGCCGACGAGCACGGCGTCGGCGCCGGCGCTCGCGTAGCGGATGAGGTCCCGGGTGCCGCGGACGCCGGACTCGGCGACCTTCACGACGTCCCGGGGCAGGCCCGGCGCGATCCGCTCGAACACCGAGCGGTCCACTTCGAGCGTAGTCAGGTCGCGCGCGTTCACGCCAATGACTTTGGCGCCCGCGCGCATCGCCCGGTCGGCCTCGTACTCGGTGTGGACCTCGACGAGCGCGGTCATGCCGAGCCCGGTGATCCGCTCGTGCAGGGACACGAGCGTGTCCTGGTCGAGTGCGGCCACGATGAGCAGGACCAGGTCCGCGCCGTGCGCGCGGGCCTCCAGGACCTGGTAGGGGGAGACCACGAAGTCCTTGCGCAGCACCGGGATCTGGACCTTCGCGCGCACCGCGTCGAGGTCGTCGAGGCTGCCCTTGAAGTAGGACTGCTCGGTGAGCACGGAGATGACCGAGGCGCCGCCCGCGGCGTACTCGGCGGCCAGGACGGCCGGGTCGGGGATGTCGGCGAGCGCGCCCTTCGAGGGCGAGGCCCGCTTCACTTCGGCGATGACGCTCACGCCGCCGGTCTTGAGGGCCGCGTACCCGTCGAGCGGGGCCCGCGCGGCCTCGGCGCGCTCGCGGATCGCCTCGATGGGGGTCTCGGCCTCGCGCCGTTCGAGATCGGCGCGGACTTCGGTGATGATCTGCTCCAGCACGTTCATCTACGCGGTCCTTTCTGCGGCGCCGATGCCGTGATATTAGGCGACGAGGGGTCCCGGCCCGAGTCGAGGGCGTTCCACAGCGACACGGGGTCCTCTGCTATGGCCTGGTCTCCGGAGCCGTCCCCGGCGGTCTCGTACCGGTCGGTCGCGGGCCAGCCGCCCGCCCGGGCGGTGGTCCACGCGCCCGCGGCGGCGAGGGCCAGGGCCGCGGCGGCGAGCGTGATCGGCCACGCGCCGGACGTCAGGTGCAGGATGCCGCCGAGCGCGGCGGCGAGCCCGGCGAGCGCGGCGACGGCGCCGAGGACGCGGCGGGCGCGGTTCCCGGTGGCGAGCATCGCGAGGAACGCGGCGCCGCCCGCGAGCGCGCACGGCAGCGCCCACGAGGCGAGATCGGTCCCGGACTGGACGGTGGTGGCGGTGATCCCGGCGTGCCCGGTGTCGGCGGTGGAGGTCCAGCCGCGGGAGGCGGCGAGGGCCCCGAGGGCGGCGGCGACGATGCCGGCGAGGATCACGCGGGTGCGCTCGGCGGCGCGGTCGGGCGCGTCAGGGGTCTCGGCCTCGGGGGTCTCGGGCGCGTCGCTCATGCGATCTCCCTCCCGGTGAAGCAGGTGCGGGTGCCGGTGTGGCAGGCCGGGCCGGTCTGGTCGACCTGGAGGAGGACCGTGTCGCCGTCGCAGTCGGCGGCGACGGAGAGGACCGCCTGGTGGTGCCCGGAGGTCTCGCCCTTGACCCAGTACTCGCCGCGGCTGCGCGACCAGTACGTGGCCTTGCCGGTGGCGAGGGTGCGCCGCAGCGCCTCCGCGTCCATCCACGCGAGCATGAGGACTTCGCCCGTGTCGTGCTGCTGCGCGATCGCGGGCACGAGCCCCTCGGCGTTGAACGCCAGGCCCTCCAGGGCCGCTTCTCGACCTTCCACGGTTATCGATTGTGATCGCACCGCGGCGCGCGGTGCCACCCGGGCCCGTCGGGGAGTGAATCGTGGGATTCTCGGGGGCATGGAGCGCCCGTATGTCATCCTTTCGGCCGCCGTGAGCCTCGACGGGTTCCTCGACGACGACTCGCCCGAGCGGCTCATCCTGTCGAACGCCGAGGACTTCGACCGGGTCGACGCGGTGCGCGCGGAGGTGGACGCGATCGCGGTCGGGGCCGGGACGGTGCGCGCGGACGACCCGCGGCTGCTGGTGCGCTCGCCGCAGCGGCGGGCGGCGCGGGCCGCGGCGGGGCGGCGGGAGTCGCCGCTGCGGGTCGTGTTCTCGCCTTCGGGGGAGCTGGACCCGGGGGCGCGGCTGTTCGCGGCCGGGGACCCGGTGGTGGTGTACACGTCGGCGGCGGGGGCCGCGGTGTTCGCGGTGGGCCCGGAGGCGGCCGAGGCGGTGGCGACCGGGGACCGGGAGGTGGACCTGCGCGCGGCGCTCGCGGACCTCGCCTCGCGCGGGGTGGCGCGGCTGCTGGTGGAGGGCGGAGGGACGGTGCACACGGCGTTCCTGTCGGCGGACGTGGTGGACGAGCTGCACGTGGCGGTGGCGCCGTTCCTGCTCGGCGAGCGGGGGGCGGCGCGGTTCACGTACCCGGCGCATTTCCCGCAGTCCCCGGCGCGGCCGCTGCGACTGGTGGAGGCGCGGCCGCTCGGGTCGGTGGCGCTGCTGGTGTACCGGCGGGACTGAACCCCCGGCGCAGGCGATTCGGCCGGATCGGACTGATTGGTCCCTTATGGTGGCTTGAGTCCCCGTCCGATCCGAGAGGAGCGCGCCATGTCCGCGAGCGACACGCCGACCGATCCCGAGCACGTCGAGCCGGAGGAGGCGCCGCCGCCGGAGCGCCCGATCGAGGACGAGGAGCGGCAGGCGACGCTCCCGGTGGACAAGCCGGTGTTCTGGACGGGCGCGATCGTGACGCTCGCGGTGATCGTGGTCGGCGCGGTCTTCCCGAAGCAGTTCGAGGACGGCTCGACGGCGGCGCTGAACTGGGTCATCTCGAACTTCGGGTGGCTGTTCATCATCGCCGCGAACATCTTCGTGGTGCTGGCGATCTACATCGCGGCGAGCCGGTACGGGAACATCAAGCTCGCGGCGTCCTCCGACGAGGAGCCCGAGTTCGGGACGCTCCCGTGGATCTCCATGATGTTCGCCGCCGGGATGGGCATCGGCCTCATGTTCTACGGCGTGGCCGAGCCGCTGTCGCACTACGTGGACCCGCCGCCGCCGCTCCAGCTCAACCCCGACAACCCGTTCTACACCGACCAGCTCCAAGAGGGCGCGCTGGTCTACTCGTTCTTCCACTGGGGCCTGCACCCGTGGGCGATCTACGCCGTGGCCGGGCTGGCGCTGGGCTACTCGACGTTCCGCAAGGGCCGCGGCAACAACATGAGCGACGCGTTCGAGCCGCTGACGGGCGGCAGGCGGTGGGGCCCGGCAGTGGGCCGCACCGTGGACCTCCTCGCGGTGTTCGCGACCGTGTTCGGGACCGCCGCGAGCCTGGGCCTGGGCGCGCTCCAGGTCGCGGTGGGGCTGGGGATCGTCGCGGGCGTGGAGGACTCGAAGTTCCTGGAGATCATCGTGATCGTGGCGCTGACGGCGGCGTTCGTCGCCTCGGCGTTCTCGGGCGTGCACCGCGGCGTCAAGTGGCTGTCGACGACGAACATGGTCATGGCGCTGTTCCTCATCGTGTTCGTGTTCTTCGCGGGCCCGACCCTGTTCATCCTCGACGCGTGGCCGAACGCGGTCGGCGGGTACCTGGCGAGCCTGACGAACCTCTCCAGCGTCACCGGCGCGTTCGGCGGCGCGGACTGGATGGCCGCGTGGACGATCTTCTACTGGGCGTGGTGGCTGTCGTGGGCGCCGTTCGTCGGCACCTTCATCGCGCGCATCTCGCGGGGCCGCACGATCCGCCAGTTCATCGTCGGGGTGCTGCTCATCCCCTCGACCGCCTCGACGGTGTGGTTCGCGATCCTCGGCGGCACCGCGCTGTGGAAGCAGGGCAACGGGACCGACTACAGCGACTCGCTCGGCAAGGGCGAGGAGTACGCGCTGTTCGCGCTCCTCGACTCCCTGCCGCTGTACAGCCTCATGTCGGGCCTGTCGATGGTCCTCGTCGCGATCTACTTCGTGACCGGCGCCGACTCGGCGTCGCTCGTCCTCGGGTCGCTGTCGAGCCGCGGCTCGCTCGCGCCGAAGAAGCCGCTCGTCGTGTTCTGGGGCTCCACGATCGGCGCGGTCGCGGCCGTGCTGCTCCTCTCGGGCGGCCTGGAGGGGCTCAAGAACGCGACGATCATCGTGGCGCTGCCGTTCGCGATCGTCATGCTCGCGCTGTGCGTCTCGCTCATGAAGGAGCTGACGACCGACCCGGCCGCGAACGTCCTGCGCCACCACATGCGCCAGAAGGGCTTCCGCGACGCGATCCGCCGCATCGTCGGCGAGGAGGTCGACACCCGCACCGCCGCGAAGAACCCGTGGGGCCGCGCCCGCATGAAGTACGGGGTCGGCGGACGCCGGACCGGACCGGAGGAATAGGACAGGGAGCCGCTAAGTTATTGGAGAACCTGCGGCGGAAGGAAACCTCATGAAGGCGATCGTGGTCGAGCGGACCGGCGGGCCGGGCGTGATGACGGTCCTGGACGGCGAGGACCCGGGCCCGCGGCCCGGCCAGATCGCCGTCAGGGTCGCCGCGGCCGGCGTCAACTTCATCGACGTGTACCACCGCACCGGCGCCTACGGGCTGCCGCTGCCGTTCACGCCGGGCCTCGAAGGCGGCGGCTACGTCGCCGCGCTCGGCGAGGGCGTCACCGGCTTCGCCGTCGGCGACGAGGTCGCCTGGAAGAGCGTCCCCGGGTCCTACGCCGACCTCGTCGTCGCCGACGCGAACGAGTTCGTGCCCGTCCCGGAGAAAGTGGCGGTCGAGACCGCCGCGGCCGTCATGCTCCAGGGCCTCACCGCGCACTACCTGTGCAACAGCGTCTACGACGTGCAGGAGGGCGACACGGTCATCGTCCACGCCGCCGCGGGCGGCGTCGGCCTGCTCCTGACGCAGATGGTGAAGTACAAGGGCGGCAAGGTCATCGGCACCGTCTCCACCGACGCGAAGGCCGAACTGGCCCGCCAGAACGGCACCGACCACGTGCTGCGCTACGAGGGCTTCGGCGCCAAGGCCCGCGAGCTCACCGGCGGCGAGGGCGTCGCCGCCGTCTACGACGGCGTCGGCAAGACCACCTTCGACGAGGGCCTCGAAGCGCTCCGGCCCCGCGGCGTCATGGCCCTGTTCGGCCAGGCCAGCGGCCCCGTCCCGCCCGTCGACCCGCAGCGTCTCCACAAAGGCGGGTCGCTCGTCCTCACCCGCCCGACCCTCGGCGACTTCACGCGCACCCACGAGGAGTACCTCGCCCGCGCCGCCGACGTCTTCCAGATGATCGAGGACGACAACCTTCTCGTCCGCGTCGGCGAGACCTTCCGCCTCGAAGAGGCCCCCGAGGCGCACGAGCTGCTCCAGGCCCGCAAGACCACCGCGAAGCTCCTGCTCATCCCGTAGCGGCGTTCTCCCGGAACGTGCGGCGGTAGGCCGAGGGCGAGACGCCGAGGACGGCGCGCAGGTGCTGGCGCAGCGACACGCCCGTGCCCAGCCCCGAGCGCCGCGCGATCTGGTCCACCGTCAGGTCGGTGGCCTCCAGGAGGTGCCGGGCGTGCTCGACGCGCTGGCGGTTGAGCCAGTGCAGCGGGCTCTCGCCGGTCTCGTCGCGGAACCGGCGCGTGAACGAGCGGCGGCTCATCGCGGCCTGCGCGGCGAGGTCGTCGATGCCGATGGGCCGGTCCAGGTGGGCGAGCGCCCACGCCCGGGCCCCGGCCGTGCCCGCGTCCCGCTCCTCGGGGACGGGCCGCTCGATGAACTGCGCCTGCCCGCCCTCGCGCCACGGCGGGACCACGCAGCGGCGGGCGACCGCGTTCGCCACGCGCGCGCCGTAGTCGAGGCGCACCAGGTGCAGGCACAGGTCGACGGCCGCGCCCGCCCCGGCGGAGGTGAGGATGCGGCCTTCGTCGACGAACAGCACGTCGGGGTCGACGCGGATCTTCGGGAAGCGGCGCTGCAACCGGTCGGTGAGGACCCAGTGCGTGGTCGCGGTCTTCCCGTCGAGAAGGCCGAGCTCGGCGAGCACGAACGCCGCCGAGCAGAACGAGACGATGCGCGCCTCGGGCCGGATCGTCGCGAACGCCTCGGCGAGGCCCTCGGGGAGCTCGCGCACGTCGCACACGGGCCCGTCGGGCTGGATCGTGGCGACCACGACCGTGTCGGCCCACGCGAGCGCCTCCGGGCCGTGGTCCACTGTGACCGTGAACCCGCCGGAGGCCCTGACGGGGCCGCCGTCGAGGGAGCAGACCCGCACGTCGTAGCGGTGCGTGAGGTCGTCGCGGACCGCGGCCTTGAAGATCCGGTCGGGGACGCCGAGCTCGAACGCCATCACGTGGTCGAGCGCGAGGACCGCGACGCGGTGCGCAGCTGTCATGGCCCGATTGTTTCACATCATGGCCCTCGGGCCACTTTCCGGCGATCGCCTTGCGGCACAGAATGGGACGCGTACACCGATGGAGAGGAACCGAACATGGCGGTAATGCGAGCGGTGGTCCAGGACGAACTGGGCGGACCCGAGGTGCTGCACCTCGCCGAGGTCGAGCGCCCCGAACCGGGCCCCACCGAGGTCCTCGTGCGAGTCCATGCGGCGGGCGTCAACCCGACCGACTGGAAGTCCCGCGAATCCGGCGGCCTCACCGGCCTGAAGCCGCCGTTCATCCTCGGATGGGACGTCTCCGGGACCGTGGAGGCCGTCGGCGCGGGCGTGCGGCTGTACGCGCCCGGCGACGAGGTCTACGGGATGCCGCGCTTCCCGCACCAGGCGGGCGGCTACGGGCAGTACGTGACCGCCCCGGCCCGCCACTTCGACTTCAAGCCCGAGTCGCTGACGCACGTGGAGGCCGCGGCGGTCCCGCTCACGGGCCTCACGGCGTACCAGGCGCTCGTCGACAACGCGGGCGTGCGCGAAGGCCAGCGCGTCCTGGTCCACGCCGCCGCGGGCGGCGTCGGCCACCTCGCGGTGCAGATCGCGAAGGCCCGCGGCGCGTACGTGATCGGCACGGCGAGCGAGGCGAAGCACGGGTTCCTGCGCTCGATCGGGATCGATGAAGCGATTGACTATCGCGCGGTCGATTTCGCCGAGACCTTGTCCGACATCGACATCGTCGTGGACCCGATCGGCGGCGAGTACGCCGCGAAGTCCGCCTCGGTCCTCAAGGACGGCGGCCACCTCATGTCCGTGATCCCCGGCGACCTGCCCGACTCCGAGCGGGCCCGCCTCAACACCGGCTTCGTCCTGGTGGAACCCGACTGGAGCGGCATGCGCGCCCTCTCGGCCCTCGTCAACGAGGGCAAGCTCCGCCCCACCGTTTCCGAGACCTACTCCCTGGAGGAGGTCGCCAAGGCCCACGAGTCGCTCCAGACCGGCCGCACGACCGGCAAGATCGTCCTCACCGTCGACTGACGCCGCGTCGTTTTCCGGCCAGCAGGGGTCCGTCGGGGCGGGTTCCATTGGGGCATGCATGTGAACACGCCGTTGAAGGTCCACTACTACGGGAGCGCCGTGGTGCTCCTGGGCACCCGGGACGAGGAGGGGCGGCCGAACGTCGCGCCGATGTCGTCGGCGTGGTGGCTGGGGCAGTCCGCGATGCTCGGGATGGGCGACCGGTCGCAGACCGCAAGGAACATGCGGGCGGTGCGGGAGTGCACGATCAACCTGGTGCCGAGCGGACTCGCGGACGCGGTGGACCGGCTGGCGGACCTGACCGCGACCGACCCGGTCCCGGAGGCGAAGGCCGCCAAGGGGTACCGGTTCGAGGCCGACAAGTTCGGGGCGGCCGGGCTCACCGCGCAGGCGGGCGAGCTGGTCGGGGCGCCGCGGGTCGCGGAGTGCCCGATCCAGCTCGAATGCCGGATCACCGCGGTCCACCCGTTCGGGAAGGGCTGCTCGGCCTTCGAGGCCGAGATCCTGCGGTCCCATGTGGATGAATCGCTGCTGGTGCCGGGCACCGCGTACGTGGACCCGCTCGCGTGGGACCCGCTGGTGATGAAGTTCTGCGACTACTTCGGGGAGGCCCGGAACCTGCGGGAGTCCACGCTCGCGCGGAACTGGCGGATGCCGCGCGGCCGCCTCGGCCGCGCCGCCTGACGCGACGGCGCCCTTGAGATGAATGCGGGCCCGCTCGGTTTCCGAGCGGGCCCGCAGTGCGCCGTGCGTCAGTTGGAGCGGGTCTGCTCCACCCACGAGCCGTGGAGTCCCGCGTAGACCGAGCCGGCCTCGGCGGCGAGCTCGGCGTGGGGGCCGTGCTGGACGAGGTTTCCGGCGTCGAAGACGAGGACCTCGTCGGAGGTCTCGGCGGTCGAGAGGCGGTGGGCGATGATGACGGTGGTGCGGCCGCGGGTGACGGCGTCGAGGGCCGCCGAGAGGCGCAGCTCCGTCGCCGGGTCGACCGCGCTCGTGGCCTCGTCGAGGACGAGCAGGTCAGGGTCGGTCACGTACGCGCGCACCAGGGACACGAGCTGGCGCTCCCCCACCGAGAGGTTCGCGCCGCCCTCGCCCAGCTCGGTGTCGAGGCCCGCGGGGAGCGTCTCGACCCACTCGGTGAGCCCGAGTTCGGCGAACGCCACGTAGATCTCCGCGTCGGTGAGCTCGGGGCGGGCGAAGCGCACGTTGCGGGCGAGCGTGCCGTTGAACAGGAAGCCCTCCTGCGGGACCATCGTCACCCGGCCGCGCAGGGACGCGAACGTGACGCCCGTCAGATCCGCGCCGCCGAGGAGGACCCGCCCGGAGGTCGGGTCCATGAGCCGCGTCAGGAGCTTCGCGAACGTGGTCTTGCCCGAGCCGGTCTCGCCGACCACCGCGACCTTCGAATGCGCGCGGATCTCCACGTCGATGCCGTGCAGGACCTCCGCGCCGCCCGGGTACGCGAACCGCACGCCCTCGAAGCGGACCCCGAGGGGCCCTTCGGGAAGCGCGACGCCGTCGACCGGGTCGGCCACGTCGGGCTCGGTGTCGATGATGTCGAGGACCCGCCGCCAGCCCGAGACCGCGTTCTGCGCCTCGTTGAGCGTCTCGGTGCCGATGACCACCGGCTGCGTGAACAGCACGACCAGGAACAGGAACGCCGTCAGCTCCCCGACGGTCATCTGCCCGCCCGCGACGAGGAACGCGCCGAGGACCACCACGACCGCGTTGACGCCGAGGTACACGAGCTCGCCCGCGCCGAAGGAGAGGGCGGAGCGGCTGATCGCGCGGGTCTGGTCGCGCCGGTGCTCCTCGATCGACTCGTCGAGGCGCTCGCTCGTGCGCGCCCCGACCCCGTACGCGCGCACCGTGCCCGCGCCGACCACCGACTCGGCCACGGCCGACAGCATCTTCGACACCGAGCGCCGCACGCTCGTGTACGCCGACGCGAGGTGCTTCTGGAGCCACTTGATGAGCCACGTGACGGGGATGAACACGATCCACACGGCGATCGCGAGCTGCCACGAGTAGAACACCATGACCACGGTGGCGACGATGATCTGCGCCGTCGAGGTCACCAGGACCATGCCGCCCTGCTGGAGGAACTGGCTGATCTGGTCGATGTCGGTCGTCACCCGCGCGGTGAGCGCGCCGCGGCGCTCGGACTGCTGGTGCAGCATCGACAGGTCGTGGATGTGCCGGAACGTCTTGCGCCGCAAGGCGGCGAGCGCGTGCTCGGAGACGACGAACAGGCGCCGGTTCATGACGTAGTTCGCGGCGGTGGTCACCAGGAGCGCGGCGGTGCCGAGGGCGGCGACGGCGAACACGTACGGCAGGTCGGGCCCGCCGGAGCCGAGGAGGCCCTCGTCGAGGATCTTCTGCGCGCCCACGGGCACGACGAGGCGCCCGAGCGCGGTGACGGCGGCGAGGAACACGGTGAAGCCGATGCCGCGCCGCAGCTCGGGGGAGAGCTGGAGGCCGCGCTTGACGGTCTCCCACGGGCCGGTCTGGGTCTGGTCCTCGGCGGTCACGCCGCACTCTCCTCATCGAATTCGCGTTCGGCCTCGGCCCGCTCGTAGGCGGTGACGAGGTCGGCGTAGGGCTGGTGGGTGCGCAGCAGCTCGGCGTGCGGGCCGCGGGCGGTGATGCGGCCGCCTTCGAGGAAGACGACCTCGTCGGCGAGCGCGATGGTCGCGCGCCGGTAGGCGACGACGAGGACGCTGACGGCCTCGGCGGAGTCCTTGAGCCCGGCGAGGATCTGCGACTCGACCTTCGGGTCGACGGCGCTGGTGGCGTCGTCGAGGACGAGCAGGCGCGGCTCGCCGGCGAGGGCGCGGGCGAGGGTGAGGCGCTGGCGCTGGCCGCCGGAGAGGCTGGTGCCGCGCTCGCCGACCTCGGTGTCGAGGCCGTCGTCGAGGTTCGCGATGAACTTCTCGGCCCCGGCGGCGGCGAGGGCGGCCCAGAGGCGCTCGTCGGCGTCGGGCCCGGTGTCGAGGCCGGGGCGGCCGAGGCCGATGTTGGCGCGGATCGTGTCGTCGAAGACGAAGGGGATCTGCTGGACGAGCGCGGTGGTGCGGGCGAGGCTCGCGTGGGTGAGGCCGCGGAGGTCCTCGCCGTCGACGCGGACGGTCCCGCGGGTGGGGTCGACGAGGCGGGCGGCGAGGTGGGCGAGGGTGGACTTGCCGGAGCCGGTGGCGCCGACGAGGGCGACGGTGGTGCCGGGCTCGACGGTGAAGGTGACTTCGCGAAGCGCTTCGTGGCCGTCGGGGTAGGCGTAGGCGACGGCGTCGAGTTCGAGCCGGGCGGGGGCGCCGGACTCGGGGAGCTCCTTGTCGCCGTAGGCCATGTCGCCGGTGGCGGAGAGGACGTGGTCGACGCGGGCGCGGCCGACGACGGACCCGGGGAGGTCGCCGAGGACCCAGCCGATGGCGCGGACGGGGAAGGCGAGCACGGAGAACATGAAGGAGACCGTGACGAGCTGTTCGAGGTCGATCGCGCCGGCTTCGAAGCGGGCGAGGCCGACGAGGAGCGCGATGAGCACGGCGATCTCGGGGAGCCCGGAGATGGCGGGCTCGAAGGCGGCGCGCAGGCGCCCGACGCCGATCATGGCGTCGCGCAGCTCGGTGGCGGAGCCGCTGAAGCGCTCGGTCTCGGCGGCTTCGCGACCCATGGCCTTGACGACGAGGGCGCCGTCGAAGGACTCGTGGCCGACCGCGGAGACTTCGGCGCGCAGCTCCTGGGCGCGCTTGGCGCGGGGGGCCATCTTGGTGGCGAAGACGGCGTTGAGGGCGAACAGGGCGGGGAACATGCCGAGGGCGACGAGCGCGACGGCCCAGTCGATGGTGAAGAACGCGATCATCGCGATGACGACCATGAAGAGGGTGCCGCACGCGAAGGGGAGGGGCGCGAGGGGGCGGGTGGCGGCCTCGACGTCGGCGTTCGCGTTGGACAGGAGCGTGCCGGTGGGGTGCTTCTGGTGCCAGGAGACGGGGAGGGCGAGGTAGCGGCGGGTGATCTGGCGGCGCCAGATGGCCTGGACGCCGAACTGCATGACGCCCGCGCCGATGCGCCTGGCGCACATGGAGGAGAAGCGGACGATGGAGGTGCCGAGGAGCGCGGCGACGCCGAGGAGGACGGTGCCGAGGGCGACTTCGCCGTTCTCGTAGGCGGGGACGGCGATCCCGGCGACGACCCAGCCCACGACGTAGGACAGCAGGAGGGTCATGCCGGTGTTGATCATGGCCCCGGCCGCGCCGACGGCGAAGGGCTTGGGGGCGAGCCGGATCATGTCGCCGATGTTCTTGAGGCCGCGGGCGAGGATGCGCTCGTCCGCGCCGGCGGCTAGGTCGTCGGGTGCGGTGGCGGCGCCGGTGGGCAGCGTCATTGGGTCTCCGGTCAGGTGGGTGCGCCAGCGTGGTGTTGCGAGGCGGTCGCTAGCCGGGCGGCAAGCGTCCGGTGGCAATGATGCCTCGCGCGTCCGACAGTCGCCAACCCCTACCGGAGTCGTGGCCTATCGCACCGGGTGCCCGGCGGCCTTCAGCTCCTGCTTGACCTCGCCGATGGCGACGTCGCCGAAGTGGAAGATCGAGGCGGCGAGGACCGCGTCGGCGCCCGCGGCGACCGCGGGCGGGAAGTGGGCGGCGGCGCCCGCGCCGCCGGAGGCGATGAGGGGCACGTCGACCGCGGCGCGGACGGCCGCGATGAGCGGCAGGTCGAACCCGGCCTTGGTGCCGTCGGCGTCGATCGAGTTGAGGAGGATCTCCCCCGCGCCGAGCCCCGCGGCCCGCGCGCACCACTCGACCGCGTCGATGCCGGTGCGCCGCCGCCCGCCGTGCGTGGTGACCTCCCAGCCCGAATCCGTGTCCGCGCCGGAGGCGACGTCCGCCGAGAGCACGAGCACCTGGTTCCCGAAGCGGTCGGCGATCTCGGCGATGACCTCGGGCCGGGCGATGGCCGCGGTGTTGACGCCGACCTTGTCGGCGCCCGCGCGCAGGAGCCGGTCGACGTCGTCGGGGGTGCGGACCCCGCCGCCGACGGTGAGCGGGATGAAGACCTGCTCGGCGGTGCGCGCGACGACGTCCATCATCGTGCCGCGGTCGTCGGAGGACGCGGTCACGTCGAGGAACGTCAGCTCGTCGGCCCCGGCCGCGTCGTAGGCGGCAGCCAGCTCGACCGGGTCGCCCGCGTCGCGCAGGTTCTCGAAGTTGACGCCCTTGACGACCCGCCCCGCGTCCACGTCCAGGCAGGGGATCACACGCACCGCAACAGTCACGCAAAGAAGACTACAGGCACGGGCGTGTCGCGCTCCGCGCGATTCGGGGCCGGAACATACGATTCCTGATATGGTTGCACTCATGAAAACGATCACGGTGAATGTCTCAGATCATGCGTACAAGCAGTTGAAGGACGCCGCCGAGCGGGACGGGACGACCCTCGCCTCGTTCGCGCGCCCCGCACTTGAGAAGGCTGCGTACGCCGCCAGCCTCGCCAAGTTCGCGGGCCCGGACGGCACCGGGCCCCACTACGACCCCGAGTACATGGCGAAGTACCAGGCGGATGTCGACCGAGTCATCTACGGGGACAACGGCTGATGCGGCCGGGAGAGATCCGCGACCGGCTCGACAACGACCAGATGGGGCCGGTCGTGGTCCTCAGCTCCGACCTGTTCAACACCGCCATGAACCGAGTGCTCGTCGCCCCGCTGCTCGCCACGCCTGACATGGCCGCGAGCATCCCGGTGAAAGGCGGCCACTTGGCTTTCCCCCTGATCCTTTCGCTTCCCCCGGTGGCTCTCAGCGAGCCCCGCGGCCGCATCGACGACGCCGACCTCGACGAAGTCCACGGCTACCTCGCCGGAGCGATGACCCGCTGACCGAGAAGTAGGATCGCCTTTGTGAGCGCCTCTGCTTCCGAACCCGATCAGGCCGACGCGTCCGCCCGCCCCTCCAGCAAGGGCGAGCGGACGCGGCAGCGCATCATCGACACCGCCCTCGACATGTTCGCCGAGCGCGGCTACGACAAGACGACGATGCGGGCGATCGCGGCCGAGGCCGGGGTTTCCGTGGGGAACGCGTACTACTACTTCAAGTCCAAGGAGCACCTGATCCAGGGCTTCTACGAGCAGGCCACGAACCGGCACGCCGAGCTGACGCCGACGATGCTGGAGGGCAAGGAGACGCTCGCGGAGCGGATCGAGGCGGCGCTCTTGGCGTGGCTCGACATCGCCGGGCCCTACCACGCGTTCGCGGGCCAGTTCTTCCGCAACGCGGCCGACCCGTCGAGCCCGCTGAGCCCGTTCTCGGAGGACTCCGGCGAGAGCCGCGACCGGGACATCGCGCTCTACCGGGAGGTCCTGGAGGGCTCGAAGACCAAGGTGCCCAAGGACATGGCCGACATTCTCCCCGAGATGCTGTGGCTGCACCAGATGGTGGTGGTCCTGCACTGGGTGTACGACAACTCCCCCGGCCAGGAGAAGTCGAAGGAGCTGGCGCGGCGCACCGCGCCGCTGGCCGCCCGCGTCGTGGCGCTGTCGCGGCTGAAGATCCTGCGGCCCCTGGTGAAGCAGGGCGAGGAGCTGGTGCGGGACTTCCTCATCACGCGGCGCCCCGGGCACTACGGCCCGCAGCCCGAGGACGGACCCGAGGGCGGGGCCGCGTAGCCCGAAGGGCCGCCCGGACGCCGTTGTCCTTGCGGCCCTTCGGTGGTGCGGTACGTCGTCGGCGGTGCGCCGCTAGCAGTCCTTCAGCTCGGGCGACTGGTTGAGCAGCTGCCCGCGCGGCGAGGTGAACTTGCGGTAGGTGTCCGAGTCGACCTCGGAGACCGGGAACGCCGCGATGCGGTGGCAGTTCTGGAAGGCGAACTTGACGCCGTGGTGGCGCTCCAGCGCGGCCCGCATCGAGTCCGAGGCGAGGGCCCGCAGGAGCTGGCCGCGGGCCTGCTCGTCCGGCGGCGGCGTGGTGTTGTCCGCGAACTGGGTCGACCCGGAGGACGAGACGACCCCGTTCTTCAGGTCGTCGGCGACCTTCGCGAAGAGGTCCCACGCGAACGGCAGGGACTGCTTGATGCAGTCCAGGAACTCCGCGTCGGTCACCTCCCCCGCTTCGGCCTTGCTGAGCAGGTCTTCAGAGACGTCAAGGGACATGCGTACTCCTCTCGGTTCGGAATCGGTTCATTGTGCTGTCGCACGTGCCCTTCCGCTGTCGGGTACTCGACGCAGACGGGTCCGGCGCCCCCGGGCGTCCAGAAGGGGCCCGGGCGCGGCCAAGGGCGGCCCTAGTGGACGGGCGCGTTCAGGAGGTGCTCGCCGAGGACGAAGTCCGGGACGATCTGGTCGGCGAGGTCCACTCCGGCGCGGTCGTTGCCCCAGGCGAGGGCGGCCTTGCGGTGGAACTCGTGGGCCTGGCGGGTGAACTTCGCCCAGTCCTTGCCCGCGGCCGCGGCCCGCTCGCGCGCGGCGTCCACGACGGCGAGGTTCTCCGGTTCGAGGTCGGCGACAGGGCCGACACTGCCGCGCTCGGCGGCCTTGACGTACTTCGAGCGCGCGCACCAGCCCAGGAGCGCGTCCCCGACGTGCTCGCGCAGGAACGCCACATCTTCCCGATCGTCGATCTTGTTGCCGATCACCGAGATCCGCACATCGTAGTCCTCGGCGTAGCCCAGGTACTGCTTGTAGACGCCCACGGAGCGCAGCGTCGGCTCGCACACCAGGAACGTGTGGTCGAAGCGGGTGAACATTCCCGAGGCGAAGGCCTCGGCGCCCGCGACCATGTCGACCACGACGAACTCGTCGGTGCGGTCCACGAGGTGGTTGAGCAGCAGCTCGACCGCGCCGACCTTCGAGTGGTAGCAGGACACGCCGAGGTCGTCCTCGACGAAGCCGCCGGTGGCGGCGAAGCGGATGCCGTCGTGCGCGGTGAACAGCTCGTCGAACAGCGGGTTCGACTCGCGCACGGTGACCAGGCGCGAGCCGGGCCCCGGCGGCGTGGTCTTGAGCATGAGGTCGGCCGAGGGCACGAGCGGGTTGGTCCCGCGCAGGTAGTCCTTGATGTCGGCCAGGTGCTCCCCCAGCACCGGGCCCATCGCGGCGGCCTCGGCGTCGAGTCCGAGCGCCGCGGCCAGGTGCTGGTTGATGTCGGCGTCAATGGCCATCACCGGGTGGCCCAGCGCGGCGGCGCGCCGCGCGAACAGCGAGGCCATCGTGGTCTTGCCCGAGCCGCCCTTGCCGACGAAGGCGAGTTTCATCGTTCCGGTCCCCCACCAATTGAAAATGGTTGTTGATTTCAAGAGGGAGCCTAGCAGGCCGCGAAAACGACTGTCGCTCATACGGAAGGGCCCCGCCTGCCGGAGCAGACGGGGCCCTCTCAGGTCGTTCGTACGGGGTGTCAGACGACGGTGCCGGCGGTGCCGCCGGCGACCACCGATTCCAGCTGCGCGGCGGCCTTGGGGGCCGCGGTCTTCTTGCGCATGCGTCGCTCGGCGAAGACCACCATCTTCGAGAGCGCGTACGCCATCGCGAAGTAGATGAGCGCCGCGATGATGAGCGCCTGGAGGAAGGAGTTGCTGTAGTCGCGGCCGATGATGTTCGCCGAGTGCAGCAGCTCGGGGTAGGTGATCACGTAGCCCAGCGAGGTGTCCTTGAGGAGGATCACCAGCTGCGCGAGGACCGCCGGGAGCATGTTCCGCAGCACCTGGGGCAGCACGATGAGGCGCTGCACCTGCCCGTGGCGCAGGCCGATCGCCTGGCCCGCCATCGCCTGGCCCGGGGGCAGTGCGTTGACGCCGGCGCGGAGGATCTCGGCGAGGATCGCGGCGTTGTAGATGCCGAGGCCCAGGACCAGGAAGGTCAGGCGCCGGGCCTCGCCGCTCCATCCGAGCGTGTCGGTGGTGAACCCGAAGTGCCCGTCGATGGTGAAGGAGACCCAGATCAGGAGCACCAGCGGCAGCGACCGGAAGAACTGCACGTAGACCGTGGAGGCCGCGCGCGTCGGCAGGAACCGGGAGATCCGGCCGAAGCCGATGAAGACACCGAGCACGAGGGCGACCAGCGAGCCCAGGGCGAACGCCACGAGCGTGTTGACGATCGCCGGGATCCAGGTGGTCTCCACCACGAGCGCGTCGAGCGGGTTGACCCAGCGGGAGGACTCGAAGAAGCCCTCGCCGTAGAGCACGTAGGCGACCCAGCCGAGCACGCCGAGGATGACGACCGCCGAGGCGATCGCGGCGATGTTCGCGTTGCGCCGCCCCTTGGGGCCGAGCGCGTCGAACAGGACGGTGGTCTCGTTCTTGCTGTTCACGATTCGGCCCCTCTCACCGGACGAAAGCGGTGCGCTTCTCAGCGATCCGCACGAGGTAGCTGAGGACGAAGGCGATCAGCAGGTAGCCGACCGTCACGCAGATGATGACCCCCCAGAGGTCGAAGCGGCTCTGGGTGTCCTCGATGAGCCGCCGCGACCGGGCGGTGAGTTCGGGGACGCCGATGGCGAGCACCAGCGCGCTGTTCTTGACCAGGGCGATCAGGAGCGAGCCGAGCGGCGGGATGACCGCGCGCACGGACTGCGGCAGGATCACCGAGCTCAGGGACTGCCCGAAGGTGAGCCCCAGCGAGCGGGCGGCCTCGGCCTGGCCGAGCGGGATCGAGTTGATGCCCGAGCGCATGGTCTCGCCGACGAACGCGCCGGTGTACATGCCGAGGCCGAGCAGGGCCCAGACCCAGTTGTCCGCCACGATGCCGACCTTGGGCAGGCCGAAGTACATGATGAACAGGACGGCGAGCAGCGGCACGTTGCGGAACAGCTGCGTGTAGGCGTTGGCGGCCCAGCGGGCGGGGAAGGCGGGGCTGACGTGCATGACCACGAGGACCATGCCGATGACGAGCGCGATGGCGTAGCTGGTGAGGGTGACCCACACGGTGGTCCACATACCGGCACCGAGGGCCTCGATCATCAGGTCGAAATTGTCGAACAAGCGGACTCCTCCATAAGGCGGGCGGCGGCGGCCGACTGCGCGGCCGCCGCCGCCTCACCGAACGGTTGCGAAGGGACCTAGTACCGGTTCGGGGCCGGCAGCGGGTCCGGGACCGGCATGCCGGCGGCGCCGAAGGTCAGGTCGAACGCCTTCTGCCAGTCGCCGTTGGCCAGGATCTCGTCGATCATGTCGTTGACGAAGCTGCGCGCGTCGGTCTCGCCGAGCGGCATGGCCACACCGTAGGGCTCGTCGGTGAAGATGTTCGACGAGTCGAGGACGCGGAAGGCGTCGGGCTTGTCGACGGTGAAGCCGTAGAGGATGGTCTCGTCGGTGCTGACGGCGTCGGTCTGGCCGTTCTCCAGGGCCTCGGCGCAGGCGGCGTAGTCGGCGAGCGGCGTGATGACGGCGTCGGGGTTCTCGGCCTCCAGGTTCGCGATCGAGCCGGAGCCCTCGGCGATGCACACGTTCTTGCCGGCGAGGTCGGCCACCGAGTTGATGTCCGTGTTGTCGGCGGCGACCATGACGTTCTGGCCGGTCTGGAAGTACGGGCCGGCGAACTCGAACTGGGTCAGGCGGTCGGGGTACATGGAGTACGAGGCGATGACCGCGTCGACGGTGCCGTCGTTGATGTACGTCTCGCGGTTCTGCGAGGTGGTCTCGACGAAGACCAGGTTCGCGTCGTCGCCCTCTTCGACGACCTCGCCGAAGATGTAGGTGGCGAGGAGGCGCGCCATCTCTGCGTCGAAGCCCTCGATCTTGCCGGTGGCGGTGTTCTTCTGGCCGATGAGCGGCTGGTCGAACTTGACGCCGACGGTGAGCACGCCCTTGTCCTGGATGTCCTGGATGTAGCCGGCGGGGATCTCCGCGGCCTGCTCCAGGGAGTACGAGCCGACTGACTCCTCCAGGGACTCCTGCTCCTCGGCGTCCTGGCTGGCCTCGCCGGAGCAGGCGGCCAGGGACAGCAGGCCGGCGGCCGCAATCGCGGCGGCGGCCTTGCGGAATGCGCGCATGGCTGTTTCCTTCCTTATGGGTGGGGCTGACAGTGTGGTGTTCGGGTGCGGCTCAGTGGGACATGACCTTGGCGAGGAAGTCCTGCGCCCGAGCGGTCTTCGGGTCGTCGAAGAACTCGTCGGGCGGCGCGACCTCCACGATCTGGCCGTCGGCCATGAACACGACGCGGTTGGCGGCGCGGCGGGCGAAGCCCATCTCGTGGGTCACCACGACCATGGTCATGCCCTCGCGGGCGAGGTCCTGCATGACGTCGAGGACCTCGTTGATCATCTCGGGGTCGAGCGCGGAGGTCGGCTCGTCGAACATCATGAGCTTGGGGTCCATGGCCAGGCCGCGGGCGATGGCCACGCGCTGCTGCTGGCCGCCGGAGAGCTGCGAGGGGAAGGAGTCGGCCTTGTCGGCCAGGCCCACCCGCTCCAGGAGCTGGCGGGCGCGCTCCTCGGCCTTGGCCTTCGGCGTGCGGCGCACCTTGATCGGCCCGAGGGTGATGTTCTGGAGGACCGTGAGGTGCGCGAAGAGGTTGAAGTGCTGGAACACCATGCCGACGTCGGCGCGCAGGTTGGCGAGCGCGCGGCCCTCGGCGGGGAGGGGCTTGCCGTTCACGGTGATCGAGCCGGCGTCGACGGTTTCGAGGCGGTTGATGGTCCGGCACAGCGTGGACTTGCCGGAACCGGAGGGTCCGATGAGGACCACGACCTCGCCGTCGTCCACGGTCAGGTCGATGTCCTTGAGCGCGTGGAGGTTTCCGAAGTGCTTGTTCACTCCTTCGATGGAGACCATCGGAGCCTTCGGCGTTGCTTCCATTCGTATCCCTGTGGTCGTGTGGAACCCTCGACTGGCGCGGGGCGAGCGGATTGGGCTTTAAATACCTTAGGAATAGTAGTGTGACAGCTCACGCCGGGTCACCGGGGCGGCCGTGGGCCGCAACTAGTCGGCAATTAAGTAACGGCATCATAAACGAGGACCTGCCCATAACGGGCACGACGCACGCCTGGAACAACCGTGACGCACGCGGCTGAAGCTGGCCGCCGGGGCGCGCGGAGGACTAGGGTCGGATGATGACCGCATCAGTGGGAGCCGACGGCGTCGACACCGCCGGGACCAGCACGATCAGCACCGTTGAAGGCATCACGGTGGAGCAGCGCGGCCTCATGGACTACCAGGAGGCGTGGGACTACCAGAAGGAGCTCCAGCAGCGGCGGATCGACGACGAGATCGGCGACACCGTGCTGCTGCTCCAGCACCCGAGCGTGTACACGGCGGGGCGGCGCACCGAGACGTGGGCGCTGCCGCAGGACGGGACGCCCGTGGTCACGACCGACCGCGGCGGCCAGATCACCTGGCACGGGCCGGGCCAGATCGTCGGGTACCCGATCATGAAGATGCGCAACAAGGTCGACGTGGTCGGCTACGTGCGCCGGGTCGAGGACATGATCTCGGCGGTGTGCCACGAGATGGGCGTGTCGTCGGCGCGCGGGCGCCTGCGGGACCGCACGGGCGTGTGGCTGCCGGAGGACGAGCGCGGCCCGGAGCGGAAGATCTGCGCGATCGGCGTGCGGGTCCGCTGGGCGACGACGATGCACGGCTTCGCGCTCAACTGCAACCCGGACATGAGCTACTGGGACCGGATCGCGCCGTGCGCGATCACCGACGCGGACGTCACGAGCCTCTCGCGGGAGCTGGGCCGGGACGTGACCGTGGACGAGGTGCTGCCGGTCGTGAAGAAGCACCTGGGGCTGCTGCTCGAACGCGACTAGAAGACGGAAGTGGGGAACGGGCGCGGCCGGCGGCCGCGCCCGTTTCCGCGTCTCGCGCTCCGGCGCCCTAGGAGCAGGCGTCGTTCGGCACGGGCTGCTCGTCGGAGAGCTGCGGGTCGCCGCCGAGGAGGACCTGGAGGATGTTGTTCCAGGCGTCTCCTTCGGGGTAGAAGACCTCGGAGTGGGAGTGGACGCCTTCGATGGTCTTCCCGGCGATGCCCTGCTCGGCGAGGCTCCGGCCGTAGTCGTCGACCGCGCCGGGGGCGTCGGAGAGGCTGCCGGTGGCGAGGGTCTTCACGCCGGGGAAGTCGTCGGGGTCGGCGCCGTGGCCCAGGAGCGGGACGTACGGCATGCCCTGCACGTAGGAGATCGGGTCGCCGGGCGCGGTGATGGAGTAGCGGGTGCGGCACGGCTCGGTGTAGTCCTCGGGGCTGTACACGTCGTTGCCCATGCCCGCGGAGGCGATGTGGAGGACCTGGTCGGCTTCGAGGTCGTAGGTCTCGGCGTAGCCGATGACGGCGCCGCCGTAGGAGTGGCCCATGAGGGTCAGGGGGCGGTCGCCGATCTGGTTGCGCAGGTCGAACGTGAAGGACGCGAGGCTCTCGGCGGCGACCTGCGACCAGGACGCCCAGGACTCCTCGACCCACCCGGAGGGCCAGGACGCGGCGGCCCACACGACGATCGCGAGCTCCCCGTCGGAGGCGTCCACGAAGGACTTCGCGCGGTGGTAGTAGAGGTCGAAGTTCTCGCTGGAGAGGACCGCGGAGCCGCCGGGGACGAGGACCGCGACGTTCGCGGCGGTGTCGAGGTCGCCGACGACCTCGATCCAGGAGCCGTCGCCCGCGTTGTTGTACGGGTCGAGGTAGAGGAATTGGCGGCCGGAGCCGATGAGGCGCTGGAGCTCCTCGCGGGGCGGGCGCTCGGCGTCGCCGGTCCAGGGGCGGTCGGGGCTGGCGTACGCGGTGGAGGCGGCGGTGGTCGCTTCGAGGACGATCTGGTTGGCGGCCATGCGGGCGTGGAAGGGCGCGCCGGGCATCTCGGCGATCGCGGAGGGGTAGAGGACCGCGAGCCACGCGGTCTGCTCCTCGCCGAGGCCGGTGAAGAAGTCGTTCACTTCGAGCGGGTCGAGGCCGCCGCCCGCGTCGTAGAGGGCGGCGAGCGCGGCGCCGAGTTCGCCGGAGTCGGCGGTGGGGACGGCCGCGACGAGCTCGGCGGCGGTCGCGGGGTCGGCGAGCGCGGCGTCGAGCGCGGCCTGCGGGTCGTCGCCGCCGACGGGTGCGCTCGTGCGCATGGCGGCGAGCTCGGCGGTGGGGTCGGCGGCGAGCACGGGCACCGCGTGGAGCTGCTCCGCTTCGGCTTCGCCGAGGCGGGTCAGTCCGGCGAGGTACACGAGCGCCAAAACGGCGACGGCCGTCAGGACCGTCGCACGCCACCACCGGAATCTCACCGGCTCAGCGTAGCCGAGCCGGGTGCGTGGCGGCGAACGCTGCGCGTGTGAGAACGGTCGGCGGGCAGGGGCGGAGCCGAGGACCGGCGAACCGCGGGCCCCCGGTCAAAACCCTGGCACGGGGGTCCGACAGGACGAGACCGGCCGGATTCCCGTGAGGGCGTGAATTAGGCGGCGGTGGCGGTGAAGCGGTTGCCGTTGGCGGTGAGGGTCAGGGGGAGACCGAAGGCTTTGGAGAGGGTCTCGGAGGTGAGGGCCTCGGCGATCGGGCCCGCCGCAATGACGCCGCCGTTGGAGAGGACCAGGGCGTGGGTGAAGCCCGGGGGGATCTCCTCGACGTGGTGGGTGACGAGGACGAGCGCGGGGGCGGCCTCGTCGCGGGCGAGTCCCGCGAGCGTGGCGACGAGCGCTTCACGGGCGCCGAGGTCGAGTCCGGCGGCGGGTTCGTCGAGGAGGAGCAGCTCGGGGTCGGTCATGAGCGCACGGGCGATGAGGACGCGCTTGCGCTCGCCCTCCGACAGCGTCCCGAACAGGCGGTCGCTGAGCTGGGCGACGCCGAGCCAGCGCATGAGCGAGGCGGCGCGCTCGTCGTCCTGCGGGTCGTACTCCTCGCGCCAGCGGCCCATCATGCCCCAGGCGGCGGTGCGGACCACGTCGAACGCCTTCTCGTCGCGCGGGATCGCGTCGGCGACCTGCGTCGTGGTGAGGCCGATGCGCGGGCGCAGCTCGAACACGTCGACGCGGCCGAGGCGCTCGCCGAGGATCTGGACGACGCCGGAGGTGGGGTGGTTGCGGGCTGCCGCTAGGTTGAGCAGCGTCGTCTTCCCCGCACCGTTGGGGCCGAGGACGACCCACCGCTGGTCGGCGTCGACTTGCCAGTCGACGCCGTCGAGGAGCTGGTTGCCGCCGCGTCGCACGGTGACGCCGGACAGGTCGAGGACGCGTTCAGACTGAGCCACGGGTCAATGAAACCACGCGCCCCCGACGGCCGGGCACAGGCGGGCCTTGAGGTGGGAGTAGGACACACGGGCGAGCCCTCACATCGACCGGGCGGACCCGCGGCGTTCCGGCGGCCGTGCAACGGCACGGCCTCCGGCGGCGTCTCTTGTACGTGCCTTGCACGCCGCCGCGCCCGCGGCGGCGCCGACCCCCGACTGGAAACGAGTTCATGCCCCCCATCATCGAGATATCGGGGCTGCGGAAGACGTATCGACGGAGCTTCCGCCAGCCGCACAACGCGTTGGACGGCCTCGACCTTGAGGTCGCCGCGGGCCAGGTGCACGGTTTCCTGGGCCCCAACGGATCCGGGAAGACGACGACGCTGCGGGCCCTCCTGGGCCTCATCCGCGTCGACGGCGGGACCATGCGGATCTTCGGCCAGGAGGTGCCGCACCACCTGCCGCAGGTCGTGGGGCGCATCGGCGCGGTCGTGGAGTCCCCGCAGTTCTTCAAGCACTTCTCGGGGCGGCTGACGCTCCAGCTCCTCGCCGAGAGCGCCGGGGTCCCGAAGGAGCGCGTCGAAGCGGTCCTGGAGCAGACCGGCCTGCGCGACGCCGCGAAGTCGGCCGTCAAGGGCTACTCGCTGGGCATGCGCCAGCGCCTCGCGGTCGCGCAGGCGCTGCTGAAGCAGCCCGAGCTGCTGATCCTCGACGAGCCCGCGAACGGCCTGGACCCGGCGGGCATCCACCACATGCGCGAGCTGCTCCAGTGGCTCGCGCACGAGCAGGGCGTCACGGTCGTGGTGTCCTCGCACCTCCTGTCGGAGGTGCAGCAGCTGTGCGACTCGATGACGATCGTGTCCCGCGGGCGCCGGATCGTCGACGGCTCGGTGGCCGAGATCATCGCGGGCCACTCGGGGGCGTCGCTGAGCGTGCGGTTCCCGGACGCGGCGTCGCTGCCGGAGGCCGCTGATGCGCTGGTGAACGCGAAGCCGGAGGTCGGCGCGGTCGTGGAGCGCGACCGCCTGGTCGTGACGGGCGCGCCGGAGGCGGCGTGGGTGACGCGGACGCTCGCCGACGCGGGGATCTACCTGTCGGAGCTGGTGACGCAGACGAAGAACCTGGAGTCGGTGTTCCTGGAGCTGACGGGGACCGCCCCGCAGCCGGGACAGACCGTCCAGGTCGGGCAGTCCGTGGAGGTGCCGCAGACGGCGGCGCCGATCGAGGTGCCGGTCGCGGTGACGCCCGATGCCGGGCCCCAAGCCGGAACCGAAGCCGAGGAGGCGCAGCGGTGAACCTGTTCAAAGCGGAGCTGCGGCGCATCGCGCGCCGGCGCCTGACCCTGGTGTTCGGGATCCTCCTGCTCGCCGGCGTGGTGGGCCTCGCGGTGATCCTGGCGTCCATCTCGACGGAGGGCCCCGACGAGGCGGCCCTCGCGGAGGCGCAGGCGCAGGCCGACGAGATGAACGAGCAGAACCCCGACTACCTGGACTGCGTCGAGGACGAGAACTACTTCGAGGACAACGAGATGTACGGCTGGGTCGAGACCGACCCGGAGTACCAGGGCATGAGCCACAAAGAGGCCTGCGAGCACGCCGTGGGCGGCTGGTGGGCCGAGGACTTCCTCTGGACGTACACGTTCAACTTCGCAGATGAGGGGCCGTTCATCATCGTCGGCGTCATGATCGTGGCCGGCCTGGTCATGATGCTCCTCGGGTCGTCGGCGATCGGCGCCGAGTGGTCGAGCGGCGGCATGTCGAACCTGATGGTGTGGCACCCGAACCGGATGCGGCTGTGGGGCGCCAAGCTCGGCGCGGCGCTGACGGCGTGCGCGGCGGGGGTGGTCGTCCTGGCGGCGCTCGCGTTCGGCCTGCTGGTGCTGGTGGCCTCGCTGCGCGGCGAGGTCGGCGCGCTCAACGGCGTGTGGTGGGAGGACACGCTGGAGCTGGTGCTGCGCACGGGCGTGCTCGCCCTGGGCATGACCCTCCTCGGCGCGTCGCTGGCGATGCTCGGGCGGCACACGGCCATCGCGGGCGGCGTCATCGCGGGCTACCTGATCATCGGGGAGCTGATCGTGAACATGGTGTCGATGAACCTGTCGATGGACTTCCCCGAACGCCTGTCGCTGTACACGTGGGTGGGCGCGTGGATCACCGGTCGGATCGAGTTGGTCGGCGGATACACCGGTTTCAACGACATGACCCCCGACGTCATGGTCATCACCTGGAGCGACGCCGGGGCCCTCCTCGGCGGCATCGTCCTGCTGTTCGCCGCGCTCGCGACCTGGTCCTTCCAACGCCGCGACGCCGCTTAGCAAGCGTCACAATGAGACGCCGCCCACGACGCATTGCATCGTGGGCGGCGTTTGTCGTACCTGCATGTCAGGGTCTTGAACCGGGGGCCCGTGATTCGCGAGTCCTCGGCTCTGCGGGTGCCCGCGATTCGGTCGACTCAGTCGAAGAGGCTCTCGCGCACCGCATCCAGGCCGTGGAGGATCGCGCCGCGCATGATCGGCTCCTCGACCACGGTCCCGGCGACGACGCTCGGCGTGACCGGGGCAAGCTGGGAAGTCTGGGCCGCAACCCTTCCGGCGAGTTCGAGGCCGCCCGCGTAGCCGACCGGGCCGCCGAGCACGACCACCGTCGGGTCAAGCAGCACGCACACCGCGACGATGCCGAGCGCGATCCCGCGCGCGATCTCGTCGAGGCACGACGCCCCCTCCGGCCCGGCCGCGAGCGCCGCCGTCAGGACGTCTTCCGGCTCAGCCGCGTCGAAGCCGTGCTTCGCGCCGATGTCGAGGACCGCGTCGCCGCCGATGACCCGCTGGTACGAGCCCTTCGACAGCCGGGTCACGACGCCGCCCGTGGGCAGGTCGCCGCCCGGCACAGGCAGGAAGCCGATCTCGCCCGCCGCGCCCGAGGCGCCGCGGTAGAGCCCGCCGTTCAAGATGACGCCGAGACCCAGACCGCCGCCGAACCACGCGTACACGAAGTCCGAGGCGCCGCCCGCGCCACCGGAGCGCTGCTCGGCGATCGTCGCCAGGTTCACGTCGTTCTCGATCGCAACGGCGGGCGCGAACTCCTCGTTCAGCGCCGTCCGCAGGCCGCGGTGCCAGGCCGGGAGGTTCCACGAGAAGCCGATGTCGCCGCTCGCGGGGTCGATGACGCCGGGCGTGCCGAGCGTGATCCGCCCGACCTTGCCCATCTCGATCCCCGCGTCCGCGACCGAGTCGGTCACGACCCGGCGCACCACCGCGACCGGATCCGTCGACCCCTCCACGTCGATCTCCGCGCGCCCCACGATGCGGCCCGTGAAGTCCGCGCAGGCGCCCTTCGTCGTCACGGGCCCGACCTCAACGCCCACAACGTAAGTGAACGTGGGCACGGCCGCGTACAGCGAGGCGTTCGGCCCGCGCCCGCCCGATTTGGAGCCGACGACCTCGACGAGGCCGCGGGTCTGGAGGCGCTCCATCATCTGCGAGGCGGTGACCTTCGACATGGAGGTGCGCTCGGCGAGCTGGGCGCGGGTCTGCGGCCCGTCCTCCAGCAGCAGCTTCAGCGCGGCCTGGTCGTTGAGGACGCGCAGCAGTTTGGGCACCCCGGGGGTGTGGCTCTTCGGCATTCGTACTTCCTTCTCCTCCGAGCCCACATTATCCACGGGGTCCCCACACGCCACCGGCGCGTGTGAGCGGTCAATCGCCGTCGGTCTCCACGAGGCCGCGGATCTGCCTGAGCGACACCGACAGGACCGCGAGCTTCTCGTCGGAGCGCTCGGCCTCCTCGGTGGCCTCGTGCACGGACGCGATCGCGGCGGCGTTGCGCTCGGCCCACGAGTCCACGGCCTCGGCCGGGTCGGTCCCGGGCTTCGCCTGGAGGACGCTCGCGGTCAGGCCCGCCATGGCGCCGTACAGGTCGTAGCGCAGCGCCGACCGGGCGAGGGTCTGCCACCGGTTCGTGCGCGGCAGCGCCGAGATCTGGTTGAGGATCTCGTCGAGGTGCACGCGCGCGGCGATCCCGTAGTAGACCTTCGCGGTCGTCTCCAGGTCCGTCTCCAACAGGCGCGCGCACTCGACGACGTCGACGAGCCCGAACCCGAAGATCGGCGCCGAGGCGTCGCGCGCGATCTCGGCGGGCATCCCCTGGTCTTCGAGCTGGTCCACGAACTCCTCGAACCCGACGGCCTCGGAGTCGGTGAGCAGCACCGGGAGCAGCGGCTGGAGCACGGCGAGCCCGGGGCGGAGCCGCTCGGTCTCGGCGGTCACGTCGAGGTGCCCGCGCCGGTGCTGCACGAGCCAGCGCACGCCGCGGTCGAGGAGCCGCCGGATGACGAGCATGGCCGCGACCTGGGCCTCCTGCGGGACCTGGTTGTCGAGCGCTTCGATGCGGCGCCACAGGTCGGGCAGGCCGAACGCGTCGCGGATGATGACGTACGCGCGGAGGACGTCGACGACGTCGGCGCCGGTCTCGTCGGCGATGCGGAAGAAGAACGTGGTGCCGCCGCGGTTGACGGCCTCGCCGACGACCGCGGTGGTGACGATCTCGCGGTGCAGCGGGTGCTCGGCCATGAGGTCGGCGTACCGCTCGCGCAGCGGCGCGGGGAAGTACTCGCGCAGGACCGGCGCGGTCCAGTCCTCGGTCGGCAGGTCGGAGTCGAGGACGGCGCGCTTGGCCCAGATCTTCACGTACGACAGCAGGACCGAGAGCTCGGGCTCGGTGAGCCCGGACCCGGCGGCGGCGCGCTCCTTGAGCTGCTTGTCGCTGGGGAGGCCCTCGATCTCGCGGTCGAGGCCGACGGTCTTCTCCAGGTGCTTCATGAGTCTGGAGTGGACGGGCAGGAGCCGCCGGTTGAGGCGGATCGCGTTGGCGAGGGCCATGTTCTGGCCGTAGTTGTCGGCGAGCACGGCGTCGGCGACCGCGTCGGACATGTCCATGAACAGCCGGTCGCGGCTCGCCGGGTCGATCCGGCCCGTCAAGGTCGCGGACCGGAGCAGGATCTTGATGTTGACCTCGTGGTCGGAGGTGTCGACGCCCGCGGAGTTGTCGATGAAGTCGGTGTTCATGCGCCCGCCGGTGCCCTCGGGGCCGCCGGACTGGGAGTACTCGATGCGCCCGAGCTGCGTGAACCCGAGGTTCCCGCCTTCGCCGACGACGCGGCAGCGCAGGTCCTCGCCGTTGACGCGCACCGGGTCGTTCGACTTGTCCCCCGCGTCCGCGTCGGACTGGAGGGAGGACTTCACGTAGGTGCCGATGCCGCCGTTCCACAGCAGGTCGACGGGCGCGGTGAGGATCGCGCGGATGAGCTCGGGCGGGGTCATGTCCTTGACGTCGGCGTCGATGCCGAGCGCGGCCCGCACCTCGTCGGAGACGGGGATGGACTTCGCGGCCCGCTCCCACACGCCGCCGCCCGCCGAGATGAGCGACTTGTCGTAGTCGGCCCACGTGGAGCGGGGCAGGTCGAACAGGCGGCGCCGCTCCGCGTACGAGGCGGCGGCGACCGGGTTGGGGTCGATGAAGATGTGCATGTGGTTGAACGCGGCGACGAGCCGGATGTGCTCGGAGAGCAGCATCCCGTTGCCGAACACGTCCCCGGCCATGTCGCCGATGCCGACGACGGTGAAGTCCTGCGTCTGCGTGTCGAGGCCCTCGGCGCGGAAGTGGCGTTTGACCGATTCCCAAGCGCCCCTTGCGGTGATGCCCATCTTCTTGTGGTCGTAGCCGACGGACCCGCCGGAGGCGAACGCGTCGCCGAGCCAGAACCCGTACTCGGCGGCCACGGAGTTCGCGATGTCGGAGAACGTCGCGGTGCCCTTGTCGGCGGCGACGACCAGGTACGGGTCGTCGGGGTCGTGGCGGACGACGTTCGGCGGCGGCACGACCGTGTTGTCGGCGTCGCGGTTGTCGGTGATGTCGAGCAGCGCCGAGATGAACTCGCGGTACCGGGCGACGCCTTCGGCCTGGAACGCGGCCCGGTCGGGGAACGACTCCTTCTTGAGGACGAACCCGCCCTTGGCGCCCACGGGCGTGATGACGGTGTTCTTGACCTCCTGGGCCTTCACGAGCCCGAGGATCTCGGTGCGGAAGTCCTCGCGCCGGTCCGACCAGCGCAGGCCGCCGCGCGCCACTTTGCCGTACCGCATGTGGACGCCCTCGAAGTTCGGGGAGTACACGAACACCTCGACCATCGGCCGCGGCTTGGGCAGGAAGTCGATCGCGCGCGCGTCGAACTTGAACGCCACGTACTCCTTCGGGCGTCCCGCGTGGCCGCGCTGGAAGTACGAGGTGCGCAGCGTCGAGCGGATGAGCGTCAGGAACGCGCGCAGGATCCGGTCGGCGTCGAGCGAGGGGACCCCGGCGAGGCCCTCGGCGAGCGCCTCGTCGATGCGGGCGACGGCGGCGTCGCGGTCGGCGCCCACGCGCGGGTCGAAGCGGGCCTCGAAGAGCCGCACCAGGTTCGCGGCGATCTCCGGGTGCGCGCCGAGCGTCGCGGCGATGAACTCCTGCGAGAACACGAACCCGCACTGGCGCAGGTACTTCGCGAGCGCGCGCAGCACCACGACCTGCCGCCAGGTGAGCCCGGCGTGGATGACGAGCTCGTTGAGCCGGTCGGACTCGGCTTCTCCGGCCCAGGCGGCGCGGAACGCGTTCTCGAAGCGGATGCGCAGCTGCGGCACCGATTCGGCGGCGTTGCCGGGCAGCTCCAGGCCGAAGTCGTGGAGGTGGATGGTGCCGTCGGCGCGCTTGATGTGGTACGGCCGCTCTTCGGCGACGCGCACGCCGAGGTCGCGGAGCACCGGGAGGGCCTCGGACAGGCCGACGGGCTGGTCGAAGGCGTACAGCTTGAAGTGGACGTCGGCGTCGTCGCCGCCGCGGCGGAACAGCTGGAGCTCCATGTCGCCGGCCTCGCGGAGCAGTTCGAGCTTCGCGATGTCCTTGGCGGCGTCGATGGGCGAGTGCTCGGCCTTGTACGCGGGCGGGTACGCGTTCGCGTACTGCTTGTAGAGGGTGCGGGCCTGGCCCTCGCCGACGTGGTGGTCGAGCTGGAGGGCGAGGTCGGCGTCCCAGGAGCGGGTGGCGTCGGCGAGCTCGGCCTGGATCGACTCGACGTCGACCGGGGGGTGCTCGGCGAACGGGTCGATGCGGACGACGAAGTGGAGGCGCGCGAGCACCGACTCGGTGACGCGGGCGTCGTAGTCGACGGCCTTGCCGTGGAGGCGGCGGCGCAGGATCGCCTCGATCTTCTGCCGGTTCTCGGTGTTGTACCGGTCGCGCGGCAGGTAGACGAGGCAGGAGTAGAAGCGGCCGTAGACGTCGCGGCGCGCGAACAGGCGCAGGCGGCGGCGCCCGGCCAGGCGCAGCACGCCCATCGACGTCGAGTACAGGTCGTCGGTGCGGGCCTGGAACAGCTCGTCGCGCGGGTAGGTCTCCAGGGCGGTGACGAGGTCCTTCCCGGAGTGGGAGGAGAGGGTCACGCCCGAGCGCTCCAGCACGTCCTGGACCTTCCGCTTGACGACGGGCAGGTCGGTCACCGACGAGAGGTACGCGGCGGAGGTGAACAGGCCGAGGAAGCGCAGCTCGCCGTCGGGCACGCCGTCGGCGTCGAAGGTCTTCACGCCGATGTAGTCCATGAAGGACGTGCGGTGGACGGTGGAGCGGGCGTTCGACTTGGTGATGACCAGGAGCCGCTTCGTGCCGATCTGGGCGCGCGCGTCGGCGTTGAACGACGACAGCGGCCGCGGCGAGGCGGGGGCCTTGCGCAGCAGGCCCAGGCCGGTCTCGGCGAGCGGGGCGAGGGCCTGGTCGTCGCCTGCGCCGGCGAGCTTGTACTGCCGGAACCCCAGGAACGTGAACTTGTCGTCCGCGAGCCACCGCAGCAGCTCCACGGTGTCGTCGATGTCCTTGGGCGGCACGGGGAGCGGGTTCGAGCCCGCAGCGCCGGAGGCGGCGCCTTCGAGATCGGCGGCGATGTCGAGTGCCTTGGCGCGCATGGCCTGCCAGTCGGCGACGCACGCGGCGACGTCGGAGAGGACCACTTCGATCTCGGCTTCGAGCCGCTCGATGTCCTCGGCGTCGGAGAGCCGCTGGACCTCGATGTGCATCCACGACTCGGCGTGCCCGCCCGCGGCGGGGGCCTCCTGGAGGTTCCCGTCGGTGTCGCGGCGGACCGGGACGATCGGGTGCACGAACACGGCGATGTCGATGCCGTGCCGGTTGAACAGGCCCGTCAGCGAGTCCACCAGGAACGGGGAGTCGTCGCAGACGAGGTCGACGCGCGTCGAGGAGGCCGCGTCGGGGCCCTCGGCGTCGTCGGGGCAGTCGATCTCCAGGCACACCTGCCCGGGCGCGCGGACCTCGGCCATGCGGCGGTGGTGCGCGGTGGTCTCCAGCAGCTGCTGGGCGGAGCGGCCGACGAGGTCGTCGTCGGAGACGAGGCTCCAGTACAGCTCGACCAGCCGGGCGAGCGATTCGTCGGATCCGGCCAGTCGGGCCGCCTCGGTCAGCAGTTCCTCCCGGTCGGGGAGGGTTTCGCGGAACTCTTCGTCTCCGATGAACGCCAACACGTCTCGACACTCCAGTCCGAATCACGTCAGACCCACATCGTTGTGAGCCGCTTCCAGGCTAGATCGTAGGTTCCCCACATGGCGCACGGGTGACACCGGTGTTGCCGACGCGACGGTAGAGTGATCGAAGGAACCATCCCGCCACCGAAGCACCCCCCGAAACGCGAAGGCAGCACCATGATCTGGGTCGTCCTCATCATCATCGCCCTGGCCGCCCTCGGATGGTGGCTCTGGCGCAGGAACACCCGCAAGGACGAACCCGTCGCCGCCCGCGGGCCGGTCGACCCGTTCGCCGACGCCGACACCGACGTCCTCCGCGGCGACCCCCGCCGCCTCAAGGCCGCCGACCTCGTCGAGCTGTACGGCAAGACCCTCGCCGTCCGCGGCTCGCTGCGCCTCTCCGAGGGCGACTACCGCTGGTCGGAGCACTTCCTCGACACCGGGACCGGCGTGAAGCGCTGGCTGTCGGTGGAGGCCGACCCCGACCTGGAGGTCGTCCTGTGGGAGGAGATCACCGACACCGACCTCAAGCCGGGGCCGCGTGAACTCAGTCACGAGGGCGTCTCGTACCGGTCCGACGAGAAGGGCACCGCGCGGTACACCTCCGAGGCCACCACCGGGCTCGCGCCGACCGGGTCGGTCAAGTACCACGACTACGCCGGGCCCGACGGGCAGAAGCTCTCGTTCGAGTCGTTCGGCGACGGCGCCAAGTGGGAGCTCGCCAAGGGCCTCACCCTGGACCGCAACCAGATCACGATCTACCACCAGAGCGACGAGGCGTAACGCCCGTCCGCTCGCCGATCCCCATCCACCGGAGCACCCACTGATAGCGCACATCGAGGTGCCGTTCGCCGACGTCTCGGCCGCCTCGCTCACCTTCCGCCCCGACGCCCCGCCCATGCCGGTCCTCGACCGCATGGACCGGGACGCCGGGCCCCTGAGGCTGTCGCTGCGCCTCCTCGGCGCCAGCCACCAGGCGGTCGTCGCCACCCCCGACGGCCTCCTCGCCGAGACCCTCGCCTACCGGACCAACCTGGGCCCCGACCTGCCCGAGACGTTCAGCCAGCGCGTCGGCGCCTGGCGGCACCGCTACGAGTGCACCGTCGAGACCCTCACCGTCCCGCAGCTGCGCGCCCGCGTGCGGGCCCTGCGCGACCGGGCCGTGCAGCGCACCGCCGAACCGGACCTGCTCGTGGGCCTGTTCGGCGGCGACCCCGACGCGCTCACCGCGCTGGAGGTCGTGGGGACCGAGCCGCTGACGTGGCGCACGGTCCACACGTACCCGCAGTACGGCGAGGTCGTGACCACCGTCAGCAGCGTCGCCGCCGTAAGCTGACCCCGAACCCCGAGAGACCGCTGAGGACCGCCGATGACCGAACAGCAGCCGCACACCCCCGCCTCCCGCGGCCTGAACTGGAAGCACTGGACCGCGATCGTCGTCGTGCTGGCGCTGTGCTGCGGCGGGGTGTTCCTGATGAACTCCAACTTCAACAACCCCACCGCCACGATCCGCGACCACTACGACCGGGCCTCGAACCTCGACGAAGGCGGCGGCAAGGCGTACACGTCGAGCCTGTCGCCCGCCACGGTCGCCGACCAGATCGACGACGACGCCGAGGCGCGCGAGGAGCGCTCGTCGGGCGGCGTCTACTACCTCCAGTACTCCAAGCACATCGTGGCCGTCTCCCCGTACCGCGGCGGCTCGAAGATCCTGCTGCACGACTACCGGTCCGGGTACAACCACTACTCGTCGGTGTTCATCCTGTGGGGCTGGTCGTCCTCGCCCCCGTCGCCGTTCCGCGGCGGCGGCCCCGGTTCCGGCAAGTAACGCACATGTACCGAAGCACTCCTGAAAGGCACGGCCTCCAATGATCGAAGAGCTCAGCCGCGACGTCCTCGGCCCCCTTGTCGGCGCCGTCGCCTACAGCGTCGTGGGCATCGCGCTCATGGTGCTCGGCTACCTCGTCACCGACTGGCTCACCTCCGGGAAGCTCGGCGAGCAGATCTGGACCGAGCGCAACAAGAACGCCGCGATCCTGCTGGCCTCCAACGTCATCGGCGTGGGCCTGATCGTCGTCGGCGCGATCTGGGCTTCCGAGGGCGGCGTGCTCCGCGGCGTGGTCTCCACGTTCGTGTACGGCGTGATCGGCTTGGGCGCCATGGCGATCGCGTTCCTGATCCTCGACTGGCTCACGCCCGGGAAGCTCGGCGAGACGCTCACCGAGGACGAGCTGCACCCGGCGGTGTTCGTGAACGCGGCGATGCACCTCGCGCTCGGCGGGGTCATCGCGATGGCACTGTCGTGATGGCGGCGTCTTGATGGCGGGTTGTTAATGGCGCTGTCCGGCACCCCTCGGACGGCCGACAAGACGCTGAGCGCGCGCCGGGTCCGCCTGGCGCGCTTCGGGCTGCTCGCGACCGCGTTCGCGGTCTCGGCGTGCGGCCTCGTGTACGAGCTGGCGCTCATCACCTTGGGCGCCTACCTGGTCGGGAACACCGCGAAGCAGGCGTCGATCGTCCTGGCGATCATGGTGTTCGCGATGGGCCTGGGAGCTCTGGCGGCGAAGCCGCTGCGGCGGTGGCCGGCGCTGGCGTTCGCGGCGGTGGAGCTGGTGCTGGCTCTGCTGGGCGGGTTCAGCGTGATGCTGCTGTACGCGGCGTTCGCGTGGACCGACCTGTACTCGCTGCCGCTGGTGGCGGTCGCGGCGGCGATCGGGCTGCTGATCGGCGCGGAGATCCCGCTGCTCATGGAACTGCTGCAACGCATCCGCGAGCAGGCCGCGGGCGCCGCCGTGGCGGACCTGAACGCGGCGGACTACCTGGGCGGGCTCATCGGCGGGCTCGCGTTCCCGTTCGTGCTGCTGCCGTTCTTCGGGCAGATCCAGGGCGCGCTCATCGTGGGCGCGGTGAACGCCGTCGCGGGCGTGCTGCTGATCTTCGTCCTGTTCCGCGGCGACCTGTCGAAGCTGGCGAAGCAGCTCCTCGGCCTGGTCGCGGGGCTGACGGCCCTGCTCCTGGTGGCCGCGTTCGCGTACACCGACAAGTTCGAGACCGATGCGCGCCAGGCGCTCTACGCGGCGCCGATCGTGTACTCGGAGGACTCGCAGTACCAGCAGATCGTCATGACCGAGTCGGCGTCGCCGTTCGGCGAGCAGGACCTGCGGCTGTACCTCAACGGTGACCTGCAATTCTCCTCAGTGGACGAATACCGGTACCACGAGGCCCTCGTCCACCCGGCCATGAACGGCCCGCACGCGAACGTCCTCGTCCTCGGCGGCGGCGACGGCCTCGCCGTGCGCGAGATCCTGAAGTACGACGACGTCGAGACCGTCACGCTCGTGGACCTCGACGGCGCGGTCACCGACCTGGCGCAGGACTTCGGCGACCTGGTGGCGCTCAATGAAGACTCGCTGGACGACCCGAAGGTCACGGTGATCAACGAGGACGCGTTCACCTGGCTGCGCCAGCAGACGGGGGTCTGGGACACGATCGTCGTGGACATGCCCGACCCGGACGCCACCGAGACCGCGAAGCTCTACTCGACCGAGTTCTACGGCCTCGCGGGCGACCACCTCGCCGACGACGGCCGCATGGTCGTCCAGGGCGGCTCCCCGTACTTCGCCCCCAAGACCTACTGGACCATCGCCTCCACCCTCGAATCCGCCGGGTACGAGCCGACCCCCTACTGGGTCTCGGTCCCCTCCTTCGGCGACTGGGGCTTCCACCTCGTCCAGGCCGACGGCGCCGCCCCCGAACTGGGCCTGGACACCTCCGTCGGACCGTTCCAGTCCCTCACCCCCGAACTGCTCGACGCCGCCCAGGTGTTCCAGCCCGACCGCGACCGCATGGACATGCCCCCGTCGACCCTCATGCACCCGGTCATCCTCGACCTCGTCGAATCCGAATGGCAGAACTACTGACCGCCGATGCGCGCGGCCTAGAATCGATGCATGTCGTCCTCTGAGATCCAGACGCTCGGGAGCCTGCTCCGCACCTGGCGGGAGCGCATGGACCCGAAGGACGCCGGGATGGCCGCGGGCGGCAGGCGCCGCGCCAAGGGCCTGCGCCGCGAAGAGCTCGCCGCGCTCGCGGGGGTGAGCGCCGACTACATCGTCAGGCTCGAACAGGGCCGCTTCCGGACCCCGTCCGCGCAGGTCGTCACCGCCCTCGCGCGGGCCCTGCGGCTCTCAGACAGCGAGACCGAGCTGCTGTTCCGCGCCGCCAACCACCTGCCTCCCGGGCCGGGCACCGTGTCCGTCGAGGTCCCCGACGCCGCGCGGCGCATCGTCTCGCGCATCACCGGCCAGCCGCTCGCGGTCTTCACCGCGGACTGGACGCTGCTGTACGCGAACCGCCTGCTCTGCGCCCTGTTCGACCTGCCGTCCCCTGCCGAGGCCGTCGGGTCGAACCTGGTCGAGCGGACCTTCATCGAAGGCGCGTCGTCCCTGATCGCGACCCCGCACGGCGGCGGCGAGGTGTTCGAGCGCGCGCTCGTCGCGGACCTGCGGCTCTCGGCGAGCGACCTCGGCGACGACCCGGCGTTCCAGACGCTCGTGGCCTCCGTGCGGGCCCGCAGCCCGCGGTTCGCCGCGCTGTGGGACGAGGGCAGCGCCGCGCCCCACAGCGCGATGGTGAAGACGGTCCACCACCCGGTCGTCGGCGACCTCACGATCGACTGCGACACCCTCATGGTCACCGGCTCGAACGTCAGGATCATCGTCTGCTCCGCGCCGCCGGGAGGCCCCGACGCCGAGAAGCTCGATGCCCTGCGCGCCCTCGTCGCCGAGACGGCGGTCCCGGCCTCCTAGGGCTGGACCTTGTCGAGCCGCGCCAGGTCCTCGGCGTCGAGCTCGATCGCGCCGACCGCGAGGTTCTCTTCGAGGTGCGCGATCGACGCCGTCCCCGGGATGAGCAGCATCCGCTCGTACCGGGCGAGCAGCCACGCGAGCGCGATCTGCGAGGGCGCCACGCCGTGCTTGGCGGCGACGGCGCCGATGTGCTCGTCCGCGGCGATGCGCGCGGGCCCGCCCCCGGCGAGGAACGCCGAGCCGAGCGGGAAGAACGGCACGAACGCCACGCCCCGCTCCCGCGCCAAGTCCACAATGGCGTCGTCGGTGCGGTCGAGGATGCTGTAGGCGTTCTGCACGCACACGACCCCCGCGAGGTCGATCGCCTCGCGCACGGTCTCCAAGCGGGCGTTGGAGATCCCGATCATGTCGATCTTGCCCTCCTCGCGCAGCTCGACCAGCGCCCCGAGCTGGTCGGCGAGCGCGGGCTCCGCGGCGTCGGGGAAGTCGCGCTCGAACCGGCGCAGGTTCACCAGGTCGAGGCGCTCCACGCGCAGCGACCGCAGGTTCTCCTCCACCTGCGCTTTCAGCGAGACCGGCTCCCCGGCCGGGAGCCAGCCGCCCTGCGCGTCGCGGGCCCCGCCGACCTTCGTGGCGAGGACCAGGCCCTCCGGGTACGGGTGCAGCGCTTCGCGGATGAGGTCGTTGACGACGTCGGGCCCGTAGATCTGCGCGGTGTCGATGTGGTCGACCCCGGACGCGACGGCGTGCCGCAGCACGGCCCTCGCGTTCTCGGGATCAGCAGGCGGCCCGAACACGCCGGGCCCGGCGAGCTGCATCGCGCCGTAGCCGATGCGGTTGACGGTGGCGTGCCCGAGATTGGCGGTGCCGTGGTCGGCGGTGGTGTTGTCACTGGTCATGCCTCGACGCTACGGCCGCACCGCGGTCCCTTCCAGAGAAGGCTTTTCGTGGGAAGGAAGTTCCCACCCCAGGGGTGTTGACGGCGGCTGGCAGACTCGGCGCATGGCCCACTACCCCTATCCGCCTGCGGAGACCGCCCGCCTCGACCCGTTCGACACAACGCAGGCCGCGGTGCAGTACATCGTCTTCGGCGGCGACCGGTCCACGTACGCGTTCACCGAGCGGGTGGAGCCCGGCGGATACGGCCTCGCCGAGTGGATTCCTCTGGGGTACAAGGTGCTCCAGTACGCGCAGAAGACGGCCGTCTACAAGCGCGGCAGCCTCGTCAGGGAGTGGCCGCAGGTCGAGCCGGGGCCACGGCGCGAGCAGCCGGAGCGGGTGCCGGGGGTGAAGCGCAAGACGCGGCCGCTCGCGTCGCCGTGGCAGATCGACGCGTGCGGCTACCTGACCGCCGTACCCTCGGGCGAGCGGCAGTTGCTCGGCTACGACCGCGACGAGGCCATGGAGGCAGGGGCGCTCGCCTCGCTCACCGCGGGCACCGCCGCCGTGTGGTTCGTGTTCGCTGTGGAGAACTGGCACTGAGGCGGGCCCGCGCTCGCTATTCTGAAAACGCCCCCGCCCCCTTCCCCCAGGAGACGCGATGCCGTCCGCCGAAGGTTCCAGGTTCATCCGAGTCCGCTACTCCCGCAAGGCGTCCGTGCTGACGACCGTCCTCGGGTTCGTCCTCCTCGCGTGCGCGGCGGTCACGCTGTTCACGCCGTTCATCCCCGTGCTCGTACCGATCGGCCTGACGGGCCTGGCGCTCATCGGCGGCGGCCTGCGCTCGTTCTTCCGCCCCCGGTACCTGTTCCAGCCCGACACGGGCGTGCTCACGGTCTTCGCCGCGATCGGCCCCGGCAGCAAGGGAACCCCAGGCGCCGAAGGCGAACGCGTCTACTTCGACGGCCGCCGCGTCTTCCGCGAACTCCCCGACGGCGAACGCCACCGCGTCAGCCCCACCGGCACCGACCGCAACGACTTCGCCCGCCTCGTCCAGGCCCTCCCACCCGAGCACGGCCCCGCCATCGAACGCTGAGGGTCCCTGGCTTCCAAATGAGGGACAGCAAGCTCGGCGATACCTCCCCGATCTTCGACCTTCAGGCCGCAGACTTCAGTGGTCTGCTCCGCGCGGCGGGACGCGACTTAATACAATCCCGCGATGCAGCCTGATATGCCACACGACCACCAAGTCAAGGTCCGGTACAAGCCGGTCGCACCTTCGGTGGTCGTGTTCGGCGGGCTGCTGGTGATGGGCGGCGGCGTCACGCTCGTGTTCGGCCTGGGGAATCCGGGGGCCATCGGGTTCCTGTTCGCCGGGGCCCTGTTCATCACTCTCGGCGTGCTCCAGTTCGTCAAGCCCTACTGCGTGTTCGATCCGGCGACCGGTGAGCTGCGGATGATCGACGTCTTCGGGTTCAAGCATCGCGTGTACGGCGCGCCCGCTGGGGAGCGCCTCTATGCCCACGGCCGCGACATCATCCGGGTCCTCCCCGACGGCGCCCATTTGCCCGTGCGGACCGGGCCCGGCCGCAAGGCCGACTTCGCCCGCGTGCTGGCACTGCTCCCGCCGTACCGGATCTGAGCCCGCTCAAGTCCCAAGCAGCTCCGCAATGTCCGCGGCGATCTCGTCCGGATGCTCGCCGTTGACCGCGTGCGTCGCGTCCTCGTAGAAGACCACGGACCCGTCCGGCAGAGCGCGCTCGGCGGTCTCACGCGCCGTCGCCGGGTCGTGCATGACCGAGCGGCCCGCGATGATCGCGAGGACCGGCATCTCCAAGGCGTTGAGCTGATCCTCCGTGATCTGCGTGGGCGCGGGCAGGCGCAGCTGGTAGTGCTGCATGCCGGCCTCGATCATGTCGGCGACCGGCACGTCCTCGACCTCAGCGCCGCCCGCGGTGTAGGAGTTGAAGCCGTCGCGCCAGGACTTGGGGAACCACGGCACCGAGGCCGGGATGGAGCGGATCATCGTGCCGACCGGCATGCCGTCGAAGACGAAGACCGCGTCGACCAGGGTCACCGAGGCGACGCGTTCCGGTTGGCGCACAGCGAGGTTCGCGGCGGTCCAGCCGCCGATCGAGACGCCTACGAGGTTGAAGTGGTCCTCCGGGAGGCCGCCGAGGGCCTGGTCCAGCCACTCGGCCTGGTCCGCGTCGTCCTCGATGGGCCGGTCCTGGACGCTCATGCCGGGTTCGCCGAGGAGGTCGACGGTGTAGACGTCGCCGATCGCCAGCAGCGAGGGCAGGTTCCCGGCCCACACCGGCGAGGCCGAGGCCCGGCCGGGCAGCAGCACGAGCGGCTCGGCGGCGTCGCCGGTCCCGGCGAACCGGTAGAAGCGCACGACGCCGAAGTCGGTGCGCACGTCCAAGGTCTCATCCGGTTCGGGCATGTCGGCGAAGGCCGCGTCATAAGCCTCCACGAACGCGTCGTACCCCTCGGCACTGCGCCAGTGCCCCACCGGAGACGGGGTCCGCAGCGCGAACGCCCCCGCGAGCACGACCACCACAGCCACCCCTCCGGCGATGAGCCAGCGGCGGCGCCTGCGTTTGGGCTTGACCTGGGGTCCCGACTCGGGCGTCTCGTCGTCCATGACTCTCCTAACCGATTGGTAAGTAATTTGACCATACGGTAGAATCCAGTGTCATGACAACCCGCCCGAAACGCCCGGAGGACCGCGAGCTGACGCTCACCGAGCGCGCCCGCCGCAGCCAGCTCATGGAAGTCACGGTGGAACTGGTCGCCGACCGCGGGTACGCCGGGGCGTCGCTCGCGGCCATCGCCGAACGCGCCGGGATCACGAAAGCCGCTGTGCTGTACCACTTCCCGTCGAAAGCGGCAGTGGTCCAGGCCGCCTACGAGCACGTGCTCGGCGCACTGGTTGAGAACGTCGGCACCGCAGTCGAGGCGGCCGGTCCCGACCAGGCCCCCGCCGCCTACGTCCGCTCGATGATCGGCCACCTGCGCGAGCACCCCCGCCACACGCGCATGATCATCGAGGCCATGACCCACGGCGACACTCCCCACGACACCGCCGCCCGCTGGCGCCCCCTCGCCGACCTCCTCCGCGCCGCCGAGCCCGCCCTCGGCCCCCGCACCGACGCCGACCTCCGCACCCTCGCGATCATCACCGGCGGCGCCATCGACGCCGTCGTCGCCGAACGCCTCGCCGACCCCGACTACGACACCGAAGCCGCCGCCGACCAGATCGTCGCCCTCATCTGCGGCCCCCGCCCCGCCTGAACCCGTTCCGCACAGCGGCGGCGGGGCCGGAGCCCCGCCGCCGGTGGTCGGTCAGTTGTCGCGGATGTTCCGGTACCGCCGCGGGATGTAGTTCTGGGACCGCAGCGAGGCGGGGGACACCTGCTTGTGCCGCATGTCGCTCGCGGTGTCCGCGAGGTCGTAGATCCAGATGTTCCCGTCGTCGCCGCGCATGTGGTAGAGCATGCAGTGGTTGTCGTAGGAGTTGAGGACGTCGCCGGGCTTGAGCTCGCTCCACTCGATCTTGGCCGCGATGTCGGGGATGCTCCTGGTGCTGTGGCCCGGGGTGGAGGTGTGCCAGGCCATGGAGACGAAGCCCGAGCAGTCCTGCCGGTACGTGTGGCTGCCTTCGATGTCGCTGGCCCGGCTGGCGCCGTTGTACTGGATGTTGCGGGTGAACCAGTTGCGGGCCCGGTCCATCACCTCGTCGCGGGTGACCAGGCCCCGGTAGGCCGCGTTCGCCGGGCCGGCGACGGCGAGCACGGGGATCGCCGCGGCGGGGGCGATGACGGCGGCTTGGAGCAGGCGGCGCCGCGAGAGCAGCGGTCGTTCGGTCATGCGGATCTCCTTCGAGGGATGGCCGGGCGGGGTGTCCGCTCGGTATGACCTCCATCCTTCGTGGATCCGGCATTCCGGACGAGGCGGAACAGGGGCGAAATCCCGGCGGGAAGACGGCGAACCGGGCCCGAGCGGGTGCGTGCTCGGGCCCGGTGGTCTTCTCGGGGGTCTTACCTGGCGCGGCTCACTTGGCGCCGAGGACGGTCTCCTCGCCCACCACAATCTCCTCGACCAGGTCGACGGTCTCGCGCAGGCGGACCGGCGTCAGGAACAGCGCGGCAATGAAGCCCGCCGCCGCGATGCACGCGGAGATGAGGAACAGGTGGCCCGTGGCGTCGCCATAGGCGGCGCGCACGATCTGGGCGATCGGCTCGGGCATCGCGTCCATGTCGAGGCTGGAGCTGGAGCCGCCCGCGGCCGCGGCGTCGATGCCGATGGCGGCCAGGCCCTCGCGGATCTTGTCGGCGACCTGGTTCGCGAGGACCGCGCCCAGGACCGAGACCCCGATCGTGCCGCCCAGGGAGCGGAAGAACGTGATCGCGCCCGAGGCCGCGCCGAGCTCGCGCAGCGGCACCGAGTTCTGGACGACCAGGACCAGGTTCTGCATCGACATGCCCACGCCGACGCCGACAGCGAACATCCCGAAGCCCATGAAGACCAGGGACGTCTCGTGGTCGATGGTCGCGAGCATCGCGAATCCGGCCGTCAGGACCAGCGTCCCGGTGATGATGTACGGCTTCACGCTGCCGGACTTCGAGACCATGCGGCCCGCGACCGCCGAGGCGACGAGCACGCCGAACATCATCGGGATCGTCAGCAGGCCCGCCTCGGTCGGCGAGAAGCCGCGCGAGATCTGGAAGTACTGGCCGAGGAACACCGAGCCGCCGAACATCGCCATGCCGACCGCGAGGCTCGCGATCGTGGCGAGGGCCGGGTCGCGGCGCTTGAGGACGTGCAGCGGGACCACCGGCTGGCTCACGCGGGTCTCCACGACCGCGGCCGCGAAGAGGATCGCGACCGCGCCGCCCGCCATCGCGAGCGTCTGCCAGGAGATCCAGTCGAAGTCGTCGCCGACGAACGTGACCCACAGGAGCAGCAGGGAGACGCCGGCGGCGATGAGGACCGCGCCGAGGTAGTCGACCTTCGTGTCGGTCTTCTTCGTCTCGTCCAGGTGCAGCGTGCGCGAGAGCATCGCGAAGGCGATCACCGTGATCGGCACGGCGAGGAAGAAGCACCACTGCCAGCCGAGCCAGCTCGCGTCCGTGATCGCCCCGCCCAGGAGCGGGCCGCCCACGGTCGAGACGGCCATGACGCCGCCGAGGTAGCCGTTGTAGCGGCCGCGTTCCTTCGGGCTGACCATCGCGCCGATGATGACCTGCACGAGGACCTGGAGGGCGCCCATGCCGAGGCCCTGCACGGCGCGCAGCGCGATGAGCTGCTCGGTGTTCTGCACGAGCCCGCACGCGAGCGAGGCGGCCGCGAAGATCACGATCGCGATCTGGAGCAGGCGCTTCTTGTCGAACAGGTCGGCGAGCTTGCCCCACACGGGGGTCGAGGCGGTCGACGCGAGCAGCGTGGCGGTCACGACCCAGGTGTACTGGGACTGGGTGCCGCCCAGGTCGCCCACGATCTGCGGGAGCGCCACGGAGACGACGGTCGAGGAGACCATCGCGGCGAACAGCACCATGAGCAGGCCGGAGAGGGCCCGGAGGACCTCGCGGTGCGTCATCGGCGCCTTCGGCGGAGCGTCGGATACGGCGGTCAAAGGACTGCCTCCTATGGTGTTTCGGGAAGAGGCTCTTCGGGCGCGGTGAAGGCCCGGCGGCCTGGTACGTGGTGGTTTCCGGGGGACGCAAGGTTAGTGAACGGAGCGTCTCTTATTTTAAGCTAGCATTTAGTGAACGCATCGTTCACTATTGAAAGGATCGTGGTGACCGAGTCCACACCGGGCCGCCGGCGCGGCGACGACCTGGAGCACGCCATCTTCGACGCCGCGCTCGCCGAGCTCGCCGAAGTCGGCTACGCCAACGTGCGCATGGAGGCCGTCGCCGCCCGCGCCAAAGCGGGCAAGGCGTCCCTGTACAAGCGCTGGCCCGACCGCGCCCGCCTCATCCAGGCCGCCGCCAGGTACAAGGCCACCGAGGTCGAGCCCTCGTTCGAGCCCAGCGGCGACCTGCGCGGCGACATGCGCAAGGTCATGCGCCACATCGCGGGCCAGCAGGCCTCGCCGTTCGGCGAGGCCATCCGCGGCTGGATCGGCGAGCTCAAGAGCACCCCCGACGAAGTCACCGAGGACCTCCGCACCCGCATCGAGACGCCGCGCATAAGGATCTTCGCGAAGATCTACGAGGACGGCGTCGCTCGCGGCACCGTCAAGCCCGAGGCGCTGCACCCGCGCGTCGTCAACCTCGCCCCGGGGCTGCTGACGCACTACTTCCTGACGCGCGCCGAGCCCGCCACCGACGACGTCATCGAGGAGTTCCTCGACCACGTCCTCATGCCGCTCATCGCGACCGGCGAGAGCGCGGAGCGACTGGAGGAATCCTAGAAAATCTGGGGGCCGAACCGGACACTTCGCCGAGACCCGTTGTGGGGAACCGACAATGAGTGTCCGATTCGGCGGCCGGGCCCTTGCGGACCGCGCGGACACTGGCCCCATGACCACCGAAACGCACACTCCGCGTGGAGCCCTCGGGCACCGCATCGCCTGGGCCACAGGGCCGCTCGTCCTCGTGCTCGTCGCGGCCTCGATCTACAACGGCTGGGTCGCGCCGATGGACGCGGCCCTCGGCCTCATCCTCGACTTCGCCGCGCTCTGGGCTGCGATCGCCACCGCGCTCCTCGCCCGGGGCCGCCTCCTCAAGCTGACGGCCCTGATCGCCGCGCCGATCCTGTGGGTCGTCTCGTTCTACGACTGGTTCGGCTACATGTGGACCGGCTCGACTTGGGTCTGGACGGAGTACTTCGTCGGCCCGATCTTCTTCGTGCTCATGGCGATGCCGCCGTGCTGGCTGCTGCTCGCGGTCTGGAGGCGGTCGCGCTCGGGCGCGGGCTCGTTCCTCGCCGAAGCGGGCGGGCTCGCGGTCATGGCGATGGCCCTGTTCTTCCTCACGATCTACATCAGCTCCGCCGTCGCGCCCGCCGACCCGACCGGATGGCTCGTCCTGGTCCACGGCGCCGCCGCGGCCCTGCTCGCGCTCGCGGCGTGGCGGCGGGCCGAGCGCCGGATCGCGTACGGGTTCCTCGCGGCCCTGCTCGGAGCGGTCGCGGCCGGGAGCCACTGGCTGTTCTTCAGCCCCGACCCCGACTTCAACCCGCCCGGGTTCATCGGCATCGAGATCTTCGTTCCGGGGCTGATCGTCGTGGCGGCTGTAGCCGCGGCACTCCAATTCGCTTGGAGCGCGACGCAAAAGCGCCGCGCGGAGGAGCCGACCACCGCATGAGGCGGCTCAGCTGATCGAGGCCGCCCCGGCGCGCAGGGCGGCGATCTCCTCCGGCGTCGACTCGCGAGCGACGACCGCGATGTCGCACATGAACTCCCGCTGATCCGCAGGGAACGCGGCGGCGACGACCGCAGGCTCCTCCACCAAAGCCCTGTAGATCTCGATCCCGTTCGCGTAGAACAGGTCCACGAGCACCAGTCCCCCGTCAGCCCGCTTCATCACGTTCCCCGGGTTCCGGTCCAGCCCGCCCCAGAACGGCACCACCCGGGCCGCCGCCGCATCGAGCCGCTCGGCCTCGGCCCGCACCGCGGCGACCGGATCGCCCGGTTCCTGTGCATCCCACCGGGACAGCACGGCTTCACGCTCCTCCGCACTGGCAGGCCTGAGCGCCTCCATGACGGTGATCCGGCCACCACCCGCCAACTCCGCGTCGAAGTCGATCCGCGGCAGCATCGGGTGCCCCGCGAGCAGCCCGCACAGCTCGGTGAACACCCCGTACCCCGGCTCGAACGCGCACACGCGGGCCACGAGCCGCCCGTCCGGCGAGCGCCACACGTAGGCCCAATCGCCTGCGCCGCAGACGTTCCAGCCCGCGGCGAGCAGCCGCCCCGCCGCCTCGCGGTGGTCCAGTCCTTCGAAACCCTCGAAATCCACGCGGGGAGCATACGCACCCGCGCACGCCCGGCGACACCCGTTTTCGGCGGCGCTGTCGGTGGCCCCGTCTACACTTCGGACCACCATCGACCCCTGAAGGAGCAGCGCATGGGCGCCTGGGATTACGGACCGTTCGACAACGACGGCGCATGGGACTGCATCGGCGCCCTCGGCGACGACACCGACGCGAACACCGAGCGCCTCGAAGCCGCCATGCTCGAAGTCCTCGTCGTCCTCGACTACATCGAGAACCCCGAGGCCCAAGCCGCGGTCGCCGCCGCGGTCCTCACTGCAATCCGCCTCGGCGCCCCCTCCCCCGCCGACCGCATCACCGACCTCCTCACCGCCCACCCCTTCGACGCCGCATACCTCCGCGACCTCGCCCGCCGAACCCTCCGCCGCATCACCACCGACCCCCGCGACAACGAATGGCACTACCTCTGGACCGACTCAGGAGCCCTCGACAAGGCCCTCGCCGCCCACGAGCCGTACGCGAGCGCCCTCGGCGCGGGAGGCGAAGACTGAAGGGCCGGACGCGCATCGCGCGTCCGGCCCTTGACCGGCGTCAGCCCTTGACGCAGACGACCTGCCGGAGGCGGGCCGTGACCTCGACCAGGTCCGTCTGGGCGGCGATGACCTCGTCGATGTCCTTGTAGGCGCCCGGGATCTCGTCGATGACGCCTGAGTCCTTGCGGCACTCGACGCCCTCGGTCTGGGCGATGAGGTCCTCCGCGGTGAAGCGCTTGCGCGCGGCGTTGCGGCTCATCTTCCGGCCCGCGCCGTGGGAGGCGGACTCGTACGCGTCCGCGTTCCCGAGGCCCCGCACGATGAAGCTCGACGCGCCCATCGACCCGGGGATGATCCCCATGTCCCCCAGCCCGGCCCGGATGGCGCCCTTGCGGGTCACCTCAGACTCGTCCGTGAGATCCCCATCTCTTACGACGGATTTACGAGGCCTGAGTTGTCGGTCGGCGTCCATACGGTTGCTCCATGTTCGACCTAACGAAGCCAGAGATCGCGTACCTCATCGGACTGCTCCAGACGGACGGCTCGCACCAGGGCAGCCTCGACGGGAAGGGCAAAGTCGTGCTTGAACTGTCGGCGCGCGATGAGTCTGTCCTGCCGCGGCTCGCTTCGGTGCTGCCCTGTTATTCCTCGATCCGCAGGCGCACGCGCGACACGAACTTCAGCGAAAGGTACGAGTCCGTCGCGCTGTCGTTCTTCGACCAAGAGGTCCGAAGAGCGCTCGCGGCCACCGGTGTGCCTCCCGGCCGGAAGTCGCGGACCGTCGCGCCGCCGCCTCCGCCGATCGCAGCTGCCGACTATGTGCGCGGTCTGCTCGACGGTGACGGGTCGGTCGGCTTCACCGGCAAGGGCGAGCCGTTTGTGAGCCTGGTGACGGCGAGCGAGCCGCTCGCCGCGTTCTTCTGCGATGTCGTGCAGGAGGTCTGCGGCGTCACCCGCACCGCCCGCCCGAACCGGCGCGACGGCGTCGCGAACATCATGGTGCTCAACGGCGCCGCCGCCAAACTGGCGGCCTGGGTATGGAACCCGCCGGAGGCGATCGGCATCGACCGCAAGCGGGAGGCGGCGATCCAGGTCGCCGCGTGGACACCCGATCCGGCGAAGGCGGGCCGCTACGGCGTCGCCCGGAAGCGGTGGACGCCGGAGGAGGACCGGATCGTACTGAGCTGCACCCAGTCCGAAGCAGCGGCGCTGCTCGGCCGCACTCTACAGAGCGTCAGCCTGCGGAAGTGGCGGCTTCGCAACGGCAGCACCGGTCAGCCGAAGACCGCCCAGTAGGTGATCGCGGCGGCGACCACGACGGTTGGGTAGGCGATGCGGGAGCCGATGGTGAGCCATCGGAGGCGGCGTTTGCGGCCCTTGGCGGCCCAGGAGGAGCCGACGAGGTCGATGACGAGGAGGGCGACGCAGATGAGGATGAACAGGTAGTAGAGCCATTCGATGGCGACGGTGTAGGAGATCGCGGGAAGGACGCTCGTGACGGAGTTGAGCATGACGGCGCTGGAGAGGATGCCGGTGATCGCCATCGACACGCGCGAGGTCACGGCGTCGTAGCCGAGGAACAGGGACACGTACGTCGCCATCACGAGCAGCCCGAGCGGGAGCAGGTTCTTGACGAGGAAGCCGCCCACGTCGCGCCGCACCTGGAGGTCGGTCACGAACTGGCTGTAGTAGAGCCCGCCCGCGGCGTCGGCGCTCGGGTCGCCCATGTTCGCGGTGGTGCCGACGGTCTCGGCGGTGAACAGGGCCTGGTCGACCCGCCAGTTCGGGATGCTGTCGATCGTCGAAGTGGAATCGCCCGCGCTCTCAAGGCGCTCGGCCTGGGTCTGGGCGCGCACGGCCGCGTCGAGCACGTACACGACGCTGCTGTCGGGCAGCGTGCGGTTCTGGAGCACGATCGGCAGGTGCTGCACGTCGAAGGGGAACCGCCGGAACTCCAGGTCGGCCTTGAAGGTCCCCTCGACGTGGAACAGGCGGTACTTCGTGTCGCCGACCTGCTTGGACTCCAAGGGATCGCCGAGGGTCAGGCTCTTGTCGACGGCGTTGGGGAACCACACGTTCAGCACGTCGTCGCCGCCGGTGTAGTTGAACCAGATGAACATATCCGCGGAGAACGTCCCCGCCTGCGTGTTCAGGTCGCGGATCTCGTTGATGTTCACGCCCGTCGAGACGATCTGGGAGGGCACGAGGACCTCCTCCTCGAACTCGACGGCGGCGCCGTCGGCGAGCTCGGCGCCCGCGTCCTGGCCCGAGGCCGGCGTGTACGGGACGAGCTGCACGGGCGCCGAGACGGGCCGGTTCCCGCTGAAGACGCCCATGCGGACCGGCCGCACCAGCGTCCGGTCGTCGAAGTACAGGGGCCCGCTCAGGCCCTCGGCGGCGGTCTCGGGCGAGTCGGTCGCGGCCCACGCGTCGCGCAGCAGCTCCCGGTCCGCGGCGCGGTCGGCCGGGTCGAGGCTCGCGCCTTCGAGGCCGTCGGCGATGAGCGCGAGCGCGTCGCTGCCGGTGAGGGCGGGCCAGTCCGGGACGTAGCCGTGCTCGCGCACGAACGCGAGCAGGAACTTCAGGGCCTCGCCGGTCAGGGAGTCGGTGAGGACCGGCGCGGTCGCGTAGATCGGCGCGGCCAGCGCGGCCTCGTCGGCGCCGCCCGCGACGAGCGCTTCGTGGACCTCGGCGGTGAACGCCTCGGACGAGAGCTTGTCGCCGCCGATGATCGGCTCGGTGACGCCTGCGGCGCGCAGCCCGGGGATGATCCGCCCGGCGAGGTCGGGGCGCAGGCCGAGGACGATCGCGCCGCGGTTCGCGTCGGCGGCGATCGAGGCGACGGCGGCGTCGACCGCGGCGTCGGTGTCCCCGGCGAGGTCGACGGCGATCTCCTGCTCGGTGCCGCCGAACGCGCTGGTGAAGCCCTCGTGGACGTCGGTGCCGTACCGGTCGTCGCCCCACACGACAGTGGCGCGGTCGAGCGCCAGCACGGCGTCGACGTACGCGGCGAGGAACGCGCCCTGCTGGGTGTTGTCGAAGATGCCCTGGAAGTACCAGGGCCGGTTGGCTGTCAGGTCGTCGCCGGTGGCGGACGGGCTGATCGCGGGGATGCCCGCGTCGGCGTAGACCGGGGACGCGGCGATCGACGGGTCGGTGGTGGTGTGGCCGATGACGGCGATGGCGCGGTCGTCGGCGGCGATGGCCTCGGCGTTCACCTTGGCCTTGAGCGGGTCGCCGCCGTCGTCGTAGGCGAGGATCTCGACGGTGCGGCCGTCGATGCCGCCCGCCCGGTTGAGGCGGTCGGCGGCGAGCCGCACGCCGGGGAGGAGGTCGGACTCGATCTCGGTGGAGTCGGTGCCGCCGAGGTTCCCGGCGACGGCCACGTAGACGGGCTCGGGCGCGGAGGCGCGGGCGATGAGGACGACCGCGAGGACGGCGAGCGCGGCCAGGGCGACGATTCCGGCCGCGATGAGGGTCCAGCGTCTGCGGGGCGTCGCGGTGCCTGCCATGGGCGCTCCTCCTCCGGTTGCTCCACACAGCTCTACCGGAATCGAAGCCGCCGTTCAGCGGTTCCGCGAGATCGGCGGCTCTACTGGAGGCACTCCGCAGGGCTACTGGAGCGTCTCGACGAGGAGGTCGGCGAGGGCTTTCGCGTATTCACCGTCGGGGTCGTAGTCGGGGTCGAAGACGGTGAGGTCCATGCCGGCGCAGCGGTCGTCGGCGGCGCAGGTGGTGATGATCTGGCCGAGTTCGCCGAGGGAGATGCCGCCGGGCGCGGGGCCGTCGACGGCGGGCATGACGGAGGGGTCGATGACGTCGGCGTCAACGTGGAGCCAGAACGTGGCGACGTCGCCGACCGCGTCGAGGGCCCATTCGGCGCTGCGGCCGACGCCGCCGGCGCGCAGGGCCGGGACGGTGCGCAGGGAGATGCCGGTGGCTTCGAGCTCGACGCGGTGCGGATCGTCGGAGCGCAGGCCGAGCATGACGAGGTGGTCGGTGTCGACGTAGGGGCGCAGGCCGCCGATGTCGGTGAGGTCGGGCTGGCCGCGGCCGGTGGCGAGGGCGAGCTCCTCGGCGGCGGCGGCGCCGACGTACTGGGAGTTGCCGGGGTGGCGGAAGTCGGAGTGCGCGTCGATGAAGACGAGGCCGCGGGGCTTGCGGTCGCGTTCGGTGCGTCGGCGGGCGGCGAGCGCGGGGCCGAGGAGGATCGAGCAGTCGCCGCCGAGGACGAGGGGGAAGCGGCGCTCCTGCCAGAGGCGCTCGACGCGGTCGGCGAGGCGGCGGGTGTACTCGGCGATGGCCTTGGCCTGGCCGACGCCGTCGCCGGGGCGCCACGGGGAGGCGTCGAAGCGGGGCGGGGTGAGGCATCCGGCGTCGACGGCGTTGAGGCGCGAGACGAGGCGGTGGTCGCGGAGGGCCCCAGGGGCTTTCGCGCAGCCGGGGACGGTGTGCGGGGTGGGCGGGCGGAGGCCGAGGTTGGAGGGCGCGTCGAGGACGGCCACCCGTCTCGTCCGAGTCGCCACCGCTCACCTCCCACCATTGCTTGTTCCGCTAGCTTGGCACAGGGAACGCTGCGGCACCAGGTGATCTACCTCCTCCGAACGGCCGGACCTCCGCGGCGAGCGGTCGCCGCGGAGGTCCGGGATTGCTTGGGGCCGTTCGGGTCCCGTCGTCTAGAAGAGGACGGCGCTGAGTTTGCGGCGGGCCTTGGCGACGGCCGGGTCGTCGGACCCGGCGACGGTGAACAGCTCGACGAGGCGCTTGCGCACGCGCTCGCGGTCGTCGCCGAAGTTCTTGGCCACCAGGCCGATCAGGCGCTCGTAGGCGGCCTCGGCCTGCCCGGAGAGCAGCTGGAGGTCGGCGGCGGCCAGCGCGAGGTCGATGTTCGCGGGGTCGGCGTCGGCGAGGGCGACGGCGTTGTCGGGGAGGGCCCCGACGCGGCGGATCATCCGCACCTGCGCGATCCCGGCCTCGGCCTCGTCGGACGCCGGGTGGTTCTTGAGGTACTTGTCGTAGACCGCTTCGGCGCCGTCGAGGTCGCCTTCGGTGAGGAGGGCTTCGGCGCGGGCGAGCTCGGGGTCCACCGGCTGCGGGACGTCGAGTCCGGCGGCCTGGGTGACGCGGCCGATCCACTGGCGCAGGCCCTGCTCGGTCTGCGGGCCCTGGAGCAGGTCGAGCGGGCGGCCCTGCGCGAGGGCGACGACCGCGGGGAGGGCCTGGAGCTGGAGGGCGGCGGCGAGCTGCTGGTTCTCCAGGACGTCGGCGCGGGCGTAGACCCAGGCGCCGGCGGCTTCGCCCGCGAGGCGCTGGAGCAGGTCGCGCACCTGGACGCTCTCGGGGACCTGGTCGGCCCAGAACGCGACGACGACGAGCGCGTCGAGGGAGCGTTCGAGGACCTCGGCCTGGACCGTGGCGTCGGTGACGTCGAGGACGGCGCCCGCGGGGGCGCCGTTGGCGGCGGCCTGCTGCTGCGCCTGCGCGGCGGCGGCGAGGGTGCTGAGGTCGACGCCTCCGGAGAATCGTGACGGTACCTGGTCGCTCATGACGGTGATTGTTCCATTCTCATCGGGGACCGGCGGTCAGGGCCGGGGATGGTGTGGGCCGCGCGGCGTCCGGGGCCGCGCCTCGGCGGTGCCGCAGCTCTGCCTCAGCTTGTGCCTCAACAATGCCTCAGCGGCGCGTGGACCGCGCTTCAGCGGCGCCCGGCGGCCTCGTCGCGGCCCTGGACGGCGAGCTTGTCGGCGCGCTCGTTGCCGGAGTCGCCGGAGTGGCCCTTGACCCAGCGCCAGTCGACCTCGTGGCGGGCGGCGGCCTCGTCGAGGCGCCGCCACAGGTCGGCGTTCTTCACCGGTTCCTTCTTGGCGTTGACCCAGCCGTTGCGCTTCCAGCCGTTCATCCAGGTCAGGATGCCGTTGCGGACGTAGGACGAGTCGGTGTAGAGCACGACGGGCAGGGGGCGCTTGAGGGCCTCCAGGGCCTGGATGGCGGCCATGAGCTCCATGCGGTTGTTGGTGGTGGCCTTCTCGGAGCCGTACAGCTCCTTCTCGTGGTCGCCCCATTTGAGGTAGACGCCCCAGCCGCCGGGGCCGGGGTTGCCTGAGCAGGCGCCGTCGGTGTAGATGACGGCGGTGTCCTCGTTCTCGTCCGTTTTCGGCATGACCGCCAGCTTAGCCCGCGTCAGCCTGCGAGCGCCGTCGCGGCTTCGATGCCCAGGAGCACGCCGATGACGAGGAACAGTCCGGAGGAGACGTAGCGGACGACCTTCTCGGGGATGCGCTTGGCGACCCAGGCGCCCGCGAACACGGCGAGGAGGTCGGCGGCGAGCATCCCGAGGGTGCCGCCGATCCACACGCCCCAGCCGTTGTAGCTGGAGCCCAGGCCCATGCCGATGATCATGGTCTTGTCGCCGAACTCGGCGAGGAACATCGCGGTGACGACGGTGAGGAGGCCGGAGCGGCGCTCCTTGACGGGCCCGTCCTCGTCGTCGACCTCTTGGCCGCCGCGCAGGCCCCAGAGGCCGAAGCCGATGAACATGACGGCGGCGGCGAGGCGGATCCAGTCGGTGGGGAGGAGGTTGCCGACGGCGGCGCCGACGCCCACGGAGAGGCCGATGAGCGCGCCGATGGCGATGACGAGTCCGAGGATGACGGTGCGGAGCCGGTACCTGGTGGCGAACGTCAGGGCCATGAGCTGGCTCTTGTCGCCGAGCTCGCCGACGAAGATGGCGCCGAACGCGACGCCCGCGGCGATGAGCAGAGCTTCCATTGAGGGTGATCCTCCCAGTGTCAGAGCCGGGAGGAGGGTAGGCAGGACCTCGACCCGGCCGTACGGCCTTGGTCGAAGGTCTCGCTCGCCTCGGATCGAGGCCGTGCGGCCGGGCGCCCGGGGGCGCCAGTGTGTCGACCGCAGCGTTGGGAGCTACTCCCCTTCTGCGCTGGCAACTATACGTGAGCGCCGGTCGGGGGCGCGACCTGCGCGGGGTGTGGCGTGCGCCGCGCGAGGCGGCGCATCGTCGCCGGGCCGCCGACGGCGATGAACGCGGCGAGGGCGGCGGGGACGAGGAGCCCGACGGTGAGGCTGGTGCCTTCGGAGAGGAAGCCGATGGCGGCGGGGCCGACGAGGAGGCCCGCGGAGCCGGACATGGAGATGAGGGCGACGTTCGAGGGCGTGCCCCCGGCTTGTCCGATGGCGCTGAACAGGACCGGGACCATGACGGCGATGCCGGTCCCGGCGAGGACCCAGCCGGCCCAGGCGAGCGGGAGGCCGCCGGCGGCGCCGGAGGCGAGGACCATCGCGTACCCGGCGGCGGCGAGGGCGCCGGCCCACAGGAGGGTGCGGCCGGGGCCGAGGCGGGCGCGCACGGGGTCGCCGAGGAGGCGGAAGACGGTCATGGCGGCGGCGAACACGGTGTAGGACAGGGGCGCGAGGGCGTCGTCGGCGTGGAGGACGTTGGCGGCGTGGAGGTTCGCCCAGTCGATGGCGCCGGACTCGACGAGGTGGCCGCCGAGGCCGAGGAGGAACAGGGCGCCGAGGAGGACCGCGCCGATCTTCGCCGCGGGCGCGGCGGGGGCGCCGCTGCTGCCGCCGGCGTCTCGACCCGGTGGCGGCAGCAGCGGACGGGTGGTGGCCGCCATGAGGGCGGTGGCGGCGAGGGCGACGGCGATGAGGATGGCCTGGTTGCCGAAGCCGAGGACGAGGCCGAGGGAGGTGAGGGCCCCGGCGGCGGCGCTGCCGAGGCTCCACAGGCCGTGGAACGCGGAGATGATCGGGCGTCCGAAGCGCTGTTCGAGCTCGACGGAGTGGGCGTTGATGCCGACCTCGATGAAGCCGACGCCGACGCCGTAGAGGGCGGCCGCGGCGAGGAGGGTCGCGTAGTTCGGGGCGAGCGCGGGGGCGATGAGGACCAGCTGCGTGGCGGGGCCGGTCCACAGGAGGAGGCGGCGGGAGGTGATGCGGTCGGCGATGCGCCCGGCGAGGGCCATCGAGGCGAGGCCGACGAGCTGGATGAGGAGGAGCACGGTGCCGAGCCGCGCTTCGCCGAGGTCGAGGCGGGCGTCGACGCCGGGGAGGGACGCGGCCCAGGCGCCCATGACGAGGCCCGAGGTGGCGAAGGCGCCGTGGAGGCCGAGGCGGGCGCGGCGGAGCGCGAGCTGGTCAGACATGGGGGTCCCGGTTCCGGATCGAGGTTTTGTTCTTGGTGAGAACATAACAGGGCGGGGGACGGGCCGTCAAGGTTTAAGTTCGCGTCAGACACAAAATTGTCGGCTGGCATACTCCCCCTATGCCGGAGACGATGACGAGCGCCGATCTGCGGACCCGCAACCAGGTCCGGCTGCTGCGCGCCGTCCACGACGCGGCCGCGCCGATCACGCGGGCCGAGGCCGCGCGGGTGCTGGGCATCGGCCGCAACACCGCCGCCGCGCTCGTCGGCGAGCTGGAGCGGGCCCGGCTCCTGCACGAGGTCCCGGCCGAGGCGGCCGGGCGCGGGCGGCCGACGACCCTGCTGGTGCCGCATCCCGAAGGCCCCCTGGCGTTCGCGGTGGACTTCCGCGAGGACACCTGGACGCTCGCCTCGGTCGCGCTGGGCGGCGCGATCACCGAACTCGAAGGGGGCGAGCACGACCGGACCCCGCGCGTGTTCGCCGACCTCCGCGCCGCCATCGCGCGGCACGCCACGGACCGGCTCGCGGTCGTCGGCTTCGCGACCTCGGGCCCGATCCGCGACGGGCACCGCCTCCACATCTCCCACCTCGGCTGGGACGAGGTGGACCTGGCCGACCTCATCGGCCCGGACTGGCCGGTCACGGTGATCGACAACGACGCGCGACTGGCCGGGCTCGCCGAGGCGCGGCGGGGCGCGCTGCGCGGCATGGGGACCGCGATGCACTTCCACATCGACTTCGACATCGGCGGCACGCTGCTCCTCGGCGGCGACGCCCAGCGCGGCGCGCACAACATCGCGGGCGAGTTCGGGCACATGCCGCTCACCGGGTCCCCGCTGGAGTGCATGTGCGGCGCGCGCGGCTGCTGGAGCCTCGACGTCGGCGCGAACGCCCTCGTCCGCCATTTCGGCGCCCGCCCCGGCTACGGCGAGGGCCGCGACCTGGCCCGCGAGATCCTGCGCCGGGCCGAGGACGGCGACGCGGAGGCGTCCGCGGCGGTCGACGCGAACGCCGCGGCCCTCGGAACGGGCTTGGGCGCCTTGGCGAACGCCCTCGACCCGCAGGCGATCAGCCTCTCGGGCCTCGGCGTCGACCTGATCCGCCTGCGCCGCGACACGATCGAATCCCATTGCGCGGCGGGCCTCATGGCGTTCCGCCGCGACGAGCCGCCGCAGATCCTCGCGGGCACGGTCGGCGACGCAGGGCCGCTCACCGGCGCGGCGGAGATCGCCTGGGACGCGATCCTCGCCCCCGAGCGGGTGAAGGCCCTGCTCCAAGGCGCGTAAGCCTCAGACGACGTCGAACTCGTTGCCCTCGGGGTCCTGGAGCGCGACGGCGTAATGCCCGGAGTCGGGGTCGTCGTTGACGCGCAGCACGACCGCGCCCGCGGCGACCACTTGCTCCACCACGGCGTCGACCCGCTGGATGCGCACGTCCCGGGGGACGCCGCGGCCGCCGCCGGGCTTGAGGTCGAGGTGGAACCGGTTCTTGATCTCCTTCGGCTCCGGGACCTTCTGGAACCAGATGCGCGGCCCGCGCCCCGCGGGGTCGATGATCGATTCGGGGAGCTCCCCGGCGCCGGGCGGCAGCTCCTCCGGGGGCACGCCGAGCGACTCCCAGTAGGCGCGCCAGGTGGCGTGCCCGTCGGGCGGCGGCTCGGGCACATAGTCGAGGGCGGGGGCCCAGAACGCCACCATCCGCCGCGGGTCGGCGCAGTCGATCGTCAGTTGGAAGGTCATGCCCCGAGCATCCCAGACGGGTGCGACATGTCGGACCCGTCGGTCATGATCGTCCGATGGCGAAGAGGAAGCGGCCCGCCCCCAGGCGGCAGTTCATCGTGGTGGCCCGGACCGGGTCCGGCCCCTGGCCGCACCCGGTCGAAGTGGGTGTGCACCCGGCGGGGGCGGACTCGCTCATGTCGTTCTCGCTCGGCCCCCACATCGTCAACGCGGGCGGGATCGTCCCGCTGGGGAACGTGCTCGACGAGTCGCGGACCGGCCTGAACCCGATGTTCGCGGAGGAGTTCGACGCGGCCGGGCTGCACTGGCTGGTGCCGCTCCTCGTGCGCCTGCACGCCGGAGAGGAGGTGGCCGAGGAGATCAGAGCGGCCTACCGGGCGCTGCACGGCAAGCGGCCCGAGACGATGTTCTAGCGCAGGAGGCGGTCGGTCTCGGCGGCTTCGGGGGCCGTTGCGGGGCCTCGTCTCGTGACCGCCAGGGCGGCGGCGGCGTTGGCGCGGCGGACCGCGGCGTCGATCGGATCGCCGCGGAGGAGGGCGGCGGCGAGGACGCCGGTGTGGGCGTCGCCCGCGCCGGTGGTGTCGACCGCGGTCACCGGGAAGCCCGGGACGAGGCGGGTGTCTTCGGCGTCGGCGATCCAGGCGCCCGCGCTGTTGTCGCGGGCGAGGACCGTGCCGCCCTCGCGCAGGCGCGGGCGCAGGGCCGCGGCGCGCTCGGACAGGGGCGCGTCGGCGAGGCCCGGGGTCAGGAGGCGTGTCTCTCTGGCGTTGGCGCTCAACACGTCCGTGCGGGCCAGGGCGGCGCCGAGGACGCCCGGCGGGAGGTCGGCCACGAGCGGCGCCGGGTCGAGGACGACCCGGGTCTCCTCAGGGAGGGCCGGGAGCCAGGCGGTGAGGGCCTCGGCGTTGACCGGGTGGGCCAGGCCGTAGCCCGAGACCACGACCACGTCCTCCCCCGTCACCGCGACCCGCCGCAGGTCCTCAAGGCGCAGTTGGCCTTCGGCGCCCACGTACGTCACGAAGGTGCGCTCGGCGGACGCGTCGACGAGGACCACGGAGTAGCCGCTGTCCATGTCGCGCAGGCCCGGCCCCGCGACTTCGAAGGCGCGCAGGGCGTCGCGCACGATCGCGCCGAACGGCCCGGTCCCGTACTGCCCCGCGTACAGCACCGGGGCGCCGTCGCGGGCCGCGGCGGTCATCGCGTTGAAGCCGCCGCCCGCGGTGATCGAGGAGGCGGAGGCGAGGACGTCGCCGCCGGGCTCGGGGAGCGCCGGGACCGCGAGGCCGATGTCGACGATGACGTTCCCGGTGTAGACGACGCGCCCGCTCATGCGGTGGGCTCCTTCCGGGCGGCGGGCTTCGCGCCGCCCAGCGCGAAGTACAGCACGGCGGCCGCGGCGAAGGTGGCGATCCAGGCGATGCCGTCCTGGCCGGCGCCGCGCAGGACGTAGCCGAGGACGATCGCGATGAGCCACGCCCCGACGGCGCGCCATTCGACGCCGCCGCGGTACCAGTACCCGGAGGTGCGCCGCACGTCCATCAGGGCGGCGGGGTCGTAGGTGCGCCGCTTGAGCATGTCGACGAGGAACACGCCGAGCCACGCGGTGATCGGGATGGCGAGCAGCGAGATGAACGCGATGAACGGCCCGTAGAAGTCCCCGGCGATGAGCATGAAGTAGATCGAGCCGAGGAACGTGACGACCACGTCGAGGGTCACCGCGTACACGCGCTTGACCCGCACGCCGAGCGTCAGCGTGGTCAGGCCCGCCGAGTACACCGACAGGTGGTTGGAGAGCAGCAGCCCGCCGAACGCGGCGATGAGGTACGGGACGGCCATGCCCGCGGGGAGCATCTCGCGGATCGCGGCGACCGGGTCGGGCGCGGTGGCGAGGTCGGGGCTGCCGGCCGTCAGGAGCGAGCCGAGCGCGATGAGCAGCAGCAGCGGGATGCCCGCGCCCGCGGCGCTGGAGGCGATGAGGTGGGCGGCCTTGACGGAGGTCTTCTGGTAGCGGGCCATGTCGGCGCCTGCGTTGGCCCAGCCGATGCCGGTGCCCGCGGCGATGGTGCCGATGCCGAGGAGGACCGCGGACCAGGACCCGGCGGGGGTCGCGGTGACGGCGTCCCAGTCGACGGTGGCGATGAGGAACGCGGCGACGACGAGGTTGAGGGCGCCGAAGATCCAGGTGGCCCACCGCTGGATGACGAGGATCGCGGTGTGGCCGAGGCCGGAGACCAGGAGCGTGCAGACGACGAACACGGCGATCGCGACGAGCGTGAGCACCGGCGCGTCCTTCGCGGCGATCTCCTCGCCCGCGAAGATCGAGAACAGGGAGAGCAGCACGAACGCGGCGGTCGTGGTGTTCACGGTTTCCCAGCCCAGGCGCGACAGGAGCGACACGAACGTGGGGCCCGCGTTGCCGCGGACGCCGAACACGGCGCGCGAGAGCGTCATCGACGGCGCGCCGCCGCGGCGCCCGGCGACCGAGACGATGCCGACGAGCGCGAACGACCCGAAGGCGCCGATGAGCGCCACGATGACGGCCTGCCAGATGTTGAGGCCGAGGGCGACGAGGGTCGCCCCGAGGGGCAGGCCGAGGACGGAGATGTTGGCGGCGAACCAGACCCAGAACAGCTGGAACGCGTTGCCGTTGCGGTCCTTCTCCGGCACGGGTTCGATGCCGCGCTGCTCGATCGCGGTGAGGGTGCCGCCGGGGGCGACGTCGTCGGTGGTGATGGCCATTGGTCTCGCTCCAGTCTTCGTTGAGTGGAAAGTCGTGCGGGCGTTCAGTTCCGGTGGCGTTCGCGCAGGGCCAGGAGGCCCGCGCAGAGGGAGGTGAGGTCGAGTCCGTTGCGGGCCTGGACGTCCGCGAGGGCGTCGGCGGGCCAGGCGGCGGCGCCGTGGACGGCGCCGAGGACGGCGCCGGCCATGGCCGCGACGGTGTCGGTGTCGCCGCCCGCGCGGGCGGCGGTGCGCAGGGCGTCCCACGGGTCGGCCGCGGCGGCGGCGAGCGCGAGCGCGGCGACGACGGACTCCTGGGCGGCGACGGAGGTGCCGACGAGGTCCACGAGGAGCCGGTGGTGGTCGCCGGGGTCGTTGTCGCGCAGCAGGTTCGCGGCCCAGCGGACGCGGGGGCCGATGCGGCCTCCGGCGGTCCAGTGGGCGCGGCGCTCGGCGTAGTCGGCGTAGTCGGCGCCGGTCGCGACCGCTTCGGCGGCGTCGGCGCCGTCGATCCCCGCGGAGACGGCGGCGGCGACGGCCGCGGCGGCGGCGAGGCCGAGGCTGGAGTTGTGGGTGATGCGCGCCGAGTCCTGGACGGCGTCGAGGAAGGGCGTGCGCGGCACGTGCGGGACGGCGATGCCGACGGGGGTGACGCGCATGGCCGCGCCGTTGGTGGCGCCGCCGCGGCCGGTGACGGACGGGTCCTCGCCGTCCTGGAGGCGCTGGAGCGCGGCCTTCGTGGAGGGCCCCAGCAGGTCGAGGGAGCCCTTGTCGATCATGCCGCGCTCCCAGGCGAGGAGGCGGCGGGCGAACTCGTCGGCGGGCAGGGCGCCGTCGTGCTCGATGAGGAGCTCGGCGAGGAGCACGGCCTGCTCGGTGTCGTCGGTGACGGACCCGGCGGGCATCCCGGCGGCGATCCGCTGGCGCGGGCCCGCGGCGGCGAGGCCGTCGAGGTCGCCGTAGTCCTCGGCGATCTCGCGCGCGGACATCGACTGGGTGGGCATGCCGAGGGCGTCCCCGAGGGCGAGGCCCGCGAAGGCGCCGAGGGCGCGGTCGGGGGCGTTCATGCGCGGTCCCCGAAGCTGATGTGGACGCGGAAGTGGTCGGGGTCGAGCCAGGAGACGACCTTCTCGACGAACTCGCCGCGGGCGTCGCGCACCAGGCGCGTGGAGTGGAGGAAGAGGGTCCCGGCGGCGCGCTGGAGGAGCGCGGCGTCGTCGAGGTCGAGGGCGGCGACGGAGACCCACTGCTCGCCGGAGGCGGGCGTGAGCCCGGCCCGGCGGAGCGTCTCGGTGAGGGAGTCGTCGACGAGGCCGTCGCGGGGGACGTCGGCGAGGACGCCCGTGGCGGGGACGCGGCTGCGCTCCAGGGAGACGGGGGTGCCGTCGGGGAGGGCGCGCACGCGGTCGAGGGCGAGGAAGCGGGAGGAGGCGGCGCCGACGCCCACGGCCAGGTCGGGGTCGGCGACGATCTCGGCGCGCAGCACGGTGGTGGTGAGCTCGGCGCCCGCGAGGGCGCGGCCCCAGCCGAGAGCCTGGTCGAGGGCCTTGCCGCCGAAGGAGACGAACGACCCGACGCCGGTGCGGGTGTTGATGAGGGACTCCTCGGCGAGCTGCGCGAGGACCTTGCGGATGGTGCCGCGGCTGACGTCGTAGCGCTGGGCGAGGTCCTGCTCGCCGGGGAGGAGCTGGCCGTCGCGGTAGCGGCCCGAGAGGATCGCCGTGCGCAGGGACTCGGCGACGATCGTGCTCTTCTTGGGCGGCCGTGCCGCCGCCCCGGATCCAGCGGTCATATCTGTACTGTACCTGTACAGTGCCTGTACAACAAGTGGTTCGCCGGAAACGCGGGAGGGCGGGCCCGCAGGCCCGCCCTCAGCGCGTGTTATCCCTGTTCAAGGGCTAGATACCGCCCTCAAGGTGGTGGTACACCTGGTTCCAGCGCAGCTCCTGCTTGAACTCGCGGGCGTTGGTGTCGCCGTCGATGGTCACCAGTTCGACCCCGGCGATCTCCGCGAAGTCCTCCATGACCTCGCGGCCGAACGCCTGCGTGAACGACGTGTGGTGCGGGCCGCCCGCCGTCAGCCAGGCCTCGGCGGAGGTCTGGAGGTCGGGGCGGGGCACCCACACGGCGCGCGCGACCGGCAGGTTCGGGAGGTCCTCGTCGGGCTCGACCGCGTCGACCTCGTTGGCGACCAGGCGCAGCCGGGTGCCGAGATCGAGGAGGCCGACCATGAGGGCCGGGCCGGGCGGGGCGGTGAAGACCAGGCGGACCGGGTCCTCCTTGCCGCCGATGCCGAGCGGGTGGATCTCCGCGGTCGGCTTCTCCGAGGCGATCGTCGGGCACACTTCGAGCATGTGCGCGCCGAGGATCTGCGGGGACTCCGCGCCGAGGTTGTACGTGTAGTCCTCCATGAAGGAGGTGCCGCCGGGCAGGCCCGCGGCCATGACCTTCATGAGCCGCACCAGGACCGCGGTCTTCCAGTCGCCCTCGCCGCCGAAGCCGTAGCCGTCGGCCATGAGGCGCTGCACCGCGATGCCCGGAAGCTGCTTGAGCGCGCCGAGGTCCTCGAACGTGTCCGTGAACGCCTTCGCGCCGTGCTCTTCGAGGACCGAGCGCAGGCCCAGCTCGATGCGGGCCGCGTCGCGCAGCGACTCGTGCCGGGCGCCGCCCGCGCGCAGCTCGGGGACGACGTCGTAGTCCGCCTCGTAGACCGCGGCCAGCTCGTCGACGGCCTTGTCCTCGATCGACGCGACGCGCTCGGCGAGCTCGTTGACGCCGTAGGTGTTCACCTCGACGCCGAGGCGGATCTGCGCCTCGGTCTTGTCGCCTTCGGTGACGCCTACGTACCGCATGTTGTCGCCGAAGCGCACCAGCTTGAGGTTCTGGACCTCGTTCCAGCCCAGGGCGGCGCGGGCCCAGTTGCCGACGCGCTCCTGGACCTGCGGGTCGCCCCAGTGGCCCACGACGGTCTTGCGGCGGTGGCGCAGGCGGGTGAGCATGTACCCGAACTCGCGGTCGCCGTGGGCGGCCTGGTTCAGGTTCATGAAGTCCATGTCGATGTCGGCCCACGGCAGGTCGCGGTTGTGCTGCGTGTGCAGGTGCAGCAGCGGCTTCTGGAGGGCGCCGAGCCCCGCGATCCACATCTTCGAGGGCGAGAACGTGTGCATCCAGGCGATGACGCCGATGCACTCGTCCGACGAGTTCGCTTCGAGGAGGACCCGCCGGATCTCCTCAGGCGTGGTCAGGACCGGCTTCGCGACCACCTTCACGGGGATCGAGTCGGCGCCGTCGAGGCCCGCCACGATGTCCGCGGAGTTCTGCGCGACCTGCTCGATCGCCTCCGGCCCGTACAGGTGCTGGCTGCCGGTGACGAACCACAGTTCTTTTGTTCCCATTGCTTCCTACTGCTCCTTCGGGGCCTGGCCGTAGACGTTCTGGTAGCGGTCGTAGAGCGAGTCGATGTCCGCCTGCGGGATCGGCACCGGCTCGCCGAGCTGGCGCGAGATGTGCACGGTGCGGGCGACGTCCTCGGTCATCACGGCGGCCTTCACGGCCGACTTCGGGTCCTTGCCGATGGTGAACACGCCGTGGTTCTGCATGATGACCGCCGGGGAGCGGTGGCCGCGCAGGGTCTCCACGATGCCCTTGCCGATCGCGTCGGAGCCGATGAGCGCGAACGGGCCCAGCGGGATCTCCCCGCCGAACTCGTCGGCCATCGCCGTGAGCACGCACGGGATCGGCTCGGCGCGCGCGGCCCACGCGGTCGCGTACGGGCTGTGCGTGTGCACCACGCCGCCCGTCTCGGGCATCCGCCGGTAGACCTCGTTGTGGGACTCCGCGTCCGAGGACGGCGACAGGTCGCCTTCGAGGATCTTCCCGTCGAGGTCGGTCACGACCATCAGGTCAGGGGTCAGGTCGTCGTAGGAGACGCCCGACGGCTTGATGACGATGACGTCGGTGCCCGGGACGCGGCCCGAGACGTTCCCGCTCGTCCACGTCACCAGGCCCCAGCGCAGCAGCTCGGCGTGGAGCGCGCACACGCGCTCCTTCATCTCCTGGACCTCAGGCGTCGACTGGTACGTCATTTGCTTGCCTCCGTGGCGATCTCGTTCAGCGTGTGCAGCGCGCGCGAGCCGCCGCGGCCGAAGTGGTCGTGCAGCTCCTCGTAGACCGCGTACAGGCGGTCGTAGGCGTCGGCGCGGGCCTCGTCCGGGACGTAGGCGTTGCGCTCGACCTTGCCCATCGCCGCCGACGCGGCGTGGATGTCCGGGTAGGCGCCCGCGGCCACGGCCGCGTGGATCGCCGAGCCCAGCGCCGGGCCCTGCTCCGAGGTGAGGACCGTGATCGGCATGCGCAGCACGTCCGCGTAGGTCTGCATGAGCCACTTGTTCTTCAGCAGCCCGCCCGCGGCCACGAACTCGTCGATCGGCACGCCGGCCTTGACGAGCGTCTCCACGATCATGCGGGTCCCGAAGGCGGTGGCCTCCACGAGCGCCCGGTAGATCTCCTCGGGCCTGGTCTGGAGCCCCAGGCCCAGGATCGCGCCGTGCAGGGCGTGGTCGACCAGGACCGAGCGGTTCCCCGAATGCCAGTCGAGCGCCACCAGGCCGTGCGCGCCCACCGGCTGCTCGGCGGCGAGCTCGGTCAGGTACTCGTGGATCGAGATCCCGCGCTCGGCGGCGGCCTCGGTGTACGCGGCCGGCACGCCGTTCTTGGTGAACCACGCGAAGATGTCGCCGACACCGGACTGGCCGGCCTCGTAGCCCCACAGGCCCTTGGTGATGCCGTCGCGCACGACGCCGCACATCCCCTGGGCCTCCTTCAGCTCCTCGCCGTTGACGACGTGGCAGGTGCTCGTGCCCATGATGGCGACCATCTGGCCCGGCCCGACGGCCTTCGCCGAAGCGGCGGTGACGTGCGCGTCGACGTTGCCGACGGCGATCACGGTGCCCGCGTTCAGGCCCGTCCACTCAGCGGCCTCCGCGGTGAGCTCGCCGGCCTTGTCGCCCAGGGCCGACAGCGGGTGCTCCATCTTCGCGTTGAAGTCCGCGAATTCGGGGTTCAGGGCCGCGAGGTACTCGCGGGAGGGGCGCTCCCCGTCCTGCACGATCCCCTTGTACCCGGCGGTGCAGGAGTTGCGGGTCTCCTCGCCGCACAGCTGCCAGATGATCCAGTCCGCGGCCTCGATCCAGCGGTCGGCGCGCGCGTACAGCTCCGGGTCCTCCTCAAGGAGCTGGAGGCCCTTCGCGTAGGCCCACTCCGAGGAGATCTTCCCGCCGTACCGCGGCAGCCACGACTCGCCGCGCTCGGCCGCCACCGCGTTGATGCGGTCGGCCTGGCCCTGCGCGGCGTGGTGCTTCCACAGCTTCGGCCACGCGTGCGGGCGGTCGCGGTACTCGTCGAGCTCGCACAGCGGCGTCCCGTCGGCGGTCGTCGGCAGGATCGTGCACGCCGTGAAGTCCGTGGCGATGCCGATCACCTGGTCGGCGCTCACGCCCGCGGCCGCGACCGCGGCCGGGACGGCGTTCTTGAGCACGTCGACCCAGTCCTTCGGCGACTGGAGCGCCCAGCTGCGCGGCAGGCGGACGCCGGAGCCGGGGAGGGCCTCCTCGATGGCGCCGTGCTCGTAGACGTGCTCGGCGCTGGCGAGTTCGCGCCCGTCGGCTACGGACGCGACGACGACGCGGCCCGAGAGCGTGCCGAAGTCGATCCCGATAGCAACGGCACCGTTGTCGCTGCCAGTCATTGTGCAGCCTCCTTGGGCTCGTTCAGAAGTGACCGTTCACATGCAGGGAGTCCCCCACGCGCGTGCGACCCGCCCCGGCGCGCGCCGAACGGCGCCTGCACGCGGGTGGGTCCCAGACAACCTAACGCATTCGCACGTTCGGTACCAGTGGCGGTCAGGCGTTCCGGCCCCGAAAGCGGACATGCCGCCCGGTTCGGGAGCCGAGGCGCGGGCCCGCTGTGACACAGGTCCCGCCCTGGGCGCGGAGCACCGGCGGACCCGCGGGTCCGCCGGTGCGTGTCCGGTCCGCGCCTCAGCGGCTGATGAGGCGGCGGAACTTCGACCGGCGCTTGGGGCGGAGGCGGTCCGCCGCGGACCCGACCGCCGCCACGGTGCGGTCGAGGCCCTTGCGGCCCGACTTGCGGCCGCGCCGGGCGGCCTTCGCGGCGTCCCCCGCCGCGAGCTTCACGGCGTTGCCGCCGTACTTCGCGGCGATCGTCGCGCTCGCCGCCGCGAGGCGGGCGCTCTCGCGCGCCGAGCGGGTCTCGGCGCGGCGGTGCCCGCGCGTGACGGCGACTGTGACCACGGTGGCCGTGACGGCCCCCGCGGCGGCGACGGCCACCGTGAACGGGTGGCGGCGCACCGGCGCGAACGGGCCGTGCGCGTGCGCGGCGTCGGGCGACAGGCCCAGGCGCTCGCGCAGCTCGTGGACGGCCTCGTCGATGCGGTCGCGGGCGTGGTCGGCCTCGCGCATCAGCTCCTCCACGGTGGCTTCGGGCGCGGACTTCGCCGCGGCCTCGGCGCTGCCCTCGTCGGCCTCGGACCAGTCGTGCCGGTGCTCGTGCTCTTCCGCGTCGTCGCGGCGCACGACCTCGACGTCGGGCTGGTACGGCATGCCCGTCGACGGCGGCGGCGCGAGCCCCGCCCCGGGAGGCATGTCCGCGGGGTGCGTGTTCGGACGGGTCATCGGTGCATCCTTCCCTGCAAGGCCCGGGCGTCCTGCCGGGCGCGTTCCATGGTGTCCTGGGGGATCGGCGGCATCGCCTGCTTCAGGGCCGAGCGGCCCGCCAGCGCGGCGACCCCGGCCGCCGCGAGCAGCACGACGCCGATCACCAGCGCCGCGAGCCACGCGGGCCACACCAGCGCGAGCGCGATGCCCGCGGCCAGGAGGAGCGCGGCCCCCGCGTAGAACGCGAGCACGCCCGCCGCGGCGAACATGCCGCCGCCGCGCGCGCCGCGCTTGGCCTTCTCGGCGACCTCGCGGGCCGCGAGCTGCGCTTCGAGGTGCGCCAGGTGCGTCACGTCCACGGCCAGGTCGCCGACGAGCTGCCCGACGGACCGGTCGTGCGCGTCCCAGTGGTCGCGGACGTCCATGTCGTCACCCCTTGCGGTCCACGGCCCGCTTGAGCTGGGCCTTGTTCATCTTCGAACGGCCCTTGACGCCCTTCTTGCGGGCCTCTTCGTAGAGCTGGTCCTTGGTGCGGCCCTTGGGCCCGGAGTGCGAGCGCTGGCCGCCGCGCTTGGACGAGGACATGTCCTCGGTCGAGGTGCGGCTCGCGGTCTTCGTCTTGCCTTCGCGGGCGCGCTGCTTGTTGACCGTGCGCGCGGCGATCTCCTCGGCGCGGTCCTCGCTCTCGCCCCGGTCCTCCGCGCTGTCGCGGATCTTCCGGTACTGGCGCTCTTCCTTCTTCGTCCAGTGCTGCTGCGGCATGGCCTGTCACCTCCGAGGTTCGCGGCCGTTCCGATGAGGACGGGGTTCCCGGCCCGGCGGGGCCGGAAACCCCCGTTCAGCGGGCGGCACCGCGGTTCGTCTCGCCGAAGTCGCCGTCGGTGCGGGCCTCGCTCTCGCGCGGGAGGCGGCGGTGCAGGACCAGGCCGAGGACGATCATGAGGACGCCCAGGCCCAGTTGGAGCAGCGCGGAGGCGCCGTTCCACGGCAGGAAGCCGCCGATCTCGGAGGCGAAGAGGCCGATGAGCCCCAGGACGGCGAACAGGACGCCGCCGCCGAGGAGGAACCGGCGCGCGTAATCGGCCATCCAGGACATGATGAGGCCGACGACGCCGGCCGCGAGGTAGAGCAGGTTCGCGAGGATGGAGATCGCGAAGACGCCGAACAGCTCGGTCTGCGAGTCCCCGGCGAACGCGATCCTGGAGAAATCGGTGGTGAGCGCCGGGATGAACCCGGCGACGCCCATGAGCAGGAGGACCCACGAGACGGCGTTCAGGCCCTCCTGCACGGCGGTCGTGCGCCGCCGTTCGGCCTCCCACCAGTGGTGGCCGGTGGTCGACATCGGTCGCGAGTTCATGGCGTGCTCCTCTCCTTTCGGGTGCGTTCCGGGTACCCGCCGCCGCGGCGGCGACACGCGGTTTTGCGGCCGGGGCTGCGGGTAGCCGCAGAGGACTCAGTGATCGGAGGGGACAGGATGGGCGTCATCGACGAACGGATCTCCGGACTGGAGGAGCTGGCCCAGCAGCTGCGGGTGGACGCGGTGCGGGTCTCGGCGCAGGCGGGGTCGGGGCACCCGACGTCCTCGATGTCGGCGGCCGACCTCATGGCGGGCCTGCTGGAGGGCCACCTGCACTACGACTTCGCGCACCCGCACCGGGCCGGGAACGACCGGCTCGTGTTCTCCAAGGGCCACGCGTCGCCGCTGCTGTACGCGATGCTCCGCGCGGTCGGCGCGATCGACGAGGAGCACCTCATGACGTACCGGCGGCTCGGCTCGGACCTGGAGGGGCACCCGACGCCGCGCCTGCCGTGGGTCGACGTCGCCACCGGGTCGCTCGGGCAGGGCCTGCCGATCGGCGTCGGGATGGCGCTCGGCGCGCGCCTGGGCGGCTCGCCCGCGCGCGTGTGGGTGCTGTGCGGGGACGGCGAACTGGCCGAGGGCTCCATGTGGGAGGCGTTCGCGGCCGCGGCGGACCTGGGTCTGGGGAACCTGTGCGCGATCGTCGACGTCAACCGGCTCGGGCAGCGCGGGCCCACCAGGTACGAGTGGGACACGACGGCGTACGCGACCCGGATCGGCTGCTTCGGGTGGCACACGGTCGAGATCGACGGCCACGACCCGGCCGCGATCGACCAGGCGCTCGCCGCCGCCGAGGAGGAGCACTCGCGCCCGACCGCGATCATCGCGCGCACCCGCAAGGGCAAGGGCGTGGCCGCGGCCGAGGACAAGGAGGGCCTGCACGGCAAGCCGCTCCAGGAGTCCGAGAAGGCCGTGGTCGAGCTCGGCGGGGTGCGCTCCGCGCACGTCGAGGTGAGCCCGCCGAGGTCCACCGAGCCGCGACAGCGCGGCGAGCGGTCGCCGCTGAATCTGCCGTCGTACCCGGTCGGGACGATGGCCGCGACCCGCGACGGCTTCGGCGAGGCGCTCAAGGCCGTCGGCGAAGCCGATCCCGACGTGGTCGTGGTCGACGGGGAGGTCGCCGACTCCACGCGCACGGCCGCGTTCGCGGAGGCGTTCCCGAACCGGTTCGTGGAGTGCTACATCGCCGAGCAGCAGATGATCGGCACGGCGGTGGGCCTGCGCACGCAGGGCTGGGTGCCGTACGCGGCGACGTTCGCGGCGTTCCTGACCCGCGCGCACGACTTCCTGCGGATGGCCGCGATCAGTGGCACCGACCTGCGGATCGTCGGCTCGCACGCGGGCGTGTCGATCGGCCGCGACGGCCCGAGCCAGATGGGGCTCGAAGACCTCGCGATGATGCGGGCGCTGTGGCGCAGCGTGGTCCTGTACCCGTGCGACGCGAACCAGGCCGCGCACCTGACGGCGACGATGGCCGACGTGCCGGGCATCAGCTACCTGCGGACCACCCGCGGCGAGACGCCGGTGATCTACCGGCCCGACGAGACGTTCCCGGTGGGCGGGTCCAAGACGCTCCTGTCGTCGCCGCACGACCGGCTCGCGATCGTCGCCGCAGGGGTCACCGTGCCCGAGGCGCTCAGCGCGGCCGAGCGGCTCCTCAAGGACGGCGTCCCGGTCCGGGTCATCGACGCGTACTCGGTGAAGCCCCTGGACGCGGCCGCGGTCCGGCAGGCCGCCGCCGACACCGGGCGGATCCTCACCGTGGAAGACCACCGGCCGGTCGGGGGCCTCGGGGACGCCGTCCTCGACGCCGTCGCCGGGCGCATCCCGGACGTGCGGTTCAAGAAGCTCGCCGTCCACGGCATGCCCGGGTCGGCCGGGCCCGCCGAGCAGCTCGCCTCGGCGGGGATCGACGCCGCCGCGATCACGCACGCCGCGCAGCGGCTCCTCGCCTGATTCGGCGCTTATGGCCCGGGGCGGCGGGTAACCGGAGAAAATCGAGGAACATTCACTACTCGGGCGGTCCCGAAGAAGGAGATGGGCCACATGGCAACCGCACGCGAACTCATGCACACCGGGTGCACCTGCGTCAAGAGCGACCAGACCGCGGCAGACGCGGCGCGCCTCATGATGGAGCTGAACGTCGGCGCGCTGCCGATCTGCGGCGCCGAGGACGAGAAGATCAAGGGCATGGTCACCGACCGCGACCTGGTCGTGAACGTCATGGCCGCCGGGGAGGACGCCATGACGTACACCGTCGACCGGCTCCCGCAGGGCCACCTGATCCTCGCCGACGCGAACGAGGACATCGACATCACCATCGCGAAGATGAAGGAGCACCAGATCCACCGCATCCCCGTGATCGACCAGGGGCGGCTGGTGGGCATCATCGCGCTCGCCGACCTGTCCCACGGGATGCCCGAGTCCGTCACCGGCGAACTCGTGGAGTCGATCCGCTCCTGAACCCGGTCGCGGAGGGCCGCCGCCGGGCGGCCCTCCCGCCCCCGCAGCGCCCCGGAACACCGTGCCCCGCAACGAATCGCCCCGACACCCTAGGAGGCAGCGATGCCCCAGACCGAGCAGGACACCGATCTCATCCGCGTCGTCGAGGACGACCACCGCGCGTTCGAGGCGGCCTTCGCCGAACTCGAAGCGACCGCGTCGGAACCGGTGGGGCGCAAGGCCCTCGTCGACCACGTCATCGCGAACCTGGTGCGCCACGCCGTGGTCCAGGAGCAGTTCGCGCACCCGGTGATCCGCAAGCGCCTCGACGACGGCGACGAGATCGTCGAGCACGAGCTGGCCGTCTACGGCGAGGCCGAGATGGTCATGAAGGCCCTCGACGAGCGCGGCCCCGCGGACTTCGACTTCGAGCCGCTCCTGGAGCGGCTCATCACCGGGGTCCGGGCCCACATCATCGAGGAGGAGGCGCACCTCCTCCCCCGCCTCGCCGCGGCCTGCGACGCCGAGGAGCGGCGGCACATCGGGTTCAAGATGCTCGCGGCCAAGGAGTTCGCGCCGACCCGGCCGCACCCGCACGCGCCGGACTCGACGCCCGCGAACCTCGTCGTCGGCCCCGGGATCGGGCTCGTCGACCACATCCGCGACACCTTGGCGCACCGGGAGGTGTGAGCGCGGGGGCGGCGGATCGCTCCGCCGCCCCCGTTCTCTCAGAGCTATTCGGTCTCGGTGGTCTGCTCCAGGCCCTCGCGGAGCTCGCCGAGCGTGCGGTGCAGGAGCCGCGAGACGTGCATCTGCGAGATCCCCACCTCCTCGGCGATCTGCGTCTGCGTCATGTCGCCGAAGTACCGCAGCGCCAGGATCCTCTGCTCCCGCTCCGGGAGCTCCTGGATGAGCGGCACCAGCGACTCGTGGTCCTCGACCAGGCCGAGCGCGGCGTCCTCGCCGCCGATGGCGTCGCCGATGCGCGGCGCGTCCTCGTCGGCGAACGGCGCCTCGTCGAGCGAGACCGCCCGGTACGCCTGCCTGGCCTCGTAGCCCTCCTGGACCTCCGCCTCGGTGATGCCGAGGTGGTCGGCCAGTTCCGCGTCGGTCGGCGGCCGGCCCAGCCGCTGCGACAGCTCCGCGCCCGCGCGGTTCACCGCGATCCGCAGCTCCTGGAGCCGCCGCGGGACCCGCATGGGCCAGCTCGTGTCGCGGAAATGCCTTCTGACCTCGCCCATCACGGTCGGTACCGCGTAGGAAAGGAAGTCCGACCCCTGATAGGGGTCGAAGCGGTCGACCGCGTGGATCAGGCCCACGGACGCGACCTGCACCAGATCGTCCTTCGCGATCCCCTTGCCCGAGAACCGCTGGGCGATGTGCTCCGCGAGCGGGAGGTGCCCGGTGACGAGCCGCTCCCTGACCTCGGCCCGCCGCGGGTCGTCCGCGTCGAGGCCGGCCATCTCCCGGAACAGCGGCGCCAGATGGCCGTACTCGTCCGAGCCGCGCCGCTTGCTTTCGGTGTTGTTGTCTCCCATGCGATCGCCCTCCTGCCCCCAATGGACATCGGTTTGAAGCATGTTGCCCCGTATGGGTACTTGACACCCCATTGTTACACCGTTTCGCACGCAAGATCAATGCCGCCGGATGAATATTGCGTTAGGCGTTAAATGGCAGCGTTTTCCCGGTATTCGCCCCATTCGTCGCGCAGTGCCCCGCAGATCTCCCCGAGCGTGGCCTCCACGCGGGCCGCCTGGAGGATCGGCTCGATGAGGTTCGCGGTCCCCCTTGCGGCCGTGACGATGTCGGCGAGCGCCCGCTCGACCGCGGCGTTGTCGCGGCCTGCGCGGCGCTCCGCGAGGAGCGCGTTCTGGCCCTGCTCGACCTCGCCGGAGACGCGGAGGATCTCCAGGTCGGCGGTGACGGTGTTCGTCAGCTCGGTGACGCCCACGATGTGCTTCGTGCCGTCTTCGAGCTGCTGCTGGTACGTGAAGGCCGATTCGGCGATCTGGGCATTGAACCACCCGTCCTCGATGCCGCGGAGGATGCCGGAGGTGACCGGGCCGATCTCGTGGCGCCCGGCCGCTTCGCGGGCCACGTCGGCCGCGTTGTCGCCGGTCTCGCCGCCGAGGGCGAGGATCTGGAGGAACAGGTCCTCGGCCTCGGCCTCGATCTTGTCGGTGAGCGCCTCGACGTACCAGGAGCCGCCGAGCGGGTCGGCCACGTTCGTCACGCCGGTCTCGTCGCGCAGGACCGCCTGGGTGCGCAGCGCGATCTCCGCGGCCTGGTCGGTGGGGAGCGCGAGCGTCTCGTCGAGCGCGTTGGTGTGCAAGGAGTTCGTGCCGCCCATGACGGCCGCGAGCGCCTCGACGGCGGTGCGCACCACGTTGTTGTACGGCTGCTGCGCGGTCAGCGAGACCCCGGCGGTCTGGGTGTGGAACCGGAGCCATTGCGCGCGTTCGGTCTCGGCGCCGTAGACGTCGCGCAGCCACTTGGCCCAGATGCGGCGGGCCGCGCGGAACTTCGCGACCTCCTCGAAGAAGTCGATGTGCGCGTCGAAGAAGAACGACAGTCCCGGCGCGAACACGTCCACGTCGAGGCCCCGCGATAGCCCGAGTTCCACATAGGAGAACCCGTCGGCGAGGGTGAACGCGAGTTCTTGCGCCGCAGTCGATCCGGCCTCGCGGATGTGGTAGCCGGAGACCGAGAGCGGCTTGTAGCGCGGGATGTGCTCGGCGCAGTAGGCCATGAGGTCGCCGATGAGGCGCAGGTGCGGCTCGGGCGGGAACAGCCACTCCTTCTGCGCGATGTACTCCTTGTGGATGTCGGTCTGGAGCGTCCCGTCGAGGGTCGAGAGGTCGACGCCCTGGCGCTCGGCCGCGGCGAGGTACATGCAGAAGATCGGGACCGCGGGCCCGGAGATGGTCATCGAGGTGGTGACGCCGCCGAGGCCGATGCCGTCGAAGAGGCGGTCCATGTCGGCGGTGGAGTCGATGGCGACGCCGCAGTGGCCGACCTCCCCGAGGGAGGCGGGCTCGTCGGAGTCGCGGCCCATGAGCGTGGGCATGTCGAACGCGACGGACAGGCCGCCGCCGCCCGCGCCGAGGAGCATCTTGTAGCGGGCGTTGGTCTGCTCTGCGTTGCCGAAGCCGGAGAACTGCCGGATGGTCCACTGGCGGCCGCGGTAGCCGGTCGGGTAGAGCCCGCGCGTGTACGGGAACTCGCCGGGCCAGCCGATGCGGCCCATCCGCGGGTCGTCGACCCCTTCGGGCGGTCCGTAGACGGGCTCGACTTCGAGACCCGACAGGGTCGTGAAGTCGGCGTCGCGTTTGGCGGCGGAGGCATAGCGCTTGGCCCAGCGCTCGCGGCCTTCGGCGATCTCTTCAGCGTCCACGGTGACACCTCACTTTTGGCGAGACTACGGCGAGCCTTCGGTCGGACTCACGGCCAATACTACTGAACGGTCGTTAAGCCGACAGGTGGCATAACTCCCCAAATGATCCAACATCAACTGGGAGCGTCTCCGCAAATCGGGCGTCCGGGGGTCCCCTTGTTTTCAACCCTACGCGCAGGGTCCGACACCCGCTGCAACATGAAGTCGCTTCACGGCTAGTCGATGTCGCGCCAGGCGCGGAACGCCTCCAGCTCGACGGCCACGAGCTGGCCGGGGTGGAACAGGCCCGTCACGATCACGACGGTGGCCGTGGGGAGGACGACGCCGAAGAACTCGCCGTGGACCCGGCCCACCGGGTCGGCGTGGGCCGGGTCGGTCACGTAGAGGCGGGAGCGCACGACGTCGGAGACCCCGGCGCCCGCGTGGACCATCGCGTCGAGCGCGGTCCTGAACGCCTCGCGGGCCTGCCCGGCGGGATCGCCCTCCAGGTGCGGCCGCGCCTCGACGTCGGCGGTGCACGCGCTCGTGACCACGAGCGGGCCCACGGCCACGGCGCGCGAATACCCGTAGAGCTGCGCCCACGGCCCGGTCTCCGGAACCCGTTCGACCAGTGCCATGCGCGCCTCCCCTTGAGCTACATACCCTTCAGGAGGTTCAACGCTTCAGCGACCGTGAAGTTACGCTCGTACAGCGCCGTTCCCACGATCGCGCCCTCGACGCCCGCGTCCACGAGCCCGGCCAGCGCCCGCAGGTCGTCCAGAGAGGACACCCCGCCGGAGGCGATCACGGGCTTGTCGGTGGCCTCGCAGACGCTGCGGAGCAGGTCCAGGTTCGGGCCCGAGAGCATCCCGTCGGAGTTCACGTCGGTCACCACGTACCGCGCGCACCCGGCGCGCTCCAGCCGCTCCAGGGTCTCGAACAGCTCGCCGCCCTCGCGGGTCCAGCCGCGCGCGGCGAGGCGCCCGCCCTTGACGTCGAGGCCGATCGCGACCCGGTCGCCGTACTCGCCGCAGATGCGGTCGCACCACTCGGGGTCTTCGAGCGCGGCGGTGCCGATGTTGACGCGGCGGACCCCGGAGGCCAAGGCGCGCTTGAGGGTCTCGTCGTCGCGGATGCCGCCGGACAGCTCCACCTGCATGTCGACCTTCGCGGCCACCTGGGCGAGCAGCTCGTGGTTCGAGCCGCGCCCGAAGGCCGCGTCGAGGTCCACGAGGTGGAGCCACTCGGCGCCCTGGCGCTGCCATTCGAGGGCCGCTTCCAGCGGGTCGCCGTACTGCTTGCCCGAGCCCGCGACGCCCTGGACGAGCTGGACGGCCTTGCCGCCGGTGACGTCGACGGCCGGGAGCAGTTGAAGTTCGGTCATGTCAGATCCTTGATCCAGTTGGACAGCAGCGCGTACCCGGCGTCGCCGGACTTCTCGGGGTGGAACTGGGTGGCGGCGAGGGCGCCGCGCTCGACCGCGGCGATGAACGGCTCGCCGTGCTCGCACACCGCGACCAGCGAGCCCGCGGGTTTCGCCTTGGCGGCGTAGGAGTGCACGAAGTAGAAGCGCTCCTCGGTGCCGATCCCGGCGAACAGGCGCATCCCGGCGTCGGCGCGCACCGTGTTCCAGCCCATGTGCGGGATGCGCGGCGCGTCGAGCAGCTCCACGCGGCCTTCGAGGACGCCGACCCCGGCGGTCTCCACGCCGTGCTCGATGCCCTCCGCGAAGAGCACCTGCTCGCCGACGCAGATCCCGAGCACGGGCGCCTCGGCGGCGACCCGTTCGCGGATCACGGTGTCGACGCCGCTCTTGAGGACGCCTTCCATGCAGGCCGCGTAGGCTCCGACGCCGGGGACGACGAGCCCGTCCGCGCGGCGGGCCGCGTCGAGGTCGCTCGTGAGTGTCACGTCGCCGCCGGCGCGTTCCAAGGCACGGAACGCGGAGCGCAGATTGCCTGAGCCGTAGTCGAAGAGGACCACTTTCGGCTTGGTCACCTTGTCCCCCTTACCCGTAGACGAGGTACAGGCCGCCGCCGAACGCGGCGGCGGCGAGGATCCCGGTGACGACCGCGGCGGGGAGCTTCCCGTTGCGGCGCAGGCTCACCGCGCCGCCGACGAGGATGCCGGCGAGCGCCATGAGGAGGATCGGCCCGGCCCAGCTCACAGGACCCCCTTGGTGGAGGGGATGTCGGTGCCGTCGATGCGGGTCGCGTACTTCAGGGCCCGCGCGAGGGCCTTGAACTGGGCCTCGATGACGTGGTGCGCGTCGGGCTTCTGGCCGGGGTTGGCGGCGCGGAGCACGGTGACGTGCAGGCAGATCCGGGCGTGGTACGCGAAGGATTCGAGGATGTGGCGGGTCATCGACGTCGGGTAGTCCGTGTTGATCATCGGTGCGATGTCCATTGGCTCCTCGTGGACCATGTACGGGCGGCCCGAGAGGTCCACGACGGCGCGCGCGAGCACCTCGTCGAGCGGCACGGAGGCGTCGGCGAAGCGCACGACCCCGGCCTTGTCGCCGAGGGCCCCGGCGAACGCCTGGCCGAGCGCGATCGCGGTGTCCTCCATGGTGTGGTGCGCGTCGATGTGGAGGTCGCCCTTGACGGCGATCTTGAGGTCGAAGCCGCCGTGCTTGCCGAGCTGGTGGAGCATGTGGTCGTAGAAGCCGACGCCGGTGGCGATGTCGACGACCTTGTCGGTGCCGTCGAGGTCGACGTAGACGTCGACGCTGGTCTCACCGGTGGTGCGGACGATGTGCGCGGTGCGGCTCACTTACTTGCTCTCCTCGAACAATTCGGGGCGGTCGGTCAAAGCGGCGTCGAACGCGTCGAGGAGCGCGGTGGTCTCCTCCTCGGTCCCGGCCGTGATGCGGAGGCGGCCGGGGAGGCCGACGTCGCGGATGAGGACGCCCTGGTCGAGGATCGCGCGCCACACGGCGGCGGCGTCCTTGAAACCGCCGACGAGCACGAAGTTCGCGTCGGAGTCGGCGACGGGGAGTCCCTTGGCGCGCAGGCTCTTCACGATCCGGTCGCGCTGGTGCTTCAGCTCGTCGACCTCGGCCTGGAGCTGCGCGGTGCAGGCGAGGGCGCCGCGGGCGGCGGCCTGCGTGATGCTCGACAGGTGGTACGGCAGGCGCACCAGGAGGAGCTTCTCGACGAGTTCGGGATCGGCGGCGAGGTAGCCGACGCGGGCCCCGGCGAACGCGAACGCCTTCGAGAGGGTTCGGGTGACGACGAGGCGCTTGCGGCCCGCGAGGCGGCCGAGGGCCGTCGAGCCGGGGTCGCGGGCGAACTCGGCGTAGGCCTCGTCGATGACGACGAGGCCGCGCGCGGCCTCGTAGGCGGCGTCGATGACCTCGGCGTCGAGGGCGGTCCCGGTCGGGTTGTTCGGCGAGACGAGGAAGACCAGGTCCGGGTCGTGCTCCTCGATCGCGGCGCGCACGTACGCGGGGCTGAGCGTGTAGTCGTCCTCGCGGCCGCCGTCGATGAACGCCGTGCCGGTGCCGCGGGCGAGCAGCGGGTGCATCGAGTACGACGGCATGAAGCCGAGCACGGTGCGGCCCGGCCCGCCGAACGCCTGGAGCAGCTGCTGGAGGATCTCGTTGGAGCCGTTGGCGGCCCACACGTGGTCGGCGGTGAGCCCGTGGCCGAGGTACGCGGCCAGGTCGGTGCGCAGCGCGACCGCGTCGCGGTCGGGGTAGCGGTTGAGGCCGCGCAGCTCCCGGCCGATGAACTCGGCCACCACGGCGGCGACCTCTTCGGGGATGGCGAAGGCGTTCTCGTTGGTGTTCAACTGAACCGGGACGTCGAGCTGCGGTGCGCCGTACGGCGACTGCCCGCGCAGGTCCGCGCGGAGCAGGTTCTCGATCTCTGTCATTTCGCCTCGAATCTGGCGGACACGGCCTCGCCGTGCGACGGGAGGTCCTCGGAGACCGCGAAGGCGACCACGTCGTCCGCGACGACCTCAAGGGCCTCGCGGGAGTAGTCGATGAGGTGGACCGCGCGCAGGAACGTGTGCACGCTGAGCCCGGCCGAGTGGCGGGCGCACCCGCCGGTCGGCAGCACGTGGTTCGACCCGGCGCAGTAGTCGCCGAGGGACACCGGCGAGTACGGGCCGACGAAGATCGCCCCGGCGTTGCGGATGCGCAGGGCCACCTCGCGGGCGTTCGCGGTCTGGATCTCCAGGTGCTCGGCGGCGTACGCGTCGGCGACGGCGACGGCCTCGTCGATGTCGGCGACGAGGATCGTCCCCGACTGCTCCCCCGCGAGCGCGGTCATGATCCGCTGGGCGTGCCGGGTCTCGGGCGCGCGGCGCTCCAGCTCGGCGTCGACGGCGTCGGCGAGGGCCGCGGAGTCGGTGATGAGCACCGAGGCGGCGGCCGGGTCGTGCTCGGCCTGGCTGATCAGGTCGACCGCGACGTGGACCGGGTCGGCCCCGCCGTCGGCGATGACCGCGATCTCGGTGGTCCCGGCCTCGGCGTCGATGCCGACGAGGCCGCGCACGGCGCGCTTCGCGGCGGTGACGTAGATGTTCCCGGGCCCGGTGATCATGTCCACCGGGTCGCACTCGTCGGTGCCGTACGTGAACATGCCGATCGCGGCGGGCCCGCCGACGGCGTAGACCTCGTCGATGCCGAGGAGCCCGGCGACGGCGAGGATGCCCTGGTCGGGCAGGCCGCCGTTGGTCTTCTGGGCCGGGGAGGCCAGCGCGATCGACTCGACGCCCGCGATCTGCGCGGGGACGGCGTTCATGATCACCGACGAGGCGAGGACGGCGAGGCCGCCGGGCGCGTACAGGCCGACGCGGCCGACCGGCAGGTACCGCTCGGTGACCGTGCCGCCCGGGGCGACCTCGGTGGTGACGTCGGGGAGGCGCTGGGCCCGGTGCGCGGTGCGGACCCGGTCGATGGAGGTCTCGTAGGCGCGGCGCAGCCCGGGGTCGAGCTCGGCGACGGCGGCCTTGATCGCGGCTTCGGGGACGCGCAGGTGCTCAAGATGCACGCCGTCGAAGCGCTCGACGATCTCGACCACGGCGGCGGTCCCGCGGTGGGCGATGTCGTCGAGGAGCGGCTGGATCTGCGCCAGGGCCGCGTTCACGTCGAGCTCGGCGCGCGGCATCAGCCCGCGCAGGGCGCGGACCGGGTAGCCGGCGATTTCTCCTGAAAGGTCGATGCGTCTGAGCACGCTCCAAGCGTAGTCACCCGCAATTCCAGGTCAAAGGGCATACCGCTATTCGGGAGCGTCCGTACGAAGGCTGGGACGGCGTGACCAACCTGCGCAGACCGTGTAAGTGAAGGTCGCGGCGAGGGCCATCACGGCGAGCGCCCCGAGCTGGAGCGAGTCGAGCGCGGTTGTGAGATGCCCGACCTTCAGCGCGTCCCACGCGGCGGCCGGGTCGAGCTCGACGAACAGGACCGACGGGGGCCGGAACATGTGGACGCCGACGGGGGCGCGCTCCACGGCGTCCCAGAACTGCTGCCACTCGTTCGCCCCGATCTTCCAGGCCACGACCTGGCAGGCGATCGAGCCGATGACCAGGCCCAGGAGCAGGAGCGGGCCGCGGCGCTCGCGCATCGCCGACCACGCGACGATCGCGGCGACGATCCCGAGGACCAGGCCGATCCCGGCGAACATGAGGTCGCCTTCGATGTACCCGTCCGGGTAGGTCTCGGTGGGGAGCCAGCCGCCGTCCACGACGACGAACTCGACGCGCGGGGTGACGATCTGCCAGAGCATCGCGGCGGGGAAGCCGAGCGCGGTGAGGACCACGGCGAGGACGCCCGCGGCGAGCAGGTCCCGGCCGACCGTGCGCGGCGACCGTGCGGGCGGGCCGCCGTAGACGTGCGGATCGGTGCTGGGGGATGCCGGGGTCGCTTCGTCGGTCACGCCTGGAATCCTGCCACAGCGGGCTCGGGGGGCGGTGGCGTGTTCGGTGGACGCAGCGGTTACAGACCGTCCACGATCGTCGCCGCCGCTTCGAACCAGGCGGCGCGGGTCTCCGGCCGCAGGGCCGAGAACTCGATCTTCGCTCCCGGTTCCAGGGACGGGTCGTAGGGGACGACCGCGCACGCGCGGGTCCGCTGCGAGAAGTGCCGCTGGAGGTCGTGCAGGAGCGGGCCCGGGTTCGGGGTGGGCATCGACAGGAGCGTCACCGCGTTCTTGACGAGGTTGCCGTAGCCGCCCTCTTCGAGGTGGTCGAGCATCCAGTCCGCGGAGAACGCGGCGTCCTCGCGGGGCACCGTGGTGACCACGAGCCGGTCCACCGAGGAGACGACGGTGCGCCAGTTCGGGGACTCGACGTTGTTGCCGGTGTCGATGCACACGATGTTGTGGGTGCGCGTGAGGATGTCGAGCACGCGCAGGACCGTGGTCGGGTCGAGGCGGCGCTGGAGCTTCGGGTCCTCGTCCCCGGCGAGCACGTCGAACGAGCCGTCGGAGGAGTGGCGCAGGAACTCGTCGAGGTGCTCGGGCAGGTGCACGCCCGCGGCCTCGACCTGGTCGAGGTGCTCCACGAGGTGGCGGATGGTGCGCCCGTGCCGGGCGGACCCGGCGCGCAGGCCCAGGGTCCCGCGCAGTTCGTTGTCGTCCCAGGCGATCACGCCGCCGCCGCGGGCGGTGCCCATGGCCGCGGCGGACAGGACCGTGGCGGTGGTCTTGTGGACGCCGCCCTTAGGGTTGATGAACGCGATGACGCGGCTGCGGCCGAGGTCGCGGCGGAGCCGCTGGAGCGCGACCGGGCTGGGCTCGGCCGCGGGCTGCGGCTGGCGCGGCTGCGGCGGCAGGCCCTGCTGGGGGCGGATCGGCTGGGTCATCTGCGCGGCACTCGGCGGGGTCTGCGTCGCCACCGGCGGGCGGCGGCCCGCGGTCGGCACCGAGTAGTGCGCCTGGCCCGGCGGCGGGCCGACGGGCGGCGAGGGCGGGTAGGACTCGCGGGGCGGGGGCGTGGGGGTCTGCTGGGCGCCGCCGGCGCGACCGCCGCGGCCGCGACCGAGCAGTTTCTGCCAGCGTGAGCCGTCGTTGCTGCGGTCGTTGCTCCAAGCCTCGGGCGTGTTCACGTGCGACCTCCTCTCGACCGTTGCGGTGGACCGGTCCGCGGGCAGGGCGGCTCGCGGTCCCGCGTCGCCCCGACCGGGCGCCGTTACCACCCGCGACTATTAGAACACAACGATTCCTCAAGGCCCGTTGCGAATCGCGGGCCGTTCCGGCCCGGGGGTGAGGCGTGCGTTACGTCCGCCCCGGCGATGCGGCGGGCGCCTGGAACCAGTCTAGTGGCTTCCTATTGGTCCGCTCGCAACCGCGCCAGCGCCGTCTCCAGGTCGTCCGGGTAATCACTCGTGAAGGTGACCGCGCGGCCGGTTCCGGGGTGGACGAACTCCAGGCGGTAGGCGTGGAGCCACTGCCTGGTCAGGCCGAGCCGCTCGGCGAGGACGGGGTCGGCGCCGTAGGTGAGGTCGCCCGCGAGCGGGTGGCCGAGCGCGGAGAAGTGGACGCGGATCTGGTGGGTGCGGCCGGTCTCCAGGCCGAGGTCCATGAGGGACGCGCCGGGGAAGACCTCGATCGTGTCGTAGTGGGTGACGCTGGGCTTGCCGTCGGCGACCACGGCCCACTTGTAGTCGTGGCGCGGGTGGCGCCCGATGGGCGCGTCGATGGTGCCCGACAGCGGGTCGGGGTGGCCCTGGGCGACGGCCCGGTAGCGCTTGGAGACGCGGCGCTCCTTGAAGGCGCGCTTGAGTTCCGAGTAGGCGCGCTCGCTCTTGGCGACGACCATGAGCCCGGAGGTGCCCACGTCGAGGCGGTGGACGATGCCCTGGCGCTCGTCGGCGCCGTAGGAGGAGAGCCGGTACCCGGCGGCGGCGAGGCCGCCGGTGACGGTGGGGCCGGTCCAGCCGGGGCTGGGGTGGGCGGCGACGCCGACGGGCTTGGCGACGACGACGATGTCCTCGTCGTCGAAGACCACGTCGAGCCCGGCGACGGGCTCTTCGACGCGGGCGCGCACGTCCTCGGGCGGCGGCGGGAGGACGACCTCCAGCCAGGCGCCCGCGGAGACGCGCTCGGACTTGGTGGCGCACGGCGAGCCGTCGAGGGTGACGTCCCCGGCGGTGACGAGCTCGGCGGCGACGGTGCGCGAGAGCCCCAGGAGCCGGGACACGACCTGGTCGATCCGCTGGCCCTCGAAGCCCTCGGGGACCGGCAGCGACCGGGTCTGGCGCCCGTCGGCGCTCATGCGTCCGCCTTCGCGCCGTCGGGGGCGGGCTTCTTGCGGGCCTCGGGCGAGAAGCCGTGGCCGGTGAGTTCGAGGAGCACGATGAGGACGACGCCGCAGCACAGCGCCGAGTCGGCGAGGTTGAAGATGGGGAACGCCTCGGCGAAGGGCTTGAAGACGCTGATGAAGTCGACGACGTGGCCGTGCGCGAACCCGGGCTCGCGGAAGTACCGGTCGACGAGGTTCCCTGCGGCGCCGCCGAGGACCAGGCCGATCGCGATCGCCCAGCCCGGGTACACGATCTTCCGGGACAGGAAGACGAGGAACACGACGACCGCCGAGGCGACGATCGTGAAGATCCACGTGTAGCCGGTGCCGAGGCTGAACGCGGCCCCGGAGTTCCAGGTGAGGCTCAGGTAGACCAGGCCGCCGAGGATGCGCACGGGTTCCTGCGGGTCGAGGTTGGCCTCGGCCAGGTACTTCGTCCACTGGTCAAGGCCGACGGCGACCGCGGCGATGAGCAGCGCGGCCAGGGTCAGGCCGGGCCGCCGGCGCCGGGCGGGCGCCTGGGGCTCAGGGTCTGCAACGGCGTGGTCGGGGGTGGTGTCGTCGGGGCCGGGGCCGTCGTCGGCCCCGGGCTGGGTGTCCTCGCTCAGCGTCGCTCCTCAAGCTGTTTGCAACTGACGCAGAGGGTAGCGGACGGGAAGGCGGCCAGACGCGCCGCCGGGATGGGCTTGCCGCACTTCTCACAGAAGCCGTAGCCGCCCTCGTCGATGCGTTCGAGGGCGTGGCTGACCTGGCGGATGCGCTCGGAGAGCGAACCGGCCACGGCCACTTCGTGCTCGTGCTCGACGGTCTTGGAGCCGGAGTCGATCTGGTCGTCCCCGGCGGTGTCGCTCAGGCGCTCGCGCTGGGCGACGGCGATGGAGTCGGAGTAGCGGCGCTGCTCGGCGACGAGCTCGTCGAGCCGCTCCTTGAGCGCGGCGCGCAGCTCCGCCTGCTCGCTCTCGGTGCGCGGCGCGTGGTCGGCCTCGGGTGCCGCCGGGGGAGGCGCGGCGGCCTTGGCCGCGGGCTTCGCCGGGGCCTTCTTGACCGATTTCTTGACGGTCTTCTTCGCGGGCGTCGCACGGCCCGCGGCGGCGGTCTTCTTCACCGCCGCCTGCTTCACCGGCGCCTTCTTGGCGGCCGCCTTCTTCACGGGCGCCTTCTTCACCGCGCTCTTCTTGGCGCTCTTGGCGACCGTCTGCTTCGCGGCCTGCTTCTGGGTCTTCTTGGCTGGACTCATGACGCGCCTCTGGAGGGGTATGTCGGCTCGGGTTCCGGTGTCGTCGGGACACGCCGGGGCCTCGGCAGTGCCCTGCGTCGGGCGTTCGGCATCGCGGCTCCCGAGTTCGCGTACTCCTGACGACCTCGCCGAAACGAGGACAATGCGCGCCAGGCCCCGCCGAGGCGGGAGCCTGCCGCGCAATTAAGCACACAGGATACGCAAGACCTGCAACTAGGTCAATTACTTCGAGAACTTGACCCCGGACTGTGCGTCAGCGTTCAGCGCCCCGCGACAGGGACCATGAGGAGGCGCGAGGCGGGCTCGCACATCGCGCACGGCGTGAACCCGAGTTCGAGGGCCTCGGAGACGGGGAGCGGCTCGTGGTCGCGGCCGGTGAGGTGCGCGCACGAGGAGTGGTGGAAGCGGGGCCGCCCGTCGATCACGGCGACCTCGGTGTCCAGGCGCATGAGGCCCGCGGCCTCGATGCTGGACATGCGCTGCTCGGTGGGCTCGTCCGCGAGGGACTCGGGGGCCCGGTGGCTGGTCGCCTGCCGCGGCGGCTCCTCGAAGCGCAGCTCCGGGTCGCGGTCGACGGCGTAGTCGGTGGACTCGAAGACCTTGCCTTCGATGAGCGGCAGCTCCGTGGTGGGGCTGTCGTCGGCGCCGATGCGCCGGAACTGCTGCGTGTCGTCGTCGGCGGCGGGCCGGGCGGTCCGCTGGGAGGCGATGCGCGGGCGCTTGGCGCCCCTCCCGCGGATGCCGACGTAGAGCGCGATCCCCGCGGCGAGGCTCGCGGTGATCGACGAGACCAGCAACTGGTCGTTCCCGGTGATCATGCCAGTGACCAGCAAGACCGCGGCTATGACGAGGATCAGCAGGCTGCTGACGATCACGTCGTGTCCTCCCCTGCGCGGGGCGGCGGAGCCCTCGCGCGGTCCTACCGCGGGCCCCGAGGGGACCGCGGATCGCTAACGCATGGTGGTGGCGGCGGTGAGGGCGGCCCGGGCGTCCCGTACTCGGGACACCGGCGCCCTCACCCGCTCACCCATGGATAACGAGGCGATCCCCGTTCAGGTTATGCCCGCAGGCGTGCCAATGTCGCGCAGCGACCCTGCCTCGGCACGCGCGGCTCCCGGGGAGGCGGGAGTGGGGTCAGCCGCGGCCGCCCTGCATGACGAACGCGGAGCGGGCGCCGGTGCGCTCGTTCCCGCCGGTCTCGCGCTGGGCCTCCTCGAAGGCCTCCTCCTGGGTGCGGCCCTGCTGGCCGTTCAGGTCGCGCAGCTGGCTTTCGAGGTAGAGCTTGAGGCGGGTGCGGTACTCGCGCTCGAAGGTCTTGAGCTCCTCGATGTTGTGGAGCAGGGACGTGCGGGACTCCTCCAGCTGGCCGATGACCTTCTGGCGCTCCTCCTCGGCTTCCATCTCCATGCGCTCGGCCCGGTCGCGGGCCTGGCCCACGAGGTCCTCGGCCTGCGTGCGGGCCTCGGTGACCATCGTGTCGGCGTCGCGCTGGGCCTCGGTGACCATGGTCTTCGACTCGCGCTGGGCCTGGGCGACCATGGTGGTGGACTCGCGCTTGGCCTGGTCGACCATCGTCTGCGCCTCGCGCTGCGCCTCGGCGACCATCGTCTGCGACTCGCGCTGGGCCTCGCTCAGGAGCGTGTCGGCCTCCCGGCGGGAGTCCTCCAGGTGCTCGTCGGCGGTGCGCTGGGCGACCATGAGAAGGCGCAGGGCCTCCTGCTCGCCGCCGGCCCCGGCGGGGGCGGACGCCTCCTGCTGGGGGCCGCGCTGGGCCAGTTCCTGCTGGAGCTGCTGGGCCTGCTGCTGCGCGGCGACCATCTGCTGGTGCATCTCGTGCAGCTCGCCGTCGAGCTCCTGGAGCTGCTGCTCCATGGCGTGCTTCTCCCGCTGCACCCGGTCGAGTGCGGCGGCCATCTCGGCGTGGTCGGCGGCTCCGGGGGGAGCACCGGCGCGGAGGCTGTCGAGCTGGGCGCGAAGCTCGCCGTTCTCATCGCTGAGGCGAGCGAGTTCGCGCTCGACCTCGTCGAGGAAACCGTCGACCTCGTCCTCGTCGTATCCGCGCTTTCCGAGCATGGGTTTCTTGAACGTGACGTTGTGAACGTCGGCTGGGGTCAGCGGCATTCGAAACTCCTTCTCAGCTGTTCGCCTGGCGCACAAGGCCACCCGACACGATAACCGTGCCGTGCACCCCCGCCCGGAACTGCTAGGAGATGAATCCCGCGATCACGAAGTCCATCAGGATCCACACGATCAGGAGCAGCGCCAGGAACGCCAGATCAATCGATACAGTACCAAGCCTGAGAGGGGGTATCACCTTCCTCAACCCCTTCAGGGGAGGGTCGGTCACGCTGTAGACCGTCTCCAGCAGGGCCGCGGCCCGGGGGCCGGGCTCCCAGCGGCGGGAGAACTGGACCACCACGCTGCACACCAGGCGAGCCAGTAGGAACAGGTAGAACGCGAAGAGCGCCAAGTAGACGAGCTGGAGTGCCAGGTTCACGGTACGGAGTCTATCCGCCCGGTCACGACTGGTTGAAGAACCCGCCCTCGGCGATCTTCGCCTTGTCCTCCGCCGTCACCTGAACGTGAGGCGGCGAGAGGAGGAACACACGGTTCGTCACCCGCTCGAACGAGCCGCGGGTGCCGAAGATCAACCCGGCGGCGAAGTCGACCAGGCGCTTGGCGTCGGCCTCCTCCATCTCCGAGAGGTTCATGATGACCGGCGTGCCGTCGCGGTAGCGCTCGCCGATGGTGCGCGCCTCGTTGTACGTCGTCGGGTGGAGCGTGGTGATCCGGTAGTTCGCGGGCGACTCCTCCTCGGCCGGCACGGGCCGGATCGTGGAGGGCTCGGCGAGCGCGAGGTTGTCGCGCGTCAGCGGGGTGACCGAGCCGGAGCCGCGGTTGAGCTGGCGGACGGGGCTGCGGTCGTCGAGACGGCGCTCCTCGATGCGGCGCTCCTCGGCGGGGCGGCCGACGCGGCCGGTGGTCCGCTGGGACCCCCGCGCGCGGGTCGCCGCGGCCGGGGCCGGCTCCTCGGCGAACTCGTCGTTCTGCTCATAGCCGTTGTAGCCGCGCTCCTCCTCGTCCTCGATGAGGCCGAGCCAGATGCCTGCCTTCCGCATCGCGCCCATCGATCCTGCTCCCTCCTCGGGCCGCCCCTGTTGAGTCAGGTACGCGGACTCATCCTAGCGCCGACTCCTTACACGGATGTGTTTTTCCGCGGACGTGAATGAACGGCCGCGGCAAAGATCCCTTTACTGCCGTATACCTTACGCCATCGGTTCACGTTCGCCGAGGACGTTTCTCCCCAGTCTGACCATTGTGGCCCCGCCCGCGACGGCCTCGCGGAAGTCGCCGCTCATGCCCGCCGAGACCTCGGTCGCGGCCGGGTCGACGCGGCGCACGGCCGCGGAGGACTCCGCCAGCAGCGCAAAGGCTTTCGCGGGGTCCCAGCCGATGGGGGCGACGGCCATGACTCCCTTGAGGTCGATCGAGTCGAGCGAGGCGAGGTGCGCGGCGAGCGGCTCGACGTCCGCGGCGGCGACGCCGCCGCGGGCGGTGTCCCCGTCGAGGCTCACCTGGACGAGTGCGCTGAGGCGGCGGCCGTGCGCCGCGGCGGCCTTGTCGAGGGCGTCGGCGAGGCTCGCGCGGTCGACCGAATGCACCCAGTCGGCGTACGCGGCGACCGAGCGGGCCTTGTTTCGCTGGAGCTGCCCCACGAAGTGCCACACCGGTTCCAGGCCGCGGCGGGCGAGCTCGGCGGCCTTCGGCGCGGCCTCCTGGTCGCGGTTCTCCCCCAGGTCGGCCTGGCCCAGCTCCACGAGCGTGGCGGCGTCGAGCGCGGGAAAGGTCTTGGTGACGACCACGAGCCGGACCGCGTCGCGGGGGCGGCCCGCGCGCTCGCAGGCGTCGGCGATGGCCTCGCGCGTCCGGTTCAGGCTGTCCTGCAACTGGACTCGGCGGGCTTCAGTGCTCAAGGCGGACCTCGTGGGTGGTGCGTGCGGGGCGGCGGGCGGCGGTCCGCCGAGTCGCTTCAGGGACTCGACGGAGCGCCGCCGCTAGAAGCCCTCTTTGAGGAAGGAGGGGACGTCGACGTCGTCGAACAGGACCTTGCCCGCGCCGGACTCGCGCTCGGGCTCGGGCCGGGCCTCGCGGACCGGCTCGGGCTTCTGCTCGGGCAGGGCCGAGATCCGCGGCGGCTGCGCCAGTTCGAACTCCGAGTCGTCGGTGTCGAAGCCCGCGGCGATCACGGTCACGCGCGCCTCTTCGCCCAGGGCGTCGTCGATGACGGCGCCGAAGATGATGTTCGCGTCGGTGTGCGCGCAGTCCGAGACGAGCTCGGCCGCGTCGTTGATCTCGAACAGGCCGAGGTCCGAGCCGCCCGCGATCGACAGGAGCACGCCGCGCGCGCCCTCCATGGACTGCTCCAGCAGCGGCGACTCGATCGCCGCGCGCGCCGCCTCGACCGCGCGGTTCTCGCCGCGCGCCGAGCCGATGCCCATGAGCGCCGACCCGGCGCCGGACATGACGCTCTTGACGTCGGCGAAGTCGAGGTTGATGAGGCCGGGCGTGGTGATGAGGTCGGTGATGCCCTGGACACCGGAGAGCAGCACCTGGTCGGCGAGGCGGAAGGCGTCCATCATGGAGATGGAGCGGTCGCCGAGGTGGAGCAGGCGGTCGTTCGGGATGACGATCAGCGTGTCGCACTCGTTCCGCAGATCCTCTATCCCCGAGACCGCCTGGGTCTGGCGGCGCTTGCCCTCGAAGGCGAACGGCCGGGTGACCACGCCGATCGTGAGCGCGCCGAGCTTGCGGGCGATGTTCGCGATGACCGGTGCGCCACCGGTTCCGGTGCCGCCGCCCTCGCCGCAGGTCACGAAGACCATGTCGGCTCCCTTGAGGACTTCCTCGATCTCGTCGCGGTGGTCCTCGCAGGCCTTCGCGCCCACTTCGGGATTCGCGCCCGCGCCGAGGCCGCGGGTCAGCTCGCGGCCGACGTCGAGCTTGACGTCGGCGTCGCTCATCAGGAGCGCCTGGGCGTCGGTGTTGATGGCGATGAACTCGACGCCCTTGAGGCCCGCCTCGATCATCCGGTTGACAGCATTGACGCCGCCGCCTCCGACTCCAACGACTTTGATGACGGCGAGGTAGTTGTGCGGTGGTGTCATCGCGGCTGCCTTCCTTCCCCTTCGCGCGGCCCTGGGTGCGACAAACGGGATGCGCCCAAGCACGCACGCACACCCGCTCCCCCTTAACGCTAACTCACAGTGGGGGCATCTGGTGCGCTGACATCGACATGTTCGTACCCGACCGCGAGCAATCGATCGGCGACCTCGGCCTTCTGCTCCCCCTCGGAACCGTCGCCCCACGTGAGCGTCCGTCCACCTTCGAGGAACAGCGTCACCCCCGCGGGGGACGGCGATTCGACGTGTTCGACCTCGTCGGCCAGGCTCGCGGGGAGCGATTCGAGGACCTTCAGGGTCTCCACCGTGGCGAGGTCGTCCGGTGACGGATCGTCGAGTTCGACTATCCATACAGAACCGGAAGGCGAATCGGTCTCGTCGAATGCCACACCTTCGGAATCGACCATGAGAAAAGTCTCGTCGCCCGACGGAACGGCCATATACGGCTCGCGTTCCGTGACGTCCACGCGCAGCGCGTCCGGCCACGACCGGGTGACGTCCACCGACTTCACCGGCGCGAGCCCCGCGACCGCCGACGCGAGCGAGTCCAGGTCGGCGCCGAGCAGCGGATCGCCAAGGGCCCCTTGGCCGAGCGCCTGGACCTCCGCCGGGTCGAGCACCGAGGTGCCCTCGACCTCGATGCGCTGCACCTGGAACCACGGCACGGTCCACAGCACGAGCAGTGAGGCCAGGAACAGGGCCAGCAGGCCGAGGACCGTGTACCTCAATCTCTTGTTGGGCAGGCCGCGGCGCACCACGTGGACCAGTCGCCAGGGACCGGGCCCGGCCGGATCTTCGGAGCCGCGCATGCACCGATCATGGCACGGGCGGGCCACCTGACGGTGGCGGCACGCCGCGCCTTCGGATAAGGTTAGGCAATCCTAAACCTCAAGGAGGGGCAGCGCGTGGCGACGCAGACACAGGCCGAAGCGGCACCGGAGCAGACCGTCCGGGCGTTCGACATCTTCCCCGGGGAAGTACGGGCGCTGCGGCGCCTCAGCCCCTCCTTCCTTCGGGTGACGTTCGCCGGCGAGTCCCTTGCCCACTTCGCGGACAACGGGAACGACCAGCGGTTCAAGCTCATCTTCCCCGCCCCCGCATGCGGCTTCGACAAGATGCCCCGCTCCGAGCGCTGGTACTCCGAACTGCGCGCCCTCCCCGAGCAGGAGCAGTGCGGAGTGCGCACCTACACCGTGCGCGCCGTCCGCCCCGAACTCGGCGAAGTCGACGTCGACATGGTCGTCCACGAGGCCGGCGCGAACGAGCACTGCGGCCCGGCCCTGCGCTGGCTCCAGACCGTCCAGGTCGGCGACGAGCTCCTGCTCCTCGGCCCCGACGCCCGCTACGACGGCCCCCACGGCGGCGTCGACTTCCACGCCCCCGACGGTGCGGACCTCCTTATTGCAGGCGACGAGACCGCCGCCCCCGCCATCGCCGCGATCCTGGAGGACCTCCCGGTCACCGCCCGCGGCAAGGTCTTCATCGAAATACCCACCGCCGCCGACGTCCTCGAACTCGACGCCCCCGAAGAGGTCGAGGTCCACTGGCTGCCCCGCGAAGGCGCCGTCTGGGGCGACAAGCTCGTCCCCGCCGTCACCGACGCCGCCCGCGCCATGGACTTCGGCGCCCGCGGCGAGTTCGAGGAGACCGGCGAAGAGATGATCTGGGACGCCCCCCAGGAACCCGTCACCGCGGGCGCGTACGTCTGGATCGCCGCCGAGACCGGCGTCGTCAAGACCCTCCGCTTCACCATCCGCAAGGAGCTGGGCCTGCCGAAGGAGTCCGGCGCGTTCATGGGCTACTGGCGCAACGGGATGCCCTGGGACTGAACGACGTTGAAGCAGGGGCGGGCGCTGAGCGCCCGCCCCTTCGTCATGTGGCGTCGAAGGTCGGCACGCCCGGCTCGTACTCCCCCGCGAACCGCCGGTGCACCCACAGGAACCGCCCCCGGTCCTGGACCCGTTCGAGGCCCCCGTAGCCCGGGTCGGCCTTGTTGAGGAACGCGTGCAGGCGCCGCAGCTCCGCGCCCGAACGGGCGCTCCCCGAACCCGCGGCCCACGGCTGCTCGGCCGCCAGCGCGTCCTCCCCGACCTCGGCGATCACCTTGAACGACTCCTCCGCGAGCTCCAGGTGGTTCTCGATCGCGGCCGGGTCGAACGACGGCATGAGCAGGTCCAGCGCCACCGACCCGCCCGGCAGCACCGTCGACCACAGGACCTTCAGGGTGCGGCGGATCAGCGGCGCCGACTTCAGCAGCCACTCGCGCGGCACGTCGATGTCGAACACGCCGCTCGACGGGTCGCCGTCGAGGACGTACAGCGGCAGCTGCGAGTGCTCGCACCACAGGACCACCCGGATGCCGACGTGCGTCAGCCGCTTCGCCCAGGACCCCTTGTCCCGCAACTCGACCGTGTAGAACCGCGGCCCCTGGACCGCCTCGTCGGAGAGCAGGCCGATGATCTTCCGCAGCTCTTCCTGGGTCCGCGTCCACTGCTCGATCGCGTCGAGCCCCTGCGGCGCGCCGGGGGCCTCGTCAGGCTCGTCGTCGGCGGGTCGGCGGTGCAGGAGCGCGTCGATCGGCACGTCCTGCCAGCAGCGGCGGCACTCCGCGGTCTTCTTGCCGAGGCGGCGCCGCGACAGCAGCCGCTCCATGCCGAACAGGCCCGCTTCCGAGTCCTCGGGGTCGATGCACACGCCCGCGCACGGCACGAGGCGCTTGAGCCGCAGGCCGGGCCACAGCTCGCCCGCGTACGCCTCCAGGTCCCGCACGAACTCGTGGAGGAACTGCTCGGGGTAGACGGCCTTCACTTCGATGCGCAGGCGCTGGCCCTCAAGGCGGACCAGGGCCCGCGAGAACGGGTCCGGTTCGATGACGAAGCCGCTGTGCCAGTGGACGGAGTCCTCGAAGCGCTCGCGGCCGAGGGAGCGGCGGTGCCAGCGCACGATGAGCTGGTGCATGAGGCCCTCGGGGACGGCCTTGGCGCCGTTGGCGTCGAGGAACTCGCACAGCTGCGCGTCGCGGGCGAGGCGCGGGCCGAACGCGTGCCACACGTCGTCGAGCGGGGGCGGGGCCTCGTCGAGGAGCTGCGCGATGAGGCTCGACTCGGGGCGGCCCGGTTCGCGGGCGATGCGGTAGGAGATGTCGTACTTCTCCATGAGCTGCACCAGGGCCGGGTGGAACTTCGGGTCGTAGCGGTAGCGGCGGCCGCGGGCGGGGTCGTCCCACAGGTCGCCGAGGCGCGGGTGCGCGACGAGGCCGTTGGCGGCCGCGGTGGCGGGGTCGTCGAGGACGAGGCTGACGGCGGTGGAGAGCCAGTCGCCCTTGAGGACCACGATGTCGTCGAGGCCGGGGATCTCGGGGTAATGGATCCAGTAGCCGAGCTGGGTGGCGATGCGGGCGAGGGCGCGGGCGGCGTCGGCGTCGAGGCCGAACGCGTCGGCGCGCCGCTCGTAGGCGTCGTATTCGAGGTAGGACTCGCCGCTTTCGATGAGGTTGCGGCGCAGGTTCCTCCAGCTGGCGGGGACCTCGCGCTCGATCTGGGGCATCGCGGCGGCGGACTCCCACAGGGCCGCTTTGAGCGCGGGGATGCCGGTGCCGGTGGCGGAGTCGATGAAGTGGAAGCCGCCGACGAGGTCGCCGTGGCGCTCCCTGATGCCGGCCTGGTCGATCTTGGGGTGCTGGCCCTCGGCGTCGACGTGGGTGGCGACGATGTGGATCTTCACGTTCGCGTCGCTGGTGCGGCGGCGGATCAGGTCGATCCAGTAGTCGACGAAGCCCTGCATGGGGCCTTGGCGGGCCTTCCACACGACGACGTAGACGGCGGGCGCGGTGAAGAACAGCTGGTGCGTGGGGCGGTAGGCCTTCTGGCCGCCGAAGTCCCAGGCGTTCAAGGAGATCGCGTCGGCGGGGTCGGCGCCGGGCCCGGCGAGTTCGAGGGTCTTCACCTCGATGCCGTGGGTGGAGCCGCGGTCGGGGTCGAAGGGCTCGCCGCGCATGGCGGCGAGGAGGGAGCTCTTGCCGACCTCGCCTTCGCCGACGAGGACGAGCTTCGACTCGCGGAAGTCGGCGCCTTCGACGTCGGTGCGCTCGATGAGCTTGCGCAGTTCGGGCAGGCCGGTCTCGGCGGCGCCGCGCTGCTCGGCGGGCAGGAGGTTCCCGTCGAGGTGGAGCACGGCGAGCTTGTCGAGGCGGAACAGGGAGCGGGGCAGGGCGCGCAGGCCGTTGCCCTCGACGTCGAGGCGGCTGAGCTCGGTGAGGGCGCCGATGTGCTCGGGCAGCTCCTTGAACTGGTTGCCGTTGAGGTTGAGGCGGTCGAGGGCGGTGAGCGAGGCGATCGAGCGGGGCAGGGTGGTGAGCCGGTTGTCGCCCAGGCCCAGGTGGATGAGGTTGACGAGGCGGCCGATCGCGTCGGGCAGTTCGGTGAGGCCGATGCGGGACAGTTCGAGCCAGGTGAGGCCGGTGAGCGCGGTGATGGGCGCGGGGAGGGTCCCGAACCGGTTGTCGCCCGCGTCGAGCCATGTGAGGGCCTGGAGCCGTTCGAGGGCGACGGGGAGGTCGGTGAGGCGGTTGCGGAACAGGTCGAGCCGTGCGAGGCGCGTGAGGCGGCCGATGGAGCCCGGGAGCGCGGTGATCCGGTTGAGGTCGAGATCGAGCCGGGTGAGGGCGGCGAGGCGCCCGATGGACGCGGGGAGCGCGGTGAGCTGGTTGTCGCCGGCGTTGAGCCACGCGAGCCGGTCGAGCCCGCCGACGGACTCGGGGAGGGCGGCGAGGCGGTTGCCGTACAGGTTGAGGCTGGTGAGCGCGGTGAGCTCCCCGATCCAGTCGGGGAGGCGGGTCAGGCCGTTGACGGAGAGGTCGAGTTCGGTGAGGTTCGTCAGGCCCCGAACGGCTTCGGGGACTGCGGTGAGGTTCCTGCGGGAGAGGTCGAGCCGGGTGCGGCCGGAGCGTTTCGCGTCCGCGATGAGCCTCTTGACGGACATGGTGCGGTCACCTGCCGGGGGGTGGGATGGCGTTCGGGGGCAACATGGTACCCACCGAAGGCGACCTCTCGGTTACAAGCGGGAGCACGACGACGGGGCGGTGCCGGTCCGGCACCGCCCCGTCGTCGAGTCGTCAGCGGAGGAGGTCGTCGGGCATGAGGGAGACGGGCGGGGCGCCCATGGTGACGACCACGTCGCCTTCGGCGGCGAGGGCCGCCACGGCGGCGGGGACGTCGTCCCATTCGGGGACGAAGACCTTGTCGTCGGCGTGGAGGGCGATGGCGTCCAGGAGCGCTTGTCCCCCTTCGCCTTCGGGGATCTCCTCGCCGGGGCCGAAGATCTCCATGACGACGACCTTGTCGGCGAGGGAGAGCGCGGCGGCGATCTCCTCGCGCATCGCGATGGTGCGGTAGGCGCGGTAGGGCTGGAAGACCACGATGAGGCGGCCGTCCCCGGCGACCTCCTTGAGGGTCTTCACGGCCTCGGTCATCGCGGTGGGGTGGTACGCGTACTCGTCGAAGACCGCGTAGCCGTCCTTCTCGCCGCGCTTCTCGAAGCGGCGCTTGACCCCTCCGAAGGCGGCGATCCCGGCGGCGATGTCCTCCGGTTCGAGGCCGAGGTACAGGCCCACGGCGATGGCGGCGGTCGAGTTGAGGGCGATGTGGCGGCCGGGCATCGGCAGGTGGAATCGGCCGAGGACCTGCTGCTCGTAGAGGACCGTGTAGTCCACGCCGTCCACACTGGACTCGACGTCGCCGAGCTGCACGTCCGCGCCGTCGCTGAACCCGTAGGTCGCGACGGTGCGGCCCTCCGCGCGGAGCTTCTTCGCCAGCCCGAGCGTGCCGGGGTTGTCGGCGCACAGGACGAGCAGGCCGTCCTTGTCCGTGTTGCGGCAGAACCGCTCGAACGCCTCGGTCAGGGACTCCATGTCCCCGTAGGTGTTCAGGTGGTCCACGTCGATGTTGGTGACGATGCCGACCTCGGGCCGGTAGCGCAGGAACGAGCGGTCGGACTCGTCGGCCTCGGCGACGAACAGGTCGCCGGACCCGTGGGCGCCGGTGAACGCGCCGATGTTCTCGCCGCCGTTGACGTACGAGGGCGCGAGCCCGGCGTGTTCGAGCATCTGCGTGATGATCGCGGTGGTCGTGGTCTTGCCGTGGGTGCCGGTGACGACGATCGAGCGGCGCCCGGTCATCGCGGCGGCGAGAGCCTCGGAGCGGTGGTAGACGCGGATGCCGCGGCGGCGGGCCTCGGCGACTTCGAGGTGCTCGTCGTTGTGCGCGGTCGAGCGCACGACGGTGTCGACGCCGTCGAGGTTGGAGGCGACGTGCTCGCGGTGGATCGTCACGCCGAGGCGCTCCAGCTCCGGCAGCGAGGGCCAGTCCTTCAGCTCGGAGCCGGACACGGGGAGGCCGCGGGTGGCGTACAGGCGCGTGAGGCCGTTCATGCCGACCCCGCCGACCCCGATGAAGAGCACATGCCCGAGGTCCTCGGCGGTGACGCCCTCGTCGATCGGGCTGGTCAGGTCGTTGGGATCGCTCATGCCTGGGAGACCACCTTCAGCGTGTAGTTGCGGAGCGCCTCGTCGCCGGTGCGGGACCCGAAGGCCGCCGCGGCCTGCGACATCTGGAGGACGCGGTTCCGGTCGGTGATGACCGGGATGAGGTTCTCGGCGATCCAGCCGGGGCTGAGGTTCTCGTCGTCGCAGAACATCGCGCCGCCCGCGGCGACGACCGGCCCGGCGTTGCGGTACTGCTCCTTGTTGCCCCACGGCATGGGGACGAACACCGTCGGGATGCCGAGCGCCGAGACCTCGGCGACGGTCATCGAGCCGCCGCGCGCGAGGACCATGTCCGCGGCGGCGTAGCCGAGGTCCATGCGGTCGAGGTACGGGAGCGTGCGGTACGGGACGGGCAGGCCCTCGGGGATGTGGACGGGCTCGTCGCGGCGGGCGCCGGTGATGTGCAGGACCTGCACGCCGCGGTGCGAGAGCATCTGCGCCGCACCCGAGACAGCGTTGTTGATCGAGGCCGCGCCCTGAGAGCCGCCGTACACGAACAGCACGGGCCGCCGCGGGTCGAGCCCGAAGTACTGGCAGGCCTGGGCGCGCAGCGCGTTGCGGTCGAGATGGCTGATCGCCGGGCGCAGCGGCACGCCGGTGAACTCGCCGTCGGCGAGGATCGGCGAGGCCTGCGAGAGGTGCGGGAAGCCCAGCGCGAGGTTGTCGCTGAACTTCAGGGCCATCTTGTTGGCGACCCCGGGCGGGTCGTTGAACTCGAAGATCACCATCGGGGTCTTGCGGCGCCACGCGGCGAGGTAGGCGGGGACGGCGACGTAGCCGCCGAATCCGACCACGACGTCGGCCTGGACCTCGTCGAGGATGTCGCGGGTGGCCTTCATGGCCTTGAGCATCCGGGGCGCGGTCAGGAGGAGGTCGAGGTTGACCTTGCGCGGCAGCTGGTGCGCGGGCACGTTGCGGAGGTCGTACCCGGCCTTGGGGATGAGGTCGTTCTCCAGGCCCTTCTCGGTGCCGAGGCAGGTGACGCGCACGTGGGGGTCGTGGCGGCGCAGGCAGTCGGCGTAGGCGAGGAGCGGGTAGATGTGGCCGCCGGTGCCGCCGCCGGCGAGGACGACCGATCGAAGCTGTGCCAACGTCATTTCTTTCTGGTCGTAGGACTCTTCTTGGTGGTCTCCGAGTCGGATTCGGAGCGAGGGGCGGGCGGCAGGGGGGCCCAGAGCAAGCGTACGAGACGGGACGGGTTGCGCGCCCGGAGCGCCTGCGCGGCGTCGGGTTCGGCACGCGCGAACCCGGCGAGCATCCCGACGGCCGCGAGGACGACGACGAGCGCGGTGCCGCCGTCGGAGATGAACGGGAGCGGGACGCCGGTCATGGGGATGAGGCCGAGGACGCCGCCGATGTTGATGAACGCCTGGCCCGCGATCCAGATCGTCACGCCCGCGGCCACCAGGGACCGGAACGCGTCGTCGGAGCGGCGCGCGATCCGGAAGCCCGTGTACACGAGCACGCCGAACAGCGCGAGGATCACCAGGCAGCCGACGACGCCGAGCTCCTCGGCGATGAGCGCGAAGATGAAGTCGTTGTGGCCGTTGGGGAGCCACTCCCACTTCTGGCGGCTCTCGCCGAGGCCGAGGCCGAACCAGCCGCCGTCGGCGATCGCGTAGTAGCCCTGGATCGCCTGGTAGCCCCAGGTGTCGGCGAAGTCCTCGGGGCGCGAGAACGAGATGATCCGCTCCATGCGGTAGCCCTCGAACGCGATGAGCAGGGCCGAGCCGACCATGGCGATGGCGAACAGGACCCCGAGGATGCGCAGCGGCACGCCCGAGGCCCACAGGAGCCCGACGAACATCGCGAGGATGATGAGCATCGTCCCCAGGTCGGCGTAGCCGATGATGATCATGAGCAGGCCCGCGATGGGGAACATGGGGATCGCGAGGTCCCGCCACGAGGCGATGCGCGGGCCCAGGCGCACCAGCGAGTCCGCGGCCCACAGCAGGAGCGCGAACTTCGCGATCTCGGCGGGCTGGAACTGGACGTTGCCGATGTGGATCCACAGCTGGTCGGTGGCGATGCCGCCGGAGGCGTCGCCGCTGGCCTCGTCCTGCTTCTGCTTGATGGACATGACGACCAGGAACAGGCCGAGGAGGATCGCGACGACCAGGAGCGGGCGCGAGACCGCCCGGTAGGTGCGGGCGGGCAGGCGCTGGGCGATCCAGAAGCACACGAGGCCCACGACCGCCCAGATGACCTGCTGGAGGATGACGGCGAACGCGTTGCCGGTGGCCTCGTAGGACTCGACCATGGTGGCGGAGAAGACCATCACCAGGCCGATCGTGAGCAGCAGGCCCGCGGAGGAGAGCAGCAGGTAGTACGAGGCGAGCGGCCGGTCGAGCAGGCCGCGGAGCATCTCGGTGAACCCGCTTCTCACCCCTCGTCCCCCCCGATCAGCCCCCGGACGGCGGCGGCGAACGCGTCGCCGCGGTGCGCGTAGGAGCGGAACATGTCGTAGGAGGCCCCGGCCGGGGAGAGGAGCACGGTGTCCCCCGGTTCGGCCATGGCGGCGGCGCGTGCCGCGACTTCGGTCATCACCGCATCGTCGCCGCCGTCGAGGACGGCGACGGGGAGGTCCGGGGCGTGTCGCGCGAGCGCGTCGGCGATGAGGGCCCGGTCCTGTCCGATGAGGACCGCTCCGCGCATCCTCGGGGCGTACTGGGCGACGAGGCCGTCGACGTCGACGCCTTTGAGCTGGCCGCCCGCGACCCACACGATGGAGTCGTAGGAGGCGAGCGCGGCCGCAGCGGCGTGCGGGTTGGTGGCCTTGGAGTCGTCGACCCAGGTGACGCCCTCGTGCTCGACGAGGGTGACATTGCGGTGCGGCTCGGGCACGTACTTGCGCAGAGCGTCGCCGATGTCGTTGTGACCCACCCCGACTTGGCGGGCGAGGGCCGCGGCGGCGAGCGCGTTGGCGACGTTGTGCCACCCGGCGGGGCGGACGTCGTCGACCGAGCAGATCTGGACCGGCCCGTCCCCGGTGTAGTCGACGAGGTAGCCGAGGGCGACGCCGAACTGGCCGGGCTCGGGCTGGTTGAGCGTGAACCCGGTGACGTGCGCGTCGGTGTGCTTGGCGAGGGCGACCACCGCCGGGTCGTCGAGGTTGACGACGGCCCGGCCGCCGCGCCAGACCGCGGCCTTGGCCTCGGCGTAGGCGTCGAAGTCCCCGTGCCAGTCGAGGTGGTCGGGCGCGAGGTTGAGGACGGCTCCGGCGGTCGGCGCGAGCTCGGAGGACCAGTGGAGCTGGTAGCTGGAGAGCTCGACGGCGATGACGTCGAAGGGGCCGTTCGCCGCGTGCACGAGCGGGACGCCGATATTGCCGAGCGCCGCGGTGCGGAGCCCGGCGGTCTCAAGCATCGCGGCGAGCATCGTCGTGGTCGTGGTCTTGCCGTTGGTGCCGGTGACGGCGAGCCAGCGCGCGGCCCCCGGTTCCCGCAGGCGCCAGGCGAGTTCGGGTTCGGAGAAGGCTTCGATGCCGTGTTCGCGGGCGGCTTCGGCGATCGGGTGGTGGGGCGGGAAGCCCGGGGAGAGCACGACCTGCTCGACACCGTCCAAGAGCGCGGGATCGAACGCATCGGCGACGACGCAGCGGGCACCGCGTGCGGCGAGTGCCTGCATCCGTTCGGAGTCAGCGCGGTCGTAGACGACGACCGCGGCGCCGCGGTCGAGGAGGACCTCGGCGCACGCGGCTCCGGCGACGCGGGCTCCGGCCACGAGCACGTTGTTCCCTATCCGCATCCGCCTACCCCGCTATCCGCAGGAAGTCGGCGAAGAAGAAGCCCAGGGCGATGGCGACGCCGATGCCCGCGATGATCCAGAAGCGGACCACGATGTTGACCTCGGACCAGCCCGCCAGCTCGAAGTGGTGCTGCAAGGGCGCCATGCGGAAGACGCGGCGTCCGGTGAGTTTGAACGAGGTGTACTGGATGATCGAGGAGCACGTGATGATGACGAACAGGGCGCCGACGATCGGCAGGAGCAGGATCGTCTTGGAGGTCAGGGCGAGCCCGGCGATGAGGCCGCCGAGGCCCAGCGCGCCCGAGTCGCCCATGAAGATCTGGGCGGGCGAGGTGTTCCACCACAGGAAGCCGAACATGGCCCCGGCGGCGGCCCCGGCGACGAGGGCGATCTCCAGGGGGTCGCGCACGTCGTAGCAGAGGTTCGCGGCGGGCTGCGCGCCGCCGCACCAGTGGCGGTACTCCCAGAAGCCGATGATCATGTACGCCAGGAACGCCATCATGGAGGCGCCGGTGGCGAGGCCGTCGAGGCCGTCGGTGAGGTTGACGCCGTTGGCGGTGGCGTTGACCAGGAAGATGATGATGATGACCATGCCGATCTTGGTCACGTTGAGCCACTCGACTTCTCGCGTGAAGGAGAGGTACGGGGTGGCGACGGTCTCCGAGATCTCGTCGGTGTGGATCGAGCCGGTGTAGTAGACGGCGACGAGGCCGAAGATCGCGGCGGCGATGGAGAGGCCGAGGATCTTCATCCGGCCGGAGATGCCGCCGGAGTGCTTCTTGCGGATCTTGATCCAGTCGTCGATGAAGCCGACGAAGCCGCAGGCGACGAACAGGCCGATGAGGACGATGCCGGTGGCGGTGAAGCCGGTCGGGCGGTTGAAGGTGACGCCGTTGACCTGCTCGGGCAGCGCCATGAGGACGAGGTGTCCGGCGACGTAGGCGAGCACGGTCGTGAAGATGAAGACGACGCCGCCCATCGCGGGCGTGCCGGCCTTGGCGAGGTGGGTCTGGGGGCCGTCGGAGCGGATGGGCTGTCCGGCCTTGAGGCGGCGGAACAGCTTGGCGGCGAGGGGTGTCAGCGCCATGGTGAGCGCGAACGCCACGAACGCGGCGACGATGACTGCTCTCACTGGTCGGTTTCCTCCTTGGCGCGCAAGTGGTCGGCGACGTCCCAGGTGCGGTAGCGGGAGCCCTTCACCAGGACGGCGTCGCCGGGGCGCAGCCGGTTTTCGAGCAGCGCGATGGCCGCGGCTTGATCGGGGACATGGGTGGCGGTGACGCCGTCGGCACCGTCGATGATGGGTTGTGTGCCTTCGCCGACGGCGATGACTTCGTCGATGCCGGCGTCGCGGGCCTGCTCGCCGAGGCGCCGGTGGCATTCCTCTTCGAGCTCTTCGAGGTCGGCCATGAGTCCGAGGACGGCGATGCGGCGGCCCTCGGTGGGCAGGAGCCCGAGGGCGCGGACGGCCGCGCCCATCGAGGCGGGGTTGGCGTTGTAGGAGTCGTCGATGACGACCGTGCCGTCGGGGCGGGTGAAGACGTCCATGCGGCGCTCGGAGAGGCGCCCGGACTCGGCGAGCCCTTCGGCGATCTCCTCGGGGGTCGCGCCGAGCTTCCAGAGGACCCCGGCGGCGGCGAGGGCGTTGTAGACGTGGTGGTCGCCCCACAGCTTGAGCTGCACGCGGGCGGACCCGGCGGGGGTGACGAGGGTGAACGCGTGGCGGCCGTCGCCGGGGTCGACGTCCTCGGCGCGGATGTCGGCTTTTTCGCGGACGCCGAAGCTCCAGGCCGTGGCGTCGGTGAGGCCCGCCATCGCGGCGACGCGCGGGTCGTCGGCGTTGAGGAAGACGGTGCCGTCGGGGCCGAGCGCCTGCGGCAGTTCGGACTTGGCCTTGGCGGTGGTCTCGATGGACCCGAAGCCGTCGAGGTGGGAGATGCCGACGTTGAGGACCACGCCGATCGAGGGCGGGGCGATCTCGCACAGCTGCGTGATGTGGCCGAGGCCGCGGGCGGCGAGTTCGAGGACGAGGTACTCGGTCTCGGGGGTGGTGCGGCAGACCGTGTACGGGTGGCCGAGCTCGTTGTTGAAGTTGGCCTCGGTGGCGACGGTGGGGCCGAGTCGGGCGCAGAGCTGGCCGATGAGGTCCTTCGTGGAGGTCTTGCCGTTGGAGCCGGTGACGCCGATGATGCGGGCCCTCGCGTTCGCCGCGATGTGCTTGGCGAGGCGGGTGAGCGCCGCGACGGCGTCGTCCACGTAGACCGCGGGGACGTCGACGGGGCGGGTCGCGATGGTCGCGACGGCGCCCTGCTCATGGGCCTTGGCGGCGAAGTCGTGGCCGTCGACCTTGGCGCCGGGGATGGCGAGGAAGAGGCCGCCGGGCCCGGCCTTGCGGGAGTCGAACTCGACGCCGCCGGTGACGACGGCCTCCGGGTCGGCCGTCTCGCTGAGCTTGCCGCCCGTGACGGCGGCGACCTGGGCCAGGCTCATGGGGATCACGCGGCGGACTCCTCCTGCTGTTGTGAGGTCATGCTTGTCGGACTATCACGCTTCAGCGTGCGGTCCCGGTTTCACCCATCCCGCGTCGGCGAGCGCGCGGGCCAGGAGCACGCGGTCGTCGCTCGCCACCGGGCCGTCGGCGGTCTCGGTGTACGTCTCGTGCCCCTTGCCGAGGAGCGCGACGGCGTCGCCGGGCGCGGCCAGTGCGGCGGCCTCCCGGACGGCGGCTTCCCGTCCCGGAATATTACGGCAGGGCACGCCCTGGACGGCGGCGGCCACCTCGTCCCGGATGCGCGCGGGGTCCTCGGTGCGGGGGTTGTCGTCGGTGACGATGACCAGGTCGGCGGCGGCCGCGGCGGCCGCGCCCATGAGGGGGCGCTTGGAGCGGTCGCGGTCGCCTCCGGCGCCGAGGATCGCGATGACCCGGCCGGGCGTGGACTCGCGGAGCGCGGCGAGGACCGCGGTGATGGCCTCGGGCTTGTGGGCGTAGTCGACGACGCCGCGCACGGGCGAGTCGCCGGAGACGAGTTCCATGCGGCCGGGCACGCCGGTGCAGGAGGCGACCCCGGCGAGGGCGGCGTCCGTGTCGAGGCCGACGGCTTCGAGGAGGGCGACGGCGAGGACGGCGTTGGCGACGTTGTGGCGGCCGGGCATGTTGACGCGGCCGTCGCCTTTGCCGAAGGGGCCGCTGAGGTGGAACGTCTGGGTGAAGCCGTCCCCGGCGATGTCGTGCGCGTAGTAGTCGGCGGTGGGGTCGCGGAAGGAGAAGGTGCGGTTGACTCCGTCGGCGAGGGTGGCGACGCGGGCGTCGTCGGCGTTGAGGACCTCGATCTGCGCGCGGCCGTCGAAGAGGCGGGCCTTGGCGGCGAAGTAGTCGTCGAGGTCGGTGTGGAAGTCGAGGTGGTCGGTGCCGAACATGGTGAACCCGGCGGCCTTGAAGCGGCAGCCTTCGACGCGGCCGAGGACGAGCGCGTGGCTGGAGACCTCCATGACGACGTCGGTGACGCCGCGTTCGAGGGCGGTCGCCAGGAGCGCCTGGAGTTCGGGGGCCTCGGGGGTGGTGCGCTCGGACTCGATGCGCTCCCCGGCGATGCGGGTCTCGACGGTGCCGATGATGCCGGTGGTGCGCCCGGCGTGCGCGAGCGCGGCTTCGACGAGGTACGCGGTGGAGGTCTTGCCGTTCGTGCCGGTGATGCCGATGAGGTTGAGGCGCTCGGAGGGGCGGCCCCAGACGCGGGCGGCGACCTCGCCGGTGAGGGCGCGGGGGTCCTCGCTGATGAGGACGGGGAGGAGGCCGTCCACGAGTTCGGCGCCGCGGGCGTCGGTGAGGACGGCGACGGCGCCCCGTTCGGCGGCTTGAGCGGTGAACTCGGCGCCGTGGCGGTTCGCGCCGGGGAGGGCCGCGAAGAGGTCGCCCGGTTCGACGGCGCCTGCGGCGAGGCTCACACCGGTGACGGCGAGGTCCAGGTCCCCCGCCGCGGGCAGCAGGTCGGCGAGTCCGTCCACTCGGAAGGGGACGGTCGAACGGGGACGTGGAAAGCTCGGCACGGCCTGACCCTACACCGGTACGGACCGTCGGCAGGCCGTACACCGCCCGGCGCCCCGGACGGGTGGTACGGGTCAGTGCTCGGGGTGGCGGACGGGGTTGCGCTCGTGCTCGTCGAGGTTGTCGGACCAGGTGCCGAGGAGCTTGTCGAGCTCGGCGGACTGGGTGCAGTTGAGGTCGTCGAGGAACAGCTCGCGGACCAGGGAGAGGATGCACGGCGCGGCCTGCTCCAGGCGCTCCAGCCCGGCGGGGGTCAGGGCGACCCAGGTGCCGCGGTTGTCGGCGTCGCACTTGCGGCGGTGGACCAGGCCCATGTCGGTGAGCCGGTTGACCTGGTAGGTGACGGCGCTCTTGGCGGTGACGATCTGGTCGGCGAGGTCGCTCATGCGCAGGGCCCGCTCGTCGGCGTCGGCGAGGCGCACGAGGATCTCGTACTGGGTGTGGGTGATGCCGTGGTTGTCCTGGAGGCGCCGGTCGATGTGGTGCTCCAGGCGGTGGGTGACCTGGAGGAACCGGGTCCAGACGGCGTTCACGTCGGGTCGGAGCCAGCGGCTCTCGAAATCGCCCGCGCCCATCCCGTTCCTCCTCTCTGCTCCCGTGGACCAGCCCGCGGCTGGTTCAATTTCGAACAATCCTAGCAGTTCACCTTCCCCCGGAAGGGTCGCGCGTAAGCGACGCCATAGTGCTGTCGCAGCCCGTGACGCGGCGGCTGCCTGGGGCTATGCCCGACGGCCCGGTTCGGCCCGAGGAATCCTCCCGTTCTAGAGTTGGGCCCGACCAATCGACCCCAGAGGTCGGCTCCCCACCGGAGGACCGCAAGCCGTGAACGCCGGACGCCCCGCACGACGCGCAGCGCTGCTCAAGCGCCTGCTCACCTTCCCCGTCGCCGCGGTGGCGGCCGTCGTGTTCCTGGTCTCGCCCGCGTCCCAGTCCAGCGCGCAGGAGGGCGAGGAGGGGGCCTCGGCGGCGCTGAGCCAGGCCATCGAGGACTACCTGAACGCCCAGGACGAGCTGGCCGAGCTGCAGCAGCAGCAGGAGGACCTCGAAACGGAGCTGGCGGACTCGACCGAGGAGCGGGCCGCGCTCCAGACCGAGCTGGAGGAGTTCGCGTACGTCGCGTCCACGACCTCCGACTACCAGTCGACCGCCGCGCTCCTGGCCTCCGGCGACCCGCAGGACGCCATCGCGGCCATGGAGATGCTCCAGTTCCTCGGCGAGTCCCGCGCCCAGCGGCTGAACGAGCTCATCGCCCGCCTCCAGGAGATCGAGGCGCTCCAGCAGACCCTCGACGACAACATCGCCGAGCAGGCCGACGTCACCGAGGACCTCGAAGCGGCCCGCGACGAGGCCGCCCGCGAGCTCGCGGGCTCCGGCGGCACCTCCACCGACGGCCCGACCGCGTCCGATGCGCCCGCTGCGGAGCCGTACGAGGGCGGCGGGGGCGGCTGCACCGAGGACGACCCGACCCCGGCCGACGGGTGCCTCACCCCGCGGACCCTCCACGCGCTGGAGCAGGCCCAGATCGCCGGGTTCACCAGGTACGTCTCCTGCTACCGGCCCTCGGGCTCGGGCGAGCACCCCAAGGGCCGGGCCTGCGACTTCTCCTCGGAGCCCGGCGGCTTCGGCGGCGACGCGACGGGCGGCGACTACGACTACGGGCAGAACCTCGCGGCCTGGTTCATCGAGAACTCCGACGCCCTCGGCGTCCAGTACGTCATCTGGTACCGCCAGATCTGGTTCCCCGGCAACGGCTGGAAGTCCTACTCGGGCGCGTACGGCGACCCGTCCTCCGACCACACCAACCACGTCCACCTGAGCATCCGCGCGTAACCCCCGACCCGGCGGAACTCACATGTTCACAGGGGACTCGGGCTGGCCGCACATGTGTACCGTTGGGCGATGAGCTTCGGACGATCCTCTCTGACCCGGCGCGGCGCCCTCGTCGCCGCGGGGTCGGCCGCCGCCCTCGGGCTGGCCGCGGCCTGCACGAAGGAGAACGGCACCATCTCGGACGGCGGGTCCTCCGAGGAGCCGCAGAGCGCCGCCAAGGTCACCATCACCCCCGCCGACGGCTCGGCCGACGCCACCGCCGCCACCGAGATCGCCTGGACCGTCGAGGACGGCGAGTTCCAGGAGTTCGCGCTGACCGACGCGTCCGGGAACGCCGTCGACGGCGCCATGCACCCCGACGGGACCACCTGGGTCCCCGCGAGCCCCCTCGAATGGGAGGGCGTCTACACGGCCACCGTCAAGGCCGCCGACGCCGCCGGACTCGTCGCCGAGGCGACCTCGACGTTCACCGTCATCGCCTCCCCCGGCGACCGCGTCAGCATCGAGAACTACCTGCCCGGGCAGGACTCCACGGTCGGGCAGGGCGCGATCCTCGCGTTCCGCTTCTCCGACTACGAGGTCGCCGAGGACATGCGGGCCTCGGTCGAGCGGCGCCTGTTCGTGACCTCCGAGCCGGCGCAGGAGGGCTCCTGGCACTGGATCACCGGGCGGGCCCTGGAGTACCGGCCCAAGGAGTACTGGCAGCCGGGCACGCAGGTCACCGTCAGGCTCGGCCTCGGCGGGCTGGCGCTCGGCGACGGGAAGTACGGCGAGTTCGACCAGGAGACGTCGTTCGCCACCGACTCCGAGGCGCGGCTGCTGGAGGCGGACAACGACACGAAGCAGATGCGGGCGTACCTGGACGGCGCGATCGTGCAGACCATCCCGATCTCGCTGGGCTCCGACGAGCCGATCGACGGGAACGACGCGCGGTCCTTCTCCGGCACCATGACGATCATGAGCCGCGAGGAGTCCTCGACGTTCGTCTCCGACCTGTACGACTACGAGACCGACGTCAAATGGGCGATGCGCCTGACGTTCTCGGGGCAGTTCATCCACGGCGCCCCGTGGGCGGCCGACCGGCTCGGGCGCTCCAACGGCTCCCACGGCTGCATCAACGTCTCCGACGAGATGGGCGAGTGGATCTACAACTTCGTGCGCTGGGGCGACCCGGTCGTGGTCACCAACACCGGCATCGACGTGCCGCAGGGCGACGGGTTCACCGGGTGGTCCCTGGACTGGGACACGTTCAAGGCCGGGTCGTACCTGGAATAAGGCGTGAGCGAAGGGCCCGGCGGCCTGGCCGCCGGGCCCTTCGGCGCGTCTCAGACCCGCTCTTCCTGCCGGATCTTCGGGTCGGCGGCCTGCGGGTGCTCCTCCAGGATGCGGCGGTGCGCCCAGCGCTCCACGAAGAAGGAGCCGACCGGGACCGTGCCGCCGAGGAGCAGGCCCACGGTGTGCGGCCAGAACTTCCAGCCGGCCTGCTGCGCCAGGTGGAAGCCGAGCACCAGGTAGACCATGTAGCAGAGGCCGTGGATCGGGCTGATCACGGTGACGAGGACGTCGTTGTGGCCGATGTACTTGAGCGGCATGGCGACGAAGACGAGGCCGATGAGGAACGTGCCGACGATCCAGGCGACGATCCGGAAGCGTTTCAGAGCGGCGTTCATGCGTGGCTCCCCTGGGAGGATTCGGACGAGGACTGCCGGGCGCTCAAGATCGAATCCTCGAACGGCGAGGCCATCGGCGGCGGCTCGGGACGGCGGCGCGGCGCTTCGCCTTCGGGGCGGTCCTTGCGCAGCTCCAGGCGCATCTGCCTGATCCACACCGTGAGCGTGAAGATCGCGAACACCGGCCATTCGAGCGCGTAGCCCCAGCTGATGGCGTTGCCGCCCTGGGCGCGGCCGAGCTGCCACCACCCGAGCAGGCCGAAAGCGACCGTCAGGACCACGGCGAAGCAGTGGAGGACGATCCAAGGGGGCGTCAGCAGCCGTCGCACGGACCCAGACTAGGGTGACCGACCCGATGTTGCCGCCGGGGGGCCGGGCATGGTGACATAGGCCGGTGACTCTCGACCTCCCCCAGGCGGGCGCCGTGCGGGCCTACCCGGCCCCCGACGCCGCCGCCGTCCGCGAACTGCTGCTCGACTGGTGCGGCGCCGACGCGGACGACGCCGACGACGCGGTGCGCGCCCTCGGCTCCCTCGACGGCGCCGCGCTGGAGCTCGCCGACCGGCTGTACCAGAGCATCGCGGCCGACATGGGCGGCAAGAAGTGGCTCGGGTGGCCAAGGCCCCCCGCCGGGCAGCCGATGCTGAGCCTGTTCCCCCTGCTCGCGGCCGTCCCGGACATGCTGAAGTTCCACGGCGACCGCGGCGTCGACGAGGACCTGTCGCGGCGGGTCCTGGCCGACATCGGCGAGAAGCTGCGGCTGAACCGGCGGATCTACGGCCGGCCCGGGCTCGACGTCGGCAACTGGTTCACCGGTCACGTGCGCGGCGCGCTGTACCAGCTCGGACGGCTCCAGTTCTGCGTCGAAGGGCCCGATCCGAAGCCGTTCGCAGGCATGCACATCCGCGGCGAGGGCGGGCCGCTCACGCTCGACGCCGTCCGCGACTCGGTCGAATGGGCCATGGAGTTCCTGCCCGCGGTGTTCCCCGAGCGGTACGCCGGCCCCGAGGACCTCGAATTCCGGTGCGAGTCGTGGCTGCTCGACCCGCAGCTGCGGGACTGGCTGCCGGAGCGGTCGAACATCCCCGGGTTCGCGGCGCTGTTCGACCTGCTGAACGAGGGCGACCCGGCCGGGAACCGGACCGACCTGTGGCGCTTCGTGTTCGGGCGGCCCGAGGACACCCCGGTCGACCAGCTGCCGCAGGACAACACGCTCCAGCGATCCGTGATGGCCGGGATGAAGGCGGGCGTGGTGTGGCGCAACCGCTACGGGCGACTCGACCTCGCGAAGCTGGGTTTGTAGTGACGACGGCGACGGCCGCCCCGGGTGCGTTCCCGGGGCGGCCGTTTCGCGTCCCCTAGGCGCGGGCGCGGACCCAGGCGTCGCTGGCGACGTAGTGGTTGTCGTACTGCTGCCCCGACGCGGGGATCTCGGCCGGGTCGGCCTCGCCTGCGACGACGCGTTCGAGCAGGCGGTAGTAGTCGAACCGGTCGGCGGCGGGCGTGAAGACCGCGAGCACGTCGGCGTCGGAGCCCTTCGCGGCGCCGAAGGCGTGCGGCAGGCCCGGCGGGATCGAGACGAAGTCCCCCGCTTCGAGGACCACGACCTCGTCCCCGGTGAGGACCTGGAGGCGGCCCGCGATGACGAACAGCGATTCGCTTGCAGCGGTGTGGAAGTGCGAGGGCGCGCCGTCGCCGCCGTCGGGGAAGGTCGAGCGGGTCACCGACAGGGCCCCGCCGGTCGCGGAGGAGTCGGCGAGCAGGGTCATGACCGACCGCTGCGCGTGGGCGAGGCGCTCGGCGTCGGCGGCGCGGGCGATGACGGGCTGGGGGGCGGTGCTCATCTGGTGTTCCTCCGGTTCGAAGTTGATATCTAGACATTACATGTCTAGATAAAGATCGGCAAGTGCAGTGCTCTGGAACACGTGTGCACGAAACCGGGACGACTATCATCGGGATTATGCGAATCAGCGAAGGCGTCGAATGGGCCGCGCACTGCTGCCTGCTGCTCGACTGGATGGGCCGCGGCGACCCCGAGACGGCCGAGCCGGTCTCGACCGCCCGGCTCGCCGCCGGGTACGGCCTGCCGCCCGCCTACCTCAACAAGCAGCTCCAGCCGCTCGTCAAGGCCGGGATCCTCACCTCCACCGCGGGCAAGAAGGGCGGGTTCAGGCTCGCGAAGCGGCTGGCGGACATCACGCTCATGGACGTGCTCACCGCGATCGAGGGGCCCGACGAGGCGTTCCAGTGCGCGGAGATCCGGCAGCACGGCGTGTGGGCCGACGAGCCCGCGTCGGTGTTCCGCGCCCCGTGCGCGATCGACACCGCGATGCGCACCGCCGAACTCGAATGGCGCCGGGCCCTCGCCGCCCAGACCCTCGCCGCGATCCAGGCGAACGCCGAGCTCCAGGCGCCGGGCCTGCGAACGCAAGTCCTGGACTGGTACGCGCATCCGAGGACTTAGGCTTGAGCCCATGCGCATCGTCATCGCCGGTTCGAGCGGCTACCTCGGCACGGCCCTCATGCAGGCCCTCGAAGGCCACGACATCGTCCGCCTCGTCAGGCGCCGCCCCGACGAGGAGAACGAGATCCTCTGGGACCCTTACCGGGAGGCCCTCGACCCGCAGATCCTCGACGGTGCCGACGCGGTCGTGAACCTCTGCGGCGCCTCCATCGGCGGCCAGCGCTGGAACGCCGCGTACAAGCAGCGCCTGCGCACCTCCCGCGTGATCCCGACGACCGTGCTCGCGAAGGCGGTCGCTCAGGCGGGCGTCCCGGCGCTCATCAACGGCTCCGCGATGGGCTGGTACGGCGACCGCGCCGACCTCGAAGTCGACGAGACCTACCCGGCCGCGGCCGACTTCCTCGGCCAGCTGTGCCTCGCGTGGGAGCAGGCCGCCGCCCCCGCGGCCGAGGCGGGCGCGCGGGTCGCCTACCTGCGCACGGGCCATGTGCTCGGCCCCGGCAGCGTCCTCATCGCGCGCCTGAAGCCCGCGTGGAAGTTCGGCCTGGGCGGCCGGTTCGGCAGCGGGCGCCAGTACATGTCGTGGATGTCCCTGCGCGACTGGACGGCCGCCGCGAAGCTCGTCATCGAGGGCGACACCGCGGGCCCGGTCAACATGGTCGGCCCGAACGCCGTGCGCAACAAGGACTTCGCCAAGGCCCTCGGCGCCGCGGTCCACCGCCCCGCCATCTGGCCCATCCCCGGCTGGGCCGTCAAGATCGTCGCGGGCGAGGCGGCCGTGGAAATGCTCCGCGGAGCGAACATCAAGCCCCGCAAGCTAGAGGCGATGGGCTACGAGTTCCAGGACGAAACGGTCTTCGAGGCATTGAGAACCGCCCTCCGCTGAGACGGCCGGCCCGGCCGCGGATGCGCGACACTTGGGTCATGACCCCCACCTCGGACCGGCCGGTGAAGCCGCGCTCGATCGGCCGCGCCCAGGCGGGGCTGTGGCTCCAGTACGGCTACCTCCTGTGCGACGTGCTGCTGACCTCGCAGGTCACGAACGACTCGTTCGGCGCGCACCTGCTCACCGCCGCCGGGCCCGGGCTCGCGCTGCTCATGTTCCTCGTGGGCCTTCCGGCGCTCGGCATCGGCGCCGGGCTCCTGACCCTGATGCTCGGCGACCGCATCGCCGGGGCGCGGACCGCGGCGACGCTCGCCTGCGCCGCATTGGCGGTGGCCGCCTGCGCGGTCGCCTCCGTCTCACCGGCGCCCCTGACCACCTTCGCGACCGCCCTCCCCTGGCTCGCCTTCCAGGCCATGACCGTCATCAACCTCCACACCCCCGACGCCGACCGCTGGTTCACCGGTCCGGACGCGGTGGCCCCCGAGCCCTAGAATTCAGGGACCGCCCACCCGGAGGACCCGCCCATGCTGACCCCGCCTTCCACGCCGCTGCCGCCGGAGCTGCTGCATCGCAAGCCCGGCACCGTCACCGCCGCGCAGGTGATGATGTGGCTTCAGTTCTCGTTCCTGATCTGCTGCGGGGCGGGGACGGGGACGATCGGGTTGTTCTGGACCTCCGTCGACTTCGACGACTTCGGGTTCGAGGAGGACCTCTCTGAAGGCTTCGAGGACCTCGCGGCGCTGCTCGTCGTCGTGATCGCGGTGACGATAATGATCGTGATCCTGTACGGGATCCTCGCGGTGAAGATCGGCGCGGGGCGGCGCTGGGCGCAGGTCACGACGATCCTGGTCATGCTCGGGTCGATCGTGACCGGGTTCTACGGCCTGTACGCCGGGTTCCGGGTCGGCGACATGGAGGCCTCGGTGGTCGACGGGTCGCGGCTCGTCTGGACGCTGCTGGGTCTGTCGATGCCGATCGTGACGCTCCTGTGCCTGTTCACGGGCTCGGCGAACCAGTGGTTCCGCCAGAAGGGCCGCGACCCGCTCAAGGGCCTGCCGCCGCAGGCGCCGCAGTACCGGCCGTACTAGTCCCCGAAGGCGCCAGCGCCGCTCCGAGGGCGGCGATGTTGTCGCGCACCGCGTCCGGGTCGCCGCAGCCTTCCACGAGGAGGAGCTGCCGGGAGACGCCGGTGGCATCGGCGGAGTCCGCGAGGCGTTCGGCTACATGGGAAGCGGTGCCGACGGCGTGGCGGCCGATCATCCAGTCCACGTACGCGCCGTGGTCGCGCTGGGTGCGGCCGGGCTTGAGGGACACGTACTGGCCGGTGCCGCGGACGAGCAGTTCGGTCAGGGATTCGCGGAGGCGGTCGACGTCTGCGGGAGTGTCGGCGACCTGGGCGAGGTGCGTCGAGACGTGCTCGGCGGCGTCGGGGTCGTGTCCGGCGGCCTCGGCTTCGGTGCGCCATGCTCCGATCAGCGAGCGGTGCTCTTCGTCGGGAGCGTGCATTCCGAGGAGGAGCGGCAGTCCGAGCCGTCCGGCGAGCCGGGCGGTGCCTTCGCCGGTGGCCGCGACCCACAGCTGGGCGCCGGAGCCGGGGGGCATGACGCGGACGGGCAGGACGTCGAAGAACTCGCCCGCGTGGGCGACTTCGGTGGCGCCGGAGAGCCAGGTGGCGAGGAGCCGCAGGCCCTCTTCGAAGCCGCGTTCGTAGCGGTCGAGGCCGGAGTCGAAGACGTCGAGGTCGATCCAGGGGCCGCCGCGGCCGACGCCGAGGCGGAACCGGCCGGGGGCGAGGGCGTCGAGGGTCGCGGTCTCCTCCCCCAGGGCCACGGGGTGGCGGGTGGAGAGGACGGCGACGGCCGTGCCGATCTGGATGCGCTCGGTCGCGGCGAGGAGGTGCGCGGCCATGAGGGTCGCGGAGGGGCTGGCGCCGTACTCGATGAAGTGGTGCTCGGCGGTCCAGGCGCCGTCGAGCCCGGATGCTTCCGCTTGGCGCGCATAGGAGACGACTCGGCGGAGCGCCTCCGCCGGTGCGGTACCGGGGAACACTCCGCCGAGCAGGAACACGTCGTGTGCACTCATGCACACCACTCTATGGGTCAGTGCAACGCGATCAGTGGCGCAGCATCTCCGCGACGAGGAACGCGAGCTCCAGCGACTGCTGCGTGTTCAAGCGCGGGTCGCACGCGGTCTCGTACCGGTCGGAGAGCTGGTCGTCGCGGATCTCCTGGGCGCCGCCGACGCATTCGGTGACGTCCTCGCCGGTGAGTTCGATGTGGATGCCGCCCGGGTGGGACCCGATGCGGCGGTGGACCTCGAAGAACCCGAGGACCTCGTCGACGACCTGGTCGAACGCGCGGGTCTTGTACCCGGACGCGGACTCGTAGGTGTTGCCGTGCATGGGGTCGCACTGCCACACGACCTTGCACCCGGCGGCCTCGACCTTCTCGACGATCGGCGGGAGGAGGGTGCGGACGTTCTTGTGCCCCATGCGGGTGATGACGACGAGCTTCCCGGGGACGTTCTCCGGGTTGAGCTTCTGGCACATCTCCACGACCCACTCGGGCGTGGCGGTGGGGCCGATCTTGCAGCCCACCGGGTTCGCGACGCGCGAGAGGAAGTCGATGTGGGCGCCGCCGAGCTGGCGGGTGCGCTCGCCGTTCCAGACCATGTGGCCGGACAGGGCGTACGCCTTGCCGTCGAAGATGCGGGTGAGCGCCCGGTCGTACTCGATGGCGAGCATCTCGTGGGACGCGAAGACCTCGGCGGTGTGGAGGTTGTCGTCCTCGACGCCGCACGCGGCCATGAAGCGCACGGCCCGGTCGATCTCGCGGCCGATGGCCTCGTACCGCTCCCCGGCCGGGGAGGTGCGCACGAAGTCCTTGTTCCAGTCGTGGACGGCCATGAGGTCGGCGAGGCCGCCGCGCAGGTAGGCGCGGAGCATGTTCATGGTCGCGGCGGAGTTGGCGTAGGCGCGGATCATCCGCTGCGGGTCGACGACCCGGGCCTCCTCGGTCGCTTCGAGCGAGTTGAACATGTCGCCGCGGTACACGGGCAGGCCGAGCGAGTCGGTCGCGGCCGAGCGCGGCTTGGAGTACTGGCCGGCGATGCGGCCGACCTTGACGACCGGGAGCGACGCGCCGTAGGTGAGCACGACCGCCATCTGGAGGAGCGTGCGCATGTTCGCGAGGACGTGGTGCTCGGTGTTGTCGATGAACGTCTCGGCGCAGTCGCCGCCCTGCATGAGGAACGCGCGGCCCTCGCACACCTCGGCGAGTCGCTCGCGCAGGTGGTCGACCTCGTAGGGCGCGACGATCGGCGGGACGGCGGCGAGCACGCCGGTCACGTCCTCGACCTCGGCGTAGTCGGGCCACGGGGGGACCTGCTCTCGGGGCAGGTCCCGCCAGGCGTCGAGCTGATAGCGCTCGGCTTCCTCCTCGTCGGCGACGACGGGGACGAGGCCGGGGTTTCGCAGGTCATGCCATTGGCGGTTCACGCGCATATCGTACGCGGGCCGACCGGGCGGCGGTGACACCGATTTGCCAATCCCATGGGTTGGGCCACTGTCCGCACCGGCCGCCGCGACACACTCGGCGTCGCGGAGACATCCCACCTTTGGGGGCGCGTCTAGGCTGGTCGGGTGCGTAAGACGACGATTGATGAGTGGCTGTCCGACCTCGCGTCGGACAAGCCGGCGCCCGGCGGGGGCGCCGCGGCGGGGGTGAACGCGGCCATGGGCGCCGCCCTGGTCTCCATGGTGTGCAACCTGACGATCGGGAAGCCGAAGTTCGCGGAGCACGAGGCGGTGATGCGGGAGGTCCTGGCCGAGGCCGAGCGGCTCCGGGGCGAGGCGCTCCAGCTCGCCGAGGACGACGCCGAGGCGTTCTCCGGCGTGGTCGCCGCGTACAAGCTCCCGAAGTCCTCCGACGAGGAGAAGGCCGCGCGGACCGCGGCGATCCAGGCGGGCCTGGTCGAGGCCGCGGCGGTGCCGCTGGCGGTCGCGCGGGTCTCCGCGGAGGTCATCAAGCTGTCGGGGCGGATCCTGGAGGGCTCCAACCCGAACGTGCTGTCCGATGTGGCCGTGGCGGCGTCGGCGGCGAAGTCGGCGCTGGAGTCGGCCGCGCTGAACGTGGACATCAACCTGGTGTCGATCAAGGACCAGGCCGAGCGCGAGCGGCTCGCGGGCGCCCTGAACGAGGCGCTCCAGGCGAAGGTCCAGGCCGAGGCGATCATGCACGCCGTGGCGAAGCGGATCCGCGCATGAGCGACATCGACGGGCGCGCGGTCGCCAAGGCGATCCGCGCAGACGTGGCCGCGGCGGCGGCGAAGCTGCGCGCGGAGGGGACGGCGCCGACGCTCGCGGTCGTCGTGCCGACCGACGACGAGGGCACCGCCTGGTACGTGCGGTCGATCAAGAAGGCCGCCGAGAAGGAGGGCGTCGACTGCCGCATCGAGCAGCTCGACGCGCCCGGCAAGGGCGAGATCATCGCGAAGCTCCAGGAGCTGTCCGCGGACCCCGACGTGCACGGGATCATCTGCCAGACGCCGCTGCCCGAGGGGGTGACGCTGCCCGAGGTCGGGTGGTACATCAGCCCGTTCAAGGACATCGACGGCGCGAACTCCGAGGGCCTGGGGCGCCTCGCGCAGGGCCGCCGCACGTGGGCCCCGGCGACCGCCGCGGCGGTCCTGGAGCTGCTCAAGCGCGAGGACCTGGAGCTGTCGGGCGCGCGGGCCGTGGTCGTGGGCCGCTCGACCGTGGTCGGCAAGCCCGCGGCGCTGCTGCTGCTCAACGAGTCGGCGACGGTGACCGTGTGCCACTCGCGGACGAAGGACCTCGCCGCGGTCTGCCGCGAAGCGGACATCCTGGTCGCGGCCGTCGGCCGCGCGGGCATGATCGGCGCCGACTTCGTGAAGCCCGGCGCGACGGTCATCGACGTGGGCACCAACCCGACCGACGACGGCGGCCTGGTCGGCGACGTCGACTACGCCGCGGTCGCCCCGGTCGCGGGCCGCCTCACCCCGGTCCCCGGCGGCGTCGGCCCCGTGACCACGGCGCTCCTCTTGCGCCACACGGTCGAGGCGGCGGAGCTGTCCAAGACCCACCCGTAGACCCGCAGTACTGCGACGCGAACGGCCGGAAGCCCGCTGGGCTCCCGGCCGTTCGCGCGCACCACGGAGACCGCCGGGCGCCTTGGGGAAGGCCCCCCGGTTTCCCAAGCTACACAGGAGAACCTGAAGGGGAGCTGAAGCGGGGCGAACCCGGCACGGCTAGTGGCGGATACCCGACAGACATGGGCGACTACTGGACGTAGCGTTAAGGCTTCGCACGCAAAGGAGGTCACGAATGACACGTCGTCTTGCCTTCGTGGCGACCGTCGCCGCCATGATCCTGGCGGTGTCGAGCCCGGCGATGGCGTTCCAGCACGACCGGGTCCACAACCCGGTGCTGCACTGGGCGCTCGACATCGCGACCCTGGCCATCGTGGTCGCGCCCGTTTGGACGGCGCTGCTGTGGGGGCGGGGCCAGAACAAGTGGCTGCTCGTGGGGCTGATCGGCATCGTGCAGGTGCCGGTGGCGATCCTCGGGTTCTCGCCGGGCGCGTCGTCGCTGTTCGCGGGCACCGGCCTGTTCTTCGGGCTGGCGATCACGGCCGCGGCCATCGTCTACACGCGGCGGGCCACCCGGCTGGAGCGCGCCAAAGCGGCCGACGCGCAGGCCGCCGAAGGGGAATGACCCCGGCCCGGCAGGGGCCGGTCAGACCGGGCGCGCGGTGACCGCGCCCGCCACAACTCCATCCTCCGGATCGACGAGGAACCGCCGGGCCGGGCCCTTCGGGCCCAGTTCGAACCCGCGGGCCCGCCCGCCGTCGAGGATCACCCGCAGCAGCGGGCATCCCGCGAACGGCCCGTCGAACCCGCCCGTGCCGGGGTCCCGGTAGGCGTGCCACGAGCAGTGCGCCTCGCCGACCCAGCCCCAGGCCCGGTGGGTCTCGCTCCCGCCGAACCGGTAGACCCCGACGCTGAGCAGCCGGTCCCCGACCGGGCGCCGGTAGAAGTCGGCGTCGAGGCCCTCGACCGGGACGCCCTCGAAGTCGACGTCTCGAAGGGTCTTGTGGAACGTGAAATCGGCGAGATGCGGGATCTCGCCGATTTCCCTCTGCGCGATGGACTCGGTGAAAGCGACGGGCACGCCCGGTCTAACGACCGGACGCGCCCGTGGTTGCGCATTCGCCGTGCTTTGTGGCCGGTCCGTCTTCAGCTCCCCTTCAGGAACCCGCAGGTAGCGTTGAAAACGGGGGCCCACCCCAGCGGATGGGACCGGCCTTCGGGGTGCGCTAGACGCCGAAGAAGACCTCGGCGTCGGCGTAGCGCTCGACCGGGACGGTCTTGAGCACGTCGGTGCCCTCGTGGATCGGGATGCGCACGACGTTGGTGCCCTGGAGCGCCATCATCTTGCCGAAGTCGCCCTCGTTGACCGCGTCGGCGGCTTCGAGGCCCAGGCGCGTCGCCAGGACGCGGTCGAACGCCGTCGGGGTGCCGCCGCGCTGGAGGTGGCCGAGGATGATCGCGCGGGTCTCGATGCCGGCGCGCTCCTTGATCTCCGCCGCGACCCAGTCGCCCACGCCGCCGAGCTTGACGTGGCCGAACGCGTCGACCTCGCCGTCCTTGAGGACCATGCCCTCCTGGGCGTGCGCGCCCTCGGACACCGCGACGATGGTGGCCTTCCCGGCCTCCTTGCGGTCTTTGACGAACGCCGCGACCTTCTCGATGTCGAAGGCGACCTCGGGGATGAGGGTCACGTTCGCGCCGCCCGCGATGCCCGCGTGCAGCGTCATCCAGCCCGCGTGGCGGCCCATGATCTCCACGACGATGCAGCGGTCGTGCGAGTCGGCGGTCGTCCACAGGCGGTCGATGGCCTCGGTCGCGATGTTCACGGCCGTGTCGAAGCCGAACGTGTAGTCCGTGCCCGACAGGTCGTTGTCGATGGTCTTCGGCACGCCCACGCAGTTCACGCCGTCGGCGGTCAGCTTCGTGGCCACGCCCAGGGTGTCCTCGCCGCCGATGGCGATGAGCGCGTCGACGCCCAGGTCGGCCATGTTCTTCTTGATGGCCTCGACGCCGCCCTCGATCTTGTAGGGGTTCGTCCGCGAGGAGTGGAGGATGGTGCCGCCCTGGTCGAGGATGTTCTCGACAACGTCCCAGTTCAGCTCCTGGGTGATGCCCTCGATCGGGCCCCTCCAGCCGTAGCGGAAGCCCACGAACTCGTGGCCGTATTCCTTGGTGCCCTTACGGACAGCGGCTCGGATGACCGCGTTGAGACCGGGGCAGTCGCCGCCGCCGGTGAGCACGCCAATGCGCATGCGTCTAACTCCCTAGAAGTGAGGACTGTTAACTGGGCGGCCTCATTGCCGAAACTTCGCCCACCATATATCGGGGCCCGGGAGCGGCGACCAGGGGTTCAGGACGGGGTTCAGCGGTGGGACTCGACGACGCCCGAGCGGTCCCCGCGCACCGCCTCCATGGCCTTCCACCGGGCCAGATTCAGTTTCGCGTCGGTCAGCGCGTCGTGCATGTCCGCGTCCGGGGTCACCGGCAGGTCCGGCCGCCCCAGGTCCTCCCAGCGCTGGCGCAGGTCCTTCGTCATCCGCGGCAGCGCGCGCGGCAGTTCCGGCATCGTCCCCCACAGCTGCGCGAGCACGACGTGGTCGTACGCGCCGATCCACGCCCACAGCTCCACCCGCTCCCCCGGGTGGCTGCCGGTCTTGCGGCGCACCGGCCCGACCAGGAACTCGTACAGCTCGTCGCGGATCGTCGCCCGGTCCTTCCACAGGTGGCTCGACGGGGCCGGGAGCTTGTCGAGGACGTTGCGCCGCACCCACTCGATCGCCCGCGACGGGTCGAACTCGGTCGACACGGCGTAGTACTCGCGGCCGTGCTCGTCGACGACCGCGATCGAGACCAGGTCGATCGTGCGACCGTCCTCGATGAACTCGGTGTCGTAGAAGTAGCGGTACGCCACGCATCGGCCTTTCGTATGATCACGGGCGGTCTGTTCAGCCCGAATCGGGACCCGCCCGTATGTCGCCGGGCTGGAGTCGACGCTACGCCATACGATCAGGCAGCCGGAATCTGACCTCGCAATCTGCATATGAGAAGCGCGATACCGGACAATCAACGCGAAAGCACGTAGACTCGATCGTACGCGCGGCCGAGCGACAAGTGCACCGTCTGGACACACGACCCAACGGAGCGTGAAGTTTCCGACACCGGGCTCTGTACAACGACGGAAAAGACAGCGATCATCGGAGGGAGCCCGCGACCCGGGACCCACCGAAGGGGGAGAACTATGGGTGTCAGCCCATCTGAAGACCCGCTTGCAGGCGTCGCCATGTTCGCCGGCCTCGACCCGCAGGCGCGGCGGCAGATCGCGGGCGTGGCCGTGCAGCGCCACTACCGGCGCGGGCACCTCCTGTTCTTCGAGGGCGAGCCGGGCGAGTCGCTCATCATGATCCGCTCCGGCGCCGTCAGCGTCTTCCGCACCGCGGCCACCGGCGAGCGGGCCATGCTCCACGTCGCCCGCGCCCCCGAGGTCCTCGGCGAGGTCTCCCTCCTCGACGGCTCCCCCCGCTCGGCCAGCGCGGAGGCCCTGGAGGACACGTCGGCGCTGGCGCTGGCGCGCTCGTCGTTCCTGGAGCTGGTGCACGGCAACCCGAAGATGCTCGACGCGGTGCTGCGGTCGATGGGCATGATCGTGCGGCGCCTGACGGAGCAGTCCTCGGACCACGTGTTCCTGGACCTGCCGGGCCGGGTCGCGAAGACGCTGGTGCGGCTGGCGGAGCAGCACTCGTCGCCGATGACGACGATCGAGCTGAACCAGACGCAGCTGGCGGAGATGGCGGGCGGGTCGCGCCAGAGCGTGAACCAGGCGATCGGGATCTTCGCGAACCGGGGCTGGCTGCGGACGGAGGGCCGCAAGATCGTGGTGGTGGACCTGCCTGCGCTGCGGCGGCGGGCGGGCTTCGGGGGACCCGAATAGAGGTGCAGTGGGGGACCCGAATAGCGGTGCAGCGGGGGACCCGAGTAAGAGGTGCAGCGGGCTTCCGAACAGGGGTTCTTACTGTTCTTTCTTCTGCTGGCGCGCTTTGACGTTCGCGGCGTACTCGTCGACGTAGTCCTGGCCGGTGAGTTCGCGGAGGGCGTCCATGACCTCGTCGGTGACGGCGCGCTCGATGAACCGGTCGCCCACGAGGCCGCTGTAGCGGTGGAAGTCGAGGGGCGGGCCGAACTTGATGCGCACGCGGCCGATCCGGGGGATGCGGCGGCCGATGGGCTGGAGTTCGCCCGTATTGAGCATGGCGACCGGCACGACCGGGGCGCCGGTCTGGAGGGCGAGGCGGGCGACGCCGGTCTTGCCCCGGTACAGGCGGCCGTCGGGCGAGCGGGTGCCCTCGGGGTAGATGCCGAACAGGCGGCCTTCGGTGAGGATGCGCTTGCCGGTGTCGAGGGAGACGTTGGCGGCGTCGCCTCCGGCGCGGTCGACGGGGATCGCGCCGACGGCGTTCATGAAGGTGCGCACGAACCAGCCTTTGAAACCGGTGCCGGTGAAGTACTCCTCTTTCGCGATGAAGGTGACCCGGCGCGTGAGGACCAGGGGCATGAAGAAGGAGTCGGTCACGGCGAGGTGGTTGGAGGCCAGGATCGCCGGGCCGTCGTCGGGGACGTGTTCGAGCCCGTCGACCTTCGGGCGGTAGACCACCCACAGCAGCGACCCCAGTGTCGCCTTCAGAAACCACCACATGATCACGGGTCCAAGCGTATCGGCATCGGTCAATCCGGCGGACCGGCGTCCGCCCGGGGCGGGCCGGTCGCGCGCCTTGAGCGGTGGCAGGGCGGGGCGGGCGCGTGCGAGAATGGGCACGCAGCGCGAAAAGGGACCTCCCCGGCCGCGGCCCCGGGCCGCTCCGGGCCGGGCGGGTCCGGCGCCCCACATTCGGCGATCCGGGAGGCGACGTGACGATCGATTCCGAGGAGTTCGCGTTCGACCTCGGACCTGACGCCAAGGCCACGATGCTGCTGTGCCACGGGTTCACGTCGGACCCGGCCTCGATGCGGCCGTGGGGCGAGCACCTGCGGGACGCGGGCTTCAACGTGATCGCGCCGCTCCTGCCGGGGCACGGCGAGACGTGGCAGGTGCTGGCGAAGTCGACGTGGCAGCAGTGGTACGCCCGCCTGGAGGAGGCGCTCGACGAGGCGCTGGCGCTGGGCCTTCCGGTGTTCGCGGGGGGCCTGTCGATGGGCGGGTCGCTGTGCCTGCGGCTGGCGGAGCAGCGCGGGGGCGACCTCGCGGGGCTGGTGCTGGTGAACCCGGCGATCTTCGACTCGAAGCGCGAGGGGTTCCTGGCGCCGGTGCTGCGGTACGTGATGCCGAGCGTCGCGGCGATCGGGTCGGACCTGAACAAGCCCGACGTGCGGGAGAAGACGACCGACCGGACCCCGGTGGCGGCGTACGTGTCGCTGCGGCGGTTGTGGAAGGTGACGCGCCCGGAGCTGGCGCGGGTGACGGTGCCGTTGCGGCTGTTCACGAGTGCGCAGGACCATGTGGTGAATCCGCGGAACAGCGCGGTGGTGCGCGCGGGGGTGCGGTCGAAGGACGTGGAGTCGACGGTGCTGCCGCGGAGCTTCCATGTGGCAACGCTGGACTACGACGCGGAGACGATCTTCTCGGGGAGTGTCGCGTTCATGGAGCGGCAGTTGGCGAAGGCGCGGTCGGTCCATGACTGATCGGGGCGAGGAGCCCGAGGCCGGCGGCCAGGAGGACGGCCGGGAGGGCGAGCTGCTGCCGGAGGACGTGGACCGCCGGTTCGCGGAGCTGGTGGCGGGCCTTGAGGACCCGACGCTGTCGCAGTCTCCGGAGCCGGAGGAGGAGGTCGCGGCGGAGGCGGTGACGCCGCCGTCGCGGATGTCGTCGTCCGATGAGGAGCCGGGCCTGCTGGAGCTGTGGGACGCGGACCTGCCGGATGACGACGAGGACGACTACGACCCGCCGGAGCCGCCGCCGGTCCCGTGGCCGAGCCTGCCCGCGGTGGGCGGGGTGCTGCTCGTCATCGCCGGTCTGGCGCTGCTGGTGAACCCGGGCATCGCGCCGCTGGGGACGACCCCGGGCCGCCTGGTCGGCTTCGTGGGGTTCCTCATCGGCGTGTGGCTGCTCATCAGCCGCCTGCGCCCGGACAAGGACCCCGACGACACCGACGACGGCGCGGTCGTCTAGCCCGTTCGGGGGACGCGCTTCAGGTTCCCTTCAGGATTCCCCCGGTAGCTTGGAAACCGGGGGCCCTTTCCCGACGCCCCGTCGCGTCATCGGCGTGCGCCGCTCCGCTTCAGCTCCCCTTCAGGTTCCTGCTAGTAGCTTGGAAAACGGGGAGCCTTCCCCAGCGTCCCGTCGGGCCCTCGGCGTGCGCCGGGGCTATTCCTTTCGGGCGAGCCAGGAGAGGATCGCATCGAGGAGGCCTTCGGCGCCGGCGCCTTTGAAGACGTCGTCGGGGGAGCCCGCGAAGGTGAGGGGCGCGATGCCGTAGGCGTCGGCGACGGCCTGCACCTCCTTCGTCTGGGTCTCGGCTTCGGCGACGACGAGGAGGACCGGCGGGCCGCCGACGGGGGTCGGGGGCTCCTTCGGGACCTTCTGCGGGGAGACGAGGACGAGCGCGGCGGCCGGGTAGCGGCCCGCGGCGAGCGCGGCCCAGGCCGCGCCCTCCTTGTGGCCGATGAGGACGGTCTGGCGGGGCACGGTGACCGCGGCCTGGACGAGGTCGTGGGCGCGCGCTTCGAGGCCGCCGTCGGCGGCGGGCGTGCCGCCCTGGCCGCGGACGCTCACCGACGCGGCGTACCGGCCGGTGCCCGCGATCCGCTTGAGCCACAGGGCCTGGAAGGCCGCGGCCCCGGCGGGGTCGCCGGTGCAGCACAGGACGGGGCTGGCCTCAGGGTCGTCCTTGATCTCCATGTCGAAGAGGTCGGCCGGTTCGAGGTAGGCGTACTCGCGCGCGACCGGCGCGGGGGCGGGGGTGCGGGCGCGCCGGACCCAGGCGGCGAGGCTCATTTGGCGGGCTCCTGTTCGAGGGTGTCGATGATGCGGCCGAGGCTGGCCAGGTACGTGGCGGCGTCGACGGCGAGCCGGTGGCGCGGCGACGTCCCGGCCGGGGCGGTGTCCTGCTCGGCCTCGGTGCGGACCTGGACGCGGAAGTTCGCGGCGCGCTCGGGGTCGCTCTTGCGCACCAGCAGCCAGTGGGCGATGGCGTGGGTCTGCCAGTGGACGATGGGGAGGACGCCGACGCCGGGTTCCACGAGGCCCGCGACGGCGAGGGTCTCCATCTTCGGGGAGAACATGCGCGCGTACAGGTTCGGGTATGGCGACTCGTCCTGGATGCCGAGGAGCTTCGGGTCGACCGACGTGAACTTGGGCCGGTACCCGGTGGCGAGGACGACCAGGTCGGGGCGGATCTCGGTGCCGTCGGCGAACGCCACGTCGAAGCCGTCGAAGCGGGCGACCTCGCCGCGGCGGCGGATCGAGCCGTCGCCGACGTGCTCCATGTAGCGGCCGTTGCGCACCGGCTCCTCCGCGAACGGTTTCCCTTCGGGGACGATCCCCATGCGGGCGGCGAGGCTCGCGGGGCCCTTGAGGAGGCGGTCGGTCAGGAAGCGGCGCAGGAACTTCGGGCGGCCGCCGACGCGCGCGAGCGCGAAGTCGCCGGGCTCGCCGCCGAGGTACTTCGGCAGGTGCCAGGAGCCGCGGCGCACGGAGTGGGTGCAGGAGGCGGCGTTCACGGCCGCTTCGCACGCGATGTCGGTGCCGGAGTTCCCGCCGCCGATGACGAGGACGTGCTTGCCGCGCAGGCGGGACGGGTCCTTCAGCTGCGAGGAGTGGAGGACGGTGCCGCGGAACTGGTCGAGGCCCGGATAGGACGGGAGGTTCGGGGACCAGTGGTGGCCGGTGGCGATGATGACCGCGGCGTAGCGCAGGCGCCGGGCGGCGTTGCCCGCGGCGGGCTTGACGACGACCTCGAAGCGGGAGCCCTCGACGGGCTCGACGTGGGAGATCTCGGAGCCGTACCAGATGTGCTCGGAGAGCCCGAAGTGCTTGGCGTACGCGGTCAGGTAGGTGAGCATCTGCGCCGAGGACGGGTAGTCGGGCCAGTCGTCGGGCATCGGGAAGTCGGGGATCTCGGTCTGGGACCGGGAGGTCACGAGGTGCGTGTTCGGGTACAGCGGGCTGTGCTGGTTCTGCGGGTTCCACAGGCCGCCGAGGACGGTGTCCCGCTCGTAGCAGTCCACTTCGAAGCCGTTCTCGCGGAGGTTCTTGACGGCGATGAGGCCCGCGGCCCCGGCGCCGATCACGCAGACGGCCTCGCCGCGGTCGTACGCGGCCTGGGAGGAGTACTCCTGCAAGGGAACGGTCTCCTTCTGTGGGCATGTCGGGTCCTGCGCCGGACGGCGCCCCCGCGGCGCGCCCGGGGGCGGCCGTCCGGGGTGAAATGCGCCGAAAGACTGCAAGCAGATTACCGTGAGCGGGCCTCGTACTTTCGGGGGAGGTAGGCTCCGCTCGTGCTGTTCGAGCTGTGGAAACATCCGCGCCCCGCAGCCCCGGTGTTCCGGCGCGACGGGCAGGTCGTGGTCGCCTCGCACCGCCTCGCCCGCGAGGTCCTCGCCGACCGGGAGCGGTTCTCGGCGGCGAACGCCCTGGACGCGGTGGTCCCGGTCCCCGCCGGGGCGCTCCGCGAGCTCGCCTCCCACCGGTTCCGGCTCCCCGCCACCCTCGCCAACAACGACACCGCGACGCACGGCCCGATCCGCGAGCGCTTCGGCGAGGTGTTCGCGCCCGCGCGCGTCGCGGCGCTGCGTCCGTGGCTCGCCGGCCTCGCGCGGCGCACCGTCGCCGTTGCGGCGCACCGGCTCCGGGCCGGGGAGGACGTGGACCTCGACGCGGCCGTGTCCTCGGAGATTCCGCTCGCCGCGCTCGCGCGCCTGCTGGACTTCGAGGCGTCGGCGACCGCCGAGGTCAAGCGCTTCAGCCGGGCGGCCCTGGAGTTGTTCTGGGGCGACCCTTCGCCTGCGCGCCAACGGGAGCTCGCCGAAGCCGTGGGGCCGTTCCACGCGATGCTCCGCGGCTGGGCCGCGGTCTCGGGCGGCGCCGCCGGGGACGTGCGCGAGGCGTACGGGGAGGACGCCGCCACCGCGGCGCTGTTCTTCCTGCTGGTGGCGGGCCAGGAGACGACCTCGCAGTTCCTGACGCTGCTGCTGCACCGGCTCGTCGAGGAGCCCGCGCTGCTCGCCCACGAGCCCGCGTTGATCGTGGAGGAGGGCCTGCGGCTGCTCCCTCCGATCACGTCGTGGCGACGGGTCGCATTGCAGGACACCGAGATCGGCGACGTGCCGGTCGCGGCCGGGGACTCGGTCCTGGTGTGGCTGGCCGCCGCGGGCGCCGACGAGGGCGTCGCCGCGTGCCCGGCGCACCTGGTCCCGGGCCAGCGCGGGTCGCGGCGCCACCTCGCGTTCGGGGCTGGCGCGCACCGGTGCCTGGGGAGCCAGCTGTCGCGCCTGGAGGCGGAGGTCGTGGTGGCGGAGCTGGCGCCGCTGCTCCCCCGCTGCACGGTGGTCGCGGCGCCGGTGAGCGACCCGAACCTGTCGTTCCGGATGCCGAGCCCGCTCGTGGTGCGGCTGCGCGACTGAACGACGTGTGACGCAACGGCACGGGGCTGCACTGCGCGGTAATGCGTTGCAGCGCGGTGCATGCGCTTGCCAGACTGGCGGGATGCCTGAACAGTTCTTGAAGTTCCGTCAGCGCGGCACCGCCTACGTCCTGCGGGACCTGCCCGACGGGCCCGGTCTCGAAGTGCTCGTGATGCTCCACGTCGACCGGCCCGAGGCCGGCGTGCAGGTCCCCGGCGGCGGGGCGCGGCCGGGCGAGACGCCCGGCGAGACGGCGATGCGGGAGGCCGCCGAGGAGACCGGCGTCCGGGACCTCGTGTTCGGGGAGGTCTTGGGCTCCAAGCTGATGAAGGTCGACTGGGTCGCCTACGACTACCAGGTGAACACATACTCGTGGATGACCACGACCGACCCGCGCGACGCGTGGCAGCACACGGTCCCGCACACCGGGGACGGCGACGACGGGCTGCGGATGCGCGCGGAGTTCCGTCCGATCGGCGAGTCGGGGATCGACTGGGGGCTGGACTGGCTCCTGGAGGCCGCGGTGCCGCGGTACCTGGCGCGGCGGGCCGAGCCCGATCCGGTGTCGGCCTAGGGGACCCGGGCCCTGAATGACCGTCGCGCGATGCGGGCGCCGGGGGTAGGGGCGCCCGCATCGCGTTGATATGGCCCGATTGGGCCAGATCGCTGCCAAATGTAGCGGGGTAGTGCAACCGCCAGGTCTAGTCAGGGCGTTCGGGGAGGGCGAGCCATTCGGTGGCGGCGAGGCGGAACGCCTCGGGGTCGAGGGCGGCGGCGCCGTCGGGGATCCAGCCGAGGCGGTCGCCGGGCAGGTCGGTGAGGTTCTCGTATTCAGCGATGCCGGGGTCGTGGGGCCAGGCGCCGACGACGATCGCCGCGTCGATCCCCCTGCGCGCGAGGGCTTCGAGGGTGAGCGCGGTGTGGTTGAGGGTGCCCAGCCCGGCGCGGGTGACGACGACGGCGGGGCAGCCGAGCTCGACGGCGAGGTCGCGGGCGGTCCAGCCGTCCTCGCCGAGCTGCACGAGGAGGCCCCCGGCGCCTTCGAGGAGCACCACTTCGGCGGGCGAGTCGAGGGCGGCGTCGACGACTTCCGCGAGTTTCAGCAGCGGCAGGCCGCTGCGGCGCGCGGCCGCGAAGGGCGCCAGCGGGTCCGGGTAGGCGGCGAGGGCGCGGGCGGGGGCGCCGGAGAGGCGGGTGACTTCGGCGGCGTCGTCGTCATCGCCGGTCTGGGCGATCTTGATGACGTCGACGCTGCGGCCCTGCCGGATGAGGGCGGCGGCGATCGCGGCGGTGGCGACGGTCTTGCCGACGCCGGTGTCGGTGCCGGTCACCAGGACCGGGCCTTCGAAGGGGATCACGGTCGTGCCTCCAGGACGGTGTCGAGGGCGTGCGCGAACTCGGCCGCGGGCACGCCGGTGTTGACGGTGATGCGCAGGCGGGAGCGGTGGTCGGGGGTCGACGGGGGCCGGAAGCAGCCGACGGCGACGCCTTGTGCGGCGCAGCGGGCGGCCCAGGCGGTGGCGGCGCGGGCGTCCCCTGCGGGCGGGGAGCAGACCCCGGCGGCGGGTGCGGGGGCGTCGAGGAGCTTCGCGGCGAGGGCGGCGCGGCGGGCGAGTTCGGTTCGGGCGCCGTCGGATTCACGGGCGATGCAGAGTGCGGCGGCGGCTCCGGCGATGACGGCCGGAGGCGGGGCGGTGTCGTAGATGAAGGTGCGGCCGGTGTCGTGGAGGTGGCGGCGCAGCACGGCGGGCCCGGCAACGACGCCGCCCGCGGCGCCGAGCGCTTTGGAGAGCGTCGCGGTGATGACGATGCCGGGGGCCCCGGCGAGCCCGGCGGCGGCGACGCCTCCGGCGCCGTGCGGGCCGATCGTGCCGATCGCGTGGGCCTCGTCGACGAGGAGCAGCGCGCCGTGCGCCGAAGTGAGGGCGTGCAGGTCGCGCAGGGGCGCGGCGTCGCCGAGGACGGAGTAGACGGACTCGACGGCGACGAGCGCGGGCTTCAGATCGCGGAGCCGCCGTTCGAGGTCGTCGAGGTCGTTGTGCGCGAACGTCTCCGCGCGGCGGCCCGCGAGGCGGGCGGCGTCGTGGAGCGAGGCGTGCGCGTGGGCGTCGAGCAGGACCGGGCCGCTCGCGAGCGCGGCGACCGCGCCGAGGTTCGCGAGGTACCCGGAGGAGTAGAGGACCGCGGTCGCGGCGCCGGTGTGCCGCGCGAAGTCCGCCTCGAACGCCTCGTGGACGCCGGTGGTGCCGCGCACGAGCCGCGACCCGCTCGCCCCGAGGCCGTGTTCGGCGAGGGCCGCGGCCGCGGCGGCGAGCACGTCGGGGTGGCGCGAGAGGCCGAGGTAGTCGTTTCCGGCGAGGTCGATCGCGTCGGTGCGGGGCGCCGCGGTGCGGGCGAGCCCGGCTTTGGCGCGCAGGTCCGCCTTGCGCGCCAAGCGGTCCCAGACGGCGGCCGTCGCGTCGGGCACCCGCTGCGGCTGCGCGGGGACGACGGACGACGGGGGCGGCGGCGCGCCGCCGGGCCGCGCCCGGCGCTCTTCGGCCGCCGCGAGCGCCTCCGGCGACGGCCCGGCCTGCGGCTGCATCCGGATCTCGGGGCGCGCCGGCTCGCCGTGCGCGGCGCTCATCCCAGGACCTCGTCGATCGCGGCGTCGAGGGCTTCCACGAGGAGGTCGGCCTCGTCGTCGCCGAGCGTCAAGGGCGGCATGACGACGACCGTATCGCCGAGGGGGCGCAGCCAGACGCCGCGGTCGCGGGCGGCGCGGCAGACGCGGAAGCCGGTGCGGTCGCCGTCGGGGGCGACCTCGACGCCGATCATGGTGCCGAGGCGGCGCACCTCGGTGACGGCGTCCTTGGCGGCCACCGGTTCGAGGAGCTTCCCGAGGCGCTCGCCGAGGCGGTCGGCGCGGGCGACGACGTCCTGCTCCCCCATGACGCGGAGGTTCGCGAGCGCGGCGGCGCAGCACAGCGGGTTCGCGGTGTAGGTGTGGCCGTGGAAGAACGTGCGCGGGGCCAAGTCGCCGGGGCGGGTCAGGAACGCCTCGTAGACGTGCTCGGCGGCGAGGACCGCCGACAGCGGCAGGTACCCGCCGGTGACGCCCTTGCCGCAGGTGAGGAGGTCGGGGACGACGCCGGCGTGCTCGGCTGCCCACATGCGGCCGGTGCGGCCGATCCCGGTGGCGACCTCGTCGAAGATGAGGAGCGCGCCGTAGGTGTAGGCGAGTTTCCTTGCCTCGCGCAGGAACGCGGCGTCGTAGTCGAGCATCCCGGCGGCGCCCTGGATCATGGGCTCGACGATGATCGCGCAGACCTGGTCGCCGTGCTCGTGCATGACCGATCGCAGGTGGGAGATCGACGTGGTCAGGCGGTCGGCGCCGAGGGCGCGGTCGCCGGGCGACTCGATGCCGACGGTCTCCAGCAGCAGGGGCTTGTACGCCTGGTGGAACAGGTCGTGGCCGCCGACGGCGACCGCGCCGAGCGTGTCGCCGTGGTAGGCGTGGTTCAGGCGCACGAACTTCGGCCGCGGGTGCCCGGTCTGGGTCGAGTACTGGTAGGCGATCTTGAGGGCGGCCTCGACGGCGGAGGAGCCGTCCCCGGCGTAGAAGACCTTCGTCAGGTCCGGGTCGTCGCCCTTGGGGGCCAGGGCGATCAGGGTCTCGGAGAGCTCGATGCCGGGGGTGTGGGAGGCGCCGAGGAACGTGGCGTGGTCGAGCTTCGCGAGCTGGTCGGCGATGGCGGCGTTGACGCCGGGGTGGCCGTGGCCGAGGGTCGTGGTCCACAGTGAGGAGACGCCGTCGAGGTAGCGGCGGCCGTCGACGTCCCACAGCCAGGGCCCCTCGGCGCGGGCGACCACCGTGGGGTCGTCGCCGGTCCAGTCGGCGTGCTGCGTGAACGGGTGCCAGACGGCGGCGGCGTCTCGGGCGATCCAGGAGGCACTGGCGGACATCACGGCTCCTTAGCGGGTTCCTACAACGACCGTTGGAGGATACCGTCAGTGGGATGGCCCTGCGAGGACCGACCACCGTTACGCCGCCGCGACCCGCCGCGATCCTCCTGAAGTGACACGCTTAGGCTGGGGCGCGGTTCGGTCCGGACCCACCGGGTCCGTCCGCCTTTTTACACTTTGAACACAGTGGGATGCTTGACAACCTCCTGCGCCAGCGGCAGACTAGTGACACTTGCGGCAATCGCGGAGGATTGTCGCTTACCGCCCCTTCAGGTATCGCACCCCCGGTGACGCCCGCGGAGCGCGGGCACCGCCCGCCCCGCCCGCCGAGCCGAGCACCGTCGCCGCCGCGGGCGCACGGCAACGTGGAATGGCAGGGAAGGCCCCGTGTCCGACCAGAACCCCAAGGCCGCCGATCCCCCCGGCGCGCCGGAGGCCGAACGGCGCTCGCGGTTCTCGGACGTCGTCCGCGACCGCGAGGCCGCCGCATACCTCCTCGCATTCTGCCTCTCCAACGCCGGGTCGATGCTCAACCGCGTCGCCGTCACCGCGCTCGTCTGGGCGAACACCGGGTCCTCCGCGCTCGCCGTCGCCTCCTTCGCGATCAGCTACGCCCCCTACCTCGGCCTCGCGCAGGTCCTCGGCGCGGTCGTCGACCGCTACCCGTACCGCAACGTCATGGTCGCCTGCGACGTCCTCCGCGCCGGCCTCATCGCCCTGCTCCTCATCCCCGGCATGCCCGTGCCCGCGATGATGGCCGTCGTCTTCGCCGTCGCCGCCGTCCAGCCCGCCTACAACGCCGCCCGCACCGCGACCCTCGCGCAGATCCTCACCGGCGAACGCCTCACCACCGCCATCGCCCTCACCATGAGCGCCGCCGGGATCGCGCAGATCATCGGCTTCCTCGCGGGCGGCCTCCTCGCCTCCATCGACCCGTACACCGCGCTGACGGTGAACGCGGTCCTGTTCGCCGTCAGCGCCGTCGCCGTCCTCGGCCTCGTCCGGTACCGGCCCTCCGCGAACAAGCGCGAGGAGCGGCGGCACGTGCTCGCCGAGACCGCCGACGGCCTGCGGATGCTCCGCGACAACCGGGTCCTGCGGACCGTGTCGCTGGGCATCTGGGGCCTCTATGCGCTCACGGCCGTCCCCGAGGGCGTCGCGGTCCTGTGGGCCGCGCACCTCGGCCGCGGGTCGGCGACGCAGGGCCTCATCATGGCGATCGACGCCGTCGGCGCGGTCCTCGCGGTGCTCCTGTTCACCCGGTTCGTGCGGCCCTCGGTGCGGTTCCGGCTCATCCGGCCGCTCGCGTTCCTCGCGCCGCTGGCCCTCGCGGCGGCGCTGCTGGACCCGCCGCTGCCGGGGGTCCTCGTGCTCGCGTTCGGCGCGGGCGCCGCGACGATGATCATGGCGCCCATGAACGCGACGCTCGCGCAGTGCATCCCCGAAGGCTGGCGCGGCCGCGTCGTCTCGGCGGTCAACGCCGGGCTCCAGCTCTGCCAGGGCCTGGCCATCGCCGGGGTCGGCCTCGCCGCCGAGCTCGGCGTGCCCATCCCGTACGCGGTCGGCGCCTGGGGCGTCGTCGGGTTCGCGATCCACTTCCTCATCACCCGGGCCTGGCCCACCGCAGACGAGGTCGACGCCGCGAAGGCCGCCGCCGCTCCCCCGCAGCCCGCCGCGCCCTGACCGCACTGCCGCGAACGCGCGCCGACGGACCCGGCGGGCGGCGTCCCGGTCTCCTCTCCGGTTAGGCTCGACGCGGCGCCGCCGTGCCGGGTCGGGGCGCCGGGAACGACAGGAGCACTGAACGTGGAACACGCAATGACCGTCGAGCTGCGCGGGCACCTCATCGACCAGGGCGTCTTCGCCCGCGTCATGGACGACGTGCTGGAGTACTCGGGGGCCTACTCGATCGACCGCTTCGACGTGGGGCGCCACCACACCGACGAGTCGTACGCGCAGCTCACCATCTCCGCGGAGACGCCGGAGCTGCTGGAGCGCATCGTCATGCGCCTCCAGACCCACGGCGCGAACCCCCTCGAACCCGGCATCGCCACGCTCAAACCGGCCCCGCGCGACGGCGTCTTCCCCGAGGACTTCTACTCCACCACCAACTTCGACACCCAGATCCGCCTCAACGGCGGCTGGATGGACGTCGAGAACTCCGAGATGGACTGCGGAATCATCGTCACCGCCGACCACTCCCGCGCCTGGACCCTCCCGGTTTCCGACGTCAAGGAGGGCCAGCTCGTCGTCTGCGGCGGCGAGGGCGTCAAGGTCCTCCCGCTGCCCGAGCCCGAGCGCAAGAGCCCCGAGGCGTCGAACTTCGAGTTCATGAGCGGCGGCGTCTCCTCCGAGCGCCCGCAGGCGCTCCAGGTCCGCCAGATCGCCCAGCACATGCGCGAGGTCAAGGCCCGCGGCGAGAAGATCCTCTGGGTCGGCGGCCCCGCGATCGTCCACACCGGAGCCGGGAAGGCCCTGGAGGCGCTCATCAACGAGGGCTACGCCGACGTGGTCTTCGCCGGGAACGCCCTCGCCGCGCACGACATCGAGTCGAACCTCTTCGGCACCTCGCTCGGCGTCGACCTCGACAAGGGCCACGGCGTCCCCCACGGCCACGAGCACCACATCCGCGCGATCAACAAGATCCGCACCTGCGGGTCCATCGCCGACGCGGTCGAGCAGGGCGTCCTCAAGGGCGGCATCATGCACGCGCTCGTCAAGAACGGCAAGGAGTTCGTGCTCGTCGGCTCCGTGCGCGACGACGGGCCCCTGCCCGACGTGCACACCGACGTGATCGAGGGCCAGCGCGCCATGCGCGCGGCCCTGCCGGGCGTCGGGTTCGCGATCATGGTCGCCACGATGCTCCACTCGATCGCAACGGGGAACCTGCTGCCCGCGAAGGTGCCGCTGGTGAGCGTCGACATCAACCCCGCCACGGTCACCAAGCTGGCCGACCGCGGCTCGGCGCAGGCGATCGGCGTCATCACCGACATCGGCCTGTTCTGCGAGCAGCTCGCGGGCGAGCTGGTCGTGGGCTACAAGCGCGACTGAAGCAACTGGGGGCTAGAGGTAGTGGACCATCCCTAGCCCCCGCCCTCCCAGAGGGGACCGTAGCGGCGAGTCTTGCCGAGGGGTGCGACAGCAACGCCCGGCGGCGGGCGGTGTGTCACCCGATCGTGTCGATCTACGCGTGGGTAGCGCTTTCCAATCGCGGGTCCGCCCGCTATGATCCCATTAAATCGATTCATTTCGATCTCTCGATCATAGATCGGTTGAAACGTTCAAATCGATGGGAATCTCAAGGAGCACAACGATGTCCCCCACCGGCAATCCCAGACGACGAATCCGCCTCGCCCTCGCGGCGGCCGCGGTCGTGTTCACCGGCGCGCTCGGCGCCGTGGCCGTCCCCGAGGCCGCGCTCGCCCAGGGCTGCGGCGCCGGCACGCCGAACGCCACCGTCACCGGCTCCTCCGGGGCCTACACCACGAAGGACGGCGGCACGACCGTCTACTCCGGCTCCGACTACCGCGCCGCGGTCCAGGCCGGGGTCGACACCATCGCCAGCGGCGAGCGCGTGGCCGTCATGGCCTCGGGCAACATCGGCGCCAGCACCATCACCATCCAGAGCGGCAAGACCTTCGAGGGCTGCGGCACCATCACCGTCGCCAACCGCTCCGGGCGCGGCGCGATCGAGGCGATCAACACCACGAACGTCAACATCGCGTACCTGAAGATGGCCGGGAACCCCTACTTCGGCCTGCGCTTCTCCGGCACCAACGGCCTCAAGCTCGGCGACATCGACCTGACCCTCAGCGGCGGCCTCGGCATCCGCTTCGACCGCGACGCCGCGTGGAACTACAACGTCACGATGAACGACATCTACGTCTCCGGCGCCGGCTCGCACGCGGTCGAGACGTGGAACATCGACGGCTTCAACATCACCAAGGTGACCGCCCGGAACGTCGGCGAGTCGGGCCTGCTCATCCAGAACTCCCGCAACGGCTGGGTCGGCACCGTCGACGGCAACAACGTCGCCACCGGCACCGGCTACGCCACGTTCCGCATGGCGAACACCAACGGCAAGACCGCGAGCGGCGGCTACGCGACCAACATCTGGGTCGACAACGTCATCTCCCGCGGCGGCGGGCGCGGGATCTTCTGCGTCTCACAGTCCGGCGGCGTCGTCATCAAGAACGTCGACCTGGCGAGCAACGGGAACAACTCGGTCCTCATCGAGAACTGCTACAACGTCTCGATCCGCGGCGGCACGGTCAACGGCGGCGGCGAAGTGCGCCTCGCGGCCCGCACCGAGTTCGCCAACAACAAGGACATCTGGATCACGATGACGGTGAACAACACCTCGGTCCGGGAGTCGCCGTGCGGCGAGAACACGAACTGGACGATCAGCGGCAACGCCTCGGTGAACGTGTGCTGATCGCGCATATATAAGGAGTGAGGGAAAGGCCCGGAGCGATCCGCTCCGGGCCTTTCCGCCGGTCGTCTTAAGGGACGATGTCGCGGTGGCGGGCGAGGTCGGCCGCGCCGATCACGCCGGCCTTCGAGCCGAGCTCGGCCGCGCGGACCTCCGCGAACGGCACCTGGGCGCGGTTCGCGAGCGCCTGCTCGTAGTGCTTGCGGATCGGGTCGAGGAGCAGGTCGCCCGCGTCCACGACGCCACCCGCGATGAGGATGACGCCCGGGTCGATGAGGTTGACCATGTCCGCGGCCGAGTTGCCGAGGTAGTAGCCGATCGAGTCGAACGCGGCCAGCGCGACCTCGTCGCCCTCGCGGGCGGCGTCGGTGACCTGGCGGCCGGTGATCGCCTCGGCGTCGCCGCCGGCGAGCTTGAGGAGGACGGCGGCCTTGGCGGGGTCGGCCGCGGCGCCCTCGCGGGCGGCGCGGGTGAGGGCGCGACCGGAGGCGTACTGCTCCAGGCAGCCGACGCGGCCGCAGCCGCAGGGGCGGCCGTCGGGCATGACGGAGCGGATGTGGCCGATCTCGGCGGCGACGCCGTGGGTGCCGCGCAGGAGGTTGTCCTTGACGACGATGCCGCCGCCGACACCGGTGCCGATCGTGTAGAGCACGGAGGAGCGGTGGGCCTTGGCGGCGCCGAAGCGGTGCTCGCCCCAGATGGCGACGTTGGCGTCGTTCTCGACGACGACGGGGAGGTCGATGACCGCGGTGACCTTGTCGCGGAGGGGCTCGTTCTTCCAGGAGACGTTGGGGGCGAGCATGACCGTGGACCGGTCGGAGGAGATCCACCCGGCCGCGCCGATGCCGACCGCCTCGATCTCGTGGCCGCCGCGCAGCTCGTCGACGACTTCCTTGACCGCCTGGATGACGCCCGCCTGATCGTCGGCGGGGGTGGGGCGCCGGGCCGTGGCGAGGACGTTGCCGTTCTCGTCGACGAGTCCGCCGCCGACTTTCGTGCCCCCGATGTCGACTCCGATAGTCAGACTCACAGCTGTCCCTCCAGCGGTTCCCGGAATTGAGGCGTTGGCTGCCACGCGACGCTGCGGGCCACCGACAGACTTTACGGCACGATTAATTCCCGAGGAAATCGGCTGTTCCATCCCCCTTGGCGAAGGTATCACCGCAGTGGCTTTCGCTCTCGTTCCCGTTGCTCTAGCATCGGAATTCAACCTGACTTGCCAAGGGAGTTTACTCACCGGTAAGTTATGCCCATCACGTGTCGACCGCCTTCTTTACAACGCCGTAACCACGGCGCGTTGAACGGAGCCATAATGCGCGAGTTCGCCGTCCCCCCAGTGGTGACAGTGCCCGACGAAGACAACACCCTCACCGCCCTGTGGGACGCGGCCGAGAACCACCCCTCCTCGATCCTCTACATGCGCTCGTTCGACGAGGGCGCGACCTGGCAGGACGTCACCTCCGTGCAGTTCCGGGACCAGGTGGTCGCGGTGGCGCGGGGCCTGGCCGCGGCGGGCGTGCAGCCCGGCGACCGGGTGGCGCTCATGTCCGCGACCCGCTACGAGTGGACCCTGCTGGACTACGCGATCTGGGCGGCCGGGGCGGTGACGGTGACGATCTACGAGACGTCCTCGGCCGACCAGGCGAAATGGATCCTGGAGGACTCCGGCGCGACCGCGGTGGTCGCCGAGACGCCCGAGATGGCCGCGATGGTCGAGGGCCTCAGCGCCGACGTGAAGCACGTGTGGACCATCGACGAGGGCGGCGTGGACGCCCTGACCGCGCTCGGCGCGGACGCCGACGTGGACATCGAGGAGCGCCGGAAGTCGCGGCGCTCGGGCGACCTGGCGACGATCGTGTACACCTCGGGCACGACCGGGCGCCCCAAGGGCTGCATGCTCACCCACGGGAACCTGCTCAACGACATCCGCAACATCATCCCCGAGGTCCCGGGCGTGCTGTACGACGGCGCCCGCATGCTGCTGTTCCTGTCGCTCGCGCACGTGCTGGCCCGCATCCTCCAGATCGCGGGGATGGAGTCGCGCACGACGATCGCGCACGCCGACCGCACGAAGCTGACGGCGGTCATGCCCGTGGTCAAGCCGACGACGCTGCTGGCGATCCCCCGGGTGTTCGAGAAGGTGTACGCCGGGGCGTACCAGAAGGCCGTCGACGGCGGCAAGGGCGGCCTGTTCGAGAAGGCCGCGGTGGTCGCCAAGGAGTACAGCCGCGCGCTCGACAAGCCCGGCGGGCCCGGCCTGGGCCTGAAGCTGCGCCACAAGCTGTGGGACCTGCTGGTGTACAAGAAGATCCGCGCGGCCGTGGGCGGCGAGTGCAACTCGGCGGTCTCGGGCGGGGCGGCGCTCGGCCCGGAGCTGGGGCACTTCTTCCGCGGCGTGGGCATCACGATCTTCGAGGGCTACGGGCTCACCGAGACCTCCCCGGTGCTGTCGCTGAACCTGGAGACGGCCATCAAGGTCGGCTCGATCGGGCGGCCCACGCCGGGCACGGCGCTGCGCGTCGCCGACGACGGCGAGCTGGAGGCCAAGGGCCCGCAGGTGTTCCCCGGGTACTGGAACAACGACGCCGCGACCGCGGAGGTCCTCGACGCGGACGGCTGGTTCAAGACCGGCGACATCGCCGAGATCGACGACGACGGGTACGTGACGATCACCGGCCGCAAGAAGGACATCATCGTCACCGCGGGCGGCAAGAACGTCGCCCCCGGGCCGCTGGAGAAGATCCTCGACTCGCACCCGCTGATCGCGTACGCGCTGGTCGTGGGCGAGGCGCGGCCGTACATCGGGTGCCTGATCTCCATCGACGGCGACATCCTGCCCGACTGGCTCTCGCGCCAGGGCAAGGACCCGAAGACGCCGATCGCCGACCTCGTGGACGACGCGGAGCTGCTCGCGGAGCTCCAGGCGAAGGTCGACGAAGCCAATGCGACGGTCTCCCGCGCGGAGCAGATCAAGCGATTCCGGGTCATTCCGGTCGAGTTGAGCGAAGACGCCGGTGAAATCACTCCGTCAGTCAAGGTCAAACGTCACGTCGTCATGGAAAAATACTCAGGCGAGGTGAACGCGCTGTACGACTCGGCGCAGCAGGAGACCAAGACCAAGTAAGCGAGGGGCCCATGGGCGAAGAGGCGGCGCTGGAACGCCAGTGGCGACTGCCCGCCGTCGCCCTCCGGGGCGCCCTGTTCGCGCTCGTCGCGGTCTTCGGCTGGTTCTCAGTGGGCCTGGCCGAGGCCGCGACCTGGTGCGGGATCCTCGCGCTCGCCGCGCTCCCCGGGGTGGTCCTCCCCCGGCACCGGCTGCTCGCGCCCGCCGGGCGGCTCGCCGAGGTCGCCGTGGTCGTCCTCGGGACGCTCGCCACCGGCGGCCTGCCCTCGTGGATGCTCCCGTACCTGATCGCGCCGTTCGCGACCGCCGCGTTCGACGCGGCCGCGCCCGTCGAGGACGGCGACCGCTGGTCGCGGCTGCGCACCTGGGGCCCGCCCGCGCTCGTCGCGCTCGCCGCGGTCGGGCTGCTCGCGCAGGCCCCGCGGGTCGCCGACTTCAACCGCGGCACGTACGTCACGACCGCGGCGATCGCGCTCGCGTTCGGGCTCGCGTCGGCGGTCGGCGCATGGTGGCTGCGCCGCTCCCGCACCTCCGACATGCACCACTCGCAGCTGCCGTACGCCGAGGCTGCGGCCCTGCTCACGCAGCTGCGGGTCGTCGCCAGGCAGCTCCCGGGGTCCACGCTCGACCCGGGCGGGATCGCCACCGAGATCGTCGACACCGCCGCGCGCATCCCCGGCGTCGAGCGGGCCGCGGTCCTGTCGGCCGCCTCCGGGCGGCGCCTGGTCGTCCTCGCCGAGCACGCCGACGAGCGCGTCGACTGGGAGACGTCCCCGCAGCTCAACTCGCTGCTCGCCGACGCGTGGGCGGGCCAGAAGCCGCAGGCCGGGCAGGTCCCGCTGTCGCGGTCCACGCAGGGGCCCGTCGCGTCCCTCGTGATCCCGCTCGTCGCGGAGGGCCGCACGGTGGGGCTCGTGGCGATCGAGTCCGACGACCCGGCCGCGTTCGGACCCGAGGCGATCACCGCCGCCGAGGACCGCACCAAGGGCGCGGCCCTGCGCCTGGAGACCGCGCTGCTGTTCGAGGACGTCAGGTCCATGGCGACCACCGAGGAGCGCCAGCGCCTGGCCCGCGAGATCCACGACGGCATCGCGCAGGAGCTGGCGATGCTCGGGTACGGGATCGACAACGCGATGGCGATCCTGCCGCCCGAGGCCGGGGAGGCGAAGGGCGAGCTGGAGGACTTGCGCTCGGAGGTGACGCGGCTCGTCACGGAGCTGCGGTTCTCCCTGTTCGAGCTGCGGTCGAACGTCGACCGTCAGGGGGGCCTGGCCTCCGCGATCGCGGACTATGCTCGTACTGTGGGCGCCTCCGCCGGACTGCGGGTTCACCTGTCCCTGGACGAGGGCGGAGCGCGGCTGCCCGCGAGCACCGAGGCCGAGCTGCTGCGGATCGCCCAGGAGGCGATCACGAACGCGCGCAAGCACGCGAGGGCCGAGAACCTGTGGGTGACGTGTGAGGTGGACCCGCCTTACACCCGCATCGAGGTGACCGACGACGGACAGGGGCTCTCCGGTGAGGCCTCCGAGGGGCGGTACGGCCTGGCGATCATGAGCGAGCGGGCCGAGCGCATCCGCGGCTCGCTGGAGATCCGACCGCACCAGCCGCACGGGACGACCGTGGCGGTGGTGCTGAACGCGGGGGCGCGGCCCACCCCGAGGGCCGAGGCCCCCCGGCCCGGGTCCGCGGCCTGGGCGGCCGCCGACCGCGCCAGAACTGAACAGCCGGCCCGACGGCCAGACCACGGTGGTGGCCGTGGCAGCCAATGAGGAGAGACACGCATGAACGCTGACGCGCTGGAGACGACCGGTCAGACGACGGTGCTGATCGTCGACGACCACGATCTGATCCGCAAGGGCCTCCGGCATGCCTTCGACCGCGACCCCGAGTTCGAGGTGGTCGGCGAGGCCGACACCGCCGCCGACGCCCTCCGGCAGGCGGCGTCCCTCATGCCCTCCGTGGTGATCATGGACCTGCGCCTGCCCGACGGGTCGGGCCTGGACGCGACCCGCAAGCTCCGCAAGGCCCACCCGAACATGGGGATCGTGGTGCTGACGATGTACGCCGGGGACGACCAGCTGTTCGGCGCCCTGGACGCGGGCGCGTCGGCGTTCGTGCCGAAGTCGGCCCCCGCGAACGACGTGGTGTCGGCGGCGCGGCACGCCGCGTCGAACCCGACCGCGTTCAGCGCCGCGGACCTCGCCGAGGCGATGCAGCGGCGCCTGACCCCCACCGGGCCCCAGCTGTCGCCGCGCGAGTCGCAGGTGCTCAAGCTCCTCGCCGACGGCCTGTCGGTGGCGGGGATCGCGAAGCAGCTGTACGTCTCCGAGTCCACCGCGAAGACCCACATCTCGAAGCTCTACGAGAAGCTCGGCGCGGGCAACCGCGCGCAGGCGCTCATGACGGCCCTGAAGCTGGGCCTCCTCGAAGCCCCCGACCAGCCCAAGTTCTGACGCCGTTCCGCCGGTCGCTCAGACGGTCTCGCCGTAGAGCATGCCTTCGAGGCGCCCGGCCTGGCGCTCCCAGGTCCACTCGGCGAGGGCCCAGTCGCGGCTGGCCTCGCCGAGCTTGCGCGCGAGCAGCGGGTCGGACAGGACCTGGCTGAGGCGGTAGGCGATCTCGCCGAGGTCGCGGCCGTCGACGACCCACCCGGACCGGTCGTGGAGGACCGTGTCGGGCGCGCCCCCGGAGTCCCCGGCGATCACGGGCAGGCCCGTGGCGGCGGCTTCGAGGAACACCGCGCCGAGCCCTTCGACGTCGAGGCCGCGGCGGCGGGTGCGGCAGGGCATCGCGAAGACGTCCCCGGCGGCGAAGTGCGCGGCGAGCTCGTGCTCGGGGACCCCGCCGGTGAACACGACCTGGTCGGCGACGCCGTGGCGGCGGGCCTCGGCGCGGAGCGTCGACTCGTAGGGGCCCTGGCCGACGATGAGGAGCCTGACGTCCCGGCCGACCTGCTCGCGCACGTGCGGGAGCGCGGCGATGAGCTTGTCCTGGCCTTTGCGGGGCACGAGGCGCGAGACGCACACGATGACGGGAAGGTCGCCGAGGCCGTGGCGTTCGCGGATCGGGGTGCCGTCGACGCCGGGGTGGAACGTCTCGGTGTCGATGCCGAAGGTGAGCTGTTCGAGGCGCGTGTAGGGGGCGGCGACGGGGGCGAGGCGCCGGTACGTGTAGTCGCCGAGGTAGGTCATGACGTCGAGCGACGCGGCGATGCGGCGCAGGAGCCCGCGGGTGCCGGGCATGGCGGCCCAGCCGACCTCGTGGCCGTGGGTGAGGGCGATGGCGCGTTCGATCCCGGTGCGGTGCTTGAGGTCCGCGGCGAGGAGCCCGAGGGGCGCGGCGGCGCCGAACCAGACGCGGTCGCAGCGGTGCTCGCGGGCGAGGTCGGTGACGGCGCGGGCGACGCGGGGCGTGGGCAGGAGCATCGCGGTGCGGTCGCGGACGACGGTGAACGGCTGGGCGGCGTCGAACTCGGCCCAGCCCGGGGAGGTCGAGGTGTAGACGACGAGGCCGTCGGAGGGCAGCCGGAGCGCCATGCCGTGCACGAAGGTCTGGATGCCGCCCCGGCGGGGCGGGAAGTCGTTGGTCACCAGCAGTGTCCGGCTCACATCATGACCCCCTTCATCCTCCTGTTGAGCAGGTCGGGATCGGGAAGCGCCACAGCGTGTTCGGCGCGACCTCGGCGCAGAAGCTTACATTGAATTTTGTACTGTGTGAGACATGGCTGTCGGGGTGAAGCATAGGGCGTACCGGTACCGGTGCTACCCGACTCCCGTGCAGGCCTCGAATCTGGCCCGGACGTTCGGGTGTGTGCGCCTGGTGTACAACAAGGCGCTCGACGCCCGCACGAAGGCCTGGTACCGGCGCAAGGAACGGGTCGGGTATGTCGAGACTTCGGCGCTGCTGACGAAGTGGAAGCGGCGTAGGGACCTTGACTTCCTCAACGAGGTGTCCTCGGTCCCGTTGCAGCAGGCGCTGCGGCATCTCCAGAAGGGATTCGCCGGGTTCTTCGAGGGCCGCACCGGCTACCCGTGCTTCAAGCGGAAACGGGTCCTGGCCGGATCGGCCGAGTACACCAAGTCCGCGTTCACATACAGGGGCGGCGAGCTCCGGCTCGCGAAACAGGACACGCCGCTGCGCATCAAGTGGTCCCGACCGCTGCCGCATGGCGCCGACCCGTCCACGGTGACGGTCGCGCGCGACAGCGCGGGCCGCTGGTTCGTGTCCCTCCTGATCGCAGAAGACGTCCCAACGCTGCCGAGGCGGTCCGAGGCGGTCGGCGTCGATGCCGGGATCACCAGCCTGTTCACGCTCTCGACCGGCGAGCACATCGTCAACCCGCGGCATGAGCGCCGCGACCGCGCCAGGATCAAGCAGCGGCAGCAAGATTTGTCGCGCAAACAGAAAGGCTCCGCGAACTACCGGAAAGCCCAGATTCGTCTGGCCCGCGCGCACGCGCGAGTTGCAGATCGACGCATCGATGTCCTGCACAAGCTCACCACCCGACTGGTTCGCGAAAACCAAGTGATCGCGGTCGAGGATCTGAGCGTGCGCGGGATGCTGTCGAACCACGCACTCGCCCGCGCGATCGCCGACGCCTCCTGGGCGACGTTCCGCCGCATGATCGAGTACAAGGCCGACTGGTATGGGCGCGACCTGATCGCCGTCGACCGTTTCTTCCCGTCCACCAAGACCTGCTCCGCCTGCGGGACTGTGAAGCGAGCGATGCCGCTCACCGCGCGGACCTTCACCTGCCCCAGCGAAGACTGCGGGCATACCGAGAATCGCGATGTGAACGCGGCGAAGAACATTCTGGCGGCCGGGCTGGCCGTTGCAGCCTGCGGAGACGGTGTCAGACCCAAACGCTCCTAGCGTGCGGGCAACTGTCGCTGAAACAGGAAACACCTCCCAGCAATGGGCGGAAATCCCCTCCCTTCAGGGAGAGGAAGAAGCCAAGATCGGACCAGTCTGCCACGCCCCGCGGTCGGGCGCGGCGATCCCGGATGAGCGGGGGGTGAAGAGGCGCGGTCGCCAGTTCCGGGCTGTGACGGCGATGGCACACTGGTGCCTATGAGCAGCGGCGACGAGACCAGCGGGCCCGGGCCCGACGCCGGCCTGCCGGAGGCGTCGGCCTCCGCGGGGGCCGGCGACGACGGCTCGGGCGAGGGGGATCCGGCCGAACGGTCCGAGCCCGGCCCGATCGTGTTCCTGACCGAGCCGGTGCGGCGCCGGGCCGTGGAGATCGCGGCGGTCGCGATGCCGGGGCTCGTCCCCGGGCGGGTGCCCGCCCGGCTGCGGCGCTTCATGAAGTTCAGTCCTCCCAAGCGCGCCAAGCTGGCCCGCGGCGAGATCGCGGCGGCCCTGGACCGGGACGAGGAGTTCCGGGCCGGGCTCGCAGAAGTGCTCGCGTCGACCGATTCGCCGCTGGTGGCGGCGATCGGCGAGGGCGGGGCGGTGTCGCCGATGGCCGACCCCGTGGAGGTCGCGGCGCTGACGTACCTGCTGCGCCCGGACGGGTGGCGGGACCTGATCGCCTCGGCGGTGGACGCGATCCCGGACGCGCCCGACGTCCCGGCGGCGCCAGCGGCGCCGGACGAGGCGGGGCAGCGGAAGCTCGCGTCGCTGGAGAAGGAGAACGGGAAGCTCCGCGGCGCGCTCGCCGACCAGCGGACGGCCGCGGCGACGCTCCAGGAGGAGCTGCGGCGGGCCCGCAAGGACCTGCGGGACGCCGAGGAGCGGGCCGCGAAGGCCGCCGGGGACCTCGCCGCCGAGAAGGGGCGCCTCAAGCACGCCGAGACCGAGCGGCGCTCCGAGCGCCGCCGCCTTGAATCCGAAGTGGAGTCCCTGCGGGAGCAGCTGGACCGGGTCCGCAAGGCCGACAAGGAGGCCGAGCGGCTCGCGTCGGCGCGCCTGTGGCTGCTCATGGAGACCCTCTCGGGTGCGGCCACGGGCCTGCGGCGCGAGCTCGGGCTCGAACCGGTCGACGACCGGCCCGCGGACTACATCGCCGAGGAGTACTGCGACGACCCCGAGGAGCGGCCCTTCGAGGGCTCGCGCGGGCTCGGCCAGGCCGACCCGCAGCGCCTCGACCACCTCCTGTCGCTGCCGAACCCGCACCTCATCGTCGACGGCTACAACGTGACGATCTCCGCGTGGGGCGAGACGCTCACGCTGGAGCAGCAGCGCAACCGGCTCGTGCAGGGCCTGGGCGCGGCGGCGGCGCAGACGAACGCGGAGGTGACCGTGGTCTTCGACGGCGCCGACGCGATCTTCGGCGCGAAGCCGTCCGCGCGCGGCGTGCGGGTCCTGTTCAGCGCCAAGGGGCAGATCGCCGACGACGTGGTGGTGGAGCTGGCGCGGGTCGAACCCGAGGGCAGGCCCGTCATCGTCGTCTCCTCCGACCAGGAGGTGGCCGACCGGGCCCGGCGCGAAGGCGCCTACCCGGTGCCCTCGGCGGTGCTCGTCAAGTGGATGCAGCGGACCTAGCTCTCGCGCGGGACGCGGAGGACCACCGACCCGGCCGCGAGGTCGTGGAGGCCGCGGTTGTACGGGTGCACGATCGCCGTGAGCGCCGGGAGCACGAGCGAGAGCAGGACCGCGCGGAGGATCGACCGCCACAGCGGCAGGCGCGCTCCCGTGTCGGCGTCGATGCACGCGATGTGCATGAGCGCCATGCCGAGCGTCTGCGTCCCGGCCGCCAGCGCGACCGCGGTGTAGAGCAGGAACAGCCCGGAGGGGAGCAGGTCGGCCCCGGCGACGAGCGGCGGCTCGACGCCGGCCCACTGGAGGAGGTAGGAGAGGATCAGGCACGCGACCCAGTCGATGACCAGCGCGAGGAAGCGCAGGCTGATGGAGGCCAGCTCCTGTCCGGAGCCGGTGGTTTCGGGGGTCTTCGCACCGCGTTCGCTCGTCATGGCGCGAGTCTACGACTCGCCCCGATTGCCAGTGATCGCACCGGTCTGAGCTGTGGTTTCGACCGATTGTGAACAGGCCCGCATTTTGCAAGTAACATGCGCGAAACAATTGATTTACGGTGAGGCAATTGATCGCGGTTAGCGTTTCGCCTAATAAGCTTAGGCGTCGACAGCGAGGTCGGCCCGACCGGACCGGGTGATCGACGTTCCGGGACCCGCTGGGCGGGGCCGCGCCACGGTCCTCCCGGCACCTCACCTACCGAGAGGAATACCTTCGTGTTCTCCAGCCCTGAAGAGCTCCTCGGCTACGTCCGCGACAACGACGTGAAGTTCATCGACGTCCGCTTCTGCGACCTGCCCGGCGTCATGCAGCACTTCAACATCCCGGCCGAGTCCTTCGACGACGACCTCCTCGAAGAGGGCCTCGCGTTCGACGGCTCGTCGATCCGCGGCTTCCAAGAGATCCACGAGTCGGACATGCTGCTCCTGCCGGACGTGGCGACCGCGTTCGTCGACCCGTTCCGCGAGCAGAAGACCCTGGCGCTCAACTTCTTCGTGCACGACCCCTTCACCCGCGAGGCCTACAGCCGCGACCCGCGCAACGTCGCGAAGAAGGCCGAGCAGTACCTGGCCGGCTCCGGCATCGCCGACACCGCGTACTTCGGGGCCGAGGCCGAGTTCTACATCTTCGACTCGATCCGCTTCGACCAGACCGCGAACCAGGCCTTCTACGAGATCGACTCGGTCGAGGGCGCCTGGAACACCGGCGCCGACGAGCCCGGCGGGAACCTCGGCTACAAGCCGCGCCACAAGGGCGGGTACTTCCCGGTCGGCCCCGTCGACCACTTCGCGGACCTGCGCGACCGCATGGTCACCAACCTCATCGAGGGCGGCCTCACCATCGAGCGCGCCCACCACGAGGTCGGCACCGCGGGCCAGTCGGAGATCAACTACCGCTTCGACACGCTGCTGCACTCCGGCGACGACGTGCAGAAGTTCAAGTACATCATCAAGAACACCGCCACCCAGGCCGGCAAGACCGTGACCTTCATGCCGAAGCCGCTGTTCGGCGACAACGGCTCGGGCATGCACACCCACCAGTCGCTGTGGGCCAACGGCGAGCCGCTGTTCTACGACGAGACCGGCTACGCGGGCCTCTCGGACACCGCCCGCCACTACATCGGCGGCCTGCTGCGGCACGCCCCGTCGCTCCTGGCGTTCACGAACCCGTCCGTGAACTCCTACCGCCGCCTCGTGCCGGGCTTCGAGGCCCCCGTGAACCTCGTGTACTCGCAGCGCAACCGCTCCGCGTGCACCCGCATCCCGGTCACCGGCTCCAACGCCAAGGCCAAGCGCGTCGAGTTCCGCGTGCCGGACCCGTCGAGCAACCCGTACCTGGCGTTCTCCGCCATGCTCATGGCGGGCCTGGACGGCATCAAGAACAAGATCGAGCCGCCGGCGCCGGTCGACAAGGACCTGTACGAGCTCGGCCCGGAGGAGTACGGCGACATCCAGCAGGTCCCCGGCTCGCTCGACAAGGTGCTCGACAACCTGGAGGCCGACCACGACTTCCTCACCGAGGGCGGCGTGTTCACCCCCGACCTGATCGAGACCTGGATCAGCTACAAGCGCGAGAACGAGATCGACCCGATCCGCCTCCGCCCGACCCCGCACGAGTTCGATCTCTACTACGAGGTCTAAAGCGTTGTTAGACAACGTGTTTCAAGGGCGCGTCCGGCATCGCCGGGCGCGCCCTTGAACGTTTGTTCACGGCGCCCGCGCCGGGGCATACTTCGGCGATGCCCTTCAGAATCCTCAAGCGCCTCGACCGGGGCCTGCTGCGCGACATCGCAGCGCTCGACGCCGGGCTGTTCATCGTCGGGGTGTCCTTCGGGGCGATCGCGACCTCGCAGGGCGTCCCCTGGTGGCAGTCGACGGCCATGTCCCTCTTCGTGTTCGCGGGCGCCTCCCAGTTCGCGACCATGGGGATCATGACCGCGGGCGGCGGCCTCCTCGCGGGCGTCGCCGCGGGCCTGGTCCTCAACCTGCGGCACGTCCCCTACGGCATGGCCGTCGGCGACGTCTACTGGACCTCCCTGCGCGCCAAGCTCATCGGCACCCACCTGCTCGTGGACCACTCCGCGGCGTTCGCACTCGCGGCCGGGGACGACCGGCGGCGGGCCCGCCACGCGTACTGGACCGTCGGCGTGAGCCTGTTCGTCATCTGGAACCTCGGGAGCGTCCTCGGCGCGTTCGCGGGGCAGTTCATCGCCGACCCGAAGGCCCTCGGCCTCGACGCGGCCCTGCCCGCGATCATGCTCGCCATCATCATGCCGAACCTGCGCGACCGCCGCACCCTCGCGGCCGGGGTCCTCGGCACCGCGGTCGCCCTCGCCACCAGCTTCCTCCTGCCCGCGGGCGTGCCGGTGCTGCTGGCGCTCGTCGGGCTCGTGGTGATGTGGAAGGGCGCGAACCGGAACGAGGAGGCGGCGGCATGACGATGATGATCGCGATCCTGGCGCTGGCGGCCGGGACCTACCTGATCCGCCTCTCGGGCCCGCTGCTGCGGCGGCGCATGACCCTCTCCGACCATGCCGAGCAGGTCATCCGCGCCGGTGCGACCGTGGTGCTGCTGGCGCTCGCGGTGACCGCGGCGCTCCTGGTCGACGGCGGCTTCGCGGGCTGGGCGCTCCCCGCGGGCGTGCTCGTCGGCGGCGTGCTCGCGTGGCGGAAGGCGCCGCTCGCGCTGGTCGTCGTCGCGGCGGCCGCGACGACGGCGCTGCTGCGGCTCGCGGGCGTGGCTTAGCGAAGGGAACGGCAAGGGCCCCGCAGCTTCCGCTGCGGGGCCCCTGACCTATTCAGCTTCTACCGGAGTCCGTACCCCTTCGGGTGTGACTACCAGTCCTGCGCGGCGCGGCGGCGGCGCATCAGGAAGAAGATCACGCCGGCGGCCACGATGAGCGCGGCGGCCGAGCCGATCATGATCGAGAGCGAGCTACCGGTCTTGGGGAGTTCGGGCTTCGGCGAAGGCGACTCGCTGGGGGTCTCCTCGTCGCAGGGGACCCAAGGGATCTCGCCCTCATACTCGTCCTTCTGCGTCGAGATGACGTAGTGGACCGAGAACTCGGCGTTGTCCACGGCCGGGATTACCACGGTCTCGGTCGTGCCCGGGGCGACGACCACGACGATCGGCTCGCCACCGTTGCTGGTGGTGAAGGTGAAGGTGGTTTCCTCCCCGTTCTCGGGGATGGTCAGCTCGAACTCAAGGCCGTCACAGGTGTCGTAGACGAAGCCCCAGTCGCAATTGAGCTCTTCAGTGTTCCAGGTGAAGACCCCGACTTCGCCTTCTTCGGTGGTGACGGTGACCGTCAGGCCGGCCTCGGTGTCCTCGACCGGGAAGTATTGCTCGTACGGCTCGCCGACCTCGGGGGTCACGGTGACGGCTTCCCCGGCACTCGGGGTGATGGTGATCTCGGCGAGCGCCTCGGTGTTGTTGCCGACGACGACGTAGAGACCGAAGCAGTCGCTCATCGCATTGGCGCTGACCTCAGGAGTGGGCTCTTCAGGCGTCTCGGCACAGGTGCCCTGGAAGACAACGTGCCCGTCCCTGGAGTCGCTGATCTCGTTCCGCTCGCCCTCGTACCACACAGCCGAGACATTGATGCTGGCCTCAGTCGCGGTGCCGGGGTAGATCTGGGTGCCGGTGAAGTTCTTTCCGGTGGCGCCCTCCTGAAGGGTGCCGTCGATCGCGGGCTCGGTGGGGTTGATGTCGGTGATCTTGCCGTCAACCGGCCCGACCAGCGCGACGTCCCAGGTCACGTTCCAGCTGCCGTCGATGCAGACGGCGTTGCCGGTGATCTCAGGGTGGTGGGCTTGGGCTGCGGAGGCGAAGGTGACCGCTCCGGCGAGGCCCAGGACGGCGCTGCCGGCCAGTCCGAGCACCCGCTTGAGGGTACGGTTCATGTCTCTCCTAAGTAGATGACTGTTGGGTTGGGGGGTAGTCAGGGCGCCGGCGGTCGGGGGTTGAGCGCGACCGGTCCGGGCACCGTACCAAATGAGACACGCAGCAACCCGAAGAAGGGTCGCATAACGATCTCGTAACGGAGCGGCCGTCACCTGGTGCGACGCAGGCGTTCCGGATCGTCCTGAGTACATCCGGCGGATCGGGCGAAACGGAAGCGGCCGGACCCGCGAAGGGGTCCGGCCGCGCTCCGAACGCGACGGGGAGGCTACGCCTCTCCGGCGTCGATCTGGTCTTCGGTGAGGTACTCGCTGTCGACGATGACCTCCTTGTAGTTGTCGGCGGTGACGTCCACGGGCTCCAGGAGGAGCGAGGGCACGAACTTGAAGCCGTTGTCGTAGGTGCCGAGGTCGTTGACCTCCGGGTCGCCGCCGTCGACGATCGCCTTGACCATGTCGGTGACGGTGTGGGCGAGCTGGCGGGTGTCCTTGAAGACGGTCTCGGTCTGGCCGGTGCCGTCCTTGATGGCCTTGACCGAGGCGGCCTCGGCGTCCTGCCCGGTGACGACGGGGAAGCCGCCGGTGCCGGGTTCGTAGTCGGCGTCCACCAGCGCGGCGACCACGCCGCGGCTGATGCCGTCGTAGGGGGACAGGACCGCGTGCAGCTCGGTCTCGTCGTCGTCGTAGAACTCGCCGAGCAGGTCGCTCATGCGGGTCTGGGCGACGTCGCCGCTCCAGCCCGCGGTCGCGGTCGGCTCCTGCTCGGTCTGGCCCGAGGGGATGAGGACCTTGCCTTCGTAGATGAAGCTCTCAAGGGTGTCGAGGCCGCCCATGAAGAAGTACTGCGAGTTGTTGTCGCCGAGGTCGCCGGAGAACAGCTCGATGTTGAAGGGGCCCGGGTTGTCGCGCATGCCGAGCCGGTCGATGATGTGCGTCGCCTGGAGGACGCCGACCTGGTAGTTGTCGAACGAGGCGTAGAAGTCGACGTCGGGGGTTTCGAGGATGAGGCGGTCGTAGGCGATGACGGTGACGCCCTTGTCCTTCGCGTCGGCGAGGACCTGGCCGAGGGAGGTGTTGTCGATGGCGGCGATGACGAGGAACTCCACGCCCTCGTCGACCATGGACTGGATCTGCGCGATCTGGTCCTCGACGACGTCCTTGGCGTTCTGGTGGATGACGTCGTACCCGAGGCCCTTGAGGTTGGACTCCAGCGCCTTGCCCTCGATCACCCACCGCTCGGAGGTGTCGGTGGGCATCGAGATGCCGGTGAAGCCGGTCAGCGAAGCGGACTCCTCGCCCGCGCCGCACCCGGCCAGCGACACCGCGGCGGCGCCCGCCGATCCGTACAGCAGGCCACGACGACTGAGGTGCATAAGGGTGGTACTCCTTCGTACACGGGAGGGGGTTCGTATTCCCCCCGAAACTAACACGGCCGCGAAAAGAGACATGTGGGTCGATCCGTGATCCGTTCGTGTCCTGAGCAGGGGATAAATCAGGACTTGCATCATATTACGGCTCGCATGTGTATCGATCTTGACGCATGTTCGGCGCCAATTGGAAATGATCCTCAGTGAAGGTAGATCGGCCTCGGAGATCGCTCTCCGGCGGCCCCGCCGGGAGGGGTGCGCGCCGCATACCATTGCGGGCATGAGCGACCGCTGGATCGAAGTGGCCGACCGCGTGTGGGCGCGGCGGCTGGAGGAACTGGACCAGACCCTGGGACTGGTCGTCGGGGACGACTGCTGCCTGGTGATCGACACCGGGATCAGCGCCGAGGCCGGATTCGCGTTCGCCACGGCGATCCGGGAGCTGACCGACCTGCCGTGGCAGGTCGCGTACACGCACGACCACTTCGACCACTGGTTCGGGACGTCGGCGTTCGGCGAGTCCTCGGTGTGGGCCGTGGCCGACGGTGCGCATTACGTGCGGTTCGGCGACGAGCAGCGCCGCAAGTGGGTCGCGAAGTACCGGCTCGACGGGCGCGAGGAGGAGGCCCGGCAGATGGGGGCCTCGCGGCTGGTGCCGCCGAACTGCCGCGTGCAGGGCGCGGTCGGGCTGAACCTCGGCGGGCGCACCGTGGTGCTGCGGCAGGTCGGGCCCGCGCACAGCGACAACGACATGGTCGTGGAGGTGCCCGACGCGGGCGTGCTGTTCGCCGGGGACCTGCTGGAGCAGGGCGCGCCGCCGTCCTACTCGTCGGCCTTCCCGATCGAGTGGCCGCAGGCCGTCGAGCACCTGCTGGGCTGGAAGCCGCCGGTCGTGGTGCCGGGCCACGGCGAGCCCGGGGACTACTGGTGGGCGCGGGCGCAGGTGCGGGACCTCGCCGAGGTCGCGCGGCTGTGCGCCGAAGCGGCGCAGGGCTTCCTGACCGAGGACGAGGCCGCGGAGCACGGCCCGTTCGGGCCCGAGACGATGCGGACCGCGCTCGCGCGCTGGAAGGAGCTGACGCCGCCCGCGCCGGAGCCCCTCCCGCAGCCGGAGCCGGACCGGACTCCCCCGGCGCCGGTCGTCATCTACGACTTCGACTACCAGATCGACATGCGGCCCTAGACGATACGGGCTAGTCGAAGGGCTGGTCCTCGAAGCCCGCGTGGAGTTTGCGGAGGAGCGCGCCGAGCTGGTCGCGCTCCTTCGCCGTGAGCGGGGCGAGGGCCTCGTTCTGGGCGGCGATGCCGATGCGCACGGACTCCTCGATGACCTCGCGGCCCAGCGGCGTCATGCGGACCTTGATGCCGCGGCGGTCGCCGGGGTCGGGCAGGCGCTCGATGAACCCGGATGCCTCCAGCTTGTCGAGGCGGCCGGTGAGGCCGCCTGAGGAGAGCATCATGGCGGCGCTGATCTCCTTGGGCGAGAGCGTGAACGGCTCGCCGGAGCGGCGGATCGTGGCGAGGACGTCGAACTCGTTGCGGCCCAGGCCCTGCTCCGAGCGCAGCGCGTGGAGGCGCGCGCCGAGCTTCTGGGAGATGCGGTGGATGCGGCCGAACAGCGCCATCGAGTCGAGTTCGAGCTCGGGCATCTCGCGGTGCCACTGGCCGATGATGCGGTCCACGGCGTCGTCTGTCATGGCCGTATTCTCCCCTACCTGCGCGGGCGCCGGGCAAGTCCCTGGCGGTGATCCAACTCTACCTCAAGTATCTTGACTCTAAGCTAGTTTGATGTAAGCTAATTTCAGCCAAGCTACTTCGAAGGAAGCGTCATGAACCGCAGCACCAAGGACCTCCTGCTCACCGCCCTCGCACCGGTCATGTGGGGCACCACGTACTTCGTCACCACCGAGTTCCTCCCCGCCGAGCGCCCGCTCCTCACCGCGCTCCTGCGGGCCCTGCCCGCCGGGCTCCTGCTCATACTCCTGGCACGAAAGCTGCCGCGCGGGTCGTGGTGGTGGAAGTCCGCCGTCATCGGCCTGCTGAACATCGCGGTGTTCTTCGCGTTCCTGTTCATCGCCACGTACCGGCTCCCCGGCGGCGTCGCGGCCGTCCTCGGCGCGGTCGGGCCCCTCGTGACCGCGGGGATGACGATGCTGGTGCTCCACACGCGGGTTCCGTTGCGCACGTGGGTGCTCGGCATCGCGGGCGTCGCGGGCGTGTCGATGGTGGTCCTCACCGCGCAGGCCCGGCTCGACCTGACCGGGGCGCTCGCGGGCGTCGGCGGCGCGGTCTCGATGGCGACCGCCGTGGTGCTCACCAAGAAGTGGGGCCTGCCGCGCAGCGCCGGGCCCGCGGCCCTCGCGGGCTGGCAGCTCACCGCGGGCGGCCTGCTGCTCGCCCCGCTCGCGCTCCTCGTCGAAGGCGGCGTCCCGGAGCTGACGGGCACCAACGTCCTCGGCTACCTGTACCTCGGCGTGGTCAACACGGCCCTGGGCTACTGGCTGTGGTTCCGCGGCATCGGGCGGCTCTCGGTGGTGCCCTTGAGCTTCCTGGGCCTGCTCTCGCCGCTCACGGCCGCCACCGTGGGCTGGCTCCTCGCGGGCGAGACGTTCACCGTGTGGCAGACCCTCGGCTTCGCCGTGGCGCTCGGCGCGACCCTCCTGGCCCAGCTCCAGCACCGGCCGAAGCGGGTGGAACCGGTGGCGCCGAAGGTCCTCGCGAAGGTCTGAACGCAGGCAGGGCCCGGCCGTTCGGCCGGGCCTTTTCCCTTGCGCTAGACCATCTTGCGGCGGTAGGCGCGCATCGCGAGCGGGGCCGTCACCGCGAAGATCACCACCGCCCACACGAACGTCCACATGAGCGGCTCGGCGACCGGGCCGTACGACAGCAGGCCGCGCATCGCGTCGGCGAGGTGCGTGACCGGGTTGACCTTCGCCCACGCCTGCATGAACCCCGGCATCGTGTTGATGTCGACGAACGCGCTCGACGTGAACGTCAGCGGCATGATGATGACGAACGCGTAGATCTGCACCTTCTCCTCGGAGTCGGCGACCACGCCCATGAGCACCGAGACCCACGAGATCGCCAGCGCGAACACCACGAGCACGAGCGTCGCCAGGAACGCGTAGCCGACGCTGCGCAGCTCGAAGCCCATGAGCAGGCCCAGGCCGACCATGATGACCACGGACCAGACCTGCTTGAACATGTCGGCGAAGATCTTCCCGGCGAGGGGCGCGGACCTGGCGATGGGCAGGGACCGGAAGCGGTCGTAGACGCCCTTGCGGAGGTCGGCGTTGATGCCGGTGCCGGTGTACATGGTGAGGAAGATGGCGTTCTGGGCGATGAGGCCGCCGAGGACGTACTGCAGGTAGTCGGAGGTGGATCCGGCCATCTGGCCGCCGAAGACGTAGACGAACAGCAGCAGGAACATGATCGGGCTGAGGCTGAGGTCGACGAGTTCGAACGGGTTGTGCTTGATGCGGACCATCTGGCGCCAGGCCATCGAGAGGGTCTGGCTGATGGTGGCGCCGAGGCCGGGGCGGCCGAGCGCGGGCGCGGGGGCCTCGATGGTTGCGGCGGTCATTTGGCCTCCTCCTCGCTGTCGTCGGTGTCCTCTTCGGTGCGGCGGCCGGTGAGGGTCAGGAAGACCTCGTCGAGGCTGGAGAGGCCGAGGTGGAACTCGGTGAGCGCGATGCCGCGGTCGCGGAGGTCGGCGGCGAGGGTCGGCATGACGCCGTCGTCGTTGACGCCGATGGTGATCGCTCCGGCTTCGACCATGGGTTCGAGGTCGGGGAAGCGCTCGGCGACGAGGCTCCGGAGGGCGTCGAGCTGGCCGTGGTCCTCGGGCTGGATGCGGAGGGTCTGGCCGCCGATCTTGGCCTTGAGCTGGGTGGGGGTGCCGGTGGCGATGACGCGGCCGTGGTCGATGACGGCGATCTCGTGGGCGAGCTGGTCGGCCTCTTCGAGGTACTGGGTGGTGAGGAGGACGGTGGTGCCGTCGGCGACGAGGTCGCGGACGAGGCCCCAGAGTTCGCCGCGGGCGCGCGGGTCGAGCCCGGTCGTGGGCTCGTCGAGGAACAGGATCTTTGGGCGGCCGACGAGGCTCGCGGCGAGGTCGAGGCGGCGGCGCATGCCGCCGGAGTAGGCCTTCGCGGGCTTGTCTGCGGCGTCGGCGAGGTTGAACTGCGCGAGCAGCTCGCGGGCGCGGGCCTTGGCGTCCCTGGTGTGCATGCCGAGGAGGCGGCCGATGAAGCGGAGGTTCTCCTCGCCGGTGAGCAGTTCGTCGATGCCCGCGAACTGGCCGGTGAGCCCGATGAGGGAGCGGACTTCGGGGGCGTGCTCGACGATGTCGTAGCCGCCGACGCGGCCGGTCCCGGCGGTGGGCTGGGAGAGGGTGGCGAGCATGCGGACCATGGTGGTCTTCCCGGCGCCGTTGGGGCCGAGGACGCCGAGCACGGTCCCGGTGCGGGCGTTCAGGTCGATGTGGTCGACGGCCACGAGGTCGCCGAAGTGCTTGGTGATGCCCTCGGTCTCGATGGCGTAGTCGGTGGAATGCGGCACGACTCCTCCTGGGATGGCGTTCAGAGGTCGATGATGTCCCCCGGGTACGACAATTCCAGGATTCGCGGCCGTGTGCAGGCCGATTACAGCGTCTGGAGGAGTTTCCTGATGCGTTTCTCGGAGATCTGGTAGCGGGTGCCGAGCTGCTGCGCGAAGAAGGAGATGCGGAGCTCTTCGAGCATCCACCTGACCTCGCGGCCCTCGCCGGTGCGCAGGGCCGCGGGGCGGGAGCGGGCGAGGGCGTCGCGCTCGGCTTCCAGGGAGTGGATCACGTCCATCTTCCCCTTGTCGCCGTTGACGTCGGCGACGACGCGGGTGGCGCGGTAGGCGATGCCCTTGACGTAGCGGAGGAGGTCGTCCAGGCGCCACCAGCCGGTCGCGCCGACGAACCCGTCGGCGCCGGTGAGCCCTTCGAGCTGGCGGCGCATGTCGCTCATCGCGGCGAGCATCGTGAAGTCGAACTTGCCTTCGAGGAGGCGCGCGGCGTTGCGGGCCTCGGTGAGGACCGCGGCGGCCTTGCGGGCCACTGCCGGGGACTCCCCGGCGACCTCGGGGCGGGCGCGCTTGAGGAGCGCCTCGAACCCGGCCCGGTCCCAGGCGGGGCCGCCGCCTTCGATGAGGACCTTGTCGAGGACGGTGCGCACGCAGTCGGCCAGGAGCGCGTCGACGTTCGCGTACGGCCCGGTGGCGAGCGCGAGCTGCTCGTTGCGGGTGAGGACTTCCTTCAGGTGCGGGTCGGGGCAGTTCAGGCGCAGCAGGCGCCGGGTCCCGGCCCACATGTTCGCGGCCTGCGAGCCCGCGTCGGGGAAGGCCTTGACGCCGACGGTGGCGCCCTCGTCGGTGAGCGCGGGGTACGCCTTCGCGGTGTAGCCCTTGCGCGGGGTCTCGTGGAGCTTCGGGAGCGCCTCGAAGTCCCAGGTGGTGAGTCCGGTGCGTTCGAGGTCGAACGCCTCGGCGGCCGCTTCCTCGGTCTTGGGGGCGAGCTGGCGCTGGAGCGCTCCGAGCTCCTTGCCCTCGGCGAGGACCGCGCCGTCCTCGTCCTTGACCTGGAAGGTCACGAGCAGGTGCCCGGGGACCTTCGTGAGGTCGAACGCGTCGAACGGGACGTGCACGTTCGTCATCGACTTGAGCGTGTCGGCGAGCGCGGCCATCATGGGCCGGCCGGGGGCCGGGGCCATGCGGGCGACGGCGGCCTTCGCGAAGTCGGGGGCCGGGACGAAGCTGCGGCGCAGGGACTTCGGGAGGCTCTTGATGAGCGCCTCGGCGAACTCGGCGCGCAGGCCCGGGACCTGCCAGGTGAACGCGTCCTGGTCGAGCTGCTGGAGCGCCGGGAGCGGGACGGCGACGGTGACGCCGTCGCGGGCCGAGCCGGGCTCGAACTCGTAGTCCAGTTCGAGGTCGGCGCCTTCGGAGGTCCACACCTCGGGGTAGTCGTCGGCGGCGACGGCCTCGGCGCGGTCGCCGAGCAGCAGCGCCTCGTCGAAGTCGAGGAGGGTCTTGTCCTGCTGGCGCTTCCACCACGTGTCGAAGTGGCGGCCGGAGACGACATCGGCGGGGACGCGCTCGTCGTAGAAGTCGAAGAGGGTCTGCTCGTCGGCGAGGAGGCCGCGCTGGCGGACCCGGCTCTCCAGCTCCTCGACCTCGGTGATCTTCGCGAGGTTGCGGGCGAGGAACTTGTGGTGGGTCTCCCACTCGCCCTGGACGAGCGCGTGCCGGATGAACAGCTCGCGGCTCGTCTCGGGGTCGATCCGTCCGAAGTTGACCTTGCGGCGGGCCACGATCGGCACGCCGTAGAGGGTGACGCGCTCGAAGGCCATGACCGCGCCGGAGCGCTTGGCCCAGTGGGGTTCCGAGTACGTGCGCTTGACGAGGTGCTGCGCGAGCGGCTCGACCCATTCGGGCTCGATCTTCGCGACGACGCGGCCCCACAGGCGGCTGGTCTCCACGAGCTCCCCGGCGACGACCCACCGCGGCTGCTTCTTCGCCAGGCCCGAGCCGGGGAAGATCGCGAACTTCGCGTTGCGCCCGCCCAGGTACTCGCGGGTGTCGGCCTCCTTGACGCCGATGTGCGAGAGGAGCCCGGCGAGGAGCGCGGTGTGGATGCGCTTCGCGTCCGGCACGGGCTCGGTGGGCTGGGTCGGGATCTTCAGGGACTTGAGGACCCCCTGGATCTGGCGCACCAGGTCCTGCCACTCGCGGATGCGCAGGTAGTGCAGGTACTCCTGCTTGCACATGCGGCGGAAGGAGCTCGACGAGCGCGAGCGGCGCTCCCCTTCGAGGTACCGCCACAGGTTCAGGAACGCCGAGAAGTCCGAGTCCGGGTCGTTGAACCGGGCGTGCGACTGGTCGGCCTGCGCCCGCTTGTCCGCCGGGCGCTCCTTCGGGTCCTGGATGGACAGCGCCGCGGTGATGACGGCGACCTCGTGGACGCAGCCCTCCTCGCGGGCCTGGAGGATCATGCGGGCCAGGCGCGGGTCGATCGGCAGGCGCGCGATGTCGCGCCCGGCCTTCGTCAGGCGCCGCTCGCCTGAGCGCACGTCTTCGAGCGCGCCCAGCTCCACCAGGAGGTCCATGCCGTCCTTGATGTTCCGCGAGTCGGGGGCGTCGACGAACGGGAACGTCTCGACGCGGCCGAGCTTCGCCGCGGTCATCTGGAGGATGACGGACGCGAGGTTGGTGCGCAGGATCTCCGCGTCGGTGAACTCCGGGCGGGCGTTGAAGTCCTCTTCGGAGTACAGGCGGATGCAGATGCCCTCGGCGACGCGGCCGCAGCGCCCGGCGCGCTGGTTGGCGCTGGCCTGGCTGATCGGCTCGATGGGGAGGCGCTGGACCTTCGTGCGGGCGGAGTAGCGGGAGATGCGCGCGTACCCGGCGTCGACGACGTAGCGGATGCCGGGGACCGTCAGGGAAGTCTCGGCGACGTTGGTGGACAGGATGATCCGGCGGCCGGTGTGGGGCCGGAAGACCTGGTGCTGCTCCTCGGCGGAGAGTCGCGCGTAGAGCGGGACGATCTCGGTGTGGCGCAGCTTGGCCTTTTCGAGGGCGTCGGCGGTGTCGCGGATCTCCTGCTCGCCGGAGAGGAACACGAGGATGTCGCCGTCCCCGGCGCGCGACAGCTCGTTGACGGCGTCGAGGATGCCGTCGGTCTGGTCGCGGTCCTCGTCGCCCTCCTCGTCGCGCAGGGGCCGGTAGCGGACCTCGACGGGGTAGGTGCGACCGGAGACTTCGAGGATCGGCGCGGGCTTGGCTTCACTTCCGAAGTGCTTGGCGAACCGCTCGGGGTCGATGGTCGCGGAGGTGACGACGACCTTGAGGTCGGGGCGCTTGGGGAGGATCTGCTTGAGGCAGCCCAGGATGAAGTCGATGTTGAGGCTGCGCTCGTGGGCCTCGTCGATGATGATCGTGTCGTAGGCGCTCAGGAGCCGGTCGTGCTGGATCTCGGTGAGCAGGATGCCGTCGGTCATGAGCTTGACGTACGAGTGGTCGGAGACCTGGTCGGTGAAGCGGACCTTCCAGCCGACGGCCTCCCCGAGCGGGGAGCCCAGCTCCTCGGCGATGCGCTCGGCGACCGCGCGGGCGGCGATGCGCCGCGGCTGCGTGTGGCCGATCATGCCGCGCACGCCGCGGCCGAGTTCGAGGCAGATCTTCGGGATCTGCGTGGTCTTGCCCGAGCCGGTCTCGCCCGCGATGATGACGACCTGGTGGTCGCGGATCGCTTCGAGGATGTCGTCCTTGCGCTGCGAGACGGGCAGCTCTTCGGGGTAGACGATCTTCGGCACGCCCGCCGCGCGGGCCGCGAGCGCGGCCTCCTTCGACTCGACGTCGGCTTCGAGCCGCGCGAACGCGTCGCTGCGGGCCTGCCCGTCGAGGTCGCGGGCCTCCCGGAGGCGCCGCCGGAGGGCGCGCTGATCGGCCGTGCGCAGCGCGGAGACGCGCTCGTGCAGGCTGGGACGGGATTTCGGGACGCTGCTGGGCATGACGATAGGCAAGGATACTTGGGCGGCGCGCCCGCGCGCCATGCATTATGCGCGGGTGTGGCACCCGCGGCCCGGTTCGGGAGCGTCCCGGCAAATCGGACCCCTGGGGACCCCCCGACTTCAATCCTGCCCGCGGGGTCCGACACCGCCCCGCACGCGAGCAGCCCTCACTCTGCCGTGAGGTCCCCGCACAGGACCCGGTTCGAGTCGGCGCCTTCGTCCTCGGCGAGCTCGTCGGGGGCGTGGACGACGATGCTCTTCGCGCGGTCGTCGGGGACCAGGTCGGTGGACTCGGTGGTCGTGGCCGTTCCGGTGGCGTCGGTGGTGAACGACAGCTCGATGATGTTCCCGGCCGCGTCCTCGCCGTCGGGGTCGGCGAGCCAGTGGCCGCCGCCGGGCGGGTCCTCGTCGCAGGCGGCGTCGTGGACGTGCGCCATGTAGGCGGTGTCCGGGCGCAGCCCGGCGACCGCGAGCTGCACCGAGGTGCTCCCGGTGGAGCTGACGTCGGCGGTGCCGGTCACCTGCGGGTCCAGGTCGGCCCAGGCGGCGGTCGGTTCGAGCGCGGCGGTCCAGGTGCCGCCCGGGGCGTCGGCGACGTCCTCGCCTCCCCCGCAGCCCGACAGCGCGGCGGCGGCGAGGAAGGCGGTCAAAGCGGTGGCGGCGCGGGACGGCATGGGCGCTCCTTCGTGGTCGGCCCGACCAGTATCGGCCCGGAGCCGCCCCGAGGCGGGGATTCCGGGCCCGTGTCCGCAGGGACACGGGCCCGGGGCTCAGACCGCCGCGACGGGCACGTCCTCGACGATCCCCTCGCCGCGCACCAGGCCGACCCGGCGGGTCACCCCGATGCCGTCCAGGAACGCCTCGTCGTGGCTGACCACGACCAGCGCGCCCTGGAACGCGGTGAGCGCCTGCTGAAGCTGGCGCGTCGAGGACATGTCGAGGTTGTTCGTCGGCTCGTCGAGCAGCAGCAGCTGCGGCGCGGGCTGCGAGGACAGCACCGTCGCCAAGGCTGCGCGCAGCCGCTGGCCGCCCGAGAGCGTGCCGACCTTCTGGAACACGGCGTCGCCGCGCATCCCGAAGCGCGCCAGGCGGGTCCGCAGGAGCGCCTGCGGGGCCTCGGGCGCGGCGGCGCGCACGTTGTCGAGCACCGTGGCGTCCTCGTCGAGCAGTTCCAGGCGCTGCGTGAGGAACCCGTGCGGGACCCGCGCGGCCGCGGCGACCGCGCGCAGCAGCGTGGTCTTGCCGGAGCCGTTGTCGCCGGTGAGGGCGACCCGTTCGGGCCCGCGCAGGTGCAGACCCACGCCGTCGCCGTAGATCTCACCGGCCTTGAGCCCCTCGACGAGCGCGATCTCGCGGTGCGTCGAGACGTGCGTCTCGGGCAGGTCCACGCTGATGCCGCCGTCGTCGCGCACTGCCTCCTCGGCGGCGTCGAGGCGCTCGCGGGCCTCGGCGACGTCCTCCTGCTTGGCGAGCAGGATCTTCGCCGACGAGACCTCCCCGGCGTTCTTCTTGCCGTTGAGGAGGATCTTCGGCGTGCCGCCGCGGTCGCGCTCGCGCTTCCACGCCGACGCGCCCTTGTCGTTCTGGATGCGGGTGGCGACCAGCTCCTTGCGCTGCCTCGTCAAGTCCTGCTTGGCGTCGCGCACGGCGCGGGCCGCGGCCTCCTGCTCGGCGGCGATGACCGCCTCGTAGGCGCTGTAGTTGCCGTCGAACACGCGGATGCGTCCCTTGTAGAGCTCGGCGACGGAGTCGACGTGCTCCAGGAGCGCCCGGTCGTGGCTGACGACCACGAGCGTGCCGCCGAATCGGCGGATCGCCTGGTACAGGCGCTGCCGCGCGGAGGCGTCGAGGTTGTTCGACGGCTCGTCGAGCAGGAGCACGTCCGGGCGGCGCACGAGCCGCCCGGCCAGGCCCACGAGCATCGACTCGCCGCCGGACAGGGTCGCGACGGTCCGCTCGAAGCCCACGTGGTCGAGGCCGAGCTCGTCGAGCGCGACCCGCGAGCGGTCAAGGAAGTCCCAGTCGTCGCCGATGGCGGCGAAGTGCTCCTCCCCCGCGTCGCCCGCCTCGATCGCCAGGAGCGCGCGGCGCTTGTCGGCGATGCCGAGCAGGTCGGCGACGGTGTCGCCCAAGCGGAGCGGGAGTTCCTGCGGCAGGTACTCGATGAGGCCCGACGCGGTGATCGACCCGGACTCGGGCGTGAGGAGCCCGGCGACCAGGCGCATGAGCGTGGACTTGCCGGTCCCGTTGTCGCCGACGAGGGCGGTGCGGCCGTCGGAGAACACGACGTCGACGCCGTCGAAGACGCGGTCGCCGTCCGGCCAGGCGAAGCGCAGCTGCTGGACGTTGATGAAGGTGGTGGCCATGGAGACCTCTCTCAGGTGAGTTGTCGAACGGGATCACATGAGAGACATCGCGCCTGATGGCGGAAAGGGATCGTTCCCGGAAATAGGACACCCTCTTGATCGAAGACACACCGTGCACGTGCGCAGAGACGTGGCGGCGCGATGTCTACGACCTAGAGCTTCAAGTGAGTGCCTAACGTCGGGAACAAGGACCGGACAACCGTATCCGCGCCTCCCCTGCGTGTCAAGGGAGACGCGCGCCACGGGCCGCCTGATACCGGGGGGGGGGGATCCGGCGGCCCGTGGACTTGTGCGGAGGTTGGCTAACAGGTGGCGGTCTGCTTCCAGACCCCCCATTCGCCGGTGGTGCCGGGCTCCTCGCCCTGCGTCCACCAGGAGGCGGTGTAGGCGATGCCGTTGTGGGTCACCTTGCTGCCGCCGGTGTACACCGAGGCGGCGGCCCAGGCCGCGGCCGAGCAGCCCTCACCGGTGCCGGGGTCGGTGGAGGTCGGCGGGTCGGACGGGTCGCCCGAGCCGCCGCCGCCGAAGTCGACGTCGATGCAGGAGTAGAAGGCGTTCGCGGTGTCCGCGATGTTCCAGACCGCGAGGACCAGGTGCTGGCCGGTGCGGGACGGGAGCGTCACGGTCTGCGTCATGGTGTGGTCGGGCTGGGCCCCGCCCATGTTGAACGACGCGATCGGGGTGAGCCCGAGGTCCGCGCGGGTGAGCGGCTGCGCCGGGTCGTAGTTCGCGTTGGTGATGTAGTAGTCGAACGTGGCGGTGGAGTGGCGCGCGGTCATCGTCCACGTGAAGGTCTTCGGGCCGGCGCTCACCGAGGTGGTGGGCCAGTTGCCGCCGCGCGGGTCGTCGAGTTCGGCGAAGGTGTCGTGGCCCGCGGAGCAGATCTCGCCGTCCGCGGGTCCGGCCGCCGGGAAGCCCTTGGGGCCCTCGACGCTCTGGGGCTCGTAGGAGATGGCCCCGCAGTTGGTGACCTCCCCGCTGGCGCACAGCGCCGAGCGGGAGGGCGGGTCGGAGGTGTAGCCGTGGCCCCATGCGAGGGCCGCCATGGAGGCCGACACCGCGAGGGTCGCGGCTCCGGCGATGGACAGGATGATCTTGCGCGACTTGCGCATCGTCGTCTCCTATCGGGGGTTGGGTTCAGCGATTCTCTTCAATGTCGTAACCCGATCTAGCTGGGACGACATGAATTAAAAAGTAACCTAACAGTTCATCGCAAGGCACACAAGGGGAGCGGCCGCGGTTTCTCCGGTTTTTCGGGGAATTGCACCGCATTCGCACGGAACGACGGCGGCCGCGCACAGAACGTGCGCGGCCGTCATGGATCGGTGCTCAGTCCTCTTCGGACTCCTCCGGGTGCGTCATGAGCACGGTGGCGGAGACGATCAGGCCCCCGCCGATGACGACGATCGCGATGACCATCATGGCGATTGCGGTGGCACTCACAGGGCCGCCTCCACTTCGTGCGCTTCCTCTTCGGTCTCGATCGGCGGGACCTCCTTGCGGCGCAGGATGAGCGCCATGATGATCCCGAAGGCCAGCGCGCCTCCGGCGAGGGCCCAGCCGAACGCCTGGTACTGGTTGTAGGCCTCCAGGCCGGGCTCGGCGGCCAAGAGGTCGCGGAGGCTGAGGAACAGGATGCCCGCGAGCATGACCGGGGTGATGACGCCGAGGCACACGAACCAGATCGGCCCGACCTTGAACGTCGAGGTCGCGTTGGCGTCGTCGCGCAGCTCCTTCCAACGCCACATGACCCAGACGGTCACGACGATGCTCACGAGCGCGGCGACGACGATGCCGAACTGGTTGATGTAGTAGTCGGAGACGTCGAGGAACATCAGGCCGCTCGCGGTGGGCAGCAGGAGGAGCGAGACGACGGCCATCGCGCCGCCGACGACGGCGGTGGCCTTGACGCGGCCCCAGCCGAAGCGGTCCTCCATGGCGGCCACGGGGACCTGCACGATGCTCACCATCGAGGTCCATCCGGCGACCACGAGGGAGGCGAAGAACAGGACGCCGAAGAGGCCCGCGAGGTACGGCAGCGTGTTGATGATCGTGGGGAACGCGACGAACGCGAGGCCCACGCCCGAGTGGGTCTGCTCGGCGATGGGCACGCCGGACTCGTAGGCGATGAACCCGAGGGCGGCGAAGACGCCGATGCCCGCGAGGATCTCGAAGGAGGAGTTCGCGAAGCCGACGGTGAACGCCGAGGTGGTGATGTCGGACTTGCGCTTGAGGTAGGACGCGTAGGTGACCATGATGCCGAAGCCGATCGACAGCGAGAAGAAGATCTGGCCGTAGGCGGCGAGCCACACGCCTGGTTCGCGGACCTTCTCCCAGTCGGGCGTGAAGAAGGCGTTGAGGCCCTCGACGGCGCCGTCGAGGGTGAGGGCCTGGACGACGAGGACGCCGAACATGACCAGCAGGAGGGGGATGAAGACCTTGCTGGTGGTCTCGATGCCCTTCTTGATGCCCGCGCCGATGACGAGGAGCGTGAAGGCCCAGACGACGACCATGGCGAGGCCGATGCCGGGGAGCCAGGTGGTGAATTCGCCGAAGCCGTCGCTGGCCTGGAGGAAGTCGGCCATGAGGAAGGTGCCGGGGTCGGCGCCCCACTGCTGGGAGACGGAGAACCAGCCGTACCAGCCGGCCCAGGCGATGATGGCCGCGTAGTAGACGGCGATGACGATGGAGACGGCGACCTGCCACCAGCCGATGGCCTCGGCGTTCTTGTTCATGCGGCGGAAGGCGACCGGGGCGGAGCCCTTGAAGCGGCGGCCGATCGTGAACTCCATGACCAGCAGCGGGATGCCCGCGGTCGTCAGGGCCACGAGGTAGGGCACGAGGAAGGCGCCGCCGCCGTTCTCGTAGGCGACGCCGGGGAAGCGCCAGATGTTGCCGAGCCCGACCGCCGAGCCGATGGCGGCCAGGATGAAGCCCACCCTCGACCCCCAGTTCTCTCTCACCATGGGTTCGTCCGCTCCAGTCTCTCGTGTTCCGGGCACATTTCGGGCCAACCCTAATGGGGCGTGCAGAGCGGGTCAAATGATCGTTACCGGGGCGTGATGGAGATTCGTTTCGCGCCTGGAAGGGAGACGGAGCGGCCCGGACGGGGCTAAGGTTGACCGGTTCCACCGCGATCGGCACGGCGCATTCGGCGAGCCGTCCATCGGCGGGGGCCGCTCCCGCGCAGTGTCTGCGCCCCTTACAACATCCGCTCCGTCTCCGAGGAGAGCCGTGTCCGCTGCCATCACTCCGGCCGTCAAGGCCGAGCAGACCCGCCTGGACGGGCTGTACGCCCGGGTCGACCGGCTCAGGGACGAGGCCGCCGAGCGCCTCGGCGAGGCCGGGCGCCGCCATGTGGAGAACGACCAGGAGCGGTCGCAGCGCGACGCCGAGACGCTGCTGTACCGGCGGCGGATCGCGCTGCTCGACGCGGTCGAGGAGGGCCTGTGCTTCGGGCGGCTCGACTACGCGGACGCGGCGGAGGCCCCGATGTACCTGGGGCGCATCGGCATCCACGCCGAGGGCGGGGAGCAGCTGCTCGTGGACTGGCGCAGCGAGGCGGGCCGCCGGTTCTACCTGGCGACCGCGGCGTCCCCGGCAGGCGTGCGGCGCCGCCGCCACCTGCACACCAAGGGGCGGCGGATCAGGTCGGTGAACGACGAGGTCCTGGACCTCGACGCGGCGGCGGACTCGGATTCGACGATCGGGTCGGAGGGGGCGCTCCTGGCGGCCCTGGACGCGGCCCGCACGGGCGCGATGCAGGACATCGTGGCGACGATCCAGGCCGAGCAGGACCGGATCATCCGCGCGCCCCTGGAGGGCGTCATGATCGTCGACGGCGCCCCGGGCACCGGGAAGACCGCCGTCGCACTGCACCGGGCCGCGTACCTGCTCTACGAGCACCGCGAGCGGCTCAAGCGGCAGGGCGTGCTCATCATCGGCCCCGGGAAGCAGTTCCTGCGGTACATCTCCGACGTGCTGCCGGGCCTGGCCGAGACCGACGTGCTGCTGCGCACGCCCTCGCAGCTGTTCCCCGGCATCGTGGCCGACCGGCCGGAGACCGAAGCCGTTGCGGCCGTGAAGGGCCGGGCCGTCATGGCCGGGGTGATCGCGAGCGCGGTCGCCGACCGGCAGGTCGTGCCGCGCGAGCCGCTGCCGGTGGACTTCGAGGGGCACGAGCTGTGGCTGCGGCCCGAGAAGATCACGTCGGCGCGCGACGCGGCCCGCGAGACGGGCCTGGCGCACAACGAGGCGCGGGAGACGTTCCACAAGCGGGTCATCGCGGATCTGGCGACGCAGTACGCGGACATCATCGGGGAGGACCCGCTCGGCGGGGAGAACCTGCTGGGGCTCGCGGACCGGGCGCAGTTCGCGGTGGAGATCGCCTCTGACGCGGTGATCCGCGGGCAGATCGAGGAGCTGTGGCCCGAGCTGACGGCCGAGGAGCTGCTGGAGGACCTGTTCGCGTCCCGCGAGCGGATCGCGTCGGCGGCGGCGGTGCTGAAGAAGGAGGCGCGGGCGCTGCTGTACCGCGAGCCGGGCGGGTGGAGCGAGGCCGACGTGGCGCTGCTCGACGAGGCGGCGGAGCACCTCGGGGACGTGGAGCGGGCGCAGCGCCAGAGCGGGCCGAGCGCGGAGCAGATCGCGTACGCGCAGGACGTGCTCACGATCGCGGCCGGCTCGGCGTCGTTCGACTTCGAGGACGAGGAGTCGGAGCTGCTCCAGGCCACCGACGTGATCGACGAGTTCTGGCTCGGGGAGCGGCAGGTCGACGAGCGGTTCGTGTCCGTGGCCGAGCGGGCCGCGGCGGACCGGCGGTGGATCTTCGGGCACGTGATCGTCGACGAGGCGCAGGAGCTGTCGCCGATGGAGTGGCGGGCGCTCATGCGCCGGTGCGTGACGCGGTCGTTCACGGTGGCCGGGGACCTCGCGCAGGCCGCGGGCCCGGTGGCGCCGACCAGCTGGGGCGAGGTCTTCGGTGACTGGGACCTCGACTGGCGGGCCGAGCAGCTGACGGTGTCGTATCGCACGCCGAAGGAGATCATGAACGTCGCCGTACGGGTGCTCGAAGCGATCGGCGTCGACGCGGCGCGGCCGCGGTCGGTGCGCGAATCGGGGCACGAGCCGTGGCTGGAGGTCGCCGGGGACCACGTGGACCGGGTCGTGGAGGAGCAGGTCGCGGCCGAGAAGGCCCTTGTCGGGGACGGGAGCGTCGCGGTCGTGGCGACCGCGGAGCGGGCCGCGGGCCTGGCCGGGATCGCGGACGCGTCGGTGCTCACGGTGAAGCAGGCCAAGGGACTGGAGTTCGACAGCGTCATCGTCGTCGACCCGGACGCGATCGCGGCGACGGGTCTGCGGAACCTGTACGTGGCGCTGACGCGGGCCACGAAGCGCCTCGGCGTTGTGGCACCGGACAAACCGGTGTTCCCCGGCGCAGAGGTCCTGTAGTCCGAGCCCCAAGCTCATACACTGTCACCAGGTGTAGGAGGTGCGGGTTGACAACGACGACCGGGGACCTGACCGGTGCGCTCGTCGACGGGCGCTACCGGCTCAAGCGGCTGATCGCCCAGGGCGGCATGGCGGACGTGTACGAGTCCCACGACGAGCGGCTGGACCGCACGGTGGCCGTGAAGATCATCACCGCCGGGCACTCGCACGGGTTCGACCTCAAGGCGTTCACGCACGAGGCGCGCACGATCGCCCGGCTCTCGCACCCGAACGTCGTGGCCGTGTTCGACCAGGGCGTCCACGAGGGACTGCCGTACGTGGTCATGGAGTACGTGCCCGGGACCACCCTGCGCGACCTGCTCAACCGGCGGCGGCGCCTGCGCATCGACGAGGCCGTGGAGCTGTGCTCGCAGCTCCTCGACGGGCTCCAGGCCGCGCACGACGCGGGGCTGGTGCACCGCGACATCAAGCCCGAGAACATCCTCCTCAAGAACGGCGGCCGCGGCGACCGCGTCAAGGTGGTGGACTTCGGGCTGGCCGAGGCCGTCCACGGCGACCGCGACACCGGCGGGCCGCTCGTGGCGACCGCCGCCTATGTGGCGCCGGAGCTGGTCGGCGGGAAGCCCGCGACGACAGCGAGCGACGTGTACTCGTCGGCGATCCTGCTGTACGAGCTGCTCACCGGGGAGGTCCCGTTCGACGGGCCCGACTCGGGCGCGGTGGCGCGCAGGCACGTCGAGGAGGACGTGCCGTCCCCGCAGCTGAAGACCCCCGACGTCCCCGAGGGCCTCGCGGAGCTGGTCGTCTCGGCCGCCTCGCGGCGGCCCGGGTCGCGGCCGGTCGACGCGGGCGCGTTCCTGCGGCGGCTCCAGGCCGTGGACCTGCGGCACGTGCCGGGCACGACCGGGCAGGTGCCGCGGCCGACCCGCGCCGTGCAGACGACGATGGTCGTGGACCACCCGAAGGCGAAGCGGAACTGGAAGGCCCTGGTAACGCTGGGGCTCATCGCGGCCGTGCTCGTGTCGGTGGCGGCGGCCGGATGGTGGATCGGCATCGGCCGGTACACCTCGACCCCGTCGCTGCTGGACCAGGACCGCGAGTCGGTCGAGGCGTACGCCGAGGAGCGGGGCTTCGAGGTGGAGCTGGTCGACGGCTACTCGTCGTCGGTGCCCGCGGGCGGGGTGGTCTCGCAGGACCCCGAAGTGGGCGACCGCATCCGGCAGGGCGCGACGATCACCGTCGTCGTGTCGCTGGGGCCGGAGCGGTACTCGGTGCCGGACCTGGCCGGGCAGAGCGAGGACGACGCGCGGTCGGCGCTCGCGGCCTTCGACGCCGAGGTCACCGTGGAGCACGAGTACTCCACCGACGTCGAGAAGGACGCCGTGACGCGCACCGACCCGCCCGCGGGCGAGGAGGTGAAGTCCGGGACGCCGGTGACCGTGTACGTCTCGGACGGCATCCCGCCGCTCAACGTCCCGGATGTGGTCGGCCTCGCGCAGGCCGACGCGACGACGGCGCTGGAGGCCGAGGGCCTCGTGGTCGGGGCGGTCTCGCAGCGGCACAGCGACACGATCCCGGAGGGGTCGGTCATCGAGCAGTCCCCCGGCGCCGACGCGCCCGCCGGTCCGGGCGACGCGGTCGACCTCGTCGTCAGCTCCGGGCCCGAGCCGGTCGAGGTCCCCGACGTCGTCGGCATGGACGTCGAGGAGGCCAAGGACACCCTCGAAGCGCTCGGGTTCACCGTGAAGACCGCGCAGATCTGGTTCACCGGCACGGTGTTCGAGCAGTCCCTCGACCCGGGCAGCGAGCACCCGAAGGGCTCCGAGATCTGGCTCTGGGCCAGGTAGCGAGGACGGCGAAGGGGCCGGACGCCGATGGCGTCCGGCCCCTTCCGCTTTGCCGTCTAGTTCGCTCCGGCGGCCTTGAGCTCCGTCATCGTGAACAGCGCCTTCAGCTCGATCCCGATGTCCGACAGGTTCTTCAGCCCGCCCGACTCCCGGTCGATGACGCACACGCCCTGCTCGACGACCGCGCCGCGGTTCCGCAGCTCCTCGACCGCGTCGAGGACCGCGCCCCCGGAGGTGACGACGTCCTCCACGATGAACAGCCGCCGCCCGTCGACCTCGCCGCCCTCGGCCAGTCGGCACGTGCCGTAGGTCTTGGCCTCCTTGCGCACGAACAGCGCCGGGATCCCGGTGACCTGGGACAGCATCACCGCGATCGGGATGCCGCCGGTCTCCAGGCCCGCCAGCGCGTCCACGCCTTCGGCGGGCACCAGGGGCGCGAGGGCCTCCGCGATGCGCCGCAGCAGGACCGGGTCGGACTCGAACAGGTACTTGTCGAAGTACTCGTTCGCGACCACCCCGGACCGGAGCGTGAACTCGCCGGTCAGGTGCGAGCGGTCGAAGATGTCGCGGGCGAGGTCGGTGTCGGTCATGGGTTCAGACTGCCACGCCGGGACCGCTACGGGCGCAGGGGCGGGTAGGACGGGTCGAGGAGGTCACGCTCGGCGAGCCAGTTGTACAGCGGCGTCTCCTTCGGCCAGTGGCCCCAGCCGTGGTCCCCGGTGGGCGCGTGCCCGCCGAGGAGCTGCTGCTGCACCGGGTCGAGGTCGTTCCACCACGGCTCGTTCGGGAGGTGGTCGACGATGTCGCGGGCGCGGATCCAGCGCGGCGTGAACCCGAAGAACGCCACTTTGCGCGTCAGGTCCGAGTAGTTGTCGCTGCGCGCGTGCCAGATGCGGCGGTCGAAGAACATGACGTCCCCGGCGTTGCCGGTGACCTCGATGGCGCCTTCGGGGTCGGGCCACTCCATGTCGCGGCGCGGCGGGCCGTCAATGGTGTTCCACTTGTGCGAGCCGGGGATGATCTTGGTGTTCCCGCGGCCCTCGGCGGACAGGTCGGTGAAGAAGTACGCGAGCTTGACCGACAGGCGCGGGCGCGGCTCGGTCTCGGTCTCGCGGTTCTGGCGGCCGCCGTCCTGGTGCCATTCGAAGCGGAAGGGCCGCTTGCCCTGGATGGGCGGGTGCTTGTCGACGTGCGAGTGGTAAACGTGGAAGTTCCAGCCGAGGATCGACCACACGTAGTGGAAGGTCCGGGGGTGGTTGAGCAGGAACGCGAGCTCCGGGCAGGAGGTGACGGCGTCGAGGCGGTGCATGGCGCCTTCGGGGCTGAGCCGCCCGGCCTCCCGCTCGACTTCGTAGACCCTGTCGAGGGCGTCCGAGCACCGCTTGATCTCGTCGGCGTCGAGGGCGCCGCGGATCATGAGGTAGCCGTCGCGGTCGAAGGCTTCGCGCTGCTCAGGAGTCAGCGCTTCGGCACCGACCGATGTCACTGCGGTCATCTCAATGCCTTTCCGGTTTCCGAGGGGGATCTGTCGTCACCTAGACGCGCCGTCCGCCCGGGTTGGTTGCACCGTCGAATCTGGAAAACCCAGGCAAGGATTCGACGGTGTCGGTTACCGGAAATGGTAGGGCGCACCGCTTCAGGAGCGCTGGAGAAATTCTCGAAGTTCCATGAGAACTGCGATAAATCCCAAGAATCATCGCCATTCGGACGGAATGGCACTATCCGAAGAGGCCGGTGATCCAGTCGAACCAGCCGAAGTCGAAATCGAGCCAGGTCCAACTCAGCTCGCCGAGGTAGTCGATGCCGACCATGAACAGGAAGATTCCGGCCGCGAGGTGCGCGAGGCGCGCGGACTTGCGCTTGGCGCGCAGCCAGCGGCCCCACAGGATGCCCCCGGAGATGCGGATGAGGAAGAACAGGCCGACGGCGACGGCGAGGACCAGCAGGTAGCCGAGCACCTGGGTCTGGAGGGTCTCCATGCCCGTGGTGATGGTCTTGAGCAGCCACATGATGAGCGAGAACAGGCCGCCGATGACCGACAGCTCGAAGCCCTTCGCGAGGGAGCCGGGCGGGCCGAGCAGCGGGGCCCGGTCCTGCTTGGCGAGCTCGCGCTCGCTGGGCTCCTCAGGGTCGGTGGCGAGGCGCAGCCGCGGCAGCGGGCCGCGCCGCTCGGCGGGCCCGGCGGACCGGCCCGGCGAGTAGGAGCCCTCTTGGCGCAGCTTGCCAGCCATAAATTCGCCCTGCTCGGGGACGCGCACGCGGCCCGCGACGGGCTGGTCCTTGGGACCGTGGGCCGCCGCGTCCATGACTCGGGTGCCGTTGGCGGGCGGCGGGGAGCCGACGACCTGGGTCGGCGGGACGCCCATCGCCGCGGGCGCGTCCAAGCGGCGGGTCCGGTCGGCGCCGGGGGCGCCGAGGCGGCGGGTCGCGTCGGCGGGCGGGGCCCCGCGGCCCCAGTCCACGCCGAGGTCGGGGAGGTTCGCGCGGGACACGACCGAGGCGAGGTCGTCGATCCAGCGCGGCAGCTCCTCGGTGCGGGGCCGGTTCTTCGGGTCGTCGTCGAGCGGCGCGGTCAGCAGCTCGCGCAGCCGCGGGTTCGATTCGAGCACGGGGTGGCGGCGCAGCCGCGCCCACGGGACGCTCTGCTCGTGGCCGGGCGAGTCCGTGCGCGCGGTCGCGCCGGTCACGAGGTAGAACGCGATCGACCCGAAGCCGTGCACGTCGTAGGCCGGGCCGACGGTGCCCTGGTGGGCCTCGGGTCCGGCGGTCTCGCGCGTGTACGCGATGGTCGTCAGGTGCGCGGGCGTGTAGTAGCGGGCGCCGGTGAAGTCGATGACCTTCGCGGACCCGTCCGGGCCGATGATCACGTTGGCGGGCTTGAGGTCCATGTGCAGCACCGGGTGCGCGCCGACCGGCGGGTGGTGCATCGCGTTCATGACCTCGACGACGGAGCGGAGCGTGCGCGCGGCGTCGACGCGGCCGAGGCGCTGCGACAGGAGCTGGCGCAGGTCGTGGCCGGGGAGGTATTCGAGGACCTGGAACGGCATCGGGTCGCCCTGCGGCGGGCGGCCCGAGGGGTGCGGGGCGCGCCCGTAGAACGCGTCGATGCGGCGGCAGATCGAGCCGACGTTCCGCGAGTGGAGGTCCATGAGGACCGCGTCGCCCTTGTCCCAGGACCGGAACTGGTGCTCGCGGGTGTCCTGCGGGTTCGGGCGGAAGACCTTCACCGTCAGGGGCGCGGAGGAGATGCCCGCCGACACGCGCACGGCCTGGTACACGTCGGCCTGGCCTCCCGAGCCGAGCAGACCGGTGAGCCGGTAGCTCTGCTCTGACCCCGGAAGGGGGTCGGCCGGGCCGCAGACGAGGTCAACGGTGGCGTTCGACATGGATCGGTCCTTCACGATAAGGCTTGAGCCCATAGCGTAACGCCCGGTATCCACCCTTCGCGGTCCCCGGAGGGCCGGTTGTTCGCATCATCTCAGCATCGCTTCGGAGGCAACCCGGCGTCAGCGGCCGGACCCCCAGGGGCTCTCGCCCTGCGGCTGCGAGCCGAAGCCCGCGGACGGCTGGCCGTAGGAGGAGGCGGGCGCGGCGGGCCCGCTCGCGGGGTTCATCGGCTCGAACACGCCGCCGGGCTTGCCCGGCTGCTGCGGGGCGGCCGGAGCCGGGGCGCGGTCGAAGGAGCCGGAGGCGGACGCGACGGGCGCGTTCGCCCCGGCGCGGGCGAGGGACCACAGGGCCGGGGACAGCGCGATGGTGAGGACGCCGAAACCGACGGCCCACAGTTCGATCGGTGCCGAATCCTCAGCGAGGCCGGTCAGGTCGAAGTCGGCGATGTACCAGCCGAGCGAGGAGGCCAGGAAGAGGAGCGTGCCGAGAAGGCCGATCACCTGGAAGATCTGGAGGAGTACACGGAGACCCTTGGACATGGATTGACGATACCGACACCCGTCCAATAACTCCAGGTGCGATGTTCCGAATGCTCCTGGTTTTCCCGGGACGCGCGAAGACCCGGGCCGCGGCCCGGGTCTTCGCACTCGGTTCGGTTGCGCCCTAAGGGAGTTCGGGCAGCTCGTGGGTGGCCTCCCACGCGGTGAGCATGTCGATGCGGCGCTGGTGGCGCTCGGCGCCCGAGAAGGGCTCGTCGACGAACGCGTCGGCGAACGCGGTGGCCTCGTCGAGCGAGTGCATGCGCCCGCCGATCGCGACGACGTTCGCGTCGTTGTGCTGGCGGCCGAGCTTCGCGGTCTCGACGCTCCAGGCCAGGGCCGCGCGGCAGCCGGGGACCTTGTTCGCGGCGATCTGCTCGCCGTTGCCGGAGCCGCCCACGACGATGCCGAGGCTCCCGGGGTCGGCGACGACCTGCGCGGCCGCGTTCAGGCAGAACGGCGGGTAGTCGTCCTCCGGGTCGTAGGCGTGCGGGCCGACGTCGACGACCTCGAAGCCGCGGCCGGACAGGTGCTTGACCAGGTGGTCCTTGAGTTCGAGGCCCGCGTGGTCGGAGCCGAGATAGATGCGCACGTTGACAGACCCTAACCCTTCGGGAGCTCGGCGATGGCCAGGCCCGCGCGGGCCTTGGGCACGAACCAGGTGGACTTGCGCGGCATCTTCAGCCGCTGGAGGTTCACGTCCACGAACTCGGGGACGGTGACCGGCGCGATGAGGATCGCCAGGTCGGCCCTGCCCGCGTCGACCTGCTCCTTGAGCCAGGACGCCGGGTAGTCGCCGCCGACGTACGTGATGCGCTTGTCCCCCGCCTCCCAGCCGAGGAGCGCGTTGAACACCTCCTGCTCGACGCGGGTGTGGTCGAGCCGGTCGACGACCGTGCTCTCGCCGCCGGGCAGCTCCCAGGAGACCTCCCAAGTGCGGCCGGAGCCGTAGAACACGACGCTGCCGCCGCCCGCGGGCGTCTCCGGCGGGCCGTCGACCTCGACGACGCTCGCGCCGATCTGGCCGATCTGCTCCACCAGCTGCGCCGCGGAGCCGGGCAGGCCCTTCACGAGGCGGTGGTAGGGGCGGATGACGACCGACTGCGGGGTCGTGATGACCGCGAGGAACCGGTCCAGCCCGCCGACCTGCGCGGCGAGGGAGCGGTGGTTCCCGTCGGCGACGATGAGGTCGCCGTCCCCGGCCAGCGCGGCCAGGGCCTCCCCGGCCTCGCCGCCGATCGCCCAGATCTCGTGGGCGCGGCCGGACTCGTCGGTGTCGGCGGCCACGGGCTCGCCCGCGTCCGCGATGGCGGCCTCGATGGCGGCGTGCAGCTCGTCGCCCTTGGAGGACTGGAGGAGCAGCACGGGGCTGAGGAGGTGGCGCAGGAGCTGGTTGAGCTCGTTGCGCTGCTTCACCTTCTCGATGAAGACGTCCTCGTTGCGGATGACCCGGCCGGGCTCCTCCGGGGAGGAGGAGATCTCGGCGGTGTCGACCAGGCAGAACACGCCGTACGCGGTGGGCTCGTCGCCGCCGGAGATGCGGTAGGCCACGGCGACGTCGCCGAACGCGGCGAACCGGCCGGCCTCCTTGAGCGCGGCGAGGCGCTCGGCGGCCGCGGGCAGCGCGGCTGCGAAGTCGAGCCCGGCGGCCACGGCCTCGGGCGTGTGCGCGGGCATCTCGACGCCCAGCATGGACGCCGGGTTGGCCTCGATGATCCGCGTGATCTCGGTTTCGTCGGGGAACTCGTCGTAGTTCTTCGCGCCCGTGCCTCCGGTGGAGAGCCAGGCCAGGTCGATCGGGTGTGCAGCAGTCACGCCAGAAGCGTAATCGGTCGCGGTTCGGTCACCATGGCCGCCGACCGGACTCCGGGAATGTGACACACTTCTTTCATATCCGAACCCAAGACGCTGGAGGCATCGTGCCGTCGACGCACATTCTCACCAGAGACGAGGCCGAGCGGCGCGCCGCGCTGCTCTCGGTCGACTCCTACACCGTGGAGCTCGACCTGACCGGGCACGAGCGGGGCGACACCTTCGGCTCGCGGACCGCCGTGGTGTTCTCGTGCACCGAGCCGGGGGCCGAGACGTTCATCGAGATCGCCGCCGAGCGGATCGAGGAGGCGTTCCTGAACGGGGAGCCGGTGGACCTCACCGGGTTCGACCCGAAGGAGGGCCTGCGGATCACGGGCCTCGCCGCGGAGAACGAGCTGATCGTGAACGCGGTCTGCACGTACTCCACGGACGGGCAGGGCCTGCACCGGATGACCGACCCGGTGGACAAGGAGACGTACCTCTACTCGCAGTTCGAGGTGGCCGACGCGCAGCGCGTGTACGCGTGCTTCGACCAGCCGGACCTGAAGGCGTCGTTCACGTTCCAGGTGCGCACCCCGCAGCACTGGACCGTGATCTCGAACATGCCGGCCGCCTCCGAGACCGTGGTCGAGGCGATCCAGACGAAGGTGACGCTGTTCGAGACGTCGGTGCGGATGAGCCCGTACATCACCGCGATCTGCGCGGGCCCGTACTTCGGGGTCCACGAGACGCACGACGGCATCGACATGGGCCTGTACTGCCGCCAGTCCATGAAGGACTACCTGGACCCCGAGGGGGTCTTCGAGGTGACGCGGCAGGGCTTCGACCACTTCCACGCCAACTTCGGGGTGCGGTACCCGCTGCCGAAGTACGACCAGGTGTTCGCGCCGGAGTACAACTTCGGGGCGATGGAGAACTTCGGGTGCATCACGATCGCCGAGGCCTCGTTCCTGTTCCGCTCGCAGGTCACCGACTTCGAGCTGGAGCAGCGCGCGAACGTCATCCTGCACGAGATGGCGCACATGTGGTTCGGCGACCTGGTGACGATGCGCTGGTGGGACGACCTGTGGCTGAACGAGTCGTTCGCGGAGTGGGCCTCGCACTGGGCGAACGTGGAGGCGACGCGGTTCGACGGGGCGTGGACGACGTTCCTGTCGGCGCGCAAGAACTGGGGCTACGGCGCCGACCAGCAGCCGACGACGCACCCGGTGTACACCGCGGCGGGCGACACCGAGGAGATCCAGGCGAACTTCGACGGGATCACCTACTCCAAGGGCGCCTCGATCCTCAAGCAGCTCGTGGCCTATGTCGGCATCGACCCGTTCCTGGCGGGGTTGCGGGCGTACTTCGCGAAGCACCAGTTCGCGAACGCGGTGTTCGCCGACCTGCTCGGTGAGCTGGAAGCGGCTTCGGGCAAGGAGCTGAAGGACTTCGCGGACACGTGGCTGCGCACGGCCGGGGTCTCGACCCTGCGCCCCGACGTCACCGTCGACGGCGACGGGAACTACGCGAAGGTCACTGTGGCCCAGGAGGTCCCCGCGGAGCACCCGACGCACCGCACGCACCGGATCGCGATCGGCCTGTACGACCTCGACGGCGACGCGCTCGTGCGCCGCGACCGGATCGAAGTGGACGTCACCGGCGCGGCCACCGAGGTCCCCGAGCTGGCGGGCGTGAAGCAGCCGGACCTGCTGCTGCTCAACGACGACGACCTCACCTACGCGAAGCTGCGCCTTGACGAGCGGTCGCTGGCGACCGCGGTCGCGCACACCTCGGCGCTGCCGGACTCCCTCGCCAGGGCGCTGATCTGGGCCGCGGCCTGGGACATGCTCCGCGACGCCGAGCTGAGCGCCTCCCAGTTCGTGGAGCTGGGCGTGAAGAGCCTGACGGCCGAGGACGACATCAACATCGTCACCGTCGCGCAGCGCCAGGTCGCCGGGGCGCTCGCTTACGCCGACCCCGCGCACCGCGCGGGCCTGCGCGAGCAGTGGGCCCAGGCCGCCAAGGCCGCCATGGAGGCCGCCGCGCCCGGCTCGGACCCGCAGCGGTCCTGGGCGAAGGCGTACGCGTCGGCGTCGCGGTCCGAGGCCGACCTCGCCCGCATCGCCGGGTGGCTGGAGGGCGCGGACGTGCCCGAGGGCCTCGCGGTGGACGCGGACCTGCGCTGGGCGCTGCTGACCGTGCTCGTCGCGACGGGCACGGTCGCCGAGGACGCCATCGACGCCGAGCTGGACCGGGACTCGACCGCGGACGGCAAGCGCCTCTCGTTCATCGCCCGCGCCGTCGTCCCGACCGCCGACGCCAAGCAGCGCGCCTGGGAGCGGATCACCGACCCGTCGACCGAGAACTACGTGCGCCGCTCCTCGATGCTCGGGTTCGCCCCGCTCGACCAGGCCGACCTGGTCCGCCCGTACCTGCGCCCGTACCTGGACGCGGTGCCGGAGCTGTGGGAGAAGCTCGGCGCCCAGCAGGCCGTGGAGTACTCGAAGTACGCGTTCCCGTCGAACCTGATCGACGAGGACACCCTCGGCGTGCTCGACGCGTGGCTGGCCGAGGACCGCCCCGCGCCGATCCGCCGCGGCGTCGCCGAAGGCCGCGCCGACACCGCCCGCGCCCTCAAGGGCCAGGCGCTCGACGCGCAGCGGTAAGAGGAAGTCCGTGCGGGGCTCCGGGACCGGTCTGACCGGTCCCGGAGCCCCGAGCGCTTCTCACGCCCGTTGGTAAGCTCGCCGTGTCGCGGCGCGGCCGCGGCGCCCGCCCGGGGATGAATGGAGAGAGCAGTCTTGTCCGCGCTTTTGCCGGTGGTCGTCCTCAGCGCCACCCTGGTCGCGTTGTTCGGGGTGGTCCTGCCGCTCCTGCTCCTCGGGCCCGTCCTCGCCTCCCGCACCCGCCCCCAGCCGCAGCAGCTCCTGTTCGCCGTGGTCCTGCTCATCCCCACCGTCGCCATCGGCTCGGTGTTCCTGTCCTGGTGGGCCATCGGCTGGCTCGACCGCTACGGCGTCTCCGCGCCTGAGCTCACCGGCATCGCCCTCGTCGTCGCCGCCGTCATCGGCCTCATGGCGCCCCTGCGCCTCCCCGGCGGCTCCGGCCCGTTCTGGCTCAAGCCGCTCCTGGGCCTCGCCTCCGGCGTCCTCGTGCCGATGACGATCATCTGGACCGTCGACGCGGGCCTCCACGAGCTCGCCGCCGCCGGGATCGGCCTGCTCGTCCTCGTCGTCCTCGTGGTGTTCTTCCGCGTCATCGCCAAGCCCATCGCCGACCGCCGCCAGGCCAAGCAGGTCCGCACCTCCGTGCGCCGCTTCCAAGGCCAGCTCGTCGACGTCGCCGACGCCGCCTGGAGCCTCGCGAGCGCCCGCGGCGACGCCAACCGCATCGTCCTCACCTACAACGGCGAGCACGACGGCAAGCCCGTCGGAGCGGCCCTGATGCTCAAGCGCGACATGGAATGGGTGCCCCAGGCCCGCGAGAACGAGTCCGCGGTCTTCGAGCTCGCGCGCGGCCTCAACGGCCAGCCGACCGAAGCGGTCCTGGCGCAGCAGCGGATTGGCACCCCCGCGACCCTGACGATGCGCATCCCCGGCACGACCATCCTGTCGATCCGCGAGACCGTCGCCGACACCCTCTCGTGGGTCGAGTTCGTCTCCAAGCTCGAACTCACCGACGCCGACGAGCTCCTCAAGCGCCAGCAGCCCGACGCGCAGGACGCCAAGGAGTAGACGCGAAGAACGGCGGCCCGGATGCATCGCATCCGGGCCGCCGTTCGCTATACGCCTTAACGTCCTTGGGCGGTCTCGGCGAGCATCCGCAGGCCGGTGACGATGCCCCCGGCGAGCTGGCCCGCGCCGAACGCGGCCTCCATCGAGAAGACCACGAGCGCCGCGGAGCGGTCCGGGATCTTCTCCTGCGCGAGGCGGCCGGTGACGATCTCCAGCTGCCGCTGCTCGGGCGAGACGGCGACCAGCACGGAGCGGTCCGGGTCGGCGAGACGGTCGTGCAGCTCCTCGGCCGCGCCGCGGACCGGGTCGTGCAGCGGGCCGACGTACACGCTGTAGTGCAGGCCGCCGCCGTCGCGCTCGGCCACCGACAGCGCCTCGTCGATGTGGAGCAGCTCCTTCACGTCGAAGGGGCCCTCCAGCATCGGCTGGCGCATCAGCTCGGGGCTGCGGTCCACGCCTTCGACGACGCTCGCGGCGACCGCGACCTGGTTACCACTTGCCATGGGAGCCTCCCTTGGGGCCGCCGGCGAGGGCCTCGCCGTGGGCGGCCGCATCGAGCTCGGCCGCATGCGAACCGGAGTCGCCGGGCACCGCTCCGTTGCGGGCGACGAACCAAACCGGCTTGAAGTCGTAGGGCTGGCCCGCACGGTAGCGGGACTGCGGGCGCGGGTGGCGCAGGAAGACCACGGCGAAGACCGCGACCACGACCAGGATCGGGGCGCCGAACAGAATCAGCCAGTCCTGGAATGTCATTGTGTTGCTCCCCTAGTTGCAGAGACAGGGTGACCTCCCGGTCAGCCTAATCCAATTGCGCCCCTCACATCGCCGCAGGTGGGAAGTCGGTGCCGCGGGTCGCATGCGCGGCCGATCGCGAAGGGGCGAAAGGCATCGGGTACGGGAAGGGCCCGCCGGCGGTCCGAAGACCTGGCCGGCGGGCCCCGCCCGTCCGATGGGGAGCGCTATGAGAGGCGGGCGCGCTCCTTCCCGTGGCGCGGCAGCCACGCCTCCCAGGCCGGGTCGGGGCGGCGCTGGCCGCGGAAGCCGCGGAGCTGCCAGCCCGACGGGGGGCGGGGGACGCGCGGCAGGCGCCAGCCCAGCTCCGCGAGGGTCTTGTCGCTCTTGCGGTGGTTGCACGGGGCGCACGCCGCCACCACGTTGTCCCACGTGTGCGTGCCGCCGCGCGAGCGCGGCACCACGTGGTCGATGGTCTCGGCCGAGGAGCCGCAGTACACGCAGCGCCAGTCGTCGCGCGTGAAGACGCCGCGCCGCGACGGGCTCGCGCCCACCTGCCGGGGGATCGCGACGTAGCGGTTCAGGCGCACCACCGAGGGGACGGGGATGTGCATGGTCTCAGAGCGCAGAAAACCGTCACCAGGAGTGACGGTCTCGGCCTTGCGGGTGAGCAGCAGCACCGCCGCTCGCTTCACTGGTATCACGCACAGCGGCTCGTAACTCTGGTTGAGCACGAGCGCCGACCCGAGGCCGACGCCGTGCGTGAAGAGATTCGGATGCACCCCTGGGGAAGGGTCATCGCTGTCAAGCGTGCTCCTATGTCGAGGACCTATCACGGTGACGTACCTCCAAGCCATCGGTCCCGTCAAGTTTGACCTATATCTCAGAAAATTGCACCCTGGTTCCGTGGGATCTTGAATGACGAACGAATATCGTCTGATCGAACCCCCGGTGGCGCCGGACGGTGCGGTCCCGGTGCCCGTGCGGCCGGGGCGGAAGCGGAGAAGGATGACTGTGGTTACGGTTGCGGCGGCCGAGACGGCCTCCCCCTGCGAGGCGGGCTTCAACGCCTGCACGCTGCTGTTCAAGCTCACCGAGAACGAGGAGTTCTCGGTCGACGCGGGCGTGGTCCTCGACAAGATCGGCCAGGTCCTGCTGATCCTCATCGCCGCCTTCGCGCTGCGGTGGCTGGTGAACCGCGCGATCGCGCGGATCATCAAGCAGGTCACCACGATCAAGGGCCCGCAGTCGATCGCCGAGCTCGCCGACAAGCTCGGCTCCTCGAACTCCCGGCGGGAGGAGCTGCTCGGCGACCGGTCCGCGAAACGGGCCGACACCTTGACCGGCGTGCTCCAGCACGTCGCGGGCATCGTCATCTACACGATCGCGTTCATGCTGGTCCTCAGCGCCTTCAACGTGAACCTCGCGCCGATCCTCGCCAGCGCGGGCATCGCGGGCATCGCGATCGGCTTCGGCGCGCAGAACCTCGTGCAGGACTACCTGGCGGGCATCTTCATCCTCCTCGAAGACCAGTACGGCGTCGGCGACAACGTCGACGTCGGCGACGCCACGGGCACCGTGGTCGACATGGGCCTGCGCGTCACCACGCTGCGGTCGCTCGACGGGACACTGTGGTACGTGCGCAACGGCCAGATCCTGCGGGTCGGCAACTCCAGCCAGTCGTGGGCGTACGTGGTGGTGGACACGCCGCTGCCGCCGACGGCGGACATCGACCGGGCCGGGGAGATCATCGCCGAGGTCGCGGCCGGGTTCGTCGAGGACGAGGAGTGGAGCGACCACATCCTCAAGGAGCCGGAGTACCTGGGCCCGATCGAGATGACGATCGACGAGATCAAGGTGCGCCTGGGCGTGCGCACCACCTCCGACCAGCAGTGGGCGGCCGGGCGCGAGCTGCGGCGGCGCGTGACCGAGGCGCTGCGCGAGGCGGGGATCATCGACCCGGCCGGCTCGGGCCGGATCTACGTGCCGCGGACCCTCCCGAACGCGCCCGCATAGTGCCGACAAGGTGATATGCCGCCCATTCGGTGTGACGCGCGCCGGATCGGCTTTCCAGTCGGCCCCGCGGTTGGCACGATTGGGAGATGCCTAGTGACAGCCCGCGAGCCGTTGTGCCCCTCACGCCGACAGGACAGCCCGCGCCCACGCAGTCGTTCTACGAGGCGGTGGGCGGCGAGGACACGTTCGACCGCCTGGTGACCGCGTTCTACGCGCAGGTCGCCGAGGACCCGGTCATGCGCCCGATGTACCCGGAGGAGGACCTCCGCCCGGCCGCGCGCCGCCTGAAGATGTTCCTGGAGCAGTACTGGGGCGGGCCCCACACGTACTCGGAGGAGCGGGGCCACCCGCGCCTGCGGATGCGCCACGCGCCGTTCACGATCGGCGAGGTCGAGCGGGACGCGTGGCTCAAGTGCATGCGCACCGCGATGGACGAGGTGGCCCTGTCGCCGGAGTACGACCGCGTGATGTGGGAGTACATGGAGCGGGCAGCAGACTTCATGCGCAACGCATAGACACGACAGGGGAAGGGCCCGGACGCATCGCGTCCGGGCCCTTCGCCGTTCAAGGGCGGCTCACGGGGAGCACTTGACGATGACGTCCTGGTAGAGCTCGGCGGCCTGGTTCTGGTACTCGATGTACTCGTCGGTGAACAGGTCCTCGAAGTTCTCGGCGTTGGGGTCGATCTCGCCCTCGAACTCGAAGCTGTTGTACGCGTCGAACGCGGTCTGGCAGGCCTCGAAGTCGTCGGCGGTGAGCTGGAGCCCGGCGAGGTCGTTCACGAGCTCGCCGTTCTCGGCCTCCAGCTCGTCCTGGGCGGCGGTGAGCTCCTCGATCTCGGCGGCGCGGGCGTCGGACTCCTCGGAGGCCTGCGTGTACACGTACGCGAAGGCCCCGGCGACGAGGGCGACCACGACGAGCGCGATCACCAGGACCACGGTCCCGGCCTTGGAGGGCTTGCGCGGCAGCGGCGGCGGGGGGACGAGCATCGGGCCGGTCGGGACGGACTGGACCGGGATCGGGCCGGTGGGCATCGGCGGCGCGTACTGCGCGGGTACGGCGGCCGGGGGCGGGGTCATGGCGGGCGGCAGCTGGGACGGCGCGGCCGCAGGCTGCTCTGCGGGGGCCGGGGCGGCGGCGTCCTGGGTCGGGGCTTCGGGTGCGGGAGCCGGGGAGGGCGTCTCCGGCGGCGGCGCCGGGGCCTCCGCTGCGGGCTCGTTCGCCGGGGGCTCGGCGGCGGGGATCGGGAGGGTCATGGGTGCTCCTGTATTCATTTGAATGCAAAGGGAACCTATAGATTACCGAAGGCGCTTGGAAAGCGCAGTCCCGATACTCGTGGGGTAGATGAGTTTTCCCAGCTCAACCCTGCCTCATCCGGCATTTCCGACCAAAAGCGACTGCGCAAAAGGGAATCGGGGAGCGAAACGCGGGCCGGAGCGCCGATGCGCTCCGGCCCGCGTCCGGGTCTCGCCGGGAGTTACAGGAGCTCGCCTTCGAGCCACTCGACGAACGTGCCGGAGATGGCCGTCCCGCAGTCGATGAGCTCTTCGAGGAGCGCGGTGGTGATGCCGGGGCGGACGGGGACCTGGATCTCGCCGAACACGGGGAGCGCGCCGGACTCGGTGGGTTCGCCGAGGTACGCCTTGAGGAAGCGGCGGGTGCGGTTCCACTCGTTCATGGCCGCGTAGCCGCGCTCGGCCCACTCGCGGGGGACGGTCTGGTAGGCGCGGGCGCGCAGGACCAGGATGTCGGCGTCGGGGCCTTCCGCGCGGACCTGCACGATGTGCCGCTCCCAGAGGGCGACGATGCCGCCGTTCTCGTCCACGAGGTAGCGGATGTCGAGGTTCTTCAGGGCCGCGATGATGCGGTCGGCGTCGAGCGGGGCGGCCTCGTCGCGGGCGTCGGCCGCGATCTGCTCCAGGTCGGAGATGAACTCGGGGTCGATCTCGGCGAGGTCCTGCTTGATGAGGTGCCAGCGCTCGACCTCGGAGATCTGCTCTTCCTCGGGGCCGAGGAGGAGCTGCTCCGCCGTCAGCTCATGGCGCAGCTCGCGGCCGGCGAGCTCCATTTCGAGGGACTCCGCCGCCTCGCGCTCGCGCTCGGCGCGCGGGTTCGGCACCGCGCTCGGCTGGCTGCCGCGGGCCTGGGCGCGCTCGGCCGAGCCGCCGATCTCGCTGTCGGCCTCGGCGACCGCCTCGGTCACCGGGTTGTCTTCTGCGTCGCGTTTTCTGCTGCGCCACCATGCCATGGTGTTGTCCGCCTTCCCACCCAAAATGCGAATCACTGGCAGTTCTTGGGTAATTCGTTGGCATTCGTCCGGGACTGAAGCATTGGTTGTGGTTGGTTGTGCTTCGCCGGGCACAGCCAAGTTACGTCGCGTTGCAGTGAGCAGACTAGGGACTCGGTGCGACTTGGCACAACCGTCAGTCAATCCTGACTGAAAGTATGAACCGTCGAGCGTTTGTTCGCAGGCCCGCGGTGGGTACTGTCATGGGTTTCATATGTATCAGAGACGGAAGCGGCGTCCCATCCTCCGGACGTCGGGAATCGGTCACTGAACGGTGTGACGGCCGTTCGGGGCTAGAGGAGGGGCAGACCGCGGTCGCGTTCCCAGACGGCGCCGAAGGTGCCGGACAGGCCGAGACGGCGGCCGGAGCGGAGCACCTTCACCGGCTCGTCGCCGAGGAACCCCATGCGGCACAAGGCGGCCACGAGTCGCACCTGGACCGGGTAGCGCGCGCCGCCGTGCTCGACGGTGAGGGCGACGTGGTCGAGCATCGCGTCCCGCAGGCGCCGGTCGCCGACGCCGCTGCCGCGGCGCTCGCGCAGGGCCTCCCCGGCCTTGCGGTCGATGTCCGCGACGTCGGCGGCGGGCACGGTCTCGACGACGGCCCAGGGCCGCTGCGGCAGGCGCCCGCGCCAGGACGCCTCGGGCTTCGCGGAGGCGCTCCCTGCGGCGAGGTCGGCGGCGCGGTAGACGCCGTCGGGGAGGCCCTCGGCGGCGCGCACGGCGAGGACGCCGATCGGCAGGGTCGCCCACAGGCGCCCGTCGCGGGCGAGGACGGGCGCTTCGGGGTCGAGCCGGGCGACGCGGGCGGCGAAGGCGGGGCCGTCGCCGGTCGTCATTCGGTCCACCGCTCCAGGAAGGCCCGCTCGTCGTCGGTGACGCGCCGGGGCCGCTGGCTCTCGGTGTTGAACGGGACCATCACGGTCTTGGCCTTGAGCGCGAGCTTGCCGTTCGCGAAGAGCTCGTAGGCGAACGTGAACGAGGAGTTCCCGATCCGCTCGACCCAGAGCTCCACGCGCGTCTCGGCGGGCACGACCACGGGCAGCAGGAAGTCGACCTCGTGGCGGGCGACGACGACGCCCTCGCGGAAGCCGGAGAGCCCGGCGTCCTCGGCCTCGTCGAACATCATCGCCACGCGGGCCTCTTCGAGCAGCACCATGAACTTGTTGTTGTTCACGTGGCCGAACACGTCCATGTCCGACCAGCGCAGCGCCACGTCGACCTTGAAGCGGGCCACGGCTAGTCCCGGGTGAGCTTGCGGTGCGTGACGCGGTGCGGGTTGGCGGCGTCGGGGCCGAGGCGCTCGATCTTGTTCTTCTCGTACGACTCGAAGTTGCCCTCGAACCAGAACCACTTCGGCATGCCGTCCGCGTCCTCGCCCTCCCAGGCGAGGATGTGGGTGGCGACCTTGTCGAGGAAGGCCCGGTCGTGGGAGATCACGACGGCGCAGCCGGGGAACTCCAGGAGGGCGTTCTCCAGGCTGGAGAGCGTCTCGACGTCGAGGTCGTTGGTGGGCTCGTCGAGGAGCAGCACGTTGCCGCCCTGCTTCAGGGTGAGCGCCAGGTTGAGCCGGTTGCGCTCGCCGCCGGAGAGGACCTTCGTGGGCTTCTGCTGGTCCGGGCCCTTGAAGCCGAACGCGGCGATGTAAGCGCGCGAGGGCATCTCGACCTTGCCGACCATGAGGTAGTCGAGGCCGTCGGAGACGGTCTCCCACACCGACTTGTCGCCGGAGAGGCCCGCGCGGTTCTGGTCGACGTAGGACAGCTGCACGGTGCCGCCGACGTTCACGGTGCCCGAGTCGGGCTTCTCGATCCCGACGATGGTCTTGAACAGGGTCGTCTTGCCGACGCCGTTGGGGCCGATGATGCCGATGATGCCGTTGCGCGGCAGGCTGAAGTCGAGGCCGTTGATGAGGGTGACGCCGTCGAAGCCCTTGTGCAGGTCCTTCACTTCGATCACCGTGGAGCCCAGGCGCGGGCCCGGCGGGATCTGGATCTCCTCGAAGTCGAGCTTGCGGGTCTTCTCGGCTTCGGCGGCCATCTCCTCGTAGCGGCCGAGGCGGGCCTTGGACTTGGTCTGGCGGCCCTTGGCGTTGGAGCGGACCCATTCGAGCTCGTCCTTGAGGCGCTTCTGGAGCTTGGAGTCCTTGCGGCCCTCCACCTTCATGCGCTCGGCCTTCTTCTCCAGGTACGTGGAGTAGTTGCCCTCGTAGGGGTAGGTGCGGCCGCGGTCGAGCTCCAGGATCCACTCCGCGACGTTGTCGAGGAAGTACCGGTCGTGGGTGATCGCGATGACGGCGCCCGCGTAGGACGCGAGGTGGCGCTCCAGCCAGAGCACGGACTCGGCGTCGAGGTGGTTGGTGGGCTCGTCGAGGAGCAGCAGGTCGGGCGCTTCGAGCAGCAGCTTGCACAGCGCCACGCGGCGGCGCTCGCCCCCGGAGAGGTTGGTGACGGGCCAGTCGCCGGGCGGGCAGCGCAGCGCGTCCATGGCCTGCTCGATCTTCGAGTCGAGCTCCCAGGCGTTGGCGGCGTCGAGCTCCTCCTGGAGGCGGCCCATCTCCGCCATCAGCTCGTCGGTGTAGTCGGTCGCCATCTCCATGGCGACCTCGTTGAACCGGTCGAGCTTGCCCTGGATGTCGGCCACGGCCTCCATCACGTTGCCCATGACGGTCTTCGACTCGTTCAGCGGCGGCTCCTGCGCGAGCATGCCCACGGTCGCGCCGACGGCGAGCTTCGCCTCGCCGTTGGAGACCTGGTCCTCGCCCGCCATGATGCGCAGCAGGCTGGACTTGCCGGCGCCGTTGGGGCCGACCACGCCGATCTTCGCACCCGGGTTGAAGTACAGGGTGACGTCGTCGAGGACGACCTTGTCACCGTGCGCCTTGCGCGCCTTTTCCAGGGTGTAGATGAACTGCGCCACGCTGATCCTTCGCTTTGCGACGAGCTGTACGGAACTGACCGGAACCAATGATGTCAAGCCCCGGGGCCGGTCCGCCAACGGGCCCTGGCGCGGGTGCGCGTACGTCACCACCGCCCTGGTCCGCACCGCGGAAAAGACGGCCCTTCCCGGCTAGGCTTGGAGAAAGGAGGAAAACGAATTGAGCAACGCACAGTTCATCGTCGTGGCCAACCGCCTCCCCGTCGACGCAGTCGTCGATGCAGAGGGAAACCGAACCTGGCGCCGATCCCCTGGCGGCCTCGTCACCGCCCTCGAACCCGTTCTCCAGGCCAACCAGGGCACGTGGATCGGCTGGGCCGGCACCGCCGGCGCCGCCCCCGAGCCCTTCGAGTCCGACGGCGTCACGCTGCTGCCGGTCGAACTCAGCGAGAACGAGATCTTCCGCTACTACGAGGGGTTCTCGAACGCCTCGCTGTGGCCGCTCTACCACGACGCGGTCGAGCCCCGCGTCTTCCGCCGCTCCTGGTGGAAGTCCTACTACGAAGTCAACGAGCGGTTCGCCGAGGTGTGCGCCCGCGAGGCCGCGCCCGGCGCGGTCGTGTGGATCCAGGACTACCAGCTCCAGCTCGTCCCCGGCATGCTCCGCGAGCGCCGCCCGGACCTGCGGATCGGGTTCTTCCTGCACATCCCGTTCCCGCCCGTCGAGCTGTTCATGCAGCTCCCCCACCGCATGGAGATCCTCAAGGGCCTCCTCGGCGCCGACCTCGTCGGCTTCCAGCGGCCCCTGGCGGCGCAGAACTTCCTCGCGCTCACCCGGCACCTGCTCGGCTACCGGCCGAGGGGGCACTACGTCACCGTCGACGACCGCCTCGTCAGGGCCGACGCCTTCCCCATCTCCATCGACACCGCCGCCAACGAAGAGGTCGCCGGCACCGAACGGGTCCGCCAGCGCGCCAAGGAGATCCGGGCCGAGCTCGGCGAACCCGAGACGATCATCCTGGGCGTTGACCGGCTCGACTACACCAAGGGCATCGAGCAGCGCCTCAAGGCGTTCCGCGAGCTCCTCGAAGACGGCCGCCTGGAAGTCCCCAAGGCCGTCATGATCCAGGTCGCGACCCCCAGCCGCGAGCGCGTCGACCAGTACCGGGCCCTGCGCGAGCGCGTCGAGCGCGAGGTCGGGCGCATCAACGGCGAGTACGGGCAGGTCGGGCTCCCCGCCGTCCACTACCTGCACCAGTCCTTCGACCGGTACGAGCTGGCGGCCCTCTACCAGGCCGCCGACATCATGGCGGTGACCCCGCTGCGCGACGGGATGAACCTCGTCGCGAAGGAGTACGTGGCGAGCCAGGCCGACAACCGCGGCGCGCTCGTCCTCAGCGAGTTCGCCGGTGCCGCAGGGGATCTGCGGCAGGCGTTCCTCGTGAATCCGCACGATCTGACAGACCTGAAAGACGGATTCGTGACAGCGGCGACCGCGTCGGCCGACGATAGGATGAAGAGAATGCGCGCCATGAGGAGGTACCTGCGCAAGCACGACGTCTCCCGTTGGGCCCGCAGCTTCCTCACGGCGCTGGGTGTTCCGGAGCGCAGCGCGGCGTACAATCCGGGCAGCCTGCCCTCCGCCGACTGAAAACGGCAGGCAGGGGCCGGTAGGCACACATATTCCGCAACGACGGTGTTGGAGAGATACGCCACGATGACCGCACCAAGCCCAGAGGGCCGTGCTCCGGAGAGCCCCGGCTCCTCCGAAGAGCTCCGCTCGGCCCTCACCTTGCTCGCCCGCGTTCCGCAGCTGCTGATCGCGTGCGACTACGACGGCACGCTCGCCCCCATTGTGACCGACCCCTCGCAGGCCAAACCGATCCCCGAATCGGTGTCGGCCCTGCGGACGCTCGCGAACCTGCCGCAGACCAAGGTCGCGGTCATCTCGGGTCGCGCCCTGCGCGACCTGGCGGCCCTGTCCCGCCTGCCTTCCGAAGTGCACCTGGTCGGATCCCACGGGTCCGAGTTCGACATCGGCTTCACCCGGGCGCTCTCCAGCGAGGACCAGCGGTTGCGCGACAAGCTCGTCGCCGAGCTCACCGCGATCGCCGAACGCTACGAGGGCGCCCGGGTCGAGCCCAAGCCCGCGGGCGCGGCCCTGCACGTGCGCGAGGCCGGCGAGGCCGACGCGGGCCGCGCGGTCGACGACGTCCGCGAGGGCCCCTCGACGTGGGACGGCGTGCAGACCACCGAAGGCAAGGCCGTCATCGACCTGTCGGTGGTCGCCACCCACAAGGGCGACGCATTGGACAAGCTCCGCCACCAGCTCGGCGCCTCCGCCGTGCTGTTCCTGGGCGACGACGTCACCGACGAGAACGCGTTCGCGCACCTCCACGGCCCCGACGTGGGCGTGCGCGTGGGCCCGGGTCCGACCCGCGCCGCCTACCGGATCGCCGACCCCGAGGCCGTCGCGGTCCTCCTCGCCCGCCTGGTCGACACCCGCCGGGCCTGGCTCCAGGGCGAGTCCGCGCAGCTCATCGAGCGGCACGCGATGATCGCCGACGGCGCCAACCACGCGCTGCTCACCCCCGAGGGCCGCGTCACCTGGATGTGCCACCCCAAGCCCGACTCCGGGTCGGTCTTCGCCGACCTCCTCGGCGGCGACCACGCCGGGCACTTCACCGTCCAGCCCGTCAGCGCCGGCATCCCCCTCGGCCAGCGGTACGTCGCCGGGACCATGTCCGTCGAGACCCGCTGGTCCGGCCTGTCGGTCACCGACTGGCTCGACTCGACCCCGCGGCGCCGCGGGGACCTCAACGCCACCGTCCTCGTCCGCGAGATCACCGGCGAGATCCCCGTCAAGATCACGTTCGCGCCCCGGCCGGAGTTCGGGCAGATCCCCGTGCAGCTCCAGCCCGTCGGCGACGAGGGCCTCAAGGTCCTCGGCGGCCGCGAGCCCATCAGCCTGCGCTCCCCCGGCGTCGACTGGCACATCGAGTACGACGGGCAGCACTCCCTGGCCGTCGCCACCGTCGACCTCGCGCAGGCCGGCGGCTCCCTCGTCCTGGAGATGCGCGCGGGCATCGACGACCTCGCCGAATGGCGCCCGCCCGTCCACGTGCGCCGCCGCACCACCGAGGCCGGATGGCGCAACTGGTCGGACTCCCTGAAGCTCCCGCGCGTCGAACCCGAGACCGTCGGGCGCTCCGCGCTCACGCTCAAGGCCCTCTGCTACCAGCCGACCGGCGCGATCCTCGCCGCGGGCACCACCTCGCTCCCCGAGGAGCTCGGCGGCGTCCGCAACTGGGACTACCGGTTCTGCTGGATCCGCGACGCCGCGATGACCGCGAACGCGCTCGTCGACCTCGGCTCGCTCCAGGAGGCCGAGTCGTACTTCACGTGGGTCGCCGGGATCCTGGAGCGCACCGCCGGGCACCCCGAGCGGCTCGCGCCCCTCTACGACATCGAGGGCCAGGCCCCGAGCCCCGAGGCCATCATCGACACGCTCCCCGGGTACGCCGGGGCGCGGCCGGTGCGCATCAACAACGCCGCGTCGAACCAGGTCCAGCTGGACGTGTTCGGCCCCGTCGCGATGCTCATCGAGGCCGTCGCCCAGCGCCGCGGGCACCTCTCGGAGTTCGAGGAGCGCGTCATGGCGAACATGGTCGAGGCCGTCGCCAAGCGCTGGCACGAGCCCGACCACGGCATCTGGGAGGCCCGCCAGGCCCCGCGGCACCACGTCTACTCCAAGGTCATGTGCTGGGTGACCGTGGACCGGGCGCTCAAGGTCGCCGAGCAGTTCGGCATGGAGTACAAGCCCGACTGGCCCGAGCTGCGCGACCAGATCGCCAAGAACGTCCTCGAACTGGGCTGGAACGACGAGGCCGGGGCCTACACGGCCGCGTACGGCCACGACGACCTCGACGCCGCGTCCCTGTGGATCGGCCTGTCGGGCCTGCTCCCGCCGGACGACCCGCGCTACCTCAAGACCGTCCTCAAGATCGAGGCCGGGCTGCGCTCGGGCCCGTCCGTGTACCGCTACCACCGCGACGACGGCCTCCCGGGCACCGAGGGCGGGTTCATCATCTGCGCCGCGTGGCTCGCCGAGGCGTACCTCCAGGTGGGCCGCCGCACCGACGCCGAGGAGCTGTTCGAGCAGATCCTCGCGTGCGCGGGCCCCACGGGCCTGCTGCCCGAGCAGTGGGACCCCATCGCCGAGCGCGGCCTGGGCAACCACCCGCAGGCGTACTCGCACCTGGGGCTCATCCGGGTCGCGAACCTCCTGAACGGCACCGCCGGACACATCTGAGACAGTCTCAGGGCGGGGGCTAATCTGGACGGGACCACGTTCCCCGGCAGAGAGCCCCCGCCTTGAGCCTCCCCATTCCGGCCATCCCCGGATTCCGCGACTTCGAGATGGTCGCGCACGGGTCGACCGCGTTCGTCTACCGCGCCGTCCAGGAGCGGCTCGACCGGACCGTGGCCGTCAAGGTCCTCCTCGTCGACGACGACATGACCACCGCCGACTCCGTCGAGAAGGAGCTCGAAGCGACGGTGGCGGTCTCCAACCACCCCCACATCGTCTCGATCATCGACACCGGGCACACCGAGGCCGGGCAGCCGTTCATCGTCATGGAGTACTGCGAAGGCGGCTCGTACTCGGCGATCCTCAAAGCGAACGGGCCCCTCCCGGTCACCGACGTCATCGACGTCGGCGTCAAGATCGGCCAGGCCCTCCAGGCCGCCCACCACGCGGACATCCTCCACCGGGACGTGAAGCCGCAGAACATCCTCCGCGGCCAGTACGGCCCCGCGCTCGCCGACTTCGGGATCGCCCGGAGCACCGCGGCGCTGGCGGCGACGGCCGCGATCGACAAGCTCACGCCGCTCCACGCGTCCCCCGAGGCCCTGCTGCGGCAGGCCCAGACGCCCGCGAGCGACCTGTTCAGCCTCGCCTCCAGCATGTGGCACCTCCTCGCCGGGTTCGCGCCGTTCGCGAACCCCGAGGGCGGCACCGACCCGGACACGCACCGCCAGCGGGTCACCTCCGACGCGCCGCCGCCGAAGCTCCCCCGCGAGGACGTCCCCGAATGGCTGGAGACGCTGCTCGTGCGGAGCCTCTCGCGGGACCCGGCGCGGCGGCCCGCGTCGTGCGAGGCGTTCGCCGAGGAGCTCCAGCGCGGCATGTACGGCGGCGGGGTCGGCAAGGCCGCGGCGCCGTCGGTGATCGGCGACGTCTCGAACGAGGAGACGGTGTACCGGCCCGAGGTGGCGTCGCGGGGCACGCGGGTGCCGCTCGACCCGTTCGCGCCCGTGCAGCAGCCGCCGATGCCGCACTCGGAGTACGGGAGCACGCTCGGCTCGACCGCCGGGGGGATGACCGGCGGCGGCACGAACGGCGGGTTCGGGTCCCAGCTGGGGCACGCGGTCGACCCGCGGTACGCGCAGCTCAACGGCGCCCCGGCGGCGCCGCCGGTCTCGGCCCAGCCGTTCTCCGGCGCGCCCGCGTCGGCGCAGCCGTTCTCGGGGGTCCCCGCTTCCCCTGCGCCGCAGATCGCCCCGTACTCGGCGCCGCCGCAGGCGCCGGTGAGCATGCAGCCGCCGCCGTCCCCGTGGACGGCGCAGCAGGCCGCTCCTCAGCACTCTGCTTCTCCGGTGCAACAGCACGCAGCACCGCCGGAGCAGCAGGTGTTCGCGCCGCCGGTGATCGGCCGCGACGGCGCGAAGCAGCGCAAGACCCAGGCGTACAAGGCGCCGAAACCGGTGCAGCGCAAGGAGAAGGACAACCGCAGCCTCAAGGGCTACGTGATCCTCGGGCTCTCCATCAGCGTCGTCCTGGGCCTGGTCATGACCCTGTGGCTGTGGCTGATCGTCCCGAACAAGGACGGCGACGACCTCGACCAGGCGGACACGGACGGCGGCGGGGCCCCGACGGGCCTGGCGATCGAGTCGTGGAACGAGGGCGAGGTGACCCTCGTGTGGAACGCCCCGGAGGGCGCCACGGACAGCCTGCGGTACATCGTGTTCGCGCAGCGCGTCGGGGACGACCAGGCGGAGGCGCTGAACAAGGACGGGACGCTGGAGACCACGTACACCAGCGGCGGCTTCAGCCCGGACCAGGACTACTGCTTCCTGGTGAGCGCACTGTGGGCGGTCGACGAGGTGCCGAAGTCCGAACCGGCGTGCACCGCCGATCTCGGCGATTGACCGAATACCCGATAAGGGTCCGCCGATCGGGTGAACCGCGCCAATCCGCGCGCGCATTCCGCAGTTGCAGAAATTGGACCGTGAATAGCGCCGTCGAACATTTGATCGACCATTTTCGGCATGCGTTGGTGCGCGCATGAAAAAAGCGCCCCACGCCCGGAGGGCATGGAGCGCGGTAGTCGCGGGGGCGGACCCTTACGCGGCGACGGCCTCAGCGGAGAAGACGCCGGCCTCTTCGAGCGACTTCAGGGTGGTGTCCCAGCCCTGCTCTGCGGGGAGCGAGGACGCGAGGCCCTCGATCTCGGCCTTGATCTTCTCGCCGTGGCCGGCGGCGGCGAGCGCCTTGACGGCCTCGGTGAACGCCTCGGAGCCGGTGGCGAGGTGCAGGGTCTTGCCGTCGGTCAGGTTGCGCAGGTACACGTGCTTGCCGCCGTTGAGCGGGATCAGGTACTTGAACTCGCCGAGGACGCTGAGGCCCGCGGCGCCCTTGCCCTGGCCGGCCTTGACGGAAGCGCGTGCTGTCTTGGAAGTGTTGGCTGCCACGCCGGTCTCCTCACCATGTCGTGTAGACGGATCTTCGGTCTCGCGCAGGAAGAGCAGCCCCGAAGACTGGCACGAACCTGGGTTGGACCACAAAAGAAAACCGACAGTATGCCGGTCATGCGCAAGTGTAGCTCAGGTGTGTCCTGCGACGACTAGCACATGCACCGGGTGTGACACATCGAATGATCGAAAAAGTGAGTGCCCGGAGCCGTTTAAGCCTAGCGCGATGCTTTCGAAGCTGTCAGTATGTAACAGAGCGGAATAGCGTGCCGGGTCCGAGTCCATCCCTTCTTCGACCCGGTCGATACCCGTTGTGCGGCTTCAAGTCGTAGCCAAATGACCACAAGGAGTGAGCCAGTACTCAGATACGCCGATTCCCAAGGAGGTGCGCGATGCAGACACGCGGCGTGATCTACATCCACTCCAGCCCGCCGGCCGTGTGCCCGCACGTCGAGTGGGCGATCGGGCGTGTCCTGGAGAGCTCCGGAAGCTCCTCGCGGCAGGGAACGGTCAAGCTGGGGTGGTCCCCGCAGGACGCCGAGCGGGGCACCATGCGCGCCGAGCGCGCCTGGACCGGCCACGCCGGCATGGGCGCCGAGTTCGCGAAGGCCCTGGTGCAGTGGCCGATGCTCCGCTTCGAGGTCACCGAAGACCCGAGCGCGGGCGTCGACGGCGAGCGCATCATGCACGTCCCCGGCCGCGGCGCCTACCGCGCCGCGATGAGCGCCAGTGGCGACATCATGATCGCCGAGGACCGCATCCGCGCGCTCCTGGCGACCACCACCAGCGCCGAAGCGCTGCGCTCCGGGCTGGACCAGCTCCTGGGCCTGGAGTGGGAGCGGGAGCTCGCGCCGTACCGGCAGGCCGTCGGCGGCGCCGAGCAGTCCTGGCTCTCCCAGGTCAGTTAAGACGAGAGAGGAAGGCCCGCAACGCGATCGCGTTGCGGGCCTTCCCGTATGCGCTCGTAGGCGCTAGAGGTCGTCGACGAGGTTGTCGAAGTTCGGGCCGTCGGTGCGCGAGCGCTTGAGCTCGTAGAAGCCCGGCGTGGTGGTCACGGCGTAGACGCCGTCCCACAGCTTCGCGGCGGCCTCGCCCTGCGGGGCCGGGGTCACGACCGGGCCGAACAGGCCGACCTTGACGCCCTCGTCGTTCTCGACGGCGACCACGGGGGTGCCGACGTCGGTGCCCACCAGGCCGATGCCGCGCTGGTGCGAGGCGCGCAGGGCCTCGTCCCACTCGTCGGTCTTCGCGGCGCCGGCGAGGTCGGCGGGGAGGCCGACGGCGTCGAGCGCGGACGGGATGTAGCTCTCGGGGTCCTTGTCCTTGCGGAGGTGGATGCGGTTCCCGAGGGCGGTGTAGAGGCGGCCGAGGGTCTCGTTGTCGTACTGCTCGGCGACGGCGGTGGCGACGCGCACGGCCGGGAGGGTCCCGGGCATGAACGCGCGGTACTGCTCGGGGAGCTCGTCGAGCTTGGGCTCGTTGAGCACGTACAGGCTCATGACGTTCCAGCGCACGTCCAGGTCGCGCAGCTTCGACGCCTCGATGATCCACCGGGAGGTCATCCAGGCCCAGGGGCACGCGGGATCGAACCAGAAGTCGACGGTCTTGGGTTGTGTCATGCGACTAGAGTACTTTCAATTTGAACTAGTTCCCAGGCGGCCCGGTTCTCAAGGGCTCGGTCGCATGATCGGAACCCACCGCGCAATCCGGATTAAAAGGATAAACTTGCCGCTGATGCTGGTGAATACGCGACAAGATGACATAACGGGCCGGTTCTGGGAGGGCGCCGACGAGCGCCCCGCCGCGCTCGTCGCCGAACCGTTCGGCACCGCTCCGGCCCCGTCGTTCGAGATCCTCACCCTCGCGCGCCTGCGCGCGGGCGGGGCGCCCACGCGGCCGTTCCGGCCCGACCGGCACTGCCTCGTCACGCTCTCCTCCGGGGCCCTTCGCCATTCGGTGGACTTCCGGGAGCACGCGATCGCGCCCGGACAGTGGCTCTGGGCCCGGCCCGGCCAGGTGCAGCGCTGGGGCGCGCTCGACCGCGCCGAAGGCACGGTCATCCGCTTCGCGACCGGGTTCCTCGACCCCGACACCGCTATCGGCGTCTGCGCCGACGACCCGCACGCGCCGGTGCTTCGTGTCCCGGCCGCGGACGACCACGCGCTCCTGCGCGCGGCGACCACGCAGCTCCAATGGGAGCACTCGGCCGACCGCCTCGCCCCGGACACGCGGCGGCAGGTGCTCCGGCACCTGCTCGCGGTCCTGGTGCTGCGCGTGGCGAGCCTCCCGAGCGCCTCGCCCGGGACCGAGCAGGGCGAGGTGTACCTGTCGTTCCGCGACGCGGTCGAACGCGACTTCGCGAACACCCGGACCCTGAGCGACTACGCCGAGGCCCTGGCGTGCTCCCCCAGGACGCTGTCGCGCGCGACGATCGCCGCGGTGGGCATGCCCGCGAAGGAGTTCATCGACCGCCGGGTCGTGTTGGAGGCCAAGCGGATGCTCGCGTGCTCCACGGTCCCGGCGGCGAGGATCGGCGAACGCCTCGGCTTCTCCTCGGCCACGAACTTCAACAAGTTCTTCGCCCAGCGCACCGGCACCACTCCGATCGCCTTCAGAAGCGAGATCCTCGCACCGCGATAGCCGGCTACGAGGCCGCGGCGAAGACGGTTTCGGGTTTTGCCGTGTCGCCGTGTTCGGTCATGACGGCGAGGAGGTCGCCGCCAGCGTCGAGGACGGCGTAGCGGCCCTCGATGCCGGCCGCCGCGAGGGGTTTGCCGTAGGAGAGGGCCTTCGCCTCCGCATCGGTCGCGGTGCGGGTGGGCATGAGGCGGGCGGCGGCGTCGCCCATTGTGAGGGTGCCGAGCGGGTCGCCCGCGTCGGATCGTTCGGCGAGGGTCTCCAAGGTGGCGGCGGCGTCGAGGCCGAAGCCGCCGATCCTGGTGCGGCGCAAGGCGGTCAGGTGGCCGCCGACGTCGAGTGCCGCGCCGAGGTCGCGCGCGATGGCGCGGATGTAGGTGCCCGAGGAGCAGGAGACGTCGACGTCGACGTCCACAAAACTGCCTTCGCGGCGGATCGCCAGGACCTCGATCGCGGCGATCGTCACGCGGCGGGGCTTCAGCTCGACGGCCTCGCCGTCGCGGACCCGCTTGTACGCGCGCTGCCCGTCGATCTTCACGGCGCTCACCGCGCTCGGGACCTGGTCGATCTCGCCGGTCATCGCCGCGAGCCCGGCGCGGATCGCCTCATCGGCGACGGCAGAGGCGTCGGCGGTCGCGGTGACCTCGCCTTCGGCGTCGTCGGTCACCGTGGACCGGCCGAGGCGGATCGTCGCGGCATAGGACTTGTCGAGGCCGGACACGTAGGTCAGCAGCTTCGTGGCCTTGCCGACGGCGACGATCAGCACGCCCGTGGCCATCGGGTCCAGCGTGCCGCCGTGGCCCACCTTCCGCGTGCCGCAGATGCGGCGCATACGGGCCACGACCCCGTGGGAGGTGATGCCCTGGGGCTTGTCGACGACGATGAGGCCCGGCTGCGGGCCGTTCTGCGCTGCGGTCACGGTCGTAGAGGCTAACCGCCCGCCCGCGCGGGGTGCGCTACTGGTGGCGGTCGAGCGATTCCTGGAGGGCGCGCAGCGCCTCCGCCTTCTCTTCATCCCAATTATTGGGACGGACGCGGCGCCTGCGGCGAGGTGATGAATCAGTCTTCATCCTGGAAACCTTAACGGAGGTTCAGGCGCCTCACTACGCCGAATTCACATTGTGAGACAGGTTTTGTCAGGCCCGCTCGGCGCCGGTGACGGCCCAGTCACCGGATCGCAAGCGCCACAGGATGAGTCCGAGCCGCACCAGCATGTAGACGGCGATGCCGCCCCAGATGCCCGCGAGGCCCCAGTCGAACACCGGCGTGAGCCACATGAACGGCAGGCCGCTCGCGATCGAGGCCACCGTCATGTTCCGCAGGAACCGCAGGTCCCCCGCGCCGATGAGGACCCCGTCGAGCGCGAACACGACGCCCGCCACGGGCAGCAGGAGCACCAGCCACGGCCACACGCTCCCGAGCTGATCCCGAACGGCCGCATCGGAAGTGAACAGGCCCGGCAGGACCGGTATGAGCACGAGGATCACCACGAGGAACAGCGTGCCGTAGCCGACGCCGACGATCGTGATGCGCTTCGCGGAGGCCCGCGCGGTCTCGGGGCGGCCCGCGCCGAGGTCGGCGCCGATGAGGGCCTGGGCGGCGATGGCGACCGCGTCGAGGGCGAGCGCCGCGAAGAACCACAGCTGCATGCCGATCTGGTGGGCGCCGAGCGCGGCGGTGCCGACGCGGGCGGCCACGGCCGCGGCCGAGAAGGAGCTCACCTGGAACGCGGCGCCGCGGATGATGAGGTCGCCGTTCGCGGTGAGCTGCTTGGTCATCAGCGGCCAGTCGACGCGCAGGCTCACCCCTTCGCGGCGCAGCGCGAGGAGGAACAGCGTGCCGGAGATGGCCTGCGCGACGGCGTTCGCCCACGCCGAGCCGACGAGGCCGAGCCCGACCGGGTAGACGAGGACCGGGGCGAGCGCGGCCGAGAGGAGGAACGAGACCGTCACGAACCACATGGGGCGGCGGGTGTCCTGGACGGCGCGCATCCAGCCCTGCCCGGCCCCGGCGACGAGGAGGAACGGGGCGCCGAGGATCGCCACGCGCAGCCATTCGGCCGCGGCGGCCTCCACGGCCGGGTCGTCGCCCATGAGGCGCGCGAGCGGGCCCGCGAAGACCTCGATCGCGGCGATCATGAGCAGGCCCGCGGCCAGCGCGATCCAGGTTCCCTGGACGCCTTCGGCGACGGCGCCGGGGCGGTCGCCCGCGCCGTAGCGGCGGGCCGCGCGGGCGGTGGTGCCGTAGGCGAGGACGGCGCCGATGAGCGGCGCGAGGCCCATGATGACGCCGCCGAGCGCGAGCCCGGCGAGCGGGACGGCGCCGAGGTGGCCGACCACGGCGGTGTCGATGAGGAGGTAGATGGGTTCGGCGGCGAGGACGACGAGGGCCGGGATCGCGAGGGAGGCGATCGTCCGGTAGGAGGCCGGCCGCGGCGGGGCCGCGGCCGGGTCGGCGGGGGTGGGGGCGGTCACCGGCCGGGCTCTTCGGCCTCGTCCTCCGGCTCGTCCTTCTCGATATAGGGGTTGGCGTCGCCCGCGTAGGCGGCGCCTTCGGCGATCTTGTGGACTTCCGCGTCGGCCGCGGCGGCCTTCGCGAGGAGCTCCTCGATGCGGTTGGCCTGGTCGGGAACGGTGTCGGCGATGAACTGGAGGGACGGCGTGTGGCGCATCCCCAGGGCCCGGCCGACGGTGGTGCGCAGGTGCCCGGTGGCGCGCTCCAGGCCCGCCGCGGAGGCCTTGACCTGGTCCTCGTCGCCGAGGACGGTGTAGAAGACCGTGGCCTCGCGCAGGTCGGAGGTGATGCGCGCGTCGGTGATGGTGACCATGCCGACCCGGGGGTCCTTGAGTTTGCGGACCGCCTGCGCGGTCAGCTCCATGACCCGCTTGGACACCTGGGCCCGCTTCGCTGCGTCTGCCATCGCTCTTCCTGCCTTCCACTGCTGCGCGCACCTCGGTTCGGATGCGCCTTCGTCGACCGCGCCCCGTCGTCGGGGCGCGGATACTCACTCGCCTGTGCCGCTCATTCGTCCTCGGGACCGAAGACGCGCCGCCTGGCGCTGAGGAGCTCCACTTCGGGGCGGCCCGCGACGTGGTGCTCGCAGGCGTCGAGGAGCTCCGCGACGTGGCGGTGGTCCCCCGCGACGGCGGCGACGCCGATCGTAGTGCGGCCGTGGACCTCCTGGTCGCCGACCTCCGCCACCGCGACCTCGTACTTCCGCAGGGAGGCGACGATCGGGCGCACGTAGGAGCGCTTGGCCTTCAGCGAGCGGGAGTCCTGGGGCAGGAGGAGGTCGAATTCAACGCATCCGGTGAACACCGCTCTAGATTACGCGTCGCCTCTGACATCCCCAAGATCTTTTCAGCTGCCGGAAATCACCGGTTTCGCGACGTCCGTCACGGGTACCTGCCACGATGAGGCCGGAAGCGGACCGAGGAGGAGCCATGGCGTCACCGCAGAGCGGCTGGGACCGGAACTACCAGGATCAGCCCACGCGGCCGTACCCGCCGGTCCAGCCGCAGCAGGGGGACCGGCCGAGCGTGGACGCCGGGAAGCTGTGGGCGGGCGGCTTCGGGACGGCGGTCGTGGCCGCGCTCGTCGCGCTCGTGGGGATCCTGCTGGTGCGCGGGGTGCTGGGCATCCACATCCTGTCGCCCGACGACGCGGGGACGTACGGCGACGCGACGACCACGACGTACGCGTTCGGGGCGTTCGGGGTCGCGATCCTGGCGACCGCGGCCGTGCACCTGCTGCTGCTCCTGATGCCGCGGCCGATGGCGTTCTTCAACTGGATCATGCTGCTGGTGATCGCGGTGGGCGTGCTCATCCCGTTCACCGCCTCGGCGGAGCTGGAGTCGCAGATCGCGACGGCGGCCATCAACCTGGTCATCGGCCTGTGCATCATGAGCCTGCTCAACTCGGTCGCGGCGATCGCGACCCGCGCGGGCCGCACGCAGGGCGACGGCATGCTGTGAGGGTAGGGCAGGCCCTACCTTGAACAAGCGGGACCGCCGGGTCGTACCGGGCGGCCCGCTTTTCTACTGTTGACGCATGCGTACAACCCTCCGGCAGCTCGGCACCGACACCGGATACCTCCTGTCGATGTTCTTCATCGCCCTGCCCTCGTTCATCATCGGCGTGGTCGGCACCCTCCTCGGGGTCGGCACCGCGGTCATCTGGATCGGCGTGCCCATCGCCGCTGCCACGATGTTCGCGATGCGCGGCATGGCCGCCGCGGGCCGCTCGATGCTCCCCGCGGTGCTGCGCCGGGAACTCCCGAAGCCGCGCTACAAGCGCGCGCCCGAGGACGCGTCGGCGCTGCGGCGGTTCCTGACCGCGCTCACCGACGGCCAGTCGTGGCTGAACATCCTGTGGGCCGTGACGGTCCTGCCCGTCGCCATCGCCGGGTTCGCGATCGCGATCGTCTGGTGGGCGGTGACGCTCGCGACCCTGACGTGGCCCGCGTGGGGCTGGATCATCATCGCGGCCACCGGGGAGTCGGAGCAGGGCCTCGAATACGCCACCGAGTGGCTCGGCTGGGGCGACTCGTACCTGGCGATGACGGCCGTGTGCTGGATCGCCGCCGCGGTGATGCTCCTGACGATCGTCCCGGTCATCCGCGGCCTGGCCTTCGCCCAGGCCTCGATCGGCCGCGGCATGCTCACCTCGATCAGCGGCCTGCACGAGCGGATCGACCAGCTGGAGGAGTCCCGGGCCGCCGCGACGTCCGCGGAGGCGGACGCGCTGCGGCGCATCGAGCGGGACATCCACGACGGCCCGCAGCAGCGCCTGGTGGGCCTGGGCATGGAGCTCGCCCGCGTCAAGCGCCAGCTCGCCACGAACCCCGAAGCGGCCCAGGAGACCCTGGAGGCCGCGATCGCCCAGACCAGGGAGACCATCGACGAGCTGCGGTCGCTCTCGCGCGGCATCGCCCCGCCGATCCTCACCGACCGGGGCCTGGAGGCGGCCCTCGCGGCCCTCGCGGCGCGCTCGCTCGTGCCGGTGGAGCTGGAGACGGACCTCAACGGCCGGTACAAGGCGGCGGTGGAGAGCACCGTGTACTTCGTGACCGCCGAGTGCCTCACGAACGTGGCCAAGCACTCCCGCGCGACCAAAGCGACCGTGTCGGTCGAGGACTGGGGCGATAGGCTGGTGCTCTCGGTCGGCGACAACGGCGTCGGGGGCGCGCACGTCTCGAAGGGGCACGGGCTCTCGGGCCTCACCGACCGGGTCAAGGCCGTCGAGGGGCAGTGGACCATCGACTCCCCCGACGGCGGTCCCACCGTGATCGTCGTGGAGGTTCCGTGCGTGTAGTGGTCGCCGATGACGCCGTGCTCATCCGTTCCGGGCTGGTGAAGCTCCTGGAGGAGTTCGGGTGCGAGGTCGTCGCCGAAGTGGGCGACGGCGACGCGCTCGTGGAGGCCGTCGCCGAGCACAAGCCGGACGTGTCGGTCGTGGACGTCCGCATGCCCCCGTCGTTCACCGACGAGGGCCTCAGAGCCGCCACGCGCGCCCGGGAGATCGTCCCGGGCGCGCCCGTGCTCATCCTCAGCCAGTACGTCGAGGTGTCCTATGCGGACGACCTCCTGGCGGACGCGCGCGGCGCGGTCGGGTACCTGCTCAAGGAGCGGGTCATCGACATCGAGGACTTCATGGACTCCCTGAAGCGGGTCGCCGCGGGCGGCACCGTGTTCGACCCGGAGGTGGTCTCGCAGCTCATGGTCAGGCGCCGCAAGAACGACCCGGTCGCGACGCTGACGCCGCGCGAGAAGGAGGTCCTGGGCCTCATGGCCGAGGGCCACTCGAACAAGGCGATCGGCAAGAAGCTCTTCATCTCCGACGGCGCGGTCGAGAAGCACATCAGGAACATCTTCACGAAGCTGGCGCTCAGCAGCGAGGACGGCGACCACCACCGCAGGGTGAAGGCGGTCCTGGCGTACCTGCGTTCTTAGAGCTGGAGGAAACCGCGCTCGACGAGCCGGCGGATCACGGGGTAGAGCTGGGCGTACAGCAGCGCCGGCTCCGCCCCGTACGTCTCGGCGAGGAGCTGGACCTGAAGGCGCACTTCGGCTTCGCCGTTGCACGCGCCTAGAAATGCGACCACGAGCGGGTCGACCTCTTCGGCGTACCGCATGCCCTCGGCCTGCTGGAGCCACTGCCGGTCGACGTCCCAGCCCTCCTCGCCGACCGCGGCGGTCTGCTGGAGGACGACGCCGTCGGCGACGCGCAGCCGCGACTCCCACAGCGCCTCGGGCTCGATCGCGCTCTCCAGGACCGCGAACCGGTCGGCGATCCGGCCGCTCCACGGGGCCTGGACCGCGTGGCGGGCCTCCTCGCAGACGATCCGGCTGGGGCCGTAGGCCTTCCGCACGGCGATGAAGCCGAAGCCGACGGCCTCGACCTCGTTGGCCTCGAACCAGTCGAGCCAGGCCGCGGCCTGCTCGGCGTCGTGGGACTCGCCGGAGTCGCGCTGCCAGGTCCGCACGTAGTCCAGCGGGTCGAGCACCTCGCGCTCGACCGCCCACACGAGCGCGCCCTCGTCGGGGAACCAGCCTGCGACGCGCTCGGCCCAGTCCTCGCCCTTGCGGTGCAGCCAGTTCGCGAGGAACTGCATGGTCCCGCCGGGGTTCAGGAGGTCGACTGAGGCCGCGGCGAGTTCGGCGGCGACGCCGTCGGCCTCGCGGCCGCCGTCGCGGTAGGTCCAACCGGAGCCGGGCGTGGCGATCACGAACGGCGGGTTCGCGACCACGAGATCGAACGTGCGGCCCGCGACGGGCGCGAGCAGGTCGCCTTGCAGCAGTTCCACTGCCGCGCCGTTGACGGCGGCGTTCAATTCGGCGAACGCCAGGGCGCGATCGCTCAGGTCGGTGGCGGCCACGGCATCGGCGTGGTCGGTCAGTGAGAGTGCTTGAACGCCGCAGCCGGTGCCGAGGTCGAGGGCGCTCGCGACGGGGTCGCGGAGCGTCAGGTCGAGGAGGAGCTTCGAGGCGCCGCCGATGCCGAGCACGTGCTCGGGGGTGCGGCCGCCCGTGGTGTTCGGGAGCTGGTCGGAGAACAGGAGCCGGTCGCCCTCGAACTGGGCGCCCCAGCCCGCGGACACCGCTTCGTCCCCGACCAGGAGCCCGCAGGCGAGCGCTTCGTCAAGGGTGAAGGGCGCCAAGGCGTCCGCCGCCGCCTCCGCGGGGACCGGGACCCCGGCGACCCACAGGCGGGCGTGGACGCCGAGCGGGTCGTCCCCGCACTGCGCGAGCAGCGACCGGTAGTCGCCGCGGTCCGCGGCGGCCAGGGCGTCGGGCCCGTAGTGCGCCGACAGCGCGGCCCGGCGGAAGCCCCGAAGGGCCTCGCCGAGCCGCGCCGCGGCATCGGTCTGGAGCAGCCGCACTTACGCGCGCGGCTTCTCGCGCATCTCGAAGGCCTCGATGATGTCGCCTTCTTCGATGTTGTTGTAGTTCTTCAAGGTGAAGCCGCACTCGAAGCCCTCGCGGACCTCGTTGGCGTCGTCCTTGAACCGGCGCAGCGACGAGATGGTCGTCTCGGTGACGACCGCGCCGTCGCGCAGGAGGCGGACCTTCGCGTTGCGCTTGATCGAGCCGCTCGTGACGAGCGCACCGGCGATGTTGCCGAGCTTCGACGAGCGGAACACCTCGCGGATCTCGGCCGAACCGAGCGCCGCTTCCTCGTACTCGGGCTTGAGCATGCCCTTGAGCGCGGTCTCGATCTCCTCGATCGCCTGGTAGATGACGGTGTAGTACCGGACGTCCACGCCTTCGCGCTCGGCCATGTCGCGGACGCGACCCTCGGCGCGAACGTTGAACGCGATGATCGTCGCGGACTCGCCGTCGCCCGCCGCGGCGAGGTTGACGTCCGACTCCGTGATCGGGCCGACGCCGCGGTGGATGACCTGGAGGTGCACTTCCTCCGGGATCTCCAGGGCGACCAGGGCCTCTTCGAGGGCCTCGACCGAACCGGCGCCGTCGCCCTTGATGATGAGCGAGAGCGTGGTCCGCTCGCCTTCGGCGATCTTGTCCATGAGGTTCTCAAGCGTGGTGCGCGAGACGCGGGACGCCTGCTGGGCCGCGCGGCGGCGCGCCTGGCGCTGCTCGGCGATCTGGCGGACCGTGCGGTCGTCGTCGGCGGCGAGGAACACGTCCCCCGCCATCGGGACGGACGCGAGGCCCTGCACCTGCACCGGGAACGACGGGGTCGCCTCGGTGACCTTGGTGCCGTCGGCGTCGTGCATCGCACGGACGCGGCCGTGGGCCCCGCCCGCCACGATCGAGTCGCCGACCCGCAGCGTGCCCTTCTGGACCAGGACCGTCGCGACCGGGCCGCGGCCCTTGTCGAGGTGCGCCTCGATCGCGATGCCCTGCGCGTTGCCGGTCTCCGAAGCCTCCAGCTCCAGGGACGCGTCGGCGGTCAGGAGCACCGCTTCGAGCAGGTCCGAGATGCCGATGCGCGGCTTGGCGGCCACGTCGACGAACATGGTCTGCCCGCCGTACTCCTCGGCGACCAGGCCGTACTCGGTCAGCTGCTGGCGGACCTTGGCCGGGTTCGCGTCGGGCAGGTCGACCTTGTTGACCGCGACCACGACCGGGGCGCCGGCGGCGCTGGCGTGGTTCAGGGCCTCGATCGTCTGCGGCATGACGCCGTCGTCGGCCGCGACCACGAGCACCACGATGTCCGTGACGTTCGCGCCTCGGGCGCGCATGGCGGTGAACGCCTCGTGGCCCGGGGTGTCGATGAAGGTGATCGCGCGGTCTTCGCCCTCGTGCTCGACGTGCACCTGGTACGCGCCGATGTGCTGGGTGATGCCGCCCGCCTCGCCCGCCACGACGTTCGTGTGGCGGATCGCGTCGAGGAGCTTCGTCTTACCGTGGTCGACGTGGCCCATGACCGTGACGACCGGGGGACGCGGGACGAAGTCGTCCTTGTCCTCGGCGTCGAGGTCGATGCCGAACTGCGACAGCAGCTCGCGGTCCTCCTCCTCGGGGGACACGATCTTGATGTCCCAGTCGAGGTGGGCGCCGAGGAGCTCGAAGGTCTCCTCCGACACGGACTGCGTCGCGGTCACCATCTCGCCCAAGGAGAACAGCTCCTGGACGAGGGTGCCCGGCAGGGTGCCGATCTTGTCGGCGAAGTCGGAGAGCGACGCGCCGCGGGCGAGGCGAATGGTCTCGCCGTTCCCTCGGGGCGCGCCCGACTGCATCCTCGGCGCTGCGAGGTTGTCGAACTCCTGGCGCCGCTGGCGACGCGACTTGCGGGACTTGCCGCGGGGTCCGCCGCGGCCGAACGCGCCCGCGGCACCGCCGCCGCGCGCCTTGCCGCCGCCGCCCGCGCGACCGCCGCCGCCCCGGTACGGAGCCGGCGCGCCGGTCGAAGGACCGGAACCGCCCGCACCGCCCGCGGCACCGCCGCCGCCGGAACCGCCGAAGTTGCCGCGGTAGTTGCCGCCGCCCCCGCCGGGACGACCGCCGCCGCCACCGGGGCGACCGGCACCGGCGCCCGCGCCGCGACCGCCGCCGCCGCGGCCCCCGCGGGGACCGCCGTCACGACCGCCGCCGGCAGGGCGGCCGGGCATCATGCCCGGGTTCGGGCGCGGAGGCATCATGCGCGGGCTCGGACGGGGACCGCCCGGGCGCTCGCCGCCGCCGTCCGCGGGACGCGGCTTCGCGGCGGGCGTGCCGCCGCCGACGCCGAACGGGTTCTTGGGGCCGGGCTTCGGCGCGCCCGGACGGGCCGCCGGGGCCGGAGCGGGCTTGGGGCCCGGCTTCGGCGCCGCCGCGGCGCGCTTGGCGGCCTCGGCCTGCTCCTGCTGGCGCTTGAGCAGCTCCTCGGCGCGCTTCTGCTCCGCGGCCACCTCGATGTCGCGGGCGGACGCGGGCTTGATCTCGGGCTGGGCCGGAGCGGCCGGGGCCTTCGGGCCCGGCTTCGGCGCCGCCGCGGCGGGCGCGCCCGGCTTCGGGGCGGCCTTCTTCGCGGCCTTCTTGGCCACGGACTCGACCTTCGCGTCGACCTTGGCCTGCATGATCTTGGACGGGCTCGGCGCGGCCGGGCGCGGCTTGGAGGCCGCCGCCGACTTCGCGGGCTCGGGCGTCGGGGATTCACTCTTCCCGGCCGACGCTGCCGGGGCGCCCTGTGCGGCGTCGTACTCCTGCCGCAGCCGACGCGCCACCGGCGCTTCGACCGTGCTCGACGCTGACTTCACGAACTCGCCCATGTCGCCCAGGCGCGAGAGCAGTTCCTTGCTCGTCGTGCCCAGTTCCTTGGCAAGTTCATGTACGCGGGGCTTTGCTGCCACTGCACTCCTCACATTCGAGGCCGTACGGGCAGCGCCCGCCGACCTCAGCCTTCCACTGACAACCAGTTCATCGGGAGAACTTCATCGCGTGGTCTTCATTCGGTCTCTACCTGCTTTTCGTGTGCGGGAGCCGGCCTCTCGGCCGACTCCGACTCGACAAGGGCTCGCACCGCGGCGACGTCCACCGTTCCTTCTATCCTGAGGGCCCTGGCGAACGCACGCTTACGAACTGCCTGGTCAAGGCAGTTCGAAGAGTGGTGCACATGGGCTCCGCGGCCGCTGAGGCGGCGCTGCGGGTCCGGAACCAGGCGGTTCTGGGAACCCTCAGAGCGTCGGACGACGACGCGCAGCAGCTCGGAAGCGGAAGCACGTTTGCGGCATCCCACACAGGTGCGGACTACCGCTGCGTCACGTTGCGATCCGTTAATAAGTCTACCTCCCGGAGCGGCGGCCGCCACCGGCCGGGCCGGTCTCCTCCTTCGTGCCGCCGGACACGTGCGCGTCCGACTTGATGTCGATCCGCCAACCGGTGAGCCTGGCCGCAAGGCGCGCGTTCTGCCCTTCGCGGCCGATCGCCAGCGAAAGCTGATAGTCGGGCACGATCACCTCAGTGGACCGCGTGGACTCGTCCACGACCCGCACCGACAGGGTCTTCGCCGGGGAGAGCGCGTTCGCGACGAACTGCGCCGGGTCGGCGCTCCAGTCGACGATGTCGATCTTCTCGCCGCCCAGTTCGCTCATGACCGCGCGCACCCGCGAGCCCATGGGGCCGATGCACGCGCCCTTCGCGTTGACGTCCTTCGTTGTGGCGCGCACCGCGATCTTGGAGCGGTGACCGGCCTCACGTGCGATCGCCGGGATCTCCACCGCGCCCTCGTCGATCTCGGGGACCTCGAACGCGAACAGCTTCTTGACCAGGGCCGGGTGCGTGCGGGAGAGGGTGATCTGGGGTCCGCGGGCCGTCCGGTTCACCTGGATCACGATGGCGCGGATGCGCTTCCCGTGCTCGTAGGACTCGCCGGGCACCTGCTCGTTCAACGGGAGCGTCGCCTCGATCTTGCCGAGGTCCACGGTGACGATGCCGCGCTCGTTGCGCTCCCCGTGGGCCTGGACGACACCGGTGACGATGTCGCCCTCCTTGCCGGAGTACTCCCCGTAGTTGACCTCGTCGGCCGCCTCGCGCAGCCGCTGGAGGATGACCTGCTTCGCCGTCTGGGCGGCGATGCGGCCGAAGCCCTCAGGAGTGTCGTCGCGCTCGGAGACGAGCTCGTCCTCCTCGTTCAACACTGGCACCAAGACATTCGCGATTCCGCTGTCGCGGTTGACCACGACTCGTGCGCGCTCATCGGCCCCGGGGGTGTGCTTGTAGGCGGTCAGCAGCGCCGATTCGATAGCGCCGAGGATTGTCTCGAAAGGGATGTCGCGCTCGCGTTCCAGCGACCGCAGCGCGGCCAGGTCGATATGCACCCGTTCTCCTTAAGTCTTGAGTTGTCCTCACCGCGGCCGTTCAAGGCGTGCGAGCCGGTGGCGTCGCCTTCGGACGCTCATCGCAGCTCGATCTGCACCTTGCCGGGCCCCAGCTCGGCATAGGTGGCCGAGCGGCGCACGCCGTCGGCCTCTAGTTCAATCCCCCGCTCGCTGGCATCCGCGATCCGCCCTTTCACGGGCTCCTCCCCGATGTTCACGGCTACCAAGCGCCCAATATTACGCCGCCAGTGCCGGGGCTCGGTCAGCGGACGGTCGACCCCCGGCGACGACACTTCCAGGGTATATGCGGTGTCCGCGAAGGGTCCTCCCGTGGAGTCGGCCTCGTCCAGGGCCTTCGAGCACGCTTTCGAGACAACGGCCACATCGTCCAGACTGATTCCGCCGTCCTTGTCCACAAGGACCCTGACGAGCAGGCGCCGCCCGACCTTCGTCACCGTCAGCCCCTCCAGGTCGTAGCCCGCGGCGGACACCGCCGGGGACAGGATCGACTCCACTTCGGCACGCTGCTCGGATCCCATGCGCACTCCTCTCCTATCGCCTATTTCGCCGAGATTAACCGCCCGGAGTCAGAATGGAAAGGCAGCCTGGGAAACTGGGTGTGTGTTCACGACCCGACGCGGACTCCTGATAGGCGCGGCCGTCCTCACGGCCGCGGGCTGCACCGGTCAGACCGGCCAGATCACCACCGCAGACGCCGACCTCACCGCCGCGCTCCGCACCGCGCGCGCCCTCGCGCAAGGAGCAGAAGCCCTGGGATACAACGAGATCGCCGAGGACCACCGCACCCACGCGGCGACGCTGGAGCGGCTGCTGCGCCCGAACGCGATCGCCGAGGACGAGACCGCGGCGCCCGCCGACGCGGCCGCGCTCGCCGACGCCGAGACCGCCGGGAGCGCCGAGGCCGCCGAGGCGTGCATGACGACCGAGTCCGACTACGCCGTGCTCTTCGGCGAGATCGCCGCCTCCCGCGCGGCCCACGCGGCGGTGATCGCGTGACCGCGATCGACACCGGCCTCGCCGCCGAGTACGCCGCGATCTACGCCTACGGGGCCGCCGCCGTGCACCTCGACGGCGACCCGCGCTCGCAGGCCGAGGCCCTCGAATCGGAGCACCGGTCCCGGCGCGACGTGCTGCTGGACCACTACGCGGCCGCGGGCGCCGACGCGCCCCCGCCCGAGTCGGCCTACGACGTCGGCGTCATCGGCGACGCGGCAACCGCGCAGGACCTGCTGACCACCGTGGAGGAGAGCGTCGCCGCCACCTGGCGGGCCGGCCTCGCCGCGACCGACCCGGGCGAGCGGCAGTTGTGCCTCGACATGTACTCGGCCGCGGCCGTCGCACTCGCGCGGTGGCGCCTCGCCGTGGGCCAGCCCGTCGCCGACCCGTGGCCCGGACGGCCCGAGTAACTCGCTGACCTGGGGCGACACTCAGAAGCCATACCGCGTATCCATTATTTGCATACCCGCTATACCCTACTGAGTATCTCTTCACGGTGAAGAGTGTCCCCAGCGATGCGAGGTTGCACATGAGTGTCAAGCACAGCCTCCTGGCGCTGCTCGAACGCGGACCGGCCTACGGCTACCAGCTCCGCTCCGCGTTCGAAAGCGCCACCGGCAACACCTGGCCGCTCAACATCGGCCAGGTCTACACCACCCTCAACCGGCTCGAACGCGACCAGCTCGTCGAGGCCCTGCCCGAGAACGACTCCGGCCAGCGCCCCTACCGGATCACCGACTCCGGGCGCCGCCACCTCGCGGGGTGGTTCGCCTCCCCCGTGCAGGCCGCCGACCGGCCCCGCGACGAGCTGACGATCAAGCTCGCCCTGGCCGTCACCACGCCCGGCGTCGACGTCGCCGACGTCATCCAGCGGCAGCGGACGGCCACCCTCCGCCTCCTTCAGGAGTACACCCGGCTCAAGGCCGCCGAGGAGCAGCCCGAGCTGGCGTGGCGCCTGGTCCTGGAGTCGATGATCTTCCGCGCCGAGGCCGAGATCAGGTGGCTCGACCACACCGAGGCCGTCGTGGCCCGCACCGGCCGGCCCGAGCCCCGCCCCTTCCCCCAGCACGCCGACGAGACCGAGACCCAAGCCCTCCAAGAGAAGCGGTGACCCACCCCATGTCCGTTCTGCAACTCCAGCGGGTCACCCGCGTCCACGGCGACAGCGAGAACGCCGTCAACGCCCTCGTCGACACCGACCTCAGCATCGAGGCCGGCGAGCTCGTCGCCATCATGGGCCCCTCCGGCTCGGGCAAGTCCACCCTCCTCAACCTCGCCGGGGGCCTGGACGCGCCCACCTCCGGCGCGGTCCTCGTCGAGGGCACCGTCCTCGCGACCCTGAACAAGAAGAAGCTCGCCGCGCTGCGCCGCCGCAGCGTCGGCTACGTGTTCCAGGACTACAACCTGGTGCCGAGCCTCACCGCCGCCGAGAACGCGGCCCTGCCGCTCGAACTCGACGGCATGTCCGCGGGCAGGGCCCGCACGCTCGCGCACGCCGCGCTCGAAGAGGTCGGCCTCGACGCCAAGCAGGGCGACCGGTTCCCCGACGAGCTCTCCGGCGGCCAGGCGCAGCGCGTCGCCATCGCCCGCGCCCTCATCGGCGACCGGCGCCTCGTCCTCGCCGACGAGCCCACCGGCGCGCTCGACTCCGTCACCGGCGAGGAGGTCCTCAAGCTCCTGCGCCGCCGCTGCGACGAGGGCGCCGCCGGGCTCCTGGTCACCCACGACGCCCGGCACGCCGGGTGGGCCGACCGCGTCGTGTTCCTGCGCGACGGCCGCGTCGTCGACTCTTCCGCGCCGCTCGCGGACGCCGAGACCCTCCTCGAAGGGGCCCAGTGATGTTCGCGAGCCAGCGACTCGCCTTCCGCATCGCCCGCCGCGAGGCGTGGCGCTACAAGGGACGGTCGGCCCTGTCGATCGCCCTCCTGGGCCTGCCCCTGCTCGGCGCCGCCCTCGCCGCCAGCGCGTACGACACCGCGGACCTCGACGACGCGGAGACCGCCGCGCAGGTCCTCGGCGAGAACGAGGCGTACATCGAGTTCGCCACGCCCGGGGTGCCGCTGGAGCAGCAGAGCTGGAACAACACCTGGCCCGCGTTCGAGATGGACTGGGAGGACCCGGGCCGCGCGGTCACCGACCAGGAGATCCTGGCGTCGCTGCCGGTCGGCTCCTGGATCGCGCCGTACTCGGTGTCCGCCGGCTCGGGCGAGTCCGCGACCGTGGCGACCCCCGACGGGTTCGGGCAGATCTACACCTTCGGCTACAACCTCGGCGACGGGACCTACGAGGACGCCGGGCTCGTGTACCGCGAGGGCTCGGCGCCGGGCCGCGGCGAGGTCGTCCTCAGCACCGCCGCCGCCGAGTACCTCGGCCTGGGGGTCGGGGACGACCTGACGGTCGAGGAGGGCGCCGGCACGGGCGACCACGAGGTGAGCGGCATCGTCGAGTTCCCGTCGGACCTCAACGGGCGCTTCGCGATCGGCGGGATGTTCGCGCCCCAGGCCAGCGGCTGGCTGGTCGACACCCCCGAACCGCTCACGATGGACGACGCGCTCGCGCTGAACGAGCTGGGGATGACGGTCTGGTCCCAGTCGCTCCTGGACACCCCGGCCACCGGCGACTACGCGACCATGGAGGTCGCGATGGAGGAGTCGGAGCTGGCGATCTACGGGCTCATCGTGGTCATCGTCGTCATGGAGGTCGTGCTCCTGGCCGGGCCCGCGTTCGCGATCAGCGCACGGCGGCGCGCCCGCGAGTTCGCGCTCATGAGCGCGAACGGGGCGACCCCGGCGCAGATCCGCACCGTCGTGCTCGCCGGGGGCGTGCTCTTCGGGGTGCTCGCGGCGGTCGCGGCCATCGCGCTCGGCGTGGCCGCGGTGTGGGCCGGGATGCCGCTGCTGGAGCAGTTCGTCGGGCACCGCAGCGCGGGGCTGCGGGTGCTCCCGGCGATCCAGGCCGCGCTGGTGGGCGTCGCGCTCGCCACGGGGCTGCTGTCGGCGCTCGCCGCGGCGATCAGCGCGTCCCGCGTCAACGTCGTGGAGGCGCTGACGGGGCGGGCGGGCCGCCGCAAGGGCTCGAAGAAGTGGCTGTTCGGCGGGCTCGCGGTCTTGGCCGCGGGCATCGCGGCGGGCATCGCCGGCGTCTACCTCTGGATCATGCCGCTGATGGCGGGCGCGATCGTGCTGGCGCAGCTGGGCCTCGTCGCGTGCACTCCGGCGCTGCTGTCATGGGCGTCGAAGCTCGGGAAGTGGCTGCCGCTGGCGCCGCGGATGGCGCTGCGGGAGGCGGGGCGCAACCGCGGCTCCGCGGCCCCGGCCATCGCGGCGGTGCTCGGCGTGGTCGCGGCGGGCATGGCGTTCTCGATGATCGTGACCGCGGACTCGGTGCGGCAGTTGGAGACGCAGGAGAACCTGCTCCCGCAGGACTCCATGACCCTGACGCTGTACGACTTCAGCGAGGAGCAGGACGCGAGCAGGGTCGACTGGGAGGCCGCGGAAGCGGAGGCCGAGCCGATCCTGGAAGGGGAGCTCGGGCCCGTGGACCTGGTGCCGGTGGACACGTACTCGACGCCTATGAACTGCGGCCTGCCCGTCGACCCTGACGACGAGCGGTCCACCGAGTGCCACTGGAACATGGTCAGGCCCGAGGAGAACGTCTGCTCGTACTGGACCGCGGACACCTCCACCCAGGAGCTGGACCGGGCGGCCGTGGAGGCCGCGCGGGAGGACCCGAACTGCGACGAGACGCCGAACGACCTGTGGGGCAGCCTCGACAGCGTGGTGGGCTCGACGGACCCGCACATCGTGGCGACCTACACCGGGCTCGAAGGCGAGGAGCTGGACCGGGCGGTCGCGGTGCTCGAAGACGGCGGGGTCCTGGTGGCCGACCGCCTGTCGATCACCGACGACGGGATGGTGACCCTGGAGAAGACCCTCTCGTACTACGACGAGACGGGCGTGGAGCTCGAAGAGGACCAGGAGACCTCCGAGATCCAGGTGCCCGCGATGTACGTCGAGAAGGGCGAGCTGGGCTACAACCGGCTGTTCCTGGGCCCGGCCGCGGCCGAGCTCATGGGCCTGGAGTCGGGCGTGTGGGGCCACGAGTACCTGGTGGAGGGCGGCGAGGTCGACCAGGGCGCGGCCGAGGCGCTCATGCAGGACTTCAGCCAGGAGCTGGCCGACGGCCAGGTGTTCGCGAGCTTCAACTACGTCGACTACACGGACGACTTCATGTTCTACTTCACGATCGCCGTGACGGGCCTGTGCGCGCTGGTCGCGCTGGGCGCGACGGCGGTGTCGACGGGCCTGATCATCGCGGAGCAGCGCAAGGACATGGCGACGCTCGGCGCGGTCGGCGCGGCGCCGGGGCTGCGCAAGCGGTTCGCGATGTGGCAGACGGTGGTGATCGCGCTGTTCGGCGCGGGGCTGGGCACGGTGGCGGGCGTGATCGGGTACGCGGTGATCCGCGAGGCCCTGAACCGGCCGCTCCAGTGGAACTACCCGTTCGAGACGCTGTACGGCTGGGAGCTGCCGTGGACGAGCTTCGCGATCATGCTGCTGGCGGTGCCGCTGGCCGCGGCCGCGGGGGCGCTGCTGTTCACGAAGGCGACGCTGCCGAGCGAGCGCCGGATCACTTAGGAGCGCAAGGGAAGTGAGGGGCCCGGTCGCGATGTCGCGGCCGGGCCCTCCGCTACACCTGGCCCGCGGGGGTCCCGGCGGGGGCGCCCTCGGTGGGGAGGGTGAGGATCTCGTAGCCGTCGCCGGTGACCAGGAGCGTGTGCTCGAACTGGGCGGACCACTTGCGGTCCTTGGTGACGGCGGTCCAGCCGTCGTCCCACATGTCGTGGTCGGCGGTGCCGAGGTTGATCATCGGCTCGATGGTGAAGGTCATGCCGGTCTCGATCTCGACGGTGAGCCCGGGGTTGTCGTAGTGGGGCACGTAGAGCCCGGAGTGGAACGCGGTGCCGATGCCGTGGCCCGTGAACTGGCGGACCACGCCGTACCCGAAGCGGGAGGCGTACGCCTCGATGACCTTGCCGACGACGTTGAGCTGGCGGCCGGGCTTGACGGCCTTGATACCGCGCCAGGTGGCCTTCCAGGTGCGCTCGACGAGGTCGCGGGCCTCCTGGGAGACATCCCCGGCGAGGAACGTGGCGTTGCAGTCGCCGTGGACGCCGCCGATGAAGGCGGTGATGTCGACGTTGACGATGTCGCCGTCGCGGATCACGGTGGAGTCGGGGATGCCGTGGCAGATGACCTCGTTGAGCGAGGTGCAGCAGGACTTGGTGAAGCCGCGGTAGCCGAGCGTCGAGGGGTAGGCGCCCAGGTCGCACAGGTACTCGTGGACGACGGCGTCGATCCGGTCGGTGGTGGCGCCGGGGACGGCGGCCTTCCCGGCCTCCACGAGCGCGTCGGCGGCGATGCGGCCCGCGACGCGCATCTTCGCGATCGTCTCGGCGTCCTTCACCTCGGTGCCGGTGAACGGCGCCGGGCCGGGCTTCCCGACGTACTCGGGGCGGCTGATCGACTCGGGAACGCTCCGGCGGGGACTCTGCTTTCCGGGGCGCAGGGCGGGACGGGAACTCATCGGCACATGCTAGCCGCGTGGGGCGCGGGACCTGCGGGGCGGCTGTTGCACCGTTACGGAGACGACGCGCAAAAGTGCGGTTCGCGACGAGAAAACCTCTTGCGTTTCGAGTCCGGAATGGGCATCCTGAGGGCACCGGTCCGCTCCTTGAGCAGGCCGGACCCCGCGAGGACTCTCTCCTACCGAGCCGACGCGGGGCGCTGCTCCCGCGGTAGTTCCGCCGTCCGGTTCCGACCGGGGCGGCGGTGTACGACACCTCCCGCGGTCGAGCGCCCCGCCTGTCCAACCCAGGCGGCGTGCAGTCGCCCTGCGTCGGCTCACCACTCCCCGCGAACGCCGAAGGCCCGCGTCCCCCCGTCAGGGGCGCGGGCCTTTCGGACGAAGCGGCTAGGCCGCTTCGAGCTCCTTCGTGGGCGCCTCGGCGTCGGCGTCCGCCGCCGCGGCAGCGGCCGCCTCGGGGGCCGTGACCTCCTGCGCGAGCCGCTCCCACAGCATCCCGCCGGAGTGCGCGAGGGCGCCGATGATCGAGGGCACGAACGGGAGCACCCAGTCGGCGAGGAACCCGGTGTGCGGCATGTTGAGCACCAGCATCGCCGAGCCCGCGCACAGCAGGCCCTGGAGCGTGCCGCGCCAGGCCGCGCGGGTGCCGTCGATGACGGCCTCGCGCCGCTCGGTCGCCGGGTCGTGGAACTCCGAGAGCCCCGCGGCGTCGCGGCGGCCGAGGTAGGCGCCGACGACCGCCTGGACCGCCGTGCCCGCCACGACCGCGGCGAGGAGCGTGTTCTTCGTGACGACGTAGATCAGCGCGAACAGCAGCCCGCCGCCGAGGAGCGTCAGGACGCCCCGGATCCAGTCGACCTTCTCGCCGGGGTACCAGTAGTACTTGGTGACGCCCTCGGATATCTGGCGCTCGATCTTGCCCATGTCGATGGCTCCCCTTCCACGGGTGCATGCACGACAGTCATTATGCGTGGCGCCCCGGGGCGGGCAGGCGGAATCCCCCGAGTCACCAATGTGGAATTCTGCACACGATGAGCGGGATGTCCGGTTCGCACCCGGCGTGAACTGCCGCTGTACTCCAGCGTAGGGAACCGTCCCGATGTCGGGAGTCGGCCATCCGACACTCAGTGGACCTTGACGACCGGTCCCGCGAGCTCCTTCAGTTCGTCGGGGAGGTCGGCGCCCATCTCCTCGGCGAGGCGCACGGCCTCCTCGATGAGCACCTCCACGATCTGCGACTCGGGCACGGTGCGGATGACCTCGCCCTTGACGAAGATCTGGCCCTTGCCGTTGCCGCTCGCGACGCCCAGGTCGGCCTCGCGGGCCTCGCCGGGGCCGTTTACGACGCAGCCCATGACGGCCACGCGCAGCGGGACCGGCAGCCCTTCGAGCCCGGCCGTGACCTGCTCGGCGAGGGTGTACACGTCGACCTGCGCGCGCCCGCACGAGGGGCACGAGACGATCTCCAGGCCGCGCTCGCGCAGGCCCAGGGACTCCAGGATCTGGTTGCCGACCTTGACCTCCTCGACCGGCGGGGCCGAGAGCGAGACGCGGATGGTGTCGCCGATGCCCTCCGACAGGAGCGCGCCGAACGCCGCCGCGGACTTGATCGTCCCCTGGAACGCGGGCCCGGCCTCGGTGACGCCCAGGTGCAGCGGGTACTCGCACTGCTCGGAGAGCAGGCGGTACGCCTTGACCATGACGACCGGGTCGTTGTGCTTGACCGAGATCTTGATGTCGCGGAAGTCGTGCTCCTCGAACAGCGACGCCTCCCACAGCGCCGACTCGACGAGGGCCTCCGGCGTGGCCTTCCCGTACTTCTGGAGCAGGCGCTTGTCGAGCGAACCGGCGTTGACGCCGATGCGGATCGGCGTCCCGGCGTCCTTCGCGGCCTTGGCGATCTCGCCGACCTTGTCGTCGAACTGCTTGATGTTCCCCGGGTTGACGCGCACGGCCGCGCAGCCCGCGTCGATCGCCGCGAACACGTACTTCGGCTGGAAGTGGATGTCGGCGATCACCGGGATCTGCGACTGCTTCGCGATGACCTTGAGCGCGTCGGCATCGTCCTGCGTCGGGCACGCGACCCGCACGATCTGGCAGCCCGCGGCGGTCAGCTCCGCGATCTGCTGGAGCGTCGGGCCGATGTCGGAGGTCCGGGTCGTGGTCATCGACTGGACGCTGATCGGGGCGCCGCCGCCGACGAGCACACCGCCGACGTTGAGCTGGCGGGTCGTCCGGCGGGGCGCCAGGGGCTCGATCTCGTGATCGTGGCGCTTGGTGGGGATACCGAGGTTCACTGCGGTCATAGAGCTAGTCTCCACCCAGATTCGCTGGTCAGTTGAAGATAGTGATCGGGTTGACGATGTCGGCGGTGATGGTGAGCAGCATGAAGCCGCCCAGGAGGACGATCACAGCGTAGGTCAGCGGCATCAGCTTCAAGTAGTCCACTCGGCCCGGGTCGGGCCTGCCGCGCTTCGCGGCCACCCACGACCGGAACTTCTCGTACCAGGCGATGGCGATGTGTCCGCCGTCCATGGGCAGCAGCGGCAGCAGGTTGAACACGCCGATGAAGTAGTTGAGGACCACCAGCAGCATGAAGAACATCGCCCACTGGTCGTACTGGACCATCTCGCCGCCCAGGCGGGAGGCGCCCACGACGCTCACGGGCGTGTCCTCGGAGCGCTCCTCCCCCATGATCGCGTCCCACAGCGGCGGGATCTTCGAGGGCAGCTGGCCGAGCGCGACGAACGTCTCGCGGAACATGTCGCCGGTGTAGGAGACGGTCTCGCCGATCCCGGCGATCGGGCCCGTTCCCTCGGCGGTGTACGGGATGGCGGGGTCGACGTAGACGATGACGCCAAGGCGCGCAACGGTCTCGACGGTGCCGTCCTCGTTCTCGACCTCGGCGGCGTACGGGGTGACCTCGACGGTCTTCTCCGTGCCCTCGTGGTCGACGGTGACGGCGACGGCCTCGCCCGGGGTCAGGTCGGAGACGGTGGCGATGAGCGAGTCCCAATTGTCAACGGCGGTTCCGCCGACGTTCACGATCTCGTCGCCGTCCTCGATCCCCGCGGTGTACGCGGGGCCTTCGATCTGGCCCTCGGCGCAGTCCCCGGCGGTGCCCGAGTCGGGGTCGCTGGTGACGACGCACGGGGCGACCGCGACCGCGACGTTCTTCTCCGATTCACTCTGGGCCGAGGCGTACGCGGGGTTGACGCCGATCCCGACGAAGGCGACCAGGATCCACAGGACGACGAAACCGAGGATGAAGTGGGTGACCGAGCCCGCGGCGAGCACGATCGTGCGCTGCCACAGCGGCTTGCGCCAGAAGACCCGCTTCTGGTCCTTCTCGTCGAGGTCTTCCTCCTCCTCTTCGAGGGGGGTCATGCCGACGATCTTGACGAAGCCGCCGAGCGGGACGCCCTTGACGCCGTACTCCGTCTCGCCCTTGCGGAAGGACCACAGGGTCGGCCCGAAGCCCACGAAGTAGCGGGTCACCTTCATGCCGAACGCCTTCGCGGTGAGCATGTGCCCGAACTCGTGGAGGCTCACGGAGATGAGGATCGCCAGCGCGAACAGGGCGATCCCGGTGATATAGGCGGCCAATGCAGCTCCTTCTAACGCTCGGACGCGTCCAAGACTAGCCGTCGGGCGCTCGACCTCGCCCAGTTCTCCGCTTCGAGGACGTCGGCGACACTCGCGGGCTTGCCGAACTCGGGGGCGGCGTCGAGGACCCGCGCGATCGTGTCGACGATGCCGAGGAACGGGAGGCGCCCGTCGCGGAACGCCGCGACGGCTTCTTCGTTGGCGGCGTTGTAGACCGCGGGGCTCAGGCCGCCCGCGCGGCCGGCGTCCTTGGCGAGGGCGACGGCGGGGAACGCGGTCGCGTCGAGGGGCTCGAAGTGCCAGTCGGCGGCCTGCGTCCAGTCGACGGGGCGGGCGGCGCCGGGGAGGCGGTCGGGCCAGGCGAGGGCGTGGCCGATGGGCAGGCGCATGTCCGGCGGGGAGGCTTGGGCGATGGTGGAGCCGTCGGTGAACTCGACCATGGAGTGGATCACCGACTGGGGGTGGACGACCACCTCGATGTCGTCGTAGCCGATGCCGAACAGCTCGTGCGCCTCGATGACTTCGAGGGCCTTGTTGACCATGGTCGCGGAGTTGATGGTGACGACCGGGCCCATGGCCCACGTGGGGTGGGCGAGGGCCTGCTCGACGGTGACGTCGGCGAGCTCGTCGCGGGTGCGGCCGCGGAAAGGCCCGCCGGAGGCGGTGAGGACGAGCTTGGCGACGCGTTCGGGAGTCCCGGAGCGCAGGCACTGGGCGAGCGCGGAGTGCTCGGAGTCGACGGGGACGAGCTGGCCGGGGGCGGCGGCCGCGGCGACGAGCGGGCCCCCGGCGACGAGGGACTCCTTGTTGGCAAGGGCCACTTGGCGTCCCGCTTCGAGGGCGGCGAGGGTCGGGGCGAGGCCGATGGAGCCGTTGATGCCGTTGAGGACCGTGTGGGCCTGCCAGGCGGCGATCTCGGTCATGGCGTTCGGTCCGGCGATGAGCTTCGGCATCTTGAAGCCCCCGGTGTCCCAGGAGCGCTCCTTCGCGGCGGCGAACAGGCGCAGCTGGACCGCTTCGAGGGCGGTCGCGTCGGCCACGGCCACGGCCTCGACGCCGAGTTCGACGGCCTGCTCGGCGAGGAGGGCGGGGTTGGACCCGCCCGCGCCGATCGCGGTCACGCGGAAGCGGTCGGGATTGGCGCGGACGATGTCGATGGCCTGGGTGCCGATGGAGCCGGTGGACCCCAGGAGCACGATCTCGCGCTGCTCTACATTCGCGGCTGTCACGCGGCCATTATCCGCTAGCGGAAAACGACCGTGGAGTGGCCGTTGAGCAGAATCCTCTGATCGAGGTGGGCGGCGAGGCCGCGGGCGAGGCAGGTCGATTCGAGGTCGCGCCCGGCGGAGACGAAGTCCTCGGGGGTCATCGCGTGGTCGACGCGGGCCACCTCCTGGTCGATGATGGGGCCCTCGTCGAGGTCGGAGGTGACGTAGTGGCAGGTCGCGCCGATGAGCTTGACGCCGCGGGCGTGGGCCTGGTGGTAGGGGCGGGCGCCCTTGAAGCTCGGCAGGAACGAGTGGTGGATGTTGAGGATGCGGCCGGGGAGCTTCGCGCAGAACTCGGGCGAGAGGATCTGCATGTAGCGGGCGAGGACCACGACGTCGATCCGCTCGGCCTCGATGAGGTCGAGGATCTCCTGCTCCTGGGCGGCCTTGCCGCCGGGGCCGACGGGCAGGTGGTGGAAGGGGACGCCGGAGGACGCTGCGAGGTCGGCCCAGTCGGGGTGGTTGGAGACGACCGCGGCGGCCTCGCCGTGGAGGGCGCCGATGCGGAAGCGGTAGAGCAGGTCGTTCAGGCAGTGGCCCTGCTTGGAGGCCATGATGAGGACGCGGGGCTTGACGGCCCGGTCGGTGAGCTGCCAGTCCATGTCGAACTCGCGGGCGATCTCGGCGAACTCCACGGCCAGCTCGTCCCGCTCGTGCCCGGTCCTGAACTCCACGCGCATGAAGAAGCGGCCGGATCCGTGCTCGGAGAACTGCTGGGAGTCCTCGATGTTCGCGTCGCGGCGGGTGAGGAACCCGGAGACGGCGTACACGATGCCGAGGCGGTCGGGGCACGAGAGTGTGAGCACGAACTGGCTGGTCATCGGTCCAATGATACCCGTGCGGCATGCGGGAGGGGACGGGCGCGGCCCGTCCCCTCGCGTCGTGCGGTGCTAAGGGCGCTTAAGCGCCGATGGCGGTGTTGACCTGGTCGATGAACGACGCGGTCGACTCCTCGACCGTGGCGCTGCCGAACAGCAGGCCCTCGTAGACGCCGCGCATGATGTCGGCGGCGGCGCCGGAGCCGACCGGCGGGACCGCGGGCCCCTCGGCGAGGTCCGGGGTGATCGCCGCGATGAAGTCCGCGCCGAGCTTCTGGTCCGGCGGGAGCTGCGGGAGGATCCGCTCGCGCTGGGCGATGTTGGCCGGCAGGCCGCGGTCGCCGAGCATGAGGTCCAGGGACTCGTCGCTGTTGAGCAGGAAGTCGATGAGCTTGCCCGCCGCCGCCTGGTCGGAGGTGGTGCGCGCGGCGGACCAGAACATGGCCGACTTGAGGAACAGGCCGGGCTGGCTGCCGGTGAACTCCCCCGGCGGGCGCAGCAGGACGAGGTCGGAGCCGAGGACGGTCTGGATCGCGCCGATCTGGTTGGTCCAGTAGAACTCCGAGACGCCGGTGCCGGTCGCCAGCGGCGACTGGTCCTGGCCCGCGGCCGCGTACTCGACGATCTTGGAGGACTCGGGGATGCCCCCGGCCGCCTGGAGGTCGAGGACCATCTGCCACCACTCGTTCATGGTGGCCTCGGTGAAGCCGAGCGTGCCGTCGTCGGTGTAGAGGCTCTCGCCCTTCTGGCGGGCGAACACGTTGAACAGCGACTCGTTGCTCAGGGAGAGGCCGGAGCTGCCGATCGCGTCGCCCTTCGAGGAGAGGTCGGCGGTCCAGGCGAGGAAGTCCTGCCAGCTCCAGGCGGTGTCGTCGGGCATGGCGACGCCTGCGGCCTCGACCAGCGCCGGGTTGACCAGGAGCGCGAACGCGTTGACGCCGGTGGGGATGCCGTAGGTCTTGCCGTCGAACTGCCCGGTCTTGAGGGTGGCGTCCTCGATGTTCGACAGGTCGATGTCGAGCTCTTCGAGGGCCAGGAGGGCGTTCTTGTCCGCGTAGTCGCGCAGGTAGCGGTCGTCCTGCTGGAGCACGTCGGGGGCGTTGTTGCCCGAGACGGAGACGTTCAGGGCGTCCCAGTAGGCGTCGAACTCGTTGGGGCTGGGCTTGATCGTGACGCCTTCGTTCTTGGCGAGGAAGGCGTCGATGATCTGCTGGGTGTACTCGTGGCGGGGGTCGGAGCCCCACCACCAGAAGTCCAGCTCGCCGTCGCCTTCGTCGGCGCCGCCGCCGCCGTTGCCGCAGGCCGCTAGGAGGGGTGCGGCCGCAGCGCCGAAGATCCCGGCCTTGGCGAGCGTCCTCCGCGAGACGCCCGAGGGGTTGGGTTTGCGCATGCTTCGGTCCTTTCAGGACTATGTGAGGGAATGTATGCCGGATGTTACTTGATGCCGGTTGTGGCGATGCCCCGGACGAGGTACCGCTGGCCGGCGAGGAAGAACCCGAAGATCGGGCCCAGTGCGACGATCGACATCGCGAACAGGGCGCCCCAGTTGGTGGTGCCCGTGGAGTCCATGAACAGGCGCAGCGCCAGGGGCACGGTCTGGAGGTCCACGTCGCGCAGGTAGATCAGCTGCGAGTAGAAGTCGTTCCACGTCCAGATGAACGTGAAGATGGCGGTCGTCGCGAGCGCGGGCATGCACAGCGGCATGATGATCCGCAGGTAGGTGCCCCAGTAGCCGCAGCCGTCGATCGAGGCGGCCTCGTCGAGTTCGCGCGGCAGGCCGCGGATGAACTGGACCATGAGGAACACGAAGAACGCGTCGGTGGCGAGGAGTTTGGGGACGATGAGCGGCCAGAACGTGTCGACCCAGCCGAGGTTGTTGAACAGGATGTACTGCGGGATGATCACCACGTGGATCGGCAGCATGATGGTCCCGAGCATGATGGCGAACATCATGCCGCGCAAGGGGAACCGCAGCCGCGCGAAGGCGTAGGCGGCCATCGAGCAGGACACCAGGTTCCCGACGATGGAGCCGGCCACGATGACCATCGAGTTCCAGATGTACTTCTCGAACGGGTGCGGCAGGGCGTTCCAGCCCTCGGAGTAGTTGGACCACTCCCAGGTCGAGGGGATCAGGCCGGGGTCGGTGAAGATCTCGTCGATGGGCTTGAAGCTGGCGGAGAGCATCCACAGCAGCGGGTAGATCATGACCATCGCGGCGACGGTCAGGAGCAGGTGGAAGACGAAGCGGCGCAGGCCGGTCGCGGCGCCGCGCTCACGGCGGCGGGCCGGAGCGGCGGGGAGCGTCGTCGTCTCAGTCGTTGTCGCCATAGAACACCCAGAATTTCGACATCAGGAAGTTGAGCGCGGTGAAGATCGCGATGATCGCGAGCAGGAGCCAGGCGATCGCGGAGGCGTAGCCCATGTCGAACTGGGTGAAGCCCTGGTCGTAGAGGTACAGCGTCAGGAACATCGTGGAGTCCGCCGGGCCGCCCTTGCCGCTGGAGATGATGAACGCCTGCGTGAAGGACTGGAACGAGTTGATGATCTGGAGCACCAGGTTGAAGAAGATGATGGGCGTCAGGAGCGGGATCGTCACGCTGAAGAAGCGGCGCACCGGTCCGGCGCCGTCCACTTTGGCCGCCTCGTAGTACATGGTGGGGATCTGGCGCAGTCCCGCGAGGAAGATGATCATCGGCGAGCCGAACGTCCACACGTGCAGGATGATCAGGGTGCCGAGGGCGTAGTCGGGGTGGGAGACCCAGCCCTCGCCCTGGATGCCGAACATCGCCAGCAGCTGGTTGACCAGGCCCTCGGTGCCGAAGATCTGGCGCCACATGATGGCGATCGCCACCGAGCCGCCGAGCAGCGAGGGCAGGTAGAACACCGAGCGGTAGAAGCTCATCCCGCGCAGGCCCCGGTCGAGGACGATCGCGAGCAGGAGCGCGGCGGCGAGCTGGAGCGGCACCGACACGAACGTGTAGACCGCGGTGACCTTGACGGCGTTGGCGAGCCGCGGGTCGTCGAGCATCCGGGCGTAGTTCTCGCCGCCGACCCATTCGCCGTAGCCGAGGCTGTAGTCGGTGAACGAGAGGTAGAACGAGGCGACCATGGGCCCGATGGTGATGGCGAGCAGGCCGATGATCCACGGGGACATGAAGCTCAGGGCGGCCCAGCGTTCGCGCGTGCGGATCGTCCCGCGGCCCTTGTTCGGGGCCGGGGGCGGCGCGGGCGCGGCGGTCTCGGGCGGTGGGCCCGAGCTGCGCTGCTTCGGGCGCACCACAGCGACATCGTTGTCGGTCATAGGGTATTGGGACCTTTCGGAGGGGGTTGGCTCCTAGATCACATCAATCTATGCAACCGCTTGCCTAAAGTCAATGGCTCAACTTAAATTCTTGGATATTGTTCGGACGGGCGCCCAGGTCGGGCCGCATACCGGGACGCGCCGGGAACGCGCCACTCCCGCAACGGAACGGGCCCGCCCGGATCGCTCCGGACGGGCCCCTGGTTCCCGGTGTGCAGGTTCGGTCGGCGCTCAGACCTTGACGGGCGTGCGCTCCTCGGCCGCAGGGGCCTCGTCGGACTCCTTGATGCCGTACTTCGCGTACAGGCGCCCCAGCGGGCCGGGGACCCACCAGTTGGCGCGGCCCAGCAGGCGCATCGTCGCGGGGACGAGGAGCATCCGGACCACGGTGGCGTCCAGCAGGATCGCCACGGCCATGCCGAGGCCGATCATCTTCATGAACGTGATGCCGCTGAACGCGAACGCGCCGACCACGACGATGAGGATCGCCGCCGCGGCGGTGATGATCGAGCCCGTCGACTGCATGCCGCGCAGGACGGCGGTCCGGTTGTCGGCCCCGCGGTCCCACTCCTCGCGCACCCGCGACAGCAGGAACACCTCGTAGTCGGTGGCGAGCGCGAACAGCAGCGCGATCATGAGCAACAGGTTCGACGGGTCGATGTAGCCCGAAGGCGTGAAGCCCAGCAGGTCCGAGAGGTGGCCCTCCTGGAAGATCCACACCACGATCCCGAGGGCGGCGCCGAGCGAGACGGCGTTCATCAGGACCGCCTTGATCGGCAGCAGGACCGAGCCGAACGCGAGGAACAGCACCACCATCGTGACGATGACGATGTACCCGAGCATGTACGGCAGGCCCTCGCCGATGGCGTCGAGCATGTCGACGCGGTCGGAGGCGCCGCCGGTGACGTACAGGTCGGCCCCGTCGACCTCGATCGCGCGGGCGTCCTCGATGAGGCCGCGGGCGTCGGCGCTGAACGGGTCGAGGTCGTAGAGGACCTCGAAGAGCGTCGCGTCGGCGGTCGGCTCGGCCGCGGGCCGCACCCCGTCGACGAAGTCGAGCGCTTCGAGCTCGGACTGGACCTCGGCGGCCGCGGCCGCGTCGCCGACCGCCATGACCTGGAAGGTCTCCTCGTCGCCGCCGGGGAAGTCGGCGGCGATCGTCTCGGTGACCACGCGGGACTCGGCGTCCTCGGGCATGTCGCGCTCGTCGACGCCGCCGAACTGCATGTCGAGCATGGGGCTCGCCAGGAGCGCCATGAACGCGAGGACGGGGAGCAGGACGAGCACGGGGCGGCGCATGACGCCCGCGGCGAGGCCGTGCCAGAAGCCGGTGTCGGTCTTCGGCGCGGCGTTGCGGCGCCACGGCAGGCGGCCCTTGTCCACGTTGTGGCCCAAGAGGTACAGGACCGCGGGGAGGGCGACGAGCGCGGCGAGCATGGCGACGCCGACGGCCGACATGACGCCGTACGCGATGCCGTGCAGGAACGGCACGTCGACCAGGAGCAGTCCGCCCATCGACAGGACGATGATGAGGCCCGAGACCATGACGGTGCGCCCGGCGGTGGCGACGGTGTTCAGGACGGCGGTGCGCTTGTCGCGGCCCTGCGCGAGTTCTTCCCTGAAGCGGCGCAGCACGAACAGCGAGTAGTCGATGGACATGCCGAGGCCGATGATGGTGATGACGTTGGCGGCGAACACGGACACGTCGGTGAACTCGGTGATGACGCGGGTGATCGCGAAGCCGCCGAGGATCGACATGCCGCCGATGAGCAGCGGCAGCGAAGCGGCCACGAGTGCGCCGAAGACCAGGATCATGATGAGCAGCAGGATCGGCATGGAGATCATCTCGGCGATCTCCAGGTCGTGCTGGACCTGCTCGTTCAGGTCGGCGAAGATCGCCGCGCCGCCGCCGAGCCGCACCTCCAGGTCCCCGGTGTCGCCCGCGTCGCGCAGCTCCTGCTCGATGCCGGAGAAGACGCCCGCGCGCTCCTCGTCGGAGGCGCCCGCGAGGGTGACCGGGACGAAGGTGGCGTGCCGGTCCTCGGCGACCCAGCCCTCCTGACCCGTCTCGTAGTAGGACGCGGCGCTCTCGACCTCGTCGATGCCGTTGATGTCGGCGACCGCGCTCTGCACGGCGTCGGCGAAGGCCGGGTCGTCCACCGTGAGGGTGTCGGAGGAGTACAGGACCACGACCTCGGCGCCGATGGAGCCGAACTCGTCCTCGATCGCCTCGGCGTCGACGACGGAGCGGGACTCCTGGGAGACGTACCCGCCGTCGGTGAACTCGTCGAAGACGCCGAGGCCCCAGGTCGCGCCGATGGCGAAGACCGCGAGGACGCCGGCCAGGATCACCCAGCGGGTCTTGATGACCGCCCGGCCTAGCAGGGAATACATGAGGTTTCTCCTATGGGTGTTCAACGGAGAGGGAGGCTGCGACCGCTGGTGCCGAAGCGCGACCCGGCGGTACGATGGTAAGCGTCGATAATTTAGCTAACGCCGTTTACTCTAATGAACGCCCCTCATAGAGTCAACGCCGTTAACTGAATCGTAAACAGAGGAGAGCAGTGACTTCCAACACCGCGGGTGGCCCGACCCGCCGCGAGCGCATGCGGGCGGAGACCATCGCCGAGATCAAGGCGAGCGCCCGGCGCCAGCTCCAGGAGCACGGTCCGAGCGGGATCTCCCTCCGCGCCATCGCACGGGAGGTGGGAGTCACCCCGGCGGCCCTCTACCGGTACTTCGACAACCTCGACGCGCTGCTCGTCGCCATCTGCTGCGACCTCTACGACGAACTTATCGCCGAGACCAGGAAGGCGATGGACGCCTCCCCGCCCGACGCCCACCTCGAACGGATGAAGTCCTGGATCTGGGCGTTCCGGGCCTGGGCCGTGGGCAACCGGCGCGAGTTCGAGCTGATGATCTCCTACCCGGAGTCCAACAGCGCCATGGGGATCAACGGCGTGCGCCTGGAGCAGTCCCCCGAGAACGTCGACCCGGTGACCCTGAAGTCCCTGGAGCACTCGCAGCTGTGCGGGCGCGAGATGGCCGCGTTCTACCGCAAGACCGAGACCGGCGAGCTGCCCGCGGCCGGGCCGGTCGAGATGCCGGAGATCTCCGAAAACCTCCAGCGCGAGCTGACGGACAAGTGCTCGGTGTTCATCGTGGGCGAGCCGCTGCCGCTGTCGTGGATCTTCACGTTCACCTCGGCGTGGGTGCGGGTGTTCGGGCTGGTCGTCATGGAGGCGTTCGGGTCCCTGCCGGTGCAGGAGAACATCGACGAGTTCTACAAGACGCAGATCATGGCGATGATGCACGACTTCGGCATCGAGGGGTAGCGCGAAGGGCCGGATCGCGATGCGTTCCGGCCCTTGGCTTCTCGTCTAGGAGGCGGCGGGGGCCTCGTCGGCGGGGCAGGACCTGATGTCGTGCCCGACGGAGGTCATGCACTTGCCGGACTTGAGGTTCCACTTCCAGCCGTGCATCTGGCAGGTGAGGACGCCCTCCTCGATCTTGCCGAACACCGACAGGTCGGCCTTGAGGTGCGGGCAGCGGCGCTGGAGCTGCCACCCGTTCATGGTGATGTCCTCGTCGTCGGGGCGCTGCTCGGCGTACCAGCCCTCGGCGTACTGGAGGCGCTCCTCGCTGAGGCACTTGAAGAACGCGTACACGTACTCGTTGTACTGGCCGATGCGCGCGGCGGTGAAGCGGCACGACAGGAACAGCGAGTTGACCCAGTCGACCTCGCGGATGTGGAGCAGGTGCTCGATGAGGCGCCGCTCGGTGCGGAACCGGTAGCGGACCTTCCCCCCGTCGTCGGGGTGGATCTTGCGCTCCAGGAAGTCGAAGACGATCGACTCGACGACCTCGTCGGAGTCCGGCGCGGTCAGGTCGAAGCGCACGGGGCCGCCGATGCCGGTGGCGATGTGCTCGGCGGACTCCATGAGCGGCTCGATGCGCTCGCGGAGGGTCTCCAGGACGTCGATCTCGGGGTGGGACCAGGACGCCTTCTCCGCGGCGATGCGCGGCTGCATCCGCTCCTTGAACTCGTCGAGGTGCTGCTTCTTGTTCTCGAACCACTGCTTGATGTCGTCCACGGGGTGCTCGACCGAGCCCCGCCCGTCGGCGAAGACCTCGGCCACGGACCCGGGCAGCAGGATGATGTTCTTGTCGTGCCCCTGCTGCTCCAGCCATTGGACGTACGACATCTGGTCGGGGAAGATGTTCCCCTCGTCGCCGAACACGTCGTTGAACTGGTACAGCTCGTCGTCGAGGAAGCAGGGGGGACCGGCGATGGGGAAGACCCAGTCGCCCTTGACGTCGTCGATGTAGCGCAGCGAGCGGTCGAAGCCGCGCTCGCGCTTCTGCTTCCCGAAGGCGCGCTTGGCGTTGTCGGGCAGCTCGTAGACCATCGGGAACCAGATCGCGCCGGAGAACTGGAGCAGGTGGGCGTGGATCCTGCCGTGCTTGAGGAACACGCTCATGTCGGTGGGGCGGGCGTCGTTCTGGTTGAGCAGGCGCGTGCCGTCGGCGTCCTCGACCCACAGCGACGAGTCGCCGATGGGGCCGTCCGTGGGGCTGGTGAGGGCCTGGATCATGACCTTGACGCCGCCGGGGAGCTCCACGATCTCCTCGGACACGGTCTTGATGAACTTGTGGAAGCCCAGGGCGCGCAGCTCGGACTCCAGTTCGGAGGTGGGGTACTCCGGCAGCAGGACCGTGGTGTCCTTGCTGATGTGCTTCGTGAGGTTCTCCTCGTCGAAGTGGTCCCGGTGCAGGTGCGAGACGTACAGGTAGTCGGCCCGGCCCAGCGCGTCCCAGTCGAGCTGCGAGTTGTCGGGGAAGGGGAACCACGACGCGAAGTACGCGGGGTTCACCCAGGGGTCGCACAGGATCGTTCCCGCGGCGGTCTCGATGAACATGCTGGCGTGGCCGGTACCGGTGATTCGCACGGTTACCCTTCCGGACATGGGGACGAGGACGCGTCCAGACTACAAGTCACAGCTCCGGCGGGGCCGGGACGTTGGTCCTTGTGGCGTGGGAGACTGTGCGGGATCAAACGAACGGTTGGAGGAACCAGCATGGCTGCCGAAGAGCAGATTCTCTCGCCCGATCAGCGCAAGCCCACCAGCCGCAAGGCCCTCTACTCCGCGCTGACCGCCGGCATCGTCATCAACCTGGCGTACCTGTTCGGCAACCACCAGGGCTGGGTCGAGGACGCCTTCATCCTCATCACGGTCGCCGTGCTGCTGGCCGTCATCGTCACCGACGTGTGGCTCGTCAAGGCGGGCCTGCGCTGAGCGGGCGTTGAACGAAGGGGGCGGGGCCGCGTTCGCGGCCCCGCCCCCTTTTCCGTTGCGTCTCAGTGCATCATGCCGCGGCGGGCGAACATCTCGCGCACCTCGCGGAGCGCGGAGTCCACTTCGGCCTCGAAGTAGCCGCCCTGGACGAGCGAGAACTGGCTGGTGTCGAGTTCGCGGTCGGAGAGCGGGACCGGGTTGCGGCCGGTCATCGCCGCCGAGACGGCGTCGAACATCTGGTCCACCTGGCTCGGGTCGTACCCGGAGCCGAAGCGGCGCGGCTGGAAGGCGCGGCGGAGCTGTTCGAGGCGCTGCACGTCGTCGGGCGTGAAGGGGGAGTCCGACGCCCGCATCTCCGTGGTCATCTCTTCGCGGCCGTGGCGGCTGGGGGCCTCGAAACCGCGGCCCTCGTAGGGGTTGCGGCGTCCGAAGTCCGGCGGGGTGGCCGCGCCGCGCGGGCCGGGCCCGGGGGGCGGACCTGCGGGTCCGCCGGCGGGCGCTCCGAAGGCGGACGGGTCGGGGCCGGGCGGCGGGCCGGCGGGGCCGCCGACGGGCCCTCCGAAACCGCCCGTGGGCTCGTGCTGCTGCGGCCCGCGGTCGAAACCGCCCGTGGGCTCGTGCGGCGAGCCGAACCCGCCGGTCGGCTCGTGCGGGGACCCGAAGCCGCCGGTGGGTTCATGCGGGGACCCGAACCCGCCCTGGACGGGCGGGCTGGGGACGCCGCCGCGGCGGCCGTACCCGGTGTCCTCGGGCTGCGGCGGGGAGCCGAAGCCGCCCTGCTGCCCGTACTCGCGGCCCCTCGGGGCCCCGTAGGGCTCGGGCTGCTGCGGTTCGGGACGGCCCATCGGGCCGCCCGGCTGCATGCCCGGGACCAGGTTCTGCGGAATCGCCTGGGTCGGGGCCGCGGGCGGCATGGGCTCGGGTTCGGGCTGGCCGTACCGGTCGGCGCGCGGGATCGCGCCGGTCTGGTGCGGCGGCTGGCCCATCGGGGACTGCTGCATCGGCGACTGGTGCGGCGGGGCCGCGCGGCGGCTGCCGGTGTCGCTGAACTCGTCGTCGTAGGCCGCGCCGAACCCGGGGGCGGGCTCGGGGGCGCCGCGCCGCGGGCCCTGTCCGTACACGCCCGGCTGGTCGGCGGGGCCGAAGCCGCCGCGCCGCGGGTCGGACTGGAGCGGGAGCTGCTCGGTGGCGCCGTGCGGGGGCCCGGCCTGGGGGCCGTCATGGCCGCCCGCGCGCGGACCGGCCTGCGGCGGGGGCGCGAAGTCGCCGCGCGGCGAGCCGTACTCGCCGCCGCTGGGACCGCCGCCGTAGACGCCCGGCTCGGGGGCACCGCCGCGGGGGCCGTAGCCGTTGGCGCCGCCCGGGCCCCGCTGCTGGGCGAAGTCGTCGCGGCCGAAGTCGTCGCGGGGGCCGGGACCGAAGTCGCCCGGTCCGGGACCGAAGTCGTCCCGCTGGGGCGCGAAGTCGTTCTGGGGGCCGCCGAAATCGTCGCGCGGACCGAAGTCGTTCTGCGGCCCGCCGAAGTCGCCGCGCCCGCCCGGGCCGCCGAAGTCCTGGCCGCCGCGGGGGGCGCCGCCGCGCTTGGCGAACGGGTCGTCGTAGTCGTCTCCGGGAGGACCGGCGAGGAAGCCGAAGCCCTCGTCGTCGCCGCCGCCGCGGAGGTCGCCGAAGCCCTCGTCGTCGGGCGGGGCCGCGGCGGCCCTGATGGGGCCGCGGCCGCGGCCGACCGGTTCGGGGGCGGGCGGCGGGGGGGCCATCTCGCGGGCGGCCATCATCTCCTGCGCGGGGATGACCTGCGTCGCCTGGGTCTCGGGGGCGCGCCGCGAACCGGGGCCCTGCTGCATGGGGGGCTCGTCGAAGCCGCGGCCCTGGGCGGCGGCTTCGGGCTTGCCGTAGTCGGGGGCGGGGGCGGATCCGAGGACGCCGCGCTCCTCCAGTTCGGCGAGCTGCCGCGCGACCCGGTCGAGGTAGACGTCCACCTGCCACTCGTCGTATCCGCCGAAGCGGACCCTGAAGACGACATCGTCGACCTCGTCCGCCGAGACGGGACTGCCCACCGGCTCGCCGGCGAGCGTCGCCTCGACGCGGTCAAGGAACGCATCGACCTCATCGACCTTGTAGCCCCGGCTCAACGCCCGGCGCCGGAACCGGTCACCATGACTCGCCACTACCAAGCCACCCTTTCCGCCTACTCCGCGGCGCCGGAGGCGCCGGGCGGCTCGGCAGCGGTGCGGCCGGGCGTCCCGGCCTCCCGTACCGAAGCGGCCAGCTGCCCGCAAGCGCCGTCGATCTCTTGGCCGCGCGTATCGCGCACCGTCGTGGAGACGCCCGCATCGCGCAGCCGCCGCACGAACTCCGCCTCAACCGGCTTGGGACTCGCGTCCCACCGGCTCCCCGGCGTGGGGTTCAAGGGAATCAGGTTGACGTGGACCAGTCGGCCCTTCAGGAGCCTCCCGAGCAGGTCGGCCCGCCACGGCTGGTCGTTCACGTCCCTGATCATCGCGTACTCGATCGAGACGCGACGTTTCGTCACCCGAGCGTACTCCCAGGCCGCCCCGAGGACCTCGGCGACCTTCCAGCGGGTGTTGATGGGGACGAGCTCGTCGCGCAGCTCGTCGTCGGGCGCGTGCAGGGACACGGCCAGCCGCACCGGCAGGCCCTCCTGCGCGAGCTTCTCGATGGTCGGCACGAGGCCGACGGTGGACACGGTGACGTTCCGGGCGGAGATCCCGATCCCGTCGGGCACCGGCTTCGTGATGAGGTGCAGCGCCGACTTCAGGCGCGCCCAGTTCGCGAGCGGCTCGCCCATGCCCATGAAGACGATGTTCGACAGGCGGCCCAGGCCGCGCTCCTCGGCGAGGCGCGCGGCGGCGACCACCTGGTCGACGATCTCGGCGGTGGTGAGGTTGCGGGTCAGGCCGCCCTGGCCGGTGGCGCAGAACGGGCAGGCCATGCCGCATCCGGCCTGCGACGACACGCAGGCGGTCACCCGGTCGGGGTAGGCCATGATCACGGACTCGACGAGCGCGCCGTCGTACAGGCGCCAGACGGCCTTGACCGTCTGCCCGTCGTCGCACGAGTCGACGCGGACCGGGTCGAGGAGCCGCGGGAGCAGCGCCTCGCCGATGGCCTCGCGCGCGGCGGCGGGGAGGTCGGTCATGAGCGAGGCGTCGCCGACGTGGCGGCCGAAGTACTGCTGGCGCAGCTGCTTGGCGCGGAAGGCGGGCTGCCCGATCTCGGAGAGGACGGACTGGCACCCGGCCAGGTCGAGGTCGGCGAGGTGCCGGGGCGCGGCCTTGCGGGGGCGCGGTTCGGTCAACGTGAGTGCTACAGACATGTCACGACCTAGTCTCGCATGACAGGCCCGCGGCCCGCCAACCCCGGATCGTCGAATTCACCCCGGGCCCTCCTTCACCGGATACACCAATCAGGACACATCACCCGAGCAGGTAACGGAACCACACATAGGCCACCGGGGCCACCATGAGGATCGAGTCGAGCCGGTCCATCACCCCGCCGTGGCCGGGAATGAGATTGCTCATGTCCTTGATGCCCAGGTCCCGCTTCAGCAGCGAGACCGACAGGTCCCCCAACGTAGCGGCAAGGGCGACGCACACGCCGAACGCCACGCCCAGCGGGAAGGACACGCCGAAGAACAGCCAGAGGGTGACCGAGGCGCCGAGCGCGGCGGCCACGACGGACCCGGCCAGGCCCTCCCAGGACTTCTTGGGGCTGATCCGCGGCGTCATCTGGTGGCGGCCGAAGAGCACCCCGGCGGTGTACCCGCCGGTGTCGGACATGACGACCGCGAACAGGTAGATGAGGACCTGCGCGGCGGCGCCGTCGATCCAGCGGGCCTCGGAGGCCTCGGAGGTCGCCAGGAGCATCACGAACCCGGCCAGGAACGGGACCTGGACGAGCACGAGGGCCGCGGCGGGCACGTCGGTGCGGTAGCCGGTGGCGCCCTCGGAGAGCCGCCACACGTACAGCGCGGCGACGCTGACGGCGGTGCCCAGGAGCAGGCCGGTGGCCCCGCCGAACCAGGCGAGGACCACGATGAGCACCCCGGCGGCCGCGAGCGGGATCACCGGGACGTTCTTGCCGCCCTTGCGCATCGCGGTGCCGGTCTCCCAGCAGGCGACGCCGACGGCGATCACCGCGAGGACCAGGAACGCGACCGGCTGGATCAGCACGGAGGCGATGACGACCGCGGCCATACCGAGCCCGGCGCCGATGGCGACGGGGAGGTTGCGTCCGGCCTTGGGCCGGGACGCGGGGACCGCCTCGGCGGTGCCGGGCCCGCTCCCGGGGCCGTCAAGCGACGGGCGGGGGCGACGGCCGGGCGGACCGTCGGGAATCGTGCTCATCAGATCTCAAGCAGCTCTGACTCTTTGGAGCCGACCAGCTCGTCGACGTGCCCGGTGAAGCGGCCGGTCAGGTCGTCGAGCTCCTTCTCGCCGGAGCGGCCCTCGTCCTCGGAGACCTCGCCGTCCTTGACGGCCTTGCCGATCTCGTCCTTGGCCTTGCGGCGGACGTTGCGGATGGCGATCTTGGCGTCCTCGCCCTTGGTGCGGACGACCTTGATCATCTCGCGGCGCCGCTCCTCGGTCATGGGGGGCAGGTTCAGCCGCAGCTGGGTGCCCTCGTTCGAGGGGTTGACGCCGAGGTTGGAGTTGCGGATGGCGTCCTCGATGTCCTTCATCTGGGAGGTGTCGAAGGGCTTGACGATGACCATGCGCGGCTCGGGGATCGCGATCGAGGCGACCTGCGGGATCGGGGTGGGCGCACCGTAGTAGTCGACGGTGATCCGGTTGAACATGGCGGACGAGGCGCGGCCGGTGCGCACCGCGGCGAACTCCTCCTTGGCGTGCTCGATGGCCCGCTCCATCTTCTCCTCGGCTTCGAGGAGGGTGTCGTCAATCACGGTTCTACTCGCATTCTCTCGCGGCCTGACAGCACTTCTGACCGTACCGTCCCGCCGTGGGTCCTCGGTGGCGCGGAGGTCCCCGGGCGCGGGGTTCGCCGCTTCTGCTGGGTCTAGTCCTGGGCGGCGTGGATGAGGGTGCCGATGGGGTCGCCGACGATGGCGCGCCGCAGGTTCCCGTCGTCGTCGGCGCCGAAGACGCGCATGGGGAGGGAGTTGTCCTTGCAGAGGCTGAACGCGGCCTGGTCGACGACCATGAGCTCGCGCTTGAGCGCCTCGTCGAAGGTGATGTCGTCGAGCCGCTGCGCGTCGGGGTCGGTGCGCGGGTCGGCCGTGTAGACGGCGTCGACGCCGTTCTTGGAGACCAGGACCTCCTGCGCGCCGATCTCCAGCGCGCGCTGGGCGGCGACGGTGTCGGTGGAGAAGTACGGCATCCCGGCGCCGGCGCCGAAGATGACGACGCGGCCCTTCTCCAGGTGGCGGATGGCGCGCAGCGGCAGGTACGCCTCGGCGACCTGGGCCATGGCGATGGCGGTCTGGACGCGCGTGTCGACGCCCTCCTTCTCCAGGAAGTCCTGGAGCGCGAGGCAGTTCATGACGGTGCCGAGCATGCCCATGTAGTCGGCGCGGGCGCGCTCCATGCCGCGGCGCTGGAGCTCGGCGCCGCGGAAGAAGTTCCCGCCGCCGACGACCACGGCGACCTGGACGCCCGCGGCCACGCCCGCGGCGATCTGCCGGGCGACGGCCTGGACGACGTCGGGGTCGACGCCGACGGAACCGCCGCCGAAGGACTCACCGGACAGCTTCAGCACGACCCTGCGGAACGTGGCTTGACTCATGGGATCTCCCCTGCTCTGTCTTTCCTTCGCGGCCGTCCGGCCCGCTGTGGTGCGGACATGGAACGAGGCGGCGGCCTGCGCCGCCGCCCCTTCCCATGCTTACGGCTGGAGCCAGTGTAGTCCGCGCCCGCGGACTACCCGCTACTCCTGGCCGACTTCGAAGCGGATGAAGCCGGTGACCTCGGTGCCGGCGTCGGCCAGCACCTGCCGCACGGTCTTCTTGTTGTCGAGGACCGAGGTCTGGTCGAGCAGGACGAAGTCGCGGTAGTAGGCGTTGACCTTGCCTTCCACGATCTTGTCCCAGGCGCGCTCGGGCTTGCCCTCTTCCTTGGCGGTCTCCAGGGCGACGCGCTTCTCGGTCTCCACGATCTCGGCGGGGACCTCGTCGCTGGTGAGGTACTTCGGCCGCATCGCGGCGGCCTGCATGCCGGCCTGGCGGGCGGCCTCGGCGTCACCGGTGTAGGAGACGAGGATGCCGACGGCGGGCGGGAGGTCGGCGGCCTTGCGGTGCATGTACACCGAGACCTCGCCCTCCAGCGAGCCGACGCGGCCCAGGGCCAGCTTCTCGCCGAGCTTCACCGACTCCTCGGCGATGACCTCGGCGACCGTCTTGCCGTTCAGCTCGGCCTGCGCGAACGCGGGCCCGTCGGCGGGGCGCACCTCGTCGGCGCGCTCCACCAGGGTCTGCGCGAGCTCGATGAACGCGCCGTTCTTGGCGACGAAGTCGGTCTCGCAGAGCAGTTCGAGGATGGTGTTGCCGGACTGGGCCACCAGGCCCTGGGCGGTGGTGCGCTCGGCGCGCTTGCCCACGTCCTTGGCGCCCTTGATGCGCAGGGCCTCAAGCGCGGTGTCGTAGTCGCCGTCAGCCGCTTCGAGGGCCTTCTTGACGTCCATCATCCCGGAGCCGGTGGCTTCCCGGAGCTTCTTGACGTCAGCCATCGTGAAGTTGGCCATTGCTCCCCTTCTTACTTCTCGTCTGGGATCGATTACTCGGCGGAGGGCTGCTCGGTCGCCTCGGGCGCGGCGGCCTCGGCGGCCGGGGCCTCGGCCGGCTTGTCCTCGACGAGGAGCTCCTTCTCCCACTCGGCGAGGGGCTCGCCCTCGGCCTTCTCGCCGGCCTGGCCGCCCGAGCGGGCCAGCAGGCCCTCGGCGGCGCCGTCGGCGATGATCTTGGTCAGCAGCGCGACGGAGCGGATCGCGTCGTCGTTGCCGGGGATCGGGAAGTCGACCTCGTCGGGGTCGCAGTTGGTGTCGAGGATCGCGACGACGGGGATGCCGAGCTTGCGGGCCTCGTCGACGGCGATGTGCTCCTTCTTGGTGTCCACGATCCAGATCGCGGCCGGGGTCTTCTCCATGTCGCGGAGGCCGCCGAGCGTGCGCTCAAGCTTGTCCTTCTCGCGCATGAGCTGGAGCATTTCCTTCTTGGTGCGGTTGGCCGCACCGTTGGCCTCGATGATCTCCAGCTCCTTGAGGCGCATGAGGCGCTTCTGGATGGTCTGGAAGTTCGTGAGCATGCCGCCGAGCCAGCGGTGGTTCACGAAGGGCATCCCGACGCGCTGGGCCTGCTCGGAGACGGCCTCCTGGGCCTGCTTCTTGGTGCCGACGAAGAGGACCTCGCCGCCCTCGGCGACGACGTTCTTGACGAAGTCGTGGGCCTTGGAGGCGTAGTCGACCGTCTGGCGCAGGTCGATGACGTAGATGCCGTTGCGGTCGGTGAGGATGAACCGCTTCATCTTCGGGTTCCAGCGACGGGTCTGGTGGCCGAAGTGCACGCCGCTTTCGAGCAGCTGGCGCATGGTGACAACCGACACGGTTGTATTCCTTTCGTTCCCTGGTTCATTCGCGGGAGGCGCCCGAAGTCCGGGCGTCCCGCGCCTGGCGCCCGTCTCCGGCGATCCGCAACCGGGAAGCACCCGGACCTGGGGGATCGCGAGGGCCGGACCGCGCCACCGCAGTGCTCAGGCACTGAGCGGGCGATGGAGGTCGGGCCGCGACGAACGCGCGAAGTCGGTTCGGCGCACAGTGGTGCCGTACCGCTCCGATCAGTGTACTTGGACCCGCGGCAACGCCGTCGAGGCGGTGGACCGCAGTGACAGACGCAATGCGCCGACCAGGACGAACGAGTTATCCACAGGCCCAAAAGATTTTTCTGGACGATTCCGGGCACCCGTCTCAACCTTGAGTCATGCGACGACTACACCACGCGATCATCATCGGCCTCATCACCACCGTGATCCTCGTTGCGTCCGCCTTCACGCAACCCGCCACCGCATCCGCCGCCGAACGCACCTCGGGCCCGTGGCTCCCTCCCACCGGCGGCCTCGACCTCCGCACCGGCTTCGATCCACCGCCCCTCCCCTGGCTCCCGGGCCACCGCGGCATCGACCTCGCCGCCGCCGACGCCCAGCCCGTGGTCGCCGCCGGGCCCGGGCGGGTCGTCTACGCCGGCGACCTCGCCGGACGCGGCGTCGTCAGCATCGCCCACGCGAACGGCCTGCGCACCACCTACGAACCGGTCGAACCCGCCGTCGCCGCAGGCGACACCGTCACCGCGGGCCAGACGATAGGAACGCTCCAAGCGGGCCACGCCTCCTGCACCGCCGCCGCCTGCCTCCACCTCGGCCTCAAACGCGGCCCCCGCTACCTCGACCCGATGCTCCTGTTCGGCGACGGCAAAGTCCGCCTCCTCCCCCGCCCCGGCCGCCCCCACGCGGCGCCCCTCACCGAAGGAGCCCGGTCATGACCGCACCGCCCGCTCCCGCCGCCACCGACCTGCGCCGCCTCCGCCCGCACGAACTCGGCCGCCTCGGCGAGCAGCTCGCGGCCGCGCACCTGCAACGCCACCGCATGCAGATCCTCGCCCGCAACTGGCGCCACCGCACCGGCGAACTCGACCTCGTCGCCCGCGCTGCCGACACGGTCGTCGTCTGCGAGGTGAAGACCCGCCGCTCTTCGCGCTTCGGCGGCCCGCTCGGCGCGGTCGACGGCGAGAAGCTCCACCGCGTCGAACGCCTCGCCCGCGCCTGGCTGCGCGAGCACTGCCGCCCCGACCAGCCGTGGCGCATCGACCGGCTCGCACTCACCGTCACGGGCGCAACGCAACTGGCACTCGAACACCGCAAAGGAGCACGCCGTGGGTTACGCGCGCACCACCACCGTCTGCACCATCGGCGCCTCGTCCGTCACGGTGACCGTCGAGGCCTCGGTCTTCAAGTCCTCCTCCAAAGGCGCCGACACGGTCCGCATGTCGGGCCTGCCCGACAGCGTCGTCAACCAGGCCCAGACCCGCGTCCGCTCCGCGATGGCGAACTCCGCGCTCCGCTTCCCGGACAAGTCGATCAGCGTGAACTTCGCCCCGGCCTCGGTCCCCACGACCGGCTCCGCCGCGGACCTCGCGCTCGCGGTCACCATCATGTGCGCCGACGACCTGCTCCCCGTCGAACGCCTCGCCGACACCGTCCTCCTGGCGGAACTCGGCCTCGACGGCGGCCTCCGCCCGGTCCCCGGCACGCTCCCCGCGCTCCTGGAGGCCCGCCGCTCCGGCCTGCGCACCGCGATCGTCGCCCCGGAGAACGCCGCCGAGGCGTCGATCGTCGAGGGCCTCACGATCCTCGCCCCGCCGGACCTCGCCACCCTCGTCGCCTGGGTCTTCGGCCAGACCCCCCTCGACCCGATCCCCCGCCCGCCCCGACCCGAACCGCCCCGCCTCCCGGACCTGTCCGACGTCCGCGGCCAGCCGCTCGCCCGCCGCGCCTTGGAGATCGCCGCCGCCGGAGGCCACCACATGCTCATGGTCGGTCCCCCGGGAGCAGGCAAGACGATGCTCGCCGAGCGCCTTCCGTCGATCATGCCGCCGCTCTCCGACGCCGAAGCGGTCGAAGTGACCTCGCTCCATTCGCTCCGAGGCAGGTTCACCGGCGGCTCCGCCGCGCTCATCCACCACGCCCCGTTCGAGGCCCCGCACCACTCGATCACCATGCAGGCCCTGGTCGGCGGCGGCACCGGCGCCATCGGCCCCGGCTCGCTCGCACTGGCCCACCGCGGGGTGCTGTTCATCGACGAGGCCCCCGAGTGGCCCCGCTCGGTCCTCGACTCGCTGCGCCAGCCCCTGGAATGCGGCGAGGTCCGCATCCGCCGCGCCAACACCGCGATCAGCTATCCGGCGAAGGTCACCCTCGTCCTGGCCGCGAACCCGTGCGCCTGCGCACCGAACAAACCGGTCGACTGCACCTGCCCGCCGTTGAAGCGCCGCAGCTACCTGACCCGGATCTCCCGCCCGCTGCTGGACCGCATCGACCTCCGGGTCAACCTCCCACCGGTCCCGCCCTCGGCGATCCTCACCGACCTGACCGAGGCCGAACCGTCGGAGTCCGTCGCGAAACGGGTCCAACGCGCTCGCGAGGCCGCCGCCGCGCGGTGGGCGGACGCGGGCGAGTCCTGGGGCCTGAACAGCGAAGTCCCGGGCCCGGCCCTCCGATCGGCGAGGTGGCGCCTCCCGGCGCCGGTCCGCAAGTACGTGGACGACCTGCTCATGAAGGAGCGCATCACGGCCCGCGGCTACGACCGGGTCCTGAAGCTGGCGTGGACGATCGCGGACCTGCGCGAACACGCCGGCCCGACCGCCGAAGACGTGGCCGAGGCGAACGAACTGCGCCTGGGCTACTCGGTCAGATGAATTCTTGGATGCGAGCGAACGAGGAGGACCAGTGACCAACCTGCCGAACGACGACCGCCGGGCACTGATGATGCTGTCCGAGCTCATCGAGCCCGGGGACGCCGAGCTCGACGACCTCCTCGCCGAGGTCGGCCCGATCGAGGCGGTGAAGCGCATCTGGACCGGCGACGTCCCCGAACGCCTCAACCGCCTCACCAGCGCCGCAGTCTCCTGCACGCCGGACCCCGCGGACCGCGCCGCCCAGATCGCCGCCGCGACCGAAGCGGCGGGCGCCCGAGTCCTCATCCCCGGCGAACCCGGCTGGCCCGAGCAGCTCCGCGACCTCCAACTCGTCTGCGACGCCGACGAACCGCATGTGCGCCCGCCCCGCTGCCTGTGGGTCAGGGGCCCACACGACCTGGCAGAACTGTGCGCCCGCTCGGTGGCGATCGTCGGCTCAAGGGCCGCAAGCGAATACGGCCAGCACCTCGCCGACGACCTGGCCGCGGACCTGACCAGCGCGGGCTGGACGATCGTCTCCGGCGGCGCACTCGGCATCGACAGAGCGGCCCACCTCGGCTCCCTCGCGAGGGGCGGCGCCACGGTCGCGGTCCTGGCCTGCGGCCTGGAGATGCCTTACCCCAAGGCGAACCACTCGATGTTCAACATGATCGCCGAACAGGGCATGCTCATCAGCGAATGGCCGCCGGGCTCGACCGCGATGAAGCACCGATCTGTTGACCGGACTTTCAGAGGGATCCTCGGCGTGTTGCAGTGAGGTGAGGCGGTCACCTCGATAGACATGCGGCTCCAGGGTGTGAAGGAGCTGCGCGTTGTTCGACGCTGATTCGAGAGAGATCGAGGCGATCCGGCTGCCGTTGTGGGGCCAGGTTGTCAAGGATCAAGGCGTGGTGCCGTGGGTCCTCCAAGACGGCCTGGGAGAACCCGTAGCGCCCGTGCAGACGTTCCTACGGGACTTCACCGCCCGCGGCAACTCGGCAGGCTCAGTCCGCAGCTACGCGATGGACCTGCTGCGGTGGTGGCGGTTCCTTATCGCCGTCGGCGTCGCCTGGGATCACGCCACTCCCTGCGAGGTCCGAGACTTCGTACTCTGGCTCCAACAGTCCACGAAACCTGTTGCGGCAGTAAGAAAACAGTCCGTCGAGACCGCTGGGACGGTCAACCCAATCACCCGCAAGACCTACCTCGACGACAAGTACAAGCCCACGACGATCCGGCACTCCAACGCGGTCCTTCGCAGCTTCTACGACTACTGGATCGAACGCGGCGAAGGCCCGATGTTCAACCCGGTCGTCCGCGAGCTCGGCCGCGGCGGCTCCCGAGCGAACGCGCACCACAACCCGCTCCAGCCGTTCAGAGCCGAAGGCCGACTTCGCTACAACCCGCGCCTGCCTAAACGCAAGCCGCGAATGATGCCCGACGACGAATGGAACCGGCTGTTCAAGGAGCTGGGGTCGAACCGGGACCGGGCGATCGTCGCCGTCGACGTCTCCTCCGGCGCCAGGGCCTCCGAGTTGCTGGGCATGGCCGGCGCCGACATCGACTGGGGTCAACAGCTTGTCCGAGTCATCCGCAAAGGCTCCCGCGCCGAACAGTGGCTCCCGGTCAGCGCCGAAGCGATCGTCTGGCTTCGCTTGTATTTCAACGACATCGGCGCCATAGGACCGACCGATCCGGTCTGGCAGACCCTCTACCGCCGCAACGGGAAACGGGCTCCATTGAACTACGACGCCCTGCGGGCGGTCCTGCGCCGCACCAACGCGAAGCTCGGCACCAACTGGACCATGCACGACTTCCGGCACACGGCAGGGAAGCGGATGGCTCGCGATCCAGGCCTGTCCTTGCTGGACGTTCAGACGATCCTCGGCCACGCGCATCTTTCGACCACTCAGATCTACCTCGAAGAAGACGACGACGAGGTCTTCACCCGCGTCCTCAAGCACCTAGCCGACCGTGAGGAAGCCAAGCAGGCGCCACCACCACCACCTATTGCCGGCGGATACAACCCCGAAGACCTCGACATCCTGTTCGGAGGACAGCCATGAGCACCACCAGCACACAGCAGTCGGCAACGACCGCTAGCTCTTCCTTGTCCGCGAACGACGCCGCCGCATCCGCGACCCCTGCTTGGCGTCCCGGCCCGTTCGACTCGGCCGAGGTCGAGACGATTTTGAACGCCATCGAGAAGTTGCCGACCTGGACACAGCGGCTGGATCGTTCGAAGCGCGGGCGCAGGGATGCTGCCGCGATACTGACCTGGCTAGAGCTGGCGCCTGGGGCCACCTGGCAGGACCGCTGGGAGTTCTATGAGACGAAGTACGAGGGCAAGTGGATCGGCGGCATCGTCGACGATCTGATTGCTGCTACTGGCCGCGGGCGAAGTGATCTTCCGGTCGTGCTCGGCTGTCTGATCCAAGTGCGGTTGTTCCGACCCAGCTACGACTTCCTTTGCAGTTTCAAGCCCGTCTCGATCTACCGGAAGATCCGCGCCCTCGTCAGCCCGGAGCTGTTCCTGAAGACCGAACACGCTGGGAAGGAGATGGGCATGGCGCCACGGCCGCTCGGTCAGGCGCTGAACATTCTGACCTCGCTGGTCATCACCACCGGAAAGCCGTTGGAAGAGATCGGCGCGTCTGACCTTCTCGCCTTCCGCGACGCCCACGCCCCCACCGATCGCAGAGTCCCTTCCGGCACCTACGGCGCCTGGCTGCTCCTGGTCGACCTCGGTCAGATCGAGTCTGGCACCACCCTCGAGTCGGTCTCCCGACCCGGTCAGCGGCCGGTCGATGAACTCGTCGACTGGTACCGGATCAAGAGCCCCTCGGTCCGCGAGGTCCTGATCAGGTACTTGCGGGAACGTCGCGCCGGGATGGACTACTCCACCTTCCGGGAGCGGGTCACCGTTCTGGTCGGCACCTTCTGGGCCGACATCGAGAAGCACCACCCCGGCATCGACAGCCTGCACCTGCCTGAAGACGTCGCCATCGCCTGGAAGGAACGGCTTCGATACGTCGACCGAGGAGGCGAACGCGTCCCCCGCAAGTCCTACTTCGACGTCTTGATGAAGGTTCGCAGCTTCTACCTGGACATCGCCGAATGGGCGCTGGAGGATCCCTCCTGGGCCCGATGGGCCGTCCCCTGCCCGATCCGCCGCGGCGAGACCGAGGGACTGTCCAAGTCCAGGAAGGTCCTGAAAGCCGCGATGCACCAACGCATCAGGGAACGACTTCCACACCTGCCACGCATGGTCGACGCCGCTGAAACATGGAAGGACGATGCCGCCAGACTCCTTGAGGCCACGGAGCGGACTGCCATCGACGTCACCTTCGAACACGACGGCCGCCGCTACCAGCGAACCGTTCCCGCGAAGAGCCGAAGACCGGGCGACTCCAACCGCGGAACACCGCGGGTCCTCGCGATCGACCTCGCCACGGGCGAGACGATCGACGTCGGCAACCAGGAAGATAGGGCGTTTTGGGCCTGGGCCTGCGTCGAAACCTTCCGGCACACGGGCACCCGAATCGAAGAGCTACTGGAACTCACCCACCTGGCCCTCGTCTCCTACCGGCTCCCCGACACCGGCGAAGTGGTCCCGCTCCTCCAGATCGTCCCCTCGAAGAACGGCGAGGAACGCCTACTCCTGGTCACACCCGAACTCGCCAGCGTCCTCGCCAGCATCGTTCAACGCGTCCGCACCCCCGAGGGCACCATCCCCCTCGTCGCCCGCTACGACGGCCATGAGCGCACCACCGGACCCGAACTCCCGCATCTGTTCCAGCGCCAGTTCGGCTGGCGGAGGCAAGTGATCAGCCCCGGCACTGTCCCGAACCTGCTCAACGAAGTGCTCGCACGGACCGGCCTCACCGACCGCGCGGGACGTCCCCTGCACTGCACCCCACACGACTTCCGAAGAATGTTCTCGACCGAAGCGGTCACCGGCGGCCTGCCGATCCACATCGCCGCGAAGATCCTCGGCCACGCCAACATCAACACCACCGAGGGCTATACCGCGGTCTTCCAGGACGACCTCATCCACTCCTACCGCGCCTTCGTCGACCGCCGCCGGTCAACCCGCCCCAGCGAGGAATACCGCGAACCCACCGCCGAAGAGTGGATCGAGTTCCAGCAGCACTTCGCCCTGCGCAAGCTCGAGCTCGGCGACTGCGGCCGCCCCTACGGCACGCCCTGCGCTCACGAGCACGCCTGCGTCCGTTGCCCGATGCTCCGCGTCGACCCGCGGGCGAAAGGGCGTCTTCAGGAGATCATCGCGAACCTGACCGAGCGCATCGAGGAGGCCAGGGCCAATGGCTGGCTCGGCGAGATCGAAGGGCTCAAGACCAGCCAGACCGCGGCGATCAGCAAGCTCGCCTCCCTCAACCGCGCTGAACGGAACAAGCCCGGCCGCACCGAATTGGGCCTACCTAGCACCCGCCGCAACAGTTGATCCCCACTCTTGCGTCAGGCTCAAAGTCAAGAATGTCGAGAGAGAAGTCACAAATCCGAGCTAAGGATTTTTTTATATAGGGCGACGACACCGGAGGCCCCAAGATAAGCCGAGATGATGGTCCACGTTGAGGCCGTTGAAGAAACAGTGCCCAGCATGAACGGCAGAGCAGCCGTCATGGCGCTGACGATCAACGCGCGGGATTCCATGCGCCAAGTCTAGCGTCGGACCCGAAGACTACGCACCTCGGCAAAGTCCGGAAAAGCTTCCTCACTCGCAACCGAGTGATCGCCGCACTCACCGCCGGAACGGTAGTCGTAGAGGCGGCCGACCGCTCAGGCGCGAGGAACACGGCCCGATACGCGGCAGAACTCGGCCGGGTCCTGATGTTCACCCCGGGCCCGGTCACCTCATCCCAATCGGTCGGCGTCCACCGTCTCGCCCGCGAACCGTGGGAAGCCCGCTTGGTCACCTGCGCGGAAGAGGTCATCGAAGACGTCACCGGCATCGGCGGCCCGCTCGCCAGCGCCCCGCCACCCCAGCGCCGCCCGATCGACCGCCTCACCGAAGTCGAGGCCCGCCTGGTGGAGTCCCTCCCCCGCGGCTACGTGGTCGAGACCGCCCGCCTCGCCGCGGTGGCGGGCCTCCCCGCCGACCTCGCCGTCGAGACCCTCCATCGCCTCCAGCGCATGGGCTGGGTCGACAAGATCGACGACCGCTGGCGCCTCGCCAGGAATCCAAGGCCCGCGTTAGGGGATCGGCGGGGCCGGGGGGACGGGGTATTCGGTGGTGACGGTGCGGGGGTCTTCGAGTTCGGCGAGGGGGGCCCAGCATTCGTAGACGCCGCGTTCGACGCAGGTGGCGTCGGCGGCCATGATCGCCTCGATGTCGGGTTGGCTGAGGCGCAGGCGGACCCAGTCCTCGTTGCGGCCGAGGGCGAGGACCTCGATGTCGCGCCAGCGCGCGCGGGTGTGGAAGCGGCGCGGGGCGGTGATGGGGCTGCGGCTGGCGGCGCCGCGGGCGTAGGCGTGGAAGCCGTGGCCGGGGTCGGCGGTGATGGGGACGCGTTCGCCTTCATGCTCGCCGGTGAGTCCGGCGTGGACGGAGGGGTTGACGCGGAAGAGGGTGCGGCCGGTCTCCAGGCCGGGGATGCGGTTGACGAGGTCGCGGTGGCGGGCGCCGGCGACGCGGTTCCACACGTTGGTCTGCGGCTGGTACTGGAACAGCGCGATCTCGGCGCCGTCGGGCGTGTACGCGAGGATCTCGGCGCGCGCGGAGAGCGGCAGGTCGGCGAGTCCGGCGGTGGCGTATTCGGCGATGAGGTGCGTGCCGCTGGGGAGGAAGCCGGTGCCGAGGACCATGGAGCCGCGGCGTTCGCGGCCGGGGATGCCGACGAGGCCGGGGAAGTTGGCGAGTTCGCTGCTGGTGTAGTCGTCGGGGCCGATGGCGCGCCAACGCAGGCAGAAGGCGATGTCGCGGACGTCGTCGGGGTCGCCGGAGAGGACGATGCGGTCGCTCGGGAAGCGGAGGTGGGCGACGTCGAATTCGCGGAAGCAGAGGCCGCTGACGAGGGGCGCGGAGGTGAGCTGGCGCGAGACCTGGTGGCGGCTGAGGGGTTTGACCATGCGGGTGCCGGGGGTGATGAAGGCGGTGGCCCGCGTGGCGGAGACGAGGGCGCGTTCGGCGGGGCCGATGCGGGGGTTCTGGCTGTACTGGTGCACTGTGGACGCGGTGATCCCGGGCATGACCGGGATCGACAGCGGTGCGACGCCGGCGAGGAGCATCTCCCCGCCGGGACTGGTCACTTCGGAGGCGTGGACGAACCGGTGGTAGGTGGATCCGGCGGGTTGGAACCCGGGTTCCGAAGTGTCCGAATAGATCTCGAATGCGGCGCCTCCGGCGGCCGCACGGGCCCGGTATCGCCTGTCATGCCAGACGATCTCGGTGATGCCGGTCTGCGCGGCAGGTGGGGCCTGCATGACGCTGAGTGTACGGAGGCGGGGGAACGTCTCGGTGAACCGAAGGTGAACAGCAGCGGTTGCGGCCCTTCGGAGCTGGGATCACACCGTCTCCGTGACCTTTTTGAGACCTCTTGGGGCGTCGGGGTTCTCGCCGCGCTCGATGGCGAGATGGAGCGCGAGCCGTTGCAGCGGAAGGATGTCGAGGAGCGCGGCGATGCGCTCGTCGACGGCGGGGGTGGCGAGGCGGGCGGTCTGGCCGGGGACGTCGGCGGCGCCGACGATGACCACGTCGGCGCGCTGCTTCTCCAGCCGGGTGAGGACGTTCCACATGGCGTGGCCGCCGGGGCCGGAGCCGACGACGGCGAGGACGGGGACGCCGGGGTCGGCCATGGCGAGGGGGCCGTGGAGGAGGTCGGCGCCGGAGAACGCGAGGGAGGGGAGGTAGGAGGTCTCCATGAGTTTGAGGGCGGTCTCGCGGGCGGTGGGGTAGGCGTAGCCGCGGCCGGTGGTGACGAAGCGGGACGCGAAGCGGTAGCGCCCGGCGAGGTCGGCGGCGCCGGGGTCGTCGAGGACGCTCTGGGCGAGTTCGGGGAGCTTGTCGAGGGCGGCGGCCTCGGCGGTGTCGAGGCGGCCGGTGCCGGTGCGGATGCCCTCGATGAGGAGCAGGAGGGTGAGGAGTTCGGCGGTGTAGGTCTTGGTGGCGGCGACGGCGCGCTCGTGGCCGGCGCGGACGTCGAGGTGGAGTTCGGCCTCGTGGGCGAGGCGCGAGTCGGGGTTGTTGGTGACGGCGAGGGTGAGGGCGCCGCCGGCGCGGGCGGCGGCGACGACCTGGGCGAGGTCGGGGGAGCCGCCGGACTGGGAGACGGCGATGACGAGGCTGTCGGACCAGTCGGGGCGGGCGTCGTAGACGGTGACGACGGAGGGGCTGGCGAGGCTCGCGGGGAGGCCGAGGCGGATCTCGGTGAGGTAGGCGGCGTAGAGGGCGGCGTGGTCGGAGGTGCCGCGGGCGGTGAACACGATGGAGCGGAGGCGCCGCTGGGCGATGAGGGCGGCGATGCGGGCGATCTCGGCGGCGCCGTGGTCGAGCACGTCGGCGTAGACGCCGGGCTGCTCGGCGATGTCGGCGGCCATGCCGGTACCGGGAGCCTCGTCGGCGCCGGTCGAGTCGGGGAGGCCGGCCTGGGGCTGGTTCACGGGTCGCTCCTTGTCGTGTGTACCGCCTGGGGTACCGCAGTAAATATTAAACAAACCTTCAAAATGAAGCCTAGTCCACGCGGGCCACCACCGTCCACCGCCGCCGGGGGCGTCCCGCGGACCGGGCGGGAGCCCTTCGCACACCCCCCAAGCGTCCGTCGATTTCACCCCGTCGTCAACGCCCTCCGGACGGTCGCGCAGGTACCGGTAAGGTTGACCCACCGAATTCCCGAGACCACCAAGGAGGAAGCGATGGCGAAAGCAGCTCGCAAGCGCAAGTCGCGTAAGAAGAAGGCCGCGAACCACGGGAAGCGGCCGAACAGCTAGCGCTTGGCGGGGCAGGCGGCCGTGGCCGCGACTGCCCCGCGATGGCACTGGCCGCACCGGACAAGAACGAGACTTGCCCAGATGACCGAGTCGCCGCGCGAACCGCGCGAGCAGAACCAGCCGAGCACCCGCGAGCGGATCCAGCAGACCGCGATCGCGCTCTTCAGCGAGCACGGCTACGAGCACACCTCTCTCAGGGAGATCGCCGAGCACCTCGGCGTCACCAAGGCCGCGCTGTACTACCACTTCAAGACGAAGGAAGACATCGCGGCGAGCTTCTTCGAGTCCTACGCGAACGACCTGGACGGCATCTGCGACTGGGGCGACACCCAGCCGAGGGTCCTGGGCACCCGCACCGAGCTGCTGCGCCGCTACGCGGAGGTCATCCGCGCGCACGTGCCGGTGCTGCGGTTCATGCAGAACAACCAGGCCGCGCTCACCCGCCTCGACCGCATGTCGGTGTTCCGGCTGCGCCAGCGCCGGCTGCACGCGCTGCTGGTCGACGGCGACGCGCCGCTGATCCACCGCATGCGCGCGTGGGACGCGATCACGACGCTGTACAGCAACTGGATCACGTATCCGCGGGTCGACGACTCGGAGGACGAGATCCGCGAGGCGTCGCTCCAGATCTCGATCGGCATGATCGAGGCGAACGCCGCCTGAGCGCAGGGCGCCGGGGCGCGGTCAGCGATCGCGCTCGGCGACCTCGCTGAACAGCTCGCTGACCTGCTCGATGGCGTGGAGCTTCTGGCGGAGGCGCTCCTTGACGTCGTCGGGGGCGACCTCCTTGGAGCAGCAGCGGTGCACGATGGTGCGCACCTCCTGCTCGATGCCGTACTCGGAGAGGCACGGCGAGCATTCGTCGAGGTGGTCCTTGATGACGCCGCGGCGCACGTCGGAGCATTCCTCGTCGAGGTAGAGGTGGACCTCTTCGAGCACCTCGCGACAGTCGAGGTGGGGCTTGTCCGCTTCGCTGGTCACGACTGGCCCTCCTGTGCGGGCGAGAGGCCGCGGTCGGCGGCGTAGGAGCTCAGCAGCTGGCGGAGCTGGCGCCGTCCGCGGTGGAGGCGGGACATGACGGTGCCGATGGGCGTGCCCATGATGTCGGCGATCTCCTTGTAGGAGAAGCCCTCGACGTCGGCGAGGTAGACGGTGAGGCGGAAGTCCTCGCCGAGGCGCTGGAGGGCGTCCTTGACGTCGGAGTCGGGCAGGTGGTCGAGGGCCTCGGTCTCGGCCGAGCGCAGGCCGGAGGCCGAGTGGGACTCGGCGTCGGCGAGCTGCCAGTCGGTGATCTCGTCGGTGGGCGAGGTGAGCGGCTGGCGCTTCTTCTTGCGGTAGGAGTTGATGTACGTGTTGGTGAGGATCCGGTACAGCCACGCCTTGAGGTTGGTGCCCTCGCGGAACTGGTGGAACTTCGAGTAGGCCTTGAGGAAGGTCTCCTGGACGAGGTCTTCGGCGTCGGCCGGGTTGCGCGTCATGCGCAGGGCGGCGCCGTAGAGCTGGTCGATCAGGGGCATCGCGTCGCGTTCGAACCGCGCGCGCCGCTCCTGGGCGGTCTCGCTTCCTGCCTCGGTCACCGTCTCCCTCTCGTCGGCCTCAGTAGCCGAGCCTACGGCAGGGCCCTGGGCGGGGACGGCGGAAATACCTGCGGCGGTGACGCCGCCGACGGGATCGGTCCCGTAGGCGGGGGACCATTCGGGTCCGCTCAGCAGAGCGGCCAGGCGCTCGTCTTCGCGGCCGCGGACGGTGGTGGTCATATGCGATGCGCTCCTTACAGCGAGGTCGGAGACTCGTACCGCTCAACAGCGGCGGGGGCGGGTTCATTCCGCCGGGAGCTGAATGCGGGAGTCGGATCCGCCACAGTGCGGGAACTGGGCCGAGGATGGGGTGCGAAGCGGGCGATGGGCCGTGGAACCATCCGAAATGATTACTTTGTGGATTGAATCAGTAACTTTCGGTGCGCGGGGTCGTTAACGTCAGTGGGCCCGGCAGGGCCTTGATCGCCGCGGCGCGAGCCGCGGCGTGAACTCCCAGTACCTGCCCCGGGCCGGCGGACCAGACACCGCCGCCGGTCCGGGGAGGTTCCTCCCCCCTGGAACGAAGAATGGCCGCGACGGTCGCCCCGGGCAGGGCGGTCGCGGCCGATCAGGACCGGGGCGCGCTAGGCGCCGACGGCCAGGGGGTTGATGTCCTTCCAGACCTCGATCATGGCGCGGCGCTCGCGGGGCGCGGTGGCCCCCCAGACGCCGTGGCGGTCGCGGGCTTCGAGGGCGCGCACCAGGCAGGGCGTGCGAACCGGGCAGGACGCGCACATGGCCAGGGCCTCGTCGATGGGCTCGCGGGGCTCGGGGTACATGACGTCGGGCTCGGCCTCGGCGCAGTTGCCGCGGCGGAGCCAGTCGTCGCCGCTCATCCGGTACGAGCCGCCGATGTTCTCGTTGCGGTACTCGGCGGCGTCGAGCAGCCGGGGGTCCTTACGGGCGCGGGCTACTTCCTCGGGGCGGATTCGCCGCATTGCTGCCTCCCTATTTCACTGCCGCCGCAGCCCTTCCGGGCGTCTACGCCGAGACGCGGGGAAGCGTTCCCTTCAGCCGGCGACGGCTTGTACACGAAAGACCGACGAGTTGTGGTACAGATACCGACGCAGCGGTGTGATTGACTTCACATTCCAGGGAGTGTGGACGGCCCCTCCTCGCCGTCCGCGGGGCGGATGAGCTCCGGCCCGTCGTTCGTCGCGCGGCCGACGCCGCGGCCGACCTTGCGGATCTCCAGGTCCCCGGGCAGGGACGGGAGCGGACCCGCGAGGAGTTCCCCCTCGTCGGCGTCCTCCTCCCCCAGCCAGGCGGCGAACCGCTCGGGCGGGAGGACGTAGGGCATGCGGTCGTGGATGGTCTCCATCGCCTCGCCCATGGCCGGGCACGTGAGCACCGTGAAGCTGAGGAGCGTGAGGTCCCCGTCCTTCCAGGTGTCCCAGAGCCCGGCGAGCACCACGCCGCCGGGGCGGGTGAAGAAGTACGGCTGCTTACCGCCGCCGGGGAGCTTGCGCCACTCGTACCAGCCGTCGGCCGGGACGAGCGCGCGCCGCGTCGCGAACGGCCGCTTGTACGCGCGGGAGGTCGACACGGTCTCGATGCGCGCGTTGAACATCCGCGCCCCGATCGCCGGGTCGGAGGCCCACGGCGGGACCAGGCCCCACCGGGCCAGCTCCACCACCCGCTCCTCGCGGGACTTCGAGCGGCGCACCAGCGGCGCCTGCACCGTGGGCGCGATGTTGTAGCTCGGGGTCCACGCCCCCGCGATCAAGTCCTCCGCGTCGAAGAGCGCCGCCATCGACGGGCTCGACTTGCTGTTCGCGTACCTTCCGCACATGCCCGTACCGTAACCCCCGCCCCCGACAGTCCGGCTCCTCCATTTCCGGAGCGAGCGCGCGGCGCCACCCCGGTCCGGCGACCACCCGGTTCCCGCACACCGGACCACTAGACTGGCGGGCGTGAACGCAACCGCCGCCCCCGACAAGCGCCGCTGGGAGGCCCCGTACGCGGAGGCCGAGCTCGACGCGGTCGTCCGCGTGCCCGGCTCGAAGTCGATGACGGCCCGCGCCCTCATCCTCTCCGCGCTCGCCGCCGGACCCAGCACCATCGAGCGCCCCCTCATCGCCCGCGACACCCTCCTCATGGTCGAAGGGCTCCGGGCCATCGGGGTCGGCGTCGACACCTCGGACGACGACGCGTGGACCGTCACCCCCGGCGCCTTCAAGGGCGGCTCGTCCGTGGACTGTGGCCTCGCCGGGACCGTCATGCGGTTCCTGCCGCCGGTCGCCGCGCTCGCCGACGGGCCCGTCGCCTTCGACGGCGACCCGCACGCCCGCAAGCGCCCCAACGACGGCGTCATCAAGGCCCTCCGCGGCCTCGGCGTGGGCATCGAGGACGGCGGGCGCCTCGCCCTGCCGTTCACCGTCGAGGCCACCGGCGCCGTCCGCGGCGGCGCCCTCGACGTGGACGCGTCCAAGACCTCGCAGCTCGTGTCCGCGCTGCTCATGGCCGCGCCGCGGTTCACCGAGGGCATCGACCTGCGCCACACCGGCGACCGGCCCGTGCCCAGCCGCCCCTACCTCGACATGGTCGTCCAGATGCTCCGCCAGGCCGGGGCCGAGGTCGACGACTCCGAGCCGAACCGCTGGCGCGTCGCCCCTGGCGAGCTCCAGGGCCGCACCTGGACCATCGAGCCGGACCTCCAGAACGCCGCGCCGTTCCTCATCGCCGCCGCCGCCGCGGGCGGCACCGTCACCGTCGAGGGCTGGCCCACCGAGACCACCCAGGCCGGGGACGCCGTCCGCGACCTCCTCACCGAGCTGGGCGCCCGCGTCGAATGGAGCCGCGGCGGCCTCACCGCCGTCGGCTCCGGCGAGCCGATCCCCGGCGAGCTCGACCTCGCCGACGCCGCAGAGCTCACCCCCGCGCTCGCCGCGCTCTTCGGCGTCAGCCAGGGGCCCTTCACGATCCGCGGCGTCGCCCACATCCGCGGCCACGAGACCGACCGCGTCTCGGCCCTAGTCACCGAGCTGCGCAAGATCGGCGCCGACGTCGACGAGTACGAGGACGGCTTCCGCGTCAACTCCGGCGGCCGCGGCCCCGGCGGCACCTGGGCGACCTACGCCGACCACCGCATGGCCCACGCCGGCGCCGTCGCCGGACTCGTCGTCCCCGGCCTCGTCCTCGACGACGTCGCCTGCACCTCCAAGACCTGGCCGGAATTCGCGGAGGTCTGGGAGCAGGCCGTGCGCGGGAAGGAGTAGCCGTTGCCGAGGCCGGACTGGGACGTCGACGCCGACGACGATGACGAGGAGTGGGACGAGGACGACGTGAAGGTGCGCGCCTCCCGCCGCTCCCGCCCCCGCACCAAGATCCGGCCCAAGCACGCGAACGCCAAGGAGGGCTTCGTGACCGCGGTCGACCGCGGCCGCTACACCTGCCGCGTCGGCGACACCACGGTCACCGCCATGAAGGCCCGCGAACTCGGCAAGCAGTCCATCGTGGTCGGCGACCGCGCCGGACTCGTCGGCGACCTCAGCGGCAACCCCGGGACGCTCGCCCGCATCGTCAGGATCGAAGCGCGCCACGGCGAGCTGCGCCGCTCCGCCGACGACGAGAACGCCACCGAGCGCGTCGTCGTCGCCAACGTCGACCGCCTCGTCGTCGTCGCCTCCACCGTGGACCCACCGCTGCGGTACGGGTTCGTGGACCGGTGCCTCGTCGCCGCCTACGACGCCGGGGTCTCCCCCATCCTGTGCCTCACCAAGAACGACCTCGCCCCCACGATGGTCGACGAAGTGCGCGCCTACTACTCGCAGCTCGACCTCACCATCGTCGCCACCGAGCCCGACAGCCCCCTCGACGAGCTCATCGGCCTCCTGCGCGACAAGGAGAACGTGTTCTTCGGGCACTCCGGCGTCGGCAAGTCCACCCTCGTCAACCGCCTCGTCCCCGGCGCCGGGCGCGCCGTCAGCGAGGTCCGCGCCATCGGCAAGGGCTCCCACACCTCCACCAGCACCGTCTCCTTCGAGCTGCCCGGCGGCGGCTGGGTCATCGACACCCCCGGCGTGCGCTCCTTCGGCCTCGCCCACGTCACCGCCGACTCGATCCTCAAGGCCTTCCCCGAACTCGCCGAGGTCGCCCGCGACTGCCCGCGCGGCTGCACCCACACCCCCGAGATCGGCGACTGCGCCCTCGACGCCGAGATCGGCCCCGACGACCCGCGCGCCGGACGCCTCGCCTCCTTCCGCCGCGTCCTCGCCTCCCTGCACGAAGCGGACACGAAGAACTGACCGCAGGGGCCGGGTCAGTAGGATGAGCCCATGCCCTCTTCCAGCTACAACGACGATCTCGGCCTCGCGCATCTGCTCGCGGACTCGGCGGCCCAGATCGGTACGAGCCGGTTCCGGTCCTCGGACCTCCGGGTCTCGTCGAAACCGGACATGACCGAGGTCTCCGACGCCGACACCACCATCGAAGAGGTGCTGCGGTCCACGCTCGGCCGCGCCCGCCCCCGCGACGGGATCTTCGGCGAGGAGTACGGCGACAACCCGGGCGCCTCCGGCCGCAAATGGGTCATCGACCCCATCGACGCCACCCGCAACTACGTGCGCGGCGTGCCCATCTGGGCCACGCTCATCGCCCTGTTCGACCGCGGCGAGCCCGTCGTCGGCGTCGTCTCCGCCCCCGCCCTCGGCCGCCGCTGGTGGGCCATGAAGGGCGCCGGGGCCTTCGCCGGGCGCGACCAGCGCGCCGGGAAGCGCATCAGCGTCTCCAAGGTCGGCAAGCTCGGCGACGCCTCCGTGAGCATCTCCTCGATCACCGGCTGGGCCAAGGTCGACCGCCAGGGGGCCATGCTCGGCCTCCTCCACGAGGCCTGGCGCGAACGCGGCTTCGGCGACTTCTACTCGTACTGCCTGCTCGCCGAAGGCGCCGTCGACGTCGCCGCCGAACCCGAAGTGGCCCTGTGGGACCTGGCCCCGCTCGCCCTCATCGTCCAGGAGGCGGGCGGCACCTTCACCGACCTGCGCGGTCGCCCCGGACCCGACGGCGGCTCCGCGCTCGCCACGAACGGGCTCCTCCACGACGAGGTCCTGGAGCGGCTCAAGATCCGCGAGGCATAGGAAAGGGCGGGACCCGCGGGTCCCGCCCTCCTTCGTTCGCTCAGCGCAGTTCGGCGAGGAACTTCAGGTGCTCGCCCCGCTGGTGGACGCCGCCGCCCTCGTGCTTGTTCCAGGGCCACACGGTGATCCGCTTCTCGCCCTGCCAGCGGTTGTACGCGGCGAAGACCGTGGACGGCGGGCAGACGTCGTCCATCAGGCCCACCGAGTACAGCGCGGGCGCGGTGCCGCGGGCCGCGAAGTGCAGGCCGTCGAAGTAGTTGAGGGTCTCGAAGACCCGGTCGGCGCGCAGGCGCTGGCCCGAGAGGAACTCGACGATCTCCTGGTACGGGAACGCGTCGGTGATCGTCACGGCCCGCTGGAAGTGCGTCAGGAACGGCACGTCGACGATCGCGCCCGCGAGGTCGCCGCGCAGGCCGCCGACGGCCTGGGTGATGCCGCCGCCCTGGCTGCCGCCCGCGACCACGATCCGGTCCGGGTCGATCCCGTCGAGCCCCTTCGCGACGTCCACCGCGCGGTACGCGTCTGTGAAGACCCGCCGGTAGTAGTAGTGCTCGGGCGATTCGAGGCCCTGCGTCATCCAGCCTTTGTTGGTGGGACCGGTGGTGCCGTAGGGGTCCGCGGTGTCGCCGGGCTGCCAGTTGCCGTAGCCCTGGCCGCGGGTGTCCATGACGAAGTGCGCCCAGCCCGCCGCCGGGAACGTCGTGTGCGACCACGGATAGGAGCGGCCGCCGGAGTAGCCGATGTACTCCACGACGCACGGCAGGGGCCCCTCGATCCCCTTGGGCTTGACCAGCCACGCCTTGATCGGGTGGCCGCCCCACCCGGCGAAGGTGACGTCGTGGACGTCCACGGCGACCAGGCCGGCGTCGAAGGGTTCGAGCCGCACGTCGAGGCCGAACGAGCCCGCCTCGCTCAGGGTCGTCTTCCAGAACTCGTCGAAGTCGGCCGGTTCGGGCACGTCGGGGCGGTATTCGCGGAGCTGTTCAAGGGGGAGGTCGAAAAGAGCCATGGAGAGTTTGTAGCACGACGCAACAAAATTGTCGACTGCAACCGGTTGCCTTTCCAGGCTTGCCTTGTTAGCATATCGATTCATTTCCATGTATTTCCGGGCAAATCCCGGAAATGCCACGAAACGTCAACCGAAAGGAACGCAACGTGAGCACCAACCCGGCAGTTCCGCGGATCAAGCGGCGCGTGCTCCTGGCCTCAAGCGCGGGCGCGGCGGCGGCCGCCAGCGGCATCGGCGTCTGGGCGGCCCAGCACGCCGGCGCCGAGGAGGCCGACCCGGCCGACCTCGGCGCGGCGCAGAACGGACCCGTCGGCTGGGCCAGCCAGAACGGCGGCGTCACCGGCGGCTCGGAAGAGGTGAGCGTCTCGAACGCCTCCGACTTCCTCGCCGCGATCGGCGAAGGCGGCCTCATCGTCCGCCTCACCGGCTCGATCAGCATCTCCGGCATGAACGACGTCGCGTCCGACACGACGATCGTGGGCGCCTCCGGTTCCCGGATCACCGGCGGCGGCATCGACGTCTCGGGCCAGTCGAACGTCATCGTCACCAACCTCGTCTTCGACGACTGGGACGACGACGCGGTCAACGTCCAGGAGTCCTCCACGAACATCTGGATCCACCACAACACCTTCGGCGTCGGCTACGACGGCTGCGTGGACGTCAAGCGCGGCTCCGACTTCGTCACCGTGGCGTGGAACCGGTTCGACGGGCACGACAAGAACATGCTCCTGGGCCACTCCGACGACAACGGGAGCCAGGACGAGGGCCACCTGCGGGTGACCTACCACCACAACTTCTTCAACGGCACGAACCAGCGGAACCCGCGCGTGCGCTTCGGCGAGCAGGTCCACGTGTTCAACAACTACTACAAGGACGTCGGGTCCTACGGGATCGCGACCACGATGGACGCGGGCGTCATCGTGGAGGCGAACTACTTCGAGAACACCGAGGACCCGACCCACATCGGCGAGGGCGACTCCGCCGACGGCCGCCTGGTCGCGTTCGACAACGTGCTCGACGGCTCCGGCGAGATCCTCACCAACGGCTCGGTGGACACGAGCCTGCCGTACGCATACTCGGCGGACCCCGCGGACCGGATCCCGGGGATCGTGGAGGGCGGCGCGGGCGCCTCGTAGCGACTGCCGAGGCAGGCGCCGTCCCGCCAGTACCAGCGCTTGCCACCAGCCAGACGGGGCCGGTGCCTTCCCGCCGGCCCCGTCTCTTTCTATTTCGGACGGACCCCTTGCAAACGCTGTCCGGTCGGGCTTACCGTGAGAAATAGACGCATATCGATATGTTGCGTCTCCCCCTCCAACGAAAGGAAGTCCGTCAATGTCGACGATCGTCTCCCTCACGGCCAGACGGGTCCTCGGACTCGTCGCGGCGCTCGCGCTGGCAGCGCTGTCGGTCACCGCCCTCGACCCGGCACCCGCGTTCGCCCAGACCGGCCTCACCGGCTGGGCCACGCAGAACGGCGGCACCACCGGCGGCGCGGGCGGCCCCACCACGACCGTGTCGAGCGCCTCGGCGTTCACCTCCGCGGTGGCCTCCAACAGCGCCAAGATCGTCCGCGTCAGCGGCACGATCGCCCTGTCCGGCATGGTGAACGTCGGGTCCAACACCACGATCATCGGGAACTCCGGCGCCACCTTCACCGGCGGCGGCCTGAACTTCGACTCCGACCGCAACGTGATCGTCTACAACATGCGGTTCAACAACTGGTCCGACGACGCCATCAACGTCCAGGACTCGTCCACGAACCTGTGGTTCGACAACAACACCTTCGGCACCGGCTACGACGGCGCGCTCGACATCAAGCGCGGCTCGGACTTCATCACGGTGTCCTGGAACCGGTTCAACGGCACCGACAAGACGATGCTGCTGGGCCACTCCGACGACAACGGCGGCCAGGACATCGGCCACCTGCGGGTCACCTACCACCACAACTGGTTCAACGGCACGAACCAGCGCACCCCGCGCGTGCGGTTCGGCTCGACCGTCCACGTCTACAACAACTTCTACCAGAACATCGGCTCGTACTGCGTCGCCACCACCGAGAACGCGGGCGTCCTGTTCGAAGGGAACTACCTGGAGAACGCGGACGACGCCGTCCACATCGGCGAGGGCTCCTCGGACCCGGGCCGAATCCTCTCCAGGAACAACTACCTGGTGAACACCGGCACGCCGGCATCGAGCGGCTCGGTCAGCGGCGTCCCGTACGGGTACTCGCTGACGACGCCCTCGCAGGTGAAGTCGGTGGTCACCGCCAGCGCCGGGGCGAGTTAACTCCGGTTCGGCAATCGAATGCACGACGGCCCCCGGCGCGAGCCGGGGGCCGTCTTCGCTTCAGGCCCAGGGGAGGCCGAGCTCGCTGTAGAGCTTTCCCTGGGTGGCGGCGTCGACCACGGCCTGGTCGACGCCCTTGAGGATGGTCACGGGGTCGTCGCCGACCCGTTCTAGGTGCTTCTCGTCGACGAGGCGCGGGACGGGCGAGGTGAGGACCTGCTCCAGGACGCCGGTGAAGGGCTTGGAGCGGCGCAGGCCGGAGATGAGGCCGACGCCGCGGCGGCGGTGGGCGAGGAGGTTGTCGAGGAGGTTGGTGGAGCCGTACTGCTTCGCCTCGGTCTCGCCGGGGAGGCGCAGGAGGTCCTCGCGGAAGCCGTACCAGGCCTCGCCCTCGGTGCCCTTGATGTAGATGTCGCCTTCGACTTTCCTGTCGCCGCAGAGGGTCACGGCGACGGTGATGCGCACGCCGTTCTTGTTGACCGCGCGCCAGGCGGCGGTGTCGTCGACCTGGATGGATTCGCGGGTGCGGAGGCGTTCGAGTTCGACGGGGCCTTGGAGGGGCCAGTCCCCGGCGAGGGCGATGGCCTGCTGGGAGGCGTGGGCCCACGGGTTGGCGAGGGCGCCGTCGGCGACGAGGGTGCCGTTGAGTTCGCGCTTGCCGGCCCAGGCGGAGCGGCGGTAGTAGGAGTCGGGGCGCTGCCAGGACCCGGCGACGCCGATCGACTCGATCTCGCCGAAGCGGCCTGCTTCGATGGCGTCGCGGACGGCGTTGAACGCGTGGGAGCCGAGGGCTTGGAAGCCGACCTGGACGTTGCGGCCGGTCTCGGTCATGACGTCGTACAGCTTGCGGTACTCGTCGAGGTTGGTGACGGGGGGCTTCTCCAGGTAGATGTCGGCGCCGTGGCGCATGGCGTCGCCCGCGATGGGCAGGTGGGAGGGCGGCGGGGTGGCGATGATGACGACGTCGGGGTCGGTGGCGTCGAGCATGGCCTTGTAGTCGTCGAAGACGGGCGTGTCGCCGATGGGGGCGCCGGGGCGCTCCTGGATCTCGGCGGTGTCGCACATGCCGACGAACGCGAGTTCGCCGCGTTCGACGCGGGGGGCGAGGTTGTGCTCGCGGTGGTGGAGGCCGAAGCCGTTGGCGCCCACGAGGGCGACGCGCGGGATGCTCGTTGTCACAGGTGCTCCAGGGTGGTGGCGACGCCGTGCCGGTCGAGTTCGCGCAGCCATTTGGCGGCCGCCCGGCGCAGCTGGTGGTTGTCGGCGAGGGGTTCGGGGACGATCTGGCGGAGGCCGAGGATCGCGTCGATTCTCGCCGCCGGGTTCGGTCCGGCCGCGGCGAGGCTCTGTCGGATGACGTCGCGCAGCGGGTCGTCGAGCGGGAGGTCCGCGCCGTCGTCGGTCTTCCCGGCGCAGAAGCGGGTCCAGGCGGCGAGCGGCAGGGCGATCAGGTCGAGGTCGACGTGCGCTTCCGCGAGGTCGCCGATGGTCGCGAAGAGCCGCTGCGGGAGCTTCTGGGAGCCGTCCATGGCGATCTGGATGCAGCGGTGGCGGATGCCGGGGTTCGCGAACCGCTCCAGGACGCTGTCGCCGTACGCGACGGTGTCCTGCCCGTCGGGGGGCGTGAAGGACGGCGCGATCTGCTCGGAGATGAGCCAGCGCGCGAAGTCGGCCGCGCCGGGGAGGGCGAGGGCTTCGGCGACGGTCTCGGTTCCGGCGAGGGCGCCGAGGTAGGCGAGCGTGGAGTGGACGCCGTTGAGGGTGCGCAGTTTCAGGCGCTCCCATCCGGCGACGTCGGCGGTGTAGGTGGCGGCCCAGCCGGGGCGGGGCCCGGCGAAGTCGTCTTCGATGACCCACTGGGAGAACGGCTCCGCTTCGACGGCGGCGAGGTCGGAGACGCCGAGTTCGGCGAGGGCGCGCTCGTAGGTGGCCTGTGTGGAGGCGGGGACGATGCGGTCGACCATCGAGGAGGGGAACGTGACGTTGGTCTCGGCCCAGGCGCGGGTGGCGTCGTCGAGGAGGGGTTCGACGGCGGCGCGGGTGGTCTTCCCGTTGTCGGGGAGGTTGTCGCAGCACAGGATCGTGAGCGGCGGGCCGTCGGCGGCGGCGCGGCGGGCGAGGCCGTCGGCGAGGAGGCTGGGGACGCCCTGCGGGTCGCGGTAGGCCTTCTCGGTGACGGTGAGGGTGACGACGTGCGTGGCGGGGTCGGCGACGAGGCCGGCGGCGCGGTCGCGTTCGGTCGCTACGTGGACGGTGTCGACGATGGAGCCGATGACGCGGAGGTCGGCGCCGTCGGGGCCGAGGGTCGCGACGGAGAAGAGACCGTCCTGGGCGGCGAGCGCGTCGATGACGCCGCGGGAGTTCGGGGCGGCGACGGTGATGCCCCAGTCGGTGTCGTCGGTGTAGACGGCCTGGTGGGCGCGGTGGAAGGCGCCCGCGCCGAGGTGGAGGATCCCGGAGCGGTCGGGGCGGTCCCCGGGGACGGTGACGTCCCCGGGGAGCCGCTTCAGGACCTCATTGGCTAGGCGTTCCACGCCGGGCCGTTCGGGTAGGAGTACTCGGCGATCGACTCGGCCTTGAGGGTGACCGAGTAGCCGGGCTGCGTGGGGAGCCGGTAGCGGCCGTCCACGACGGTGACGGGGTCGGTGTAGTGCTCGTGCAGGTGGTCGACGTACTCGATCATGCGTCCCTCCAGGGTCTTCCCGATCCGAAGGTATTCGAACATGCCGAGGTGCTGCACGTATTCGCAGAGTCCCACTCCTCCCGAATGCGGGCATACGTCCACGCCGTGCTTGGCGGCCATGAGGAGGGTGGCGAGGACTTCGGGGACGCCGCCGACGCGGCAGGCGTCGATCTGGCAGACCTTGATGGCCTCGGCCTGGAGGAGCTGCTTGAAGATGACGCGGTTGGCGGCGACCTCGCCGGTGGCGACGCGGATCGGGTCGACGGCCTTGGCGATCTTGGCGTGGCCGAGGATGTCGTCGGGGTGGGTGGGCTCCTCGATCCAGTACGGGTCGAACGCGGCGAGTTCGCGCATGTTCGCGATCGCTTCGGGCACCGACCAGATCTGGTTGGCGTCCATCATGAGGAGCCGGTCGGGGCCGAGGACGTCGCGGATGATGCGGGCGCGGCGCACGTCGTCGGCGACGTCGGGCGAGCCCACCTTCATCTTCGCGGCGGTCCAGCCTTCGGCGACGGCCTGCTCGGTGAGGGCGCGGACCTTCTCGTCGGAGTAGCCGAGCCAGCCGACGGAGGTGGTGTAGGCCGGGAAGCCGTCGTTCTCCAGGACTTTGAGGCGGTCCTCGTAGCCGATGCGGCCTTCTTCGAGGATCGCGACGGCCTCGTCGTAGGTGAGCTCGTCCTCGATGTGGCGGTAGTCGATCTGCGCGGCGAGCTCGGCGGAGTCCATCTCGGCGAGGAGGCGCCACATGGGCTTGCCTTCGAGCTTGGCGCGCAGGTCCCACACGGCGTTGAGGATCGCGCCGACGGCCATGTGGGTGGCGCCCTTCTCGGGGCCGAGCCAGCGGATCTGGGGCTCCTGGACGATCGAGCGGGAGAACTCGACCGGGTTCGCGAAGATCTCCTCGACGGTCCTGCCGACCACGAGGGGCGCGTAGGCCTTGACGGCCTGGACGCAGATCTCGGTGCCGCGGCCGCCGGTGAAGGTGAAGCCGGTGCCGGTGGGGCCCTCGTCGGTGAACAGCTCCACGTAGCAGGCGGAGTAGTCGGCCCGGTTGATCGAGTCCGAGCCGTCGCCTGCGGTCGCGGTCGGGAACCGGACGTCGTGGACTTCGAGGCGTTCGATTCGAGTCGGCACTTACTGTTCCAATCCGTAGATCTTGCGGGGGAGGTTGTAGGCGAGGTCGATCGCCGTCTCGGCGGCCTCGCTGTCGGTCATGCGGTGCTCGGCGACGAGGCGCGCGAGGTAGGACGCGTCGATGCGGCGCGCCAGGTCGTGGCGGGCCGGGATCGAGCAGAACGCGCGGGTGTCGTCGACGAACCCGGCGGTGTTGTAGAAGCCCGCGGTCTCGTGGATCGCCTCTCTGAAGCGGCGCATGCCTTCAGGGGAGTCGAGGAACCACCAGGGCGCGCCCGCGAAGACCGCCGAGTAGCCGCCCGCGAGGGGCGCGATCTCGCGGCTGAAGACCGTCTCGTCCAGGGTGTAGAGGACGATGCGGAAGCGCGGGTCGTTGCCGAACGCGTCGAGGAGGGGCTTGAGGGCCCGCGTGTACTCGGTGGCGTCGGGGATGTCCCCGCCGACGTCGCGGCCCCAGCCCTCGTACAGCCACTGGTTGTGGTTGCGGTTGGCGCCCGGGTGGAGCTGCATGACCAGGCCGTCGTCGACGCTCATGCGCGCGAACTCGACGAGCATGAGCGCGGGGAAGCGCAGCACCTCGTCGTCGGTGGCCTCCCCGGCGAGCGCGCGGGCGTAGATGCCCGCGGCGGCCTTCGAGTCGTCCTCCGTTGCGGCCGTGAGGTTCCCGTGGTCGGTGCAGGTGGCCCCGGCGGCGATGAAGTCCTGGCGCCTCTTGCGCAGCGCCGCGAGGAACCCGTCGAAGGTCGTAGTGTCCTCGCCGGTGATCGCGGCGAGCTGCTCGACGCGGTCCTTCCAGCCGGGCCAGCCCGGTTCGACGAGGTTGTCGGGGCGGAACGTGGTGACGACCTTGCCGCCCTTGCCGCCCCACTTGCGGCCGTCGGCGCCCTGGAGGGCGGCGAGGGCCGCGTGCGGCTCCAGCGAGTCCACAGGGGACTCGGTGGTGGCGAGGACCTCGATGTTGAACTTGTCGAACAGGGCCCGCGGGCGGAACGCCGGTTCGGCGAGGCGCGCGGAGAGGTGGTCGTAGAACTCGTCGGCGGTATCGGGGCCGAGGTCCTTGTAGATGCCGAAGACCTCCGCGAACGTGTAGTCGAGCCACAGTTTCGAAGGCGTGCCGCGGAACAGCTTGTAATGCTCGGCGAAGCGGCGCCAGATCGTGCGGCCGTCCGCTTCGGCCGGCTCGCCGGTCGCGGAGGGCACGCCGAGCTCGTCGGGGCGCACGCCCTGGGAGTACAGCATCCGGGTCAGGTAGTGGTCGGGGACCACGAACAAGCGGGCCGGGTCGGGGAACGGCCGGTTCTCCGACATCAGCCGCGGGTCGACGTGCCCGTGCGGGCTGACCAGCGGCAGGTCCGCGGTGTTGCGGTGGAGCTCCCGCGCGATTGCGCGGGTGCGCTCGTCGGCCGGGAAGAGTCGGTCGGGATGCAGGGCCATGCGTTATTTCTCCAGCTTGAAGAGGTCTGCGACGGCAACCGATTGCCTAGTGCGGATCGACTCGTTGGACGCGAGGCCGGCGGCCAGCGCGTTCACGCCGTCCTGGGCGTTCGCGGAGCGGTCGTGCGGGTCGGTGTCGCCGTCGAAGAGGACGCCGAGCATGCGGGTGTCGCCGCCGCCGTGCCCGGCGCGCTGGTACTCCCCCAGGTCGATCTTCTCCGGCTTGGCCCAGAACGGGTGGACGGTGAGCTCGTACCAGCCCTCCTCGGCCGCGGCGTGGGTACCGTGGATGCTGGCGCCGTTGGGGCCCTTGAGGGCCGGGTTGACGTGGTCGTTCTCGACGACGAGGAGTTCGAGCCGCCCCTGGGTGCCGTTGAAGTGGACCCGGTAGCCCTCCCAAGGGGAGTAGGCGGTGAGCCGGTAGGAGAGCGTCACGCCCGAGTCGTAGTCCACGAGGGACATCATGTCGTCGTAGATGGTGATGCCCGGCGCGAACACGGACTGGTCGCGCACGTAGCCGTCCTCGTCCTCCGCGTCGAGGTACAGGGCCTTGAGGGTCGGGTTCTCCTCCATGTGGAGCGCGAACGGGTCGTCCTTAGCGGCGTCGGAGCCGTGGACGCGCGCGTAGCCGCGGTCGTGGCCGCTGGCCTTCCCGTTCTCGCCGTAGAAGGCGAGCTTGCCTTTCGCGAAGGCGCGCACCGGGGCGGCGTCGAGCCACCAGTTGACGAGGTCGAAGTGGTGGCCGGACTTGTGGACGAGCAGGCCGCCGGAGTTGGCCTCGTCGCGGTGCCAGCGGCGGAAGTAGTCGGCGCCGTGGCGGGTGTCGAGGAGCCAGTCGAAGCCGACGGAGGTGATCTCGCCGATCGCGCCGTCGCGCAGGAGCTCGGCGACCTTCTCGTGCAGCGGGTTGTAGCGGTAGTTGAACGTGACGGTGACCGTGCCCTCGGACTTGGCCTCGGCTTCGAGGATCTGGGCGGCGTGCTCGGCGGTGGTGGTCAGCGGCTTCTCGGAGATGACGTCCTTGCCCGCGGCGAGCGCGGCGAGGATGTACTCGTGGTGGGTGGCGTCGACCGAGGTGACGATGACGGTGTCGGGGTCGGTCTCGGCGAGGAGGCGCTCGAAGTCCGCGGCGGCGTAGAGGGCCGGGGCGGGCAGGCCCGCTTCGGCGACGGCGGCGGCGTGGTGGGCGATCCGCTTCGGGTTCGTGTCCGCCAGCGCGACGAGCGCGGTCCGGTCACCCCGCTCGATGATGGCCCTGACGTACATCGTGGCGCGCGATCCGGTCCCGACGATGGCATAGCGGTGCGGGGTGCCTGACATGTGACTCCTTCGTCTGCGAGGTTCTGGTAAACGCTATCTGAGAACGTCGCGCCAGGCAAGGTCAGGGTTCGCGCCCGTCTATTTGGGAGTGGCTTTCGTGAAGGGGGGCTTGACGACTCGCACCGGCAGGCGCCGCCCGCGCACGTCGAGCTCGAGCTCCGCGCCGGGCTTGTAGGCGGCGTCGAGGAGCGCGAGCGCGACCCCCTTCTTCAGGGTCGGCGCGTGGGTGCCGGAGGTGGTCTCGCCGACCTCGGTGTCGCCGTCGAGGACGGTCATGTGGGCGCGCGGGACGCCCTTGCCGGTGGCCTCCAGGCCCCACAGGCGGCGGCGCGGCCCGGCGGCCTTCTCGGCGTCGAGCGCGGCCTTGCCCCAGTACTCGGGCTTGTCCCAGCCCACGGCCCAGCCGAGGCGGGCCTGCACGGGGGTGATGTCGAGGCTCAGGTCCTGGCCGTGGAGCGGGTAGCCCATCTCCAGGCGCAGGGTGTCGCGGGCGCCGAGGCCGCACGGGGACGCTCCGGCGACGAGGATCCCGTCGAAGAGGTCGAGCGCCGCCTCGTTGGGGACGACCAGCTCGAAGCCGGTCTCGCCGGTGTAGCCGGAGCGGCAGACGATGACGTCGGCGTGGTCCACGAGGTGCTCGCGGAAGCTCATGTAGTCGTGCTCGTGGGGCAGGCCGAGGTATTCGAGGATGCGCGGCGACTCGGGGCCCTGCACGGCGAGCACCGCGAAGGACCGGTGGACGTCGCGGACCTCGATCCCGGCGGGGGCGGCGTCGGCCAGACGGCGGGCGACTTCGGCGGTGTTGGCGGCGTTGGGGATCAGGAAGACCTGGTCGTCGGCGAAGCGGTAGGCGATGAGGTCGTCGACGACGCCGCCGTTCTCGTCGAGGCACAGCGTGTACTGGGCGCCGCCGGGGCCGATCCGGTCGAGGTCGTTCGCGAGGCAGCGGTTGACGAACGCCGCGGCGCCCTCGCCGGTCACCCAGACCTTGCCGAGGTGGGAGACGTCGAAGACGCCGACCCCGGTGCGCACCGCCTGGTGCTCGGCGAGCACGCCGCTCGGGTACTGGAGGGGCATGTCCCAGCCGGCGAACTCGGCGAACTTGGCGCCGAGGTCGATGTGGCGGGAGTGGAGCGGTGAGGTGAGCAGCGACGGTTCGGACATGGGACAGAGCCTATCGCGTGCGTCCCAGTGGCTAGGATCGGAGCATTTGGTCCCCGAAACAGCTAAGGAACGATCGTGACTGATCTGCTGAGCGCCTCCGGCGACGCCGCGAACGCGGACGCCGAAGTCCTCGTCGTGGGCGTCTTCTCCGGCGAGGACGCGCCCGTGCTCCCCGAGAGCCTCGCGGGCGTCGACGCCGCGTTCGACGGGCGGCTCGCCGCGCAGCTCGCGGCCCTCGGGAACACCGGGTCGGCCGGGTCCCTCACCCGCCTGCCCGCGCCCGAAGGGCTCCGCGCGGCGCTCGTGTACGCGGTGGGCCTGGGCGACGCCGACGACCTCGACGACGAGACGCTGCGCCGCTCCGCGGGCGCCGCCGTGCGCGCCGCCTTCGGGAAGGGCTCGGTCGCGATCGCGTTCGAGGGCGACCCGGAGGCGACCGCCACCGGCGCGATCCTCGGGGCATACAAGTACGAGGGCTTCAAGACCGACGGCGGCGGCGACGCGGCCCCCGAGTCGGTCAGCGTCTACGGCGCCTCGGAGGAGGCCGTGACGCGGGCGCGGGTGCTCGGCGAGAGCGTCGCCCTCGTCAAGGACTGGGTGTCCTCCCCCGCGAACCTGCTGCGCCCGCCGACGTTCGCGATCGAGATCGAGCAGGCCGCCGTCGCCGCGGGCCTGGAGGTCGAGATCCTCGACGCCGAGGCGCTCTCGGCGGGCGGGTACGGCGGCGTCCTCGCCGTCGGCGGCGGCTCCTCCGCCGAGCCGCGCCTGGTGCGTCTGTCGTACCGGCCCGAAGGCGCGCGCAAGCACATCGCGCTCGTCGGCAAGGGCATCACGTTCGACTCCGGCGGCTACTCGATCAAGCCGACCGCGGGCATGTGGGAGATGAAGTACGACATGGCCGGGGCCGCGGCCGTCGTCGGCGCGACCCTCGCCGCCGCGAAGCTCGGCCTCGACGTGAACGTCACGTGCACCGTCGCGCTCGCCGAGAACCTCGTCTCCGGCACGGCGTACCGCCCCTCCGACGTGCTCACCATCCGCAACGGCATGACCGTCGAGATCCTCAACACCGACGCCGAGGGCCGCCTGGTCCTCGCCGACGCGCTCTCGCGGGCCGTCGAGGACGAGCCCGACGCGGTCTACGACGTCGCGACCCTCACCGGCGGGCAGCTCATCGCCCTCGGGCGGCGCACCATGGGCCTCATGGGCACCGACTCCGAGACCGAGCGGGTCCGCCGCATCGGCGAGGAGACCGGCGAGCACGGCTGGCCCATGCCGTTCCCCGACGACCTCGTCAAGCTCATGGAGTCCTCGATCGCCGACGTGTCGCAGTGCGCGGCCGGCCTCAAGCGCGACGGGCACATGATCCAGGGCGGGATCTTCCTGTCGAAGTTCGTGCCCGAGGAGATCCCGTGGGCGCACCTCGACATCGCGGGCCCCGCCGACTCGGACTCGGCGCACGGGTACACGGCGAAGGGCGCGACCGGCGTGCCGGTGCGGACGCTGGTAGCGCTCCTGGAGGAGCACGCCCGCTAGTCGACCGCGGTTCACCGCCATGTGGCGGGACAGTGCACGAGAATTTACGAGCGGCCGGTCCGAGAGGACCGGCCGTTCACGTCACTGGCGGCGCTGCTGCTCCAGCTTCTTGCGCGCGTCGTAGTCCCTCTTTCGCTGCGGGTACCCGACCTTCGCGACCTCGTACACGGGGACGTTGTACTTGCGGCCCAAGGCGAACGCGCCCGCGGGGCCGTCGACGCGGCGCCGCGTCCACTCGCCGTCGTGCGCGATGAGCATGACCGTGGTCTCGGTGACCGTGGTCTTCGGCTCCACATACGCCTCGACGCCGGTGCGCGTGCCGATGAACTCGACCAGGTGGCGCTGGTCGCCGTTGTCCGAGGCGCGGTCCAGCGTCCCGTCGCCCTGCTTCTTCTTCCGTCCGAACCAGCCCACGACCGCTCCTCACGCACCCGCCGATGTCGACTTTCAAGCGTACACATGCGCTATGACGCCTGTGTCCAGCCGCACACGAACTTGACTTTCCGAAGCTCCCAGCAAGCGGTTGAATGGTGTTGCACACTCCAAGCACCGGGTCTGGGCGACCACGAGACGCGCCCGGTGGAAGGATGGGCAGCGAACCTAAGCATCGTTAAGTGGGGAGAGCAATGAGCGACCCGAACGCAGGATACGACGTCGTCATCCTGGGCGGCGGCAGCGGCGGCTACGCGGCGGCGTTCCGCTCCGCTGAGCTGGGCCTGAAGGTGGCCCTGATCGAGAAGGACAAGGTCGGCGGCACCTGCCTCCACCGCGGCTGCATCCCCACCAAGGCGCTGCTCCACGCCGGCGAGGTCGCCGACACCGCCCGCGAGTCCGAGCAGTTCGGCATCCTCGCGGAGTTCAAGGGCGTCGACATGCCCGCGGTGAAGAAGTACAAGGACGACGTCGTCTCCAAGCTGTACAAGGGCCTCCAGGGCCTGGTCAAGGCCCACAAGGTCGACTTCATCCAGGGCACCGGCAAGCTCGTCGGCCCGAACGCGGTGCAGGTCGACGGCGGCCAGACCGTCACCGGCAAGAACGTCATCCTCGCGACCGGCTCGTACTCCAAGACCCTCCCCGGCCTGGAGATCGACGGCGAGAAGATCATCGCTTCTGAGCACGCGCTCGAACTGACCGAGCTGCCGAACAAGGCCATCGTGATCGGCGGCGGCGTCATCGGCGTCGAGTTCGCCTCCGCCTGGAAGTCGCTGGGCGTCGAGGTCGAGATCATCGAGGGCCTCCCCCGCCTCATCGCGGCCGAGGACGCCGACTCGTCCAAGCAGCTGGAGCGCGCGTTCCGCAAGCGCGGCATCAAGTTCCACACCGGCAAGTTCTTCGAGAAGGTCGAGAAGACCGCCTCGGGCGTCCAGGTGACCATCCAGGGCGGCACCGTCGTCGAAGGCGACATCGTGCTCGTGGCCGTCGGCCGCGGCCCCGTCACCGCGAACCTCGGCTACGAGGAGCAGGGCATCACCCTCGACCGCGGCTTCGTCCCGGTCAACGAGCACCTCCAGACGAGCGTCCCCGGCGTCTACGCCGTCGGCGACATCGTCCCCGGCATCCAGCTCGCGCACCGCGGCTTCCTCCAGGGCATCTTCGTCGCCGAGCACATCGCGGGCCTGAACCCGGCCGTCATCGACGAGACCGGCATCCCGCGCGTCACGTTCACCGAGCCCGAGGTGGCCTCCATGGGCCTCAACGAGGACAAGGCCAAGGAGAAGTACGGCGCCGACAAGATCAAGTCGGTCAACTACAACCTCGCGGGCAACGGCAAGTCGAACATCCTCAAGACCCAGGGCTTCATCAAGCTCGTGGCGGTCGAGGACGGCCCGATCGTCGGCGTCCACATGGTCGGCGCGCGCATCTCCGAGCAGATCGGCGAAGCGGAGCTGATCTACAACTGGGAGGCGTACGCGAACGACGTCGCCCAGCTGATCCACATGCACCCCACCCAGAACGAGGCGATCGGCGAAGCGGCGATGCTGCTGGCCGGCAAGCCGCTGCACGCCCACGACTAATCCACAACCGCAGGAGTTGAACGAACGATGCCGACATCGGTAACGATGCCCGCTCTCGGTGAGTCGGTCACCGAGGGCACTGTCACCCAGTGGCTCAAGAAGGAAGGCGACACCGTCGAGGTCGACGAGCCGCTCCTGGAGGTCTCGACCGACAAGGTCGACACCGAGGTTCCTTCCCCGGTTGCCGGCGTGCTGCTGAAGATCGTGGTCCCCGAGGACACCGACGTCGAGGTCGGCGGCGAGCTCGCCATCATCGGCGACCCGTCCGAGGCCGGCGGGGACGCCCCCGCGGCCCCGGCGCCCGCGCCCGCCCAGGAGCCGCTGCCCGAGCCCGAGGCGCCGAAGGCCGAGGCCGCTCCGGCCCCCGCCGCCGAGCCCGAGCCCGCCGCGGCCCCCGCTCCGGCCGCCGCGTCCGGCACCGAGGTGCTCCTCCCCGAGCTGGGCGAGTCCGTCACCGAGGGCACCGTGACCACTTGGCTCAAGGCCGTCGGCGACACCGTCGAGGTCGACGAACCGCTGCTGGAGATCTCGACCGACAAGGTCGACACGGAGATCCCGTCCCCGGCCGCCGGGACCCTGCTGGAGATCCGCGTCGCCGAGGACGAGACCACCGAGGTCGGCTCCGTGCTCGCGATCATCGGCTCCGGCGACACCGCCGCTGCCGCCCCGGCCCCGGCTCCCGAGCCGACGCCCGCGGTGAAGTCCGAACCGGAGCTTGCTCCGGCTCCGGCGCAGGCCGAGTCCACGCCGACCGCCCCGGCCCCGGCCGCCCCCGAGGTCGCCGAGGCCCCGGTCAGCGCCCCGGCCCCCGCGGCCCCCGCCGCGCCCGCGTCCAAGCCCTCGGGCTCGTACGTGACGCCGCTGGTGCGCAAGCTCGCCGCCGACAACGGCGTCGACCTCGCGCAGGTCACCGGCTCCGGTGTGGGCGGACGCGTCCGCAAGGAGGACGTCCAGGCCCTCATCGACGCCAAGAAGGCCGAGGCGCCCGCGCCCGCCGCTGCCGCCCCGGCGAAGGCCGCCTCGGCCCCCGCCGAGGTCAGCCCGCTGCGCGGACGCACCGAGAAGATGTCGCGCCTGCGCCAGGCCGCCGCCAAGGCGCTGCTCCAGTCGATGCAGACCACGGCGCAGCTGACCACGGTGCGCGAAGTGGACGTCACGAAGGTGGCGAAGCTCCGCGCGGCCAAGAAGGACGAGTTCCTCGCCCGCCACGGCGTGAAGCTCTCCTTCCTGCCGTTCTTCTCGATCGCCGCGATCGAGGCGCTCCAGCAGTACCCGGTCGTCAACGCCACCATGAACATGGAGGAGAAGACGATCACCTACCCCGAGGCCGAGCACGTCGGCTTCGCGGTGGACACGCCGAAGGGCCTCATCGTCCCGGTCGTCAAGAACGCCGGCGACCTGAACATCCCGGGCCTGGCCAAGCGGATCGCCGAGATCGCCAAGAAGGCCCGCGACGGCGGCCTCGCGCCCGACGACCTGTTCGGCGCGACCTTCACCATCACCAACACCGGCTCGGTCGGCGCGCTGTTCGACACGCCGATCGTCCCCGTCGGGCAGTCCGCGATCCTCGGCACCGCCGCGATCGTCAAGCGCCCCCGCGTGATCAACGACCCCGAACTGGGCGAAGTGATCGCGGTGCGCTCGGTCATGCACCTGACGCTGAGCTACGACCACCGCCTGATCGACGGCGCCGACGCGGCCCGCTACCTCGAAGCGGTCACCAAGCGCATCGAAGAGGGCAACTTCGAGCACCAGCTCGGCCTGTAAACAAGATCCACAGGGGCGCGGCGGGAGTCATTCCCGCCGCGCCCCTTGGCGTTTCAGAAGTTACCAGCGAGGAACATGACCCATCCGCAAGTTTCCTCCCCAAACCACGCCGATTACCCGTAACCGGAATCTCGTGTCTTCGTTGTTCCTACAACCCACCTTTTGTGACCCCACGCGGAAGTTAGGAACTCGAATGTCGATCGAGTACAACGAACTCCTCGCCATGCTGATGGAGACCCGCCCCGAATTCGCCACAGAGCTGTACAACTTCACCGACGGCCCCGACCTCCCCGACTACGACGACATCGCCATCAGCCGCAGGACCCTCACCCTCCCCGAACAGCAGGGCCGCCTGCGCGTGTGCGTGGCCGCGGCCTACTCCAAAGGCGGCGAGCGCGTCATCGCGCTCCTCTTCGACGCCGTCCTCGAACCCGATCCGGCGCAGGCGGACTCGTGGCTCCAGTTCATGACCGACGCGCAGCGGGCGCTCAGCTGCATGGTGGCGTTCGTGGTCCTGTGCCGCGACGCCAGCACCGCCCGCTGGGCCCTCACCCGCAGCGAAGTCGGCGACATCGGCTGCTATGTACTGCCCGTGGTCATTCCATCCTTGCTCGCGAGCGCCTAGAATAGACCCCGGCCCTCGCAGCCGCCCCCACCACGGCCGCGAGGGCCCCTTCCTTCCCCCTAAACCGATTGCGGCCCCGCTGAACTGCGGCCACACTCTCCACATGCCCCGATTCGGACCCCCGGTCCCCTACGACGCCACCGCCGACCGCGCGGGCTGGGAGACCCTCCCGGAACCCGTGCGCGCCATCATCACCGGGGAACTCGGGACCCCGCCCGCCGACATCCGCACGGCCGGAGGCGGCTTCGGCAGCGCCTTCGCCGCCCGCGTCCGCTCCGAGACTGGCGCCGAACTCTTCATCAAGGCCGCGGGCCCCGACCGCCCCTGGGCCCTCGCGGCCTCCCGCCAGGAAGCCCGCATCAACACCGCCCTCCCCGCCGCCGTCCCGGCCCCCCGCCTGGAGTTCGCGGCCGACATCGACGACTGGAGCGTCCTCGGTTTCGAAGCGGTGCAGGGCAAAGCCCCGACGCTCCCGATGACCCCGCACGACCTCGACCTGATGCTGCAAGCCTGGGCCGACGCCGCCGAAGCCCTGACCCCGGCGCCGCGGTCACTGCTCGACATCGGCGTCACCGCCCGGCCGGTCGGCCCCGAGCTGCGCCAGTTCGCGTCCATCGACGCGGGCGAGATCCCCCCGTTCCCGCTCCCGCCGGCGTTCGAGGGCCGCATCCCCGAACTCGCGGCGATCGAGCAGGACATCGACGCCGCCCTGACCGCCGACTCCGTCATGCACTTCGACCTGCGCCCGGACAACATGATCGTCGGCGCCGATCAGGCTTGGATCTGCGACTGGAACTGGGTCGGCGTCCACTCGACCTGGTTCGACACCGCGTGCTTCCTCATTGCGGCCCACGGCGACGGCCACGACGCCGACGCCCTCTTCCGCGACCACTCCACCGCCGTCGGCGTCACCGACGACGACCTCGACACCGCCCTCGCCTCGATCACCGGCTACTACCTCAGCCGCTCCGCCGAACCCCCGCTCCCCAACACCTCCTCCCACCTCCGCGCCCACCAACGCTGGAGCGGCCTCGCGGCCGCCGACTGGCTCGCCCGACGGCGCGGATGGTCATGAGCCGCTTCGGACCCGCACCGAGGATCGACGCCACCGCGGTCAGGCCTGCGTACACGGACCTGCCGGTCCCGGTGCAGGAACGCGTGCAGCGCGAACTCGGCGGCGCTCCGGCCCACGTCGGCATCGCGGGTGGCGGCTTCACGAACGGCTTCGCGGCCCTCCTCCGGTCCGACTCGGGCGCGGCGCTGTTCGTGAAGGCGGCAGGCCCGGACTCGCTCCACCGCCCGGCCTACGAGGCGGAAGCGCGGCACACGGCCGCGCTCCCTGCGAAGGTGCCGGCGCCGAGGGTCGAGTTCGCCGCCGACGTCGACGGCTGGGCCGTGACCGGATACGAAGCGCTCCAAGGCGTCCCTGTGGCGCTCCCGATGAGTCCGGAGACCGTGCGACTGCTGCTCTCCACATGGGCCGATGCCGTCGAAGCCCTCAACCCGCCCCCAGAGGCGCTCCGGGGCCTCGCCGTCAAAACCGGCAGGAGTCTGACGGCGTTCCGCGACGTCGCCGCGGGTGCGCGGCCGTTCCCGCTCCCTGCATCGCTGTCCGGCAGGCGCGACGAACTCGCGGCGCTCGAATCCCGGATCGACGAAGTCCTCTCATCGGCCGAGATCGCCCACACCGACCTCCGTCCCGACAACATGATCGTCGGCGAGGGCCGGGCCTGGATCTGCGACTGGACCTCGCCGAGGCACATGGCGCCGTGGGTCGACACGGTGCTGCTCCTGCTCACCGCCCACGCCGACGGCCATGATGCCAACGCCCTCTTCAGGGGCCATCCGACCGCCGCCGAGGTCTCGGACGAGGAGCTCGACACCGTGCTCGCGGCCATGTCGGGCGCGCTGCTCCGAGGCTGGCGCGACCGCCCCGCAGGTCTCCTCTCCCCTGCGATCGACGACCACATGCGCTGGAGCGGCCTGGCGGCCGCCGACTGGCTCGCCCGGCGCCGCGGGTGGTGACCACATAATGAAATCGGTCTCCCATTAGCTGATACAGCAGAGGTAGTCTCTGCGGCATGGCACACGAGACTGCGAAGTACATCCACGGCCACCACGAATCGGTGCTGCGCTCGCACGCTTGGCGCACGGCTGAGAACTCGGCGGGGTACCTGCTCCCGTATCTCAAGACGGACCACACGATCCTCGACATCGGGTGCGGGCCGGGCACGATCACTGCGGACTTCGCGGAGATCGCGCACGACGGGCAGGTGACCGGGGTGGACTACGTCGCGGACATCCTGCCGAAGGCCGAGGCCGCGGTGGCCGAGCGCGGGCTCACGAACACGAGGTTTGAGCAGGCCGACGTCCACAGTCTCCGGTTTCCGGATGACACGTTCGACATCGTCCATGCGCACCAGGTGCTCCAGCACGTGAGCGATCCCGTCCAGGCCCTGCGCGAGATGCGCCGCGTCGCGAAGCCCGGCGGCCTGATCGCGGTGCGCGACAGCGACTACGCGGCCTTCACCTGGTTCCCGGAGTCGGAGGGGCTGACCGCCTGGCTCGACCTCTACGAGACCGTCGCCCGCGCGGGCGGCGGCGAGCCCGACGCCGGCCGCCGCCTCAAGTCCTGGGCGCTGAAGGCCGGGTTCCCTGAGACGGCGATCGAGGCGACCTCGTCCACTTGGACCTTCTCCGACGAGCCTGACCGCACCTGGTGGGGCGGCCTCTGGGCCGACCGCAGCCTCCACTCCGACTTCGCGAAGCAGGCCCTCAACGGCGGTCACGCCACTGCCGATGAGCTCCAGGCGATCTCCGACGCCTGGAAGGCCTGGGGCGCCGCCGAGGAGTCCTGGCTGATGATCCCCCACGGCGAGATCCTCTGCCGCGCATAGGTTCCTGTGAACCGGGCAGACAAGAGCCCGGTTCACGGGGAGACCCTGACCACAGCGTCCCAATTTCTCACTCAAAACTGTCGGTAGTCATCCATACCCTCTAAGTTGTCGCAAGTACAACTGCACACCCAGAGGAGCAACCCGATGGAGACACCCAAGGCCGAATACCCCGAACTCGATCAACTCGCCGACGCCATCACCGCCCTCGCCGGGGCGCGCCACCGCATCCCGCTGACGCAGCTTCTACGGGAGACGGCCCTCAACGTGCTGATCCTCTCCCGCATCGCCACCAACCGCCTCCCCGACAAGCTCCGCAAGGACGACGTCGAGGCCGCGGCCGACCACCTGGTCACCCAACTCCGCCACGCCGCATGGGAGCTCCCCCCACCCCCGATCCAACTCCCCGGCCCGCCGCAGTAGCCCAAACTCTTCAAGCTAGCTTGATAAAGAAGACTTGAACAACTAAGCTCTTCCCATGCCAAGCCCAGAAGACTCATCGTCGAACATCGCCCGCGACCTGCGGGCGGTGTTCGGCCGCCTCTACCGGCGCTTCAAGGAGCTCTCCGACAACCAAGGACTCACACCGTCCCAGGCCTCGCTCCTCAGCCGCCTCGGCAAGGAAGGCGACGCCTCGGCCAGCGCCCTCGCCGCCGCCGAACGCATCCGCCCCCAAGCGGTCGTCCCCACCCTCGCCGCCCTCCAGGAACGCGGCTTCATCGAACGCCGCCCCGACCCCTCAGACGGCCGCCGACTACTCATCTCCCTCAGCCCCGCCGGCCGAACCATGTTCCAAGGCGCCCAGCAAGAGGGCGACGAATGGCTGACCCAAGCCATCCAAGACCGCCTCACCCCGGCAGAGCGAACCACCCTCGTCGAAGCCCTCAAGCTCCTCGAACGCCTGACCACCGACTAGAAAGCACCCAGCGAAATGCCGATCACCGAGCTCGACGAGAGAACCGCGCTCCTCATCATCGACCTGCAAAAAGGCAGCGAGTCACGCCCTACCGCCCCCCACAACCTCACCGACGTCGTCGCCAACTCAAAGAAACTCGCCGCAGCCTTCCGAGCCCGCAACCTCCCGGTCTTCCTGACCCGCTTCACCATCGACCCCGACGGCCCCTCCCCGACCCCAGGCCGTACCGACCTCGGCCCCCGCGCCTTCCAACCCCTACCCGAAGGCTGGGACACCCTCATCGACGGCCTCGCCCACCCTTCCGACACCATCATCACCAAACGAACCTGGGGCTCCTTCCACGCCACCGACCTCAACCTCCACCTCCGCCGCCATGCCATCACCCACCTGGTCATCACCGGCATAGCCACCACCCTCGGGGTCGAATCCACCGCCCGCTCCGCCCACGAACACGGCTACAACCTCACCATCCCCACAGACGCAACAACCGACCTCACCACCGAATCCCACACCCACGCAACAACCAAGATCTTCCCCCTAATAGCCGAAACCGGCACCACAGCAGAAGTCCTGGCCACACTCAAAACCCTGCGCTGACCTGCGCAGATTTGAGACAGGCGTTCGGATGCCCGCGTTGAGGATTGCGGTCTCCAGCGCGGTAGGTTCTTCGGCATGACAGGACCAGGAAGCCACCAGCACCCGCCTCATGCGTACGCGAGCCGCGGCGTGCTCTGGTGGGACCTCCTTCACTGGCCCGGGACGCGGAAACGGATCGGTGACGAGGTCCGGATCGCGGCCTGGCTGGCGTCGAACAAGGGCATCGGCGACCTTTTCACGACCGACGAGCTGCGCGAAGCGCTCGGCAGCGGCGGCGAGCGGAACACCAAGGAGCACTTTCAGCGGCGGATCCGGGAGCTGCGCAGCAAGCGGTACGGCTGGGAGCTCCCCTCAGCCAAGTACGAGCACGGTCTCCCCCAGGGCTCCTACCGAGTGGACCTGGTCGGATGGCATCCTGCGCTCGGGCCGAAGCCGTCGGCAGAGACGGCGGTCTCCGCAGCAACGCGCCGCCGAGTCCTCGAACGCGACCACGGGCGGTGCTTCTTCTGCGGGATTGCAGCGAAGGAACCCTATCCTGACGATCCGCTGCGGTCCGCAGTGATGACGGTCGGCCACATTGTTCCCGCCGAGCTTGGCGGCAGCGGCACAGACTCGAACCTCCGCGCAGAGTGCTCCAGGTGCAACGAGAGCTCCCGCTCAAGCACACTCCCGCCGGAGAGCCTCGAAAGCGTTGAAATCGATGTCCGCCGCCTCACCCAGACCGAGCGGAAGCAGTTTCTGGAATGGGCCGCAAGCGGCCGCCGCGAGAGGACCCGGGTGGACGCCGTGTTCGACCGGTACAGGCACCTTACTCCAGGGGATCAGGCAGATCTGGTGGCTCGTCTGCGCAGCAGCAGCGTCCGCTGACACCTCCGGCGTGCGGTTCCGGGCTCCGCACATTCGCGCAGAGCACCGCGATGCCCGCTCGCCTTCATGGCATACGCTCTCGAAGGTGAGCCTGCACGCACCTGAGAACCTCCCGGCCTTCGAACCGCGCTCCCTTCAGTTTGACCCCCAAGTCGAGCGGGTCAGAGCCGAGCTGCTCAAGATTGACCCGGACGGCGCCCGGACTGCAAGTGTCATCAGAACATCGATCGACATGCTTTACAACGGCAGGTACACGGGGCGCTTCCGCTGGGATCAGCTCTTCAAGACAGAGAAGACGCATGCGGGGACGCTCCTGGAGATCAACCTTCAGCGCGAGTTCGAGTTCGAAGACGGCGACAGCATGGACTTCAAGATCGCCGGCATCGACATCGACTGCAAGTACTCGCAGAAGTCGGGCAGCTGGATGATCCCGCCCGAGGCTGTCGGGCACCTGTGCCTGCTGGTCTGGTTCAATGACCAGTCGAGTCGATGGGAGCTCGGAGTAGTGAGGATCGATGAGCGGATCCTTTCCTACGGCAAGAACCGGGATCTCAAGCGGACCATTCGAAGCGACGCCCGAGAAGCGATCTCCTGGATTCGCAGGGATGCGCCCCTTCCCGAGAATGTCTTGCTCAAGCTGTCTGACGACGATATTGACGCGATCTTCGTCAAGCTGGCCGGAAAACGACGCGGCCAAAAGCGGGTCAATGAGCTGTTCAGGCGGGCGCAAGGCCGTCTTGTCAGCCGTACTGCGATCGAGACTGCCGGAATGCAGGATGATCCTCTGAGACGAGTGCGATACAACGGCGGGGCCCGAACCGACCTGCAAGGCGAGGGAATCGTGATCTTCGGCGAGTACAAACTCCATCAAGCCATGGCTCGCGACCTCGGTCTCCCTGTCCCGGGGAAAGGCGAGTTCGTCAGTGCCAGACTCACTCCATATCGCGAACACGTCGGCCTCGGCAGAGTCTCTCTCGATGGAAGCGACTGGATGCTGGCATCTGCAGAAGACCCAGTCGTAACGGCTCCAACGATTCCCAAGGGATGAAGGCAGCATACAGACTGAGGAGTGGAAGGCCCCTGAAGGCTCCTGGGCCTCTTCAGCAGGCAACCGCAAGAGCATGCTCGGGAACCGGAACCGGGACACGTCTCCGGAGCTGGCGCTGCGGAAGCTCGTGCATGCGGCCGGATTGCGGTACCGCGTCGCGGCGAAGCCGCTTCCGAAGATGCGGCGCACCGCGGACCTCGTGTTCAGGCCGACGAAGGTGGCCGTGTTCGTCGACGGCTGCTACTGGCACGGATGCCCGGACCACTTCGTGCTCCCCAAGACGAATCCCGATTACTGGAAGGCCAAGATCGGCCGCAACATGGAGCGGGACCGCGAGACCGATGCGCAGCTCATCGCCGCGGGGTGGCTGGTCCTCCGCTTCTGGGAGCACGAAGCGGCGGATCAATGCGCGTCTGCGGTCTGCCGGGAGGTAGTCTCTCGCAGGCAAAGCTCCGTGAAACCGAAGCCGGCCGCCGAGGCGACAGAGGCTGAATTGTCGTAGGTGCCGATTACCCTTCGTGAGCATGTCCGGACATTCGACGCAGAGCGCCATGTACATGGCTCGGGAGGGGATTTGCATGTCGGAAGAAGAGCAGAAACGCAGGCTCGAAGTCGTCGAGATCTGCGCCGGCGCGGGCGGGCAGTCGCTCGGACTCCACTTGGCGGGGTTCAAGCACAAGCTCGCAGTCGAACTCGACCAGACTGCAGCAGATACCCTGCGGAATAACCTGAGCGAGCGGGAAGAGGACTGGGATGACGACACCGTCCGAGTAGGGGATGTCGCCGACCCGTCCGTCTGGAACCCCGAGGACTACAAGGGCGTCGACCTGCTGGCCGGAGGCGTTCCCTGCCCGCCTTTCAGCGTCGCGGGCAAGCAGCTCGGCGCGAACGACGAGCGCGACCTCTTCGCATGGGCGGTCGAGCTGTGCGGAACAGTCCAGCCCAAGGCCCTGCTTCTCGAGAACGTACGAGGGCTCAGCGCCAACCGCTTCACCGGCTACCGCCAGCATGTCCTCGACCGCCTCTACGAGCACAAGTACATCGGCCGCTGGGAGCTGCTGCACGCGGCAGACTACGGCGTCTCGCAGCTCCGCCCCAGATTCGTACTTGTAGCGCTGCAGGAAGAGTATGCCGAGTACTTCAAATGGCCGGAGAAGCACACCACCAAGCCTCCTACCGTCGGGGAACTGCTCGCAGACCTCATGAGCGACAGGAATTGGGAAGGCGCCGAGGAGTGGGTCCGCAAAGCCAACGACATCGCCCCGACCATCGTCGGCGGGTCGAAGAAGCACGGCGGTGCGGACCTGGGGCCTTCCCGCGCCAAGAAGGCGTGGTCGGACCTCCACGTCGATGCCTGGGGAATCGCCGACGAGCCGCCCGGCCCAGGATTCAAGCCCTCCCCGAGGACAAAGGGCGAGGAGGTGAAGGGCCCCAAGCTGACGATTGAAATGGTCGCCCGCATCCAGGGCTGGTACGGCAAGGACTACAAGTGGGAGTTCTCCGGCAAGAAGACCAGCCAGTACCGCCAGATCGGCAACGCCTTCCCGCCGCCTGTCGCCAAGGCAGTCGGGGAAGCAATCGCCAGCGCGCTTCGCAAGGAGCACAAGCAGACGCTGTTCGAGCACGAGAACCAGGTCTTCGACCCCGTCTACAAGATCCTCAAGAAGGAGAGCGAGAAGAAGGTCCGCCGCTACCTCGACGCGGAGAAGATTGCCGGTCTCCTGGAACGGGAGGGCACCCGTTTGAGCCTGGCCGAAGTCGAGCAGCGGCTGGTGCACCTGGGCCATGACTTCGAGCTTGAGAGCACCGAGCGGAAGAGTGGAGCCATCGCTTACCGGCTCGGGGAGTTCAAGGCGTTCCTCGGGCAGGACGACCACCAGCGGCACGAGCTGTTCTCGCAGCACCGGACCAGAATCAGCTGATCTGCGGCATAACCGTCCCGCCTCGATTCGCGATCTTATTGACGGTCATCATTCCGCCTGGTATATCTGCGCTACGCGTCGGTAACAGGCTGGAAGGTGGTTGGGCGATGGACAGTGACGTCGTTGTCGTCGGGGGTGGGTTGGCGGGGTTGGTTGCCGGCTCTGAGTTGGTGCGGTTGGGGAAGACGGTCACGGTTGTCGATCAGGAGGGCGAGCAGTCGCTTGGGGGGCAGGCGTTCTGGTCGTTCGGGGGGTTGTTCCTGGTCGATTCGCCGGAGCAGCGGTTCATGGGGATCAGGGACTCGCGGGAGCTGGCGTGGCAGGACTGGGTCGGGACCGCGGGGTTCGATCGGGATGAGGACGCGTGGCCGCGGAAGTGGGCCGAGGCCTACGTGGATTTCGCATCGGGCGAGAAGCGGGCGTGGCTGCACTCGTTGGGGGTGCGGTTCTTCCCGGTGGTGGGGTGGGCCGAGCGCGGGGGGTATACGGCGCAGGGGCATGGGAATTCCGTGCCGAGGTTCCATATCACCTGGGGGACCGGGCCGGGGATCATCGAGCCGTTCGTCAGGTTGGTGAGGCAGGCCGTCAGCAATGGGCGGTTGCAGCTGAAGTTCCGGCATCGCGTCGATCGGCTGGAGGTCGAGGGCGGGCGGGTCATCGGGGTCTCCGGGACGCTGCTTTCTCCTGACGAGTCCGCTCGCGGGGTGTCGACGAGCCGGGAAGCGCTCGGGGAGTTCTCCATCAGTGCCGGGGCGGTCATCGTTGCCTCCGGGGGGATCGGCGGGAATTTCGATCTGGTGCGGCAGAACTGGCCGGAGCGGTTGGGGACGCCTCCAAAGCGGCTTATTTCCGGAGTGCCAGCGCATGTGGACGGGCGGATGCTGGGGATCGCCGAGGACGCCGGGGCGGAGGTGATCAATCGGGATCGGATGTGGCATTACACGGAGGGGATCGAGAACTGGGATCCGATCTGGCCCAAGCACGGGATCAGGATTCTGCCGGGGCCGTCGTCGCTGTGGCTGGACGCGACGGGGCGCCGGTTGCCCGCTCCTTACTTCCCGGGGTTCGACACGCTCGGGACCTTGGAGCACATCATGACGACCGGGCACGAGTACACCTGGTTCGTGCTCACGCAGAAGATCCTGGAGAAGGAGTTCGCCCTGTCGGGGTCGGAGCAGAACCCCGATCTGACGGGGAAGGACGTCAAGCTGCTGCTGAAGCGGGTGCTGCCGGGGGCGCCAGGGCCGGTGGAGGCGTTCAAGAAGCACGGGGCCGACTTCGCGGTGGCTCAGACGCTGCCGGAGCTGGTGGCGAAGATGAACGCGATCACCGGGGAGGGCCTGCTGGAGTACGAGACCGTGCGGGCGGCGGTCGAGGCGAGGGACGCCGAGATGGGGAACAAGTTCACGAAGGACTTGCAGGTGACGGCGTTGAGGGGCGCCAGGAATTACCGGGGCGACAAGCTGATCCGGGTCGCGTCGCCGCACCGGCTGCTCGATCCGAAGGCGGGGCCGCTGATCGGGGTGCGGCTGAACCTGCTGACGAGGAAGACGCTGGGCGGGCTGCACACCGACCTCGACGGCAGGGTCCTGAAGGCCGACGGGGAGCCGCTGCCGGGGCTGTTCGCGGCCGGGGAGGCCGCCGGGTTCGGCGGGGGCGGGATGCACGGGTACCGGTCCCTGGAGGGGACGTTCCTGGGCGGGTGCCTGTTCTCGGGACGGCAGGCCGCCAGGGGTGCCGCGAAGTAGCGGGTGAAATGGGTCACGGGGACGGAACGCCGTGATCGGCGGTGGTGTCCGGAATGTCGCCGCAAGGGGCGGTACCAGGCGCGGTGGGACGGCAGCAGAGTCGCACCGGCGGTCTAAGGTGGGCGATAAGCGGCCTTCCTCACCCGCGAATCCGAGCACTCCTCGCCTACTGGGCGTGGTCCGCTAGCATCCAAGGTTCTGCGGGTGCCGGCCGGACCCACCACCCTTCGGCAGCGCTCGCCGAAGCCGACTCGGACCGCGCGTCGAGGACCGGCACCTCACAACTCGTGGATGGTTGAGCATGAGCGACGTTTACCGCCCCGCCCAAGGCCCCTCGGCCGGACCTCCCGGACCACCCGCAGGGCCTCCGGCAGGGCCGCGACCCGGCTTCCAGGCGAGCCCGCCGCACGGGCTCCCGCCGGGCCACGGCGCACCGCCGCCGCCGATGGGCCCGCCCGCCGGGCCGCCGCCCGGACCGCCCGCAGGGGCCCCCGCCGGTCCCCCGCCGGGCCCCGCGGCAGCGGGCCGCGCCGGGGTCGGGCGCGCCTCCGTCGTCGGCGCCGCCAGGCCGAAGTCGGGCCCCGGAACCCCACCGCCGGGCGGCAAGAAGCGGAAGAAGAAGATCTCGGTGCGCCGCCGCCGCGTCTACGCGGCGCTCATCATGGTGTGCCTCATGATGCTCGGCGCGGTCACGGTGGCCGGCTCCTGGTTCTTCCAGAACGTGCCCGCCCCGCAGGACCTCAAGTTCGGCGAGTCCACCTCGATCGCCCTCTCCGACGGCACGGTCATCGCCGGATACGGCGAGTACACCCGCAAGCTCGTCGACACCTACGAGGAGCTGCCCGACCAGGTCGTCTGGTCGCTGCTCGCCCTGGAGGACAAGGACTTCTTCGAGCACGACGGCGTCGACTACAAGGGCACCATGCGCGCCCTGGTCAACAACGTCACCGGCGGCGACACCCAGGGCGCCTCCACGATCAGCCAGCAGTACGCGGGCATGGTCATGGAGATCCGCGACGACCTCTCGTACGGCCGCAAGGCCCGCGAAGCCGTCATGGCGATGAAGCTGGAGCAGCAGTACTCCAAAGAGGACATCCTCCTGCACTACCTGAACCTGAACTTCTACGGCCGCGGCACCTACGGCATCGCCGCCGCCTCCCAGATCTGGTTCGGCGTCCCCGTCGAGGACCTCACCTGGGGCCAGGCGATGACGCTCGTCATGCAGGTCAAGGCCGGCGACGGCTCCTTCGACCCGCTGCTGGCCGGCGAGGACAGCACCGCGCCCCTCGACCGGTGGACGCACGGCATGGAGTCGCTGCTGACCATGACCGACGACCTCAGCGAGGACCAGCTCGCGCAGGTCCAGGCCGAACTGGACGCCGGGATGCCCGAGACCCTCGCGGCCCTGGAGAACCCGGGCACCTGGGGCCACGAGGCGGCGACCGGCTTCATCACCAACCCGAACGACGGCTACATCTGGGACGAGCTGGAGAGCCGCTACGGCCTCACCCAGAACGACTTCTACGGCAAGGACGCGGGCACCGGCGGCTACACCGTCGAGCTGACCCTCGACCCGCAGATCCAGGAGCTCGCGTACTCGACCGCCAGCCGCGGCGACCTCAAACGCGTCGAGGACGACGAAGGGAACATGCTCAACGCCGACGGCGAGATCGTCGACGACGTCAACGAGGCCGAGGTCTACCTCAATGACGACGGCTTCTCCGAGTTCATGAACACCAACGACAACGCCGCGCTCGCCGACCAGAACAAGTCGATGGCCGACGCCGTCGTCGCCGTCGAGCCCGGCACCGGCCGGGTCCTCGGCTACTACGGCGGCGAGAACGGCCTCGGCGTCGACAAGGCCGGGATCGAGAACCCGCACCCGCCCTCGTCGACCTTCAAGATGATCACCGCGGCCACCGCCATCGAGCACGGCGCGTCGATCGACTCGTGGTGGACCTCGGACTCGCCGCGCGAGTTCGACACCCTGGAGGGCATCGGCGACGGCACCATCTCGAACGCGGGCCGCAACGAGAGCACGGACCGGACCCTGACCCAGGCGCTCCGCGACTCGCGCAACACGCCGATGTACCAGATCGCCGAGAAGTACGGCGCCACCGCGATCCTGGAGAACGCCATCCAGATGGGTCTGCGGACCTTGAGCCAGAACGAGGACGGCGTCGCCGTCACCTACAAGTTCTACATCGAGGACGACGGCACCATCACCTACTCGCGGCACGGCACCCGCGAGAACGAGGACGGCAGCTTCGCGACCGACTCGAACGGCAACGTCGACCCGCTCGCGCCGCTCGACGAGGTCAACGAGGACGGCTCGCCCGTGCACACCCCGCTCGACCTGGAGTCGCCGAACTCGCCGTTCTACTACCACATCTCGTTCGGCCAGTACCCGACGTCGGTGAAGGACATGGCGACCGTGTACGCGACCATCGCGAACGACGGCGTCTACAACGAGACCCACTTCGTCGAGCGGGTCCTCGACCGCAACGGCAACGAGGTCCCCGAGATCCGGCCGCTGGAGCAGACCGAGGCGATGGACGCGAGCATCGCCCGCAACCTCCAGTGGGTCGGCTCCGAGATCGAGGGCGACGGCGGCGCCGTCGACAATCCCTACACCGGCAAGACCGGTACCTGGGAGGCCAACTGGGAAGGGTACGACAGCGCCAACGCCCACACCTGGTACGTCGGCGCGATCAAGCAGCTGAGCATCGCCACCTGGGTCGGCAACGCGACCGCCGAGTCGGCGCCGCTGCTGAACAAGAACGGCGGCACCGACAACATCTTCGGTGGCACCCTGAGCTACCCGGTCTGGAAGCAGTTCATGGACGGCGCCATCGAGGCGAAGCAGTACGAGAAGGTCCCCTGGACCGAGGCCGAGCACATGGGCAGCGCGATCGTCGACGGCATCGTCAACGAGGACGGCACGATCGACGCGGACAGCCCGTACTGCGCGACGGCCACCGGCCAGGCCGACTCCCGCTGCGGCGTCCCGACGCCGCCGGGAGGCGGCGGGAACGAGGAGTGCACGCCGATCATGGAATGGCTGGGCCAGTGCACCACCGGCGGCGGCGGGAACGGCAACGGCGGCCGCGACGACTAGCGCGACGTGAACGGGCCCGGCGGGAGTGACCCCGCCGGGCCCGTTCGTTCGCGTTGCGGCTCAGACGAACGCGCGGCCCTCGCCGCGGTAGGTCGGGACCTCGTCGACGACCTCGCCGCGCCGGATCAGGTGGATCGTGTTGACGCGCTCGGCGAGCTCCCCGGCCTTGGCGTGGCGCATCCAGATGCGGTCGCCGATGGCGAGCGCGTCGGCGGCGCGGCCGCGCAGGGGCGTCTGGACCTCCCCGGCGCCCTCGGTCTTGGAGTAGCGGAGCCCGGCGGGGAACGCGGGCTTGGGGAGGCGGTCGGGGCCCGGGACGCCGGAGGCGATCCAGCCGCCGCCGAGGGCGGTCACGATGCCGCGCTTGGGCCTGCGCACGACGGGGAGCGCGAAGAACGCGGCCGGGAGCGGCCGGATCGAGCGGTAGCCGTCGAACAGAGCGGGCGAGTAGAGGCCGGACCCGGCCGCGATCTCGGTGACCGACGGGTCGGCGGCGGTGGAGGCGACCGAGCCGGTGCCGCCGCCGTTGACGAATTCGAGGTCGGTGACGCGGCGGACGGCGGCGACGGCCTCGGCGCGGCGCTCGGCGAGCTCGGCTTTGGAGACGGTCTGCATGAGCCGCACCAGGGGCGAGCGCAGCGCAGCGGCACTGAAGGCGTCCTGGACGCCCGCGATCTGGCCCTCGTAGCCCATGATGCCGACCAGGCGCACACCTGGGCGCTTGTCGATCTCGTGGGCCAGGTCGAGGGCCTGGTCGGGGGTGCGGACCGGGGACCGGTAGGCGCCGATGTGGATGCGGCCGCCGAGGAGTTCGAGCGAGACGTCGAGTTCGAGGCACAGGCGCAGCGGCCGCGACGGGCTCGGCTCGACGTGCCGGGCGAGGAAGTCGAGGTGCTCGACGGAATCCACCATGAGGGTGATGCGGCGGGCGAGGCGCTCGTCGGCGGCGAGCGCGCGGAGCGCGTCGGTGTCGGCGGTGGGGTAGGCGACGACGACGTCGTCGAACTCCTCGGCCAGCCACAGGGCCTCGGGGAGCGTGAACCCGAGGATGCCTTTGAAGCCGGGCTGGGCGAGCGCGCGCCGCATGAGCGGGCGGCAGCGCAGCGACTTGCTGGCGAGGCGCAGCGGTTTGCCGATCGCGTTGCGGCGCAGGATGGCCGCGTTGGTGTCGAACGCGTCCAGATCGACCGCGGCGAACGGGGGCTGTATCCCCCGCGTCGCCCGGTTGAGGACGTCGAACCGCTGGTCGGCGGCGCCTTCGACGGCGGCCCCTGGCGAGCCCGTTGCTTCCTGATAGCCCATCCGACTTCCCTTCCGCAGGTCAAGTGGGGTTAGATGAAAGCTACCGTGAAGTACACCTCGTATTCAACAGAGCCGTTGGAAGGACCGCCGCCATGGGGACCCCCGTCGCCGAGAACGCACACTGGCAGAACTGGTCGCGCACCGAGGGCGCCGAGCCGGTGCGGACGGTGCGCCCGTCGACGTCCGAGGAGCTGGCGGCCGCGGTGGCCGCCGCCGCGGAGGACGGGCTGCGGGTGAAGGCGGTCGGCTCGGGGCACTCGTTCAGCGCGATCGCGGTGCCCGAGGGCGTGCGGGTGGACATGGGCGGGCTCGACCATGTCGTGGCGGCGGACGCGAAGTCGGGGCTGGTCACGGTCGAGGCGGGGATGACGCTGGCGGCGCTGAACACGGTCCTGGACGCGCACGGGCTGGCCCTGGAGAACATGGGCGACATCGACGCGCAGACCGTCTCGGGGGCGATCTCGACGGGGACGCACGGCACGGGCGACCGGTACCGGGGCTTCGCATGGCAGGTCAAGGGCCTGAAGCTGGTGCTGGCGAGCGGCGAGACGGTGCAGTGCACGGAGTTCGAGCGGCCGGAGCTGTTCGCGGCGGCGCGGCTGGGCCTGGGCGCGGTGGGGGTGATCGCGGAGGTGACGCTCCAGTGCGTGCCGGCGTTCCGGCTGCACGCGGTGGAGCGGCCCGAGCGGCTCGGGGCGGTCCTGGAGGGCCTGGACGAGCTGGTCGCGGAGAACGACCACTTCGAGTTCTACTGGTTCCCGCACACGGACCGGACGCTGACGAAGCGGAACAACCGGCACGCGATGTCGGAGCCGTCGCGGGCGCCGAGCCGCCTGTCGTACTGGTGGAACGAGACGTTCACGGAGAACGCGCTGTTCTCGGCGAGCAACCGGGTCGGGGTGCGGTTCCCGTCGATGGTGCCGCGGCTGAACCGGGTGGCGGGGCGGGTGTGGAGCGCCCGGGAGTACACGGACCGGTCGCACCGGATCTTCACGTCGCCGCGGACGGTGCGGTTCCGCGAGATGGAGTACGCGCTGCCGCGGGAGGCGCTGCCGACGGTGCTGCGGGAGCTGCAGGCCATGGTGGAGCGGGAGGGGCACACGGTGTCGTTCCCGGTGGAGGTGCGGTTCGCGGCGGCGGACGACATCTGGCTGTCGACGGCGCAGGGGCGGCGGACGGCGTACGTGGCGGTGCACCAGTTCTTCCGGCACGACCACGTGCCGTACTTCCGGGACTGCGAGGCGGTGTTCGACGCGGCGGAGGGGCGCCCGCACTGGGGGAAGATGCACACGCTGGGCGCGGAGCAGCTCTCGCGGCGGTACAAGCACTTCGAGGACTTCCGGCGGGTGCGCGACGAGGTGGACCCGGAGCGGCGCTTCGCGAACGCGTACCTGGAGCAGGTCCTGGGGGCCTGACGCGGGTTCGGGACGCCGCTGTCGGAGGGGTGGGCTAGGTTTCAGCGGTGGCAGACGTGCTGTACCGAAAACTCGATGAACTGACCGACGACGAGGTCTACGAGGCGTACGCGCCGCCCGGACCGGACTGGCTGCGGGTGAACTTCGTGTCCAGCGCCGACGGGGCGGCGACCCTGGAGGGCCTGTCGGGTCCCCTTTCGGGTGAAGAGGACAAGCGGGTGTTCAAGGTCCTGCGGGCGCGGTGCGACGTGCTCCTGGCGGGGTCGGGGACCGTGCGGGCCGAGGGGTACGGGCCGCTGGTGCTCTCGGAGGACCGGATGGCGTGGCGGCGGGCGCAGGGCCTGCCGGAGGTGCCGGTGATGGCGATCGCCTCGCGCACGGCGAGCCTGGACCCGGGGGCGGGGATCTTCACGCAGGCGCCGCGGCGGCCGATCCTGATCGTGCCCGCGGACCTGCCGGAGGCCGCGGTCGAGCCGTTCCGGGACGTCGCGGACGTGATCGCCGCGGGCACGGGCGAAGTCGACTTCACGGCGGCGGTGGCGGCGCTGCGCGAGCGGGGGCTGCGGCAGGTGCTGTGCGAGGGCGGGCCGCACGTGTTCGGGTCCTTGATCGCCGCGGGGCTCGCGGACGAGCTGGACCTGACGGTGTCGCCGCTGCTCGTCGGGGCGGGCCCGATGCGCGTCGCCGAGGGCGAGGCGGCTCCGGAGGCGGTGCCGCTGCGGCTGCGACACGTCCTCGAAGCCGGGGGCAACCTCATCCTGCGCTATCTGCGAGGATCGAGCGATGAGTGAATCGGTGGGCCGCGTGCTGGGCACGGAGGACGCGACGCCCCTGTCGTTCTGGGTCGGCGTCGGGCCGGAGGCGTACGCGCAGCTCGACGACGTGCTCACCACCGAGCGGCAGGTCCCGGGGGTCGGCACGGTCCGCATCTCCGGGGTGGTCACGTCGGTGCGCAGCCGCCACGAGGGCGCCCAGTTCGACTCCGACGTGTTCGACATCGCCGGGGGGCTGCTCCCGGCGCAGGTGCAGGAGGCCGCGGAGGTCACGGTGACCCGCGTCGAGCCGGAGGTGTTCGTGCCGCCGCGCCCGGGCGCCGAGGTGCAGCGGGCCTCCGGCGAGGACCGCGACCGGGCCCTGTACTTCGACGGCATGGCCCGCCAAGTGCCCCTTGGGTTCTCGCGCGACGGCCAGCCGGTGTACCTGAACCCGGACTTCCTCGACGGCACCCGCGGCGCGCACGTGTCGATCTCGGGCATCTCCGGCGTCGCCACGAAGACCTCGTTCGCGACGTGGATGCTGTACTCGCTGCTGCACTCCGGCGCGCTGGGCGCGGAGGCCGCGAACACGAAGGCGCTCATCTTCAACGTCAAGGGCGAGGACCTGCTGCTCCTCGACCACGACAACACGAAGATCGACGAGACGGTGCGCGACTCGTACCGGCGCCTGGGCATGGAGCCGGGCGCGTTCAAGTCCGTGGAGGTGCTCGCGCCGCCGCGCGAAGGGGACTCGAACGGGGTGCCCGACGTGGCGTGCCGGTCGACGGGCGTCGACGCGTTCTACTGGACGCTCGCCGAGTTCTGCCAGCTCAACCTGCTGCCGTTCGTGTTCGCCGACGGCGACGACGACCGCCAGCAGTACACGATGGTGGTCCACCAGGTCGCCGCGCGGCTGCGGAAGGAGGCCCGCCCCAAGGACAACGGCGCGATCAGCGTCGACGGGCGGCTCCTCACCTCGTACCGGGACCTCGTGGACCTGGTGTGCGAGCGGCTCGCCGACGACGAGACCCGCACCGAGTGGGCGGGTTCGGCGATCGGCCTGGGCACGGTGAACGCGTTCATCCGGCGGCTCATCGCCTCCGGGCGCGACATCGGCCGGCTCATCCGCGGCGACCTGCCGCCCCGCGGCGCGGCGTTGTCGTCCGACGCGCAGGTGACGGTGGTCGACCTGCACAACCTGCCCGACCGGGCGCAGCGGTTCGTCGTCGGCGTGGTGCTGCGCAGCGAGTTCGAGCGCAAGGAGAAGGCGGGCACGGCCCGGCCGCTCCAGTTCGTGGTCCTCGACGAGCTGAACAAGTACGCGCCGCGCGAAGGCACCAGCCCGATCAAGGACATCCTGCTCGACATCGCCGAGCGCGGCCGGTCCCTCGGGGTGATCCTCATCGGCGCCCAGCAGACCGCGTCCGAAGTGGAGCGGCGCATCGCGTCGAACTCGGCGATCCGCGTCGTCGGCCGCCTCGACGCGGCCGAGGCCACGCGGCCCGAGTACGGGTTCCTCACCCAGGCGCAGCGCATGCGCGTGCTCATGGCCAAGCCCGGCACCATGTTCGTGGCCCAGCCCGAACTCCCGGTCCCCCTCGTGGTGAACTTCCCGTTCCCCGCGTGGGCCACCCGCCCCGCCGAGGCCGGGTCCGCCCCGGCCGCCACCGCACGGTCGGTTACCGCCAAGGTCGACCCCTTCGACCTCGCCGGAGACGACGAAGACGACATTCCGTTCTAGCCAAATTTACGGCTCGCAAGCGTCGCCGAGAAGGGGTAGCAATGCGGATTCTCCACACGTCCGACTGGCATGTCGGCGTCACCTTGAAGGGCCGCCCGCGGCTCGACGAGCAGCGCGCGGTCTTCAAACAGCTCGTCGACGTCGCCAAAGCCGAGGACGTGGACCTCGTGATCGTCGCCGGGGACCTGTTCGACACCGCCTCGCCCTCCAGCGAGGCGCAGAAGCTCCTGACGGCAGCCCTGTCGGCCCTGCGCCGCACCGGCGCCGAAGTGGTCGTCGTCGCCGGGAACCACGACAACGGCAAGGCCCTCGACGCGCTGCGCGAATGGGCCCACGCCGCGGGAATCCACCTGCGCGGCAGCCTCGGCAAGGCCGCCGACCACCTCATCACCGGGGAGACGAAGGACGGCGAGCGGTGGAAGTGCGCGGCCCTGCCGTTCATCGCGCAGCGCCACGCCGTGCGCGCCGCCGAGCTGTTCGAGCTCGGCGCGGCCGGGGCCGAGGCGAACTACGCCGACCACCTGCGGCGCCTCGTCGCCGCGCTCACGCAGGACTTCGGCGCCGACACCGTCAACCTGTTCACCGGGCACCTCACGGTGGTCGGAGGGAAAGTGGGCGGCGGCGAGCGCGAGGTCCACACCGTGGCCGACTACGCCGTGCCCGCCGCGATCTTCCCGCCCACCACTTCCTATGCGGCCCTGGGGCACCTGCACCGGGCGCAGGCGATTGTCGGGCCGTGCCCGATCCGGTACTCCGGGGCGCCGATCGCGGTGGACTTCGGCGAGGAGGACCACACGCCGGGCGTCGCGATCGTCGAGGTCAGCGCCGGCATCCCCGCGAAGGTCCGCACCGTGCCGCTCACTGAGGCCGTGCCGCTCCAGACCGTGCGCGGGAACCTGGAGACCCTCGCGAAGACCGAAGTGGACGAACGGGCGTGGCTGCGCGTGTTCGTCACCGAGCCCGCCCGGGCCGGGCTCCGCGCCGAGGTCGCCGACCTGTTCCCCAGCGCGGTCCAGATCCACATCGACCCGGTCATGCGCCTGGAGCAGAAGACGCCGCGCGAGCGGCGGTCCGGGAGGAGCCCCGGCGAGCTGTTCGGCACGTACCTGACCGAGAACGGGCACGACGACCCGGCGGTCGCCAAGCTGTTCTCGGTCCTGTACGAGGACACCCAGACCGTCTCCGAGGAGGCCTGATGCGCCCGATCCGGCTGGACCTCAACGGTTTCGCGTCCTACACCGGCACCGAGACCTTCGACTTCACCGACGTCGACTTCTTCGCGCTCACCGGGCCCACCGGCGCCGGGAAGTCCACGGTGCTCGACGCGATCTGCTTCGCGCTGTACGGGCGCACGCCGCGGTGGCGGGTCAACACCACGCAGAACGCCCTCGCGCCGTCCGCAGTGGAGGGACGGGTGCGGCTCGTGTTCGCCGCCGCCGGGACGCACTACGTGGCGACCCGCATCCTGCGCCGCGACCGCAACGGCAAGGTCAAGACCACCACGGCCGCTTTGGAGCAGCTCCCCGACGGCGTGAACCCCGCCGACGACGAGTCGCTCGTGGAGGGCCTGGGCCGCGCGCTCGCGGGCAGCCCCAGCGAGGTCAGCAGCGCCGCCGAGCGCGTCATCGGCCTGCCGTTCGAGCAGTTCACCAAGTGCGTGCTCCTCCCCCAGGGCGAGTTCGCGGAGTTCCTCCACGCCTCCCCCGCCGACCGCCGCAAGATCCTGGAGAATCTCCTCGGGCACAGCGTGTACCGGCGGGTCCAGCAGCTCGCGGGCGCCAAGCGCGACGCCGCCACGACCGCGATGAAGACCCTCGAAGCGCAGCTCGCGCGCGTCCCCGCCGTCACCGACGCCGAACTGGCCGCCGCCGCCGAACGCGTCGAGCGGCTGGAGAAGCTCACCGAGCCCGTGCGCGACAAGGCGAACGCCCTCGACGGGCTCGCCGCGGCCGTGGACGCCGCCCGCAGGCGCCTCGCCGAAGCGGAGTCGAACCTCGCGTCGCTCACCTACATCAAGCGGCCCGAGGGCGTCGCCGACATCGCCGCGCAGGTCGCCGACGCCGCTGCCGCCGCCGCGGACAAGGCGTCCGAAGTGGAGACCACCGAGGCCGAGGACGAGCGCCTCCGCGGCGAACTCGACGGCCTCGACCTCGCCCTCATCGAACGCCAGCTCAAGGCCTGGGCCGAACTCGCCGAGACCCAGTCGAAGCTGAAGACCGGCCTGGAGCTGACCGAGGAGCTGCGCGACCAGTTCGCCGAGGCGAAGGAGCTGGAGGAGGCCGCCGGGGAAGAGGTCGAGATCCAGCACGCGTCCCTCCACAAGGTCCGGATGGCCGAGCTCGCCGGGACCCTCCGCGCCGGGCTCAGCGTCGGCGACGAGTGCCCCGTCTGCGACCGGCCCGTCGACACGGTGCCCGAGCACGACCTCTCCGAGTCCATGCAGCAGGCCGAGGAGGCCTCCCGCACCGCCACGATCGAGCACCGCGACGCTCAGGCCGCCGTTGTCGCGCTCCAGACGAAGCTGGAGAACTACGAGGAGCGCCTCACCGAGCTGCGCCTCGCCGAAGGGCGCCTGAAGAAGCGCCTCGAAGGCGTCGACGAACCGACTGCGCTGCAAGCGAAGCGCGCGTCCTCCGAGGAGGCCCGCCAGCAGCTCGCGGGCACCGGCGCGGCCCTCAAGGCCGCCCGGCGGGCCCTGCGCGAGGCCGAGAAGCGCAAGCAGGCCGCCGACGAGCGGCAGCAGCGCGCCTGGAAGGAGTTCCAGCACGCCCGCGACCAGGTCGCCGCGCTGGCCCCGCCCGCCGCCGGAGACGACCTGGCCGCGAGCTGGGACGCACTCGTCGGCTGGGCCGCGGCCTCGCTGGAACGGGCGGGGGCCGAGCGAGAGGCGGCCCGCACCGAGCTGACCGGGCTCGACGGCCGCGCCGCGACCCTCCGCGGGGAGCTGCGGCTCTCGTTGGGCGAGTTCGACATCGAAGTGCCGCGCACCGGCACCGGCGGCGACTACGTCGGCAGGCACGCCGCCGCCGTCGAGTCCGCGAAGGCCGCGTCCGCGCGGCTGCGGGACGCCCGCAACCAACGGATTGAACTGGACTCCGAGGTAAGCAGGTTCAGGGGCGAATCACTGGTTGCTGGTGAACTCGCTAGGCACCTGGAGGCGCGGCGGTTCATGGAGTGGCTCCTGTCGGAGGCCCTCGACGAGCTCGTGGCGGGCGCGACGGTGATGCTCAACCAGATCACCTCGGGCCAGTACGACCTCATCTACCGCGAGCAGGACTTCTGGGTCGTGGACCACCACGACGCCGACATGGCCCGCCCGGCGCGGAGCCTCTCGGGCGGCGAGACCTTCGCGGCCTCGCTGTCGCTGGCGCTCGCGCTGAGCGACCAGCTCGCGAGCCTCGCGCGCCACGGCGCGTGCCTGGAGTCGATCATCCTCGACGAGGGCTTCGGCACGCTCGACCCCGAGACCCTCGACGCCGTCGCGACCACGCTGGAGGCCCTGACGCTGTCCGCCGGGCGCACCGTGGGCCTGGTGACACACGTGCCCGAACTCGCCGAACGCGTGCCCGTGCGCTTCCGGATCACCAAGGACGCCAAGGGGTCCCACGTCGAGAAGAGCTGGACTTAGACGCGGGGCCGCCCCGGCGTATGCCGGGGAGCACATCGGAATCGTTCACCTCCTGTTCGCCCGCGCGGCAGGAGTATCCCTGAATCGTGAAATCTCTCAACGTTTCCGGCAATCGCCGCAAGCTGCTCACCGGCGCCGCGGCGATCGGCACCGGTTCCGCCCTCGTGCTCGCCCTCGACGCCTGCTCCACCGACACCGGCGGCGCCGCCGCCTCCGAGACCGCCTCCGCCGCAGCCGAAGTCCCGGACCTCAAGGACCTGGAGACGGCCGAGGAGATCTGGGACGCCCTCCTCGAAGGGAACCAGCGGTGGGCCGCCGGGGAGTCCGCCCACCCCGACGCCGACGCCGAGACCCGCCAGGAGCTCGTCGAAGGCCAGGCGCCGCGCGCCGCGGTCTTCACGTGCGTCGACTCCCGCGTCGCCCCCGAGCTGGTCTTCGACACCGGCGTCGGCGACATCATGGTCACCCGCACCGCCGCGAACACCTTCGACCCGCTCGTGTCCGAGTCCGTGTCCTACGGGCCCGCGGCCCTGGAGGCCCCGCTGCTCGTCGTCCTGGGCCACCAGAAGTGCGGGGCCGTCACCGCCGCCCACGACGCCCTCGCCGCCGCCGACGCGGGCGAGGAGGCCGAGGACCACGGCTACCACCTCCCCGAGATCGTGGAGGCCCTCACGCCCGCCTACGAGGCCGCGAAGGAGGAGTCCGGGGACCCCGTGGACGCGATGATCGCTGCGAACGTCGCCCTCACCGTGCAGGCGCTCAAGGAGCACCCGAACCTCGCCGAGCTCGTCGCCGACGGGGAGCTGACCGTGGTCGGCGCGGTGTACTCGCTGGAGACCGGCGTCGTCACCGAGATCGAGGTCTGAGCCCGCGGGGAGGGCCCCGGCCCTCCCTGCGCGCCGCGCGCGTCGACAATGGGAAGTAGGCTGGGCCGCAATCGACCTGAAAGCAGGTGCGCCTTGCAGATCACCGTCGACGCGTGGGACCCGTCCTTCGCCGACAACCCCGAGTCGCCCTCGCGCACCGGGGGCACCGTGCGCACCGAGATCGAGCTCGACCCCGAGGACTGGCGCCCCATCGACGCGCCCGCGAAGGGCCCGCGCCGCATCGTCGTGGTCGACGGCGTGCGCCGCATCGACGCCCGGGTCGAACTCCTCGAAGGCGGGGAGCGCTGGCCGGGCCTGTGCGTCTCCTGGGCCGCCGGGGCGGTGGCCTGCGACCTCGACGGGCACGTCTCCGCCGTCGCCGAGGCCGACGTGGAGCGCGGCCTGTTCGCGGCCGTCGACCCCGGCGCGGACTTCGGGCGGTACCCCTATCGCAAGGTCGAGTCCGCGGACCCCGGCGAGCTGATCTCCGCGGCGCAGCACGCGATGGCGGGGCTGGAAGCGAAGGTCGCCTCGATGGTGGCGATGGACGCCGAGCTCGCGGTCCTCGACGGGCCGCTGCGCGGGCGCGACCAGCTCTCGAACTCGGTGGGCTACATCAAGAGCCACTCCAGGTCCTACCTCAAGGGCGAGCAGAACGCCGTGGTCGAGCAGCTCGCCCCCGGCCAGCGCACCCCCGTGTTCCACCTGGTGTCGGGCTGGCCCCGCTACACGTGGTACCTGCGGCTGCCCGGGACGAGCTCCCGCGGCTGGTCGGGCGTGGCGCGCCTGGAAGCCTCGGACGACCTCACCGACGAGGCCGCGATCGCCCTCGCCGACGCGACCGCCGCGGCGCTCCCGCCGCTGGGGTCCGCGGCCCACAAGGACGCCCGCGCGCCGCAGAACCTGACGCCCATCGCGGGCCTGGAGCGGCGCCTGAAGCGGATGCTCGGCGACCCGCGGCTGCTGCTGCGCTCGGTGCGGGCGGCGTCGATGGAGACCGGCGGCTGAGGGAAGCGTTCGGGTCCTAGCGGTGTTCGGTCTGGCATGACCGACGCACCCGTGCACGGCACGGCGACCCTCTCGCGCGACCTGGACGCCCCTCCCGAGCGGGTGTGGGCCGCGTTCGCCGACTTCGCGCTCCGCGACCGCTGGTTCCGCATCCCGGGCAAGGACGGCACCCATGAGCTGGACTTCCGCGTGGGCGGCGGCGAGACCGCGACGGGCGTGTTCGCGGCCTCGGGGGCGCCGGAGCTGGTGGAGTGGCGGTCGCGGATCTTCGACCTGGAGGAGCCCCGGCGGATCGTCTTCGGGTACGAGCTGAGCGTGGAAGGCTTGCGCCGCAACGTGTCCCTGGTGACGGTGGCGCTCGCGCCCGAGGGCAGCGGCACGCGCCTGGACTACACCGAGCAGTACGTGCTCACGGCCCTGACCGGGGAGCCGGGCCAGGACGAGGCGCATCTGCGCGGGTCGCTCCAGTTCCTGCTCAACCGGCTCGAAGGGGCGCTGCGGGAGAGGCAGGAGGCCCCGGCGCGGCTGCGCCGGGACCTCCCTGGGTCAGCGAACTCCGGGTTCGCGTCGGATCGAGACTAAGGGACGGCTAGTACCAGCCGTTGGACTCGCTGTGCGACCATGCGCCGCACGGGCTGCCGTAGCGGCCCTCGATGTAGTCGAGGCCCCAGGCGATCTGGGTGGCCGGGTTGGTCTCCCAGTCGTCGCCGTTGGCGGCCATCTTGTCGCCCGGGAGCGCCTGCGGGATGCCGTAGGCGCCGGAGCCGGAGTTGTAGGCGGACTCGTCCCAACCGGACTCGCGGTTCCACAGGTCCACGAGGCACTGGAACTCGCCCATGTCCCACCCGGCGTCGAGCGTCATGGTGCAGCCGACGGCCTGGTTGCCGGAGTAGTCGGAGCACTCGGCCGAGATGTCGACGCTCGGCCCGGACGACGAGTCGTCCGAGGTCTCCTCTTCGGCGGCCGGCTCCTCTTCCTCGGGGACCTCCGCGGGGTCGGACTGCGCGGTCCCGGGGGCCGCTTCCGCCTTCTCGGGCAGGATGCTGTCCATGGACTCCACGTCGTCCCACTGGCGGTCGGCGGTGCCGGCGTCGGCGACGATCTGCTCGGCGAGCTGCTCCTCGGCGGTCGGGTCGTCGGTGGCGATGATCGCGGCGCTCGCGCTGCTCGCCGAGCCGACTGCGAGCAGTACGGCCGCCGAGGACACGAACACCCGGGTGCGCACCACGTGCCGGAGGCCGCCGGGGCGGCGCTCGTCGGAGCGGTGCTTGGCTCGGGTCGTCTTCATGCGGGTAAACATCGGGGGTAACCCTAAAAGGACCCGCAGCCGGTTCCGTACCGCTCGGTAACGGCGACATTACGGCACATTGCCGCCTGTACCGCAAGGGCTTCCGTGCCCGTCTCGCCCGATAGCGGGAGTATCGCGAACGCCGCCCCATTGGCCGGGAACCGCGGGCCGGCGACTCGGCCGAACGGGCCATTGACAGTGCCCGGGACGCTCCCTCTTTCTTCCACTTAGGTCCACGGAGAGCAATGTCACAGGAGGCAACGGACCGGCCCCGCCCTGGTGCGGGCGGGGCCGGTGTGGCGGGTGGTGGCTATTCGGTGGTCGGGTCGGCCTCGCTCGGGGTGGCCTCGGCCGTGGTCGGCTCATCGGACGCCGTCGGGTCGGGCTCGTCGCTCGGGGACTCCTGCGGGGTCTCCTCCGCGGTGTCGTCGTCGGTCGGGGACCCGCTCGGCCCGTCGGTGGGCTCCCATTCGTCGGACGGCGTGGCCTCACCCAGGGCCTCTTCCGGGGTCGGGCACAGCGGGTACAGGTAGCCGTGTTCGCCGTACGGGTCCGTGTACTGGTCCCCCGAATCGCACCGGTACGGGTCGCCGAGGAGCACCGGGTCGCCGTTCTGGTCGAAGAGGTAGAACCCGTCGATCGGCTCGCCGTTCTCGTCGTAGGCGCGGAGGTCCTCGATCTCCAGGGAGCCGTCGTCGTAGGAGTAGGACGCGGTCGGCACGTACCGGTCCGGCAGCCCGCCGGTGTAGATCCACGCGAACTGGTAGGCGGCCAGCATCATCAGGCCCGCGCCGAGCCAGGCGGTCCACAGCTGCGAGGTGCGGCCCCAGCGGGTCGAGGCGGTGCCGACCCGCAGGGAGATCCAGACGCCGAGGAGGACCGCCGCGAGCCCGAAGACCAGGCCCGGGAACGAGCCGAAGATCCAGAAGTCGGTGAAGCCGTACTGGACCGAGGAGAACCAGTAGAGCAGGAGCAGCGCGCCCACCGCGCCGCGCACGGCCCACCAGCCGGGCCTGACCTTCTCGCGGAACTCGGCGAAGTCCCCCATGCCCGCCGAACGGGTGGCCGCGTCGGCGGTCCTGGCGACGGCGGCGCGGGCCTCCGCGATCCTGTCGCGGCGCGGGGCGGCGGGCTCGGCGTCGCCTTCGACGACGACGGTCTCCCGGAGCTCCGCGGCGTACGCCGCCGGGGCGCCGAGGCGTCCGGCGAGCGTGGCGCCCGGTTCGAGGTCGGCGGCGACCTCGTTCAAGTGGGCTTCGAGGTCGGCGAGCAGGTCCTCGCGGACCGCGGGCGGCAGGTCGGCGAGGTGGCGGCGGACCTCCGCGAGGTAGGTCGCCGCCTCGGTGCCGCGGGGTGAGTCGGTCATCGTCAGCCTTTCTCGGGGGAGTCGAGGAGGGCGCGCATCTTGCCGCTGACGTCCTCCCATGCTTCGCGCATGGCGCGCAGGCGGGTGCGGCCGGTCGCGGTGAGCGCGTAGTACTTCCGGTGCGGTCCGGCGTCGCTGGGCATCACGTAGGTGGACAGGTGTCCGGCCTTGAACAGCCGCCGGAGCGTCCCGTACACCGTGGCGTCCCCGAGCTCCTCGAACCCGGCCTTGCGCAGGCGGTGGAGGATCTCGTAGCCGTACGCGTCCTCGTCGGCGAGGACGCGCAGCACGATGATGTCGAGCAGTCCTTTGAGCAGTTGCGATCGGTCCACGCATACGACAGTACCATGCATTGCACAGTAGTGCGCTAAGCGGAGTCCCTGGAGACGGAACCGGCCCCGCACTGGCGTGCGGGGCCGGTCCTCCTTGCGGCGCTTACAGAGTGGCGCGGGCGGCGCGCAGGCGCGCCATGCTCACGTCCTTGCCGAGCAGCTCCATGGACTCGTACAGCGGCGGCGAGACCGTCTTGCCGCTGATCGCCACGCGGACCGGTCCGAAGGCCTTGCGGGGCTTGAGGCCCATGCCGTCGACGAGCGCGGCCCGCAGGGCCTCCTCGATGCCCGCGGTGGTCCACTCGATGCCGTCGAGCGCGGCGATGGAGGCGTCGAGGACCTGCGCGGCGTCGTCCTTGAAGGTCTTCTTCGCGGAGTCCTCGTCGATCGCGACCTCAGTGCCGCAGAACAGGAAGCGGAGCATCTCCACGGCCTGCGCGAGCGTCGAGCAGCGCTCCTGGACGAGCGGCACGGCCACGTCGAGGACGTGCGCCTCAGCCGCGGTCGGGGCGTCCCCGATGAGCCCGGCGTCGCGCAGCCGCGGCAGCAGCAGGCGGGTCAGCTCCGCGGGGTCGGTCATGCGGAAGTGCTCGGCGCAGATCGCGTCGAACTTCTTCTCGTCGAACCGCGCCGGGTTGGACTTGACGTCGTGGAGGTCGAACGCCGACAGGAACTCCGCGACGGTGAACGTGTCGCGGTCGCCGGAGATGGACCAGCCGAGCGTCGCCACGTAGTTGAGGACGCCCTCGGGCAGGTACCCGGCCTCCTTGTACTGCAACAGGTTCGAGCGCGGGTCGCGCTTGGACATCTTCTTGCCGCGCTCGTCGACGATGAGCGGCAGGTGCGCGTACTCGGGCTCGGCGTCGGCCAGGCCCAGTTCGATGAGCGCGCGCCACATGACGATCTGGCGGGGCGTCGAGGGCATGAGGTCCTCGCCGCGGGTGACCATGTCGACCTTCATGAGCGCGTCGTCCACCGGGTTGGTGAGCGTGTACAGCGGCGAGCCGTCGGCGCGCGCGACCACGTAGTCGGGGACGGCGCCCGCGGGGGTGCGGACCTCGCCGCGCACCGCGTCCTGGAACACGATGTCCTCGTCGGGCATCCGCATGCGCAGCACCGGCTTGCGGCCCTCGGCGCGGAAGGCGGCCTTCTGCTCCTCGGTGAGGTCGCGGTCGAAGTTGTCGTAGCCGAGCTTCGGGTCGCGGCCGGCGGCCTTGTGCCGGGCCTCCACTTCCTCGTTGGTGGAGAACGCCTCGTAGGCGTAGCCGCCGTCGAGGAGGCGCTTGAGGACGTCGGCGTAGATGTCGAGGCGCTGCGACTGCCGGTACGGCGCGTAAGGGCCGCCGATGTCGGGCCCCTCGTCCCAGGTCATGCCCAGCCACGAGAGCGCTTCGAGGAGCTGCTCGTAGGACTCCTCGGTGTCGCGCGCCGCGTCGGTGTCCTCGATGCGGAACACGAACGAGCCGCCCTTCGCGCGGGCGTAGCCCCACGAGAACAGGCAGGTGCGCACCAGGCCGACGTGCGGGGTGCCGGTCGGGCTGGGGCAGAAGCGGGTGCGGGTGTTACTCACTGGCGATCACCTTGTTGGTCAGCGTGCCGATGCCGGCGACGGAAACGGAGACGGTCTCGCCGGCCTGGATCGGCCCGACGCCCGCGGGCGTCCCGGTGAGCACCACGTCCCCGGGGAGGAGGGTCATGATCTGCGAGACGTACGCGATGAGCGCGGGCACGTCGAAGATCATGTCCTTCGTCGAGCCGAGCTGGCGCACCTCGCCGTTGACCTCGCAGCGGACCTCCGCGTCGGCGACGTCGGCGTCGGTCTCGATCCACGGGCCCAGCGGGCAGAACGAGTCGAAGCCCTTGGCGCGCGTGAACTGCACGTCCTGCTTCTGGAGGTCGCGCGCGGTCACGTCGTTCGCGCACGTGTAGCCGTAGATCGAGGACTTCGCGGCCTCGCGGTCGAGGCCGCGGGCGCCGTGCAGGCCGATGACGACCGCGAGTTCGGCCTCGTGCTCGACCTGGTCGGACACGGCCGGGAGTCGGATCATCTCGCTCGGGCCAATGACCGAGGTCGAGGGCTTGAGGAAGATCAGCGGCTCCTTGGGGACCTCGTTGCCGAGTTCGGCGGCGTGCTCGGCGTAGTTGCGGCCGACGCACACGACCTTCGACGGGAGGATCGGGGCGAGCAGCCGCACGTCGTCGAGCGCCCAGCGTTGGCCGGTGAGCTTGATCTGCGCGAACGGGTGCCCCTCGATCTCCGCGGCGGTGGCCCCGGGCCCCTCCCCTTCGAGGACTGCGAACGACATGCCGGTGGGGTGAGCGATCCGCGCGATCCGCACAGTCGGCCCCTCTCTAAGACTGGTTCGAAACCTTGCGGGCCCAGCTTAGTTCGCGCGGCGGCTGCGGGCGCGGCGCTCCCGCGCGCCGGACTCGCCGGTCACGCTGGCGCCGCACTAGCGCAGGAGCAGGAAGAGGCCCGCGATGACGACGGTGCCGACGAGCGCGCCGACGACGATGCCCATGCCCATGCGGCGCACGCGGCCGAACATGCCGACGAAGAAGCCCAGGACGCACGTGAGCGGCGCCGCGACCAGCAGCGACAGCGAGGTCGCGCCGAGGCGCACCCGGAGGGTCTCGCTCAGGCCGCCGACGAGCACGAAGCCCAGGACGACGGCGAGGACCACGACGATCACCAGGCCCAGGAAGAACCCGGCGCCGAAACGGCGGCGTCCGTACACGGCCGAGTCCGCGGCGAGTGCAGCCGCGCGGGCGCGATCGGTCTTGTAGGAAGTCACACCTCAACTGTAGTACGACGGGGCAATCGGGCGGGTCACCGCATTCCTCCGCTGTCCCCTGACGCGCCGTCACGAATCCGCCGCGGGGCGCCGTCCGCGTGGAAGACTGCCGCAATGCGCCGTCTGATCACCATCTCAGCACTTTTTGCGGCCCTGCTGTTCGTGCAGGCCCCGGCCGGGGCGATCGACTCGAACCTGCCGCAGGCGACCGCCTCCTTCAACGACCAGGTCGTCAAGGTCGCCTACAACGGCGACACCGTCTACTCCGGCGGCCTGTTCACCCGGGCCAAGCAGACCGACGGGACCTACGCGGACCGCACGTACCTGGCCGCGGTGAACTCGCGGACCGGTGCGCTGCTGCCGTTCGCGCCGGTCCTCAACGGCACCGTCCACGAGGTGAAGACCGGCGGCGGGTACCTGTACGTCGCCGGGAAGTTCACCGAGGTCGACGGCACCGCGATGTCCCGGATCGCCAGGTTCAGCCTGTCCACCGGGAAGCTCGACACGGCGTGGCGGCCGAACCCGAGCGCCACGGTCTACTCGATCGAGCCCGTCGGGTCCACCGTGTACCTCGGCGGCACGTTCACGAAGGTGGGCTCGCTCGCGCAGCCGCGCCTCGCGGCCGTCGACGCGTCCACGGGCGCTCCCATCGCCGCGTTCAAGCCCGAGGTGTCCGAGGGCGGCGTGCGCGACGTCCAGTCCGGGCACGGCCGCCTCTACGTCGCGGGCGTGTTCTCGATGATCGGCGGCGACAAGAAGTACGGGAAGCTCGGCGCGGTCAACCCGGTCACGGGCGCGGTCGACACCGGCTTCTCCGCGAAGGTGTACGTCCTCACCCGCGAGGTCGTCGTCGCCGGGGACCGCGTGTACGCGGCGCTCGACGGGCGCGGCGGCGAGATCCGGGCGTTCACGACCACCGGCGAGACGCTCTGGTACCAGGCCGTGGACGGCGGGATGCAGACCGTCGCCGTGTGGGGGAACACCGTCATCGGCGGCGGCCACTTCGACGAGGCGTGCAACACCAACCACGCAGGTCCCTTGGGCCAGTGCGTGGACGGCATCAAGGCGCACCGCGGGAAGCTCCTCGCGGTCGACATGAACGGGAACCTGCTGCCGTGGAACCCGGGCGCGAACGGCGTCGTGGGCGCCTGGGACGCCACGGTCCACCCGTCGGGCGCGAACATGACCGTCGGCGGGTCGTTCACGACCTTCGGCGGCGGCACCATGGAGCAGAAGCGGATCGCGGTCTTCAACTGACGCAACGCAAGCGATAGGGGCCCGATCATCGATCGGGCCCCTTCCTTCGTTCGCCCTCCCGCACGGTCGGCGCGGGCCGGGCAAGGGGGACGGTCTCGTGGACCGTCCCCGGTCCGGGCGGCTCGTGGCCTGAAGTCAGCGGCGGTTCAGCCCGTAGGCGAGGCCGTCCGCGAGGGCGTTCCAGGACGCCTCGATGAGGTTGGGGGCGACGCCGACCGTGGTCCACTCGGCTTCGCCGTCGCTCATGGAGATGAGGACGCGGGTGACCGCGTCGGTGCCGGTGGACCCGGCGAGGATGCGGACCTTGAAGTCCGAGAGCGTCAGCTCGGCCAGGCGCGGGTGGCGGGCGGCCAGCGCGGAGCGCAGCGCGGCGTCGAGGGCGTTGACAGGGCCGTTCCCCTGCGCCGTGGAGATGACGCGCTCGCCTTCGACGTCGACGCGGACGGTGGCCTCGGCGACGGTGGCGCCGTTCGGGTCGTGGTCGACGATGACGCGGTACGTGTCGAGCGTGAAGGGCCGCGGCAGGCCGCCCTCCACTTCGTCGCGGACGAGCAGCTCGAAGGAGGCGTCGGCGGCCTCGAAGGACCAGCCTTTGGATTCGAGTTCCTTGACGCGCTTGGTGATGCGGTCGAGGGCGTCCTTGTCTCCGGCGAGGTCGATGCCGAGTTCGCGGCCCTTGAGCTCGACGGAGGCGCGGCCGGCCATCTCGGTGACCAGGATGCGCATGTCGTTGCCGACGAGCTCGGGCTCGATGTGGTTGTACAGGGCCGGGTCGGCTTTGATCGCGGAGGCGTGGATGCCCGCCTTGTGGGCGAACGCGGCGTGGCCGGTGTAGGGGGCGTGCTCGTCGGGGGTCATGTTGGCGATCTCGGCGATGGCGTGGGAGACGCGGGTGAGCTTCTCCAGGCCGCCGTCGGGGAGGACCTTGCGGCCGAGCTTGGTCTCCAGGTTCGCGATGACGGTGAAGAGGTTCGCGTTGCCGGGGCGCTCGCCGTAGCCGTTGGCGGTGCCCTGGACGTGCATGGCCCCGGCCTCGACGGCGGCGACGGTGTTGGCGACGGCGCAGCCGGTGTCGTTCTGGGCGTGCATGCCGAGGCGGATGCGCTCGGGCGGGAGGTCGGCGGCGAGGCGGGCGCGCAGGTCGGTGAAGGCCGCGGTGATGTCGGAGGGGATGGAGCCGCCGTTGGTGTCGCACAGGACGACCGCTTCGGCCCCGGCGTCGAGGGCGGTCTTGACGACGAGGGCGGCGTAGACGGGGTCGTGGCGGTAGCCGTCGAAGAAGTGCTCGCAGTCGATGAAGACCTGGCGGTCGTGCTCGCGTCCGGTGCGGACGGAGTCGGCGATCATCGCGAGGTTCTCTTCGGGCGTGGTCTTCAGGGCCTGCTCGACGTGGCGCATGTCGGACTTGGCGACGAGGCACAGGACGGGCGCGCGGGAGTCGAGGAGGGCCTGGAAGCCGGGGTCCTCGGCGGCGGTGGAGGCGGCGCGCCGGGTCATGCCGAAGGCGACCAGCCTGGCGTGCTTGAAGTTCAGCTCGTCCGCGGCGCGGGCGAAGAATTCGGTGTCCGAGGGGATCGCGCCGGGCCAGCCGCCCTCGATGTAGTCGACGCCGAGCTCGTCGAGGAGTTCGGCCACCGCGAGCTTGTCGGCGACGGAGTAGCGCAGGCCCTCCATCTGGGCGCCGTCGCGGAGCGTGGTGTCGAAGACGTGGAAGTCCCCGGCGCCGGTTTCCGCCTCGCCGGGTTGTGTAGCGGAGTCTGCTTGCGTCACTTGGTGCTCCAAGTCCTGTCTGCCGATGGGTCCTGTGCTGCGCGTCGGACCTGAACGTTCGTTTGCCCTGAACGAAAAAGACCCCCTGCGGGCGCAGGAGGTCTGGCGTTCGGCGATGGCATCACGGCCTCGCGGAACGCCCGCAGCTAATCATGAGCTGAAAAGTCACGAGAGGAAGTATGCCACCGGCGGACGGGGCCGCCCAGCATTTCCCGCATTGTGGGAATCACTGTGTCGTTGTGGACGATGCGCTACCAGTCCGAGCGGAAGGCGCGGCGGCGCTGCCACCAGAAGAGGAGCGCGGCGCCTCCGGCGAGGGCGACGGCGCCCGCGCCGAGGACGGCGCCGAGCCCGGCGCCGGTGGTAGGCAGCTGCGGCTGGGCCGCGGGCGGCGTGGTCGACGGGGCCTCCGACGAAGGCGTCTCTGAGGGCGTGGGCGAGGGCGTCTCGGGCGGGACGGCGGCGAACAGCCACTCCTGGAAGTGGCGGGAGGGGCTGGCGCCGTCGCCGAGCGCGACGGCGACGACCTCGGCGCCTTCGACGGCGTCGGCGTCGTGGGCGAGGCCGAGGTAGTAGCCGTCGGTGCCGATGAACCGGAAGTCCGCATTGGACGGCGCGTCGTCGAAGACGACGTTCCAGGCGTCGGCGCTCGCGCAGTCGGCGAGGAACACGGGCGCGGTCTCGCCGCCGCCGGAGACGTCCGCGGACAGGCACTTCCCGTCGCTCTCGCGGACGACCTGGTACTCGCCGAGGTCCTGGAGGGCCTCGACGGCGCGGAGCGTCCACAGGTCGCCGTCGGCAGTGAGGCGGACCGCGCCGTTCTGCTGGGCGAGCGTCAGGTCCGGGTGGTCCTTGAGGTACATGCGGACCGGTTCGTCGGGGACCGGGTCCGCGGCTTGGGCGGGCGCGGCAGGAAGCAGGGCGGCGGCAGCGGCGAGCGCGGTGGGAAGAATACGGGCTTTCACCCGGAGATTACACCAAATTAGACATATTCATGTACGCGGGCTCAGGCGCGCTGCTCGCCGATCCGGCCGCGGATCTCGCTCGCCGCGTCGCCCGCGGCGCGCAGCCGGTCGGCCGCGTCGGTGAGCATGTCGAGGGTCTCGTCCGCGCGGTGCGCGGTCAGCTCGTGCTGGAGGCCGATCGACCCGGCCAGGCACTCCCCTGCCGCGGTCACCATGTCCTCGTAGGCGGTCACGCCCGATTCGAGCCGCTCGACCATCCGGTCCAGGCCGTCCTGGAGGCCCGTGCGCTTCATCGACGGCGACACCGCGAGCGCCTGCTCGACGTCCTTGACGCTCAACGCGAGCTGGTACAGCTCGCGCCCGGCCTGCCCCGCCCCGGCGAGGATCGCCACGGCCTCCTCGTTGCCCTGCAAGCGGTTCGCCATCCGCTCGGCCGCAATGGACGCCTGCTCCAGGCGCTCGTAGGGCCGCAGCGCCCGGCTGCGCTTGAACTGGTCCCTGATGCGGCCCCGGCGGATCGCGTCGGCCGCTTCCCCGAACAGACCCTTCGCCTCGCTCGCGAGCTTCGCCGGGCCGTGCAGCTCCAGCGACGCCCGCTCCGACTCGGGCAGCGCCCGCGCCAGGCGCCGGTAGTCGAACCAGCGGACCACGGCCATCGCCGTGGAGAACCCCGCGATCGTCACCCAGATCCCGTCGGGCGCACCGAGACCCGCGTACGGGATGAAGAACGCACTGCCGGCGGCGGCGCCGCCGGCAGTGGTGGTCCAGGACTTGGCGGAGGCCAGGCGGGAGCGCAGGCGCTTGAACGCGCGCTTGCGTTCCTTGGCGTCCACCGGGCGTCCTTAGCTGTTGGTCTTGTCCGCCTCCGCGGTCCCCTCGTCGAGGGACGCGCGGATGTCGGCGAGGCGGGCGTTCGTGACCGACTCCTTCGACTCGATCTGCGCCTTCTCCTTGCCGCCCGAGAGCTGGTCGCCCTCAAGGGAGGCGCGGATCTGCTCCAGGCGCGAGGCCCCCGCCATGTCGCGGGTGGCGCGGTTCACTTCGAGGAGGCGGCCCTCGACCGAGTTCGAGGCGAGCTCGGCGCGGCCCATCGCGTTCGAGTACCGGCCCTCGATCTTGTCGCGGATCTCGTCGAAGTTCGGCACGTTCCCGGGCGCGGCGGTCTGCGACATCTGCTCCAGGGACGAGGCGATCGTCTCCTGCATCTTCGCCTGCTCCAGCTGGCCGAGCAGCTTCGTGCGCTCCTGGAGCTTCTGCTGGAGGATCATCTGGTTGTTCTCGACGGCCTTCTTCGCCTGATCGGCGGCCGTCAGCGCCTGGTCGTGCATCACCTTCATGTCCTCAAGGGACTGCTCGGTGGAGACCAGCTGCCCGGCGAGGATCTCGGCGGTCGACTCGAACTGCTGCGCCTTCGCCTCGTCGCCGTCGGCGCGGGCCTTGTCCGCCAGCACCAGCGCCTGGCGCGCCTGCGCCTGGAGCCGCTCCACCTCGGACATCGAGCGGTTCAGCTTCATCTCCAGCTGCCGCTGGTTCCCGATCACCGAGGCGGCCTGCCCCACCAGCGCCTGGTGCTGCTTCTGCGCCTCCTCGATCGCCTGCTGGATCTGGATCTTGGGGTCGGCGTACTCGTCGATCTTCGCACCGAAGAGCGCCATCATGTATTTCCAGCCCTTGACGAACGGATTGGCCATTATCGGGGTCCTTCCGGTGCTCACTTGGCGAAGCTTGCGAGCCATACATTTTGCAACTGCAACGCCGACTTGCCTCTAGTGTCGGACATCGGCGCCACTCTTGCGGGACAGGGGTGACGCCTCCATCGCAAAACTACATCATCGGGTACGGCGTTCAGGTACGCAGTCAGGCGGCCGCGCGGACCACCGAATCGGACACCTCGCCACGGCGGTGGCGGGACCGGACCTGCGCGATGGCGGCGGCCGGACGGCGGCGCCGCGACTCCTCCGCGGCGGCGGCCTGCTCCCGCGACGGCAGCAGCACCGGCACCTGCCTGGCCTGCGGGTGCTGCGGGGCCTCGTCGCCGCGCTCGTGCGCCGCGACCTCCCGCGACACCTCCGCGAGCACCTCCGACAGGCGCACCTGGAGCGCCCCGCACACGGACGCCAGCAGCTCGCTCGACGGCTCCTTGTGGCCCCGTTCGATCTCCGAGAGGTAGCCCAAGCTCACATTCGCCTGCTTCGACACGTCACGCAGCGTCCGCTTCTGGGCGCGGCGACGACGACGCAGGGTCTCTCCCAGCAGTTCCCTCAACAACACCATAGGGTTCTCCTCCACGCCGCGGTCGCTCATATGAGCCTAAACGGGTCCTGCAAGCCTAGCTCGACCGGTTCGGCTCGCTCTCCCTAGATTTGAATGCTTTCCAGAGGTAATCCATTCCCGTCAGGACCGTGAGGATCGCCGCCGCGTACATCAGCCACAGCCCCGCCGCGTCCAGCGGCGCCGGCCACGGGAACAGCATCCACGACACCGCCGTGATCTGGAGGACCGTCTTCAGCTTCCCGCCGCGGTCCGCCGCCACCACCGTGCGGTTGCGGATCGTCATGCGCCACACCGTGATCCCCAGCTCGCGCACCAGGATCACCACCGTCACCCACCACGGCAGGGCGTCGTAGTAGCTCAGCAGCACCAGGGCCGTCCCGATCAGCGCCTTGTCCGCGATCGGGTCCGCCAGCTTGCCGAAATCGGTCACCAGGCCGCGCGAGCGCGCCAGCCACCCGTCCACGAAGTCCGTCGCCGAGATGAACACGAACAGCAGGCAGGCCGCGACCCGCCACCCCGTGTGCTCCATCCCCGACAGGACCACGAACACCGCGAACACCGGCACCAGGAAGATCCGGGCCACGGTCACCACGTTCGCGATGTTCCACGGCGACACCGGGGGGTCGGCGGTCACCAGGCCTCCTCGACGAGTTCCGCCACCAGGTCCACGCCGTGCGAGTCCACGACCTTCGCGGTCACGAAGTCGCCGGGCTCCAGGCCCTCGACCTCGCCGACCAGGGCGACCGTGCCGTCGACCTCCGGCGCCTGGTGGGCGCCGCGGCCGTCCACGCCGTCGTCCTCCACGGACTCGACGAGCACCGTCATCGTCTCCCCGACGCGCTCGGCGGCGCGCTGGCTCACCAGCTCGTCGACGAGCATCGCGACGCGGGTGTGGCGGTCCTGGACCTCGTCCTCGGGGACGTGGCCGTCGAGGTCGACCGCCTCGGTGCCGTCCTCGTCGGAGTACGCGAACACGCCCGTGGAGTCGAGGCGGGCCGCTTCGAGGAAGCCCATGAGCTCCTCCACGTCCTCCTCGGTCTCGCCGGGGAAGCCGACGATCACGTTCGTGCGGGCGCCCGCGAGCGGGGACACCGCGCGGATCTGGTCGAGCAGCGCCAGGAAGTTCTCGGTCGAGCCGAAGCGGCGCATGCGCCGCAGGACCTTCGCCGAGGAGTGCTGGAACGACAGGTCGAAGTAGGGGACCACTTTCTCCGTGCGGTGCATCGCCTCGATGAGGCTCGGGCGCAGCTCCGCGGGCTGGAGGTACGACAGGCGGATCCACTCGATGCCGTCGATCGCGGCCATGCCTTCGAGGAGGTGCTCCAGGGCCTGCGTGTCGGGCAGGTCCTTGCCGTACGAGGTGGTGTTCTCCGAGACGAGGTTGAGCTCCTTGACGCCTTCGGAGGCGAGCCATGCGGCCTCGGCGAGGATCTCCTCGGGCGTGCGGGACACGAACGAGCCGCGGAACGTGGGGATCGCGCAGAACGTGCAGCGCCGGTCGCACCCGGACGCGAGCTTCAGGTTCGCGACGGGGCCGTCGGTGAGGCGCTTGCGGACCACCGCGAGGTGCTGCGGGGCGCCCGCGGCGAGCGCGGCGCCGTCGGCCTGCGCGGCGCGCGAGTGGCCGGGCACGACCGCTGCCGCGGCCTGGCGGGCGGCCGGGGCGAGCGGCAGGAGCTTGCGGCGGTCGCCGGGCTGGTGCGACTCGATGGTGCGGCCCGCGAGGATGTCGTCGAGGCGCGCGGCCATGTCCGGGTAGTGGTCGAAGCCGAGGACGGCGTCCGCTTCCGGGAGGCTCTCGGCGAGCTCGCGGCCGTACCGCTCCGCCATGCAGCCGGTCGCCACGACCTTGGCGCCGGTGTTCGAGGCCTCCAGCAGCACGTCGATGGACTCGGTCTTGGCCTGCTCGATGAACCCGCAGGTGTTGACCATGACCACGTCGGCGTTCTCGCCGTCGTCGCTGATGCGCCAGCCGCCGGCGGCCAGGCGCGCGGCGAGCTCCTCGGAGTCGGTCTCGTTGCGGGCGCAGCCGAGCGTCAGGAGCGCGACGCTCTTGCCTGCGGCGCGGGAGTTCGAATCGGCGGTCGAATGAGCTGATGACACCCAGAAAGCGTACCCAGGGGCGGCCGGTGAACGCCCGGGGCGGCGGGCAGCGTCACGGTGGTCCGGGGCGTAGAGTGGCCGACCCCACTCGGGGGCCGCTCCGGGCCGGTCACGGACGGTATGCGCCGAATGCCCGGCGGACGAATCGGGCCGTTCCCGGCCCTCCTGCGCTGGGGCAACATCGGATCACCGGGCGTCGCACCCATACTTTAGGCTGGTCCCATGTCCCCCAAAGGCATCGCCCCAGCCGACAGGATCCCCCGGAACAGCCCCGCCCGCAGGGCCGCGTTCGCGGCGCTCGCCGCGGCCGCCGCGCTCGGCGCCGCCGCGTGCGGCGAGGTGCCCACGGGCACGCTGAACACCCGCGCGGGCTACTCGGTCGCCAGCGACGAAGTGCCCGTCTCGATCTGCCCGAGCGAGGGCGGGCACCGCTTCGAGGGCGACGAGGGGCTGCTGCGCGGCGCGCACTTCGCGCTCCGCGTCGAGTGCGTGGCCTCGTTCGACGAGGTCCCCGCGGACTTCCAGTTGGAGTACCTCATCGGCGAGGACCACCCGATCACCGTGCCGCCGCCGCCCGGGTACGAGTTCACGCTCGTGCAGTTCGCGCCCGAGCCGGGCGTGGAGGCCCCGTACGCGGTGGACGACCTCACCGAGCTCTCCGGGAAGCTCGTCATCGGCTCCGAGGAGTGGGAGTTCGCGGGCACCGCGCCCGTGGCCGGGGCCGCGTACCTGGCGGTCGTCGAGAAGGACGCGCCGGTGACGCTGGAGATGACCGACTCCGAGCGGACCCAGACGATGGACCTGCGCGCGCGCACCCGCGAGGGGCTCGTCCAGGCCCTGTACAACGGGTCCACGGACACGGTGACCACCGACGTCGTGGAGAACTCCGTCGACGGCTACACGTCGACCGGCTCGTACGAGTACTGGTTCGACGACTGGGTCTACTCCACCGAATTCACCCTCACGCGTGAGGTGTACCAGCCCGGCGAGGGCTGGGTGGCCGAGAACGACGGCGCGGTCCTCGCGCTCCAGTTCGGGTGGCTCCAGTCCGGGTCGGGCCTGGAGTGGAACATCGATCCCGAAGAAGCGCTCGCGGTCGCGGACGCGAACGGGGCGCTGACGGCGGCCTCGGTGGAGCACACGGACGAGGAGTGGGGCGACGGGATCTGGCGCACGTACTTCCTGGAGTACGCGGTCCCGGCCGACAGCCTCGTGTTCACGCTGACGTTCCACCCCGAAGGGCCGGTCGAATGGCCCGAGGAGGGCATCTCGATGCCGATCACCGGCGACAAGACGCACGAATTGACCGCCAGCTTCGAGTAGGGGCCCGGTCCGGTCGGACCGGCCCCTCCTCGCTTCCTACGCCTGCTCGCCCTGGATGGAGGCGATGACCGAGTCGAGCTCGTCGGGCTTGACGAGCACGTCGCGGGCCTTCGTGCCCTCCGAGGGGCCGACCACGCCGCGGGTCTCCATGAGGTCCATGAGCCGCCCGGCCTTCGCGAAGCCGACGCGGAGCTTCCTCTGGAGCATCGAGGTCGACCCGAACTGGGTGGTGACGACCTGCTCGATCGCCTGGATGAGCACTTCCAGGTCGTCGCCGATGTCCGGGTCGATCTCGCGCGTCGAGCCGGGCGCGGCGGTGACCTCCTCGATGTACTGGGCGTCCATCTGGGCCTTCGCGTGCGCCACGACCGCCTCGATCTCGTCGTCGGAGACCCACGCGCCCTGGATGCGCTCGGGCTTCGAGGCGCCCATCGGCAGGAACAGGCCGTCGCCGCGGCCCACGAGCTTCTCGGCGCCGGGCTGGTCGAGGATGACCCGCGAGTCGGCGAGCGACGAGGTCGAGAACGCCAGGCGGGACGGCACGTTGGCCTTGATGAGGCCGGTGACGACGTCCACGGAGGGCCGCTGGGTGGCGAGCACCAGGTGGATCCCGGCGGCCCGCGCGAGCTGCGTGATGCGCACGACCGAGTCCTCCACGTCGCGGGCCGCGACCATCATCAGGTCGGCCAGCTCGTCGACGATGACCAGCAGGTACGGGTGCGGGCGGAACTCGCGGCCCGACGCCGGGTGCTCCTTGAGCTCCCCGGAGCGGACCTTCCGGTTGAAGTCGTCGACGTGCCGGACGCCCGCCGAGGCGAGGTCCTCGTACCGCATGTCCATCTCCTTGACCACCCATTGCAGCGCGTCGGACGCCTTCTTCGGGTTCGTCACGATCGGGTGGACCAGGTGCGGGATGCCCTCGTAGTTCGACAGCTCGACCCGCTTGGGGTCGATGAGGAGCAGGCGCACCTGCTCGGGCGTGGACCGCACCAGGATCGACGTCAGGAGCGTGTTGATGCACGAGGACTTGCCCGAGCCGGTGGCGCCCGCGATGAGCATGTGCGGGGTCTTCGTCAGGTTCGTGAGGACGTAGCCGCCCTCGACGTCCTTGCCGAGGCCCACGATCATCGGGTGCGCGTCGGCCTGGGCGGTCGGCGAGCGGAGCACGTCGCCGAGGGCCACGTCGTCGCGGTCGGTGTTGGGGATCTCGACGCCGACCGCGCTCTTGCCGGGGATCGGGTTGATGATGCGGATCTCGGCGCTCTTGACGGCGTACGCGATGTTCTTCGAGAGCTGGATGATCCGCTCCACCTTCACCGCCGGGCCCAGCTCCACTTCGTACCTGGTGACCGTGGGGCCGCGCGTGAAGCCGGTGACGGCGGCGTCCACGTTGAACTGCGCGAAGACCTCCTGGAGGGCCGCGATGACGACCTCGTTCGCTTTCGAGCGCTTCTTCGCGGCCGGGCCGGTCGGGAGCATGTCGAGCGGCGGCAGGCGGTAGTCGCCGTCCATCGCGCCGTCGGAGAGGGTCGGCTGCTCGACCCTCTTCGGCGCGGGCGTGTGCTTCGGGGGCTCGCGGACCGGCTCGGGCGCCGCGATCGGCGCGGACCGGCGCTGCGGCGGGGGCTCCTCGTCCTCCTGCCCCAGCTCCGGGACCTCCTCGGGCGCCAGCCGCGGCAGGACCGTGGTGGGCCGGTGGACGCGGCGGGCCTCTTCCTCCTTGAGGCGCTTGGCCTCCCGGCTCTCGGCACGCGTCATCCGCGGCTCGGCGCCGCCCTCCTCGTCGTCATCCTCATACGACTCCACTTTGCCCGTGGCGAGGCCCCACAGGTGCGCGAGCTTCGTCGGCACCTGGTTCAGCGGCGTCGCGGTGACCACGAGGACCCCGAACAGCAGGAGCAGCACCAGGAGCGGGAACGCGACATATGCGGAGACGGCCAGCGCGAGCCCGCCGCCGACGAGCCAGCCGAGCTGCCCGCCCGCGACCATGCGCTCGCCCATGTCGGCGGGGAGCCCGGACATGAGGTGGAGCAGGCCGAGGCTGGAGAGCCAGATCGCGGTCCAGCCGACGAGCGAGCGGCCGTGGGCGCCTTCGGGGGGCGTCTGGCGCATGACGCGGATGCCCCACAGCACCAACAGGACCGGGAGGGCGCGGGTGGCGAGGCCGAGGAGCCAGTCGAGGATGAACGCGAAGCGCTCGCCGACGGGCCCGGCGACGTCGAACCAGACGGCGCACGCCAGGACGATCGCGGTGGCGACGAGGAGGAGCCCGAGGCCGTCGCGGCGGTGCGCGGGGTCGATCTCGCGGGCGGTGGCGGCCTCCTTGCCGACGGAGCGGGCCATCCAGCCGGTGGTGCGGGCGGTGCCGATCCACAGGCCGCGCAGGCCCATGCCGAGGGCTTCGAGGGGGCCGGGGATCGCGTCGGCGCGGGTGCGGCGCTTGGCGGCCTTCTTCGCGGTGCGCTTGGCGGCGTTCGCGGTCGTCTTCTTGGCGGGCCTTCGGGCCGCGGTCTTCTTCGCGGCGGTCTTCTTGGCGCCGCTTGAGGAGGCGGTGGGCTTGCGGCGCGCCGCGGGCGCGCTCGACTTGCGGGCGGTGCCGCCCTTGCCGCTCGTCCTGGCCATCATGGCCCTTACGTTACCGCCCGCACGCCGGTCGGCGTTGACGTGAAGGGCTACACGGGAGGGGCTAATGTGACGGCATGTCAAAAACTATCCTGGTCACCGGCGCGGGGCGCGGCCTCGGCCGGACCCTGGCGGAGCGGCTGAGCGCGCGCGGCGACACCGTGATCGCGCACGCCCGCAGCGAGTCGGCGCTCGCGGGCGTGCCGCATGCGAAGTCGCTGGTGGCGGATCTCGCGGAGCCGGGGAGCCTGGCTGACGCGGTGGCGGCGGCGGGCATCGAGCGCCTGGACGCGCTCGTCCACAATGCGGGTGTCCTCAATGTCAACTCCGTGGAGGACGAGACCCTGGAGTGGTGGCAGCGGACGCTCGCGGTGAACGTGGTGGCGGTGGCGGAGCTGACGCGGCTGCTGCTGCCCGCGCTGCGGGCGGCGCGGGGGCACGTGGTGTTCCTGAACTCGGGGGCGGGTCTGAACGCGGCGCCGAAGCTGGCGTCGTACGCGGCGAGCAAGCACGCGCTCAAGGCGATCGCGGACGCGCTGCGCGCGGAGGAGCGCGGGAACGGGCTGCGGGTGACGAGCCTCTATCCGTCGCATTTCGACACGGATATGCAGCGGGGCCTGCGGGACCAGTACGACTCGGACTACGACCCGGCGCGGGCGATGAGCCCGGAGTCGGTGGCCGCCCAGATCACCGCGGTCCTCGACGCCCCGGCCGACATGGTCGTGAACGACCTCCGCTCGGAACCCCCGAACCCGCTCCCCATCAGCCCCAAAAGCTAGCAAATCCCGCTATAAGCCGATAAATCCCCCTTAAGGGACCCCTGGCGCAACAGTAGCGCGGGGGTACGACAGCGAGGCGGGGCCGCTCCCTCCCGGGAGCGGCCCCGCCGCTTACATGAGACTCACTCAGACATCGGGGCGGAGCCGCCCCGGTCGTTCTCTCATATGCCGAGGCCGGTCGGCCTCAAGTCCGTGCGCCCTTCAGACTTCAAGGACGTGGGGAACGATCATAGGCCGTCGCCGGTACGTGTCGTTGACCCACTTCCCCACAGTGCGCCGCAGGATCTGCTGGAGCTGGTGAGGATCGGTGATCCCGTCCTGCGCGGCGCGCTCCATGGCGTCGCCGATCAGCGGCAGGACCCCGTCGAACGCCTTCGGGTCCTCCGAGAACCCGCGCGCCGACACCGTCGGACCGCCGACGACCTTGCCGTTCTCGGAGTCGATCACGACCGTCGCGGCGATGAAGCCGCCGTCGCCGAGGACGCGGCGCTCGTTGAGCACCGGCTCGCCGACGTCGCCGACCGACAGGCCGTCGACGTAGATCAGGTTGTTCGGGATGTGCCCGACCAGGCGCGCGCGCCCGTCGATCAGGTCCACCACGTCGCCGTTCTCGATGACGATGACCTGGTCGGCCGGGACGCCCGACTCGATCGCGAGGCGCGCGTGCGCCTGGAGGTGCCGGGCCTCGCCGTGCACCGGGATCATGTTGGAGGGCTTCACGACGTTGAGCACATACAGCAGCTCCCCCGCGGGGGCGTGCCCGGAGACGTGGACCTTCGCGACGTCCTTGTGGATCACCGTCGCGCCCGTGCGCGCCAGGCGGTTGATCACGCCGTACACGGCGGTCTCGTTGCCGGGCACCAGCGACGACGCGAGGATGACCGTGTCGTCGGGCTCGACGGTGATGTGCCGGTGGTCGCCGGAGGCCATGCGGCCCAGGGCGCTCATCGGCTCGCCCTGGGAGCCGGTGCTCATGTAGACGATCTCGTCGGCGGGCAGGCGCACCGCCTCGTCCATGCTCACGATGAGGCCGTCCTGGACGTGCAGGAGGCCGAGGTCGCGCGCGATCGCCATGTTGCGCACCATGGAGCGGCCCACGAACGCGATCTTGCGCCCGTGCGCGTACGACGCGTCCATGACCTGCTGCACGCGGTGCACGTGGCTCGCGAAGGACGCGACGATGATGCGGCCCTTGACGTCCTCGAAGAGCTTGTCGAGGACCGCGCCGATCTGGCGCTCGGAGGTCACGAACCCGGGGATCTCCGCGTTCGTGGAGTCCGACAGGAGCAGGTCCACGCCCTGGTCTCCGAGGCGCGCGAACCCGGCGAGGTCGGTGATGCGCCCGTCGAGCGGCAGCTGGTCCATCTTGAAGTCGCCGGTGTGGAGCACCAGGCCGGCCGGGGTGCGCACCGCGACGGCGAGCGCGTCCGGGATGGAGTGGTTGACGGCGAGGAACTCGCACCCGAACGGGCCGAGCTGGAGCGTCTCGTTCTCGGCGACGACGATCCCGGCGGGCTTGATGCGCCGCTCGCGCAGCTTCGCCTCGACGAGGGCGACGGAGAAGCGGGAGCCGACGACGGGGATGTCGTTCTTGTGCTCCAGCAGGAACGGGATCGCGCCGATGTGGTCCTCGTGGCCGTGGGTGACGACGATGGCCTCGATGTCGTCGAGGCGGTCGAGGATCGGCGTGAAGTCCGGCAGGATCAGGTCGACGCCGGGCTGGTCGACGTCGGGGAAGAGCACCCCGCAGTCGACGATGAGCAGGCGGCCCTCGTACTCGAAGAGGGTCATGTTGCGGCCGATGGCGCCGAGGCCGCCGAGCGGGATGACCCGGAGGGCCCCGTCGGGGAGGGCGCCGGGTTCGCCGAGGTTCTTGGGTCGGGTCAGGCCCATCGGGCCTCCTTCAGGTCGGCGAGTCGGGCGGCGATGAGGGCGGAGAGGTCGGCGTCGGCGGGGAGCAGCGGCAGGCGCGGCTCCCCCGCGGGCAGGCCCGCGGTGGCGAGGCCGGACTTGACGGCGACGAGGCCGGGCCCGCTGAAGACCGCGTCGGTCAGCGGCAGGAGGGCGTCGTTGATCGCCTGCGCCTTGGCGGTGTCGCCGTCGTCGAAGGCGTCGAACATCGCGTTGATGTGGCGGCCGACGAGGTGGGCGGTCACGGAGACGACGCCGACCTGGCCGGTGGCGTACGCGGCGAGGTTGAGCTCGTCGACGCCGCAGTAGGCGGCGAGGCCGGTCTGGACGCGGACGCGCTGGGCCTTGACGACGTCGCCGGTGGCGTCCTTGAACGCGATGATGTTCTCGTGCTGCGCGAGGCGCGCGAAGGTGTCCTCGGCGATGCCGAGGACCGAGCGCGGCGGGATGTCGTAGAGCATCGCGGGCAGCGAGACGGCGTCGGCGATGGCCTCGAAGTGGGCGGCGATCCCGGCCTGGGTGGGCTTGTTGTAGTAGGGGGTGACGAGGAGGAGCCCGTGCGCGCCGGCCTTCTCGGCGGCCTGCGCGAGGCGCACCGAGTGGCGGGTGTCGTAGGTGGAGGCGCCCGCGACGACGTGGGCGCGGTCGCCGACGGCTTCGAGGACGGCCTCGATGACCTGGGTCTTCTCGGCGTCGGTGGTGGTGGGCGACTCGCCGGTGGTGCCGTTGAGGACGAGGCCCTCGCAGCCCTGTTCGTCGACGAGGTGGCGCGCGAGGGCGGCCGTGCCGGGGACGTCGAGTTCCCCTGAGGGCGTGAACGGCGTGATCATGGCCGCGAGTGTTCGCCCGAAGGGGCGCGTTGTGTTGCGCATCTGCTTTCACCAATGCTGGTTCCGGCGGCGGGGGCGCTTGCCCGGCCGCTCGTTTCGTATAACTGTCTCAAGTTCGTGGCGCCCGCGGCTCGGAACCGGGCCCCGCGCGGAGGCGGGGGCCGGAGGCTGCGGGCGGTGCGCCTGGCGGCTCTACCCCTCGGTGACGTAGGGGCTGGAGGCGACCTCGGTGCCGTCGTCGAGCTTCGCGATCTGGAAGTCGGCGAAGACGTTCGCGGCCTTGTCCTTGAGCTGCTTGAGGCATTCGACGGCCAGCGCCCGGATCTCGACGTCGGCGTGCTCGGAGGCGCGCATGGCGATGAAGTGCCGCCAGGCGCGGTAGTTGCCGGTCACGACGATGCGGGTCTCGGTGGCGTTGGGGAGGACCGATCGCGCCGCTTGGCGCGCCTGCTTTCGGCGCAGGGTGCCGTTCTTGACGTCGGCGAACTTCTTTTCGAGTCCTTCGAGGAGGTCGTCGTAGGCGCTCTGGGCGGCGTCGGCCGCGGCGAGGAAGCGCTCGTGGAGCTCGGGGTCGTTCGCGATCACTTCGGGCTCGACCATGTGGGCGTCGCGCTCGGGGACGTAGCGCTGCGAGAGCTGGGAGTACGAGAAGTGGCGGTGGCGGATCAGCTCGTGGGTGAGGGAGCGGGAGATGCCGCTGAGGTAGAAGCTGACGGTGCCGTGTTCGAGGACCGAGAGGTGTCCGACTTGGAGGATGTGGTCGAGGTAGCCGGCGTTGGTGGCGGTCTTGGGGTTGGGCTTGGTCCACGACTGGTAGCAGGCGCGGCCGGCGAACTCGGCGAGGGCCTGTCCGCCGTCGGCGTCGGTGTCCCAGGGGACGTCTGCGGGCGCCTCGAAGTGCGTCCAGGCGATGAGTCGGACGTCCATCGGTACGATTTCGGGCATCCCCGCTCCCCCTCGTTCGTGTTCGCTGGCTGTTAGTGCTGGTTCTCGACTCTCTGAGGGTACTCGGCGGCGGAGTGTGGTCCTGCACGCGCCCGGCCGCGGGGTGCGTCGGGGTGTGCCCTGTGGGGCGGGCGGGGCGGGCGCCGCGTCCCGGCTCCAGCGCGCCGCTTGACAGACGTCAGAAATGATGTCATCATGGTGTCATGGACTTGACGCCGTATATCGAATCGCTCCGCCGGAGCCTCACCGCCGCCGCCGCGCCGGGCGGGGAGGACGCCGCGCGGACTGCGGAACTGCTGTCGGAAGCGCTCGACGCGGGTGCGCGCCTGGCGCTCATGGAGGCGCTCTCGGAGGCCGCCGCGGAGATCACCGCCGGGTTGGACCAGGCCGGATCTTCGGCGTCGGTCGATCTGCGGGTGCGCGGCAAGGAGGTCGACCTGCGCGTCAGCGGCGGCGAGACCGCCGAGGCCGCGCCGCCGCCGGCCCCGCCGGTGGACGACGACGTCGCCCGCATCACGCTGCGCCTGCCAGAGTCGCTCAAGGAGGACGTCGAGCGCGTCGCCTCCAAGGACGGCGCTTCGGTCAACGCCTGGCTGGTGCGCGCGATCAACAACGCGGTCCACGCCTCGCGCACGTCGGGGCAGCCCGCGGGCGCGAAGTACAGCCAGCGCATCACCGGCTACGCCCGGGCTTAGGAGCAGTAAGGATGAACGAGTACACCGAATTCACCCACGACGGGCCGGTCACGGCGGCGATCACCCTCGCCGACGGCTCGGTCACCGTCACCGCCCACGAGCTGGACACGGTCCTCGTGGAGGTGAAGCCCGCGCAGCGCCGCTCGGACGGCGACGGCGACGCGGCCGACCTCGCGAGCGTGTCGTTCGAGAACGGGCACCTGCGCGTGGTGGCCCCCGAGAAGGCCCAGAACTGGTTCTTCCGCAAGGAGATCGGCGTGCACCTCTCGGTGAAGGTCCCGGTCCGCTCGGAGGTGTCGGTCAAGACGACGTCGGCGCCGATCAGCCTGCACGGCAAGCTGGGCGCGGTCTCGATCAACACGGTGGCCGGGTCGGCGACCGTGGAGAGCGCGACGAGCGTCAAGGCGAACACCGTGTCGGGTTCGATCAGCGTCATCGACGCGATCGAGGACTTCCGCGCGAACACCGCCTCGGGGCAGGTCAAGGCCGACCACGTAGGCGGGGACTTCTCGGCGAAGACGGTGGCGGGCTCGATCTCGGCCGAGCGGCTGGACTCGAACGCGAACGTGAACACCCTCTCTGGCGGGATCGAGCTGAGCGCGCTGCGCTCCGGTTCGGTCCGGGCGAACACGGTCTCGGGGCGCATCAGCCTCGGCGTGGTCCCGGGCACCGACATCTGGGTGGACCTGGACGCGAAGGCCGGCTCGGTGACCTCGGAGCTGGCGACGGGCGACACGTCCCCGGCGCCGTCGAGCGACGGGACGAGCCTGGAGGTGCGGGCGCGCTCGGTGTCGGGCGACATCTACCTGCACCGCGCGAGCGCGTTCGCTTAAGAGCTTCAATCAACACCCATTAGCGGGCCCGGTCACCTCGGTGGCCGGGCCGCTTCGCGTTCAGACGTAGAAGAACGTGAAGGGGTCCCAGGGGAGGTTGCGGAGGATGAAGAACGCGGCCCAGGCGGAGAGGAACGCGGTGACGACGCCGGGGGTGAGATGGACCGTGGGGAGGCGCCAGGTGAGGCGGGGGAACAGGCGCGGGACGGCCCAGGCGAGGTACATCCAGGCGAGGAACGGGGCGGCGAAGACGGCCATCATGTGGTGGCGGGCGGCTTCGGGCAGGTTCAGGGTGAGCACGTAGTAGAACGCGCGGGTGCCGCCGCAGCCGGGGCAGTCGAAGCCGGTGGCGAGTTTGAACAGGCACGTGGTGGGGCCGGTGTCGTCGGTGGGGTTCGTGGCGACCACTCCCGCGGCCGCGCCCGCGAAGCAGGTGAGGATGAGCAGCGGCGCGAACCACGGCCGCACGACCATGTCGGTCACCCAGCGTTTGATCGGGTTGCCGCGCTTGGGTTCCGGCCGCCCGGGCTCGGGCCGCGACTCCAGGGTCGCCTCATCGACTGCGCACACGGGGTCCTCCTCCCCCACAGACTAGCGGGCACGGCGAGAGTCTTGGAGTCCCGTTCGGAGCGCCCCACTCAAGGACCGTGACATCGAGGTGCGACATTCCGCGGGAATCTGCGGGTGCGGTGTGGGCGAAAGCACGGCTTCGTCCGTTTCGCGGGCTTAGGCTCGGGGGCATGCTGGGTATTGCTCGCCGGGTGCTGACCGGTGCCGCCGCGGTGGGAGTGCTGGCCGCCGCCTCCGGGTGCGTCAGGCTCGACCTGGGGCTGGAGGTGCGGCCCGACGACACGGTGGGCGGGGAGTTCACCGCGGCGTGGAGCGACGACTTCCTGGAGCAGGCGCAGGACGAGGGGCTGAGCCGCTCCGAACTCGACGCGTTCCTGGACGCGCTGCTCGACGGCGTGCCGGGGACCGAGCGGGTGCCGTACCGGGAGGGCGGGTTCACCGGGCAGACCGCGTCGTTCACCGACCGGCCGCTGTCGGACTTCGCGGAGTTCGGCGGCGACGAGTGGGGCTACCTGCGCATCGACCACGACGGGCGCGAGTACGGGCTCGAAGGCTACTGGGACCTGCGCGCGGCCGGGTTCATCGACCCGGAGGCGTTCGAGGACGCCGAGATCCTCATCAGCGTGAACTTCCCGGCCACCGTCACCGAGCACAACGGGGAGCTCGACGGCCGCACCGTCACGTGGCGGATGGTCCCCGGCCAGGACTACGACCTGAACGCGACGGCCGTGGAGAAGAACGGCTGGGCGTTCGTGATCGCCGGGATCGGGTCGGTCGTCGTCATCGGGGCGCTCCTGTGGCTGTGGCAGTGGTTCGCGCTGCGGCGACACTCCACGGGCCTCACCCGCTGACCCGTCCGCGGGCCCCTCTGCGGACCCGTTAGTTCGCGCACAAACCGTAGTCGCTCCGTGCACGGCCCGTATCCTGGTGAGTCCGTCCGCGTCGCGGAACGATCACGACCACGGGGAGGGCCGTTGACTCAGTACCGCTCGAAGAGCAAGGGCCACAAGGACAAAGAGCCCGGCCTGGAACTGAGCATCGGACAGGTCCTGGCCGCGGCCGGCGCCACCGTCATCGGCGCGCTCCTCGCGAAGGTCCTCAACATCTGGGGCACCGTCGCGGGCACCGCCGTCCTCAGCGTCTGCTCCTCGATCGGCGCGGTCCTCATCCTCCGGGCCATGCGCTCCACCGGCGAGCGCATCAAGTCGCAGATCGCGGCCATGGCCCCCACCGCCCGCGGCAAGGTCACCGCGGCCACCGTCGAGCACGCCGCCGAGCAGGCCCCCGAGACCGGGAGCGCCAGCGCGACCGCGAAGATCCCCGAGACCGCGCAGCTCCACTCCACGCGGGACGAGACCGTCGAGATGGAGGTCCCCGACCTCGAACCCGAGGGCCGCGTCACCGACGTGAACTCCCGCAAGAAGACCGTCCTCGCGATCGCGATCTCCAGCGTCCTCGTCTTCGGCCTGACCGTCGGCACCCTGTTCCTCCTCGGGATCTTCACCGGCGACCCCGGCCGGTTCATCCACGACGACAACCAGGCCACCGTCTCCGACACCCCCGACGAGACCGCCGACACCACCGAGACCGACACGGTCGACCCGACCGAGAGCGCCTCCGAGGACCCCACCGACCAGGCCACCACCGACGAGCCGACCGGCGACGCGACGCCCTCGGAGTCGACCTCCCCCAGCGACGACGCGTCGACGCCGAGCGAGGAGACCACCACCGACTCCGGGCAGGGCGGCTCCGAGCCGACCCCCAGCACCAGCCCCGAGGAGCAGGCGGGCACCGAGAGCCCCACGGCCTCGGAGTAGACGACACGCGAAAAGGCGCCCGCCGTTCTGGCGGGCGCCTTTTCGCGAATACTTCAGTCGAGCAGGTCGTCCAGGCCGACCGTCAGGCCCGGGCGCTTGACGACCTCGCGGATCGCCAGCAGCACGCCCGGCATGAACGACTCGCGGTCGAGCGAGTCGTGGGAGATGACGAACCGCTCGCCGGGCCCACCGAAGCGGACCTCCTGGCTCGCCACGTACCCGGCCGAGCGGATCGCGTGGACGTGGACGCCGTCGACGTCGGCGCCGCGCGCCCCCATCGGGTCGGTCTCCGTCGCGTCGGGCATCCCGTCGAGCCCGGCCTCGGCGCGCGCCGCGGCGATGAGCCGCGCCGTGTGCACGGCCGTGCCCGAAGGCGCGTCGACCTTGCGCGGGTGGTGCGCCTCGATGATCTCTGCGGAGTCGAAGTGCTTCGCGGCCTTCGCCGCGAACTGCATCATCAGGACCGCGCCGATCCCGAAGTTCGGGGCGATCACCGACCCGACCTCGGGGTCCGCGGCGAGGATGCCGCGGGCCGCGTCCAGGCGCTGCGCGTCGAACCCGGACACGCCGACCACGGTGTGGATGCCGCGGTCGGTGCACCACGCGAGGTTGTCCATGACCGTGCCCGGGAGCGTGAAGTCCACGACCACGTCGCATCCGGCGACCTTGTCGAGCGGCTCGTCCCGCACCACCGTCGCCGTCAGCTCCATGTCGTCCGCGGCGTCCACGGCCTCGCACGTCGCCCGGCCCATCCGGCCGCGGGCGCCGAGCACCCCCACCTTGATCATCGGAAGTCCTTCTCGTCGAACGGCCCCACGGCCGCGATCGTCATCGGCTGCGACAGGATCTCCGCGGACACCGACCGGATCTGCTCCGACGTGACCGCCTCGATGTCCGCCAGCTCCCGCTCCAGGCTCAGGTGCTCGCCGTACAGCAGCTCCGCGCGGCCCAGCGCGTTCATGCGCGAACCGGAGTCCTCCATCGACAGGACCATGCCGCCGCGGCTCATGCCCTTGCCGCGCAGCAGCTCCTCGTCGGTGACGCCCTCGGACGCCATCCGCTCCAGCTCCGCGAGCACGAGCTTGCGCACCTGGTGGACCTTGTCGGGGTTCGACCCGGCGTAGACGCCGAACGAGCCCGTGTCCGCGAAGTACGAGGTGAACGAGTACACCGTGTACGCCAGGCCGCGCTGCTCGCGCACCGACTGGAACAGGCGCGAGGACATGCCGCCGCCGAGGATGTTGTTCATGACCTCGAAGGCGTCCTTGCGGGGGTCGTGCCGCGAGAACAGGCGGCAGCCGACCACCAGGTGCGCCTGCTCGGTGTCGTGGCGCTCCACCAGGAGCCGCCGCGGCCCGGGCAGGACCGACTCGTCGTGGCGGCGCTGGCGGGGCACGTCGGTGCCGCCCAGCAGCGGCGCGAACGCCTCCTGCACGAGCTTGACGGTCTCGCCGTGGTCGACGCCGCCCGCGGCGCACACCGTCAGGTTCGGGGCCTGGTAGTGGTGCCGGTAGAAGTCGTTGATCTGCGCGCGCGTCAGCGCCCGCACGGTCTTCGGGTCGCCGGCGATGTCGCGCCCGAGCGCGCCGTTCCCGAACAGGGCCTGGGAGAACAGCTCGTGGACGACGTCGGAGGGCTCGTCCTGGGACGCGGCGATCTCCTCCAGGATCACGTCGCGCTCGACCTCGACGTCGGCGGGGGTCACGAGCGACGCGCACATGGCGTCGCCGAGCACGTCGACGGCGATCGGCAGGTCGTCGTCGAGGACCCGCGCGTAGAAGCAGGTCAGCTCCCGCGCGGTGTACGCGTTCGATTCGCCGCCGACGGCCTCGATCGCCTCGGCGATCTCCGTGGCCGTGCGCTTCGCGGTCCCCTTGAACAGCAGGTGCTCCAGGAAGTGCGAGACGCCGGCGAGCTCGGGGGCCTCGTCGCGGGCCCCCACCCCGACCCACACGCCGACAGAGGCCGAGCGCATGGTCGGGACGGTTTCGGTGAGCACACGCAAACCGCCGGGCAGCACGGTCACTCGGACCGTGCCGCCCAGCGGGTCGTCGATGAGCGTGCGAGTCTGGGGGCGACTCATCTACTCTTCCGAGCCTCCGGCGTCCTCGGTGCGGCGGGTGCGGCGGCGGCGGCGCTCGCCGTCGCGGTCCCCGCCCTCGGAGCGCTCGGAGCGCTCGCCGCGGTCGCGGCGCTCGCCCCGGTCCCCGCCGCGCTCGCGGTCGCGGCGCGGGCCGCGGTCACCGCGGTCGCCCCGCTCGCCGCGGGACTCCTTGCGCTCGGCCGGGCGGCCCTTCTTGTAGCCCTCGGGCTCCTGGCCCTCCGGGTAGACCTTGTCGAGGTAGATCTTCCCGCGGTTGTCGATGTCGCCGATCTCGACCTCGATCTTGTCGCCGACGCCGAGGACGTCCTCGACCCGCTCGACGCGCTTGCCGTCGCCGACCTTCGAGATGTGCAGGAGGCCGTCGCGGCCCGGCACCAGCGAGATGAACGCGCCGAAGTCGGTGGTCTTGACGACCGTGCCCAGGAACCGATCGCCCACGTTCGGGAGCGTCGGGTTCGCGATGGCGTTGATCGTCTCTACCGCGGCGGCCGCGGCCTCGCCGTTCTCCGCCGACACGTAGATCGTGCCGTCGTCCTCGACGGTGATGTCCGCTCCCGTGTCGTCCTGGATCTGGTTGATCGTCTGGCCCTTCGGGCCGATGATCGCGCCGATCTTGTCGACCGGGATCTTCAGGGTCGTGATCCGCGGCGCGGACGCGGCCAGCTCGCCCGGCTCGCTGATCGCGTCGAGCATGACGTCGAGGATCGCGTGGCGGGCGTCGTTGGCCTGCTGGAGCGCCTGCGCCAGCACCTCGGACGGCAGGCCGTCGAGCTTCGTGTCCAGCTGGAGGGCCGTCACGAACTCAGGCGTGCCGGCGACCTTGAAGTCCATGTCGCCGTAGGCGTCCTCGGCGCCGAGGATGTCGGTGAGGGTCACGTACTTGGTGCCCTCGTCGGTCTCCTCGGAGATGAGGCCCATCGCGATGCCCGCGACCGGCGCCTTGATCGGCACGCCCGCGTTCATCAGCGACATCGTGGACGCGCAGACCGAGCCCATCGAGGTCGAGCCGTTCGACGCGAGCGCCTCGGAGACCTGGCGGATCGCGTACGGGAACTCCTCGCGGCTCGGGAGCACCGGCACGAGGGCGCGCTCGGCGAGCGCGCCGTGGCCGATCTCGCGGCGCTTCGGCGAGCCCACGCGGCCGGTCTCGCCGGTCGAGTACGGCGGGAAGTTGTAGTTGTGCATGTAGCGCTTCTTCGAGACCGGCGACAGCGTGTCGATGGCCTGCTCCATGCGCAGCATGTTCAGCGTGGTGACGCCCATGATCTGGGTCTCGCCGCGCTCGAACAGGGCCGAGCCGTGGACGCGCGGCAGGATGCCGGCCTCCGCGCCCAGCGGGCGGATGTACGCGGGGAGGCGGCCGTCGATGCGGACGCCCTCGTTGATGACGCGCTTGCGGACCAGCTTCTTGGTGAGCGAGCGGAGGGCGGCGGACAGCTCGCCTTCGCGGCCCTCGAAGTCGGCGCCGACCTTCTCCAGCATGACGGACTTGACGCGGTCGAGCTCGTCCTGGCGCTCGGTCTTGTCGGCGATCTGGAGCGCCTGGTCCAGCTCGGCGGTCACGGCCGCCTCGACGGCCGCGTAGGCGTCGTCGAGGTAGTCGGGGAAGCGCGGGTAGTCGGCGACGGGCTTGGCGGCGACCGCGGCCAGTTCGGCCTGGGCGCGGACCAGCTCGGCGATGACCGGCTTGACGGCTTCGAGGCCCTCGGCGACGACCTCCTCGGTCGGCTTGGTGCCGCCCGAGGCGATGAGGCTGAGGGTGTTGTCGGTGGCCTCGGCCTCGACCATCATGATCGCGACGTCGCCCGAGTCGAGGACCCGGCCGGTGACGACCATGTCGAACGTGGCCTTCTCGATCTGCTCCAGGGTCGGGAACGCGACCCAGGTGCCGTCGATGAGGACGACGCGGGTCGAGCCCAGCGGGCCCGAGAACGGCAGCCCGGCGAGCTGCGTCGACATGGAGGCGCCGTTCATGGCGACCACGTCGTACTCGTCCTTCGCGTCGACGGCGAGGATCGTGCCGATGACCTGGACCTCGTTGCGCAGGCCCGACACGAAGGACGGGCGCAGGCCGCGGTCGATGAGGCGGCAGATGAGGATCGCGTTCTCGGAGGGGCGGCCCTCGCGGCGGAAGAACGAGCCGGGGATGCGGCCCGCGGCGTACATCCGCTCCTCGATGTCGACGGTGAGCGGGAAGAAGTCGAAGTGGTCCTTCGGGTTCTTCGACGCCGACGTGGTCGAGAGGACCACGGTGTCGTCCATCTGGACGATCGCGGAGCCCTGGGCGAGCTTCGCCAGGCGGCCGGTGCTGAAGTGGATCTTGCGGATGCCGTACTCGCCGTTGTCGATGACGGCGGTGGCGTGGTGATCCCCGAGGTTGTACGCCTCGGGTGTCCGGTCGTTATCGGACATAGAGTGTCGATCTCCTTGTCGTGCCGTAGCACTGTGTAGTTCGGGAAGCGCGTCTCCCGCCACGCTTTCCGGTCTTCGATCGAAGCACTCGGATGTCCTGCCCCCTCGCGGGGCGATCCGGATGCCACTACCGAGGACCGGTGCGGTCTCAGGCGGGCCGCGCCGCGCCTCGCACGAGGCGCTGCGGTGGAGCGTGTTGCTCAACTGCCACCTTACGTTACCCGGCCGACGCGGCGGCAGCCGCGAAGCGAAAGTGAGGCGGGATAACGGCGGCGCCGGGCACGGCGAAGGGAGCGTCCCGGTGCGGGGCGCTCCCTGTCGTCAAGTCTGCGATCAGGCGTTGTCGCGGATGCCGAGGCGCTCGATGAGGCCGCGGTAGCGCGCGATGTCTTCCTTCTTCAGGTACTTGAGGAGGCGGCGGCGCTTGCCGACCAGCAGCAGCAGGCCACGACGCGAGTGGTGGTCGTGCTTGTGCGTCTGGACGTGAGCCGTGAGCTCCTTGATGCGGTGGGTCAGGATCGCCACCTGCACGTCGGTCGAGCCGGAGTCGCCCTCAGAGGTGGCGTACTCCTTGATGATCTCGGCCTTCTTGACAGCGTCGAGCGCCATGTTCGAACACCCTTCCATTTCGATTCAAGGCCAGTCCGCGGTGTCGTGCAGGCTGGTCAGTTGTAACTTTGCCACATTAGCAGGGGCGTTACTCCAGCTCCAAGGCCCGGCGGGTGTCTGCGACGTCCGTCTCGATCTGCTTGATCAGCGGCTCCATGCCGGTGAAGGCGACCTGGCCGCGCAGGCGGGCGGTGAAGTCGAGGCGAACGTGCTCACCGTAGAGGTCGCCGTCGAAGTCGAGGATGTAGGCCTCGACCGTGCGGGCCGAGCCCTGGAAGGTCGGGTTCGTGCCGACGCTGATCGCGGCGGGCAGCCGCTGGGAGCCGCGGCAGAACCAGCCCGCGTAGACGCCGTCGGCGGGGATCGCCATCCCGGCGGGGACGTCGAGGTTCGCGGTCGGGAAGCCGAGGGCCGTGCCGCCGCGGCCCTCGCCGTGGACCACGGTGCCCTCGACGCCGAAGTCGCGGCCGAGGACTTCGGCGGCCGCGGCCACGTCGCCCTCGGCGACGAGCTTGCGCACGCGGGTGGACGAGTAGACCTCCGTCGGCGAAGCTTGCGAGCCGTCCATTGGCACAGTATCGGCGGTGAGCGTCTGCGGCAGGACCTCGAAGCCGTACTCGACGCCGAGTTCGGCGAGGGTCTCGACGTTCCCGGCGGCCTTGTGGCCGAAGCGCCAGTTCTCGCCGACGACGACGGCCTTCGCGTGGAGGCCGCCGACGAGGACGTGCCGCACGAAGTACTCGGGACTGAGCTGCGACAGCTCCTTCGTGAACGGCAGCACGCACACCGCGTCGACGCCGAGCGATTCGAGGAGCTCGATGCGGCGGTCGACGGACGCGAGCTGGGCCGGGACCGCGTGCGGCGCGACCACGGCCGTCGGGTGCGGGTCGAAGGTGACGACGACGCAGCGCGCCTCGCGCTCCGCGGCGGCCTTCGCGGCCGTGCGGACGAGCGCGGCGTGGCCGCGGTGCACGCCGTCGAACACGCCGATCGCGACGACGGATGCGGGCCAGCCCTCTGGAGTCGCGTCTATTCCACGCCAGGTTTCCACGTGGACGATCTTCTCACTGCCGGATGGCGGCGGCCATCCGGACGCGACCGCAGTGAGGGTTCTCGCTCGGCGCCCGTCAGAGCATCATCGACGAGTCGGCGTTGCCGCCCGACGCGAAGATGAGGAGCATCAGGACGCCCACCGCGACCAGGAGGAGGATGCCCAGCAGCAGCCAGGCGTTGCCGGCCAGTTCGGGCTGGCGGGGCTGGTCCTCCGCGAGGACCTGGGGCTCATCGTGTTCGGAGTCCTGCTTCACCGGATCGGTGAGCGTCTGCCGGAACTCCTCTGGCAGTTCACTTGCCGCGTACGAGCTCATGGGTCTCTCCTGACGACGAATTCCGGGTTGCTCCTTCAATTGTCGAGAGACCGTCGGCTATCCGACCGACGTTTCCAGGAATCCGCCTGACAACAACGCGATTTCGCCCTGGTGGAAATTACACGGCCGTGACCGCCCTACCTCGCCGAACGTCCTGTAGCCGACAGAAGTCTCCCCGCGTCACGTAAGACGTGACATCTTCATGTCCAGTACGACCGACGGGAGACCTGGCATGAACCGCAAGCTCCTCGCGCTGGCCGCCGCCGGCGCCTTCCTCATGGCCGCCGTGGTGCCCGCCCCGGCGCAGGCCGGGGTCACCGGGTGCGTCCGCACCGGCGCCTACACGGTGTGCCGCGCCAACCCAGGCGGCGAGCGCAAGGACAGCACGATCATCAACGAGATCGTCAGGCAGATCAACGCCACCGGCAAGGGCGACACCGTCAGGGCCGCGGTCTACCAGTGGTCGCTGGACCAGCCGGTGACGCCGCTGGCCGAGGCCATGGTCGCCGCCGAGGGCCGCGGGGTCGACGTGCGGGCCGTCGTCGGGCAGCTCAGCTCCAAGCCCACCGCGAACGACCCGGTCATCAGGAAGCTGAAGAACGCGGGCGTCCAGGTCAAGCAGTGCAAGGGCGGGTGCCTGCCGAACGCCGACGGCACCCGCAAGGGCCCCGACCACAACCGGTTCTTCCTCATCGACAAGGGCGGCGAGCCGACGGTGCTCGTGACGAGCCTCAGCTTCGTGCGCTCGCACACGACGCAGGCGAACAACATGCTCGGCGTCCACGGCGACCGGGCGCTGTACGACTTCTACAGCGGGTTCTGGAGCCGCCTGTACGCCGGGAACTGGGACGGGTGGACCGACAAGAACAAGGCGACCACCACCGACCTCGCGCGGGCGTGGGTGTTCCCGCGCGGGCCCGACCCGGTGGCGGAGCAGCTCGGCGAGATCACCAAGTGCGGCGACGGCGACCGGGTCCTGGTGGGGCACGCCAACTTCCAGTCCAACCGGCCCGCGGTGCGCGCGGAGCTCGACCGGATCCAGGGCCTCGGGTGCCAGGTGCGGGTCGTGGTCCTCGACGCGGCCACGAGCAGCCCCGGATGGCTGGAGGACAAGCTCGGCGCTTCCAATGTGCGCGTGCACGACTCGATGCGGAGCAAGTTCATCGTCGCGGAGGCGTACTTCGGGGGCACCCGCCGTGCGGTGGTGTGGACCGGGACGCACAACCTCCAGGGCAACGCGATGAAGCACGCCGACGACAACCTGCTGCGCGTCTCCAACCAGGCCGTCGCGGACCTGTACGCGGAGTTCTTCCAGGAGCTGTGGCGCGGCGCCAGATAGCGCGAGAGCGGGGAGGGGCACCGGCCCCTCCCCGCCCTGAGTTCGCCGCTAGCCCTTGACGGAGCCCGCGAGCAGCCCGCGCACGAAGTAGCGCTGGAGCAGCAGGAACACCACCAGGGGCACGATGATCGCGATGAAGGCCGCGGCCGGGAGCCGCGTCCAGCTGAAGCCCCACGTCCCGGCCATGTCGCCGAGGACGGCCGTGAGCGGCCGCGTCGACTCGCCGCCGCCGAAGGTGCGCCCGACCAGGAAGTCGTTCCACACCCACAGGAACTGGAAGATCCCGATCGAGGCCAGCGCGGGCGTCACCAGCGGCAGGACCACCTGTCGGAAAATCTGCGAGTGGCTCGCGCCGTCGATCCGGGCGGCTTCCATGACGTCGGCCGGCAGTTCCCGCATGAAGTTGTGCAGCAGGAAGATCGCCAGCGGCAGGCCGAAGATCGAGTGGGCGATCCACACCTGGACGATCGTCTCCACCCCGCTCAGCTCCCACGCCGGCATGATGGTGACCGACCCGATGTGCAGGCCCTGGCTGAAGAAGGACAGCAGCGGGATGAGCGCCAGCTGCAGCGGGACCACCTGGAGCGCGAAGATCGCGAGGTACAGGAGGTTCCGGCCGCGGAAGTCGATCCATGCCAGGGCGTAGGCGGCCATGGCCGCGAAGGCCACCGGGACGAGCACGCCGGGGATGGTGATGACGACGGTGTTGATCAGGTTGCGGATGAGCCCGCCGCCCTGCGACGTCGAGTAGAGGACGTAGTTGTAGGTGTCCAGCGTGAACGACGGGTTGCTGAAGATCGTCCACCAGCCGGTCTCGCGGATGTCGTCCTCGGGACGCAGCGACGAGATGAAGAGCCCGAGCGTCGGGACCGTCCAGACCGCGGCGATGACGATCGCCAGGACGGAGCCGAGGCGGCTGCCGAGGACCCGGCGCAGGCGGTCCCCGCGGCTCTCGCCGATGGCCGGGGGCTTCGGGGCGGCCTCGGTGTCGGGGCTGGTCGTGCCGGTGCTCATCGGGCCTCCAGTTCCTGGCGGCGCATGTTGCGCACCTGGTAGATGACGACGGGGATGACGAGCAGGAACAGCAGGACGGCCATGGTCGCGCCGCGCCCGTCGTTGCCGAGTCGGAACGCCTGGTCCCACATGTTGTGGGCGAGGACGTCGGTGCCGTGGTGGCCGCCGGTCATGGCCCGCACGATGTCGAACAGCTTGAGCGTGGCGATGAAGACGGTGACGGCGACGACGACGATGGCCGAGCGGATCGAGGGCACGGTGACGTTCCAGAAGATCTCGGCCGGGCTGGCGCCGTCGATGCGGGCGGCCTCCACGATCTCGGTCGGGACGCCCTTGAGCGCGGCGGAGAGGACCACGGTCGCGAAGCCGACCTCGATCCACACCAGGACGACCATGAGCAGGAGGTTGTTCCAGGGCGCCTCGTTGAGCCAGTTGATCGGGTCGTTCCCGAACCAGACGACGATCTGGTTGAGCAGGCCGGTCTGGTCGCCGGACGCTTCGTACTGGTAGATGAACTTCCAGATGATCGAGGCGCCCACGAAGGAGATGCCCATGGGCAGGAAGACGAGCGCCTTGTAGGTGCGCTCGCCGCGCCTGCCGTCGATGAGCACCGCGTACAGCAGGCCGAGCGCGGTCGACAGCAGCGGGACGATGACGATCCACAGCGCGGTGTTGATGAGCGTCTGGAGGGCGTCGGGGTCCGAGACCGCCCAGGCGTAGTTGTCCAGGCCGATGAACTCGGTGCCGTCGCCGTTGTAGAACGACATGGCGACGGTGCGCACCGCCGGGTAGACGAGCCCTACGAGCAGGAAGATGACGGCCGGGGCCAGGAACACCGCGGCGACGACGCGGCTGCGGTTGCGGCGCGAGGCGAGTTCGGCGAGCCCGTAGAGGGCCAGGAGGACGGCGGCGAAGACCACGAGGCCGACGGCCAGCAGTCCGAACCGCTCGGTGAGATCTGAGAGTTGCACGTTGTGACTCCAGGTGTCCGGGTGCCGGACCGGACGGGGCCCGAGGGTCCCGTCCGGTCCGGCATCGAAGGCTCAGGCCGGGGCTACGGCCAGGAGTTCTCGATGTCGTCGGCCATCTGCTGGGAGTCCTTGGCCCCGTCGGCCCACTCGACCATGCCGGTCCAGAAGGACGAGGCGCCGACCTCGCCGGGCATGAGGTCCGAGCCGTCGAAGCGGACGGTGACGGCAGGGTCGGTCAGGATCTCGGTCGCGAACTGGTTGATCGGCGTGGTGGCGTTGGCCGGGTCGACGCCCTGGCGGGCGGTGCTCCACGGGCCGGTCTGGAGGCGCGAGTTGTGGTACAGCTCGGAGGCGAGGAACTGGCGGGTCGCCTCGGTGGCCTCGGAGTCGCTGAACGCGGCCACGAACTCGCCGCCGACGAGCATGGTGTTGTCGCCCTCGTTGGACTCGGGGAAGCGGAACGCGAACACGTCGCCGTCCTCGGCGACCGTGGTGCCCTCGGGCCACATGGCGCCGTAGAAGGACGCCATCCGGTAGAAGGCGCAGGAGCCGTCGAGGATCGGGTGGCCCGCGGTCTGGAACGCGGTCGTGGAGATCGTGTCGGTCCCGTTGAAGATGTAGTCCTCGTTCTGGAGGATCGAGCCGGCCTTGTCGATCGCGGTGACGATCTGCGGGTCGTTGAACGGGATCTCGTGGCTCACCCACTGGTCGTACACGTCGGTGCCCTCGCGGAGCACGATGTCCTCGATCCAGTCGGTGCCGGGCCAGCCGGTGGCGCCGCCGGACTCGAAGCCCGCGCACCACGGCGTGACGCCGGATTCGGCGATGGTGTCCGACAGGGCGATCAGCTCGTCCCAGGTCTGCGGGACCTCGTAGCCGTTGTCGGCGAAGAAGGACGGCGAGTACCAGATGAACGACTTGGCGTTCGAGGAGTTCGGGGCCGCGTAGAGCGTGCCGTCGATGGTGCCGTAGTTGAGCCAGTCCTCGGTCCAGCCCTCGGTCGCGAGCGCGCTGAGCTCGTCGGACGCGGGAACGAGGTCGTCCTTGAACTGGGACATGAGGCCGGGCTGCGGGAAGAGCGCGATGTCGGGGGCGTTGCCGCCGTCGACGCGGACCTTCATGTCGGCCTCGAACTGGGCGGTGCCCTCGTACTCGATGGTGGCGCCGGTGCAGGACTCGAAGTAGGACCAGGCCTCCTGCATCTCGTCGGCCTCGGCGTCGAGGATCGAGCCCATGATGGACACGGTCTCGCCTTCGAGGTCGCCGTACTGCTCGTAGTTGGCGCAGTCGGTGGCGTCGTCCGGGAGGGCTCCGCGGTCGTCGCCGTCCTCCTCGGGTGCGCCGCACGCCGCCGCGGCGAGCGCGATGACGCTGGCGGCAGCCGCTAGGCAGGTAATTCGTCGGGTCTTGCTCATCGGGGTTTCCCTCTCTTCGCAGGTTTCGTGCGCCCGGCTGGGCGGCTGCCTCCCTGCCCCCGGCCCTCGGTGAAACCGCTCTCATCGGTCCCACACCAGGTAGGGGCTGCCTGACCCGCCGTCGTGGCGACGCTGGCAATGGTGCTCTGGGTAACAGTGAATGTCAAGTGTGCATTGCTGAATCGTTACCGGGCGCGATTGGATCGATATCTGTCCCTCCCTGTTCGATGGGAGCGATTCCAGTGGCGTATCATTCCGGAGCCCGGCAACTCGTTTCCATCCAGCGCCGCGCCGCGGAGGAACCCGGTCGCGCGGCGGAGAAAGGTGCCATCCGATGACGCAGCTGACCTTCCCCGAGGGATTCCTGTGGGGGACCGCGACGGCCTCCTACCAGATCGAGGGGGCGGCGAACGAGGACGGCCGGGGCCCGTCCATCTGGGACGTGTTCTCGGCGACGCCGGGGAAGACCTGGCGCGGCCAGTCCGGGGCCGTGGCCTGCGACCACTACCACCGGGTCGACGAGGACGTGGCGCTCATGGCCTCGCTCGGCGTCGACACCTACCGGTTCTCGATCGCGTGGCCGCGCATCCAGCCCGACGGCTCCGGGCCCGCGAACCCCGCCGGGCTCGACTTCTACGACCGCCTCGTCGACAAGCTCGTCGCCGCCGGCATCAAGCCCATGCCGACGCTCTACCACTGGGACCTCCCCCAGAACCTGGAGGACCGCGGCGGCTGGCCCGAGCGCGCGACCGCCGAGCGCTTCGGCGAGTACGCCGCGATCGTCGGCGCCCGCCTCTCCGACCGCGTCCACACCTGGTGGACCCTGAACGAGCCGTGGTGCTCCGCGTACCTCGGCTACGGCAACGGCCACCACGCGCCGGGCCGCACCGAGCCCGCCGCCGCGCTCGCCGCCGTCCACCACCTCAACCTCGGCCACGGCCTCGCCGTGCAGGCGCTGCGCGCCGCCGGGGCGGAGCAGGTGTCGATCGTGCTCAACCCGACGCAGGTCCGCGGCGAGGAGGAGGCGGTGCACACCGTCGACGGCATCGCCAACCGCGTGTTCTTCGACCCGATCCTGCGCGGCGAGTACCCCGCGGAGGTCCTGGCGCGCACGCAGCACCACACCGACTGGTCGTTCGTGCAGGACGGCGACCTGGAGGCGATCAACCAGCCGATCGACCTGCTCGGCGTCAACTACTACAGCCCGACCTGGGTGCGCGCCAAGGCCGGCGTGCCCGAGAGCCCGGTCGGCCCCGGCACGTTCAACGTGGAGAACTACACCCCCGAGGGCCTGGAGTACACCGACATGGGCTGGGCGATCGACGCGACCGGCCTGACCGACCTGCTGGTGCGCCTCCACAAGGACTACGGCGTCGCCACGATGGTCACCGAGAACGGCGCGGCCTACCCGACCGGGCCCGGGGAGGACGGCGAGGTCGACGACGTCGAGCGCGTCGCCTACCTGCGCTCCCACATCGCCGCTGTCCACGACGCGATCGAGGCCGGGGCCGACGTGCGCGGCTACACCGCCTGGTCGCTCATGGACAACTTCGAGTGGGCCTTCGGGTACGACAAGCGCTTCGGCATCGTCCACGTCGACTACGCGACCCAGAAGCGCACCCCGAAGTCGAGCGCGAAGTTCTACTCGAAGGTCATCGCCGCCAACGGCCTCGACCGCTAGCGCGGTTCAGACCAGCGCGCCCCGGAGCGCGCGGATCTCGTGCTCCGGGTCGTCGGCGCGCATGACCTGGCCCATGACCGCGACCCCCGCCGCACCCGCCTCCCTCGCGGCGAGGGCCCGGTCCGGGCCGTCCACGCCGCCGAGCGCGTACACCGGGACCGGGCTCGCCGCGCAGACCTCGGCCAGCGCGGCGGGCCCGATCGCCGGGCCGTAGCCCGGCTTCGAGTCGCTGGGCCACACCGGCGAGTACGTGCAGTAGTCCAGGCCCGGGTCGATCGGCTCGCCCGCGTGGACGGACCGGCCGACCAGGACCGGCCGCGGGTCGGGGACGGCCCGGGCGGCCGAGAGGTGCGCGGCGGCCACCGGAGCCTCGGGGTCGGCGACGATGAGGACGCCGCCGTACTCGGCGACGAGGATGCCCAGTTCGGCGGCCAGGTGGTGGCGCTCCTCCCACGAGAGGTCCTTGTCGCGCAGGACGAGGGCGAACGGCCCGCCGCGGAGGGCGAGCGCGACCTGGTCGGCGAGCGGGCGCGGGCACCCGTGCCGGTCGGTGACGACGATGAGCCGGTGCTGCATCCGTCGAACCTACGCCCCGCACGGGAGTGCCCGGGCGACTCCCGTGGTGAACGGTCCCATTGATGTCCGACTCGCCAGTGCTACACCGGTTTAACACTTGTGTATCGGTCCACCGCCGAACTTGCGTAATTCACGACACAGGTGCGAAACTTCAGAGGATGAACATCGGCGACCAAATCAACGTGCTGCGCACCGAAGGGGAGCGGATCGCTGTCGCTGGTGGGGAACTCGCATTGAACGCGCTCGTGCCCACCTGCCCGGGGTGGATCGTCAAGGACCTCTTGACCCATATCGGGACCGTCCATCGCTGGGCGGCGGCGATCGTGGGCGGAGCCCTGCCCTACGATCCCCGCAAGCAGGACTTCCAGCGCATCGTGGGGCCCACGCCCCACGACGACCTGCTGGTCGACTGGGTCAGGGAGGGCCTCATGCGGCTCGCGGCGGTGCTGGAAGCCGCCCCCGACGACCTCCAGTGCTGGCAGGTGTTCCCCGCTCAGTCCTCACGGCGCTTCTGGGTCCGCAGACAGGCCCACGAGACGACCATCCACCGCGTCGACGCCGAACAGGCGCGCGGCGACGAGATATCACCGGTCGGCCCCGAATTCGCGGCCGACGGCATCGACGAGCTGCTGCTGGGGTTCCACGGCCGCCCGTCGAGCAGGGTGCGGGCACTGCGGCCTTCAGTGCTCCACATCCACGCCACCGACCTCCCGCCGGGCCGCGGCGACTGGTACGTGCACCCCACCGACACGGGACCGCTCGTGACGTTCAGCGAGGTCGAGTCCCCGCACTGCGTCATCGAGGGCCCGGTGGAGCTGCTGTACCTGGCGCTGTGGAACCGGCTTCCCTTCGACGACCTCGCCGTACACGGAGACCCGGCACTGCTCCACTTGTGGCGCAATTACTCCGCGGTCCGGTGGGTCGACCCCGTGGACGTTTGAAGGCCCTGACCCTCGGCGACTGGAGCGCTGCAGGACGAGTCCCCAGATGGCTGCGGACGGTTCACGGCGTATGTCCGCTGTGGGCGGCCCCGGGCGCGCTGCTGCGCGCCCGGGCGGGCGCGGGGCCGTAGGCTCTCGGACGTGAACGACGATCCTGTGAAGCACGACGAACCGGTGAAGCACAGCCACGGCCACCTCATCCCCAACGACGCCGTTCCCCGGGCCGCGCTGTGGATCCTGGTCCCGGCCGCGATCGCCACGGTCATCGGCATGATCCTGCTGTGGCCGCAGGGCGTCGAGGACGCCGCGATCGACGAGTACGGGACCGAGGTCGACGGGCGGGTCATCGCCGTCACCGAGACCGAGTGCAGCGCCGAGGAGGCCGAGGTCGTCGACGTGTGCGGCGAGGTCGTCGTGACGATCACCAGCGGCGAGTTCTCCGGCGAGGAGGCCGTGGTCGACATCCCGAGCGGCCCTGGCGCGCCGGTGGTCGAGGCGGGCGACGACGTCATCCTCATCTACACGCCCGACTCGGTGTCGGGCCAGCAGTTCCACATCATCGACCACGACCGGGCCGGGGCGCTGTGGGCGCTGGTCATCGCGTTCGCGCTCGCGGTGGTGGCGTTCGGGCGGTGGAAAGGCGTGCGGTCGCTGGTGAGCCTGGGCGTCACGTTCGCGGTGGTGCTGCTGTTCATGGTGCCCGCGGTGCTCGACGGGTCCTCCCCCGTGCTCGTGGCGATCGTGGGGGCGGCCGCGATCATGCTCGTGTCGCTGTACCTGGCGCACGGGTGGAACCGGACGACGACGGTGGCCGTGGTCGGGACGCTCGCGTCGCTGGTGCTCACGGTGCTGCTCGCGGAGGCGGCGGTGCGGCTCGCGGAGCTGAACGGGGTGCTCGACGAGAGCACCACGAACCTCGCGCTCCAGTATCCAATCGACATGTCGGGCCTGCTGCTGGCGGGCATCCTCATCGGCGCGCTCGGCGTCATCGACGACGTGACGGTCTCGCAGGCGGCCACGGTGGACGAGGTGTCGAAGGCGAACCCGAAGTGGGGGCCCGCGCGGCTGTACAAGTCGGGGATGCGGGTCGGGCGCGACCACCTGACGTCGGTGGTGAACACGCTGGTGCTCGCGTACGCGGGCGCCTCGCTCCCGCTGCTGGTGCTCATCGCCGCGGCGAACCGGCCGCTGGAGCAGGTGCTCACGAGCCAGACGATCGCCACGGAGATCGTGCGGTCGGTGGCGGGCACGCTCGGCCTCATCGCGGCCGTGCCGATCACCACGTGGCTCGCGGCGTACCTGGTGCACTGGCGCCCGAAGCCGAAGCAGCCCAAGGTGAAAGAACCGAAGCGGCCCCGGCCGAAGCCCGAGGCTGCGGAGGCCGACGGGTGGGAGGGCGAGGACTCGCCTTATCCGCCTTCGCATCTGCGCTGACGCGCCCCGCGCCCGGGCGTGTCGCGATTCGGCCGCCCCCGGTTTCAACGGTGCCCGGCGGGTACGACATCCGGGGGCGAGCGGGTCACGAGGTCGGGTGTGTCGCTGTGCGGGCCCCCGATACGAGGGTGACGCGGAGGTACGACAGTTCAGAACCGCTCGGCGGCCGTCATGAGTTTCCGGGCCGCCTGGTGGAGGGCCTGGAGGACCGTCATCACCGCGGGGCGGCCGGTGGAGGCCGTGCGGTGGACGACGTAGACGTCGCGGCCGGGGAGTTCCTCGGCGACGGCGCGGACGGCGACGTCGCGGCGTTCGGCGGCGGCCATCCACGGGGCCACGGTCACGCCGAGGCCCTTGGCGACGAGGGTGAGGATCGTGTCGAGGCCCTCGAACTCCGAGACCGGGACCGAGATGCCCTCCGCGCGCCAGAGGCGGTCGAGGGCCGTGCGGGACGGCTCGCCGCCCGGGGAGGCGATCCACGGTTCGCCCGCGAGCTCGTGCGCGGACAGGACCTCCTTCGAGGCGAGCCGGTGGCGGGCGGGGAGGACCGCGACGAGGGGGTCCTTCACGAGGTGGTGGAACGTCAAGGGCCCCACGGTGGCCGGGCGGCGCTGGCCCGACCAGTCGTCGATGAGGGCCAGGTCGATCTCCCCCGAGCGCACGCGCGCCAGCGACTCGCTGACCGTGTGCTGCTGGCGCAGGACCATCTGGAGCTCGGGGTGGCGGCGCAGGCGGCGCACGATCGGGCCCGCCAGCGCGACCGCGACCGTGGGGAACGCGGTGACGGTGACCCGGCCGCGGGGCTCGGCGGACTCGGCGGCGAGGTCGGTCTCGGCGGCGTCGATCGCCTCCAGGATGAGGGCGGTGTGCTCGACGAGGCGGCGCCCGGCGTCGGTCAGCTGGGCGGAGCGGGCGGTGCGTTCGAGGAGCGCGACACCGGCCTCCTTCTCCAAGGCGGCCAACTGCTGCGAGACCGCGGAGGCCGTCTGGCCGGTCGCGACGGCAGTGGCGGATATCGATCCCTGGGCGGCGAACTCGTAGAGGAGGCGCAGGCGGCGAACATCGAGCATAAGGCAATCTTATCCTCGGCAACAGGTAGAAATACTTGCGATGATGCTCCTTGTGGAGGACTCTGGGTCCCGTTCAGACAGTCTCCAACGAGGAGTCACCCGTGACCGTCTCCGCCACCCTCGCCGCCAACGAAGCGATCGCCGCCCGCCGCGCCGCCGGGCAGGAGGTGCTCGCGCTCGGGTTCGGGGAAGCGGGGATCCCCGTGCACCCCTTGCTGAGGCAGCGCCTTGCGCAGGCCGCCGGGCAGACCGCCTACGGCCCCGTCGCCGGGACCGACGCGGCCCGCGAGGCCGCCGCCGGGTACTGGACCCGCCGCGCGATCCCCACCGCCAAGGAGCAGGTGCTCCTCGGCCCCGGGTCGAAGCCGCTCCTGTTCGCGCTCCTCCACGCCGCCGGGGGCGACGTGGTCCTCCCCAAGCCCGCGTGGGTCTCCTACGGGGCCCAGGCGGAGATGCTCGGCCGCGACCCCATCCGCGTGCCCGTCCCCGAAGGCGAAGGGGGCGTGCCGGACGCCGACGCCATGGACGCGGCCGTGCGCGCGGCCCGCGCCGCCGGGCGGGACCCGCGCATCGTCGTGGTCACCCTGCCCGACAACCCGACCGGGCGCCTCGCCTCCGAGCAGTCGGTCAAGGCCCTGTGCGAGGCCGCGCGGGAGCTGGACCTCATCATCGCCGCCGACGAGATCTACCGGGACCTCGTGTTCGAGCCCGGCGCGTTCCCCTCCCCCTCCGCGTGGGCGCCCGAGCGCACGGTGACGACCACGTCGCTGTCGAAGAACTACGCGCTCGGCGGCTGGAGGATCGGCGCCGCCCGCTTCCCGGACTCGCCGCTCGGCGAGCGGCTGCGGGAGTCGGTGCGCGGCACGGCCTCCGAGCTGTGGTCCTCGACGCCGATGCCGATGCAGCACGCCGCGGCGTACGCGTGGTCGGACCCGCAGGAGCTGGTCGACCGGGTCGCGCTGGCGCGGCGCCTCCACGGGTCGGTCGCGAACGCCGTCGCGGAGGTCTTCGCGGGCGCCGGGTGCGAGGTCATGCCGCCGCAGGGCGGGTTCTACGTGTGGCCGGACTTCGAGCCGCTGCGCGCGTCGCTGGCCGCCGACTGGGGTATCGCCACGAGTGCGGACCTCGCGGAGGTCCTGCTGGAGCGGTTCGGGATCGTGGTCCTGCCGGGAAGCGCGTTCGGCGACGACCCGGAGCGCCTGACGATCCGCGTGGCGGTGCCTGGCCTGTACGGCGAGAACGACTCCGAGCGGCTCGCGGCCCTCGTCTCCGACGAGCCCGCGTCGATGCCGTGGATCGGCGACGCCCTGGAAGGGCTCGCCCAGAAGCTCCGGGCGCTCACCGCGCCCGAGTGATCGCCGGGCGGCGCTGCCGAGGCCGATGCGGCAGCGCTGCCCGGTTCAGTTCACGCGCCCGGCGACCGCCACGACGCCCCAGACGAGGACGGCGGCGGCGATGAGCACGGCCACCAGGAGCGCGATGCCGACGAACCGCTGGATCTCCAGTTCGTGGCCTTCGCGCACAGGCCGGCGCCAGCGCCCGTAGCGCCAGTGGTCGCGGCCCTGCTCGTAGTCGGTGGCGAAGTCCTCCAGGAGCGCTTGGAGGTCGGCGAGGGTCTCGGCGCGGCGGGCGAGCTGGCGGCGGAGGCGGAACTCGTCGGCGTCGATCGCGCCGCGGCGGCGGGCCTGCGCGAGGCGGTAGAGGGCCATGCGCCGGTGGGCCCTGGTGGGGCGGGTGGCGAAAGCGTCCATGACGTGCTCCCGAGTGCAACCGAGGAGGCCGGTGTCCGGCGGGGTTCCCCGCCGGGCCGGTTCGTACACATTGGGACGCTTGCGGATCTCCTTGCACGCCAGCCGATCGGCTGGGAAAGTCAGTCGAGAAGGCCGGAGGCCGATCGAGCGCGATTGACTCAGTCGAGGAGCGCGCTGACGGCCTGCGCGAGTTCGGTGTCCTTCGCGGAGACCTTGCTGCCCGCCGAGTGGGTGGTGACCGAGACGGTGAGCTTGTTGTAGTTGATCGTCAGGTCCGCGTGGTGGTTGCGGCGCTCCGAGAGCAGGCCGACGCCGGTGGCGGCGGCGAGCGCCTGGAGGTGGCCGTCGAAGGTCCACGTGCTCTGGAGCCGGTCGTGCTCGTGGCTCCAGCCGGGCAGGTCGGAGAGGGCGAGTTCGATCTCGGCCCCGGTCAAGGGTTGGTCGCTCATACCCCGATTGTGACAGCCCGGGGCCGTCAGTTCTCCTCGATGAGCGTCACTTCGCCGGTGTCCAGGTCGTAGACGGCGCCGACGACGAGGACTCCTTCGAGGTTGGCGCGGCGGCCGAGGTCGGCGACGGTGCGGCGGACCTGGAGGCGCAGGGCCTTCGGGGCCGCGTCCTCGCCGTCGGAGGTCTCCGAGAGGGCCTGGGACGCGGGCTGCCACAGCTGCTCGACGAGGTAGTCGGTGCGCGGGTCGTGGGTGTCGTCGGCGACGGCGTGGAGGGCCGCGTTGATGGCGCCGCACCGCTCGTGGCCGAGGACCACGACGAGGGAGACGCCGAGCTCGGCGGCGGCGAACTCCAGGGAGCCGACGGCGGCCCGGTCGGGGACGTGCCCGGCGGTGCGCACGACCAGGAGCTGCCCGAAGTCGCAGTCGAACACGGACTCGGCGGTGACGCGGGAGTCGATGCACGTGAAGACGACGGCGCTGGGCTTCTGCCCCGGCGCGTGCTGGCGCGCGGAGGTGATGTCGCGCTTGTAGCGGGGCTCTCCGGCGATGAATCGGCCGTTGCCCTCAAGGAGCGCGACGAGCGTCTTGGCGGCTTCGTGGTGCTCCATGAGCGAGGAGGCGGTCAGTTCAGGCACGATCTGAATGGTGCCGCATGATCCGAGGGCGCGCAAGCGCGACGGGCGGTACGTCACGTACCTTTTACCGACCTCACGTTACCGTTCCGAGATGTTCCGGTCATTTCCCAGGACTTGTCGCTCGCGGAACGGGACCATAGGATGAACGGGAACTACCGCGTTGCCGTTCACCTGCGGTTTCTGTCCCTTTCCTGGAGGCCACCGTGCGCACTTACGGCGAAGGCTGCCCCGCGGCCCACGCACTCGACCTCGTCGGCGAGCGCTGGTCGCTCCTCATCGTCCGCGAGCTGCTGCTCGGCCCCAAGCGCTTCACCGACCTCCGCTCGGGGCTCCACGGCGCCAGCGCGAACGTGCTGTCGCAGCGGCTGCGGGAGCTCGAAGCCGCCGGGGTCGTCGGGAAGCGGCGGCTGCCGCCGCCCGCGGCGTCGAAGGTGTACGAGCTGACCGAGTGGGGCCGGGAGCTGGAGGGCCCGATCGTGCTGCTGCTGCGGTGGGGCGCCCGGTCGGCGGCGATCCCGCTCGACGCGCCGATGGGCGCCGACGCGCTGATCCTGTCGATGCGGTCGCTGTTCATGCCGCAGGCCGCGCAGGGCTTCGACGCGGCGTTCGAGCTGTGGGTCGGGGACCGGCCGTTCATCGCGGAGATCATCGACGCGCAGCTGATCCTGGCGCCGGGCCGGCCCGAGCATCCGCACGCGGTCATCAGGACCGACGCGGAGACGCTCAAGCGGCTGACCCTGGGCGGGCGCAGCCTCGACGTGTCGCTGCACGCCGGGCGCGTCACCGTCCAGGGCGACCAGGCGATGGCAGAGCGCTTCCTGGGAATGTTCCGCCTCCCGGAACCGGCCGCGGCCTCGGCGTCGGCGGGCGCGGTGTGACCGTGCCGCCGCTCATCGGACGGTCCTGATCTCGCCGGAGTCCGCCGTGCGGGCACGGCGGTCCGTGATGAGCATGTGCCCGGGCGCGTGGGTGATCGCGAAGGGCAGCTTGGCTTTCACCACGGCCTCCTGGAGCGTCACGCCGCAGGCCCAGAACACGGGGACGTCGCCGTCGTGGAGGCGCACCGGGTCGCCGAAGTCGGGGCGGTCGAGGTCCCGGACGCCGAGCATCGCGGGGCTGCCGACGTGGACGGGCGCGCCGTGGGCGAACGGCAGCTCCATGGTGATCTGGGCGGCGCGGGCGACCAGGTCGGTCGGGACCGGGCGCATCGACACCACGACGGGGCCGCGGAAGCGCCTGGCGCCCAGGGCCTTCCGGTTGGTGCGGTACATGGGGACGTTGACTCCCTGCTCCAGGTGGCGCAGCGGGATGCCGGCGCGCTCCAGGAGCGGCTCGAACGTGAAGCTGCACCCCAGCAGGAACGTGACCAGGTCGCGGTCCCACAGGTCCGCGACGTCGGTGCGGCGGGCGACCATCTGGCCGCGGCTCCACACCTGGTAGGCGGGCAGGTCCCGACGCAGGTCGGCGCCCTCGGCGAGGTCCGTGGTGAAGCGCCCGGCGCCCACCACGTCCAGTAGGGGGCAGGCCCGCGGGTTGCGCACCGCGAAACGGCGCAGACTGATCGCGTACCTGCGCGGCACGCTGACCAGGTTCGCCTGGACGTACCCTTGGGACCAGCCGCTGGTGTGGGCCACCAGCCCGTCCCGGAACCTGGCGCGGGCCTCGCGGGGGCTGGTCTGCGCTTCGGGACGCTGTCTTGTGAACATCGCTCCTCCTCGATCTGCTGCTCGATGTGTCGAGAATCCGATACAAGGGGGTCAACACGTTCACGAGTGCTTCACGAGCAGGATGCGGATGCAGGCCGGGGCCGGTGCGCGACCGCGCGTTCACTGAGCGGAAAGGCTTGCGAGCGTTCCCAAATGATCAAGATATGCCCATAGACTGGAGCGAACCGCCAATTCCGGCCCGGCCCGCACCTCGACTCCCCCTGGAGGTGGCGCCCTTGGACTTCGGCATCCTCGGCCCGCTGCAACTGGCATGGGACGGCCTGCCCGTGCCGCTGCCCGGCCGGACCCTGCCCAGGCTCTTCGCCGTGCTCCTGCTGGAGCCCGGCAGCGTGATCCCCTTGCACCGCCTGGTGGACGCGGTCTGGGACGACGACCCGCCCGCGACGGCGAAGCGGCAGATCCAGAACACCGTCGCCACCGCGCGCGGCCTGCTGCTGCGGGCCGGGACCAGCGAGCTGGAGACCGTCGGCGACGGCTACCGGCTGCGCGTGGGCCCCGAGAAGCTCGACTCGCTCCGCTTCCAGCGGGCCGCGCGGATCGCGCGCGAGCAGGTCGCCGCGTCCGAACCCGAAGCGGCCCTTGAGTCCCTGCGCGAGGCCCTGGACCTGTGGCGGGGCCCGGCCCTGGCGGGCCTGACCGGGCGGCTCATCGAGGCGGGGGCGCTGCGGTGGGACGAGGAGCGCGCCGCCGCCGAGGAGGCCCGCGCGGAACTGGAGCTGCGGCTCGCGACCGGCGCGCCCGTGGTCGCGGACCTGCGGCGGGTCCTGGAGCGGCATCCGTACCGCCAGCACGCGGCCGAGCTGCTCATGACGGCGCTGTACCGGGAGGACCGGTCCGCCGAGGCGCTGGATACATACGACTCGATCCGCCGCCAGCTCGCCGACGAGCTCGGCATCGACCCCGGCCAGCGGCTCAAGGACCTGTACACGGCGATCCTCCGCGACGACGCGTCGCTCAGGGCCGCACCGAAGACCGCGTCGTCGCGGTCGCTCCCGGCGCCCGCGCAGCTGCCCGCCGACGCCGTCCACTTCACCGGGCGGTCGGGCCAGCTCGCGGCCCTCGACGCGCTCACCGGGCCCGGCCCGCGCGTCGCGGTCCTGTCCGGGATCGGCGGCTCCGGCAAGACGACGCTCGCGCTGCACTGGGCGCACCGGGTGCGCGAGCGGTTCCCCGACGGGCAGCTGTACGTGAACCTGCGCGGGTGGGACCGGACGGCGCCGCTGACGCCGCTGGACGTCCTCGCGGGGTTCCTGCGGGCTCTCGGCGTGCCCACCGAATCCATTCCGTCCGATGTGGACGAGGCGTCGGCGCTGCTGCGCTCGCGGCTGGCCGACACGAGGACCCTCGTGATCCTCGACAACGCCCGGAACTCGCAGCAGGTGCTGCCGCTGCTCCCGGCCACCGACGGGTGCGTCGCGGTCGTCACCAGCCGGTCCCGGCTGCCCGACCTCGCGGCGCTGCGGGACGTGCGGCAGGTGACCGTCGGGACCCTCGGCACCGCCGACGCGGTGCGGCTCATGGAGGGCCTCATCGGGGCCGAGCGCGTCGCGGCCGAACCCGAAGCGGCCGACCGGATCGCGGAGCTGTGCGACGGGCTGCCGCTGGCGCTGCGGATCGTCGGCACCAACCTCGCGGCCCAGCACCTGACGCTCGCCGAGACCGCGACGGCCCTCGCCGGGAGGGACCGGCTCGCGCACCTCGCCGTCGAAGGCGACCCCACGACCACCGTGGCGGCCGCGTTCGACCTGTCGTTCCAGGCCCTGGACCCCGAGGAGGAGCTGCTGTACCTCAACCTCGCGTTCCTGCCCGGCGCTGACTTCTCGAAGGGCCTGGCGATGTCGCTCGTGTCGTGGGACCCGCCCGCGGCCGAGCGGCTCCTCGCGCGCCTGGTCACCGCCCACCGCATCGACGAGTACCGGCCCGGCCGCTACCGCTTCCACGACCTCGTGCGCGAATACGCCCGCCGCAAGGCCGAGACCGTCTTCGACCCGGCTGCGCTGCAAGGGCTCCGGGAGCAGGTCGTGGAGTGGTACTGCCGCGGGTCGGCGCGGCTGCCGGTCGAGGAGTACCGCAACATCGTGGCGACGTTCCTCGAATGGAACGGGCACGCGAAGGTCTCGCGCCTGCTCGCGCGGCTCATCGCGTTCGCCGACGCCGGGTACAGCGAGGAGGGCCCCGACCGGCGCACGCTCACCGAGTCGCGGTACGAGCTGCCCGAGCTCGCGCACGTCGCCGAGCGGGGCGTCGAGAGCGGCGTCAAGTCCGACGACCCGATGGACGCGGTGCGCGCGTACGCGCTCGCCGACGCCGTCGCGTACGCGTCCGGGGAGCTGCACCAGTCGCTCGCGTTCGCGCAGAAGACCCTCGAATACCTCAGCCGCACCCCGCACGGGGACCGCACCGGCAAGGCCCGCAACGACCTCGGGACCACCCTGACCCACCTGGGCCGGTACCGGGAGGCCGTGTCGCTCCTGCGCGAGGCCGTCGGCGCGGCCGAGCGGTCGGGGAAGCGGTACGTCCACGTGGAGGTCCTCGCGTCGCTGGGGACCGTGCTGCGGCGCATGGGGATCTTCGCCGAAGCCGAGACGCTCCTGCTCAGGGCCCGGGACCTCGACGCGGCCTCCCCCGAGGGCCCGACCTCGGTGTACCCGCTGCTGTCGCTGTCGGAGCTGTACATCGACCAGGGCCGCGTCTCGGCCGCGGAGGACCTGTGCCGCGAGATCGCCGAACTGCTGCGGGACCACCCGTCGAAGTACTACCGGGCGCGGCTGTACTTCCGGCAGTCGGCGGTCCACCGCGCCGACGGCGACTTCCCGCGCGCCGAGGCCGCCGTGCTCCACGGGCTCGAACTGGTCGAGCAGTCCAACGGCTGGCGGCACGTCCTGGTGTACACGTACTGGCTCGCGGAGATGCACGTCGACTCCGGCCGCCTCGACCAGGCCCGCGACGCGCTCGACCGGGTCGCGCGGCTCGACCGGTTCCAGACCTCCGAGACGCTCGCGGTCAAGGCCCGCGTCCTGTGCAAGCTGCACACCGCGGACGGGAACCTGCGCATGGCCGTGAAGATGGGCCGGCAGGCGTGCGACGTGTTCGCGGCGATGCCCGACCCGCTGCGCCAGGCCCGGAGCCTGCTGGCGCTCGCCCGCGCCTACGAGGCCGCCGGTGCGTCGTACGAGGCCGCGCGGTGCGCGGTCGAGGCCCGGGAGCTGTTCGAGGCGCTCGGCGTCGACCCCGCGCGCCAGGCGTGAGGAGGCTCCAGTCGGTCGACGGATGCGGTGCCAGTCGGCTCGTCTCTACTGTTGCGGCACACCCATCGACATGGAGGGAACGACGACATGCACGCGATCCGACACCACGAGTTCGGCGGCCCGGAGGTGCTCCGGTACGAGGAGGTCGCCGACCCCGAGCCGGGCCCCGGCCAGGTCCGCATCGACAACCGGGCCGCGGGCGTCCACGTCCTCGACACGAGCTTCCGCAGCGGCGCGTCGGGCACGCCGTTCCCGCTGCCGGAGCTGCCGTTCATCCCCGGGCGCGAGGCCGCCGGGATCGTCGACGTCGTCGGCGAGGGCGTGGACGAAGCGTGGCTCGGGAAGCGGGTCGTGGCGCACCTCGGCCCCGCGTCGCAGGGGTACGCGGAGAAGGCCGTGCGCGAGGTCGAGTCGGTGCACGAGCTGCCCGACGGCGTGGACTTCGGCGAGGCCGTCGCGATGATCGGGACCGGCCGGACCGCGCTGCTCGTCCTCGCGGTCGGGCCCGTCCACGCGAACGACGTCGTCATCGTCCCCGCCGCCGCAGGCGGGCTCGGCACGCTCCTGGTGCAGGCCGCCAAGAACGCCGGGGCGTACGTGATCGGCCTGGCGGGCGGGGCCGACAAGGTCCGGCAGGTCGCCGCCAACGGCGCCGACGCGGCGATCGACTACCGGGCCGCGGACTGGACCGACGTGCTGGACCGGGCCCTGGAGGGCCGCGAGGCGACGCTGTTCTTCGACTCCGTCGGCGGCGAGGTCGGGCGGGCCGTGTTCGAGCGGCTCGGGTTCGGCGCCCGCATGATCGTGTTCGGCTGGTCCGCGGGCAAGGCCACCGAGGCGACCGTGGAGGACATCGTGGGCCGCGGGCTCACCGTCAGCGGCGCACTCGGGCCGAAGATCGTCCAGCGCATGGGCGGCATCCGGGCCCTCGAAGAGCGCTCGCTCGCCGAGCTCGCGGCCGGGCGGCTGCGCCCGGCCGTGCACACGTTCAAGCTCGCCGAGGCCGCGGAAGCCCATCGGGCCCTTGAGAACCGGGGCACCACGGGCAAGGTCGTGCTCATTCCTTGAGCGACGCGAAAGGCCCCCGGCGCTGCGCCGGGGGCCTTCGTCGTGCCGGTTAGGAGGCGGTGACCAGCTCCGCGGGCGCGATGTCCGGGACCTGCGCCTCGGCGTGCGCGCGGGCCAGCGGGAAGGACAGCACCAGGCCCGCCAGGGCCAGGCCGACGCCGACGAGGATCGGGGCGGTCAGGCTCAGGCCGAGCGACAGCGCGAGGCCGCCGAGCCAGGCGCCGTTCGCGTTCGCGAGGTTGAAGGCCGCGTGGTGCAGCGAGGACGCCAGCGACGGGGCCGAGTGGGCGCCGTCGAGGAGCAGCCGCTGCATGATCGGGCCGACCAGCGACGAGGACGTCGCCATGAGGAGGACCCCCGCGATCGCGAGGACCGGGTTGCTCATGGAGAAGTACATCGCCAGGAGCACGGTCGCGATCGACGCGAACGCGCCGAACAGGCCCTGGATCGGGGCGGCGTCGGCGATCCGGCCGCCGAGGACGTTGCCGAGCGTGAGGCCGACGCCGAAGACCGCGAGCGTGATCGCGATGGCGAGGGCGTTCATGCCGGTGACGTCTTCGAGGATCGGCGTCAGGTAGGTGTAGGCGGCGAACATGCCGCCGAAGCCGACCGCGCCGGTCACGAGCGGGAGCAGGACGCGCTTGGAGCGGATCGCGCGGATCTCGTCGGAGGCCTTGGTGGCCACGATGACCCCGCGGGTGTCCGGGACCGTCGCCCAGATCGCGGCGGCCGCGACGACGCCGAGCGCGGCGACGGCCGCGAAGATCCAGCGCCACGAGATCTGGCCGATGACCAGGGCGCTCACCGGGACGCCGACGATCGTGGCGACGGTGAGGCCCGACATGATGCCGGAGATCGCGCGGGCGCGGCGGTCGTAGGACACGAGGCTCGCGCCGACCACGGCGGCGGCCCCGAAGAACGCGCCGTGCGGCAGGCCCGCGACGAAGCGGGACCCGAGCAGGAAGGCGAAGTCGGGGGCCAGCGCCGTCGCGACGTTCGCGCCCGCGAACGCCAGCATCAGGGCGATGAGCAGCGGCTTGCGGGGCACGCGGGTGGTGGCGACGGTGAGCAGGGGCGCGCCGAGGACGACGCCGACCGCGTACGCGGAGACGGCGAGGCCGGCCTGGGCGAGCGAGACGTCCTGGGAGGCGGCGACCTGGGGCAGGATGCCCATGATCGCGAACTCGGCGGTGCCGATGCCGAACGCGCCGATCGACATGGCGAAGAGAGGCATGCGCATGGTGTGCAGCTCCGGTGGGATGAGAAGGAGGGTGAGAACGCTGAGGCTGTCACCGGCTGCTTCCTTGCCGTACCGGTCGCTGTCAAGACGGGGAGGCGGTGCGCCTCCGAGTCCAAGCGTAATAACACTCGCCGCACGAGTAAAAGTCCCCGAGGTGAAAACCCGGCGTGATGTCCGTCGCGGGCGGGTTACGCGGATGAAGCAGGGGTTGCGGGAGTGAGCTGCGCCAATCGCAGGAACGCCGCGGCCGTGGGCGAATCCGGTTGCGGCACATACATGACCAGCCGCATCCCGGTGCCGGGCACGTCGAGGACCTGGCAGTCGAACTCCAGCGGCCCGACCACGGGGTGGACGACCCGCTTGGTCTGGGCCCGGCGCGGGGTCACGCGGTGGTCGGCCCACATCTCGCCGAACTCGGGGCTGGCGCGCAGCAGCTCGTCGACGAGGCCCTTGAGCTTGCGGTCCCCAGGGTTGCGCGCGAGCGAGGCGCGCAGGTCCGAGACGGAGTCGGCGAGGAACCGGCGCACCGACGGGTCGGCGAGCCGGGCGGCCACGTCGCCGCTGGAGAAGTTGGTGCGCAGCACGTTCCGCTGCTCGGGCGCGAGGGCCGAGAGGTAGCCCATGAGCCGGTCGGCCATGGTGTTCCAGGCGAGCATGTCGTAGCAGGCGTCCATGACGTACGCGGGATAGTCGTTCAGCCCGGCGAGGAGGTTCGCGATCGCCGTCGGGACCTCCTTGACGGCGGTGCGGCACTCCGACTCGGGCAGCTCGTCAACGAGGTGGAACTGGTGCGCCCGCTCGTCCTGGTCGAGCACCAGCGCGCGGGCCAGCGCCCCGATGACCTGCCGCGAGGGCTTCGGGCCGCGGGCCTGCTCCAGGCGGATGTAGTACTCGACGGAGATCCCCGCGAGCTGCGCCACCTCCTGCCGCCGCAGGCCCGGGGTGCGCCTCCGCGTGCCCGCGGGCAGGCCCACGCCTTCGGGCTTGATGGCGGCGCGGCGGGTGCGGAGGAAGTCGGCGAGCTGCTGGCGGTCCATGCGTCCATCCTCCCCCGGTTCGCACTCCGCAGCCAGGTACCGGATGTACCACCATAAGCAGTGCTCTTTGCAGGTCCCGGAAACCGGCGCAGGCTCAAGGCATGGAACAGAAGACGGCGCTCGTCACGGGCGCGAACAAGGGAATCGGATACGAGATCGCCAAGGGCCTTGGCGCGAAAGGCGTCAAGGTCCTGGTGGGTGCCCGCTCGGAGGAGCGGGGCGCGGAGGCCGTCGCGAAGCTCCGCGAAGCAGGGGTGGAGGCGGACTTCCTCCAGCTCGACGTCACGGACGAGGACTCGATCGCGGCCGCGGTCAAGCAGGTGGAGCGGCTCGACATCCTCGTGAACAACGCGGCGGTCGCCCTCGCCGACGGCGGCTGGGACACCAGCGAGCTGACCGTCGCGACCACCCGGAAGGTCTTCGAGACCAACGTGATCGGCGTGGTCGCGGTGACCAACGCGTTCCTCCCGCTGCTGCGCGAGTCCGCCTCCCCGCGGATCGTGAACGTCTCCAGCGAGGTCGGCTCCTTCGACTTCATGACCGGCGACAACGAGTTCTCCGCGATGCAGGGCGGCGCCTACGCCGCCTCCAAGTCCGCCCTCAACATGCTCACCATCTCCTACGCCAAGGAGTTCAAGGACGGCCCCGTCAAGGTCAACGCCATGACCCCCGGCTACACCAAAACGGACCTCAACGACAACCAGGGCTGGCGCGACCCCGCCATCTCGGCAAAGGTCGCCATCGACCTCGCCCTCATCGACGACGACGGCCCCAACGGAGGCTTCTTCCAGGAAGGATTGGAATACCACAAGGACACAACGGTCCCCTGGTAATCGAGTTCCATGGGTGCGCAAAGGAAAGTGAAAGACGAAAGGCCCCGCAGAAGCGGGGCCTTCTGCGTAGGGCAGGCAGGACTTGAACCCGCGACCCAGGGATTATGAGTCCCCTGCTCTAACCAGCTGAGCTACTGCCCCGAGCGGGCAATATCCTCTCACACCCCGTGTCGGCGCGGTGGCCCCAGGGTTGCGGAGGGCGGGGTGCGGGTGCGGGCGACGGGAGCAATAAGTGTTCACTGGTGTCGAACGAGACCGAAACGACCGTGTGGCACGGCCCCTGGGGCGCGGGCGACGCGGCGGTAACATTCGCGCCACATTTGCAACGGTTCTATAACGACACGTGCTGATGTTAGACAGGTCTCTTTAAGATCCGACTCACTCCCGCCGTTCGGTGTTTCTCGAACATTGCACCCGGCGGGTTCCGACGCCCGAAACCTCCCGAGGGGGCCCATTGAGACGAGCATTGTTGCTGCTGTCGGCTGCGCTGGCCGGCCTGTCGCTGTGTCTGGGGGTGAGCAGCAGTGCCGCCGCACAGGACGCGTACGGCATCCACGGCACACTCGACGACCAGCAGGACCAGCCCGTAGAGGGCGTGTCGATCACCGTGTCCGACGCGTCGGGGGCGGAGATCGCCACCGTCACCACCGCGGCGGACGGCACCTGGGCCGTACCGCTCGACGCGGAAGGCGACTACGTCGTCACCCTGGACGAGTCCACCCTGCCCGAAGGGCTCGTCGTACGCAACTGCAAACCGCAGCTCGAAGTCAACGTGACCGGCGACCGCACCGCCCTGTTCCCGCTCGACACCCAGGTGGACGGCTGCACCCCGGGCGAGAGCCCCGGCGGCGGCGAGACGCCCTCCTCCTCCGACGACGAGAGCGGCGAGCCCGGCGAGGAGTCCTCCGAGAGCGAGGACGCCGCCGCGGACGACGCCGCCGCCGACGAGGTCGGCGAGATCGAGGGCGAGGGCGGGGCGACCCGCGCCATCAGCCTCCTGGTCTCCGGCCTCCACTTCGGCCTCATGATCGCCCTCGCGGCCGTCGGCCTCTCGATGGTCTTCGGCACGACGGGCCTCACCAACTTCGCCCACGGCGACCTGGTCACCTTCGGCGGCGTCATGGCGCTGCTGTTCAACGTCACGTTCGGCCTGCCCGTGTGGATCGCCGCAATCGCCGCGGTCGTCCTGGGCGCCGCGTTCGGCTGGGCGCAGGACTGGGGATTGTGGTCCCCGCTGCGGCGCAGGGGGACCGGCCTGGTCTCGATGATGATCATCTCGATCGGCGTGGCCCTGCTCATCCGCTTCGCGACGCTGTTCTTCGTCGGCGGCGAGCGCCAGCGCTACACCGAGTACGTGGGCCAGCCTCCGTGGGACTTCGGCTGGCTCGTCATCTCCCCCAAGGAGGTCGTCACCGGCCTGATCGCGCTCGCGGTCTGCGTCGCCGTCGGGCTGGCGCTGGTGTTCACCAGGCTCGGCAAGGCGACCCGCGCGGTCGCGGACAACCCGTCGCTCGCCGCGTCCACCGGCATCGACGTGAACAAGGTCGTGCGCCTGGTGTGGACGATCGGCGGCGCGCTCGCCGCCATGTCGGGCGTGTTCCTGTCGATCAGCGACGGCGTCAAGTTCGACATGGGCCAGCACCTGCTGCTGCTCGTGTTCGCGGCCGTGGTCCTCGGCGGGCTCGGCACCGCGTTCGGCGCGTTCGTCGGCGCGATGCTCATCGGCGTGTTCGTGCAGATGTCGACCCTCGTGGTGGCGCCCGAGCTCAAGTACGTCGGCGCGCTGGCCGTCCTCATCATCATCATGCTCACCCGTCCCCAGGGCATCCTGGGCCGCCGCGAGCGAATCGGTTAGGGGGCCCCGCGATGGATTGGCAATTCGTATTCAGCCAGGCGCTCACGCAGGCCATCGGTCCGACGATGCTCGTGTACGCGCTCGGCGCGATCGGCCTGAACCTCCAGTTCGGATACACCGGTCTGCTCAACTTCGGGCAGGCGGCGTTCGCGGCGATGGGCGCGTACGGCCTGGCGCTCAGCGTGGTCGCGATGGGCCTGCCGTTCTGGTGGGGCATCGTGATCGGGCTGCTCGCGGCGTGCGTGATGGCGCTGCTGCTCGGCATCCCGACGCTCCGATTGAGAGCCGACTACCTGGCGATCGTGACGATCGCGGCGGCCGAGATCGTGCGGCGCATCGCGCGCGCGACGGTCTGGTCGGACACCACCGGCGGCTCGGACGGCATGCGCGGCTTCTCGGAGCCGTTCTTCGAGATGATCCCGTGGGACCGCGACACGACCTGGTCGTTCCTGTTCGTGTCGATGGACAACGGCCGCCTGGCCGTGGACTTCGGGATCTTCGAGCTCCAGTACTCCTACCGCGACACCTGGGTCATGATCGTGGGGTGGACGCTCGTCCTGGTCATCCTGGCGATCATGGCGTTCCTCATCCACAGCCCGTGGGGCCGGGTCCTCAAGGGCATCCGCGAGGACGAGGAGGCCGTGCGCAGCCTCGGCAAGAACGTATTCGCGTACAAAATGCAGGCGCTGGTCCTCGGCGGCATCATCGGCGCGATCGCGGGCTTCGTGTTCGCGCTCAGCCGCGCGAACGTGCAGCCGGACGCGTTCACCACGGACTTCACGTTCTACTTCTACGTGGTGCTCATCCTCGGCGGCGCGGCCCGGATCTTCGGGCCGGTGCTCGGCGCGGCGCTGTTCTGGTTCCTGTACAACATCCTCGCGCAGGGGCTCATCCAGGCGATCTCCGCCGACGTGATCCCGCCGAGCGTGATCGACTCGACGCAGGTGGGCCCGCTGGTGTTCTTCCTGCTGGGTCTGGGAATGGTCCTGCTGCTGATCTTCCGGCCGCAGGGGCTCATCGGCAACCGGAAGGAGCTGATGTTCGATGTCCGATGACGTGAAGGCGGGCGTCGCGGCGGCGAAGGCGGCCCTCGCGGGCGTGCCCGCCGAGCCGGGCGCGCCGAAGCAGGACGCGATCCTCACCGCGACCGGGGTGCGGCGCGCGTTCGGCGGCCTCGTGGCCGTGGACGTCGCGCACATCGAGGTCCAGCGGGGCGCGATCACCGCGCTCATCGGCCCGAACGGGGCGGGGAAGACCACGTTCTTCAACCTGCTCACCGGGTTCGACCGGCCGAGCCGCGGCTCGTGGGAGTTCGACGGGCGCCGGGCCGACCGGATGCGGTCGTACCAGGTGGCCCGGTCGGGCATGGTCCGCACGTTCCAGTTGACGAAGGCCCTGTCGCGCATGACGGTCCTGGAGAACATGCTCATCGGCGCCGACCGCCAGCGCGGGGAACGCCTGTGGGCGGCGCCGTTCAGGTGGCTGTGGCTCAAGGAGGAGGCGCAGAACGCCGCCCGGGCCCTGGACCTGCTGGAGCGGTTCAAGCTGGCGGACAAGCGCGACCACTACGCCGGGGAGCTCTCCGGCGGGCAGCGCAAGCTCCTTGAGATGGCCCGGGCGCTCATGCTCAAGCCGAAGATGATCATGCTCGACGAGCCGATGGCCGGGGTGAACCCGGCGCTGAAGCAGTCGCTGCTGGAGCACATCAAGGACCTGCGCGAAGAGGGCATGACCGTGCTGTTCGTCGAGCACGACATGGACATGGTCCACGAGATCGCGGACTGGGTGGCCGTCATGGCGGCCGGGCAGCTCATCACCGAGGGGACGCCGGACCAGATCTCGGCCGACCAGCGGGTGATCGACGCGTACCTGGGCGCCCACCACGACGCGGCACAGCATTAGGAGGCGTGATGAGCGACAACGAGACCGAGGGGATCGGCCCGACGGGCGCCCCCATCGACGAGGCCGCCGAGTCGTCCACCGAGGTGTGCAGCCGCGAAGGGCACCTGGCGGCCTCGCAGGACGCGCTGCTGCGCGCCGACGAGGTCGTCGCGGGGTACCTCCCGGGCGTGTCGATCCTGAACGGGACCGACCTGTACGCGAACGAGGGCGAGCTGGTCGGCATCATCGGCCCGAACGGGGCCGGGAAGTCGACGCTGCTGAAGGCCATGTTCGGCCTGGTGGGCATCACGTCAGGGAAGGTCGTGCTGCGCGGGCAGGACATCACCAACCGCAAGGCGCACCAGCTGGTGCCGCTGGGGGTGGGGTTCGTGCCGCAGACGAACAACGTGTTCGCGGCGCTCACGGTCGAGGAGAACCTCGAAATGGGGGTGTTCCTGCGGCCCAAGGCGTTCAAGGAGCGGTTCGAGTTCGTGACGGACCTGTTCCCGGTGCTCGGGGACCGGCGCACGCAGCGGGCCGGGTCGCTCTCGGGCGGCGAGCGGCAGATGGTGGCGATGGGCCGGGCGCTCATGATGGAGCCGTCGGTGCTGCTGCTCGACGAGCCGTCGGCGGGCCTGTCCCCCGCGATGCAGGACGAGGTCTTCTTCAACACGAAGCAGATCAACCAGACCGGCGTCACGGTGGTCATGGTCGAGCAGAACGCGCGGCGGTGCCTCCAGATCTGCGACCGCGGCTACGTGCTGGACCAGGGCCGCAGCGCCTACACCGGTCCCGGTGACGGCCTGATCGACGACCCGAAGGTCGTGGAGCTGTACCTCGGCACGCTCGGCCGGGCCAGCTAGCGGAGAGCAAGGCGAAGCCCCCCGGGTCCTGTGGTCCCGGGGGGCTTCTTTTGGCTTGCGCCGCTTCGGTTAGCTCAGCTCGCCGAAGGTGTAGGTGAGGTTCTCGTAGGTGTTGTCGGGCAGGTACTGGTAGACGCCGATCGTCGCCGCGTTGACGTCGCCCTCGGGCGAGAACTCGATCGGGCCGGAGTAGCCCTCGTAGTCGATGTCGGCGGTGTTGTCCTCGGCGAGCAGCTCGGCGCACTCGGTGAAGCCGGTGCACTTGGTGCCGCCGCTGGAGACGTCGATCAGGTTGTCCTTGATGGTCTCGGAGTCGATGCTGTCGCCGGCGATGGCCGCGAGGGCGACCAGCGAGGTGGCGTCGTAGGACTCGGGGCCGTACGTGAAGTCGGTCAGCTCCGGGTCCACTTCGAGGAGGCGGTCGCGGATCTCGGCCGGGTCGGCGCCCGGGAAGGTGCCCTTGGCGCCCTCCATGAAGCCGGCCGGGAAGGTCTCGCTGTAGTCGGCGAGGTTGCCGTCGACGAGGTACCAGGGGATGTCCTGGGCGCTCAGGCCGCCTTCGGCGAGGGCCGGGCCGAGGTTGACGATCTCGTTGAAGGTGACCAGGACGATCGCGTCGGCGCCGGAGTCGGCGACGGCGCTGACCTCGGCGGAGAACTCGGTCGCGGTCGGGTCGTAGATCGTCTTGAGGACGACCTCGCCGCCGAACTCGGTGAAGTTCTGCTCGACGGAGTCGGCCAGGCCGGTGCCGTAGGCGTCCTGGAGGGCGAGGATCGCGATCTTCTCGTGGCCGTCCTGGATGATCGTGTCGGCGAGGACGCGGCCCTGGAGGACGTCCGAGGGCGCGGTGCGGAAGTAGTAGTCGCCGCGCGGGTACGTGGTGAAGTCCGGGGACGTGTTCGCCGGGGACACCTGGACGATGCCCTCTTCGTACAGCTTGTCGATGAACTGGAAGGAGACGCCCGAGGAGGCCGCGCCGATGACCGCGTGCACGCCCTGCGCGATGAGGGCGTCGGCGGACTGGCTGGCGATGTCGGTCGAGGTGTCGCCCGAGTCCTGGTCGAGCACGTCGACGCAGCTGCCGAGGACGCCGCCGTACTCGTTGATCTCCTGCTGGGCCAGGTGGACGCCCGCGAATTCGGGCGGGCCGAGGAAGGCGAGGGAACCGGTCTGCGGCAGGATCGTGCCGATCTTCAGTGCGTCGTCGCTCTCGGTGCATTCACCTCCGGACGCCGACGGGTCCTCGTCCTCGCCGCAGGCGGCCAGCGAGAACGCTGTGATGCCGGCGGTGGCTACAGCGAGCAGTGCTCGGGGAAAGCGAGCCATGGTTTCTCCTATTGAGTGTTCGAGATGGATCCGCAGGTGGACATGGAGGTTGACGTGATCCGAGTTACACCCTATGGCAGGCGGGGAGTGGATGCCACACGCCGTGCCCGAACCCGTTCCAGTTCGTGATGGCTCCGTGACCTTGCCGATCCGGTATTGCAATCGCTTTGCGGGGAAGGAAAGCCCGCGTTTCGGGGCGGCCTCGGGACGGTTCCCCCGCGAGGGGGAGGCGGTTCGCCCGCGCGCGGGAGGGGCCGGGGCGCGCCCGCCGCGAGGCTGGAGGCATGACAACGCAACCCGCCACCCAGCGCTTGGAAAAGCACCGCACCGGACGCGCCGCCCTCGCTGCGTTCCTGTGGTCCCTCACCGTGATCCCCATCGGGCTCTGGCAGCTCCTCGACCCCGCGACCGGGCCGTTCTCGCACGAGCTGTACGACCCCACCGTCCGCCTCCCCGAGGCCGTCCCCGACTGGGCCGGACCCGCCGCGCTCATCGCCGCCGGGGTCCTCGGCCTCCTCGCCGCCCGCTCGACGCGCTGGGCCCTCCCGGCCCTGTTCGCCGTCGTCTTCGGCGTCGTCATGAGCACCACCGCGCCGATGTCCCTCGCCGGGTACCTGTGCGCGCTGTTCATCCCGCTGCTGATCGCCGCGAGCCCGGTGCTCATCGCGCGCGGGCCCGTCGCGAAGACGATCGCAGGCCTCGCCGTCGTCGGTCTCTTCACGGCCCTGGGCCTCACCGGGGTGATCGACTTCCCCGCCGTCGGCGACTTCCTGTCGATGCTCGGCGGCCGCTTCGCCGACATCGCCGCCTACATGCTCGTCCAGGTGTGGATGACCGTCGGCGGCGGCATCTGGGCCGCCCTGGCGCTCACGCTGCTCCTCAGCAGACGCGACGGGCAGCCCGCGCCCGAGTGGCTCGCCCCCGAGCGCGCCGCCCGCTGGGGCCGCACCGCGGCGTGGATCGCGTTCGCCTGCTCGCTCCCCTACGGGCTCGTGCGCATGTCGTGGCTGACGCCGTGGGCCTGGATCGGCGGCCCGCTCGACAGCTCCATGATCGACCCGGCCACCCGCGTCTGGGGCCTGTGCCTGGGCCTCGCGGCCCTCGGCGGCGGCGTGCTGTGCCTCGGCATGACCTACCGGTGGGGCGTCCGCTGGCCGTTCTGGATGCCCGGCCTCAAAGGCCGGCCCGTGCCGCCGATGGTCGCGATCGTGCCCGCCTCGGTCATGGCCGCGATGTTCACGTTCATGGCGCTCCCCTTCGCGGCCTTGGCGATCCGCCAGGACGCGCTGGAGCTGATCTGGTCGTTCCCGTTCTACGTCTGGGGCCCGGCCCTGGGCGCGGCGACCCTCGCCTACGCGATCCGCCGCGGCGTCGTCCGGCCCCGCTGAGCGACGGCGAAGGGCCCCGAGGGATCGCCTCGGGGCCCTTCGCCGCGCCTTCAGCCGTGCAGGCGCCGCGCGATCGACACCACGCGCTTGGTCTGGATCGCCACCGCGGCGCGGTCCTTCTCCGACACCGGGCCCTTGAGCCCGATGTGGCTGGCGCCGTATGGGTTCCCGATCTCCACGTCGAACTGGAGCGGGTCGGTGTAGCCGGGCGAGACGATGATCGCGCCCCAGTGGTAGAACGTGTTGTTCATCGCGAGGATCGTCGACTCCTGGCCGCCGTGGCTCGTCTGCGTCGACGTGAACGTCGACATCACCTTGTCGGCGAGCTTCCCCTCCTGCCACAGCGGGCCCGTGATGTCGATGAACTGCTTGATCTGCGCCGTCGGCAGCCCGTACCGCGTCGGCGTGCCCCACAGAACCGCGTCGGCCCAGTCGAGGTCGTCGAGCGTCGCCTCCTCGACGTCGGCGGTGGCCTCGGCGTGCTCGGCCCACGCCTCGTTCGACGCGACCGCCTCGGGCGGGGCCAGCTCGCGCACCTTCCGCAGGCGCACCTCGGCGCCGGCGTCCCGGCCCTCTCTCGCGGCGGTCTTCGCCATCTCGTAGACGTTCCCGGTCTGCGAGTAGTAGATGACGGCCAGCTTGACCATGATGCGTCCCCCTTGCGTGAGAATCGGTGTTGACCCTGGCACAGTCGTTCCCATAGGGTTGCCCTCGCAACAGATTCCACACAATCCTGCAAATTCTTTCAAAGGAAGCAATCACATGCTGGACATCCTGGTCGTCGGCGGCGTCGGCGTCGACACCATCGTGCGCGTCCCGGAGATCGCGATCGGCGACGGCGACTCCACGCACGTGGAGCCGATCCTCGACTACGTGGCGCACACCGGGAACGGCGTCGCGCTCGGGTGCCTCCACCTCGGGCTCGCGACCCGGTTCATCGACTACATCGGCGACGACGAGCAGGGCGCGCTCATCCGCCGCCACTACGACGCGCACGGGCTGGACTTCCGCTACCTCATCTCCCCCAACGGGACCTCCCGCTCGGTGAACCTCGTCGACGCCGGGGGCCGCCGCTACTCCTTCTACGACTACCGCCACGACCCCGACCTGCGGATGCCCGAGTCCTTCTTCGGACCCCATGTGGCCGAGGCGAAGCACGTCCACGTGTCGATCCCCAACCACACCCGCGACGTGCTGGCGGCCATCCCCGAGGGCGTCACCGTCTCCACCGACCTGCACGGCTGGGACGGCGAGGCCGAGCACCAGAAGGACTTCGCGCGCCGCGCCGACCTGGTGACCCTCTCCGCGGCCCGCCTCGGCGGCGACCCGGAGAAGGCCATGCGCTGGATCATCGACAACGGCCGTGCGACGGTCGTCATCGCGACCGACGGCGAGCACGGCGGCTACGTCCTCGAACGCGGCGGGTCCCTGGAGCGGTACCGGGCCATCGACCCCGTGGCCGAGCTCGGCGCGGTCTCGCCGGAGTGGGCCGAGTGGGCGCCGGTGGACTCCAACGGCGCGGGCGACGCGTTCGTGTCGGGCCTGCTGTGGGCGCGCGGCAAGGGCTACGGGCTCGCCGAGGCCCTCGACGCGGGCCGGATCTCGGGCGCGTACGCGTGCCGCACGAAAGGCACGAGCACGGCCCTCATCTCCGACGCGCTCATGGCCGAAAGCCTTGCGGCCCTGAAGTAGTCGAGGTCGGCCGCCGCCCGCGGGCGGCGGCCGACCCCCTACTGCTGCTCGGTGCCGCGGTTGGCGGTCATGGCCTTCGCGCGGGCGATCACGTCGTCGAACGGCGACGGCTCAGCCGGGCTCGGGCGGACCGCGTCGCGATGCTCGGGCTGGACCACCAGCATGAACAGGCACCCGACTGCGGCGGCGACCACGGGCGCGCCGATGCCGATCTCGGCGACCGGCCAGTTCCCGGCGTGCGCGCCGGTCGCGATCATGAACGCCGCCCACACCGGGACCGCCCAGCCGCCCGCGAGGACCATGAGGTCGCGGCGGCGCCGCAGCTCGGGCCGGATGAGCCAGATGAGGAAGTCGAGCCACGCGCCCGACAGGAGCAGCACCCACACGTAGGCGCCGTTGTCGAAGCCGGTGAAGGCCCCGGCCATGATGCACGGGTACGCGAACGCCACGGTGAAGAACCCGAGCGGCAGCCGGAACCGGCCGGTCGTGAAGACCGCCAGCGCGAGTACGAGCACCGTCGTGAACACCATGCCCGCCACGGGGCCCGAGTCGTAACCGAAGCGGCCTTCGAGGGCGACGCCCGTGGCGAACGGCGTGTCGGTGAACGGGACCAGGTAGTTGAGGAACAGCACGAGCGTCGCGATGGCGAAGCCGAGGGACAGCGCGGGCGCGGCGAGGCGCGCTTCGATCGGGATCGGCTCGGGCTCGACCGAGAGGACCTCTCGCCGCCACGCGGACAGCCACGGCGCCAGGGCGATGAGGCACCCGGCGGCGGCGAGGCCGAGGTGGGAGGGGCTGAAGAAGATGTCGAGGTCGGCTTCGACGCCGAGCAGCTGGTGCCAGATCATGTCGGCGATTCCGGAGACCAGGAACAGCGGGACGCCGATGATCGCGGGGCCGTAGCCGTGGGGGACGGCGGCCATGCCGGTGCGCCCGTCGGCGCGGTGGGCGCGCACGAACATCCAGGCGATCCATGCGGCGGTGGCGAAGAAGCCGGTGTAGAACGCCAGGTGCCACCAGGTGAAGAAGGACTCGGCCCAGCCGCGGGCGTGGGCGTTGACGTCGAGGATCAGCCCGCCGATGAACCACGCGGAGAACGCGGCGGTGGTGAGGTCCTGCCACCAGGCGGCGAAGACGCGGGGCTGCCGGGAGTCGGCCAAGAGGTGCATCTTGTACTCCAGCAATCGGTCAAGGGGGGTGATGGCCATGAGGCCATCATGGCCCACCGCGACCAGCGGCGCAATCGCCGCACGGTCACCGACTGCGCACAGTGGCTACGAGACGAATCGGACGAGGAACATCTTCGGCCAGTGCTTCCCGGTCAGGTAGAACTCGCCGTCGCCCTCGGCTTTCGCGATGCCGTTGAGGACATCGGCTCCGGCGGACTCCTCTGGGGACAGCAGACCTGACGCGTCGACCTCGGCCTGGAGGTTTCCCGACTCGGGGTCGATCCCGATGATCTGGTCGGTCTGCCAGATGTTCGCCCACACGGTGCCGTTGCTGCATTCGAGCTCGTTGATGGAGAAGACGGGGGTCCCGCCATCATCCGCGACCGCGAGGGTGCCGGTCTCCTCGAAGGTGACTGGGTCGCGGAAGGTGAGGGTGTCGGAGCCGTCGCTCATGACGAGCCGCTCGCCGTCGTAGCAGATGCCCCAGCCTTCGCCTTCGTACTCGACCGTTTCGATGACGTCGAGGGTGACGGGGTCGCGTTTGTAGGCGTGGTGCTCCTGCCAGGTGATCTGCCAGATCGCGTCGTCGGTGAGGGTGAGGCCCTCGGCGAAGTCCTCGGCGGGGAGGTCCTGGGAGACGAGCACTTCGCCGGTGGCGGGGTCGGTGATGCGGATGTCGGACTCGCCGTATAGGCCCGCGGACTCGTAGAGCACGGTCCCGTATTCGGGGTGCTCGGCGAGTTCGAGGCCCTGGGTGAAGGAACCGGGGTCGTGGTCGTAGGTCTCAAGGACTTCGATCCCGGCGTTCATTTGCGCGTCCTGGTCGGGAATCTCGCGGTCGCTCTCGTCGGCCGCAGCGTTGCCGGCCGAGCATCCGGCGAGCGCGAGGACGCTCGCCGCCGTGAAGGCGAGGCCGTGCCGGGCCGCCCGCTTCTCATCGAACACTGAACTCATCTCCAGGTGCTTCAGGGGTGATGCCTCGTACCGTATCGGTCATGGCAAACGAGGACAAGACTTCCGTGCGAAGCGTTTGCCGTGCAACGGGGAGGGCATCGGGGGCCGACCTCGTCCGCGGCACCGGGAGGGGTCGGCTCGCAGGCCGCTCTCAGCCCTTGCGGCGCCAGCGGGCGACGGTCGCCGCGACGGTGACGTCGATCCGCTCGGGGAGCGCGGCGACGGCCGCGTCGAGCTCGGCGGGGCCGTGGTGGCGGGCGCTGGGGCCCATCCCGACGAGCCGGCGCACGTCCTCGTGTCCGAGGCCAATCGAATAGGAGATCTCGTCGGTCCGCTCGGCCTCGAACACCGAGCCGAGCTGGTCGGCGGTCCGCTGCGGTTTGGCGGGGTCGACGCTCAGCAAGTCCAAGGCGTCGACGAGTTCGCGGAGGTGGTCCAGCCGGGGGGTCAGGACCACTAGAGCGCCTCTTGGGTGGAGGACGCGTGCGAGCTCGTCGGCGTTGCGGGGGGCGAAGACGTTCAGCACCGCGGCGGCGGCGCCGTCGCGTACCGGAAGTCGATTCCACGCGTCGGCGAGCACCGCGGCGAGTCGCGCCTGAGTTCCGGCGGCTCGCCGCGGTTCGTCCGTTTCCGCTTGGGGCAGTTGCCGTTTGGCGCAGCGCCGCAGCGCGTACTTGGAGGTGTCGAGGCCGATGCCTTCGCGTCCGGGGGCGGCCGCGAGCGCGGCGGCGAGGTAGTGGCCGGTGCCGCAGCCCGGCTCGATGACCACGCCGGGGGCGTCGGTGAGCGAGGCTTCGGCGACGGCTGTCAGGAGCGGGTCGTAGAAGCCCGCGGAGAGGAACTCCTCGCGGGCGGCGACCTGGTCGGCGGTGTCGCCGGTGGTGGCGTTGGAGCCGGGGGCGAGCAGCGGCGCGTAGCCCTGCTTGGCGAGGTCGAAGGAGTGGCCGGAGGGGCAGGACAGGCGCCGGTCGGCCTGGTCGAGGGCCTGGCCGCAGTTGGGGCAGGCGAGCGCGTCGAGCGCGGGCAGCGTCACGCGAGGGCCTCGGGGTCGATGAGGCGCAGGAACGCGCGGAAGGATGCGGGCATGTCGACGCCTTCGGGATCGTGGAGCCACTGGAACTGGAGACCGTCCATGATCGCCACGACCAGCGGCGCCACCTCCTCTGGGGTGAGCCCGGAGGGGAGCCGGTCACCCCACTGGGCGCGCAGCGTGGCGGCCATCTCGCCGCGCACGCGGCGGTAGCGCTCGCGGAAGTAGGGCTCGGCCGGGTGGTCCTCGGTGACGGACTCGCCGAGCAGGGCGGAGAACGTGCGGATGATCGCCGACCGGTGCGCGTTGGCCTCGACCACGCCGACGGTCTGGGCCACGGTCATCGGGTTGCCGTCGGAGGAGACGCGGTCGCCGCGGTCCCATTCGTCGCGCATGGTGAGCACCGCGATCAGCAAGTCCTCTTTGGATGGGAAGTAGTGGAGGAGGCCCTGCTGGGTCAGGCCCACCTTCTCGGCGACGGCGGCGAGGCTGGCCCCGCGGTAGCCGCGCTCGGCGATGACCTCCATGGCGGCGCGCACGATCTCCTCGCGGCGGGCCTGCCCGCGGGCACCGTGGCGGACGCCGTGCGGTCGCGGCGGGTTCGGCATGGCTGGCCTCGATCTGGGCTCGGTCTCGATGGCACTCCAGCATAGATAATCACGATTCGGCCACAGGCACTACCGGTCGCTCGGTAGCGGTGGCAGACTCGGGGCGGCGCACCGCAGCGCAGACCGAAGAAAGGCACGCCATGAGCGACTGGACCGTCCCCGCCGACCGGCCCGACTACGAGGAGGCCGTCGAGGCGGCGCTCGCGAAACTGGACCTGGAGACCAAGGCCGACCTGCTGGCCGGCATCGACATGTGGCGGACCCTCGCCGCCCCCGACGCGGGCCTGCGGTCGATGACCGTCTCCGACGGCCCCATCGGCGTGCGCGGCCGCTTCTGGACCGCCGCCGACCCGTCCCTGGCGCTGCCCAGCCCCACCGCGCAGGCCGCGTCCTGGGACCCGGAGCTGGTGCGCCGCACCGGAAACCTCCTCGCCGCCGAGGCCCGCCGCAAGGACGTCGACGTGCTCCTGGCGCCGACGATCAACCTGCACCGCTCGCCGCTGGGCGGGCGCCACTTCGAGGCGTTCAGCGAGGACCCGTACCTGACCGGGCGCATCGCCGAGGCGTACGTCGCCGGTGTGCAGGAGCGCGGTGTCGGCACCACCATGAAGCACTACGTCGCCAACGACGCCGAGACCGACCGGTTCACCGTCGACAACGTCATCGGCGAGCGGGCCCTGCGCGAGCTGTACCTGCGGCCGTTCGAGATGGTCGCCGCCGCGGTCAACCCGTGGGGCGTCATGACCGCGTACAACACCGTCAACGGCACCACCATGACCGCGCACAAGGAGCTCATGGACGTCCTCCGCGAGGAGTTCGGGTTCGACGGCTTCAACGTCTCCGACTGGGGCGCCGCGCGGCACACCGTCGAGGGCGTCGAAGCAGGGCTCGACCTCGCGATGCCCGGGCCGCTCACCGTGTTCGGGAAGGCGCTGGTCGATGCGGTCCGCGAGGGCCGGACCACCGAGGCGGCCGTGGACGCGAACGTCCGCCGCATCCTCAAGCTCGCCGCCCGCGTCGGCGCACTCGACGGCGTCGAGGCCGCGGTCACCGGGCGTCTGGAGGCGATCGAGGACCCGGACGCGCTGCTCCGCGAGATCGCCCGGCGCTCCTTCGTCCTCGCCAAGAACGACGTCCCCGCGGGCGACGAGACGCGCATCCTGCCGCTCCACGCCGACGTCGTCCACAGCCTCGCGCTCATCGGCCCCGCCGCGGCCGAGGCCCGCGTCCTCGGCGGCGGCTCCGCGACGGTGTTCCCGCCGCACGTGGTCTCCCCGCTCGACGGCCTGCGCGCCAAGCTCGGCGACCGGGTCGTCTACGCTCAGGGCGTCGACCTGTTCGAGCAGATCGAGGCCGCGAACCGCGGCTTCACGCTCACCGCGCGGCCCGTCGCGAAGGACGGGACGCAGCTGCCCGCCGAGCCGCTCGCCAACGGCGACGTCAAGTGGATGGGGTACGTCCCCGGCGGCCTCACCGCCGACGAGTTCGACCACGCGCTCGTCGAGGGCCGCTACGTCGCCACCAAGACCGGCGAGCACGTCTTCGGCACCCGCGGCTTCGGGCACCACAAGCTCGTCATCGACGGCGAGACCGTGTTCGACCAGGACCAGGAGTTCGTCAGCGACGACCCGTTCGAGGCGTTCTTCGGCCCCGGCGTCGAGCGCCTCCGCATCCACCTCGACGAAGGCCAGGAGGTCGAGCTGCGCCACGAGTTCACGCCGTTCGACTTCCCGCCCGGGTTCCCGCCCTCGGTCCTGTTCGGGCTCATGCACACCGAGCCGCGGCCCGACGAGCAGACCCTCATCGACGAGGCCGTCGCCGCCGCCCGCGGCGCCGAGATCGCCGTGGTCGTCGTCTCCACCACCGCCCTCACCGAATCCGAGGGCTTCGACCGCGCCGACTTGCGCCTCCCCGGCCGCCAGGACGAACTCGTCGCCGCCGTCGCCGCCGCCAACCCGAACACGGTCGTCGTCGTCAACACCGGCTCCCCCGTCGAGATGCCCTGGGCCGCCGACGTCGCCGGCATCCTCCTCACCTGGTTCCCCGGCCAGGAGGGCGGCAACGCCCTCGCCGAGGTCCTCCTCGGCGCCGAACCGGGCGGCCGCCTCACGACCACTTGGCCGAAGACCCTCGCCGACGCCCCCGTGACGCAGGTCGTCCCGGACGACGAGGGCAAGCTCCACTACGAAGAGGGCGTCTTCATCGGCTACCGGGCCTGGCAGCGCAGGGGGACGGTCGAGCCGGCGTTCTGGTTCGGCCACGGCCTGTCCTACACCGACTGGGCGTACGAGTCGATCGAAGCGGCGGGCAGCACCGTCAAGGTCAAGGTGAGGAACAAGGGGGCGGTGACGGGCCGAGAGGTGGTCCAGGTCTACCTGTCCCCGGACGAATCCGCCGAGGTGGAAGGCGGCATCGAGCGAACCCGCCTGGCAGGCTTCCAGGCGGTAGAAGCGGGTCCCGGCGAAGAAATCGAAGTGACGATTCCCCTGGAAGCACGCTCGCGGCAGTTCTGGAACGAGCAGACCCACGCATGGGAGACCGTCCCGGGCACCTGGAAGGTGAAGGCCGGAAGGAACGTGGCGGACCTCCCCCTCGAAGCCTTGCTGATTGAGGGATAAGAGAGAAGGGCGGGATCTCAGGATCCCGCCCTTCATTCTCTGCTTGCCCTCACTCAAAAACCCGGAGAGTCCTCGCGAAGGGCCCGTTCACTCCGCGCAGGGGTGGTAACCCCGGCGGAGTCCCAGGGCTCGGCCTTCGGGGGCTCGTCGGCGCTGGTGGTGAAGTTCTCGATGATCTCGCCGAACTTCGTGTCCTTGATCTTGTCCTGCGCCGCGTTCACGGCCTTCCCCGCCTGGTTGCGCACCGACGAGGCGACCTGCTGGACCTTGTCATTGCCGGTCACCCGGCGCGTGTAGTCGACGATCTGGTCGTACCGCTCGCGGCCCGCCTTCGCCCCCAGGATGTACCCGACCGCGAACCCGGCCACGAGATACCACTTCCGCATAATTGCCTCCCCGGCCGGCCCTCGGGCCGGACGCTCCTCGTCATCCGTGCGTCCCCCGCACACAGCGGCCATTCTGCCGCATCCCGGGGTGCCCCGCCCGCCCAAGCACGAAACGCACCCCCGATTCCACCCACCCGAGGACCCACACCACACCCACCCCCGTGGCACCCGCCCCCTTCCCTCCTGTACTCTCGTATCCGGTTCGCCACCACGGCAGAACCCCTTCCCCAATAGCTCAATTGGCAGAGCAGCCGACTGTTAATCGGCAGGTTCTTGGTTCGAGTCCAAGTTGGGGAGCCACACTAGAGGAATCCGAACCCCCGGCCGGGAAAACCGGCCCGGGGTTCTTTTCTTTCCCGGCCCCGTCGCACTCCCATCTCGTGCTGAAGACCCGCCGCGTGGGAAACAGCGGACTCACCGGCGAGCGGACCTCATCCCCGACGATCACCGGATCCCGATCGCCCTCCTCGGCAACCAGGTACAGCCGCTTGAACAGTGACGAGTGCAGGAGCCGCTGTCGGTCCTCGCTGGTCCGGTCCAAGAGCGCACGGGGGTTCTCAAGCAGCGTCATCAGCGATTCGAGAGCCTCGACCGCATGGGTGACGTCGTCGTCTTCAGCCCGGGTCAACTGCTCGTCAAGCGCACTGATCCGGTCCCGCAGATCCCGCATCTTCACTTCAAGCCGGTCCTGCGGCCAGTCAGGATTCCCCACTAGTTCGATGAGTTGATCCTGCTGCTCCACGAGCCGCGTCCGCTCGCCCTGCAACTGCCGCCGAAGAGTCGCTCCGTGCTGTGTCCGGTCCTTCAAGGCCGCGCTGAGTGCGGCTCGCAGCTCCGTTCGCACCGCGTCCGGTATCGCAAGAGTCGCATAATGCGCTCTGACAGCCGCCTCGGCCTTCGCGACGGGTATCCGAGGAACCGGGCATATCTTCCGGCTTCTCCCGCTGCACAGGAAGTAGAAGTACACGACTCCGCGGCGGCTCTTCCCACGATCGAGGTAGAACCGCGTCTTGCAGTGCCCGCAGTAGAGCAGGCCCTTCAACGGGTGGTCGTAGATTCGCTCCCGAGTGCCAGCGCCCCGCTGGTTGTCCAGCACATCCTGCACCCGGTCGAAGAGCTCTTGGCCGATGATCGGTTCATGTCGCCCTTGGTATTCCTTGCCCTTGAAGACGATCCGGCCGAGGTAGTAGCGATCACGGAGGAGCCTCCCGATCGAGTAGATGGTGATCTCTCGCCCCGCCGGAAGCGACTTCGTCGGTCGGGTCCGAAGCCCGGCCTCCGTGACGATCCGCTGCAAATCCCTGTACGAGTGCGTCCCAGTCGCGTACAGCTCGAACATCATCTTGATGAGCGGGGCGCGCTCCTCGTCAAGAACTACGGTCCGCACCTCGCGACCGTCGACCTTCTCCCCCACGTTCAGGTATCCCAGCGGCGCCTGTCCGACCGTGCCGCCGTTGGCGGCCTTCGCAGCCATCTTGTAAGCCACGTCGGCCCCTGACGCCCGCGACTGGTACTCGTTGACACCGTCGAGGATCGCGGCCACCAGATCGCCCACGTAGGTGTCCTCGGTGTAATCCATGATCGAGACGAGCTGGACTCCCAGCCGCCGCAGCTCCTTCCGGGTGATCGCCGCATCGGTCGAGTCCCGGTGCATCCGCGAGCGCGAGTACACGATGATCGCGCTGACATCATGCCGGTTGCGGACCCGCGCCATCATCTCCTGGAACTTCGGCCGCCTGTCGACGTTGGTAGCCGACTTCCCCGGCTCGACGTACTCATCAACGATCTCCAACCCCAGGTCAGCAGCTTTCCGTGTGCACGCGGCTCGCTGGGCCGGGATCGAGTTCCCCTCGGGGTCGTAGTCGTTCTCAACCTGCCCGCGGTCAGAAACCCGCAGGTAGAGCACGGCCCGCTTGCCGTTCATGTTCGCTGTCATCGCTCGTCGCCCTCTCGCAGTTCGCTGTCGATCGGACCCGCCGAGCCACCAGGCTGTGGGTCTTCGGGCTCAACCCACGAGTCAAGCAGGAGTTCCGCGAGCAGGCGCACGTCGATGTCAGCACGCAGCCGTCCATCGATCCGAACTCGAATGTCTCTGGCACGCAATCGAGTCACCACCAAATCCGGTGGCTACGGCGGGTCAGGGACAACGTAGAGGGACTCCGGTTGCCGATCAAGCCTCGGGCAGCACGCACCAGCCGACGGCGCGGAACGCCGTCGGCGAGATTTCGGAAGGTGAAGAGCAAGAAGAACTGGGGCATGACGGATGTCCCATCGGCATCATGCGATCCAGCTCTAAGATCATTCTACCTGCTAGATCACCCGCAAAACGGGCTCAGGCTGTTGGGTTATCTCAGTCCTCGGCCTGGTGTCGAGTCAGCTCCCAGGCCAAGGGCTCCCGCTCAAGGATCTCGCGTGCAAGTCCCTGAGCCGTGTCGGTCTTCAGGGCTGCAAGACTGCTGTCGATCCAGCGCCCCACCGTTGAAACTCCCTGGTGGCGGTACTCGACAGCCTGAATCAGGCACTCAAGCTTGTCGGCATCCTTTGCACAGATCGCTTCTGGCGTCTCCCCCGCTTCAAACTCTGCGATGGCATCGCGAACCGTCTCCGCCATGCGATCGGGGCACTCTCCCGTCTGATCAGCCACAACATCCTGCGCATCAGCCGCGGTGAGGTAGTCGCGGCCGATCTTCGGAATGTCGCCAACCCGTGTCTCCGGGGTGTCATGGAGGACGCACAACATCGCGGTGCGAGCCGGATCGGCCCCCTCCAGACTCGCGATGACCATCCCGGTGACCGCAGCCCGCCAACTATGCTCAGCGATGCTCTCAGGGTCGCGAACCCCGGCAATCCACCACCCTGACCGCCGAGCACGCTTCAGCATTCCCGCTTCGAACAGATATCCAGCGGCACCCGCGAGTCCAGTCATGTCCTGCCCCTTCGCTAGCGAATCCGAAGATCGGAAAGCCCTTCGGCAATCGAGCGTAGTTCCACCCGAGATTGCCGGGAAACTCGGCCACTGTCTACCAGCGCCTCAATACGCCCTAGCAGCAAGTCAGTAGTCGCCTGGTCATCTATGACAAGTCCGCGTTGAGAGCGAAGCAGCAGCCAGAGGTTGTGGATGTTCAGATCGATGAGCGGGTGCTCGTCCACCAACCGCTCTACCAGGTGGGGGTACATGCGGGCTCCCCGCCAACGTTGACCGCGCCGGACCATGAAGCTGTCATCGCCTTCCCGATCCGACAGGTCACCGACCCAGTAAGCGGTGTAGTTGAGAGCGGCACTCTCGCAGTCATCGCTCGGGTGTGCGCTGGCGATGAAGGCACGCAGCGGCTCAGGGTCGCCTCGATACGCACGGGAGACCACGTAAGACCTGGCGTCAGCCCATGACGGGCTCCAGGAGTCACTGCTAACGAGATACCGAGACGCTCTGGTCGACAACCTCGCTGGAGCATCGAGCCCGGAAAGGCCGGCAAGGAAGCAAGCTTGCCTACGAAGCAGCACTCCGGCCTCGGCTCCAGTTTCGTACTCGCTCAGTTCGAGCAAGTTCGCTTGTATCCGCTGCCGGTCCGACGCCCCGATTTCCGGCCGACTTGGGCTCGGCCCGCGCCGCGTTTTCGGCCGAAGCCGATCAATGAACCGAGGAGCGGCCCCGCTCAAGGCCCAGGTGACAAGCTCAGTGATGCGAAGATCGATGACACCGCCATTGAGCGGATGCTGCTCCAAGCCAGCCGTCCACGGGTCCGTCGCGCCAGCCAAGATCAGGTCCGCCTCTATCGAGACTGGCAGCAAGGCCACCACTTCAGCGCTCGCACGGAGCCGAAGCAGCGTCCGACCGATGCGGTTCAACTGGACGAGGCTCACCGCGGACAACTGCCGACGACCGGACTCCCAACCCTGAACAGTCGCCACCCCACAATCCATCACCTCGGCAAACCGCTCCTGGCTCAAACCCGCCGATTCACGAGCCAGCTTCAAGACCATTCCAGCGATGCGCCCGGAGCCTTCAGATTCCCGCCCCAACTCCCCTCCCCCAGCCAAATCCAGAAGCAATAAGAACCCGTACCGACGGTAAGTGTTTCAAATACCCCTTGATCCGTAGCGTTCAGTGTCATAGCCCAACCGGCCATTGTCAACGACCTACCGGTGATGGAATTGCACCTCAGGAGGGTATCCCGATGAATAGCGGAGCGCTGTCGGCCAACGGTCAGAACCGCAAGTCCGACTTCGAAATTCTCGGTGAATGGCAGACCACCAACGGCAATCGGCTCATGCTCAAGGCGCGCAGCAAGACCGGCTACGCCTCAATCTGGCTGGACCACAACGGCCACCCAGTCAAGATCGGCTACACACTCCACGCCGGCGGAGTCCTCCGCGACCTCCGCTGGGAAGCACCGTGGCGTGAGCAAACCCAGGCATGGAAGACCCAGCAGCGCAATCACATCGCGGCACTCATAGCCGCCTGGCACGCCGACAATCACCGCCCGCCTAAGCCCTCCCCTCTCCCCTCCAACATCTTCGGCGTCTTCGACCTCGACGGCTTCCGGTTCGCCGTCGAGCCCACCGCCACCCGTGAGCACGCCGTCCTCAGCGTCATCAACAACGAGAACGGCCTCACCCCGGTAGCCGACCTCCTCCACGACGACGGCCGCCTCTGCGGCCTGGTAACCAGGCCCGGCTGGAAAGGCACCCCCGACGACCGCAAGCGCCGTTGGCGCACCGAATCCCAAACCATCCTTACCCGCGCAGCCACCGAGAACCGTCTTTAACCCAACCCCAAGAAGCGGGGCCGCCCAGGTGGGGGCGGCCCCGCACTCCTCGGCCACGAGTCCCCTCAGAAGACCACCACCGGCCTACGCGGATGTATATATGTCGGGTTTTCAAGAGCCTGATTACTGAAGCCTTCACCTGCGAAAACATCTAGTAATCAGGCCAGGGTTACAGCTGGGGCATCCGGAGGGGCTGATGCTTGGTCGACCTTCAGGGGGCGACCTCTGGGGGCCAAAGTGCCGATTCAGCGATATCCCAGTTCCTGGTTACGGCTCCCGGTAGGTCAACCAAAGCCATCGGGCCCGGCTGCCCGGGCACATGCCAGCGTTGGTCAGTAATCGCGTCGGGATGATCGACGTGACGCGTGAATGTCCGCTCAGGCTCCGAAGCGAACGAAACCGCGACCGTGAACGACGACGGAGCGGCATTTCCCTTCATCTCTTCCGCCCACATCGAGTCCAGCCGAACCAGGAGATTCGCGAGGCGGCGTTCACTGACGACCTCGACGAGAAGAACCTCCGTCGGCCGCCTGTGCGGAGCGAAATGCTTGCGGTAGCCCGTGACGGTACTCGCCAGACGTTCAAGCGTCTCCGTGCTTCGGTCGTGCTCCAGGTAGAAGTACAAGCTCGAACCGTCATCCCAGTCGAGCTGCCCGGTACCGTCAGGGCGCCGGTAGAGGAAGTCCGAACGATCCGACTCCGAGCGCCAGTCAACCAACCGGACGTCTCCATGCCGCCGAGCTGAGTACTGGATCCGGCAGAAGAACGAGTTGATCCCCTCAACATGCGGCCGCTGAGCCGAGAGAAAGTACTGCTGCGCCTTCCATGTCGCGGCCTGCTTCGAGGGCTGCTTCTCCCCATGCCGACCAGCATGAACACACTGCCCTCGCCACCCCAGCATGTACCGATAAGCCCGGCTACCAGGGCTCCGGTACCGCTCCACGATCCCCATCTCATGAAGCGTCAACAACCGTATCGCCGCAGCATGCGGCGACGGAAAGAACAGCACCTCAACCATCGCCGCCGTCATCACCCGGTGTCGAGCCAACGCATCAACCACCGCGAAGTCCCGCTCCGTAAGCCGCCCAACCAACTCATTGAAGTCCCCGGTGTTCGTCCCTACGATCCGTCTCGCGCACATCCAGCCACCGCCTCCTCAGCTCTCAAACCTCTGGCGGCCAAGACAAAACCACCCCAAAGATTAAGAACATTGAGTAACCAGCCCTTGTCCCAGATATGACAAGAAGCACTGGTTACTGGCGGAAACGCGCAGGGATACTGATTCTTTAGTCGCTGGGCAGTTCCCTCGCGAGCTCGGCTGGCGAGTGCCCCTTCCGAAGCCAGTAGAGAACTTGACGCCCTCTGACGATCCGAGCTAGATCGCTTGGACGAAACGATGCTTCTGACGCTGATTTCACCAAGTGGGCTTCATGGGGTTCCACCCCGACCTGCCACCAGCGTTCCAGCTCCTCCTGAACCATCCAGGTGTCGGCCCACTGGACTGCAAGGGTCTGAGCCTCTCGATCCGAAATAATGCGACCCGGAAATCGGTTACGAAGTACCAGCGCCAGGCCATCTAGCGGGGACCGGCGAGATCTGCTACCAGGCGGAAGCAACCTCGGCGCCCTGACCCCCGATCGGGAAGACAATGGCGGGCGCCGAGGTCTCGAGCCATCGCTGCGTTTGATACCCGCTCGAGCAAGGTCCGCAAGGTTATCTTCAACGACAGCCGAAGTCGACTTCATGAACACTCCTGCATCCTTGAAGAAGAGTAGAAGTTCCCCTGGACTGACGTTGAGCTCTCGCGCGAGCTCATGTACGCGGAGACGGAACATCTCTGGTTCGCCCTGCGACGCCGAAGGATTTTGAACCACTGGCCCCCCTAGGTTCGTTCTCACCCAGTCAAGCACCTCTTCGAAAGGTTGTCAACTAGATGTTGTGCCCACGGCCCGTGCATGGCACTAGATACAGGCTCATGCTCAATGAACCTGGAGCCTTAGCCTCGCAGCACCACGCTCGCGCCATCTGCCAGACCAAGCCCCTACCTGTAGCTTCCAGCGATCTCTGCATTCCCTACGAGCACATGATGGCTGACGAATTCATCCTCAAATGATCCATATCGAATACTTGCCACGAATCAAGGCAGACCCGAAACCTGCCACTTGACGGTTGAAGATCTCATACGATCAGACTATGGTTATCGACATGAAAATCAGGACCGAAGTTCAACTCAATCCTGTGGCCGACGAAGTTTCGGCAATTACGGCAATTGTCCGCCCAATTCTGACAGGAATCCTCTACTCTCTCAAATCTGAGGTGGTAGCCGAAGTCGGAGGCCGCGATCAAGTAAAGCTCATGATGCTTCCCAGGCTGCGGCGACCCGGCGATGGCGATACTGGCATTTGCTTCGAATATGCCGTTCACGATGCCGTAAGACGTGGAGATGCAGGAGTTTCAGAACGAGTATTTGATGCAATTAAAATATGTAAGGTTCCGGTTGGCGATCAGATTGGATCAATTCTATTCGGTGCAGAGAAGGCGGGATCTCAGCAATTGATCGATACCGCAGCAGGTCTTCTCACGGACGATTCTTCATTGCTTTCAGGCGCACGCGGACGGCCCGTGAAACTCAAACGACACCTCTCTTCGATCGCGACCGCATTTCGTCGCGCCGATGTTGCGAAAAGACTTCCTCATAGCATTAGCGGCCTGTGGCGCGCCGACCTGTTTCTTGGGTTTCACGACTCTGATTACTGGGTTGGAACTACCGTAAAGATCAACCCTAACGGACTGCAATCCGATCGCGGCCTCAGAGTTGGAATCGTCCCTGCCTCACAGGGGAAGAGCGATCTTGTTCGCCTGGACTCTGGCAAGAATCTTGTGATTTGCCCTCTCCCATACGATGGAAATTTCGTCGAAATGTTCTATCTAGCTTGGGAAGTTGTCCAGGCGTTCCTTGATGCTGATGCGAGGGTTCCAAAAGAGGTTGCATTGCCGCGACCCGCAGCAAGAACCGTCGCTCGATACATGCAGGACCGACGAGATTACCCCGTGCTCGATGTGATCGAGGCACTAGGCTCCTTGTCGCAGCCTCAACTTCTTCAAACACACGAAGAAAGCGCAAGTGTGATCGCTCCGCGAGGAATAGGCGAAGTGCAGACGAGTGCGGTACTGGCTCCGGTTCCAGTACAGAAGTGAGAACCAACATGTTAGAAGCAGCAGGCCCGCTCAGCAACCTTCGGACAAACTCGATTGAAAGAACCGTGCAAGTGTAGACACTGGTTCGTTTTTTCTAGCCATACGCCGAGGCAGGGAGTCATCACAGATCAGCCAGATGGGACTGTCATGGGTTCGAGTTTGATTAGCCAGCCACCGCGTCCGCCCAACGAAGCCGCATCACGTCAACCTGGGATCTTAGACCCGCATAGGCCCTGAGAAGGGGAGCAGATAGAGAAAGGCCGGTCATTCATGACCGGCCTTTCGTCGTTCCCAGCTCACGAATTCCGGGGACCCCGGTGGGGCGGGGGAATCCTTAGGGTGGGGTGATGAAGGGTTTTGATGATGAGGTCGAGAAGGCGGTCAAGCGGGCGGGGAAGGCTTCCGGGTGGTTGTTCGCCATCGGGGTGCTGACGCTGCTGCTGGGGCTCTTTGCGAGCTTCGGGACCTATGGGTTCGGGTTCCTGGTGGCACTCCCCGGGGCGGGGTTGATGTTCGCGCTGGGAGTGATCATCAACTTGCAGGGCATGCAGCTCATGGAGATCTGGCGGCAAGGGCGGCGGGACCGGGAGGTTTCCGGAGGTTGAGAAGGCCGGTCGGGAAATCGACCGGCCTTTTGCGACGCTACGGCAGGCGGCTCAGTGCGTCTTCTACTGCTCGGTGGAAGGTCGGGTAGGCGTAGATCATGTGGCGGAGGCGGGGGATGGGGGTGTGTTCGTGGACGGCGAGGGTGAGCATCGAGAGGACTTCGCCGCCGGTGGGGCCGGCGGAGGTGGCGCCGACGAGGATGCCGCGGTCGGTGTCGGCGACGAGTTTGATGAAGCCCTCGTTGCCCGACTTGTGGATCCAGCCTCTTGAGGAGGAGGGGATCTCCGAAACGGACGTTGCGATGGTCAGGCCCTGGTCCCGCGCCTGTTGTTCGGTGAGGCCGACCGCGCCCACCTCCGGGTCGGTGAAGGTCACCCGCGGGACGGCGTGGTACTCGGCGCCCGGGTTGTCGTTGCCGAGGATGTGGTCGACGGCGATCTTGGCCTGGTACATCGACATGTGGGTGAAGGCGCCCTTGCCCGCGATGTCGCCGATCGCGTAGACGCCATCGGCGACCTTCATGTGGTCGTCCGGGGACAGCGAGCGGCCATCCGTGTTGACGCCCACCGTTTCCAGGCCCAGGTCCTTGATGTTCGGCTTCCTGCCCGTCGCCACCAGGAGCCGGTCGGCTTCCACGGTCACCGTGCCCGCCTTGACGGCGAAGCGGCCGTCGTCGTGGGAGACGTGCTCGACCGCGGCGCCCATGTGGAGGGCGATGCCCTCGGTGCGGAAGACGTTGGCGACGAGGTCGCCGGACTCGGGTTCTTCGAGGGCGAGGAGGCGGTCGGCGGCTTCGAAGACGGTGACCTGAGTGCCGAAGCGGGAGAACGCCTGGGCCATTTCGAGGCCGATGGCGCCGCCGCCGAGGACGATCAGCGAGTCGGGGGCCTCGGTGGTGGCGACGGCGTCGCGGTTGGTCCAGTAGGGAGTGTCGGCGAGGCCGGGGATGGGCGGGACGGCCGGTTCGGTGCCGGTGTTGAGGATGATGGCCTTGGCGACGGTGAAGTCCTGGTCGCCGACGCGGACGGCGCCGGGGCCGGTGATGGCGGCGGAGCCGCGGACGAGGCGGCCGCCGGCGTCGGTGAAGCGGTCGGCGGCGACCTGGTCGTTCCAGTCGTCGGTGGCCTCGCCGCGGATGCGGGCGGCGACGGTCGCGAAGTCGGGGGTGACGTCGGCCGAGCCGGAGAGGCCGGAGACGCGGCGGGCCTCGGCGAGCGCGTCGGAGCCGCGGACCATCATCTTGGTGGGGATGCAGCCGTAGTAGGGGCATTCGCCGCCGACGAGGCGGCGCTCCACGCCGACCACGGTGAGTCCGGCGCGCGCGAGTTCGGCCGCGGCGGACTCGCCTCCGGGGCCCATGCCGACGACGACCACGTCCACTTGCTCCGCCATGTCCGGCTCCTCTCCTCTGCTTTGCGCCCCACCATACCGGCGCGTGGGCGCACCGTATCCGAGTCGAACACTCTGTTTCGGAAAACGTAAGAGCGAGGAGGAGTAAGGCTGGTGCAAATCGGGTAGGGTCGCGTGAGCGCCCGGACCCGAGGAGCAGCCCGATGATCGAGTTCCGCAACGTCACCAAGCGATTCCCGGACGGGACGGTGGCCGTCGACTCGTTCGACCTGGTGATCCCGTCGCATAAGACGACCGTGTTCGTGGGGTCCTCGGGCTGCGGGAAGACCACGCTGCTGCGGATGATCAACCGCATGGTCGAGCCGACCTCGGGCACAGTGGAGATCGACGGTGAGGACGTCGCCGCCAAGCAGGCCGTGCACCTGCGCCGCTCCATCGGGTACGTGATGCAGAACAGCGGCCTCATGCCGCACTTCACCGTCGCCGAGAACATCGCCACCGTGCCGCGGCTGACCGGGAGCACCAGGCGGGCCGCGAAGGCCAGGGCGCTGGAGCTGATGGCGACCGTGGGCCTCGACGCGTCGATGGCCGACCGGTACCCCAGCCAGCTCTCGGGCGGGCAGCAGCAGCGCGTGGGTGTCGCCCGCGGGCTCGCCGCCGACCCGAACATCCTGCTCATGGACGAGCCGTTCGGCGCGGTCGACCCGATCGTGCGGGCCGAGCTCCAGACCGAACTGATCCGGTTGCAGCGGGAGCTGGACAAGACCGTGGTGTTCGTGACGCACGACATCGACGAGGCGTTCCTCCTGGGCGACCAGGTCGCGATCCTCGCGAAGGGCGCCGAGCGCCTCCAGGTCGGCAGCCCCAGCGAGATCACCGAGAACCCCGCCGACGAGTTCGTGGCGGCGTTCATCGGCGCCGAGCGCGGCAAGCGGGCGCTGCGCGTGAAGCAGACCCCGCACGGGCCGGTGCTCGTGGACGCCGAGGGCCGCACGCAAGGCGTCCTCGTCGAAGGCGGGGCCTGAATGGACTGGGTGTCCGACAACCTCGACCTGATCGGATCCCTGACGCTCGACCACCTGCGGCAGAGCGTCATCGCCATCGTCGCCGGGTTCCTCCTGTCCCTGCCCCTGGGGTGGGTGGCGTGGCGGTACCGGCTCCTGCGCGGCTGGGTCATCACCGTGACCGGCCTGCTGTACACGATCCCCTCGCTCGCGCTGCTGATGATCCTGCCGGTCGTCGCGGGCTATCCGGCGACGAGCGAGACGAACCTCGTGATCGCCCTGACGATCTACGCCGTCGCGATCATGGTCCGGGCCGTCACCGACGGCCTCGACTCGGTCGACCCCGCGGTGCGCCGCGCGGCCACCGCCGTCGGGTACGGCGACGCGCGCCGGTTTTGGGCCGTGGACCTGCCGCTCGCCGGGCCGGTGATCCTCGCGGGCCTGCGGGTCACCGCGGTCAGCACCATTTCGCTCGCCACGGTCGGGATCCTCGTGGGCGTCACGAACCTCGGCTACCTGTTCACCAACGGCCTCCAGCGGCGCATCATCCCCGAAGTGCTCGCCGGGATCGTCGCCGTCGCGCTCATCGCGCTCCTGGTGGACCTGCTGCTCATGCTCGCCGGGCGGTCCCTGATGCCTTGGGCCCGAAGCAAGACGCCCGCGCGGCGCCGCGCCTCCGCAGGGGCCGCCGCGTGAACCTGCTCTCCGAGGCCTTCGCCTGGCTCACCGACCCCGAGCAGTGGACCGGGCCGAACGCGCTGCAGCACCTGCTGTTCCAGCAGCTGTACTTCACCGCGATCGCCGTCGGCATCGCCGCGGTCATCGCCGTCCCGCTCGGCTGGGCCATCGGCCACACCGGCAAGGGCCGCGAAGTCGCCGTCGCGTTCGCGGGCGCCGCGCGCGCCGTGCCGTCGTTCGGCCTGCTGGTCCTGCTGGTGCTCCTCTTCGGGGTGCTCCACAAGCCCGAAGCGGCCGTCGTGACGTTCGTGATCCTCGCGATCCCGCCGCTCCTGGCCGGGGCGTACTCGGGGTTCGAGGCCATCGACCGGCGCACCGTCGACGCCGCGCGCGCCGTCGGCATGACCGAGGCGCAGGTCCTGTGGCGCGTGGAGGTCCCGCTCGGGCTGCCGCTGCTCGTCGGCGGGCTCCGCTCCGCGGTGCTGCAAGTGGTCGCGACCGTGACGATCGCGGCGTACGTGAACCTCGGCGGCCTGGGCCTGCCGATCATCACGGGCCTGAGCCTGCGCCGGTACGAGGTCGTCCTCGGCGGCGCCGTCCTGGTCGCGGTCCTCGCGCTCGTCCTCGACGCGCTCCTGGCCCTCGCACAGCGGGCCGCGGTCCCCCACGGCGTGCTCGCCGCGCAAGGCCACGCGCCGCGGCGCCGCACCGAATCCTGACCCGACACCACCACCCGAGCAATGACCCATCAGTGAGAGGAAGACCCATGTTCACAATGCGGGGCACACGCAGAGGACTCGCCGCCGCGGCCGTCCTCGGCACCGCGATCGCGATGACCGGCTGCTCCTCCGACGACCCGCTCGGCGAGAACGAGTCGACCGGCGAGGCCGCGAACGGCGCCATCGTCATCGGATCGCAGGCCTACTACTCCAACGAGATCATCGCCGAGATCTACGCCCAGGCCCTCGAAGGCGCTGGCCAGGAGGTCGAGCGCCGCTTCAGCATCGGCCAGCGCGACGCCTACATCCCCGAGCTGGAGAGCGGCGCCATCACGCTGTTCCCCGAGTACACCGGGAACCTCCTCCAGTTCTTCGACGCCGAGACCGAGGCCCGCTCCCCCGAGGACGTCTACGCCGCGCTCGGCGAGGCCCTCCCCGACGGCCTCACGGTCCTGGAGCAGTCGACCGCGAGCGACCAGGACTCCTACACCGTCACGAAGGCGTTCGCCGACGCGAACTCGCTCACCTCGATCGCCGACCTCGCGAACGTCTCCGAGACGCTCACCCTCGGCGGCCCGCCCGAGCTCGCCGAGCGCCCGTACGGGCCGACCGGCCTCGAAGACGTCTACGGCGTGCAGGTCGAGTTCTCCGCGACCGGCGACACCACCGTCGAGGACCTCGTGGCCGGGACCGTGAACGTCGCGAACGTGTTCACCGCGGACCCGCGCATCCAGACCGACGACCTCGTGGTCCTGGAGGACCCGGAGTCGCTGTTCCTGGCGTCGAACGTGGTCCCGCTGGTCAGCGAGGACATCGCCGACGAGGTGTCCGAGGTGATCAACGCGGTGAGCGCCGCGCTCACCCCGGAGGGCCTCATCGCGCTGAACGTGCAGAGCACGGTCGACCAGATGTCGACGCCCGACATCGCGAAGCAGTGGCTCGAAGACAACGGATTGAGCTAGGACGCAACGGGAAAGGCCGGTCGCGGTGCGACCGGCCTTTTCGCTACGCGGTGAGCTGCGCGCGGGCCTCCATGAGGGCCCGCCCGAGGAGGTTGAGGCCGCGCCACGTCGCCGGGTCGGCGGCGCGCGGGTCGTCCCCGGCGAGGCCGATGCCCCAGATGCGGTCCTTCGGGCTCGCCTCCACCAGGACCCGGTCGCCGGTCGAGCGGAGATAGGCGAGGAGCTCGGGGTTCTGGCCGAACTTGAGCACGTTGCCGCGCACGACGATGGCGAACCGCTCGGCCTCCCACACGTCCTGGGTGTAGCCGCGGACCTGGCGGCCGAGCTTCTGTGCGTTCCGCGGGTGGCCGGAGGCGAGGATCCTGTCGGCGGCCTCAGTGTCGCCGAACAGCCATGCCTTGTGCGCCATCATGTAGTGCTCGGCGGTGTCGTAGCGGCGGCCGTCGTCGGTGAACGCCGAAGGCCACCACTGGCTCAGGCAGCCGCGGCCGGGGCCGTCGGGCTCGGGCTTCTCGTTCCAGAAGAACACGTAGTCGGGGGTCGGCATCGGGCCAGCTTCGCACGGGCGCGGGCCGCGCGCAACGCGGTAAAGTTGAGGACATTGTCAAGATGGGATCGTCGGGATGAAGGGGGCGGCCGTGGGCGAGGCGCGGACGGTGCGGGCGGACGCCCGCCGCAACATCGAGAAGCTGCTGTGCGCCGCCGCCGAGGTCTTCGGGGAGCGCGGCCTGCACGCGCCGCTCGACGCCATCGCGCAGCGCGCCGGGGTGAGCACCGGGACGATCTACCACCGGTTCGGCAGCCGCGAGGGCCTCATCGACGCTGTGGTCCCGCAGTACGCGGAGGAGCGGCTCGACGCCGCCGCGGGGCGGGCGCTGGCGTGCGCGGACCCGTGGGAAGGGTTCGCGCAGTACGTGGAGCGGGTGTGCGAGCTCCAGGTGCAGAACCTGGCGTTGAACGACGTGATCTCGCGGAACCACCCGGGGACGGCGCGGCTGGCGGAGGTCTGCCACCGCTCGCAGGAGCAGGCGCGGCGGATCGCGGAGCGGGCGCAGGCCGACGGGTCGCTGCGGGCGGACTTCGCGGCGGAGGATCTGCTGTTCGTGTTCTGGTCCACCGCGATGCTGGTGCGGTTCACGGCGAAGGACGCGCCGGACGCGTGGCGGCGGAGCCTGGCGTTCACGCTCGACGGGCTCAGGTCGGAGGGGGCGCGGCCGCTGCCGACCGCGGCCCTGACGCCCGAGCAGGTCGAGCGGGTCATGCAGAGCCGCGGCGGCGCGTAGCCGGCGGGCCTTAGCGGTCGGACCAGGCGGTGTCGAGGGCCTGGAGGAACGCCTCGACGGGCTGGGCGCCAGAGACGCCGTACTTGCCGTCGATGACGAAGAACGGGACGCCGGTGACGCGCAGTTCGCGGGCCTGGCGGATGTCGGCGTCGACGGCGTCGTCGTAGTCGCCGTTCTTGAGCGCGGAGAGCGCGGCAGCCCGGTCGAGGCCGGTCTCGGCGGCGAGGTCGGCGAGCACGTCGTGGTCGGCGACGTTGAGGCCGTCGGTGAAGAAGGCCTTGAACAGCCGGTGGACCAGGGCGGTCTGGCTGCCGTGCGCGGCGGCGAAGTGGGAGAGCCGGTGGGCGTCGCGGGTGTTGACCGCGAGGGCCGTGTCGAACCGGTAGTCGAGGCCGAGGCTCTTGCCGCGCTCGGCGACCTGGGCGTTCATGGCCTCGGCCTGGGCGCGCGGGAAGCCCTTCTCCCGCTCCAGGATGTCGAGCACGTTCTGCGGCTTGTCGCTCGGCAGCTCCGGCATGAGCTGGAACGCGTGGTAGCGGGTGACGGTCTCGTGCGGGAAGCGTTCGAGGGCCTGGCCCAGGAGCGCGTCGCCCATGTAGCAGAAGGGGCACATGACGTCGGACCAGACGTCGATCGACACGGGGTCGGCGCTGCGGCCGAAGACCTCGCCGGCCATCACTCGCACACCCCGTCCGCGCCGCACACGCCGTAGGCCTCGTCGGAGGTCACCAGGAGGAGCGGTGCCTTGAGCGCGACGGGCCGCTGCGGCTCGGGCGCTTCGGTCTCGGGAGCCTCGGGCTCCTCGGTCGCTGTCGCGTTCTCGTAAGTTGACGCCATAGTCAACAACGGTATCGCAACTTGAGGCCGCCGCCAAGTTAGCGCGCGGCGGAAGCTTGCTTGCCGGGCGGCTAGCGGGAGCAGTAGGGTCGGGGCACCTCAGATTCGGAAGGGTGCACATGGGCGATCCGCAGCTCGCTGCGCTGGCGCAGCGGTACTTCGACTTTCACCTGGCCGACAACCCCATGTCGGCGAGCTTCTACGGGATTCCCGGTTACGACCACCTCCTGCCGGACCCGGGCCGGGACGGCGACGCCGCGCGCCTCGCCCACCACGCGGAGGTCCGCGAGGGCCTCGCCGCGATCGACGCGGGCGGGCTCGAAGGGCAGGACCGGATCACGCACTCGATGCTCGGGCGGCTCGTGCGCGACCAGTCCGCGGTCGTCGAGTCCCGGCTCGGCGAGGTCGCGCTGAGCAACACCATCAGCGGGCCGGTCACCTCGATGCTGTCCTCGCTGCCGCGCCAGAGCCTCGACTCCGAGCAGCGCAGCCGCGACTACCTCGTCAGGCTCAGGAAGCTCGGCGACTACTTCGACGCGGTGCTGGACCGGTACCGGCAGGCCGGGGCCGAAGGGCGGCACCAGACCCGGGGCGGCGTGCTCGGGGTCATGGAGCAGGTGGCCGATTACCTTGCGACCGATATAGAACGGGACGTCCTCGCGGCGCCGGAGCCGTCCGGTGTGGACGTCGACGAGTGGAAGGCCGAGGCCCGCGCGCTCGTCGCCGAGCGGGTCCGGCCCGCGCTCGCGCGGTGGCGCGACGCCCTTGAGGCGGAGTTCCTGCCGGTCGCCCGCGGCGACGGCGAGGTCGGCGTGTGCCACGTGCCGGGCGGCCTGGAGGGGTACGCGGCCGCGTCGCGGCAGTTCACCACCACCGACCTCGATCCCGAAGCGGTGCACCGGATCGGGCTCGAAGAGGTCGAGCGGAACCGGGCCGAGTTCGCCGAGATCGGGGCCAGGGAGCTGGGCACCGGGGACGTCGCCGAGGTCGTGGAGCGGCTGCGCAGCGACACCTCGCTGCGGTACGAGACCGCCGAGCAGATCGTGGCAGACGTGACCGCGGCGCTGCGGCGGGCCGAGGACGCGCTCCCCGCGGCGTTCCTGGAGTACGACTTCGCCCCGTGCTCAGTCGAGGTGATCCCCGAGCACGCAGCCAAGGGCTCGACCCTCGCGTACTACACCGTCCCGGCCTCCGACGGCTCGCGACCCGGCACGCACTGGGTGAACACCTATGCGCCGCAGACGCGCTCGCGCTACGAGTACGAGGCGCTCGCGTTCCACGAGAGCGTCCCCGGGCACCACCTCCAGTTCGCGCTGGGCCAGACCCTGAAGGACCTGCCGCAGTTCCGGCAGTTCGGGTACGTGACGGCGTTCGGCGAGGGCTGGGGCCTGTACACCGAGCGGCTGTGCGACGAGATCGGGCTCTACAGCGGCGATCTGGCGCGGCTCGGGATGGTCTCGTTCGACGCGTGGCGGGCCTGCCGGCTCGTGGTCGACACCGGGATGCACGCGTTCGGGTGGTCGCGGGAGCGGGCCGTGCAGTTCATGCGCGACAACACCGCCCTGTCCGAAGTGAACATCGCCAACGAGGTCGACCGGTACATCGCCTGGCCCGGCCAGGCCCTCGCGTACATGATCGGCCGCAGGCACATCCAGGGCCTGCGCTCCAAAGCCGAGCGGGAGCTGGGGGCCGCGTTCGACCTGCGGCACTTCCACGACCGCATCCTCAGCAGCGGCTCGATCCCGCTGGAGACGATGACCGGCGTCGTGGACGCCTGGATCACCGAGTCGAAGTAGTCCCCCGACCGGTGTCGGATCGCCGACAGACAGCGACCGAGCGGTCCGAGATGATGTGAACGCGGCGGCGACTCCCCCCGGGCGCCGCCGCGACATTCTTTTCCAGCCGCCCCAGGAGCGGCGGACCGGCTGGGCCGCAGCATACCCCGTCGCTCCACAATGGAGCAAGATGGGGTTTGCCGTCATTTCACGCAAAAGCCGATTAGCGGTCGTTCGCGCAGAGAACCGTGGAGAACATCACCATTCGGGATGAGGTCTTTCGCCCGACACGGGCTTAGGTTAGCCTAACCTACACGCTCCCCGGGTTCCCCATCCGCGCAGTCCCTCCGAGAAAGGTGACACTCCGTGCTGACAAGCGCCGACCTCCGTCCGGCCCCCGCGCCGCTCGACCGCACCGCACCCCCGGCCCTCCTCGGCCGCGACTCGGCGGCCGCCTACCGCGGCCTCGTCGCCGACGTCGCCGCCCGCCTGGCCGAGCGGTTCGCCGCGGTCGATCAGCCGTGGACCGGCGCCGCACCGGCGGCCCTCGCGCCCGCCGTCGCGGCCGTCGACCTCGACCGGCCCCTGGAGTCCTTCGAGGCCGCGTTCGACGAGATCGGCGGGCTCTACCTCGACGACGCGGTCTGGTTCCACCACCCGCGCTACCTCGCCCACCTCAACTGCCCCGTGGCACTCCCGGCCGTCGCCGCCGAGACCGTCCTCGCGGCCGTGAACACCTCCGTGGACACCTGGGACCAGAGCGCGGGCGGAACCCTCATCGAGCAGCGGCTCATCGACTGGACCGCGCAGCGCGTCGGCCTCGGCCCGGACGCCGACGGCGTGTTCACCTCCGGTGGGACGCAGTCGAACCTGCACGCGCTCCTCCTCGCCCGCGACGAGGCCGTGGAGGCCGTGCTCCTCAAGCACCGCGTCGAGGCCGAAACGCCCCTGCGGAGCGTCGAGGTCCTCCCCCGCCTGCGGTTCTTCGCCTCCCCGCACTCGCACTTCTCGGTCGTCAAGGCCGCCAGGATCCTCGGCCTCGGCGAGGACGCCGTGGTGACGGTGCCCGCCGACGACTGGTTCCGCCTGAACCCCGCGGCCCTCGACGCCGCCATCGAGACCTGCCGCGAGCAGGGGAACGTGCCCGCCGCGGTCGTCGCCACCGCCGGGACCACCGACTTCGGGTCCGTCGACCCGCTCGGGCCGATCGCCGAAATCGCCGCGGCGCACGGGGTCTGGCTCCACGTCGACGCCGCGTACGGGTGCGGGCTGCTCGTGTCCCTGGAGCACCGCGGGCTCCTCGACGGCATCGGGCAGGCCGACTCGGTCACCGTCGACTACCACAAGTCGTTCTTCCAGCCCGTCAGCTCCTCCGCGCTGCTCGTCAAGGACCGGGCCGCGCTGCGCCACGTCACGCACCACGCCGACTACCTCAACCCCGCCGAGGGCGCGCTGCCGAACCAGGTCGACAAGAGCCTCCAGACCACGCGCCGCTTCGACGCGCTGAAGCTGTGGATGACGCTGCGCACCTTGGGACCCGACGCCGTCGGCGCCATGTTCGACCGCGTCTGCGCCCTCGCCGACCAGACCTGGGACTGGCTCGCCTCCGACCCGCGCTTCGAGATCGCCGCGCCGCCCTCGCAGCTCTCGACCGTGCTGTTCCGCCTGGCGGGCGCCGACGACGAGGTGCACCGCACCGCTCGCGAGGCCCTCGCGGCCTCCGGCGAGGGCATGGTCGCCGCGACCCGCGTCGAGGGCCGCATCGCCCTCAAGCTCACCCTGCTCAACCCCGAGACGTCCCTTGAGGACGTCGTCCCGGTGCTGGAGGCGCTCGCGCGCCACGGCAAGGAGGCCAAGTGACCGTCCGCGACTTCATCGGCATCGGCCTGGGGCCGTTCAACCTCGGCCTCGCCGCGCTCACCGCCCCGCTCGACCTCGACGGGCTGTTCCTGGAGCGCAAGCCCGACGTCGACTGGCACCCCGGGATGCTCATCGAGGGCACCACCATGCAGGTGCCGTTCATGGCCGACCTCGTGACGCTCGCCGACCCGACCTCGCCGTACTCGTTCCTCAACTACCTCAAGGACACCGGGCGGATCTACCCGTTCTACATCCGCGAGTCGTTCTTCCAGCTGCGCGCCGAGTTCCAGGACTACCTGCGCTGGGCCGCGAGGAGGATGGCGAACCTGGAGTTCGAGCGGGAGGTCACCGCCGTCGCCTGGGAGGACGGCGCCTACGCCGTCACCTCCGAAGGGCCCGGCGGCACGCGCACCGACCGCGCGAAGCGCCTGGTACTCGGCACCGGCACGCCGCCGTGGGTGCCGCCCGCGTGCCGGGAGCTGGAGTCCGAGACCGTCTGCCACGCCTCGTCCTACCTTGAGAACCGGGACAAGCTCAAGGGCTGCAAGTCGATCACCGTGGTCGGATCGGGCCAGAGCGCCGCCGAGATCTACCGGGACCTGCTGGGGGGCATCGAGGAAGGCGGGTACGAGCTGAACTGGGTGACGCGTTCGCCGCGGTTCTTCCCGCTCGAATACACGAAGCTGACCCTGGAGATGACCAGCCCGGAGTACGTGGACTACTTCCATGCGCTCCCGGCGGCGAAGCGCGACGAGCTCAACCAGGCCCACAAGGGACTGTACAAGGGCATCAACGCGGAGCTGATCAACGACATCTTCGACGTGCTGTACGAGAAGAAGTTCACGATGGGGTCGGTGCCGACGCGCCTGTTCACGAACTGCACCGTGGAGAAGGCCGCCGGATGCGGCAGCGTGCGACTCGGTGTGCGCCAGCACGAGCAGGACCGGAGCTTCGAGCTGGTCACCGAGGGCCTCGTGCTCGCCACCGGCTACAGTTACCGCGTCCCCGCCTTCCTCGACCAGGTCCGGGACCGGCTGCGCTTCGACGCGACCGGCCGCCTGGAGCCCCGCCGCGACTACAGCGTCGACAAGGCGGGCGGGGGCGAGGTCTTCGTCCAGAACGCCGAACTCGCGACCCACGGCTTCACCGCCCCCGACCTGGGCATGGCCGCCCACCGCAACTCCTGGATCATCCGGTCGATGACCGGCCGGGAGGTCTACCCCATCGAGCAGCGAATCGGCTTCCAGGAGTTCGGAGCACCGACACCATGACCCTTGCGACCGCCCCCGCGACCTTCTACCACCTGCATCCGAGCCTCGGCGACTTCGGGCTGCGCCCGGTCGACCCGCCGACCGACTCGCCGCTGATCCACGAGTGGGTCACGCACCCGAAGGCCCGCTACTGGATGATGCAGGACGCCGCCGTGGCCGAAGTGCTCGCCGAGCACGAGTCCATTCAAGACAATCCGTACCACTTCGCGTACATGGGGCTGTACCACTACCGGGCCCGGTTCCTCGTGGAGGTCTACGACCCGGCGCATTCGGAGCTGGCGTCGGTGTACGACCCGCAGGAGGGGGACGTGGGCATGCACGTGCTCACGGCCCCGACCGACAAGCCGATCCCCGGGTTCACGCGCGGCGTCATGACCGCGGTGATGCACCTGCTGTTCGAGGGCTTCCGCGCCGAGCGGGTCGTCGTCGAGCCCGACTCCGGCAACGAGGCCATCCACCGGCTCAACGAGTTCGCCGGCTTCCATCCGGAGAGGACGGTGGCGCTCAAGGACAAGGAGGCGCTGCTGAGCTTCTGCACCCGCATGGACTTCGAGCGGTCCGAAGCGAGAGGAGTGAACGCGTGAGCGCGATCGACCACCTGACCCCGTCCCTGTGGCAGCGGGCCACCAGGAACCTGCTGGCCAAGGCCATCGGCGAGTTCGCCCACGAGCGGCTGCTCGTGCCCGTCAAGGACGGCGAATCGTATGTGCTGCAAGCGGGCGGCGAACGCTATCGGTTCAGCGCGCGGCGGTTCAAGCTCGACCACTGGGTGGTCGACCCGGACTCGGTCGAGCGCACCGGCCCCGACGGGGCGGCGCTGGAGGCCGACGCGGCCGCGTTCTTCCTGGCGTTCAAGGGCGAACTGGGCCTGAGCGACGCGGTGCTGCCGGTCTACCTCGAAGAGGTCGCGGCCACCGTCAACCGCGGGGCGTTCCAGCTCGCGGAGGACCAGCCGACCTCGGCGGCGCTCGTCGGCGCGGGCTTCCAGGCGATCGAGGCGGCCATGACCGGCGGGCACCCGTGCTTCGTGGCCGGGTCGGGGCGCCTCGGGTTCACCGCCGAGGACTACCGGGCCTACGCGCCCGAAGCCGGTGCGGGCGTGCGGCTCATGTGGCTCGCCGCGCCGCGCGAGCACGCGATGTTCGCCTCCTCGCCGGAACTGGACTTCCAGTGGCTCCTGGACACCCAGGTCGACGCCGACTCGCGCGAGTACTTCGCGTCGGTCCTCACCGACCGGGGACTGACCTATGAGGACGTCTACCTGATCCCGGTGCACCCGTGGCAGTGGCGCAACAAGATCTCCGTGACGTTCGCGCCCGAGATCGCCGCCGGGCGGCTCATCCCGCTCGGCGAGGGCCACGACGAGTTCCAGGCGCAGCAGTCGATCCGCACGTTCTTCGACCGCACCGACCCCGGCCGCGACTACGTCAAGACCGCGCTGTCGGTGCTGAACATGGGGTTCATGCGGGGCCTGTCGACCGAGTACATGGAGGTCACGCCCGCGATCTGCGACTGGGTGGCGGACCTCGTGCACGGCGACCCGACCCTGAAGCGGCACGGCACGACCGTGCTCCGCGAGCGGGCCGCCGTGGGCTACCGGCACCCGGCCTACACGGCCGGGGCGCCGAAGGGGTCCCCGTACCGGAAGATGCTCGCGGCCCTGTGGCGCGAGAGCCCGGTCCCCAAGCTGGGCAAGGGGGAGCGCGCCGCGACCATGGCGTCGCTGCTGCACGTCGACCGGGACGGGAAGCCGTTCGCGTCGGCGCTCATCCGCCGCTCGGGCCTGCGCCCGGCCGACTGGCTGCGCGGGTACCTCGACGCGTACCTGGTGCCGCTCGTGCACTGCCTGTACAGGTACGGGCTGGTGTTCATGCCGCACGGGGAGAACATCATCCTGGTGCTCAAGGACGGCGCCGTGGAGCGGGTGTTCCTCAAGGACATCGGCGAGGAGTGCGCGGTCCTGGAGCCGACCACCGAGGTGCCCGAGGCGATCGGGCGGATCAGGGCCGACGTGCCCGACGGGGTGCGGGCCCTGTCGATCCTCACCGACGTCGCCGACTGCTTCCTGCGGTTCCTCGCCGGCATCCTGCACGTCGACGGCGTCCTCAGCGAGGACGAGTTCTGGCGGGTCGCCGCCGAGGCGCTCAAGGACTATGAGAAGGACCACCCCGAGCTGGCCGAGGCGTTCGCGCGGTTCCCGCTGTTCGAGGACGCGTTCCCGCTCTCGTGCCTGAACCGCTTGCAGCTCAAGAACAACCAGCAGATGGTGGACATCGAGAACCAGGAGGAGAGCCTGATCTACGCGGGCAGGCTCGATAACCCTCTCTCCGCCTGGCGCTGATGGCGAACCGTCCGACCGGCGGGGCCCACCCCCGCCGGTCGGACGTGGACCGGACGAGACACGTCAGGTCAAAATGAACGGCATGCAACTCAACAGCCCAGTCCTCATCACCGGAGCGAGCCACGGCCTCGGCCAGGCCACGGCCGAACTCCTGGCCTCCCAGAGCGTCCCGCTGGCCCTGTGCGCGCGGAACCCCGCGCCGCTGCACGAGTTCGCGGCGAAGCTGCGCGCTGAGTACGACGTGCAGGTCGCCTCGCGCGCGCTCGACGTGAACGACGGGGAGCTGCTCGTCGACTTCGTGCACGAGGCGGGCCGGCGCCTCGGCGACCTCGGCGGGGTCGTGGCGAACGTCGGCGGCGCCCGCGGCCGCAGCCTCACCGACACCGAGCCGGACGACTGGGCCTACACGCTCAACGTCAACGTGGTGAACGCGATGACGGCCCTCAAGGCGGCCCTGCCGCAGCTGCGGCGCCGCAGCGGCGCGGCCGTGCTGGTCTCCTCCATCTCCGGGTCGAAGCCCTCCCCCGGGCTCGCGTACGGCGCCACGAAGGCCGCGCTCAACCACGCCGCGACGATCCTCGGCCGCGAGCTGGGCCCCACGGGCGTGCGCGTCAACGCGGTCGCGCCCGGATCGATGCTCATCCCCGACCGCAACTGGGACCGGATGCGCGTGGCCGACCCCGGCCGCTACGAAGCGTTCCTGGAGGAGTTCCCCGCGAAGGAGCTGGTGGACCCCAAGGACGTGGCGGAGGTCATCGCGTTCCTCTTGTCGGACAAGGCGAGAGCGGTGAACGGCGCCGTCGTGCCGGTCGACGGCGGCCAGAACGCGCCCAGCGCCTACGGCTACTGAAACCCTATATCCTATAGGAAATAGGATATAGGGTTACGCGGATTCCTCGGCGGGCTTCGGGCCAGCGAAGCCGCCCATGAGGAACGGGACCACGCACAGCGCCACGACGGCGCAGAAGACGCACAGCATCCCGTAGCCCCAGTACTCCACAATCGGGCCCGAGGCGATGCCTGCGCCCATGGCCGCCAGGCCCATGACGAGGTCCGAGAAGCCCTGCGTCGACGGGCGCTGCGCGGGGGTGACCGCGCCGGTGACGAGCGCGGCCGAGCCGACGGTCATCGCGGACCAGCCGAGGCCGAGCAGGATCAGCCCGATCGTGATGCGCACGTGGTCGTCCGAGGGCGCCGAGCCCGCGACCGCGCACGCGGCGACGAGGATCGCGGTGCCGCCCACCAGGACCGGGCGCGAGCCGCGACGGTCCACGAGGCGCCCGACGACCGGCGCGAGCGCGTACATGCCGCCGATGTGCAGGCCGAGGATGACGCCGACGACGGTGAGGGCCTGGTCGGGGTCGACCATGCCGTGCTTGATGTGCAGGGCCGTCATCGCCATGACGCCGACCATGACGAAGTGCCCGAGGGCCGCGGCGACGACGCCGGTGCGCACGGCCGGGTTGGCCTTCGCGGTGCGGAACCCGTCGGCGATGGAGCGGCGCGGCGCGTCGGTCTCGCCGCTGATCTGCCGGGCGGTGAGCAGCGGGTCGGGGCGCAGGAACACGCCGATGACGGCGGCGGTGAGGACGCACAGGAATCCGATCGCGGCCATCGAGCCGACGTACTCGGGTCCGCCGAACCAGGCCGCCCACGCGCGCTCGGCGAGCCCGGCGACCGAGGGGCCGACGACGGAGCCGAGCGTGGTCGCCCACACGACGATCGCGAGGTGGGAGCCGCGGCGCGCCTCGGGGGCGAGATCCGCTGCGGCGTACCGGGACTGGAGTCCGGCGAAGGAGGCCGAGCCGAGCAGGAAGTAGCCGAGGACGGCGACGGGGGCGTTGTCGAGGTGGATCGCCGCGATGATGACCAGCGTTCCGGCGACGGCGCACGCGTAGCCGAAGGCGAGGCCGCCGCGGCGGCCGAAGCGCTCGGTGATGCGCACGGCCGGGACGACGACGAGCGCGGAGCCGCCGACGAAGAGGCTCTGCGCGAGGCCCGCGTAGGTCGACGAGCCCGTCATGTCCTCCACGAGGAGGGCGCCGACGGCGATGCCGATGCCGACGGCGAGGCCGCCGAGGACCTGCGTGGCGAACAGGGTGCGCAGGACCCGCTTCTGGATTCGAGTCGTGTCCGGGAGTGCAGTCGCGGTCACGGGGTGTCCTTTCTGGAGTTGTAAGCCGGGCCGCTGAGGTCGGCCCGGGTCCCGGTCAGATCGGCGGCGTCGCCGGACCGGAGGCGTAGGCGACCGCGTCGGCGACCGCGGGGGCCGCTTCGGGGTCGAGCCGGGAGGTGCTGATCCGGATGCCCTGGTCGCCGTGGAAGGAGAAGCCGCGGCCGGGGGCGACCGCGTACCCGGCGTCGCGCAGCGCGACGACCGCGGCCGTCTCGTCGGCGACGGGCACCCACAGGTTCAGGCCGGAGGTCCCCCACGTCGCGACGCCGCGGGCCGCGAGGGCCTCCCGCAGGGCCGTCTGACGCTCGACGTAGACGCGGCCGGCGCGGCGGATCGTCTCCGCGACGCCGTCGTCGGTCCACGCGGCGATGACGAAGTGCTGGAGCAGCCGCGAGACCCAGCCGTGGCCGAGGGCCATGCGGCCCTGGATGCGGGCCTTGGTGTCGGCGTCGGCGGCGACGAGCGCGGTGCGCAGGTCGGGCCCGTAGGGCTTGGAGACCGAGCGCACGAACATCCACAGGTCGGCGGCGTCGGCGACGAAGTGCAGCGGCGTCTGCGACAGCTCGGCCCAGTGGTCGTCCTCGATGACGAAGACGCCCGGATGGCGGGCGATCACCTCGCGGAGCCGCCGCGCGCGTTCGGCGGAGACCGTTGCGCCCGTGGGGTTCTGACCCCTCGACGTGAGGATGAACGCGCGGGCGCCGGAGGCGAGCGCCGCGTCGAGCTGGCCGGGCAGCGGGCCCTCGCCGTCGATGGCGATCGGCGCGACCTGGTATCCGGCCGCCAGGAGCAGGTCGCGGCCGCTGGCCCAGGTGGGCTCCTCGATCGCGATCGTGTCGCCGGGTTCGAGCCGGGCGGCGAGGCCGCGCTCGAACGCGTCGAGGGCGCCGGAGGTGACGGTGAGCTCGCCGCGGACGCCGTCGGCGGCGAAGCGCTCGCGGGCGAGGTCGAGCAGGTCGGGGCAGGGGCCGCCGTCGCGGTAGTTGCCGCCGCTGATCTCGACCTTGTCCCGCAGGAGGCTCAGGTCGGGCAGGAGCGCGGGGTCGGGCTCGCCGGAGACGAGGTCGCGGACCCCGGCGGGCACCGTGAGCGTGCCGACGGGCGTGAACGCGGACCGCTGGCGCACGAAGGTGCCCGCGCGGCCGCCGGTCTCGACCACGCCGCGCTCGCGCAGCCGCCGGTACGCGGACGCGACGGTGCCGGGCGCGACGCCGAGGTCGGCGGCGAGCTTGCGGACGGGGGGCAGGGTGCGGCCGGGCGCGAGCTCGCCGGAGCGCACGCCGGCCTCGACGCTGGCGGCGATCTCGGTTGCCGCGGCACCGGTGATCTGATACTGTACCGACATAACTTCAGTATTGTATCAGTACATATTTTACGATGGGAGCCCCCCTCGATGTCCACCCTCGAATGCCCCTCCAGCGGCCGGTTCGAGCAGACGGAGCGGACGACGCCGAAGCGCTCGCGCGAGCGGGTCACCTACGAGAAGGCCGAGTCCTACCGGGTCCTCGACGAGGCGCTGTTCTGCGACCTCGCGTTCGTCGGCCCCGACGGCGCGCCCCGCATCCTGCCCACGTTCCATGTGCGCGTTGGCGACACGCTGTACGTCCACGGCTCCACGGGCGGGAGCATGGGCCTGGGCGCGCGCGGGCCGTTCCCGGTCACGGTGAGTGCCACGGTGGTCGACGGGCTCGTCTTCTCCAAGAGCTGGTTCCACCACTCGATGAACTACCGGAGCGTCGTGGTGCACGCCGAGGCCCGGCTGGTGGAGGACGAGGACGTGCGCTGGAGCACGTTCAAGGCCCTGATCGACCGGTTCGCGGAGGGCCGCTCCGAGCGGTCCCGCGAGGCCAGCGAGAAGGAGAACGCGATGTCGGCCCTGCTCGCGATCCCGCTCGAAGAGGTCTCGATCAAGCAGCGCTCGGGCGGGCCGAAGGAGGAGCCCGAGGACGAGGACCTGCCCTTCGAGAACGGCGTCGCGAATGTGCGGACCCTTGTGACCGGGCGGTTGTAGACTCCGATCCGCGCGGTGCCGGACGCGGCTCGGCCCCCTGGGCCGTATGGGCGCTCCGGGGGTGTGAGCGGGTCGTGGGAACTTCTTGCTCCGAGCGGTCCGGCACCGTCGTGCAAAAGCACAGTCGCGGGGACGAGAAAAAGGGCGGACCTTTCGGTCCGCCCTTTTTGCTTGCAGTGCTTAGGTTCCGGTGGTGACCGCCCTGTCCGCTTCCGCTTCGGCCTCGCGCCGCGTCTCGTCCTTGTCGAGGCGCCACACGGCGATCGAGCCGCCGCCGGCGACCGCGATGACGAAGAACGCGAACGTCCACGTGTAGGGCCATTCGGGGGCCGCGTCGTCGGAGTTCTGGAGCAGCACGCCCTCCTCGCCCGCGGCCCACCAGATGGCCTGGCGGATCAGCTGGAGGAAGTCGCGGTCGCCCCAGGTCTTGCCCTCGCCGCCCGGGGAGGCGTAGAAGGCGCGGTGCGACTCGGAGCTCCAGGCGACCGGGTCGCCGGAGCCGAGCTGCGCGAGGATCGTCGACTCCGGCTGCGCCGGTTCGGGATCGAAGAAGTACCAGCGCTCGTTGAGCGTCAGCTCCTCGTCGAGGCCGTCGGTGATCGGGGAGCCGGAGTTGAACGAGACGTCCTGCTCGGTGGGCGGGTCCTGCGGCGGTGCGAGCGCCGTGGCGCCGATCATCTCGCCGTAGAAGTTCCAGTCCGGTTCGCTGAGCGCGGCCGAGTTCGTGGCGACGAACCCGCCCCCGCGCGTGACGAACGACTGGAGGGACGCCTCCTGCGCCTGGTCCAGGATGTCGACCCCGGTGTTGACGAAGACGACCACGTCGACGTCGCCGAGGTCTTCCAGGTCGGCGGGCTCGCCCTCGGTGAGGGTGAAGTTCCAGCGGCGGGCCTCCATCTGGAGGCGCTCGACCGCGTAGTCCGCCACGTCCTCGGCCTCGGCCCCGGTCGTCAAGACGAGCACCTGCGGCCCCCCGGCGGCGAAAGCGGCCGAAGGGGCGAAGGCGGGCGCGCAGGCCAACGCGACGACGATGCACAGTCGCAGGAGGGTTCTCACGCGCCCACCTTAGCGGGCTTCATGATGCGGCGGGTCAGCCGCAATGGCTCCAGGCGCTCGTCCAGGTGGTCGAGCCGACGGAGCCGCCCCATTTGACGCAGGTGTTGGGGGCGGACTTCTTCACCGGGCCTGCGTAGTAGGCGAAGTTGCCGGAGTCCTTGGTGGTGGTGCCGCCTTCGACCTGGAGGCTGGCGGAGACCGCGGAGGCGGTGCCGACGCTGGTGTACTTCAGGGTCACGACGCAGTTGTAGCCGTTGGAGCTGTTGTACATCAGGAAGACCGCGCCGACCGTGCCGAGGGCGTGCTGGTTGATCTGGGAGTAGCCGGAGCCGCAGACCTGGCCCGGGGTGTACGGGTTGCCGCCGGAGCAGCCGTTCGAGGAGGTGACGGCCTTCTTGGTGCCCAAGGGGACCGAGACGCCCTCGACGACGGGGCTGACGACCGAGCCGCTGGCGTTCCGCTGCTCGTAGTGCAGATGGGGAGCGGTGGAGCCGCCGGTGGAGCCGACGGTGCCGATGACGGTGCCCTGCGAGACGGACATGGAGGAGCCGGGGGCCTTCACCTGCGTGGCGAGGTGGGCGTAGCGGGTCTGGGTGCCGTCGGAGTGGACGACCTTGACCCACCGGCCGTAGCTGGTGGAGCCCTCGTTGTAGAAGTAGGCGGTGCCCGCGGCGGTGGCCCGGACGGTCTCGCCGTTGATGGCGTCGGACCCGTAGGTCTGCCAGTCGATGGAGTTGCTCGGGTTGTGCCCGCCCGACCAGTTGTTCGCGTAGAACGTCTTGTTGCAGTTGAACGGGCTCTTGTGGGAGACGGCCTGCGCCGTGAAGTCGTCGGCGTTCGAGACCAGGGTCGGCGCGAAGGAGGCGGCGACCGCGGTGAAGAGCGCCGCGACGAGGAGTGCGATTCGTCGGTTTCGGTGTCTCATAAGGGGAACGTACCGAAGATTTACTTCGTTGTGAAGATCACATGTGAAGAAAAGTTTCTTACAGACAGGTCAGCCGCGCCCCCGCGGACGGGGACGCGGCCTGCTGCTTGACCACTGCTACTTATACAGAGCCCGTGCAAGTCGGCGCTGCGCGATCCACATGCCGCCCACCGCGAGCGCGAGGAGATAGGCGATGTGGACGAGCATCATCGGGCCGAGCTGGCCGAGGCTGATGCCGCGGACGAGCTCGATGCCGTGGTACAGCGGCATGACGTAGACGATCGGCTGCGCGAAGGCCGGGTAGGCCTCGACGGGCGTGAAGGTGCCGCCGAACAGGAACATCGCGAAGACGACGGCGTTCATCCAGTCGAAGTCGGTCCAGTCGCGGAACAGCGTGGCGAGGGTGAGGCCGATCCCGGCGAACGCGAGCGCGATGAACACGCACGCGGGGATCGCCAGGAGCGCCCACCAGGAGTCGAGGAGTCCGAAGAGCCCCATGACGACCACGAACGCGCCGATGTAGGTGAAGCCGCGGATGAGGGCCCACCAGACCTCGCCGAGGGCGACGTCCCAGGGGCGCAGCGGGGTGTTGAGGATGCCGTCGTAGACCTTCATCCACTTGAACTTGGCGAACACGTTGATGGAGGTCTCGGCGAGGACGCCCATCATGGCGGCGTTCGCGAGGATCGCGGGGGCCACGTAGGCCGTGTAGGAGACGGTGGTGCCGTTCGGGAGCGTGATGTCCCCGACGAGGGCGCCGACGCCGAATCCGAAGGCGAACAGGAACAGCAGGGATTCGACGGCGCCGGAGAGGATGAGGATCCACGCGCGGCGCATGGCGACCCAGTTGCGGTTGAGCAGGGCGCCGGAGTTGCGGAGGCCGGCGCGGGCGGCGCCGTAGGCGATGACGGACACGCGGGCTCCCTAGAAGTTCAGGCGTCGCTCGATGACGCGGCGGGCGGCGAACCAGCCCGTCACGGCGAGCAGCGCGAGGTAGGCGATGTGGGCGTAGGGCGGCAGTGCGGGCACGACGTCGGCGGTGGCGGCGCGCGCGAGCTCGGTGCCGTGCCACAGGGGCGAGATCCACACGAGCGGCTGTAGGAACACCGGCATCTGGTCGGCGGGGAAGAACACCCCGGAGAACAGGGAGATCGGCATGACGGCGAACCGGAAGATCATGTTCAGGTTCGAGTCGTTCTTGAGCGTCGAGGCCCAGGCGTGCATCCAGGGGGCCATCGCGGCGGAGACGAGCGCGGCGGCGATGACGGCGAACGCGGCCCACCAGGAGGTGTAGACGCCGAAGAACGCCATGACGACCGCGACGATCGTGCAGTTCGTGAAGGGGCGGAACAGGACCGCGTAGGCGAGGTGGCCGTTGAGGATGTCGACGGGGCGCAGCGGGGTGGCCCGCTGGGCGAGGTAGCCGCCGCCCCAGTCGGCGTAGCCGCCGAAGACGGGGAAGACCATGTCGTTGCCGAGCATCATGACGGCGACGGAGCAGATGAGGCCGGGCGCGATGAACGCGGCGTAGTCGAGGCCGCCGAGGGAGGCGGGGTCGATGTAGGCGCCGACGCCGATGCCGATCGAGACCATGTAGAGGATCGGCAGGAGCACGGAGGTGAAGACGGTGCCGTGCCAGACGTGTTTGAAGAGGGCGAGCTGGAGCGTGAACGCGCGCCAGGCGCCGGTGAGGGCGGTGGGGGCCTCGCGGTCGACGGTGGTTTCCGCTGCGGCGGTTGCGGTGGTCACGCCTCGTCCTCCACGAGGGCGCGGCCGGTGAGGCGCAGGAAAACGTCTTCGAGGGTGGCGCGGCGGGCGAGGACCGACGACGGGTGGATGTCGCGGGCTTCGAGGGCGGCGTTCGTGTCGTCGGCGTCGTCGGTGTAGACGAGGATCTTGTCGGGCAGCGGCTCGATCTGGGCGCCGACGCCGTCGAGGGTGTGGGCGAGGGCGGCGAGCTCGGCGGTGTGGGCGGTGCCGAAGCGCAGCTCCACGACCTCCTTGGTGACGTGGGTGTCGATGAGCTCGCGGGGGGAGCCGGAGGCGATGATGCGGCCTTCGTCCATGACGACGAGGCGGTCGCAGAGCTGCTCGGCCTCGTCCATGTAGTGGGTGGTGAGGAGGATGGAGACGCCGCGGTGCTTGAGCTGGAAGAGGCGCTCCCAGACGAGGTGGCGGGCCTGCGGGTCGAGGCCGGTGGTGGGCTCGTCGAGGATGACCAGTTCGGGGTCGTTGATGAGGGACCTGGCGATGGCGAGGCGGCGCTGCATGCCGCCGGAGAGGTCGGAGACCTGGTCCTTGGCGCGGGCGCTGAGCTGCACGAAGTCGAGGAGCTCGTCGGCCTTCGCGCGGGCGGCCTTCTTCCTGATGCCGAAGTACCCGGCGTAGACGACGAGGTTCTCGAAGACGGTGAGCATGTCGTCGAGGGTGTTGTCCTGGGGGACGACGCCGAGGCGGGCGCGGATGGCGGCGCCTTCGGTGTGCGGGTCGCGGCCGAAGACCTCCAGGGTGCCGCCGGTGGGTTGGGAGACGCAGCCGATCATCCGCATGGTGGTGGACTTGCCGGCCCCGTTCGCGCCGAGGAAGCCGAAGGCCTCGCCGCGGCGGATCTCGAAGTCCACGCCGCGCACGGCCTCGTGCTCGCCGTAGCTCTTCCGCAGGTCGGCGGCGCTGACCAGGATCTCGTTGTCATCAGGCATGTGTTCGAGCCTAGATCCCTCATGTGACACCGTTCCACTCCTTACTCCCTGTCACGGTCCTTACGCGATCCGGGGTGTTCCCTTACGTTGCGCTGCGTGAACCTGGGAGCCCGCTGGGAAAGGTAGGGCAAGCACTACCTTTTTTGACGGGTCAGCGGTAGCGACTCGGCGGCCCGGAACCGGGAGGCTTATGGGGTCGAGAACGACCCCGACAGATCGGAAGCTTCCATGACGCTCACCGCCGAGGCCCCGCAGCGGACCGGCAGCGATTTCGCGCAGCTCTCGCGCCGCATCACCGCGGCGGGGCTCATGCGCCGCCGCCCTGCGTACTACGTCATCCGCTTCGCCCTCACGGGCGCGGTGTTCATCGGCGGCTGGGTCGCGTTCGCGATGATCGGGAACACCTGGTGGCAGCTGCTGACCGCGGTGTTCCTCGCGATCGTGAGCGCGCAGGTCGCGTTCCTCGGCCACGACCTCGCGCACCGCCAGGTCGTGCGCAGCCGCGCCGCGTCGCAGAAGATCGGCTGGTTCACCGGGAACCTCGCCAACGGCATGGGCTACGGCTGGTGGAACGACAAGCACAACCGCCACCACGCCAACCCCAACCACGAGGAGCTCGACCCCGACGTCGCGCCGGGCCTGTTCGTGTGGTCGAAGCGCCAGGCGGGCATCGCGCAGGGCATCGCCACCTGGTTCGGCAAGTACCAGGCGCAGCTGTTCTTCCCGGTCCTCACCCTTGAGGGCCTCAACCTGAACTGGTCGGGCATCAAGTCGGTCCTCAAGCCGGGCCTGAAGAACCGCGGCATGGAGGCGCTGTTCCTGGCCCTGCACTGGGCCGCGTACCTGTCGCTGGTCTTCATGTTCCTGTCCCCCGGCAAGGCCGTCGTGTTCATCCTGGTGCACAAGGCCGCGTGGGGCGTGTACATGGGCTCGGTCTTCGCGCCGAACCACAAGGGCATGCCGACGTTCGTCGGCGAGACCGAGCTGGACTTCCTCCGCAAGCAGGTGCTGACCTCCCGGAACGTCAAGGGCGGCTGGTTCACCGACTTCGCGCTCGGCGGCCTGAACTACCAGATCGAGCACCACCTGTTCCCGGCGATGCCGTCGGTGCACCTGAAGTACGCGCAGCCGATCGTCGAGGAGTTCTGCATCGAGAAGGGCATCCCCTACCACGCGACGGGCCTGATCCAGTCGTGGAAGGAAGCCCTCGGCGAACTCCACGCCCACGGCGAGCCGCTGCGCAACCCGAAGCCGCAGCCGATCAAGGCCGCGCTCTAGCAATCGAGTCTTCGCAGGCCGCTCCCGGCGACGGGGGCGGCCTTTCGGTCTACTCGAAGGCGTTCGCGGCCTGGTCCCGCAGGGACCGCACGTGCTGCTCCAGGCCCATGAGCTGGCCGAACAGGGACATGTACTGGTCCTTGTCGGTGCTGGGGTTGATGCGCTGGAGGCGGCGCTTGAGGTCGGCGACCTCGGCTTCGACGACGGGCCGCTGGATGCGCGCGAGGATCGTGCGCACGTAGAGGGCGTCGGGCTCGCCCGCGAGCCGCAGCTCCTCCACGGCCAGTTCCGAGACGAGCGCCCCGGCGGCGATCTCGGCGCACGCGGCCTGGACGGCGGCGACCCAGTTGGGCCCGGCCGCGGCGTGCGCGGCGCCGCCCGCGGCGGCGATGGCCTCGCGCACGGCCCGGTAGTTCGGGTCGGTGTAGGGCGCGGCGTCGACGGCGTCGAAGTACGGCCCGGCGACCTGCGGCTGCTGCAGCGCCACTTTGAGGACCTCGCGCTGGGCGCGCAGCTGCATCGAGTCGGCGCGCATCTCCCGGCGCGGCTGCGGTGGCGCCTCGGCGGGGGCCTGCCCGGCGGCGGCGCCCTGGACGGCGCGGCGCAGCTCGGCCTTCTCCTTGCCGAGCCGCCCGGCGTACACGCCGAGGTACTCCTCGACGAGGCCGCGGTCCTTGACGCGCGCGAGCAGCGGCGCGATGGCGCGCGTCGCGTGCAGGCGGCCCTCGGCGGTGTCGAGGTCGTGCTTGGCGATCGCGCGCTCGATCGCGAACTGCACCAGCGGCGTGTGCCGCTCGATGAGCTCGCGCACCGCGGTGTCGCCCGCGGACTGGCGCAGCTCGCACGGGTCCTGTCCCCCTGGGGTGACCGCGATGTACGTCTGCGAGACGAACCGCTGCTCCTCGTCGAAGGCCTTGAGGGCGGCCCGCTGGCCCGCCTCGTCGCCGTCGAACGTGAAGATGATCCGCCCGTCGGCGGACTCGGAGTCGAACAGGAACCGGCGCAGCACCCGGATGTGCTCAGCGCCGAACGCGGTGCCGCACGTGGCGACCGCCATCGGCACGCCCGCGAGGTGGCAGGCCATGACGTCGGTGTACCCCTCGACGATCACGACCCGGCCGGTCTTCGCGATCTCCTTGCGCGCCAAGTCGATCCCGTACAGCACCTGCGACTTCTTGTACAGGGGCGTCTCGGGCGTGTTCAGGTACTTCGGCCCCTGGTCGTCGTCGAAGAGCTTGCGCGCCCCGAAGCCGATGACCGACCCCGACGAGTCGCGGATCGGCCACACCAGGCGCCGCCGGAACCGGTCGATGAGGCTGCCCGACCTGGACGGCTTCGCCAGGCCCGCCTGGGTCAGCTCCTCGGCGGTGAAGCCCTTGGCGCGCAGGTGCTTCGCGAGCGCGTCCCACGCGTCGGGCGCGTACCCGCAGCCGAAGGTGGCCGCCGCGTCGCGGTCGAAGCCGCGCGCGGACAGGAACTGCCGGGCGGTCATCGCCTCGGGCGACAGGAGCTTCCCGGTGTAGAACTCGGCGGCGGCGGTGTGCGCGTCGAGGAGCCGCTGCTTCAGGCCCGGCTGGCCCGAGGGTCCGCGCTGGACGCGACCGTCGACGTCCTCGTAGGTGAGCTTGAGCCCGGCCTTCCCGGCGAGCCGCTCGACGGCCTCGACGAACGTGAGCCCGTCGAGCTCGGTGAGGAACGTGATCGCGTCGCCGCCCACGCCGCAGCCGAAGCAGTGGTAGACGCCGCGCGCGGGGGTGACGTTGAAGCTCGGGGAGCGCTCGTCGTGGAAGGGGCACAGGCCCTTGAGGTTCCCGCCTCCGGCGTTGCGCAGGGTGACGCGCTCGCCGATGACCTCGGCGATGTCCACCCGCTCGCGCACGAGCTGGATGTCGGCGTCCCGGATTCGCCCCGCCACTGTTCACCTCTTTCTGCCTCCACCATTCTGCCTGCCGGGTCCGACACCGCGGCGGCGGACGCGGCGGTTGTGAGGCGACGCGGCGACACGCCCGCGGCGAACGTCACGTCCCCTTCGGGCGGCCCGGAACCGCTTGGCGCCGAAGAACTTCGAGGTCGAACCCCCGCCGTACCATGTTCCTCTGTCACATCTTTCCCGACCACGCCTCACGGCCTCGCGCCCCGATCGGCTAGAGTCGCCTATCATGCCGGACCCATCGCCCGAGCAGCCGCCCTCCTGGCCTCCCACCAGCGAACCCGCGGCCACACCCACGAATCCGCCCCGAATCACCGCGCGCGGGGTGGGTCACCTGCCTTCCGCAGCGCCGGAAGAAGAGGCGTCGTCCGATCCCCGTCCGCCCGCGGGCCCGAACCTGTTCGGCGACCCCGCGCCCCGCGACGACCTCGACCCCGAGGCGCGGCGGAACGAGTGGGCGAGCGACCTCGGCGGCGCCGAGCCGCCGCGCGCCGGGGAGGTCCGCGGGACGCTCTTCGAGACCCCGGGCGCGCCTCCGAGCGCGCCCCCGCAGCAGCAGGGCGAGTGGGGCGAGTCCGCCGACTGGCCGCCCCGCTCGAACCAGGACTGGATCTCCCAGCAGTCGCACACCGGCCGCGGCCTCGCCGGAGGCGGCGCCGCGTGGCCCCCGCCGGGCGTCCCCGGACAGCCCGGCCCCGCCGACCCGCAGGCGTTCCGCCCCGACCCGGGCGCCGCCCCCGCGTCCGGGCCCGGCTTCAACGCCCCCGAGCCGCAGCAGGGCGGGAGCCTGGAGTTCCCCGAGCTGCGCGCCGACCCGTACGAGGCCGACGTGTACGGCCAGACCCAGTACCGCGGCGACGCCGGCGGGCAGGACCTCTACCAGTCCGACCCGTACCAGGCCGACCGCCTCGCGGCCGAGGCCCAGGCCGCCCGCGACGCGTACCAGGCCGAGCAGCAGCAGTACCAGGCCGACCCGTTCCCGGCCGCCCCGCAGGGCGCGTACCCGGAGCAGCAGCAACAATTCCAGGAGCAGGCCGCGTTCGGGCAGGGCACTGTCGGCCAGGGGACGGACGCCTTCGGCCAGGCCCCACAGGACGCCTACCAGGACCAGGCCCCCGGCGCCTTCCAGGAGCAGCCGTTCGGCGAGCCCCGGTACGGCGAGTCCCCGTACGGCGAGCAGCAGCCCGCCGGCTTCCCCGAAGCGCCGCAGAGCGCCTACGGCGGCGAGCGGTTCCCCGCCGACGCCCCGGAGCCCTTCGGCGAGCAGGCCGCCGCCACCGAGACCGCCCCCGCAGAGGCGGTCCCGGCGCAGCGCCGCAGCGAGGAGACCGCGGCCGAGCCGGAGCCCTCGCAGGCCCCGCCGGTCCGGGCCGCGCCGCCGACGCACCGCGGCGTCCGCTACGCCATCTACGGCATCGGCGGGCTCATCACTCTCGGCCTCATCATCGGCATCGTCCTCATGCTGGGCGCGGCCCCGCCGAGCGAGCCGTCGAACCCGGGCGACGAGTCCGACGACGGCGGCGCGAGCGAGAGCCCCGGCGCCGACGCGGCCCTGAGCGCGGAGCAGTACACCGAGCTCGCGGCCGCCGCGGGCAGCGCCGAGTGGTTCTCGTGGCGCTACGGCGAGGCCGGTTCCGGCTCGGGCGCAGAGGAAGTGGCCGCGACCGGCGGCGACGCGCTCGCGACCGCGCCGCTGCTGGGCGACGCGGACCGCAGCGTCCAGGGCCAGCTCGGCTACCTCACCGACGAGTCTGGCCTCAGCGGCATCGACCACGTCACCGCCGTCGAGTCCACCGACGACCTCATCGGCCTCACGCCGCGCGCGGGCGGCCGGTTCTCCGAGGACGGCACCCCTGAACTGGAGCTCCAGGAGGGCTCGACCGCCGAGTGCATCGCCGGGCTCGGCGTGGACCTCGGGCGGCCGGTCGCGCTGGCGCGGCCGGAGCAGAGCGCCGAGGTCAGCGCGCACTCGGTGATCGCGTTCTCGTCGGGGGTCATCGCCACGGCGGGGATCTCCGGCGCGCAGGGCGGCACGTGCCTGCTCCTGCCCGACGGGCAGGTGCCCACGGACGTGGCGCTGACCGACGGGAACGAGCTGGCGCTCGTGACGACGTGGAACCCGGCGTCGCAGACCGGTGCGCTCGTGGTGATCGCCATGGGCGACAAGAGCGGTTCGTACTCGTCGAGCTGGTCGGAGTCCTACCCCGGCCTGCCGAACCCCGGGCATTTCGCGTCGGCGCAGGTCCTCGGGACCGTGGCGCTGCCGTTCACGGCGCCGACCTCGGTCGACGCCTGGTCGGACTCGGCGGGCTCGCTCTCGCTGGAGCGCGGGACCGTGGAGGACGGGGCGCACCGCGACACGGTCGCGGGCTCCGGGTACGCGGTCGTGGGCGACCTGAGCGCGAGCCAGGTCGCGGTCGTGGACCTCACCTCGACGCTGCAGGGCATCGCGGCGCAGTACTACGACGGGACGGCGCTGGAGTTCGACGCCGCCGCCGGTGAGGCGATCGGGTTCGACGGCGGCGTGGCCGACGTGGCCGCCGCGGAGGCCGGTCCGGCCGTCGCGACGAGCGACGGCACGGTCCACGAGCTGGACCGGGAACTCGCCGAGACCGCGGCCACGGAGGTCGGGGCGAACCCGACGTGCCTGGTCGTGGGCGCGCAGAGCGGCCAGTTCATCGCGACGAGCCGCGGCACCGGGACGATCAGCTGGGTCGCGGGCGGCGAGGTCGCCAAGCAGCTCGCGGACTCGCGGCTGACCGACCCGCTGTGCGCTTCGGAGACGCCCGCGCTCGGCGTGAAGGACTACGCCGGGAGCGCCGCGGTGGTCCTGGTCTCCGACTTCGAGGGCCAGAAGCTCCACGCCTACCTCGACGGCCAGGCCGCGATCCCCGGCGGCGCGACCGTCGGCGGCGACGGCTTCAGCTACGCCGGGGCGTACGACGTCGCCGGAAAGCCCTGGGCCGCTTCGGTCACGGTCGACCTGGAGTAGCACCGATCAAGAGCTGAAGGTAGTAGGCCGTCCCTAGCCCCCACCCTCCCAGAGGGGACCGTAGCGGCCAGCTTTGCTCGCGGGTCCGACAAGAATCGGGCCCGCGAGCGCGTTTGTCCCCCGAAAGAGGTCACGCCGCCGGGTTTTGGCGCTCGGCGCTGACGCTGGGATAATCGACCGGTGACGAATCAGCTCTCGCTCGCGGGGAAGCCCGTGTCGCCTCCCGTGGTCCTGGCGCCGATGGCCGGGATCACGAACCTGCCGTTCCGCAAGCTCTGCCGCGAGCAGGGTGCGGGGATCTACGTGTGCGAGATGATCACGACCGTGGCGCTCACCGAGCGCAACCCGAAGACCATGCGGCTCATCGAGTTCGACCCCGAGGAGGAGACTCGCAGCCTCCAGCTCTACGGCGTGGACCCCGAAGGGGTGCGCAAGGCCGTGCGGATGGTCGTCGAGGAGGACCTCGCCGACCACGTCGACCTGAACTTCGGCTGCCCGGTCCCGAAGGTGACCCGGCGCGGCGGCGGGTCGGCGCTGCCGTGGAAGCGGCGGCTGTTCCGCGAGATCGTGACCGCGGCCGTGGACACCGCGGCCGAGCGTGGCATCCCCGTGACGGTGAAGATGCGCAAGGGCATCGACGACGACCACCTCACCTACCGCGAGGCGGGCCTCATCGCGCAGGACGCGGGCGTCGCGTGGGTCGCCCTCCACGGCCGCACCGCGGCCGAGCGGTATTCGGGGACCGCCGACTGGGACGCCATCGCCGACCTGAAGGACCTCCTCGACGTGCCGGTGCTCGGCAACGGCGACGTCTGGGAGGCCGACGACGCGGTGCGCATGGCCGCCCAGACGGGCTGCGACGGCGTCGTCGTGGGCCGGGGCTGCCTGGGGCGGCCCTGGCTCTTCGGGGACCTTGAGGCGGCGTTCAGCGGGCGGGAAACGCGCCTCATGCCGTCGCTCGGGGAGGTCGCGAAGGTGATGCTGCGGCACGCGCAGCTGCTCGTGGAGTGGATCGCGGGCGCCGAGTCGTACGAGGCGCGGCGGAACATCGACGCGGAGGAGCACGGCTGCCGCGAGTTCCGCAAGCACGTCGCCTGGTATCTCAAGGGGTTCCCGGTCGGCGGCGAGCTGCGCCGCGAGCTGGCGATGGTCTCGACCCTGAACGAGCTGGAGGACCTGCTCGGGAAGCTCGACGCCGACGCGCCGTTCCCCGTCTCGACGATCGGCAGGCCCCGCGGGCGCACCAACTCCCCCGGCAAGGTCTCGCTGCCCGACGGGTGGCTCGACGACCGCGACGACCGGACGGTCCCGGTGGGGGCCGAGATCGACTCCTCCGGCGGCTGAGCTCCTCCGGATACGACAGCAGGGGCCTCCCGGTGCCGGGGAGGCCCCTGCTGCGGTCGTCGGGCTACTTGCCCTTCTGGCCGTAGCGCTTGTAGAACTTGGCGACGCGGCCCTCGTCGTCCAGGACGCGGCTCTTGCCGGTCCAGAACGGGTGCGAGGCCGAGGAGATCTGGACGTCGATCACCGGGTAGGTCCGGCCGTCCTCCCACTCGACGGTCTCGGCCGAGGTGGCCGTGGACCGCGTGAGGAAGGCGAAGTCGGCGCCGCGGTCGCGGAAGACCACGTAGTCGTAGTTCGGGTGGATGCCTTGCTTCATTCCTCAATCCCTTCCTTGCCTTCGAGACAACCCTCGAACGGGTCGGCGTATTCCCGCCACGCGTCCGGGCCCGCGGCGGCCTCCTCGTCGGTGAGGAGGCACGCGTCCAGGACGGCGGCCAGCTCGTCGGCCGCGAAGTGCAGCCCCACGAACGCGAGCTGGATCTCGCGGTCGCCGTAGTCGTCGTCCCAGTGCAGGTCGGCGTTGACGCGGCGCTCGGGGCTGGACTCGCCCCACTCCGCGTCGGGGGTGGCGGCGAGCCAGCGGCCGAGGCCGCCCATGGAGACCCCGCCGCCGCCGGACTCCCAGGCCCCGATGAAGTCGGGCTGGGACGCGAGCCACAGGTGGCCGCGGCCGCGGAGCGTGGAGCCCGCGATCTTGGGGAGCGCCTCGTGGAAGCGGCCGGGGTGGAACGGGCGGCGGGCCCGGTAGACGGTGGCGACGACGCCGCAGTCCGGTTCGGGCTCATGGCATCCGACGCTGTAGCCCTCCAGGCCGCGGCCGTACGGCTCGGGCCCGTCGGGGTCGAAGCCGCCGCTGCGGCGCAGCCGCGCGGAGAGCCAGGCGGGCTCGTCGAGGTCGACGACGAGGTGGCGGGCCCACGGGTTGAGCCGCTGGAGGAGCACGGAGACGCGGGTGTGCTCGAAGTCGGCGTCCGCGCCCGGGGCCCACATGACGACGGTGTCGGCGTACTCGATCTGGCGGGCGGCCGTGTCGGCGACCGAGCGGGTGTCGTCGTCGGCGGCCTGGAGTCCGCGGTCGGCGAGGTCCTGGTCCGAGTCGAGCGTGTCGAGGAGGGTCGCGGGGTCGCAGACGGCGACGACGGAGTCGATGCGGATCGCGTCGGTCACGGGCCTGCCGTCGATCTCGCACCAGGAGCAGGCGGCGGCGACGGTCTCGGGCTCCATGGACGGCGGGAGGACCAGGGCGAGGTCGCCGCCGGGCCGCTCGCGGGCGAGGCGGACGAGGGCCGGGAGGAGGTCTTCGCGGACGGTGCAGGAGAGGCAGCCGTGTTCGAGGGCGGTGCGCTCGTCCTCGATGACGCCTCTGCCGTCGCGGACGGTGCGGCGGACGGTGCCGTCGGCGACGAGCGAGGAGAGGTCGTAGGAGACGACGAGGAGGGCCGGGTCGGCGCGGGTGAGCAGGTCGGCGGTCGCGCGGGTCGCCTCGGGGGCGAAGCCGGTCAGGAGCGTCAGCGCGGGGCGCAGGTCGGCCTGCGGCGGTGCCGCACCGGGCTGGGCGAGCTGGGACATGGGACCTCCGATCCAATTGAAAACGATTGTCATTATAGTAGGGCTCGACGAGAGGAGGACGACCGTGTCCAGAACATGCGATGTGACCGGGGCCGGACCCGGGTTCGGCAACAACGTGCCGTGGTCGAAGAAGAAGACCCGCCGGCGCTGGAACGTGAACCTGCAGACGAAGCGGTACTACCTGCCCAGCGAAGGGCGGTATGTGCGGTTGCGCTTGTCGGCCAAGGGGATCAAGGTCGTGGACCGCGACGGCGTCGAGGCCGTCGTGCAGCGGCTGCGAGCACAGGGAAGGAAGGTCTGAGATGGCGTCCAAGAGCACCGACGTGCGGCCGAAGATCAAGCTGCGGTCGACCGCTGGCACCGGCTACACGTACGTGACCCGCAAGAACCGCCGCAACGACCCGGACCGGCTGGTCCTGAGGAAGTACGACCCGGTCGTGCGCAGGCACGTGGAGTTCAGGGAGGAGCGGTAATGGCGAAGAAGAGCGCGATCGCGAAGCAGCGGCGGCGCGAGGTCCTGGTGGACCGGTACCGGGAGCGGCGGTCGGCACTCAAGCGCCTGATCGCGGCGCCGGGGACGGACCCGCAGGAGCGGGCGGCGGCGGTGCGGGCGCTCCAGCGGCTGCCGCGGGACTCCTCGCCGGTGCGGCTGCGGAGCCGGGACGCGGTGGACGGCCGTCCGCGTGGCGTGTATCGCAAGTTCCAACTGTCGCGTGTCCGACTCAGGGCGATGGCGCACCGCGGAGAATTGCCCGGAATACGGAAATCGTCCTGGTAGGAGCCTCACCTGAACGGTTGATAAGGCGGCCCTGACCTGCGCCCCCGGCGATCCATTGGCATGAAACCGTTATGTGCCTGTCGCCGGGGGGCGCTAATCTGGGCGGTGCGAGTGCGCTGTGAGACTGCTCTCAAGCCCGGAACCATGCGAGCCGTTTCTGCGTTTGACTCGGATAGAGACTAAGGAGCGATGAACGCAATGGTCCAGCAATTGGAGACCGCCCCGGCCGAGGCGCCCGAACCCGTCGAACTGTCCGACGAGGTCGGGGCCGACGTGCCCGCCAGCCCCGCGTCCCTGTGGGCGTCGGAGAGCCGCGGCCACTACTCCATCACGCACACCGACCGCGCCGCGGCCCCCGCGTGGGTCGACTGCGACTGCGTCATCCACAGCGACTGAGGTTCCGGTACCGACGGGGGCGGCCGGGAGGCCGCGCCCCGGTCCGCCTCGCCGGCTCACACCGTTCGTAAGCTCACACGGTTCGTCGGCTCACGCCGTCAGCCCACTTCCACGAGCGAGCTGCACCGTTCGAGCGTCGTGCCGTCGGGGCGGCGGATGACCGCGCCGCCGTCGAAGTCCAGGTCCGCGTAGAGGCCGTCGGCCCAGACCGGGCAGCTCACCACGGTCTCCCGCGACTCGCCGTCCTCGGTGACGACGACCGCCATGCGCGCCTCGCCGGGCACGGTCGTCACCAGGGTGAACCCCTGGAGCAGCTCGTACCCCCACCACTGCGCCCGCACCGTCGGGTAGGCGGTGATCTCCCAGACCGCGCCGGGCGCGGGCGCGATCGTGCGCGCGTCGTCCTCGGGGAACGCGAACGGGCAGTCGGCCCGTTCGGTGTCGAGCGCGCAGGCGTCGAGGTGCGCGTGGAGCGCCCGGTCGATGAGCGCCGCGCCCTCGGCCGAGACGGTGGGCCACGGGATCGGCAGCCACTCGTCGGCGTAGTCGCCGCCGAGCGGGATGAACCGGTTCCCCAGGGTCAGCAGGACCCCCTCGGTCTCCAGTTCCATCGTGGACGGCAGCTCGGGGTAGAACTCGTAGATCCCCGGCAGCAGCACGATGTTCGTGATCCCCATGGCCTCGTCGACCGGGACGGTGACGCCGTTGACGTCGAGGTGGTCGAACGCCGGGTACGCCTCGCTCCCGCTGAGCGCGTTCTCGATGCGGACCTGGCCGTCCTCGATGCCCACGAAGTAGCGGAACCCGATGCGGGTGCCGTCGAACGCCTCGATCTCGGCGTACACCTGCGACACGTACCGGCCCTCGCGGGCGCTCGGGGCGCTCGCGACCTGCCCGACCTCGACGATGCTCCAGCGGGTGTCGAGCGCCTCCTCCACGAGGAAGTCCCCCGTGGCGTGCGGCTGGTCGGTGAAGGCCAGGGCCCCTCGGATGTCGCCGGCCTGCGCGGCCTCCAGGAAGGCGGTGACGACGCCCTCGGCGTCGCGCTTGCCGAACGGGGACCACTTGGCGACGGCGACCGCGCCCGCGGCGACCAGGAAGAGGACCGCGGCCAGGGCCATGGCGGCGTTCGGGAAGCGGAAGCGGCGCCGCGGGACGTCCACAGTGGTCGGAACCGGAGGGGCCTCGTCGGCGGGCGCGTCGACCGCGCCGAGGTCGATCGCGTGCTCGTCGCCCCAGCGGTCGGGTGACGCCGCTCCGGACACTCTGGCTCCTCGACTGCTACCGTGGTGCACAAAGTGTAGCGTTCTCACACGGGACCCCCGATGCCCTCGACCAGCTGGATCAGCGCCCCCGCAAGGCGACTGCGGGGGTTCGCCTCGCGCATCGTCCGCCGCACCGCGCCGATGCCGCGCCTGCCGTTCGCGGTGGCGCTCGCGGCCTGCGCGGCGGCCCTGGCGGTGGCGGTCGAGTGGCAGCCGCTCCCCGACGACGGCATCGCCGACGTGACCGAGCTGGGGACCGCGCCCGCGCTCGGCCCCGACTTCACGGCGGGGCGGCAGGTCGAGTTCGAGATCCTGGAGTACGGGTTCAGCCCCGTCGTGGACGAGCTGGGGACGCCGCGCGTGATCCTCGGCGCGGTCCTGCGCAACCCGTTCGACACGGCGATGCTCACGCCCGGGTCGCTCGACGTGTGGGCCGTCGCCGCCGACGGCACCGAGGACGACCTGGAGAGCTTCTACCCCAACCCGATCCCCGCCGACACGACCGTGCAGCTCGGGTTCGTGCTGTCGGCCGCGCTGTTCGACACGCCGATCGAGAACCTGCGGGTGACCTCCCGCGAGCCGTCGTTCCTCGCCCCGGACCCCGAGGGCCTCACCGCCGAGGAGCAGGACTGGGCGTTCGTCGAGCCGCTCCCGGAAGTGGCCGTCGTGTCGGTGGAGCCGCTGCTGAGCCCCGACGGCTACCGCGTGCACTACCGGGTGGTGAGCGCCATCGAGCAGGAGATCCGGGTGTCCATCATGTTCCGGGACGAGGACGGCGCGCTCATCGGCGGCCTGCCCGCCGGGCAGGACCCGTTCTCGTTCGACCTCGGCTCGGCGGGCTGGCGCTCCGTCGGCGCGGGCGAGTCGGTGCAGGAGCTGGACCTGCACGCGTCCTGGATACCCGAAGGGGCCGACCTCGACAGGATCGAGATCGGCCCCCGGACGATGGGCGGCGGCTAGAGCCGTTCGAGGAGGTAGCGCTCGACCTGGTCGAGGGCCACGCGCTCCTGCTTCATCGAGTCGCGGTCGCGGATCGTCACGGCCTGGTCCTCCAGGGTGTCGAAGTCCACGGTGATGCAGTACGGCGTGCCGATCTCGTCGGCGCGGCGGTAGCGGCGGCCGATCGCCCCGGCGTCGTCGAAGTCGACGTTCCAGTGGCGGCGCAGGCGCGCGGCCAGGTCCTTCGCCTTCGGCGACAGGTCCTCGTTGCGGCTCAGCGGCAGCACCGCGGCCTTCACCGGCGCCAGGCGCGGGTCGAAGCGGAGCACCGTGCGCTTGTCGACGCCGCCCTTGGTGTTCGGGGCCTCGTCGACGTCGTACGCCTCCAGCAGGAACGCCAGCACCGAGCGGGTCAGGCCCGCCGCGGGCTCGATGACGTACGGCGTCCACCGCTCGCCCTTGGCCTGATCGAAGTAGGACAGGTCGGCGCCCGAGTGCTTCGAGTGCGTCGACAGGTCGAAGTCGGTGCGGTTCGCGATGCCTTCGAGCTCGCCGAACTCGCTGCCCGCGAAATTGAACCGGTACTCGATGTCGACGGTGCGCTTCGAGTAGTGGGACAGCTTGTCCTTCGGGTGCTCGTAGCGGCGCAGGTTCGACTCCGAGAGGCCCAGGTTCACGTACCAGTTCCACCGCTCGGTGAGCCAGTACTCGTGCCACTCCTCGTCCGTGCCCGGCTCGACGAAGAACTCCATCTCCATCTGCTCGAACTCGCGGGTGCGGAAGATGAAGTTGCCCGGCGTGATCTCGTTGCGGAAGCTCTTGCCGGTCTGCGCGATGCCGAACGGCGGCTTGCGGCGCGAGGCCGTCATCACGTTCGTGAAGTTCACGAAGATGCCCTGCGCGGTCTCCGGGCGCAGGTAGTGCGTGTTCTCCGAGTCCTCGACGGCGCCCAGGAACGTCTTCATCATGCCGTTGAACATGCGCGGCTCGGTGAAGGAGCCGCGGGCCCCGCAGTGCGGGCACGCGAGGTCGGCCAGGCCGCCCTCGGGCTCGGCGCCGTCGTGCTTCTCCTGGTACGCCTCGATGAGGTGGTCGGCGCGGAAGCGCTTGTGGCAGGACTGGCACTCGGTGAGCGGGTCGGTGAACTCCTCCAGGTGGCCCGAGGCGACCCACACCTGCGGGTTGAGGACCACGGCGGAGTCGAGGCCGACGACGTCGTCGCGCTCGCGGACCATCGCGTTCCACCACTCGCGGCGGATGTTCTCCTTCAGCTCCACACCGAGCGGGCCGTAGTCCCAAGCAGAGCGGGTGCCTCCGTAGATCTCCGAACTGGGGAAGACGAAGCCGCGGCGTTTGGACAGGCTGATGAGCGCTTCGGTGCGGTCCTGGGACACGATGATTCCTCTCGATCCGGCTGGCGGTCGGTGAGACTGCGAATAAGATTCCGCGAACAGACTGTTCGCTTTTCGGCGGATGTTCAACCCGGTTTCGATCCGGTGAGGAACGCGGGGCGCACAGAGTGCGAGCCCGTGCCGCCAGTGCGCAAGCGTACCTCGCACGGGCGGCCCGGCCGCCGTCAGGCCCCGCCGCCCTGACCCGCGGCGCCGCCGCCGCGCAGATCCGCGAGGTGCTGCACGAACCCCTCCCTGGCCTCGGCGTGCTCGGGCGACACGAGCCAGCCCAGGGCGTCCTCCCCCGCCTCCACCGCGCCCGCGGTGTCGCCCAACTCCGCGAGGAGCCACATCGTCTGGTGCGCCGTCAGCGACGCCCGCTCCAGCAGCAGCGGCCCGTCCCGGAACACCGCCAGCGCCCGCCGCTGGAGGTCCAGCACCGGCTCGGCCTCGTCGCGGCGCAGCCCCGGCTCCCCGGCCTGCGACTCCAGGAACTGGAACGTCAGCTGCGCGTGCTGCCGGTACGTCTCCCCCAGCTCGAACCGCGCGGACTCGCGCACCGCCTCCGGGGCCTCCGGGTTCGCGCGCTCGGCGATCAGGCCCGCCGCGATGTGCGCCATCGACTGGAGGCCCTCGCCGAACGCGGCGTCGCCGGAGATGGTGCGCAGCAGCCACACCCGGGCGCGGCTCACCCGCGCCCACGAGGTGAGGTCGCCGACCTCCTCGGCGGCCTCGGCCGCGCGCGTGTACACCTCCAAGGCGTGCTCGTGCTCCCCGAGCTTCTCCAGCAGCTCCCCGGTGAGGAACAGCGTGTCCGCGTACAGCGGCGCCCGGCCCAGCTCGGGCCGGGTCTCCATGAGCGCCAGCGCGGCCAGGCCGTGCTCGACGCCGCGCCTGGTGTCGTCCTGCTTGTCGTAGGCCTCGGCGAGGTTGAAGCGGATGTTGCACGCCCGCCACGCCTCCGAGTCGGGCAGGTCGTCGAGGGCCGCTTCGAGGATCGGGACGGCCTCGGCGCGGCGGTCCATCTCGACGAGCGCGGTCCCCATGAGGTGGCGGGCGACGGCACCGGGGACGGTCATGCCGACGGCGTCGCAGTGGACGGAGGCCGCGAGGGCGTGCTCGTAGGTGCCGGGGTGGTCGCCCTCGCGCATCCGGAACTCGGCGGCCTGGAGGTGGAGCTTCGCGGCGATGGTGCGGCTCGGCTCGTCGCCGAGGGCGGTGAGGCCCTCGCGGGTGATCGCGTACGCCTGGGCGAAGTCGCCGGTGAGGCCCACCTGGTCGGCGAGGTCGGCGCTGGCGCGGGCCACGGCCCATCCGGCGTCGGCGGCGCGGGCGACGTCGCGTTCGGCGGTGAGGAGCCAGGTCTTCGCGTCGGTGTCGTCGGTGAGGCGGGCGCGCAGGTCGAGCAGGTCGCAGCGGCGGATGAGCGCGTACCGGCGGTCGGGGAGGTCGGCGAGTTCGGCGTCGAGGGCCTCGGCGCGGGCGTCGAGGTCGGGGGCGGGGTCGCCGGTGAGGTACTCGGCGCGCATGGCGAGGACCTGGCTGGTGTGCAGGCTGCGGTCGTCGATGCGGTGCTCGTCGCGCAGCCGCAGGGCGGTGGCGGCGATCTGCGCGGCCGCGGCCCGCACTTCCTCGGGGGCGGTCTCGGCGCGGTGGATGAGCAGGAACGCCTCGGCGACGAGGGCGCGGCCGGGCTGGCCGGCGGTGCCGAAGAGGGCGACGGCGCGGCGCAGGCCCGCCTCGACGGCCTCGGGGTCGTCGGCGCGGGCGGATTCGGCGTGGGCGATCTCGGCGCGGTGCTCGGCGATGAGCTCGATGCCGAGGGCGTCGGCGATGGCGCCGACCTTGAGCCAGGCCTTCCACGTGTCCGGGGAGCACGCGTCGTACGCGGCGTAGGCGGCGTCGATGGCCGCGTCGAGCGCGGGGCCTTCGACGGGTTCGTCCGCGGCCAGGGCCACGGGCGGCTCGACGGCGCGGGGCTCCTTGAGGCCCAAGTGGACCGGCTCGTCGTAGGGGGTGGACTCGACGACGCAGCCGGACATGCGCGAGTGGTGGTCGTTGCCGTTGCGGGCGTCGAAGCGCGCGCAGATCGCGGTCCGCTCGGCCTCGGCCCAGTCGTGGAGTTCGGCGGCGGTCCACTCGCGCCCGCCGGGGCCGGGCACGGCCGCGTCGGCGTATCCGAGGGCGGCGAGGCGGCGGCAGGTGAGGACGGCGACCTCCAGGAGCCGCTGGCGTTCGCGCACCCCCAGGTCCAGGTCGAAGAAGCGGGCGTGGTCGGCGAGGATCTCGACGGCCCGGTGCTCGTTCCCGGTGAGCGCGCAGAACTCGATGTGCAGCGCGATCATGGGGACCATGTCCTCCTTGCCGCGGCACATCTGGTAGCCGCGCAGGTGGTTCGCGCGGGCCTCGGCGGGGCGGCCGAGCTCCACGAGCGGCAGGAGCGAGAGCGCGAGCCCGTAGTGCGGCTCGTGCGCGCAGGAGTGCTCGCCCGCGAGGACGGGCTCCAGCATCTCCATGGCGGCGTCGGCGGAGTCCTCCTCGGCGTAGAACACGATGGTCGCGAGGGTCGTGTACTGGCATGCGGTGCAGTCGGACATGTCGTCCTCCTCGGCCTCGCCGAGGGCCTCGATCGCGCGCGCGACCCGGTCGTAGTCGCCGGTGTGGAACGCCAGCTGCATCTCGTAGGCGGCGGGCGCGTGCATCGAGTACCCGGCCTCGGCGTAGCGGCGGCGCATCTCCTGGAGCCAGTGCTCGATCGATTCGAGCGGCACGTCGGGCTGCTCGATCATCGAGTCGACGATCCACTTGAACGTCCAGTACAGCGACCGCGTCAGGTACGCGTCGAAGTGCTCGGGCCGGGTGTCGAAGGCGCGCAGGAGCCGCGCGAACGGCACGAGCAGGCGCGTGGAGTCGCGGGAGAACTCGTAGGCGTCGACCAGGCCGTTGAGCGCGTAGTTGACCAGCTCGGGGTCGCCCACCGCGTCGGCGGCCTCCACGGCCCGCTCCAGTGCCGCGACCTTCGCCTCGCCGGGCTCCTCGAAGCGGGCCTCGTTGAGCAGACGCCAGATCGCGTCGGGGTCGGGAGTGGCCATCGCGGGTCCTCGGTCCTTCTCGGCGGGGGGTTCTAGTCCTTTGTAACGTGTTCCAGCAGGTTCATGAAGGACCGGTTCAGGAGCGCGGTGTCGGCGCTGCGCAGCGGCCGGTGGCTCATGAGCAGCGCCTGCCCGTACAGCGACTCGACGGCGGTCCCGGCGAGGTCGGCGTCGGCGATGCCGCTGATGCGGCGCACGGTGGGGTTGCGGTGGTTGAGGACCAGTTGCGCGCGCGGCGCGTGCTGCTTGATCGACGCGAGGATGCCGCCCCACAGGTCGTCGGCCTGCGCTTCGGCTTCGGCGCGCTGGCGCTCGCGGCGCGCTTCGCGGTCGTCGAGGAGCAGCGCGGGCACGGAGACGGGGTTGAACTCGCGGACGACGACGTCGACGTCCACGGCGTCGAGGCGGGTGCGCGCGGCGGCGAGGAACGACTGGAGGGCCAGCTCGTCGCGGGTGGCGACCGGGTCGAGGCTCGCGGAGATGACGCCGGGCTGGAGCTGCTCGATCTTGACGTCGGGGTCGATGCGCGGCAGGGCCTGCACGAGTTCGGCGTCGTAGGTGTAGCCGCCGTTGACGACGCCGATCCCTTGGGCGGCGGCGATCTGGGCGACCTGCCGGAACTCGTCGACGGTGGCGGCGAGGTAGACGGGTTCGTAGGCGCGCGCGAACTCGGGGAGGCTGGTGCGCCCGGCCGTGGTCTCGAACCGCAGCCACGGGAGCATCGCGGCGAGGAGCTCCTCGTCATGGCGCGCAAGGGCTTTGACGCCGAGTTCGTGGACGGCGAGGAACGCCTCCAGGCGGGTCGGGTCCTCGGCGGCGAGGCGGGAGATCCACTCGCGGATCTGCGCGCCGATCGCGTCGCGGGCGACGGCCAGGGCCTCGTCGTCGTAGAGCGACTCGCGGGACGCGGTGGGCCGCAGGGAGTCCGTGTCGACCACGCAGCGGACGAAGAACGCCCATTCGGGGACCAGGTTGTCGGCGGTCTCGGTGAGCAGCATCCGCTTCAGGTGGACGCGGTGCGCGGGCCGCGCCGACGGGGACGCCGCGTGCGGGAGCACGAACGCGACCCCTTTGAGGCCCGAGAGCGGCACGTCGAGGTCGATGACGTCGAGCGGCGGGAAGCCCATGACGTCCTCGCAGTAGCGGTTCAGGGCGAGGCGCCGCGCGGTCGCGTTGGGGTGCTTGCGGTCCCACAGCGGCGGCGTGTCGGTGATGCGCTCGGGGGCGCCGCCGCCGAACACGGTGACCTCCACCGGCAGCAGCGAGCCGTACTCGCGGGCGAGCTGGACGACCCGGTGCGGTTTGAGCCAGTCCTCGCCGGGGCGGGCCGTCAGCTCGACGGTGGTGCCCGGCTCCGGGTGCTCGCCGTCGGGGACCTCGGTGACGGTATAGGAGCCGTCGTCGCGCGCGGACCAGCGGACCACGGGCGCGGCGGGGTCCTTCGCGGACTTGGAGGTCACGGTGATGACCGACGCGACGGTGAAGCACGCGAGGAGCCCGATGCCGAACTGCCCCAGGAAGTCCCGGCGAGCGCCCTCGATCTCCTCGTCGCGCTTGGACGAACCGCCGATCGTGGCGAGCAGCTTGTGGACCTCCGCGACGGTAAGTCCCACACCGGGATCGGTGATCCGCAGCCACGCGCCGTCGGCGTCGATGCGCACCGGGGCGCCCTCGGCGGTGAAGCCCGGGTCGATCTGGCGGCGCGCGGTGACCGCGTCGACCGCGTTCTGGAGGAGCTCGCGCACGTACACCTTCGGCGAGGAGTACAGGTGGTGCGAGAGCAGGTCCACCAGTCCGCGCAGGTCCACTTGGAACGTATGGGAAGTGGGCGTTGTCTCAGACACGGCGCGTCCTGCTCTGATCGGAGGTCGTTCAGCGTCAGTCAGACTAGCAAACCGCCGCTCCCCCAGGGCGCGTGAAAACCCCGCTCCGAGCGGGCGGCCGCGGCGGCCCGCTTCCGGTAAGGTGGCCGCTACGCAACCGCGTACGCACCGCTCGATCGCGAGGAACCCGCCCCGATGACCTTCCCGCCCCCGCCGCCCGACCGGATGCACCTGCAGTACCAGCCCGCGCCCCCGCCGCCGCAGCAGGCGGGCCCCGGCGGCGCGTACGGCCCGGTGCAGCAGCGCCCCGACCAGCCGCTCCCCGGGCAGGCCCCGCCGCCCGCGATGTCGATGGCGAAGCCCGGCACGATCACCGGCATCCAGGTCATCCTGTGGATCTTCACGGCCCTCGCCGGGATCGGCGACATCGGCTCGGCGATCGGCCTGGTGAACTACTTCAACCCGTTCAGCCTCATCGGGCTCGCGTTCGCCGTGTACTCGACGGTCCAGGCGCTCACATCCGGCATCCACATCACCCGCGGCAAGCGGTGGGCGTGGATCTGGTCGCTCGTCTCCGCGATCCTCGGCCTGGCGCTCAGCTCCGTCGCGATCGTCTTCGGGATCATCTACATCGAGACCGGATGGGTCTCGCTGCTCGTCGGCATCGTCCTCGCCGGCCTGTACGGGACGCTCCTGGGCCTCCTGTGCTCCAAGTCCGCGCGGCAGTGGATCCTCATGCACCGCATCCAAAGAGGCGAAGTGCAACTCCCCGGCGCCCCGGGCGGGACCGCGCCGGGCGCGGCTCCCGAACGGCCCGCGACGCGACCGGGGGCGGCGACGTTCGCGGCGGTCCTCGCGGGCCTGGTCCTCGCCATCGGCGCCTGGACCGCGTTCGTCTCGATCTGGACGCTGGTCGCGCTCAACAACGGCGGCTACGGCCTGGAGTACATGGCGTTCGGGTACGGGACCGGGCTCACGCTGGTCACCGCCGCGGCGGCGGTCCTCACGGTCGTCTTCGCGCTCATCTCCGCGCTCGGGGTGCTCCGCGGCTCGTTCGGCGCACGCGTGTTCACGATCGTGTGGACCTCGGTCCTGGTGCTGCCCTGGGGGCTCATCGGCGTCGCGCAGACCATGGACTTCGTCAGGTACAGCGCCTACACGGTCCCGACGGACCGCACGAACTGGCTCGTCACCGTGATCCGCCAGGACCTCGCTTCGGTGCTCGTCATCGCCCTGTTCATCGCGGTGCTCACGCCCGGCGTGCGGTCATGGACGCCCGGGAAGGGTGCGACGGCGCTCGTCGTGGTCGTGCAGGCGCCGTACGGGCCGCCGCCGCAGCAGGGGGCGTACCCGCAGCAGCAGTACCCGGGAGCGCCGGGACCGCAGCAGCAGCCGCAGCCGTACTCGCCGCAGCCGCCCTACAGCGGCTAGCTAATCGGTGGTGACGTCGTACCAGCCGCAGATGCTGGTGCCGATCGTCTGGTCGGCCTGCTCGACGGGGACGACGAGCGCGATCTGGGAGCCGTCCGAGAGGCGGACGCGCACGTCGACGTCGTTGTAGCCCAAGGGCTGGACCTCGGCGGTGGACGCGTCCCACGACTCCCATTCGGCGATGTAGTCGTCGGCGGGGCGGTCGCGCAGGTCGGCGCAGAGCATCGCGTACGCGGCGTCCCAGTCCTCGTCGGCGAGCTCGGCGATGAACGAGTCGGCGGTGTCGACGATCTCGTCGGTGAGGGACTTCGTGAACGTCGCCGTCGCGACGACGACGGCGACGACCACAGCCGTCACGAGCAGGAAGCCGCCGCCGATGCCGAGGCTCAGCTTGAGCGCGAGGCGCCCGCCATTGCGCTCGGTGGGCGGGGCCGCGAACGGCACCGGCACGCCCGTGGGGGGCGGCGGCGCGGAAGAGGTCACCGGGGTGGGCTCGACGGCCGCGGTCGTCGGCGGGAGCGCGAGCGTGTCAGCGGTGCCCAGGTCCGCATCAGAGCCGGGCGCGGGCGGTTCGGGGACGGACGGCTCGGGCTCGAACGGGATCGGGGCGGCCCCGGGCTCGGGGGCGATCTGCGCGGGCGCGGCCGGTTCGGCGACGGCCTCGACGGACGTGTGCGGCTCGACCTCGATCGGCCCGGTGTCGTGCTGCGCGGGCGCCTCGGGCTCGGGCGCGGGCTCGCGGTCGGGGACCGGCTGCGGGGGCTCGATGTGCTCGACGAGCTCGGGCGCCGGGGAGTCGTCGCGGACCTGCTCGGGGGCCGGTTCGGGCGCGGCTGCCTCGGGCCGCGGTTCAGGCTCCGGTTGCGCGTCCCCGTCGGGGCGCGCGGCGTCGCGGTCGCTCATCGGGCGGCCTCCCGGCGGGCGGTCTCGGGGTCGGCCTCGCGGTCGGAGCCGGTGCGGCGCGGCTGCTCGCCGGGCGCGCACTCGGCGAGGACCTCGAACCCGGACGCCTCGGGCAGGGCCCGGGACAGCAGCGGGGTCGCCATCTTCACCTGGAAGTTCGAGAGGGACCGGCGGTAGGAGCCGACGTCGTCCCACTCGGTCCACAGCATCCACACCGCGTCGTCGGTGTCGAAGTCGTCCAGCGCACGGCCCAGCCCTCCGCGCACGTAGCCGCCGCAGGAAGCGAGCGCCGCGAGGGCGTCCCCGGCGTCGCGCGAGAAGGTCTCCGTCTCGCCTTCGGTTACGGCGAAACGATATACAACCAGCACGGTGCCTACCCTACTGTCCGGTCGCGGCACGCGAGCAGTCGGCGCAGAGGCCGTGGAGTTCGAGCGTGTGCCCCACGTCGGTGAAGCCGTGCTCGGCCGCGACCTTGTTCGCCCAGCGCTCGACCGTGGGCCCGGCGACCTCCGCGGTCTTCCCGCAGGAGCGGCACACGAGGTGGTGGTGGTGCTCCTCGGCGGAGCACAGCCGGTACAGGTGGTCGCCGCCGGGCAGGCGCATGACGTCGACGATGTCGGCCTCGGCGAACGCCTGGAGGGTGCGGTAGACCGTGGTCAGGCCGATCTTCGACCCGGCGTCGCGGAGGATCGCGTGGAGGTCCTGGGCGCTGCGGAACGCGTCGTCGTGTTCGAGCAGGTCGAGGATCGCGGTCCGCTGCTTGGTGGACCTGGCCATGTTCTCGGCCGGGGGCTTGGTCGCCACTAGTGCTCCTCCCTCGCGTGGTTGACGGCGTCGGTGACGATGTGCGCGATGTGGTCGTCGATGAGCGAGTAGGAGATCTCCCGGCCCGACCTGGTGCCGCGGACGATCCCCGCGCCGCGCAGGACCCGCAGGTGCTGCGAGACGAGCGGCTGCGTGACGCCGAGGGCCTCCACGATCTGGTGCACGTACTTGGGGCCTGCGGCCAGCTCCATGACGATCGCGATCCGCAGCGGCGCCGCCAGCGCGCGCAGCAGCTCCCCCGCCGACTCGTAGTCGGCGGGCGTGGATTCTTCGGCTAGCTCGGTCTCGGTCCGCACTCCGCAAAAATATCGCGTCGCCGGGCCCGGTGAGGTCCCAGGTGCCGCCGCGGTCATGCGTTCGCGGGGAGTTCGACTTCGAGCGGCTCGCCTTCGGGGGGCAGGTGGGCGCGGCGGGTCTGGCGCACGCGGCGGGTCAGGGCCGCGGCGACGGCGGTAACGAGGAACACGGCGACGCCGATGAGCACGATGGTCGCGCCGGGCGGCACGTCCTGGGCCGCGGAGGTGAGGACCCCGGCGCCGGAGATGAGGAACCCGGCGGCCATCGACGCGAACATGGTGGCCTTGAACGAGCGTGTGAACTGCTGGACTGTGACCACGGGGATCACGAGGAGGGCGCTGACCAGGAGGATGCCGACCGCGCGCATCGACACCGAGACCGTGACGGCGGTGGTGACGAGCAGGAGCAGGTTGAGGGCGGCGACGGGCAGGCCGGAGACGCGCGCGTACTGCTCGTCGGCGCAGATCGCGGTGAGCCAGGGCCGCAGGACGAGCATGAGCGCGGCGACGGCGGCGCCGCCGATGACGATGGTCCACACCTCGGACCATCCGGCGGTCAGGAGCGACCCGAAGAGGTACTGCTGGAGGTTGGAGACGCCCTTGTCGGAGGCGATGCCGGTGAGGTAGACGCCGCCGGCGAGGCCGCCGTAGAAGAGCATCGCGAGCGCGACGTCGCCGGAGGTCTTGGACTTGGCGCGCAGCAGCTCCATGACGACGGCGGCGGCGACGGTGACCGCGAGGGTGGTCCACACGGGCGCGGCGCCGGTGAGGAAGCCGACGGCGACGCCGGTGAGCGCGACGTGGCCGAGGCCGTCGCCGATGAGCGCGAGGCGCTTCTGCACGAGGAACACGCCCACGGTGGGCGCGCACAGGCCGACGACGAGCGCGCTGAGCAGGGCGCGCTGCATGAACTCGTACTGGAAGTAGTCGAGGATCACTTGCCGCCCCAGAGGTCGTCGGTGCCGTTGTGGCCGTTGGCGTGCGGGTGCGCGTGTTCGTGCGCGGGGTCGGCGTGCTCGCCGACCGGGCGCGGGGGTGCGCCGTCGTGGACGACCTTCCCGTCGGCGAGGACGACGGCGCGGTCGAGGCGGTCGGTGAGCGGGCCGAGCTCGTGGGTGACGAGGAGGACCGCGCACCCGGCGTCGATCCGGTCGGCGATGACGGCGGCGAGCGCGGTCTGCGTCTCGGCGTCGACTCCTACCGTGGGCTCGTCCATGATGAGCAGGTCGGGGTCGGTGGCGAGGGCGCGGGCGATGAGGACGCGCTGCTGCTGGCCGCCCGAGAGGGTGTCGACGGAGCAGTGGGCGTGGTCGGCGAGGCCGACTTCGGCGAGGCTGCGGGCGACGGCGTCGCGGTCGGCGCGGCGGGCGGGCATGCCGAGGAGCCGGTGGGCGAGGCGGCCCTGGGAGACGACCTCGGCGGCGGTGGAGGGGACGCCGGAGGCGGCGCCTGTGCGCTGGGGCACGTAGCCGATGCGCTTCCAGTCGCGGAAGCGCTTCTGCGGGGTGCCGAACAGCTCGATCGTGCCGCCCGCGAGCGGGACGAGTCCGGCGACGGCCTTGATGAGCGTGGACTTCCCGGAGCCGTTGGCGCCCATGAGGGCGACGGCCTCTCCGGGGGCGACGGCGAGGTCGGCGCCGCGGACGACGGCGCGACCGCCGTAGGAGACGGTCGCGCCGCGGACGGTGAGTACGGGCATTGGCCTAATGCTGCCTTACGCCGCGCCCAGGGCGGTCTGCAACTCGGCCAGGTTCTCGCGCATCACAGTGAAGTAGTCCTCTCCGGCGTCGATCTGCTCGTCGGTGAGCCCTTCGAGCGGGTTGAGGACGGCGGTGGTGGCGCCGGACTCGGCGGCGAGGGTGTCGGCGATGTCGGGGGACACGAGGGTCTCGAAGAAGATCGTGGTGATCCCGTTCTCCTCGACGTAGTGGGCGACGTCCGCCATGCGCTGCGAGTCGGGCTCCTGGTCGGGGCTGAGGCCGGAGATGGCGACCTGGGTGAGGCCGTAGCGGTCGGCGAGGTAGCCGAAGGCGGCGTGGGAGGTGACGATGGCGTCGCTGGTGCGGTTCGCGAGGCCGTCGGTGAACTCGGCGTCGAGTTCGGTGAGGTCGGCGGTGAACGCGTCGGCGGCGGTCGCGTAGTCGTCGGCGTTGGCGTCGTCGATCCCGGCGAGGCCGTCGGCGATGGCCTGGCCGATCTGGGCGTAGCGGACCGGGTCGAGCCAGACGTGGGGGTCGGTGCCTTCGAGCGCTTCGTGCTCGTGCTCCTCGCCCTCCTCCTCGGCGTGCTCGTCCGCGGTCTCGTCGGCGTGCTCGTCCGCATGGTCGTCTTCGAAGACCTGGGTGGAGTCGTAGCCGATGGTGTCGACGGCGGTGGACACGTCGAGGGCCTTGTCGGGGGCGTACTCCTCGATGGCGGCGTCGAGCTCGGGGATGAAGCCCTTGAGGTAGACGATGTAGTCGGCCTCTTCGATCTCGGCGATGTCGGAGGGGGAGAGTTCGAGGTCGTGGGGCTCCTGGCCGGCGGGGGTGAGGTTGGTGACGTTCACGTTGTCGCCGCCGACCTGCTCGGCGGCGTAGGCGAGGGGGTAGAACGCGGCGACGACGCCGGTGGCGCCGTCGTCGGAGCCGCCTTGGCCCCCGCACGCGGCGAGGGTGCCGGCGGCGGCGAGGCCGGCGATGGGGAGGATGAGCAAGCTGGATCGGCGCATGCTTGAACCTTGCTCCGTCATGACAATCATTGTCAACATCTAATATGACAGCTGCGCACGTCCACGGCGGCCGCCACCAGCGGCGACGCCTCGCGTCCGCGGTCGCGCCGCCGCTACTCCATGATCGGGATCACGCGAAAGAGTGAGCCGGCTACTGGTACTCGTTGTCGGGGGCGGGGATGCCGGTGATCGATTCGACCTCGATGTACGGGACGAGCTCGCCGTTGATCTCGTCGCGCCCCTGCCGCGGGCTGTACTCCCCCACGACCTCGACCCACTGGTCCGGCTCCAGATCCGCCGGGATATCGCCGTCGAAGCCGATCTTGACGGGCCGGGCGTCGGCGGCGCAGCAGGAGACGACCATGCGCGCGAGCTGCGGCTCGTCGCCTTCGTAGAGGATGAACCCGCGCAGCTGGATGCGGTGGCCCTCCAAGGTCTGGCCCTCGTCGAAGATCGCGCGGGCGGCGTAGTCGAGGAGCGTGAGCGGCACCGGGTCGACGTCGTCGGGCAGCTCCGGGTAGCTCGACCGGGACTCCTCGGCGCCCACCACGGTGCCGGTCCGCTCGGCCTCGTACGACCCGAGCGCGTCGGGGGCGACCAGGAGCATCCCGACCACGGGCGCGAGCAGCAGCCACGCGACCTTCGGCTCCCCGTGGCCGTGCCCGTCGCCGGAGTCCGCGCGGTCCTTCCACGCCTGCACGCCGGTGATCGCGGCGACCGCGACCAGGAGGATCCCCGCTGGCACGATGAGCCAGAACGCGTACGGCTTCACGTAGTCGAGGTAGTCGCCGGTCCAGGCCAGCCGCAGCATGCCGCCGCCGACCAGGAGCAGGATCACCGCCTGCGCGTCGCGTCTCACAGCCAGACCACTCCCATCAGTGCGGCGGCGGCGAGCGCCGCGAGGAACGCCGCGGGGGCGAAGCGGGCCGCGAAGCGGCGGCCGAACGTCCCGGCCTGCATGGCCGCGAGCTTCACGTCGATGAACGGGCCCACGACCATGAACGCGAGCTTCGCCGTGGGCGAGAACTGGGTCAGGGACGCGGCCACGAACGCGTCCGACTCCGAGCAGATCGACACGAGTACGGCGAGGACCGCCAGCGCGAGGACCCCGAGGACGGGGCTGTCGGCGATGGGCGCGAGCCACGTCTCGGGGACGAGGGTGTTCAGGCTCGCGGCGATGGCGGCGCCGATGACGAGGTAGCCGCCCGCGTGGAGGAAGTCGTGGCGGATCGCGGCCCAGTACGCGGCCCATTTGCCGTCGTCGTGGTGGCGGTGCTCGGGCAGGCGCAGCCACTCGGTCTTCCCGAGTTTCGCCCACAGCCAGCCGATGCCGACCGCGGCGACGAGGGAGGCGCACACGCGTGCGGCGACCATCTCGGGGTTCCCGGGGAAGGCCACGAACGTGGAGACGACGACGATCGGGTTGATCGCCGGGGAGGCGAGCATGAACGTGAACGCGGCGGCGGGGGCGACGCCGCGGCGCACGAGGGCCCCGGCGACGGGCACGGAGGCGCATTCGCACGCGGGGAGCACGGCCCCGGCGACGCCCGCGACGGGGACGGCGAGCGCGGTGCGCTTGGGGACCGCCTTGTGGAAGAACCCGGCGGGCACGAACGCGCTGATGGCGGCCGAGAGGGCGACGCCGAGGACGAGGAACGGGAACGCCTGCACGCACACGGCGACGAACCGCGCCGCCCAGGCCTGGGCGGCGGGGGCGGCGAACAGGTCGGTGAGGCCGGGCCGGGCGGTGAGGCCGAAGACGAGGAGCAGCCCGAGGGCCTCGATGGAGGTGAGCCCGCGGCGGCGGGCCCGCGGGGGGCGCTCGGCGGCGGGGGCGTCGGTGTCGGCGAGGTCGGCGCTCACCGCCTCATTGTGCGGCATGGGGACCGACGAATGCGTCACCGGGCCGCTCACCTCCGCAGTCGCCGAGTGTGCCGACTTACTACTCTTGTGCGGTGCGCGTTCCCACCCTAGGTACCGACCCCAGCCGCATCCCCGCCGCTTGCAGGGCGCTGCTGGCGAGCCCGCGGTTCCAGATGGTGTCGATGTCGGTGATCCTGGTGAACGCGGCGGCACTGGGCGCGATGACGTTCCCGCATTCGGCGGCGGTCGCGGAGTTCCTGCACTGGGTGGACCACGTGTGCCTGGGGTTCTTCACGTTCGAGGTGCTGGCGGGGCTGGCGTCGTTCGGGCGGCGGCCGCTGCGGTTCTTCAAGGACGCCTGGAACGTGTTCGACTTCGTGATCGTCGTCGCCTCGTTCATGCCGGGCCTGCGCGAGAACGTGACGATTCTGCGGATGCTGCGGCTGGCGCGGATCGTGCGGATCTTCCGGTCGCTGCCGTCCCTGCGGATCATCCTGGTCGCGGCCGGGAAGGCGCTGCCGAAGTCGGCGGGCGTGTTCGCGTTGACGGGCGTGGTCATGTACCTGTGGGCGATGGTCGGCTGGATCGCGTTCAGCGCCTCCGACCCCGAGCACTTCGGGACCGTCGGGAAGGCGCTCCTGAACCTGTTCCAGCTGGTGGCGTTCGACGACATGGGCAACGTCATGCGCAACAGCATGGAGCACAACATGTGGACGCTGCCGTACTACCTGGTGTTCATCCTGTTCGGCGCGTTCGTGCTGGTGAACCTGCTGCTCGGCGTGGTACTGGCCTCCATGGAGGAGGCGCAGCGCCTCGACGACCTCGACGAGCAGGTGTCGGCCGACACCGCGCTCATCCTGGAGCGGATCGACAAGCTCCAGACCACGGTCGACAAGCTCCAGGCCGACCAGGAGCGCGGCCGGGGCTTCACGCCCTTCGGCTAGCGCCCCTAGCCTGCGGCAACCCGGCTCGGCTCAGCCCGCGACCGGGTTGGGCTCGGCGCCTCCGAAGCGGCGGTCGCGGCGGGCGTAGATCTCGCAGGCGCGCCACAGGTCGCGGCGGTCGAAGTCGGGCCACAGCACGTCGAGGTAGACCATCTCGGCGTACGCGGACTGCCAGGGCAGGAAGTTCGAGGTGCGCTGCTCGCCGGAGGGGCGCAGGAACAGGTCAACGTCGGGCAGGTCCGGGTTGTACAGGTAGCGGGCGAAGGTCTTCTCGGTGACGCGCTCGGGGTTGAGCCGCCCGGCCTTGACGTCCCGGGCGAGCGCCGCGGCAGCGTCGGCGATCTCGGCGCGGCCGCCGTAGTTCACGCAGAACTGGAGCGTGATCTTGTCGTTGTGCTTCGACAGCTCCTCGGCCACTTCGAGCTCCTTGATGACGCTCTTCCACAGCTTCGGGCGGCGCCCGGCCCAGCGGATGCGCACCCCCATGGCGTGCAGCTCGTCGCGGCGGCGGTGGATGACGTCGCGGTTGAAGCCCATGAGCCACCGCACCTCGTCGGGGCTGCGCCGCCAGTTCTCGGTCGAGAACGCGTACGCCGAGAGGGTCCCGATGCCCATCTCGATCGCGCCCTCGATCGTGTCGAACAGCGACGCCTCCCCCATCGTGTGGCCCTCGGTCCGCTTCAGGCCGCGCTCCTTGGCCCACCGCCCGTTCCCGTCCATCACCAGCGCCACGTGCTTCGGCACGAGGTCGCGCGGCAGCTCGGGCGGCACCGCGCCCGACGGGTGCGGCTTCGGCGGCTCATAGGTGCGGCTCACGGGACCTCCAGTTCGACGGGGCCTCGATAGTAATTCGCGGTCAGGCGCCGCCGCGGCCGTGGGGCACGTATTTGAGCGTCCGCAGGGGCCGTTCGGAGTGCCATTGGAAGTGGGCGGCGATGAGGCCCGCGGCTTCGCTGCGCTGGCGGGGGTCGGCGGCGACGGCGCTGCCCCAGTCGCCGGATTCCAAGGCGCGCATGAGTTCCAGCGAGGAAGGGGCGGGGACGGAGGCGCCGCCGGGGCGGCAGTCGCCGCAGACGGCGCCGCCCGCGGCGACGGCGAAGGCGCGGTGGCGGCCGTCGGCGCCGCACACGGCGCACTGGTCGAGCGAGGGCGCCCAGCCCGCGGACTTCATGCCGCGCAGCAGGTACGAGTCCATGACGAGTACCGGCGGCAGCTCGGTCTCGGCGAGCGCGCGGAAGGCGCCGAGGGTCAGCTGGAAGACGTCGAGGTCGGGCTGGTGGTCCTCGGGGACGAGCCGCTCGGCGGCCTCGGCGATGACGCACGCGGCGGTGTACGCGGCCCAGTCGGCGCTGATCGCGCCGCCGGACAGGTGCAGGCCGACCGCCTGCGTGACGGTGTGGAGCTCGGCGCGGCCCTCGATGAGCTGGAGGTCGACGTGGCTGAACGGGGCGAGGCGGGCCCCGAACTTCGAGGAGGTGCGGCGCAGGCCCTTCGCCATGGCGCGGTAGCGCCCGCGGCCGCGGCCCAGCAGCGACACGATCGCGTCGGCCTCGCCGAGTTTGAAGGTGCGCAGGACCACCGCGTCGTCGCGGAACAGCTTCCGAGTGCTCACCCCCACGCCGCAAGCCTAGCCGGGGGCACCGACACCGCAAATGCGGTTGAGGCGCACGGCGGGCGCGGCTAGGCTCCGGCGCGTGAAGATCCTCTCGGTGAACATCGGCCGCCCGCGGGAGAACCCGTGGAAGGGCCTCGCGGCCACCTACATCGACAAGCGGCCCGTCGCCGGCCCGGTCGAGGTGACCTCGCCGGGGCCGAAGGGCGAGGGCACGGTAGGGCTCGCGGGCGACCGCGTCGGCGACGTCCGGAACCACGGCGGCACCGACCAGGCCGTGTACGTCTACGGCAGCGAGGACTACGCGCATTTCGGGGCGCTCACGGGGCGCGAGTTCGCGCCCGGCGCGTTCGGGGAGAACCTGACGACCAGCGGCTACGACGTGAACGAGGCGCTCATCGGCGAGCGCTGGGCCGGGCCCGGCGGGCTGGTGCTCCAGGTGACGGGGGCGCGCATCCCGTGCGGCACGTTCCGCGGCTGGATCGACGAGCGCGGCTGGCTGAAGACGTTCACGCGCGAGGCCCGGCCGGGCCCGTACCTGCGCGTGGTCGAGCCGGGGCACGTCGAGGCCGGCGCCGAGCTCGAAGTGGTGCACCGGCCCGGCCACGGGGTGACGGCCGCGATGTTCTTCCGCGCCGCGATGGGCGAGCGCGACCTGATCGAGGAGGTCGCGTCGGTCCCGGACCTCCCGCCCGCCGAGGCGGCGTGGCTGCGGGGCGCTTAGGCCGCGACGGCTTCGGCGGGCTTGCGGAAGTAGGCGTTCGCGCTGGGGCTGAACATGACGATGGTCGCGACCAGGACGGCGCCGATGTGCAGCATGCGGGCGACGAAGATCCCCATCATGAGGTCGCCGTCGCCGCCGAAGGCCTCCAGGAACGGCGTGCCGTCCATGAGGAGGCGGGCCGGTTCGACGACCAGCGACGCGAGGCCGATGACGGACAGGAGCCCGGCGAGCGCCCAGCGGGCCCAGCGGCGGCCGGTCGCGAAGACCACGATGAGGGCCATCACGGCGAGGTAGACGAGGCCGCGGACGCCGACGGCGGTCCACACGCCCGCGTCGAGCCCGGTGTCCTGCCGGATCTCGCTGACCGCGAAGACGGCCTCGATGACGCCCGCGACGACCGCGAGCGTCCACAGTAGTGCGGCGTTGGTGACGGACTGGGGTTTCTGCATGCATTCAACGGTAAGGGCGAAAGCCTACCCGCCGCGATCCGGTGGGCGGGCCGGTCGGGGGTGGGGCAGGCCCTACCGCGTCTCGGCGAGCCGCTTGCGCCCCAACTGGTCCGCGGCGCGGATCGGCTCGGGGAGCCGGTAGCGGGGGGCGAGTTCGAGGACGAGCTCTCTGGCCGAGGCGAGGGTGCGGCGGTGGCCCACGGAGACATACACGGGCTTGACGCCGTCGCGGGTGCGCAGCGCGCAGCCGACGGTCTCCTCCCCCGCGGTGATCGGCGACCAGTCGCCGCGGGCGGGCCCGGGGTCGGCGACGGGCAGGTGCGGCGGGTTCTTCGCGACCCCGATCGCGGGCGCGTCGAGGACGACGCCGAGGTGGCAGGCGAGGCCGAAGCGGCGCGGGTGGGTGAGGCCGTAGCCGTCGCACACGTACAGGTCGGGCTCGACGGTGAGCGCCTCGATCGCCTTGAGCAGCAGCGGGAGTTCGCGGAACGCGAGGAGCCCAGGCACGTACGGGAAGTCGGAGGCGCCGTGGACGACCGCCTCGTCGAGCACGGCGAGGTCGCTCCGGCGCAGGACGACCGCGGTGGCGACGGCGGTGTCCGAGTCCTTGTCGTAGGCGATGTCAAGGCCCGCAACGGTGTCGACGGGACGGTCGTCGTCTGCGGCGACCACGCACCCGGCCAGCTCGACCTGCATCGCGACCGCCTCGGCCTCGTTGCGAGGCATGCGCACGTGTGCTGCTATTTCCATCCCTAACCCCCACCCACCCGGGGGACCGTAGGGGCGATGGTTCCCCGGGGGTACGACAAGATCCGGCGCTCCCGGCGATCTTGTCACCCGAAAGCGGGACCGCCTCGGCCGGGTCGGCCCGGGCCCCGCGGTCCGCCCGCGGAGCGGGAGGAATGCGAGTGGTTCGCGTGTTCGCGGTCGCCCCCGCTTTCAAGCGTGCCCGAGGGGGGCGACAGTCGGGGCGCGGCGGCGGGTCGGCACCGGGTCAGCCTTCGCCGCCCACGTCGAAGTCGAGGTCGAACGGGAAGTCGGCATCGTCGAAGTCGGCACTGTCGGAAGCGGGACTGTCGACATCGCCGGTCGCGGTGTCGACCGTATCCGCGGGGTCGGACGCGGCGGTCTCGAAGGTGCCGTCGGACTCGGCTTCGTAGGAGTACTCGTCGGGGCCGTCGGCGGCGAAGAGGTCGTCGGCGGCCGTACTGGTGCCGGGGGCGGATTCGAGGTCTGCGAAGAAGTCGTCGCCGAAGCCGTCCTCGGCGTCGTCGGCGCCGCCTGCCGCGGCGTCCTCCGAGCCGCCTTCCGCGCCGTCTTCCACGTCGTCGGCCGCGGCGTCCCAATCGTCGGTCATGGCGCCCTCCCCGGGTCTCTTCCCAGCATATTGAGCCCGCGCGCGCCCCGCCGCAAGACCGCCGCGATGCCATCCTCGAACCCGGCGCCGATCCGTCGACGAGCCCCCGGCGCCCGTCGCGCATGCCGCGCGCTGCTGTGAGCGGATCCGCCGTGGGCGAACGCACTTGCCCGCCGACCGGCAGGCCGCCATGCTCAAGGGCATGAGCACGCAACCGAAGCGGATCCTCGTCCTCGGCGGGACCGTCTACCTGTCACGCAAGATCGCGACCCTAGCGCTCGAACGCGGCCACCAGGTCACCGTCGCCGCCCGCGGCGCCAGCGGCAAGCCGCCCGAAGGCGCCGAGTTCGTCGCCGTCGACCGCAGCGTCGAAGGCGGTGTGGACGCCTTGCGGGGCAAGGAGTTCGACGCGGTCTTCGACGTCGCCCGCATCCCCGCCCACGTCGGGCCCGTCCTCGACGCGCTCGCCGACGGCGCGGGCCACTGGTCGTTCATCTCCTCGATCTCCGCCTACGCGACGCACGACGTCGTCACCGACGACCTGCACGAGCCGACCGCGCCCGACTCGACCGACCCGTCCGTGGAGGTCTACGGCGCCAGCAAGGTCGCCATCGAGAACATGGTGCGCGAGCGCCTCGGCGACCGCGCCCTGATCACCCGGCCCGGCCTCATCGTCGGCGCCGGGGACCCGGTCGACCGGCTCGGCTACTGGCCGCTGCGGTTCAGCGAGGGCGGCGAGATCCTCGCGCCGGGGCCGCAGGAGCGCCCCGTGCAGTGGATCGACGTCGAGGACTACGCGAACTGGCTCCTCGACGCCGCCGAGACGGGCCTCAGCGGCACCTACGACGCGATCGGCGACCACATCGGCATGGAGGCGTTCTTCCACGGGATCGCCGACGCGCTCATCGAGCAGGGCGTCCTCACCGAGCGCCCGAACCTCACCTGGGTGTCGCAGGAGTTCATCCTCGAACAGGAGGTGACCCCTTGGGCCGGTTACGAATCGCTCGGGTTCTGGGCGCCCTCCCCCGAATACGACGGGCACGGCAGCCGCCCCTCCGCGCCCGCGGTCGCGGCCGGGCTGCACCTGTCGCCGCTGGCGACCACCATCGAGCGGTGGTGGAAGACCAACGCGGCCGCCCCCACCCTCCGCGCGGGCCTGAGCCGCAGGCGCGAAGGCGAGCTGCTCGCGGCCTGGCACGGCACGGAGGCCGACACCGAGGCCCTGGAGCGCTACGACCGGGAGCGGACCTTCGCGGTGCCGCCGCCCACCGCGCCCCCGGGCTAGACCCGGCAAAGCCACAGGAGACACGGAACGGCCCCGCCTCGATCGAGGCGGGGCCGTTCCCGTTGCGTCGCTTACTGGACCGGCGGCGCGGGCGGCTGCTGCCCGTACGGCGGCTGGCCCGGGTCCTGCGGAGGCTGCTGCCCGTACGGGGGCTGCCCCGGCTGCTGGCCGTAAGGCGGCTGGCCCTGGTACGGGCCCGCGCTCAGGTCCTCCTTGCGGAAGAACTCGTTCGAGGCCGGCACGGCGAGCAGGATGATGATGATGAGCGAGCCCACGATGAACACGAGGAGCGTGGCCCAGTCGAGGGCGCTCACCCAGCCCGGCGTCGCGTCCTCGACGGCCTGCGTCATCTCGTCCTGGTACTCGGTGCCGTTCATGTTGTAGGTGGTCTCGCCGACCTGCCCGATGAGGCCGCCGAGGCCGCAGCACGCCAGCGCGATGCCCGACAGCACCCACGAGAGGATGCGCCCGGCCCGGTTGCCCTTGTTGTTCAGGATGCCGAGGATCACGTAGAACACGGCGAAGAGGAGGTACACGCCCGCGACGACCGCGAAGGTGAGCGTGATGATGGTGGAGATGTCGTCGGCGGTGATGCCTGAGTCGGCGAGCGAGGGGTCGTTCTGGATCTCGTCGCTGACGACGTCCTTGACGGCCGACTGGACCGCGAACATGGCGATGCCGGTGGCGACGAGCAGTGCCGCGGTGATGAACTGGGTCCACACCACGGCCGCGACCGACCCCGGCCTGGTCTTCGGTCCCTGCGGCAGCGGCTGCTGCGGGTACTGGGGCGCTGGCGGGTACGCCATGGCGTCCTCCGATTCAGATTGCAGGCGGTTACTCGGGCTCCCTCATCGTACAAAGGGAAGCCCTTGCTCGCACACCCCTCAGACTTCGAGGTTCAGGCGGTACCCGCGTTTGATGACGGTCTCCACACAGGACCGGAGGTGGACGGCGTCGCGCAGGCGCGTCACGGCCATCTCGACGGCGTGGCCGTCGGCGCCGCGCGGGAGGTGCCCGAGGAGCTCGGCTCTGGAGAGGACCTTCCCGTTGGCGGAGGCGAGGGCGCGGATGACGGCCATGGGCGCGGGCGGGAGCTGGTACGGCTGGTCGTCGAGGAGGACCATGTGGCCGCGCAGTTCGATGCGGTGCCCGGTGGCGAGCTGGAGGCGCCTGGAGCGCTTGGGGAGCGCGGAGGCGACGGTGCGCACGAGGGACCCGAGGCGGGCCCGCTGCGGCTGGACGGTGTCGACTCCCAAGCGGGACAGGGGGGACGCGGTGACGGGGCCGACGGCGACGGGGAGGACGCCGTTGTCCTCGGCGGGGGCGCGGAACGCCTCCAGCATGTCGGCGGCCTGGTCGCCGGCGATGCGCAGGAGCGCGTTCGCGGCGGGCGCGGAGGTGAACGTGACGGCGTCGATGCGGCGGGCGCAGATGGCGTCCACGAGGCGCTGCACGGGCGTGATGTCGGTGGGGAGGGTCCAGCGGTAGACGGGGACGGGGACGGCGGCGCCGCCTCCGGCCCGGACGGTGCGGATGAAGTCCTCGGCGGGGTCGCCGTGGAGCTGGATGGCGACCCGCTGGCCGTTGACGCCGCGTTCGCGGAGGTACTCGACGACTTCGTCGCCGGTCTCGGAGGGCGCGGTCCACTCCTCGGTGAGCCCGGCGGCGCGGACGGCGCCGAGGGCCTTGGGGCCGCGGCAGAGGATGCGGGCGCGGGCGAGGACGTCGAGCAGGTCCTCGCCCATGCCCCAGCCTTCGGCGGCTTCGAGCCAGCCGCGGAAGCCGATCCCGGTGGTGGCGACGACGAGGTCGGGGGCCTCGCGGATGAGTTCGACGGTGGCCGCGCGGAGGGCCTCGTCGTCGGGGAGCGGGACGATCCGCAGCGTCGGGGCGACGATCGTGCGGGCGCCGCGGCGCTCCAGCAGGGTCGCGAGCTCGTCGGCGCGGCGCTGCGCGGTGACGGCCACGGTGTAGCCGGTCAGGGGCGCGAGCGTCGTCTCGGCCTCGCGGACGGGGGCTCCGGCGGCGGCCATCAGGCGGCGACTTCCGCTTCGGAGCGGGCGCCCACGCGGATCACGCCGTCCTGGACTTCGACGGCGTAGACCTCCAGGGCGGTGTCGGGGTCGTCGAGGCACTCGCCGGTCTTGAGGGAGAACGCCTGCTTGAGGAGGGGGCTGACGACGACGGGTTCGCCGCCGCGGTCGCCGACGAGCCCGCGGGAGAGGACGTTCGCGCCGGTGAACGGGTCGCGGTTGGCGACGGCGTGGAGGCTGTCGTCGTAGAGGCGGAACAGGGCGACCTGGGCGCCGTCGGCGAGGAGTGCGGCGACGCCGCGCCCGGGGACGAGCCGGTCGAATGCGCAGATGGGTTCCACGTGGATCACTTCCCTTGGGACGAGCGGATGACGGGCGTGCCGAGCAGGACGGGCCGGGAGCGCTCGGTGCTCCCCGCCGGGAACTTCTGGCCGCGGACCTCTTCGAACTCGATGGAGGGGTCCGGGGTCTCGGGGGCGTTGACGAAGGACACGAACCGCTGGAGCTTCTCGGGGTCGTCGATGACGCCCTTCCACTCGTCGGCGTAGTTGGCGACGTGCTTGGCCATCATGGCGTCGAGGTCGTCGCAGATCCCGAGCTTGTCGTCGACGATGACGGAGCGGAGGTAGTCGAGGCCGCCTTCGAGCCCTTCGACCCATTTGGAGGTGCGCTGGAGGCGGTCGGCGGTGGAGATGTAGAACATGAGGAACCGGTCGATGGTGCGGACCAGGGTCTCGGAGTCCACGTCGGACAGGAGGAGGTCGGCGTGGCGGGGCGTGAAGCCGCCGTTGCCGCCGACGTAGAGGTTCCAGCCGTGCTCGGTGGCGATGACGCCGAAGTCCTTGCCGCGGGCCTCGGCGCATTCGCGGGCGCACCCGGAGACGGCGGACTTGAGCTTGTGCGGGGACCGCAGGCCCCGGTAGCGCAGTTCGAGGTCGATGGCCATCTTGACGGAGTCCTGGACGCCGTAGCGGCACCAGTCGGTGCCGACGCAGGACTTGACGGTGCGCAGGGCCTTGCCGTAGGCGTGGCCGGACTCGAAGCCGGCGTCGACGAGCTTGCGCCAGATCTTGGGGAGGTCCTCGACGCGGGCGCCGAACATGTCGATGCGCTGGCCGCCGGTGATCTTGGTGTAGAGGTCGAACTCCTTGGCGACCTGGCCGATGACGATGAGCTTGTCGGGGGTGATCTCGCCGCCGGGGATGCGCGGGACGACCGAGTAGGTGCCGTTGCGCTGCATGTTGGCGAGGAAGTGGTCGTTGGTGTCCTGGAGGGCGGCCTGCTCGCCGTCGAGGATGTGGCCGTTGGAGAGCGACGCGAGGATGGAGGCGACGGCGGGCTTGCACAGGTCGCAGCCGGAGCCGGTGCCGTGGCGGGCGATGAGCTCCGAGAACCTGGTGATGCCGGTGACCTTGACGATGTCGAACAGTTCGGCGCGGGACTGCGTGAAGTGCTCGCACACGGCCTTGGAGACCTCGACGCCGCCTTCGGCGAGGAGCTGCTTGAGCATGGGGATGCAGGAGCCGCAGGAGGTCCCGGCCTTGGTGCAGGACTTGATCTCGGCGACGTCGTGGCAGCCTTCGTGGATGGCGCCCATGATCTCGCCCTTGGTGACGGCGTTGCAGGAGCAGACCTGCGCGCCGTCGGGGAGGGCGCCTTCGACCTCGCCGCCGCCGAGGAGGTCGGCGAGGGTGCCGGGGACCTTCCCGCCGACGCTGGCGCGCAGCAGCGGGTAGGGCTCGGCGTCGCCGACGAGCATGCCGCCCAGCAGGGTCTGGGCGTCGTCGGAGAGGACGAGCTTCGCGTAGGTGCCGTTCGCGGGGTCGAGGTAGGTGGTGGCGAGGGGGCCGTCGAACGCGCCGAACTGGGCGACGTCGACGCCGAGGAGCTTGAGCTTCGTCGACATGTCGGCGCCGGGGAACGTGGCCTCGCCGCCCGCGAGCCGGTCGGCGACCACTTCGGCCATCGCGTAGCCGGGGGCCACCAGCCCGTAGCAGACGCCTTCGACCGCGGCGACCTCGCCGATCGCGTACACGTCCGGGTCCGAGGTCCGGAGGCCCAGGTCGGTGATGATGCCGCCGCGCTCGCCGACCTCGATGCCGCATTCACGGGCGAGCTGGTCGCGGGGGCGCACGCCCGCCGCGAAGATGATGAGGTCGGTGTCGTAGGCGACGCCCTCGCGGTTGGTGTCCATGCGCAGGCGCCCGTCGACGGCCTCGATCTTCGTGCCGCCGGTGCCGCAGTCGACGCCGATCCCGAGGGATTCGATGTGCTGCTTGAGGACCCCGCCGCCGGCCTCGTCGAGCTGGCGGGCCATGAGCCACGGCGCGAACTCGACGATCTGCACTTCGAGGCCCAGGAGCTTCAGGGCGTTCGCCGCTTCGAGGCCGAGGAGGCCGCCGCCGATGACGGTGCCGTGGCGGCGCCCGTCGGCGTGGGCCTTGATCCCTTCGAGGTCCTCGATGGTGCGGTACACGAACACGCCGGGCAGGTCCGCGCCCTCGACGGGCGGCACGAACGCGTACGAGCCGGTCGCGAACACGAGCTTGTCGTACGGGTACTCGCCCGTCGCCGAACGCACCACCTTGGCGTCCCGGTCCACTTCGGTCGCGGCCTCGCCGAGGCGCACCTCCACGCCGTCGAGGTCCGATGCCAGCGAGAGCTCCTCGGCGCTGACGCCGTCGAAGAACGCCGACAGGCGGACCCGGTCGTAGGCGGGGCGGGGCTCCTCGCACAGGACCGTGACGTCCCATGACGGGTCGCGCTGGGCGACCGCTTCAAGGAACCGGCGGCCGACCATGCCGTCGCCGATGACAACGAGTTTGCTCATGCTGACACCTCATCGAGTTGTTCTGCGGCGCTTCCGATTCCAGCGACGGTGCTGTTCAGCCACTTGCAGAGTCCTGCGACGTCCTCGGTGCAGGTACCGCAGCCGGTGGACGCCTGCGTGGCGTCGGAGAGGGCCTCGGGGGTGCGCGCGCCGTCGAAGAACGCCGTGCGCAGCTCCCGTTTCGTGACGTTGTTGCAGCGACAGACCACGACCTCGTCGGGCATGGACGCCGGGGTTTCGGGGGCCACCGACACGGATTCGCCGGGGCGGCCCATGAGGAGGGTGCGGCGGTCGTGCGGCACCGGGTCGCCGGTGTCGAACAACTGGACCACCTGGCCCACCATCGGGTTGTCGCCGAGCATGACCGCGCCCGCGAGGCGGCCCTCTTCGTCGATGACCAAGCGGGCGTAAGTGCCCCGCGCGGGGTCGGCGAACGAGACGACCTCGTCGCCTTCGACCTCGCCCATCGCGGCGAGCTCGATCCCGGAGGCCTTCAGGCGGGTCACCAGGCGCGAGCCCTCGTAGGCGGCGTCGGGGTTCAGGTCGGAGAGGAGGTCGACCACGACGTCGGCCTGCTCCCAGGCCGGGCCGACGAGCCCGTAGGCGATGCCGCGGTGCTCGGCGCAGTCGCCGACCGCGAACACGTCGGGGTGGGAGGTCCGGCACTGGTCGTCGATGACGACGCCGCGCCCGGTCTCCAGGCCCATCGCCTGCGCCAGTTCGATGTTGGGGCGGATGCCGCAGGAGACGACCAGGAGCTGCCCGGTGACCGTGCGGCCGTCGGCGAGCACGAGGGTGAGGCCGTCGTCGCCGTGGACCACGCGGGTGGTCCGCGCATCGGTGATCGACGCGACGCCGACTTCGGCGTAGGAGTCGGCGAGGACCTTGGCGCCCAAGGGGTCGAGCTGGCGGTCCATGAGGTGGCCCGCCGCGTGGACCACTGTGACGTCCATGCCGCGCTTGGCGAGTCCGCGCGCGGATTCGAGGCCGAGGAGCCCGCCGCCGAGGACGACCGCGCTCGCGCGGTTCGCGGCCTCGTCGAGGATCGACCGCGCGTCCTCGATCGTGCGGAGTACATAGGCGCCGGTGGGGAGCGGGTCGAGGCCGGGGACGGGCGGGACGAACGCCTCGGCGCCCGTGGCGAGCACGAGCTTGTCGAACGCAGTCCCGTTGACGGTCTTGGCGTCGAGGTCGACGTGCTCGACGGCCTCCCCGAGGCGCAGCTCGACGTGGTCGGGCGGCACGGGCAGGGCGATCTCGGCCTCGGTCTGCTTGCCCGCGATCATGCTGGAGAGCAGGATGCGGTTGTACGCGGCCGCCGGCTCGGCGCCGAAGACGGTGACGTCGACGCCGCGGCGGCCGAGCTCGCGGGCGATGCGGGCCCCGGCCATGCCGTAGCCGACGATGGCGACCTTCACGCGCTGGACCTCCAGGTGCTGGGCTGACTGCGGACGCGGCCTCGGGGATGCGGGCATCCCCTGCGGCCGCGCCGTCGGAGCGACGGCGCTGTCAGCCCCCGACTGGCGTCCAGGTTCGCCCGGGGCTGTTTCGCGATCGGGCGGTCAATGTTTCGCGCGTGCTAAGTAGTGCGCACGGTTCGACGTCTCGGCCTGGACGGTTCGTGCACGTCACCCGACCGGGTGTAGCGATGATCTTGCTCGGACACCTAGAGTGAAATCTGCCTTGCACGCAGGTTTCACCCAAAGGGACACGTATGTCAGACAATCACCCGTTCGTGTTGCCGACGTTCTACCTCCCGTACCCGGCCCGGCTGAATCCGCACGTCGAGGGCGCGCGCGCCCACGCGCGGACCTGGGCCAAGGAGATGGGCATGCTCGACGCCCCCGCCGAAGGGGGCGGGGTGATCTGGGACGAGGCCGAGCTCGACCGCCACGACTACGGCCTCCTCTGCGCGTACACGCACCCCGACTGCGACGCGCCCGCGCTCGACCTGGTCACCGACTGGTACGTGTGGGTGTTCTTCTTCGACGACCACTTCCTCGACGCGTTCAAGCGCACCCGCGACAAGGCCGGCGCGAAGGCGTACCTCGACCGCATCCCCCTGTTCATGCCCCTCGACCTCGGCCCGACGCCGGAGCCGGAGAACCCGGTCGAGCTGGGACTCAAGGACCTGTGGGACCGGACCGCGCCATCGATGTCGGCCGGATGGCGCGAGCGGTTCCTCGTGTCCACGGTGAACCTCCTGTTCGAGTCGCTGTGGGAGCTCGACAACATCACCTCCGACCGCGTCGCGAACCCGATCGAGTACATCGAGATGCGCCGCAAGGTCGGCGGGGCGCCGTGGTCGGCGGGCATCGTCGAGTACGCCGTCGGCGCCGAAGTCCCCGACAAGGTCGCGGCCTCGCGGCCGCTGAAGGTCCTGCGCGACACGTTCTCCGACGCCGTGCACCTGCGCAACGACCTGTTCTCGTACGAGCGGGAGGTGACGAGCGAGGGCGAGAACGCGAACGCGGTCCTCGTCTTCGAGCGGTTCCTGGGCCTGGACACGCAGCCCGCCGCCGAGCTCGTCAACGACGTGCTCACCTCGCGGCTCCACCAGTTCGAGAACACCGCGCTCACCGAGATCCCGGTGCTGTGCGCCTCCGAAGGGGTCACGCCGCCCGAGCAGCTCGCGATCGCCTTGTACGCCAAGGGGCTCCAGGACTGGCAGGCGGGCGGCCACGAGTGGCACATGCGCTCCAGCCGCTACATGAACGACGCGGCGGACCGGGTGCTGAGCGGCCCCAACGGGATCGGCACGTCCCAGGCGCGCCTGGCCGCCTCGGGACTGAAGCAGCACGCGCGGTCGCCCTTCAAGCGGGTCGGCCCGACCGCGCTGCCGGAGTTCTACCAGCCGTTCCCGCTGCGGCTCAACCCGAACCTCGACGCCGCCCGCGTGCACGCCGTCGAATGGGCCGCCGCCATGGGGTTCCTCGCGCCGGACCCGGCCCTGCCGGGCTCGGGCCTGTGGAACCGGCGGCAGTTCCTCGGCTTCGACTTCGCGCTGTGCTCGGCCGGGATCGACCCCGACGGCACCGCCGAGGAGCTCGACGCCTCCGCCGACTGGCTCGCGTGGGGCACCTACGGCGACGACTACTACCCGGCCGCGTTCGGGCGCGGCCGCGACCTGAGCGCCGCCGTCGCCCAGCACCGCAGGCTCCTGGCGCTCATGCCCGTCGACCTCGGCGCGGCCCCCGCCCCCGCGAACCCCCTGGAGAAGGGCCTCGACGACCTGTGGCGGCGCACCGCGCCCGCGTTCGACGAGCGCGGCCGGGCCGAGTTCCGCACCGCCGTGGAGAAGATGCTCGAAGGCTGGCTGTGGGAGCTGCACTCCGAGGGGCAGAACCGCGTGCCCGACCCCGTCGACTACGTGGAGATGCGCCGCGACTCGTTCGGCTCGGACCTGACGATGTCCCTCGCGCGCCTGCGCGCCGGGCGGCAGGTCCCCGACGCGGTGTGGACCTCGCGGCCGATCCAGTGGATGGAGGCGTGCGCGATGGACGCGGTGTGCCTGCTCAACGACGTGTGCTCGTACCACAAGGAGGTCGAGTACGAAGGGCAGCTCGCGAACGGCGTCATCGTCATCGAGGAGTACCTGGGGGTCGGGCGCGAGGAGGCGGTGCGGATCGCCGCGGCCCTCGCCGACGCCCGCATCGAGCAGTTCCGGATGGTCGAGGAGAACGACCTGCCGGGCCTCGCCGAAGAGCACGGGCTGGACGGGGACGCGCAGGCCGCGCTGGCGTCCTACGTGGACGACTTGAAGAACTGGATCGCCGCGATCCACAAGTGGCACCTCGACGGGACCGACCGGTACGACGAGGCGGCCCTGCGGCGCCTCGGCGACGCCGCGCCGGGCTCGACCGCCGCCCACGGCGTCGGCCGGTTCCTGGAGGCGGGCGGGCCCGACGAGGCCCCGGTTCCGGCGCAGTACCGGGTCCCGGGGCCGCCGTCGTGGCGCGACTACCTGCCCGCGCGGCCCGAGAACGCCGCCCCGGCGCCCATCGCGGCGACGAACGCGAGCACCACGGCCGCCATGCGCTTCTTAAGGACCGCGGAGTCGTCGTCCTCGTCCGCCTGGACCGGGGCCGCCGCTTCTTCGACCGCGAGCGCCTCGGGCAGCGGCCCGGGGTCAGGAAGCGCCGCAGGGGACTCGCTCTCGGGCGCATCACTCTCCGGGGGCTCCTCACTGGACGGCACCGGCGGCGCCGGGGCCTCGGACGCGGAAGGGGACGGCGATGGCTCGGGTGACGCGGGCGCCGAAGGCTCGGGGGCCTCAGGCGAAGGCGTCGGGCTCGACGGCGATTCGGCGGGGCTGGACGGTTCCGGCTCCTCCGTCTCGCAGGGCGGGTGCGGGGGATGCGGCGGGTGCGGGGGATGCGGTCCGGGGAAGGTCGGATACGGCGGGTACTCGGGGTAGGTCCAGCACGGGAACTCGGGGTACGTCGGGTAGCCCGGGTACGTCGGGTGGTCCTGGTGCCCGGCCTCCTCCGCTTCCGAAGGCGTCCAACCGTAGTCGAGGGCCAGCGCGACCCCGGAGAAGCCCATGAGCGCGACGGCCGCGATGACCAAGGCCACTAGGCGTCGCACGTATCCCACCTCTGACTTTTGCGTTGTTCATCACTGTTCATGCCTTTTATTTTGCTTTACGAAGTTTGGTGAGGTCAATGCCCATCTGGCTCCAGGGACTCCTGTTCACCCTTACGGTCGTCGCTGCGGCGTGCGTCGTCATCGCGCTGCTCCAGCGGTTCGCGCCGCCCACGAACCGGGCCCACAACAACGAGCTCGGGACGACGATCTTCGAGCTGCTCACCGTGCTCTACGCGATCGTGCTCGCGTTCGTCCTCATCACCGCGTGGGAGAACAAGGAGGAGGCCGGGCAGGTGACGTACATGGAGGCCAACGAGCTGGTCGACGTGTACTGGTCGGCGGCCGCGCTCGAACCGGAGCAGCGGGACCTGGTGCGCGAGGCCGTGCGGGCCTACACGGACGAGGTGATCGAGCAGGAGTGGCCCGCGATGCGGGACCGGGAGCCGGTGTCCTCCGAGGGGCTGATGCTGCTCGACGCGATGCGGGCGCCGGTGGCGGGGGCGCAGACCGACGACGACGTGGTGCAGGCGCGGCTGACGGACGCCGAGGACGGGGTCCTGGCGATCACCGGGTACCGCACGGACCGGCTGCTCCAGGCCGAGCGGGGCCTGAGCGCGGCGATGTGGACGGTGCTGGTGCCGGGCGCGATCCTGGTGTTCGCGGTGATGCTGACGCTGGGCACGCCGACGCGGAAGTACCAGTACGTGCTCGTCGGGCTGATCTCGGGGATGGTGGCGCTCATGCTGTTCGCCACCTACCAGCTGGAGTACCCGTTCAGCCGCAGCGGGGCCACTGATCCGGTGGCGTACCAGACGGCCCAGGAGCGCTTCGATTACATCGATGCGAACTATGCTCCCGATCAACTCTTTTGAGTGATTTTATTGGTGTTTACGCCCCAGTAGCCAATATGATGCTAGTCGAGCCTTGACCGCCTCAAAGTGAGGAAGTGTTCGCATGACCGACGCCGTCGTCAGCAACCCGGCAGTCCCCCAGCAGACCTCCAACGGACAGCACCCCCAGACCAGCCTCAGCACCGCCGCCGCCCGCAACCTCGCCACCACCACCAAGTCCGTCCCGCAGATGCAGGAGATCACCTCCAGGTGGCTCCTGCGCGTGCTGCCGTGGGTGCAGACCCAGGGCGGGGCCTACCGCGTCAACCGGCGCCTGACGCACGTCGTCGGCGACGGCCGCGTCGAGTTCACGACCGAGGGGGACGCCGTCCGGGTGATCCCCACCGAGCTCGGCGAGATCGCGCAGCTGCGCGGCATCGACGACGAGGAGGTGCTCGCGGCGCTCGCGGACCGGTTCGAGCAGCGCGAGATCCGCTCCGGCGAGCACCTCGCGCAGCAGGGCGCCCCTGTGGACGGCCTGCACCTGGTCGCGCACGGGCGCGTCGAGCAGTTCGGCGAGGGCAAGTTCGGCGACCGGTTCTCCCTCGGGGTCCTCGTCGACGGCGACCACTTCGGCGAGGAGCTGCTCACCGAGTCCGGGCCGGTGTGGGGCCACGACGTCATCGCGGCGACCCCGGTGACGGTGCTGACGCTCCCGACCGCCGCGGTCGCGGAGCTCGTGGAGCGCATCCCGGCGCTCGCGGCGCACCTGGAGCGGTACCGGGCCGGGCGGTCCGCGAAGACCAACAAGCACGGCGAGTCGGCGATCGACATCGCCGCGGGCCACACCGGCGAGCCGGACCTGCCGACGACGTTCGTGGACTACGAACTGGCGCCGCGCGAGTACGAGCTGTCGGTGGCGCAGACCGTGCTGCGCGTCCACACGCGCGTCGCGGACCTGTACAACCAGCCGATGAACCAGATGGAGCAGCAGCTGCGGCTCACCGTCCAGGCCCTGCGCGAGCAGCAGGAGGACCAGATGGTGAACAACCGCGAGTTCGGGCTCCTGCACAACGCGGCGCTGAACCAGCGCATCCCGACCCGGTCGGGGCCGCCGACCCCCGACGACCTGGACGAGCTGATCTCGCGGCGCCGCGACACGCGGGTGATCCTGGCGCACCCGAAGGCGATCGCGGCGATCGGCCGCGAGTGCAGCAAGCGGGGCCTGTACCCGACGCCCACGGAGTACGACGGGCACCACATGCCGGCGTGGCGGGGCGTCCCGATCCTGCCGTGCAACAAGATCCCGATCACCGCGGCGGGCACCACCTCGATCATGGCGATGCGCCTGGGCGAGCAGGAGCAGGGCGTGGTCGGCCTGCACCAGACGGGCCTGCCGGACGAGTACGAGCCGGGGCTGTCGGTGCGGTTCATGGGCATCGACGAGAAGGCCGTCATGTCGTACCTGGTGAGCGCCTACTTCTCGGCGGCGGTGCTGGTGCCCGACGCGCTCGGCATCCTCGAACACGTCGAGATCGGACGCTAGTGAGCCCCGGGCGGCCGCGGAGCGCACCGCCGCGGCCGCCCGGGCCCGTACCCCGAGATTGGGAGGCCCCCGCATGACCGTCCTGACCGACCAGTACACCGCCGAGCGCGCGGCCATCGACGCGGGCCTGCGCGCCGCCGCGAGCAGGCTCCCCGCCCCGGCCGCGCGGATCGCGGCCTACCACTTCGGATGGACCGACGAGGCCGGGAACCCGGTCGAGGCGAACTCCGGGAAGGCCCTGCGGCCGCTGCTGACGCTGCTGGCCGCGAAGACCGTCTCCGGCGACTGGCGGGCCGCCGTCCCGGCCGCCGTCGCGGTCGAGATGGTCCACAACTTCTCCCTCATCCACGACGACATCATCGACCGCGACGGCCTGCGGCGGCACCGCCCGACCGCGTGGAAGGTCTTCGGGGTCAACGACGCGATCCTCGTCGGCGACGCCCTGCACGCCCTCGCGTTCGAGGTGATCGCGGAGGCGGGCGGCGACCGGGCGCGCGCGGGCGCGGGGCTGCTCGCGCAGACCGTGCGGGCGCTCATCGAAGGGCAGCTCGCCGACACGCGCTTCGAGGGCCGCGAGCACGTGGACCTCGCCGAGTGCGTGGCGATGAGCGAGGCGAAGACCGCGTCGCTCATGGGCTGCGCGACGGCGCTCGGCGCGCTGTTCGGCGGCGGCACGCCGGAGCAGGTGGAGGCGCTGCGGGACTTCGGGTCCCGGCTCGGGCTCGCGTTCCAGCACGTCGACGACCTGCTGGGGATCTGGGGCGACCCGGCCGTCACCGGCAAGGCCGTCTACTCGGACCTGCGCAACCGCAAGAAGTCGCTGCCGGTGACCGCCGCGCTCGGGTCGGGCCACGCCGACGCCCCCGAGCTGGCGGCCCTGTACCGGGCCGCGGCCCCGCTCGACGAGGACGGGCTGCGGCGCGCGGCCGAGCTCGTCGAGTCGTGCGGGGGCCGCATCGCGAGCCAGCGCGCCGCCGAGTCGCTGACGGCCGCGGCGGCCGACGGGCTCGCGGACCGGCGGCTGCACGGCGGGGCGGTCGAGGAGCTGACGAGCCTGGCCGCGAGCACCGTCGGCAGGGTGTGGTGACCGCGGTCCGCCGGGTCCTGCTGCCGTCGCCGCGGTCGTTCTGCGCGGGCGTGGAGCGCGCGATCGAGATCGTGGAGCGGCTGCTGGAGCAGCACGGGCCGCCGGTGTACGTGCGCAACCAGATCGTCCACAACGCGCAGGTCGTCGCGGGCCTGGAGGCCCGCGGCGCGGTGTTCGTGTCCGAACTGGACGAGGTCCCGGCGGGGGCGCTGGTGGTGTTCTCCGCGCACGGGGTGGCCCCGGCGGTGGAGGCGGAGGCGGCGCGGCGCGGCCTGGACGCGGTGGACGCGACATGCCCGCTGGTCGCGAAGGTCCACGCGGAGGCCAAGCGGGCCGCGGACGCGGGCGACACGGTGGTCCTCATCGGACACGACGGCCACGAGGAGGTGGTCGGCACGATGGGGGTCGCGCCGGCGCAGACGGTCCTGGTGGAGACCGCCGCGGAGGTGGCGGCGCTGCGCGTGGCGGACGAGCGGCGGGTCACGTACTTGAGCCAGACGACGCTCGCGGTGACGGAGGTCGAGGCCATCGCGGCCGCGCTGCGGGACCGGTTCCCGCACATCAGAGGGCAAGGGGCCGAGGACATCTGCTACGCCACGAGCAACCGGCAGGCCGCGGTCGCGGCGATCGTGGACGAGGCGGACCTGGTGCTCGTGGTCGGGTCGGCGAACTCGTCGAATTCGAACCGGCTCGTGGAGCTGGCGCGTACCGCGGGCGTGGCCTCGCACCTGGTCGAGACGGCCGCGGCGGTCGACCCGGCGTGGCTCGACGGCGCGGCGACGGTGGCGGTGACCGCGGGCGCCTCGGCGCCGCCGCGGCTCGTCGACGAGGTCGTGGCGCTGATCGCAGGGCTCGGCCCGGTCGAGGTGGTCGAGCGGGCCGTGGCCGAGGAGACCCAGGAGTTCCTCCTCCCCCAGCGGCTCCGGGGGACGTGAGGCGGCCCGGCCGCGCGCACCCGCGCGGCCGGGCCTTTCTGGTTTCCCCTGCGGGTCTTAGGGGTTGTGGAATTCGACCTCGGGCCATTCGGCGCTGGGGCCGTCGAGGACCGGTTCGTCCTCGCAGCGCAGGTGCGCGTCGAGGAAGGCCGTGACGTAGGTCCGCGCGATGTCGCTGGAGCGGAAGCCGTCGGTGGCGTCCTCGTTCAGGCCCGCCTGCTCGGCGAGCGGGGCGAGGTCGGTCATGGCGCTGTGGCCGGTGCCGTCGACGGTGATCCACCGCTTCCAGTCCCGCAGCTTCTTCCATGCCTTGTCCCAGGAGTCGTCTGCGCCGGGCTGCCCGTGGACTTCCGCGCCGACCATGAGGAACGGCTCGCGCACGGGCTTCGGGTCGAGCGCGAAGAAGGTGCCGTCGAGGTTGAACCCGGCGTCGAAGCGCTCGTAGTCGGCGAGCGTGCGGTAGGCGGAGGCGCCGCCGATCGAGTGGCCGCCGACCGCGATCCGGTCGAAGTCGATGGTCTCGGCGCCGTCCCAGGCGCCCGCTTCGAGCTCCTCGACGACGAAGTCGAGGTCCGCGGCCCGGTTCGGGACGAGGGTGTCGCCGTCGATGTCGTCCTCGCAGGTGATGCACTCGGTGGTGCGGTCGGGGAACGAGATCGGGGCCTCGTAGTTGTGGCCGACCGCGGCCACGGCGTACCCCTGGCTCGCGAGTTCCTCGGCGAGGCCGGTGAGGGTGGCGCGCGGGAACGAGAACCCGGGCGACAGGACCACGAGCGGCAGGGAGCCGTCGTCGGCGAGCGGCTCGGCGCCGGGCACCGAGTTGGTCTGCACTTGGGCGAGGAGGTCGGCGGGGACGCCCAGTTGGGCGCCGAAGAGGGCCGACTCCTCGGCGGTCATGTACGGGGCGGTGGGGCCGTCGTCGGCGGTCGGGTACCACATGGTGACCATGAGTTCGCGGCGCTCGGCCGGGACCCAGACGTCGGCGCGGTCCTCGTCGACGAGGTGGATCGCGGTGGTGCCGGTGGCGTACGCGCCGGTCGGCTCGGGGATCGCGAGCGGCGTCGGCGCTTCGGTCCCCTGGGCGGCCGCGGGGACGGCCCCGAGGCCCAGTGCGGCCGCGGCGGCCGCCGCGACGAGGACGGTCCGTCTCGTGCTGCGTTGCAAGATGCGTCCAATCGGGAGTGGGTGGCGCGGGCCCGGTCGGGCCCGCATCACCAACTCTGACCGCCGGAGCGGCTGCCGCCCTGGGCAATTCGTCCGGACCGTCTCCTTCTTTCGACCGATATTCCCGGCCCTTCAACCCTGACGAAGGTCAGGGGTTCGGGGCGAGGGCGATCTTGACGGCGCAGACCTTGAACTCGGGCATGCGGCTGATCGGGTCGAGGACGTCGGAGACGGCGGCGTTCGCGTTGGCGGCACCGGGGAAGTGGAAGGGGCTGAACACCGTGTCGGGGCGGATGTCGGCGCTGAGGCGGGCCGGGGCGGTGTAGGAGCCGCGCCTGGAGGTGACGCGCACCAGGTCGCCGTCGCCGATGCCGTGCCGCACGGCGGTGTCGGGGTGGATCTGGAGGAACTGCTCGCCGTCGAGGGAGCCGATGAGCCGGGTCTGGGCGCCCGACTGGTACTGGGTGAGGATGCGGCCGGTGGTCAGGTACAGCGGGTAGACGCTGTCGCGGCGCTCGGCGGGGTGGCGGTGGTCGACGGCGGTGAACCGGGCCCGGCCGTCCGGGGTGAAGAACTTCAGGTCGGCGAACATGCGCGGCGTGCCGTCGTGGTCGGGGGCCGGGACGGGCCACTGGAACGACTGGGTCTCCATGCGCCCGTAGGTGATCCCCGAGTAGTCGGCCTTGCCGCCCGCGGAGGCGCGGCCGAGCTCCTCGAAGATCGCCTCCGGGTCAGTCGAGTACGTCCCGGGCGCGTCGAGGCGCGCGGCCAGCTCCTGCATGATCCACAGGTCGGAGCGGACCTCGGCGGGGGCTGGGCGCAGGGACCGGCGGCGGATGACGCGCCCTTCGAGGTTCGTCATCGTGCCGTCCTCCTCGGCCCACTGCGTCACGGGCAGGACCACTTCGGCGAGGCGCGCGGTCTCGGACATGACGAAGTCGAGCGACACGAGGCAGTCGAGGTCCTTGAGCCGGTCGGCGACCCGCGCGGCCCGCGGCGCCGACACGACCGGGTTGGAGCCGAGCACGAACAGCATCCGCACCTCCTCGCCGCACTTGCGCAGCAGCTCCACGGCCGACACGCCGGGCCCGGGGAGGATCTCGGGGTCGACGCCCCACACGCCCGCGACGTGCTCGCGCGCCGCCGGGTCGGTGATCATCCGGTACCCGGGGAGCTGGTCGGCCTTCTGGCCGTGCTCGCGCCCGCCCTGCCCGTTCCCCTGGCCCGTCAGGCACCCGTAGCCCGAGGACGGGCGCCCCGGAAGCCCCAGGGCCAGCGCGAGGTTGATCCACGCGGTGACGGTGTCGACGCCCTTGGCGTGCTGCTCGGAGCCGCGGGCGGTGAGGATCGCGGTCCGCCTGCCCGCCATGAGCCTCGCGGCCGCGTACAGGTCGGGGACGGAGACGCCGGTGGTCCGCTCGACGAACGCGGGCCAGTACCCGGCGGCGGTCTGGCGGACCTCGTCGAAGCCCGACGTGTGGTCGGCGATGTAGGCCCGGTCGAGGAAGCCCTGCTCGATCGCGATGTGCAGCAGGCCGTTCGCGAGCGCGAGGTCGGTGCCGGGGGCGGGCTGGAGGTGGAGCTGCGCGGCCTCGGCGGTGGCGGTGCGCCGCGGGTCCACGACGATGAGCTCCGCGTTCTGGAGGAACCGCATGAACGGCGGCATGGTCTCGGCGGGGTTCGCGCCGACGAGCACCACGACCTCGGCGTCTTTGAGGTCCTCGGCGGGGAAGGGGAGGCCGCGGTCGACGCCGAACGCGCGGTTGAGGGCCGCGGCGGCCGAGGACATGCAGAACCGGCCGTTGTAGTCGATGTGCTTGGTGCCCAACGCGAGCCGGGCCCATTTGCCGAGCTGGTAGACCTTCTCGTTGGTGAGCCCGCCGCCGCCGAAGACGCCGACGGCGTCCTTCCCGTGCTCGGCCTGGACGGCCCGGATGCGGTCGGCGACGTGGTCGAGGGCCTCGTCCCAGGAGACCGGCTTCCCGTGCAGGAGCGGTGTCGTGATCCGGTCGGGGTGGTCGAGCAGCTCGGGCGAGGTCCACCCCTTCTTGCACATGCCGCCGCCGCGGGGCGCGGCCGTGACCGTGCCGTCGGCGTCCTCTTCGAGCCGCATGCCGCACTGGAGCGCGCAGTACGGGCAGTGCGTGTCGGCGCTGCGGAGGACGGGGAGGCGGGTGCGAGCGGTCATGCGGCGAGTGTGCCCAGAGGTGGTTACGCGTTCACGTGAGCGATGTTTCAGGAATGCTAAGTGGCCCGCAATCGCCCGGAGGCGGCGATTGCGGGCCACTGTGTGCGCGAAGGGTCAGACCTTGGCGTACGCGAGGCTCGGGGCCTTCGCGACGAGGACGGTGCGCTGGTAGCACCACCAGTTGAGGACCAGGAAGAACGCGTAGGCGCCGACGAACGCCCACATCGCGGGGACCACGGACCCGGTGGTCTCGTTGGCGATGCGGAAGCCCTGGTTGATGAGGAACCCGCCGAACGCGCCGATCGCGGAGATCCAACCGAGGGCCGCGGCGGTGATCTTCTTCGCCTGGAGCACGTCGGCCTCGCCGGCCTTGCCCCCGGCCGCGGCGGCGGCCTCGGCCTGGAAGATCGCCGGGATCGACCGGTACGTGGAGCCGTTCGCGACGCCGCTCATGACGAACAGGAGCATGAACGAGGCGAAGAACAGCGGGAACGACGCCGAGTTGATGCCCCAGATCGCGCCCATCGCGCCGACCGCCATGAGCGCGAACGCGCCGGAGGTGATCGGGGCGCCCGCGAGGCGGTCGGCGAACCAGCCGCCGATGGGGCGGGCGAGGGAGCCGACGAGCGGGCCGAGCGCGGCGATCCACAGGGCGTTGAACTCCGGGAACGCGAGCTTGATGACCAGCGGGAACGCGAACGAGTAGCCGATGAACGACCCGAACGTGCCGATGTAGAGGACGCTCATGATCCACGTGTGGCTGCGGGCCAGCGCCGGGACCTGCTCGCGCAGCGGCGTGCGGGCCACCGCGAGGTTGTCCATCGCGCGCCAGGCCATGATCGCGGCGAACACGGCCAGGACCAGCCACAGCAGCGGCACGTTGTGCAGGTAGAACGCCTGCCCGGTGTCGGTGGTGCCCTGCGAGGAGCCGAGGACGGCCGCGCCGATCACGAGCGGCCCGAAGAACTGCACGGCCGCGACGCCGATGTTCCCGCCCGCGGCGTTGACGCCGAGCGCGGAGCCGCGGTGGCGCTCCGGGTAGAAGTAGGAGATGTTCGCCATGGACGACGCGAAGTTCCCGCCACCGAACCCGGCGGTCACGCCCGCGACGACGAACAGCCAGTAGGGCGTGCCGGGCGTCATGACGCAGTAGGCGAGGAGCGCGGTCGGGACCACGAGCAGCGCCGCGGAGATGATCGTCCAGTTCCGGCCGCCGAACAGGGCCACGGCGGCGGTGTAGGGGATGCGCAGGAACGCGCCGACGAGGTTCGGGACCGCGGTGAGCCAGAACAGCTGGCTGACGGAGAACTCGTAGCCCGAGGCCGCCAGGTATGGGGTGATGATGCTGAACATCGTCCACACCGAGAAGCCGAGGTGCTCGGCGAGCACCGACCACACCAGGTTGCGCCGGGCGGTCTTGCGGCCGGTCGACTGCCAGAAGCCCTCGTCGTCGGGGCGCCAGTCGCTGATCCAGCCTTTGCGGGGGGCGGCCGTGCCGGCCGGGGGCGTCAGTGTCGAAGTCATGGCCCCACCCTCTGCGGACGGCGTTGCCTGGACGTGCGCCCGTCGTACCGGGCCCGTGAAGTTCACCTCACGGTCCTGTTACGGAGGGTGTGAACGCGAGGAAGGCGCGCACGCCGGGCGCCTCGGCGCTGTCGCACCCGTGCGGCACTGTTGAGCCGGGGGACCCTGCGAACGCCCGTTTTGCCCGGGAACCGCCGTTCACCTTCACTCCCGCCTGGCCGAGAACCCCGTCACACCGGCCGATCCTCTAGATTCGCCTCATGGACGCCGCCATCGAGGTCGCCGACCTCCGCAAGACCTACCGCGGCCGCCGGACCGGCGAGGTCCGCGCGGTCGACGGCGTGAGCTTCCGCGTCGAGCGCGGCGAGTTCTTCGGCATCCTCGGCCCCAACGGGGCCGGGAAGACCACCACCCTGGAGATCGTCGAGGGCCTGCGCAAGCCCGACTCCGGGGACGTGCGCCTCCTCGGCCGCTCGCCGTGGCCCCACTCCCCCGAGCTGACCCGCCGCCTCGGCGTGCAGCTCCAGGCGTCCGCGTTCTTCGAGTTCCTCACCGTCGCCGAGCAGATCGGCACCTTCGCCGAGCTGTACGGCGCCGCGAAGACCCGCGCCGCCGAGATGCTCGACCTCGTCGGCCTCGCCGAGCACGCGAACATGCGCTGCGAGAAGCTCTCGGGCGGCCAGCAGCAGCGCCTCTCCATCGCGTGCGCCCTCGTCGGCGACCCCGAGCTGGTGTTCCTCGACGAGCCCACCGCCGCCCTCGACCCGCAGGCCCGCCGCAACCTCTGGGACCTCATGCGCGCCATCAACGACGAGGGCCGGACCGTGGTCCTCACCACGCATTACATGGAGGAGGCCGAGGCGCTCTGCGACCGGGTCGCCATCATGGACGCCGGGCGCATCAAGGCCGTCGACTCCCCCGCCGGGTTCGTGCGGAAACTCGACGCCCCGACGCGCGTCACCGTCGCGGCCGGGCAGCTCGACGACGCCCGCATCGCCGAGCTCGCGCTCGACGGCACCGCGAGCACCGCCGACGGGACGGTCGTGTTCGAGACCCGCGACCCGGGCAAGCTCTTGACCGCGCTGGCCTCCGACGGGGCCCTGGAGGGCCTCGCGGTGCGCACGGCGAACCTCGAAGACGTGTTCCTGCACGTCACCGGACGGGAGTGGCGCGGATGAGCGCGGTGACCGAGCAGCGCACCGAGACCGGACGCGAGGCTCCCGCGGGCACGCGGGGCCGGGCGTTCCTGAGCCTGTTCAAGGCTCTGGGCCGCGGGTGGATCCGCGACCGCAGCCAGATCTTCTTCACGATCCTCCTGCCGCTCATGTTCATGGTGCTGCTCGCGAGCGTCTTCGGCTCCGGCGACACGGCGGCCTCCCGGATCGTCGCCGTCGGCGACGTGGCGGTCCTCGACGGCGCCGACCCCGACGAGTTCACCGTCGAAAGCGCGTCGGACCTCGACGCGGCGCTGGCGATGCTCCGCGAGGGCGACGCTGATGCCGCGGTCGTCCAGGACGGCTCCACGGTGCGCATCTACCCGTCGGCCACGAACTCGACGTCCGCCGCAATCGCCGAGGAACGGCTGTCCTCGCTCATCGACGACGTCAACGTGGAGGTCCTCTCCGCGGCGGCGCCCGACGAGCCGGTGCTCGCCACCGACGTCGAGGAGGCCGACGGCGGCGCGCTCCAGCCGATCCAGTACCTCGCGCCCGGCATCCTCGCGTGGGGCGTCGCCATCTCGGGCGTGTTCGGCGCGGCCGGCACGATCGTGGACTGGAAGCGCGACAAGCTCATGCGGCGCCTGCGCCTCACCCCCGCCTCGGTGGGGACGTTCCTGGGCGCGAAGATCTCCGTGAACCTCGTGGTCGCGATCGTGCAGACCGCGGTGTTCCTCGCGGTCGCCGCGGTCGGCTTCGGGCTGCGACTGTCTGCGTGGACGTGGTTCGCGGTGCCGCTGGTCCTGCTCGGCACGTTCGCGTTCCTCGCGATCGGCGTGGTCATCGGCGGCATCGCGCAGACCAGCCCGGCCGCCGCAGGGCTCAGCAACCTCGTGACGATGCCGATGGCGTTCGTCTCCGGCGCGTTCTACCCGCTCGCGCTCTCCCCGCAGTGGGTCCAGTGGCTCTCGTACGCCTCGCCGATGCGCTACCTCAACGAGGCGCTCCAGTCGGTCGTCGTCTACGGCGAGTCCCCCGCGGCGGTCCTCCCCCAGATCGGCTTCCTCGCGGCCTTCGCGGTCCTCGTCGCCCTCGTCTCCTGGAAGACCTTCAAATTCGACGAGCTCTAGCGTGTCGCGTCACCAGCGGACACGAATCGGAAGTTACGATTGATTCATGTCCGACCTCATGATTCGCGATATCCCCGAGGGCGACCTGGAGATCATCCGGGCGCTCGCCGAAGAGCGCCAGGAGTCCCTCCAAGACTTCCTCCTGGAGGTCATCCGGGAGCAGGCGAGGAGCGCCTCCAACCGAACCAAACTCGCGGTAATCGAAGCCCGTCTCAAGCGGGAGCGCCCCGAGCCCATTCCGATGGACGTCATCCTCGCCGCGATCCACGACAGGGACTGAACCGAGACATGATCGTCGTCGACAGTTCAGCCATGGTCACCGCGCTCCGGTTCTTCGGTCCCTCCGGAGACAAGATCCGGTCGATTCTCTCGCAGCACCAGGACCTGGCCGCGCCGGCACATCAAACCGCCGAGATCCTCCAGTCCTTTCGCAGTCTGGACCGAGGACAGGTTATTCCCTCCGACTCCGCGCACCAAGCCGTCGAGGACTACATCCGGCTCGGGGTCAAGCTCGTCAGCCCCGATCTCGCCCTGACAGCGCGGGCTTGGGAACTGCGCCACAACCTCACCGGCTACGATGCGCTCTTCGTCGCCCTGGCCGAGCAGTTGGACTGCGAGCTGCTCACCGGCGACACCAAGATCGAGCGATCCGGCGTCGCGCGGTGCCCGATCATCACGGTCGAGACTAATTTCTGATCAGTCGGCGCTGAGGACCGCGTCGTAGACGACCCGCTTCGGAACACCGAAGCGGGTCGCTGTTTCCTTCATGGCGGTCTTGCGGTCGGTTCCGGCATCCTCCAGGGCGGCGACGGCCGCGGCCATGGCCTCGGGGGTGGCCTCGCTGGCGTCGGGGCCGGTCCAGCCCGAAATGACGAGGGTGATCTCGCCGCGGGGCGGGTCGGATTCGGCGCCTTCCGCCAGCTCGGCGAGGGTGCCGCGGCGGATCTCCTCGTGGGTCTTGGTGAGCTCGCGGCACAGGGCCGCGGGGCGGCCTGCGCCGAAGGTTTCGGACATCGCCTGCAAGGTATCCGCTACACGGCGCGGCGATTCGAAGAAGACCATGGTGCGCTTCTCCTCGGCGAGCTCGCCGAAGAGGCGGCGCCGCTCGCCGTCCTTGCGGGGCGCGAAGCCCTCGAAGCAGAACCGGTCGCACGGCATGCCGGAGAGGGCGAGGGCGGTCGTCACGGCGCTCGCGCCGGGCGCGCACGTGACGGCGATCCCGGCGTCGATCGCGGCCCGCACCAGCCGGAAGCCGGGGTCGGAGACCGAGGGCATGCCGCCGTCGGTGATGACGGCGACCCGCTTGCCGTCGTACAATTGTTCGATAAGGGTCTCGGTTCGCCCCGCCTCGTTCGCCTCGAAATACGACGTGACCTGAGCCCCGGTGGCCACATCCAGCTCACTGAGCAAGCGCCGCAGCCGCCGGGTATCCTCTGCGGCGATGACGTCCGCGAGGCCGAGCTCGGTCCGCAGACGAGACGAGGCGTCCTCTGGATTTCCCAGGGGCGCACCGAGAAGCACCAAAACGCCAGAAGTAGGTGTCGACACCGGGACAGTATCCCCCACCAACGGCGGCGGGAGGCCGGGCCGGTGAGCGCGCCGCGACGGGCCGCACATGCAGGATGCCGAGTCATGCTGTCGGGTACCGGACATTGCCCTTACGCGTGAGCGAACGGTAACGGATACTCGTAGTCACAACACAGGCGACATAACGCTAACCGCAAGCCCTCTGAACCAAATGGAGGCCGCCTTGTCCGTGATCCTCAGAGTAGGAGCGGGTCTCGCCGCTCTCATCATCGGCTACTACGTTCTGAGTTTCGTAGCGGACCATTGGGCATGGTTCGCTTCGGTGGCGATCCTGTTGGGGGGCACGGCGATAGCGGGATGGGTCCTGTTCCGCAGCCGCGGCCACGAGCACCGCGACCGCACGCTCACCGCCGAGCGCCACGAGCTGATGCGCAACGTCGACCGCATGAACATGCCCTCGTTCGACGCGATGGTCGGCCAGCTCCTCGTCGGCCTCGACGCCAAGCGCGTCAAGAAGTTCGGCCACCGCAAGAACGACCTCGGCTGCAACTTCGTGGTCACCTTCAACAACGGCAAGCGGATCATCGTGCGCGCCAAGAAGGACGACAAGCAGCTGCGCCGCCGCAACGGCAACCGCCACGTCCAGATCCTCGGCGGCGAGATCAAGGCCCGCTGGGACTGCGACGCCGGCGTCATCATCACCAACGCGAACCTCCACTGGATGCACCACGCCGCCCGCAACGAAGCGGTCGCGCGCCAGCTGGGCGTCCTCATCGTGGACCGCGACCGCCTCGCGGAATGGATCGACACCGGCCAGCCGCCGGTCGAGCTGCGCCCCGTGCGGGCCGCGATCCAGGCCGGGACGAGCGCCGCGCAGTGACACGGCCGCGGCCCCGGGCTTCCGCCCGGGGCCGCGTCTCCGCTTGCGCGCGTTCAGGATCACGAGGCGGCGAGCGTCGCGTTCGCGGTCGCCTCCTGGCCGTCCCGCGTGTACGTGATGGCGACCTCGGTGCCCGAGGCCGTGCCCTGCACCGCCGCGACCACCTCGGAGGCGCTGGTGACCGGGTTGCCGTCGACGGCGGTGATGATGTCGCCCTCCTGCAGGCCCGCGGACTCGGCGGGCGAGCCGCCCTCCACGGACAGGACCATCGCGCCGTTGCCGTCGGTGTCGGCCACCGAGACCCCGAGGTAGCCCTGCTCGACCGAGCCGTTCTGGATGAGCTGCTCGACCACGCTCTGGACGGTGTTCGACGGGATCGCGAAGCCGAGGCCGATCGAGCCGGAGTCGGTGGTGGCGATGGCCGTGTTGATGCCGATGAGCTCGCCGTTGCCGTTGACGAGCGCGCCGCCGGAGTTCCCGGAGTTGATGGCCGCGTCGGTCTGGATCAGGCCGGTGAGCGTCGAGCTCGACTGCTGCTGCTGGAAGCCCTGCTGCTCCTCGCCCGCGACGGTCATCGACCGGTCGAGGGCCGAGACGATGCCGGTCGTGACGGTCCCTTCGAGGCCCAGCGGCGAGCCGAGGGCCACGGCGGCGTCGCCGACCTGGATCGAGTCGGAGTCGCCGAACGTGATCGGCGTCAGGTCGTCCACGCCCGACACCTGGATGACGGCGAGGTCCTGCGTCGTGTCGGTGGCGATGATCAGCGCGTCGGCGGTCGTGCCGTCGGAGAAGCGGACCTCCACGGTCTGCGCGCCGTCGACCACGTGGTTGTTCGTGACGATGTAGCCGTCCTTGGAGTAGACCACGCCCGAGCCCTCCGCGGAGTCGGTGACGATCGTGACGACCGACGGGCTGACCTTGTTCACGATGTCGGTGTAGGTGAGGCCGTCCCCGGCGTTCATCGACACGGACTCGACCACGGTGGTGCCCGGGTTCCCGTCGTTGAGGAACCAGCCCGCGACGCCGCCGGCGCCGCCCGCGATCAGGGCCAGCGCGAGCGCCCCGGCGACGAGCTTGCCGCGACCGCGCCGCGGCGGTGCCGCGACCGCGCCCGGGCCCTGGTACATCGGCGGGACCTGCGAGGGCTGCCAGCCCGGCGCGGGCGCGTTCATGTGCGGCGCTCCGGCCGGTGCCGGGGCGGGAGCGCCCGCCGGAAGCACGCGGGTCTGCTCGGTGGAGGGGCCCTGCGGGGCGTGCTGGACGGGGGCCTGGTGCATCGGCGGATTGGCGGGGGCCTCCGGGTAGGAGGGCGCCGGGGCCGCGGCGGGCGGCAGGCTCGCCTCGGGAGCCGCGGACTGCGGCCCGGCGGGCTGGTCGACGTGCTGCTCGGCGGCGGGGTGGTCCTGGAAGCTCTCGGGGAGCGGCTGGTCCGCGGCGGCCGCGGCCTGCTCGGGGTTCGGAGCCCCTTCGGGGCCCCTGGGCTCGGTCCCCTCGGGGCCCTTGGTGCTCTCAGTGTTGCTCATGTAAGCAGCTTGCAGGGCCCAGCTCTCGGCCCGCTGCAAAAACGCCTTAAAACCCTTTAATGAACCGAGTCCGGTTCAGAGGCGGGCGCACTGGTCAGACGGGTCGGGCGGGCGCGGGCAAGCGTTGCCCCGGGGACGGGCACCTCAGAGGTTCCCAAGAATCGGCTCCGAGGACGCTAGGACTCGTCCTGCGCCTCCACCTCGGGCTCGGCCGCCAGGCGCACCGTGAACGCCGTGCCCTCGCCGGGCCGCGACGCGACCTGCACCGTGCCGCCGTGTGCCTTCACGATGGCCGCGACGATCGCCAGGCCGAGCCCTGAGCCGGGGTGGACGACCGCGTCGGAGCGGAAGAACCGCTCGAAGACCCGGTCGGCGGTCTCCTGTTCCATGCCGGGCCCGTCGTCGGCGACGGTGAGCAGCACCGTCCCGTCCTCCGAGGCGAGCTCCACGTGCACGTTCGTGCCCGCGGGCGTGTGCCGCAGCGCGTTCGACAGCAGGTTGTCGAGGACTTGCCGCATCCGGGCCCGGTCCGCCGCGACCACGGTCGCGGAGCCCGGCACGCACGTGAAGCTCAGCTCGTGGTCCTCGGCCATGACCGCGTGCGCGGTCACCGCCTCGTGCGCGAGCGGCGCCAGGTCCACCGGCTCGGTCTCCACCGGCCGCTCCTGCCCGAGCCGCGCCAGGTGCAGCAGGTCGCCCACGAGCAGGCCCATGCGCTTGGCGGCCTCCTCGATCTGGCGGATGTAGTGCTGCCGGTCGGCCTCGGGCATCTGCGGGTTCGACCGCACCAGCTCCGCGTACCCGCGCACGCTCGTCAAGGGCGTGCGCAGCTCGTGCGAGGCGTCGGCGATGAACTCGCGCATCCGCTCCTCGGAGTCGTGCGCGCGCTGCTCGGAGTACTCGCGGGCTCGCAGGGCCCCTTCGACTTTCGTGAGCATCGAGTTGATGGCCCGGCCCACCCGGCCGACCTCGGTCGCCGGGTCGTGCTCGGGCACGCGCCGCGAGTAGTTCCCCGCGGCGATCATCGCCGCGGTGTTCTCGATCTGCCGCAGCGGCGACAGGCTCGCCCGCACCAGGCCCACGCCGATCGCCGCGAGCCCCGCGAGCACGCCCGCCCCGATGAGCAGGTCCACCCACACGAGCCCTGCGACGGTCTTGTCGAAGTGCGCGAGCTTGTAGGACAGCACGTAGTACGCGTCGCCCTGGAGGTTGTGGTCCTCCGGGTCGTACTCGGGGTCGTTCGTGCCGACCATCGTGCCGGACAGGCCCAGCACCCGCCAGCGCGTGGTGCCGTCGGCCGACAGCGCCGTGAACGCCTCGCCGTCGGCGGCGACCAGGTCCTCGTAGTCGAAGACCGGGTAGTCGGCGCGGTCGTTGGGCCGGTCGAAGCGGTTGCCGCCGCTGTAGAGGATCGAGAAGACGTACTGCTCGGGCCGCACGGCCGGGGTCCCGTCGTCGTCCTCCATGTCCTCGGGGTCGAACACGTCGGGGCTGAAGTTGAGCAGCTGCGCCTCCAGCTCCTCGTCCACGGTGCCCAGGAAGTACGAGTGCAGCGCCAGGATCGTGGAGACGCTGATGAGGATGAGCGATCCGGCCACGAGGACGAGCACGGCCGCGGTGAGCCGGACCCTCAGCGGGGTGCGGTCCCACTTGTCGCGGGCGCCTTCAAGGACGCGCGGAGCGCTCAACGATGCTGCTCCCGCAGGACGTAGCCGATGCCCCGGAGGGTCTGGATGAGCTTCGGCTCCCCGGTGTCGATCTTGCGTCGCAGGTACGACACGTACGACTCGACGATCCCGTCGTCCCCGCGGAAGTCGTAGCGCCACACGTGGTCGAGGATCTGCGCCTTCGACAGCACCCGCCCGGCGTTGATCATGAAGTACCGCAGGAGCTTGAACTCGGTGGGCGACAGCTGCACGGCCTTGCCCGCGCGCCACACCTCGTGCGTCTCCTCGTCGAGTTCGAGGTCCGCGTACTGGAGGCGCGAGGGCCGCGGCAGCTCGCCGGAGGAGCGGCGCAGCACCGCGCGGATGCGGGCGACGACCTCTTCGAGCGCGAACGGCTTGGTGATGTAGTCGTCGCCGCCGACCGACAGGCCCGTGACGGTGTCGGCCGTGTCGTCGCGGGCGGTGAGGAAGAGCACCGGCGTGTGGTCGGAGCCCGAGCGCATCCGCCGCACCACCTCGAAGCCGTCGAAGTCCGGCAGGTTCACGTCGAGGACCACCAGGTCGGGGCGGTGCCTCGCGATCGAGCGGAGCGCCTCGTCCCCCGAGCCCACGGCGTGGACGGCGAAGCCGGCGTACCGCAGCGACGTCGCGAGCAGCTCGCAGATGTTCTCGTCGTCCTCGACGACCAGGAGGGTCGCTTCGGTCTCGGCGCTCGGCTGGCTGGTCGAAAGCGGCATGTGCCTCATCTTCGCGGTCGGGGCGGGCCGGTCGGCACGACGGGCCGGTGCTCCGCTGGTCACAGGTGGTCCTGAAGCATACGCCGGGCGCAGTGGCGTGCCAAGCGGTCGCCGCGCGGTCCCGCGGAGGTGACCGTCCGCACCCGCACGGATCACGTTCGTGTGACCTTTTTCCGAAGAGTGCGTTGCTTTGCGGTCATCCGGCGCGCGCGAGCTGTTTTCGGTCGGGGCCGTCGGATAGACTTTGTGTCCCAGCCGAGTACGGCAGGTGTGCTCGGGCCAGGATCCCAACAGGGGCGAGGATCGCAATATGACGCTGTCAATCGAGACCGCCACGACCGACGCGGGCGTCGTCACCGTCGAACTCTCCGGCGAAGTCGACTACGCCACGGCGCCCCAGATCCGGGAGACGATCACCAACGCGCTCGAAGCGGGCGGGGCGACCGCCATCCGGGTCGATGTCGCGAAGGTGACGGTCCTCGACTCCACCGGCATCGGCACCATCGTCGTGGCCTACCGCATCGCCCGCGAGATGGGCGTCGCGCTGGCCGTCGTCAACCCCAACCGCTTCATCACGCGCCTGTTCACCGTCGTCGGCGCCGAGGAGCTGCTGGAGGAGCCCACCGAGACGTTCTCCGGCAAGGAGCGCAGCGCGGCCGGCTAGACCGGCCCGCAGGCCCTCCGGAGACCCCTCCCGGACCCGCGGCACGCCGGTGTGTCGAACCAGACTTCCACCCGTATCCACCTGCTGCGCAGCACGTTCACGGCGGTCCACGTGACCGGACCCGCAACGGCGTTACCGGTACTACAGTTCTCCCCCCTCCCGGTTACCCTTGAGTCCGGGGACTGCCGTCCCCGTCCACGCAGCGTCAAAGAAGAGGCGATTCAGTCGTGTCGAGTGCGACTCCGGGCAATCCGCTGACCGATTTCGGTGCCAATGAGTGGCTGGTCAACGAGATGTACGAGCGATACCGCGAAAACCCCGACAGTGTGAGCGCCGGGTGGCGCGAGTTCTTCGGGGGCGATCCGACCACCGCGCACCTCAACGGCGAGAAGTCGGCCGACACCAAGGCCGCAGCGAACAGGGCCGCAGACAAGCAGGCCGCCGCCGAGGCCCCCGAGCAGGCGGAGGCCGCACCCGCGCCTGCGCCGGAGCCCGTCCCCGCCGCGCCCGCGAAGCCCGCCGAACCGGCGGTGCGGCCGGAGCCCGCGCCCGCTGCCGTGGCACCCGAGACCTCGACCGAGAAGGCGACCCCAGCAGTGAGTGAACCCGGTACCAAGCCGCTCAAAGGCGTCGCGGCCAAGGTAGCCCAGAACATGGACGCGTCCCTGGAGATCCCGACGGCCACGTCCGTCCGCGCGGTCCCCGCGAAGCTCCTGTTCGACAACCGGATCGTCATCAACAACCACCTCAAGCGCGGCCAGGGCGGGAAGGTCTCCTTCACGCACCTCATCGGCTACGCGCTCGTGCAGGCCGTGAAGGCCCACCCGGGCATGAACGCCTCCTACAAGGTGGTCGACGGCAAGCCGCAGCTGGTCACCCCGGAGCACATCAACCTCGGGCTGGCGATCGACCTCGCCAAGCCCGACGGCTCGCGCACCCTCGTCGTGCCGTCCATCAAGAACACCGAGTCGATGGACTTCCGCGAGTTCTGGCAGGCCTACGAGGACCTGGTCCGCAAGGCCCGCAACAACAAGCTCACGATGGAGGACCACGCCGGGGCGACCCTGACGCTGACGAACCCGGGCGGCATCGGCACCGTCCACTCCGTCCCGCGCCTGATGAAGGGCCAGGGCCTCATCGTCGGCGTCGGCGCCATGGAGGTGCCCGCGGAGTTCGCCGGGGCCTCCGACGAGACCCTCTCGGACCTGGGCGTCTCCCGGATCATGACGGTCACCTCGACGTACGACCACCGGATCATCCAGGGCGCCGAGTCCGGCCAGTTCCTGGCGACCCTCCACAAGCTCCTGCTCGGCGACGGCTTCTTCGACGAGGTCTTCCGCTCGCTGCTCATCCCGTACGAGCCGGTCCGCTGGGTCCGCGACGTGTCGAAGACCCACGAGGGCCAGATCGACAAGAACGCGCGGGTCATCGAGCTCATCCACGCCTACCGGGTCCGCGGCCACCTCATGGCCGACACGAACCCGCTGCACTACGAGATCCGCCGCCACCCCGACCTCGACATCCTGTCGCACGGCCTCACCCTGTGGGACCTCGACCGGACGTTCCCCGTCGGCGGCTTCGCGGGCCAGCAGCGCATGAAGCTGCGCGACATCCTCGGCGTGCTGCGCGACTCCTACTGCCGCCGCATCGGCGTGGAGTACATGCACATCCAGGACCCGGAGGAGCGCGCCTGGCTCCAGCGGCGCATCGAGGTGCCGTTCGAGAAGCCGAAGGTCGAGGAGCAGAAGCACATCCTCGGGCGCCTGAACGCCGCCGAGGCGTTCGAGACGTTCCTCCAGACGAAGTTCGTGGGCCAGAAGCGCTTCAGCCTCGAAGGCGGCGAGTCGCTCATCCCGCTGCTCGACCGGATCCTCAACGAGGCCGCGGGCGCCGAGCTCGACGAGGTCGTCATCGGCATGCCCCACCGCGGGCGGCTGAACGTCCTCGCGAACATCGTCGGCAAGAAGCTCTCGAAGATCTTCACCGAGTTCGAGGGGCACATCGACCCCAAGAGCATCGGCGGCTCCGGCGACGTCAAGTACCACCTGGGCCTCACCGGCCGGTTCACGTCCCCGAACGGGCGCGACGGGATCACGGTCTCCGTGGCCGCCAACCCGTCCCACCTCGAAGCGGTGAACCCGGTCCTCGAAGGCGTCGTGCGCGCCAAGCAGGACCGCCTCAACCTCGGCGAGGAGGGCTTCACGGTCCTGCCGGTCGCCATCCACGGCGACGCGGCGTTCGCGGGCCAGGGCGTGGTCGCCGAGACCCTGAACCTGTCGCAGCTGCGCGGCTACCGCACCGGCGGCACCGTGCACGCCGTCGTCAACAACCAGGTCGGCTTCACCACCGCGCCCGCGCACTCGCGCTCGTCGCTGTACTGCACCGACGTCGCCCGCATGATCCAGGCGCCGATCTTCCACGTCAACGGCGACGACCCCGAGGCCGTCACCGAAGTCGCCAAGCTCGCGTTCGCCTACCGGCAGCAGTTCCGCAAGGACGTCGTCATCGACATGGTCTGCTACCGGCGCCGCGGCCACAACGAGGGCGACGACCCGAAGATGACCAACCCGGAGATGTACCAGGTCATCGACGCCAAGCAGTCGGTCCGCAAGCTGTACACCCGCGCGCTCATCGGCCGCGGCGACATCACCATGGAGGACGCCGAGGAGTCCCTCGCGGACTACCAGGCGCAGCTGGAGCGGATCTTCCGCGAGACCAAGGAGGCCCTGGCCGGGCAGACCGGCCCGCTGCCGTGGCGCCACCAGCCCGAGCCGGTCGCCGACATCGACACCTCCGTCGACGCCGAGACGATCGCGATGATCGGCAAGGCCCACACGACGCTCCCCGAGGGCTTCGCGCCGCACAAGGCCGTCCGCCGCGTGCTGGAGAAGCGCACCGAGATGTCCACCTCCGGGCACGTCGACTGGGCCTTCGCCGAGACGCTCGCGTTCGGCTCGCTCCTCATGCAGGGCAAGGCCGTGCGCCTCGCCGGGCAGGACTCGCGCCGCGGCACCTTCGTGCAGCGCCACTCCGTGGTCATCGACCAGGAGACCGGCGGCGAGTACACGCCGCTGTCGAACCTGGGCGAGCACACCGCGAAGTACTTCGTGTACGACTCGCTGCTCAGCGAGTACGCCGCGCTCGGCTTCGAGTACGGCTACTCGGTCGAGAACCCCGAGATGCTGGTCCTGTGGGAGGCCCAGTTCGGCGACTTCGTCGACGGCGCCCAGACCGTCATCGACGAGTTCATCTCCTCGGGCGAGGCCAAGTGGGGCCAGCACTCCAGCGTGACGCTGCTGCTGCCGCACGGCCACGAGGGCGCCGGCCCGGACCACACCTCCGGGCGCATCGAGCGCTTCCTCCAGCTGTGCGCCGACGAGAACATGCGCGTGGTCAACTCCACGAGCCCGGCGAACTACTTCCACCTGCTGCGCCGCCAGGGCCTCGACCCGGTCAAAAAGCCCCTCGTGGTCTTCACGCCGAAGTCGCTGCTGCGCCACAAGGCCGCCGTCAGCCAGCTGGAGGAGTTCACCACCGGCCGCTTCCAGCCCGTCCTCGGCGACCCGGCGCTCGCGTCCGGCGAGATCCGCGCCGAGAACGTCAAGCGCGTCCTCCTGTGCTCCGGCAAGGTCTACTACGACCTGGCCGCGGCCCGGGCCGCGCGCGGCGTCACCGACACCGCGATCCTGCGCGTCGAGCAGCTCTACCCGCTGCCCGCCGAGGAGCTCAAGGCCGCGCTCGGCGCGTTCCCGAACGCCGTCGAGACCGCCTGGGTCCAGGAGGAGCCCGCGAACCAGGGCGCCTGGTCGTTCATCGCGCTCAACCTGCTGGAGCAGCTCGGCGGGGTCCACCTGCGCCGCATCTCCCGCCCGGCCGCCGCCGCGCCGTCCACCGGCTCGCCGAAGGTCCACGAGGTCGAGCAGCAGGCGCTCATCGACGTCGCGGTCCCGCAGCCGCAGTAAGCGACGAGAACCGAAGGGGGGAGGCCGATTCCGGCCTCCCCCCTTCGGCGTCCCCGGCGGCGGGCGTTGACAACGTTGCAAAGAGGAAGCGGTTTCTATATATTCACACCCTTGACTCCTGTGATGAGAGCGATAACAATGTCAGGACGGTTCACCCTTCGAACTGCCGTCCAAACAAAGCTCACATTGGAGTGATGCATAGATGCCGAACCATCCCTCGCCACCTGGGGCCCTCTCCAGGAGGACGCTCCTCACCGGGACGGCCGCCGCCGCGGGCCTCGGCCTCACCGGGTGCGGGTCCCTCGCGGTGTCGCTCAGCGACAAGACCGTCGTGAAGCAGTGGAACCTCCTCGCGGGCGCCGACGGCGCCATCATGACCGACCTCCACACCCGCTTCGAGGACGAGTACCCCGACGTCGACCTCCAGGCCACGACCCTCGGCTGGGGCACCCCGTTCTACACCCGGGTCGTCATGGGCGCCTCCGGCGGCAACGGCGCCGACGTCGCCACCGCCCACGTCTCGCGCATCAAGAGCCTCGCCCCCGACACCCTCCTCGACCCGTTCGACCTCAAGGAGGTCGAGGACGCCGGGCTCGACCCCGACGCGTTCCCCGCCGAGATCTGGGAGAAGTGCTTCGTCGACGGCGACCTCTACGCGATCCCGCTCGACACGCACGCCCTCGTCAACTACTACAACCGCGAGATCTGCGAGCAGATCGGCGTCCTCGACGCCGACCGGACCCTCCTGGAGCCCCAGGGCCGCGACGCTTACTTCGAGATCCTCCGCGAGGCCAAGGCGATCACCGGCCAGTACGGCACCTCCCTCGACACGTTCGGCGGCTGGCGGCAGTTCTGGGCCTGGTACCGCCAGGCCGACGGCGAGATGTCCTTCGGCGACGGCGACTACGAGATGGACGACGACAAGGCGCTCCAGGCCATCGAGACGATGTACATGATGGCCGAAGAGGGCCTGTGCCCCACCTTCGCCGACGGCGCCCAGTGCGCCGCCAACTTCGAGAACGGCGCCGCCGGGTTCGTACAGGTCGGCAACTGGGAGATCACCCGCTTCCGGGCCTTCAACGAGGCCCAGGGCCTCGACTTCTCCATGGCCGAGATGCCCGACTTCTTCGGCAACCGCCGCACGCAGGGCGACAGCCACTCCTTCATCCTCCCCCACCACAACCAGTGGGACCCCGAGGTCCGCAAGGCCACCATCGAGTACGTGGCGTTCATGCTCCACAACTCCTTCGACTGGGGGGCCGGGGCCGGGCACACGCCCGCCTACCTGCCCGTCACCGAGAGCCCCGAGTACCAGGCCCTGGAGCCGAACGCGGAGTACTCCGGCGTCGTCGACAACGTCCAGCTTGACCCGGACGTGTGGTTCTCCGGCTCCGGCGCCCGCCTCTTCGACGAGTCCGGCTCCGTGTTCCAGCAGGTCTACAGCCTGGCCCTGAACCCCGAGGAAGCGCTGGCCCTGCTCAAGGAGCGGATCCAGGACCTCGTCTCGCTCCCGAACCCGGTTGATTGAAACGATCCAATAGGGATTTCGCCATGACTGCGCAAACCGAGACGCCCGCAGAGGCGCAGGCCGTGGAGACGCGGCCCCCGAGCACCCCGAACGCGAAGCGGCGCAACTGGACCGGACTGTGGTTCGTCCTCCCGTTCTTCGCCGCGTACGCGCTCTTCCTGATCTGGCCGACCATCCTCGGCCTCTACTACTCCTTCACTGACAAGTCGATCACCGGCCGCACCCCGAGCTGGGTGGGCCTGGACAACTGGTCGGAGGCGTTCGCCGACGAGCGCGCCTGGAACGCCCTGTGGAACACCGCGGTGTTCACGCTGTACTCCACGCCCCCGCTGGTGATCCTCGCGATCGTGTTCGCGCTGCTGGCGAACCGCGCCCGCAAGGCCGGCTGGTTCCTGCGCCTGGCGTTCTTCGCGCCGTTCGTCATCCCGGTCTCGGTCGTCACGACCATCTGGACGTGGATCTACCAGCCCGACGGCGGCCTGCTCAACCACTACCTGGAGCTGTTCGGGATCCAGAGCCCGGACACCCCCGTGATCTGGCTCCAGGACGAGAACCGCGCCATGTGGTCGGTGGTCATCACGACCGTGTGGTGGACGATCGGCTTCAACTTCCTGCTGTACCTCGCGGCGCTCCAGACGATCCCGCAGGACGTCTACGAGGCGTCCTCCATCGACGGCGCGGGCTGGTTCCGGCAGCTGCGGAGCATCACGCTCCCGCTGCTGAGCCGCACCACGGGCCTGGTCATCACGCTCCAGCTCATCGCCTCGCTGCGCATCTTCGACCAGATGTACCTCATGACCAGCGGCGGCCCGAACCGCGCCACCGAGGTCGCCATCCACTACATCTACATCTCGGGCTTCGAGGGCTACCGGATCGGCTACGCGTCGGCGCTGTCGTACGTGCTGTTCGTGCTCATCCTGCTCGTCTCGATCGTCCAGTTCCGGCTGTTCTCACGGAAGGGGGCCTGACATGACCGCAGTGCTCGACAAGCCCGCCGCCACCCCCGCGGAGGCGCCCGCGCGCCGCCGGAGGTTCAAGCGCCCCAGCGTCGGCGCGGTCATCGTGTACGTCGCGGTGGTCCTGCTCGCGGTCCTGTGGCTGCTGCCGCTGCTGTGGGCCCTGTCCACGTCGCTGAAGACCGAGACCGAGGCGAGCCTCGGCCAGGACGTCCACTGGATCCCCCGGGACTGGTCGCTCGACGGCTACCGGGCCGTGTTCGAGCAGGGCGACCACCTGGTGTGGATGGTGAACTCCACGGTGGTGTCCACGATCGTCACGGCCCTGACGCTGACCTTGTGCGTGCTCGCCGCGTACGGGTTCTCGCGGTTCGACTTCCCGGGGAAGAACGTGATCTTCGGGGTCATCATCGCGGGGCTCATGGTCCCCGGCGAGGCGCTCATCATCCCGCTGTTCGACATCGTGGGCTTCCTGAACCTCTCGAACACCTACTGGGGCCTGGCGCTCCCGCAGGTGGTCGCGCCGGTCATGGTGTTCATCCTGAAGCGGTTCTTCGACGCGGTCCCCCGCGACTACGAGGAGGCCGCGAAGATCGACGGCGCCGGGCACCTGCGGGTGCTGTGGAGCGTCATCCTGCCGCTGTCGGGGCCGATCCTCGCGGCGGTCGGGATCTTCACGTTCATCGGCTCGTGGAACAACTTCCTGTGGCCGCTGCTGGTGGCGACCGACCCGTCGATGATGACCCTCCCGGTCGGCCTCGGCGTGGTCACCGGCGGGTACGGCCTGCTGTACGCGCAGAACATGGCGTCCGCGGTCCTGGGCGCGCTGCCGCTGCTCATCGTGTTCATGATCTTCCAGAAGCAGATCGTGAACGGCGTGGCGGGCGTGGGCCTGAAGTAGCCGCACGGGACGGGGCGCGGACCGAATGTCCGCGCCCCGTCCGTGTTCGTCTCTCTCAGAGCGGTCCCCGCGTGCTCCAGCGGTCGCCGCTCACTCCGGCACTGCCGTCAGATCCGGTGCCTTCATAGAACCCCCTCCTTGACGAGGCACGACGCCGGGCTGTAGCCGACGGTGTCGCCCGACTGGACCCTGATCCACTCGGTCTCCCAGCGCAGGCCCGCGCAGCCGATGGTCCTGCCGCCCTGGGTCGGCTCGCACGCGCCGTTGACCTCGGTCTTGTTGTGCAGCCGGAGCAGGCGCCGCGCGCCCATGTCGGTCTCGGTGAACACCGAGACCCCGAAGGTGGCCTTCACCGAGTACTTGCACGACAGGTCCTGCTCGTGGGTCCAGCCCTCCGAGAGGATGGCGTGCTGCGCCGCGATCGGGCGGGCCTCGGTGCCGACGGCCCCCGCGGTCTCGGCGGCCGAGCTCTCGCCGTTCCTCGCCAGCGCGATGGCGACGACCATGATCGCCGCCGCGATCGCGACCCTGACCAGGATCTTCCTGGCCACGGTCCACGTGCTTCCGGCGGCGGACTTGATGCCGCCCTTGACCCGACCCATTACCGACATGGCCGCTGCTCCCCTGCCCTCGGCGCCCGTGCTCACTGCGGCCGGGCGCTCGGCGTTCGATGCCGGGACCGGAACCGGCCCGTGAGTGACATCCATTACAGGGTGAAGGCAGGCGGGCCCGGCCGGAGGCCGAACCCGCCAGAAACCGGGGCCACTGTCGTACTTACGACGCTGTCGGCCCGGGTCCGGGCCTGCGGCTAGGCGTTGGTGACGACGACCTTCCCGAACGCGTCGCCCGAGGCCAGGCGGCGCAGGGCCTGCTCGGCGTCGGGGAGCGCGTGCTCGGAGTCGATGACGGGCTTGAGGCCGCTCTCGGCGCAGAACAGGAGGAGTTCCCGCAGCTCGGCGAGGGTGCCCATGGTCGATCCGAGGATTTCGAGCTGTTTGAAGAAGACGTGCCGCATGTCCACTTCCGCGATGGGGCCGCCGGTGACGCCGCAGTTGACGAGGCGCCCGCCGGGCTTGAGGGACTTGATCGAGTGCGCCATGACGGGCGCGCCGACGGAGTCGACGACGACGTCGACGCGCTCGGGCAGGCGCCCGCCGGCCTCGACGGCCACGGCGCCGAGCGCTTCGGCCCGCTCGCGGCGCTCGGGGCTGCGGCCGGTGGCGTAGACGCGGGCGCCGAGGGCCTTGGCGAGGACGATCGCGGCCGTGGCGACGCCGCCGCCGGTGCCCTGGACGAGGACGGCGCTGTCGCCGGCGGCGCCGTCGGCGCCGAGGCGGCCGCGGGAGGTGAGCATCCGCCACGCGGTGAGGTACGCGGTGGGCAGGCACGCGGCCTCGGCGGCGGACCAGCCCTTCGGCACGGGCACGAGGTTGCGGGCGGGCACCGAGACGTACTCGGCGAGCGTCCCGGGGTGGAGCTCGGACAGGAGGGTGCGCTTGGGGTCGAGGGTCTCGTCGTCGAGCGAGGGGTCGGCGATGACGGGGTAGACGACGACCTCGTCGCCTTCGGCGGTGCGGCCCACGGCGTCGGTCCCGAGGATCATCGGGGTCTGCTCGGCGCGCAGCCCGACCCCGGCGAGCGACCAGAGGTCGTGGTGGTTGACCGAGGCCGCGACGAGCTCGACGCGGGTCCAGTCCTCCGGCACCGCCGGGGGCTCGATCTCACCCACCGAGAGCGCGTCGAACGGGTCCTCGGGATTCACGTTGCGGGCGTAGGCGGCGAGCATCGGGACTGACCTCCGATTCGTTGTTTTCACTGTCCACCATGGTGTTCTGTGAGCAGCGTTGTCGCGTACCCAACTCTAGGGGGCCGACCAAAACGGGCGTTCATAGAGGTATGGTCGGCGGTGGAATCACAACCCACTGAAGGAAGCTGGAGGGGCGCATGTTCAAGCCTCTGTTCAAGCGGCTGCTGCCGACGATCGACGCTTCCGCTCACTGCGACCTGCCGTGCGGGGTCTACGACCCGGCCCAGGCCCGTATCGAAGCGGAGTCGGTCAAGGCGATCTGCGAGAAGTACCAGGCCAACGAGGACCCGGAGTTCCGGACCCGCGCCCTGATCATCAAGGAGCAGCGCTCCAACCTGGTCAAGGAGCACCTGTGGGTGCTGTGGACCGACTACTTCAAGCCGCCGCACTTCGAGAAGTACCCGCAGCTCCACACCCTCGTGAACGAGGCGACGAAGCTGGCGGGCGCCTCGGGCTCCAAGGGCTCCGCCGACCCGAAGGTCGCCGAGGAGCTGCTGGCGAAGATCGACCAGATCGCCGAGATCTTCTGGGAGACCAAGAAGGCCTAGCGCCTTCGGCATCCGTGCGGAGCGCCCTGTCCCGAGCCGCGGGAGAGGGCGCTCCGTTGTTGTCCGGTCCTCTTCCCGGATCAGCCGCCGTCGGCGGAGACGTTGCCGGCCCACACCCAGTAGCCGGTGAGGGATCCGGCCGAGATGCGGTACATGGAACGGCCGTTGACGATCGCGCGGCGGTCGAACGGGGCGTTCGAGGGGTTCGCGAAAGTCACGGTGCGGGGGCTGGTGAACATGCCGTCGGCGTCGAGCAGGTAGCAGGTCGCCGGGCTGTTCGCCGGAAAGGTGAGCGTCCGGGGAGGGAGGCACACGGTCGGCAGGTACTGGCCGATCAGGTAGGCGTTCGGGTAGTACTCGCCGATCCACCAGCCGGTGTAGGCGCCGGCGTTGATCCGGTAGTAGATCCCGCGGCCCATGATGCGGCGGCGTTTGTTCGCCGGCGCCTGCGTGGCGCGGGCGAACGTCACCGACTTGGTCTCCAGCTGCGCGTCGCCCTTCGCCGCCACGTAGTCGCCGTCGGCGTCGGTGTCGAACCGGTACAGGGTGTGGGTGCCGGCGGCGAAGGCGATAGTCGACGTCGCGGGCACGGTCGGGGACGGGTAGTCGTCGGTCAGCTGGTCGGTCATCCGGGCGAAGCGAGGGCTGCCGGTCTGCCAGTGCAGCTGCCGGAACAGGTTGATGTGGTGCTGGTGATAGGAAACGGTCGGGATCCGGTGCGTCTGGCAGTAGTACGAGATCCAGCGTTGGTTGCGCAGAAGCGGGAAGTACCGGTCGATCGTGGTGCAGCAGCCGTCGAAGAGTGCGATGGCGAGCTCGTTGCCGGTGGCGATGATGTAGTCCCACAGGCCGAACATCGCGAAGATCATGCCGTTGTACGTATAGTCGCCCGTGCCCGGTGTGTTGCCCGGGTACTCCTGGATCCACAGGTATCCGGCGCTGTTCCGGTTGACCGCCCACGGGGTGCCGTCGTCGGCGCGCAGCAGCGAGTAGAAGGCGCCGTCTGCGGCCGCGCGGTACAGCGTCCGCTCCTCCTCGGTGACCCCTTCCAGGTCAGCGAGTTGGATGAAGAGACTGATGGCCTCGCCCTGTGCCATCCCCGAGTACCAGGGGGCCGCGTAGTCGACTCCGCTGTGGGTGCCGTGGGTGAAGTCGAAGGGGTACGGGAAGTACCAGGCGCCGCGGGCCTCCACGCGGGTCTCGATCAACCGCCCGGCCTGGGCCTTTGCCCGGGTCAGGAACATCTCCTTGCGCGCGGGGTCCTGCTCGGTGCGGTAGCTGGTGACGCAGCCGAGACCGAACTGGATCTGGGCGACGGGGTGGTCGTAGCCGGGCGCATCCCAATCGGAGCGGTACTGGATCACGCCGAACTCGTCGAGGAACGAGGACTGGGTGTCCGGGCTGATGTTCTCCCACTTCGTGGGCCGGTCGCGCCACGGCCGGTAGGCCTCCGGCAGGTCCAGGGCGGCGGTGAAACCGTCCTGGTTGAACTCGAACGGCAGGGCGGTCGGCGGGTCCTCCGCGAGCGCCTCCGCTTCGGCGAACGCGTCGATGTCGGAGGCTTCTCGCGGCTCAGGGACGTATCCGCTCGGCGGCTCGATGCGGCCGCCCTCTAGCTGGTCGGGCAGCGGCGGAAGCGGCGCTTCGAAGACGGTCCCACCGCGCTGCGGCCACCCGAGGCCCTCAAGCGGCGCGTCGGCCGCGAACGTCGGCAGCGGGTCGGCGGCAACCGCGCCGGCGCTTCCTGCGGCAGCCGCGACCGCGGCGCCGCCAGCGAGATGCATGAACCTTCTGCGGTTCACTGCAAATCGGCTCTTACCAGGCATATTCGTTCCTTCCAGGGGGATCAATGCGAATATGACTCTAGTTCTCGGGAGCCCATTATGGAGTCCCGGGGGGATGCGGCGGAGACGAGCCGCCTCCGGGAGTGGGATTCGCGAAGGGTGGGACCCGCATCCCAGGGCGCCGCACTATCCTCTACAGCGAGAGGGCGGAACAGCTCAGCCCCTCGGACACAGGAAGCGGTTATGCCGGTGAGCGATGAGCGCGACGACGTGCTGCTGCTCGACGTCCCCTCGACGGGCGACTACCTGTCGGTCCTGCCGACCGCGACCGCGGCGGTGGCGACCCGCCTCGGGTTCTCGCTGGACGAGATCGAGGACCTGCGGGCGGCGGTGAACGCCGCCGTGGCGCTCCTGATCCCCGCCGACCCCGGCCGTCGGCCGTTCCGCCGCAAGAGCGGCGACGAGCCCCTCAAGTGCCGCCTGGAAGTGGGCGAGGAGGCCCTCCAGATCGTGCTGAGCCGCCCCAAGGGCGAGCCCCTCCCCGACGCCGGGTCCTACCAGTGGCAGGTCCTCAGGGCCCTCACCGACGAGGTCGAGGCCGAGGTCCACGACGCCACCACCACGATCCGCATCCGCCAGCGCCGCCCCGCGACGGAAGCCGACGCCGACACCGAGCGCCACCAGATCCACTAGCCCGCCCGGAAATGTCGTACCCCTCCGGCATCTTTGCAACCGGGGGCCCTTCCCAGCGCCGGAGCCCGGCCGTTGCGATGCCCCTGGGCAACCGGATTGTCGTACCCCTGGGGCAGTCTTGCAATCGGGGGCCCACCCCACCGCCTTCGGCGGGCCGGCAGCGTGTCCTGAGACGGACAAGCTTGAAGGCCCGGCGGGCATGCCGGGCCTTCCAAGCTTCTGTTGTCGCAAATTCGAGGGATGGGTTACATCAAGGGATTGCGCAGTACTAGCCGACGACCTGGGTGGCGAGCGTGCGCAGCGCACCCGAGCGGCGCTTCAGCTCGCGGCGCTCGATCTCGCTCATGCCGCCCCACACGCCCGCGTCCTGACCGCTTTCGAGCGCCCACCGCAGGCACTCCTCGGTCACGGGGCAGCGCCGGCAGACGTTCTTGGCCTGCTCGATCTGTACCAGTGCCGGACCGGTGTCCCCGATCGGGAAGAACAGCTCGGGGTCCTCGTCGCGGCAGATGGCCTCGTGGCGCCAATCCATCAAAACATCTCCTTGCTAAGCATCAAGCATCTTGCTTTCACGGTGTTATGAGTTCTTGCGTTCGGGCGTCGCGGGCCGCAAGGGCCCTGCACCGGGCGTTCAGGTCGCGCTCCGCACGCGCGCCGTACCGTGTTCCGCCGGGCGGGAATCGCCGCGGCGGTCGCACCACACGGACGGGCGCTGACGGGCACTCGGCACGGATCGCGGTTCCCTGTAAGGGGAATCGTTGTCACCGCGAGCTCGGAATGCCCTCGCGTCGCGCCAGCACCGTTGCTGAACGCACTGGGCCGGGGGGCACACCCGCCTACGGCGTCGGCCGCCCAGATGGCGACTGCAAACCTACAGCTCCGCGAGCGGATCTGCGACCGGTTCGCACCGTGACCCGGGCCCTTGTGAATACTTTCACAAGGCGGTGATTTGTCAAGGGTTCGACTCCGGAAATGAGCACGAAGTGAGTGAACTCACCGTGCTACCTCGAAGAAGACTCGGGGAACTCGTTCCCCGGTGCCGCAGGGACCCCTACCGCGGGTCCTCGTGCGACACCCGCCACACGTTCCCTCCGCGCGAGCCGAAGCCGTTGTCCGGCTTGCAGGCTTCGTAAAGGAGGGGGTCGGTGACAGCGAGTCGAACCGGTTTGACACACTGGTACTCAAGGTTGGCCGACACACCCTGCGAGGTAAAGTCCGCCAGGGCAGAAGTACCCACGACGCCCGGTCTATAACGCACCGAAAAGACGATATTCGGTTGTAAGTCTCGCGCCGTCCCGGTAGGGATGGCGAAATCAACCTTGCCTGCTCACGGGCGACTTGTCAACACCCACCTAGAGGTTTTCCCAAGTTGTTAGCAGGCCACCCGCAGCGCCTTCGGCACCGAGCTGAGTTCGAGTTCGGTGCGCTCTCCGAGATAGTCCCCGTCGAGCTGGAACGCCTGCGAGAGCGACGCGCGCAACCGGATCCTGGAGAGATCGTGATGCGTCACCGCGTGCTTGCCGTCGGGTCCGTCCCGTCCCACCAGCAGTGAAGCGGCGGTCAGCGCGGCGTCCGACAAACCCAGTTTACGCAGAATCAGGACATCAAGTCCAGCATTAAAGGACGCCCGCGCGTTGAGATTCACCGGAAGGGCGCCGAGGTACGTCCACGGTGCGCAGTTCTGGACCACGACCATCCCCATCGATTCGACCTCCTCGCCCGTGGACAGCGCCACTTTGATCGAATCCCCTTCCACGCCATGCTCAGTCAGTTCCGCCATGACGGCGCGGGCGTAGTGCGCGCCGAGATTGCGCTTCTTGCGGTACGACTCGACCTTCTGGATGATCGACGCGTCCCAGCCGAGCCCGGCGCAGAACGTGAACAGCCGGTCGATCCCCTCGCCCTGCGCGCGACCGAGACTGACGGTGCGGGTGCGCGGCGCGTCCGACAGCGCGGACACGATCGCCGTCGACGCGCGGCGCCGGTCCCACGGCAGGCCCAGGGCCCGCGCGAACACGTTGGTCGACCCGGCCGGGATCGGCGCGAACACGGGCGCCTCCTCGGCGGTGCGGCCGTCGGCGACCAGGCCGTTCACGACCTCGTTCACGGTGCCGTCCCCGCCGAGGGACAGCACCACGTCGTACCCGGCGTCGGCGCCCCGACGGGCGAGCTCCTCGCCGTGGCCGCGCCCGTCGGTCTTCTCCACCGTCAGGTCCAGCACCGTGTCGAGCCTCTTGACGACCCAGCGCGTACGGCGGCGCGAGCCGGTGGAGGCCTTCGGGTTCACGATGAGCAGGCCGCGCTGTGGCGCTGCTTTCAGGTCGCGCATAGGCGCAGCGTAGCCCGGGATACGGTGGAGGTGTGAACGAAACCGACGCCGACATGGGCGCGGTCACCGAAAGCCACGGTGACAGCGCACGTCCGTGGACCCTGACCGCAGCCGCCGGCGTGTTCTGGCTCCTCGCAACGGGACTCGTCGCGGCCGGGGCCTGGGCCCTGATCCAGATCGCCACCGGCGACGTCGACACCGTCAGCGGGGCCGTCGGGATCGCGCTCCTGGCGTGGCTTGCGGCGCTGTACTACTGGTTCATCGGGCGCAGGCTCCTCCAGAGCCGCGACATCGTCGCGCAGGCGGTGTTCCAGGCGCTCCTGTGGCTGCCGGTCGGGTACTACCTGCGCGAATCCGCGCACCCGGTGATCGGGGTCGCGGCGTGGGCGCTCGCGGCGGTGCTACTGGCGCTGATCCTGTGCGGCCCGAGCAGGCGCGCGGTCGGCTTCGGCGAGCGCAGGCCCTTCAGCGAGAGCGAATAGGCGACCCGCCCGGACCACAACTAGGCGATCTCCCGGCGGAACTACGCCTCCGCGGCGCGCTTCGCGATGAGGTCGAGCAGTTCCGGTGCGGCGCCCAGAGGTTCACCCGTGTGGACGACGCCCGCGTCGCGGGCGGACTCGATCGCGGTGTCGCACAGGATGCCCGGGGCGATGAAGTAGCAGACGGCCGCGATGCGCTGGGCGCCTTGGGCCTTCAGCAGTTCGACCGTTTCACCCGGTCGGGGGCCCGGGCCCGAGGCGAAGCCGGGGCCGGCCGGGACGCCGAGGAGGCGGCCCGCCGCGTCGGCGATCGCGGCGACGTGAGCGCGGCCCTCGTCGACGCGGGTGCCCGCGGCGCACACCACGAGCCCGTCGATGCCGTAGGGCAGGTCGCGGAGCAGGGCCCGCGCGAGCGAGAGGTCCCCCACCGGGCGGGCGACGGCGACCGCGAGCCCCGGGCGGGACTCCTCGGCGCGCTTCGCGACCTCGGGGAGGTCGGTGCGGGTGTGGTAGGCGTCGGTGAGCAGCAGCGGCAGCGCCACGGCGGCGGACTCGCCGGTGTCGGCGATGCCCCGCAGGACCTCCACCGGGTGCGGCTCGTTGAACTCCAGGAACCCGACGTCCGCTCCGGCCGCCCGCGCGATGGCGCGGACGGCCTCCGGGGAGCGCGGGTCGGGGCTGCCGTGGGCGACCAGGACGATCGGCCGCGGCGTCCCCGAAGGCGCCGTCCCCGCCGCGGCCGGGGCCGCGCCGGGTTCAGGCGCCTGTTCCTCAGACATGCAGTCCGCACTCGGTCTTGTCGAACGCGGCCCAGCGGCCCGCGCGCGGGTCCTCGCCCGGCGCGGTGCGGCGGGTGCACGGCCAGCAGCCGATGGAGCGGAAGCCGTCCTTGAGCAGCGGGTTGACCGGGATGTTGTGACGCTCGATGTACGCCTCCTGGTCGGCCTCGGTCCACTTCGCGATCGGGGAGACCTTGACCTTGCGGCGGGACAGGTCGAAGTCGACCACGCGCGTGTTCGCGCGGGTCGGGCCCTCGTCGCGGCGCAGGCCGGTGGCCCAGCCGTCGTAGTCGGCCAGGGCCGCGTTGAGCGGCAGGACCTTCCGCAGCGAGCAGCACTCGTCGGGGGCGCGCGAGAACAGCCGCGGCCCGAACTCGGCGTCCTGCGACAGGACGCTCTGGTCGGGCTGGATCGACCGCACGTTGACGTTCATCGTCGCGGCGACGAAGTCGCGGACCTCCAGGGTCTCCGGGAAGTGGAGGCCCGTGTCGAGGAAGACCACGTCGATGCCGGGGGCGACCTCGCTGGCGAGGTGCACCACGGCGGCGTCGGCCATCGAGGAGGTCACGCAGAAGCGCTCGCCGAACTCGCCGACCGCCCACTCGATGATCTCGTGGGCCGTGGCGTCTTCGAGGCGCTCCCCCGCTGCGGTCGCGAGGTCACGGAGTTCGAATGGGTCTCTTCCTATCCCGTTGCTGCTCATGCTGCTTCACTCCGATCGGGGTGTTTCACTCCGGCTGGTCGCCGGTGGAGGGCGGCGCGATGATCGGCGCGGCCGCCATCCCGTGGTATTTGACGGCGAAGACGCGGGTGCAGTCCGCGCAGTGCCATCCGCCCTTGATGTCGACGTCGCTGTCGGCATCGGGCACGTAGGGTCTGAGGTCCTCTTCACCGCAGTACGGGCAGTGGTAGGGGACGACGCGGCCGCTCACTGGAGCTCGGATTCCTCCGCGCGGTGGACCCACTGCGCGAACGTCTCGCCTTCGGTGCGGCCCGCGAGGTAGCGGCGGATGACGCGCTCGACGTAGTCGCCGAGGTCCTCCGAGGCGACCTTGAGGCCGCGGGACTTGCGTCCCAGGCTCGCCGCGGAGGCGTGGCCGCCGCCGAGGTGGACCTGGAAGCCCTCGACCTGCTCGCCGTCCTTGACCACGAGCTGGCCCTTGAGGCCGATGTCGGCGGTCTGGGTGCGCGCGCACGCGTTCGGGCAGCCGTTCACGTGGATCGACACGGGGGTGTCGAGCTCGGGGACGCGCTTCTCCAGCTCGGCGACGAGGTCGCGGGCGCGGTCCTTGGTGTCGACGATCGCGAGCTTGCAGAACTGGATCCCGGTGCAGGCCATGGTGGACCGGCGCCACGGCGACGGGTTGGCCTCCAGGCCGATCGCGCGCAGGTCCTCGACGGCGTCGTCGACCTTGTCGCCCGGGATGTCCAGGAGCAGGAGCTTCTGGAGCGGGGTGGCGCGCACGCGGTCGGAGCCGTACTTCTCGGCGATGTCGGCGAGCTGGCCGAGCATCGTGCCCGAGACGCGCCCGGCGACCGGCGCGAGGCCGATGAAGTACTTGCCGTCGCGCTGCTTGTGGACGCCGACGTGGTCGAGGAGCTTCTCCGGGACCGGCGGCTGCTCCAGGTCGGGGAGCTTGCGGCCCAGGTACGCCTCGGATTCGAGGACCTCGCGGAACTTCTCGGCGCCCCAGTCCTTGACGAGGAACTTCAGGCGCGCGCGGGTGCGCAGGCGCCGGTAGCCCCAGTCGCGGAAGATCTTCACCACGTTGAGCCACACCTCGACGATGTCGTCCTGCGCGACCCAGGTGCCCAGGCGCTGCGCGAACATCGGGTTCGTGGAGAGGCCGCCGCCGACGTACAGGTCGAAGCCCGGCCCGTGCTCGGGGTGGACCGCGCCGATGAGCGAGATGTCGTTGACCTCGTACGGGCTGTCGGGCAGCCAGCCGATCGTCGACTTGAACTTGCGCGGCAGGTTCGAGAGGCTGCGGTCGCCGATGAACCGGTCGTGGATCTCCTTGATCTGCGGCGTGGCGTCGATGACCTCGTCGACGGCGACGCCCGCGACCGGGGAGCCGAGGATGACGCGCGGGCAGTCGCCGCAGGCCTCCTGCGTGTCGAGGCCGACCGCTTCGAGGCGGCGCCAGATCTCGGGCACGTCGCGCACGTCGATCCAGTGGAACTGGACGTTCTCGCGGTCGGTGACGTCGGCGGTGTCGCGCCCGAACTCCTTGGAGATCCCGGCGAGGGTCCGCAGCTGCGCGAGGTCGAGCTGGCCGCCGTCCATGCGCACGCGCATCATGAAGTACTTGTCGTCCAGCTCCTCCTCTTCGAGGATGCCGGTCTTGCCGCCCGCGATGCCGGGCTTGCGCTGCGTGTACAGGCCCCACCAGCGGAAGCGCCCGCGCAGGTCGGCGGGGTCGATCGAGTCGAAGCCGCGGTGGGCGTAAATGCCCTCGATGCGCTGCCGCACGTTCAGCGGGTTGTCGTCCTTTTTGGACTGCTCGTTCTTGTTGAGCGGCTCCCGGTGGCCCATGGCCCACTGGCCTTGGCCTTTGGGGCGGGACGGTTTGCGCGTTGGCGTTGGCACGGTACTCCTCATCGCGGACACAGGTGTGGCGTGGATTCGACGGCGGAAAAGCCGGAAGCGAATTAAGCGCACATGAGACACATGGCGCTGTACACACGGCAGAAGTCGACGTGGCGGCGTGCCACCAGTCGGAGCCCGTGTGCGCGAGACATGCCTAGAAGCATGACACAGGTTCCCGTCCACTGCACTCGACGTCCCGCTCCCTGGACAGCAGGTCACATGAAGGTGACACGCGTCCGGCCGGACCTCGCGGTCGCGGGGCCCGGCCATACCGGCATGCGGGACGAGTGTTACTGGAGGGCGAAGTCCACCACCGCTTCGGTGCCGCCTTCGGCGCGTGGGCGCATGTCGATCGTGCCGCGCAGCTCGCCGGTGACGAGGGTGTGCACGATCTGGAGGCCCAGGCGGGTCGAGTCGGCGATGCGGAAGTTCTCGGGGAGGCCCTTGCCGTGGTCGGAGACCGTGACGCGGAAGTGGTCGCCGTCGCGCTCGACGCCGATGACGACCTCGCCGTCCTGGCCGGGCGGGTAAGCGTGCTCGACGGCGTTCTGGATCAGCTCGTTGACGACCATGACCAGCGGCGTCGCGTACTCCGAGGGCAGGACCCCGAAGGTGCCCTCGCGGCGCAGCGTCACCTTCGACTCGGCCACGGAGACCTCGACGGCCATCGACGCGACGCGGTCGACGATCTGGTCGAAGCCCACGGACTCGTCGCCGGACTGGGACAGGGTCTCGTGGACGAGCGCGATCGAGGCGACGCGGCGCACGGACTCCTCCAGGGACTGGCGGGCCTGCGGGGAGCCGACGCGGCGGGCCTGGAGGCGCAGCAGCGCGGCCACGGTCTGGAGGTTGTTCTTGACGCGGTGGTGGATCTCGCGGATCGTGGCGTCCTTGGTGACCAGCTCGCGGTCGAGGCGCCGGACCTCGGTGATGTCGCGCACGAGGACGAGCGCGCCCGCGGCCTTGCCGCCGGGGCGCAGCGGCAGCGCCCGCATGAGGACCGTGGCGCCCTTCGCCTCGATCTCCTTGCGCCGCGGCGTGCCGCCCGCGAGCGCGTCGGCGATGCGGCGGGCCGCGTCGGCGCCGACCTCGGGGTCGGAGGGGAGGCTGCGGGTGAGCTCGGCGAGGTCGCGGTCGCGCAGGTGCCCGGTGACGCCCATGCGGCGGTACGCCGAGAGCGCGTTCGGGGAGGCGTAGCGGACGAGGCCGTCGGCGCCGATGCGGACCAGGCCGTCGCCGATGCGCGGTGCGGTGGTCGGCTCGCCGGGCAGCAGCGGGGGCGGGAAGCCGCCGTCGGTGAGCATCTGCACCAGGTAGTCGGCGGTCTTGAGGTAGTTGAGCTCCAGGTGGGAGGGGCTGCGGGTGTCCGAGAGGTTCGTGTCGCGGGCGGCGACGGCGATGACCTGGCTGCGGTCGCGGCGGCGCACCGGGATGGCCTCGTGGCGGGCGGCGACGTCGCCGCGCCAGACCGGGTCGCCCTCGCGGAAGATCCGGCCCTCGGTGTACGCGACGCTCAGGTGCTTCGCGTCCTCGCCTTCGAGGGTGCGCCCGACCTGGTCCTCCTCGTAGGCGGTGGGGCCGGTCGTGGGCCGGACCTGGGCGAGGCACACGTACCGGCCCGGGTGGTCCTTGACGGCGCCCCAGAGGAGGAAGTCGGCGAAGGAGAGGTCGGCGAGGAGCTGCCATTCGGCGACGAGCCGCTGGAGGTGGGCCGCGGAGTTCGACGTCAGGTCGGTGTGCGCGCTGATCACATCACGGAGTGTGGACACCGGTCCAATGGTAGCGGCGGGATCGGAGCCGCGGCCCGTCCTCTACGGCAGCGTCATGTCGGGCTTGTCCAGCTCCTCTACATTCACATCTTTGAAGGTCAGGACTCTGACGTGCTTGACGAAGCGGGCCGGGCGGTACATGTCCCAGACCCACGCGTCGCTCATCTCGACCTCGAAGTAGGTCTCGGCGTCGGCACCGCGCACGTTGACCTCGACCGCGTTGGCCAGGTAGAACCGCCGCTCGGTCTCGACGACGTAGGTGAACTGCCGCACGATGTCCCGGTACTCCCGGTACAGCTGCAACTCCATGTCGGTCTCGTACTTCTCGAGGTCCTCGGCGCTCAACGCTCCTCCTTCAATGCGACGGTAACCACGATAGTGCGCGCATGCCCCGCCGCGGACGCGGCTTGCCTTGCCCGTCCCGGATTCACGCCGGGAGGACCCGGTAAACCCGGTTCAGGCGGCGGCGGGTACGGCGAGCGCGGCGACGTTGGCGTACGAGAAGCGGTGCTCCCTGCAGGGCCCGAAGCGGCGCATCGCCTCCTCGTGGGCGGGCGTCCCGTATCCCTTGTGGATCGCGAAGCCGTATTCGGGGTGGCGGCCGTCGAGCTCGGCCATGATCCGGTCGCGGGTCACCTTCGCGACCACGCCCGCGGCGGCGACGCACGCGGCCGTGCGGTCGCCTTTGACGACCCCGAGGCTCCCGGGCAGGCCCGGGACGGGGAACCCGTCGGTGAGCGTGTACCCGGGCCGCTGGGGCAGGCGGGCCACGGCGACGCGCATGCCCTCCAGGTTGCAGACGCCGACGCCGCGCCGGTCGATCTCCTGCGGGGAGTACGAGACGACGCCGATGAGGGCCCGGGAACGGCGCAGCCGCTCGAAGACGCGCTCGCGCGCGGCCTCGGTGAGCAGCTTCGAGTCGTTCAGCTCCTCCAGCCGGGCGCTCGGCGGCAGGATCACCGCCGCCACGACCAGGGGTCCGGCGCACGCGCCGCGGCCGGCCTCGTCGGTCCCGGCGACCGGGCCGAGGCCGCGCCGGGACAGCGCGGCCTCCAGCGCGTACAGGTCGCCGTCGCGCCGCATCCGGGAAGGGTCCGGGCGGAGCACGGTCAGGAGGGGTCCGGGACGTCGTCGAAGGTCTCCGGGATGGAGAACCAGTTGAAGTCGCCGAAGGGCCAGAACAGGACGAAGGCCTTGCCGATGACGGCGTCGACCTCGATCGTGGAGGCGTCGACGTTCCCGCCGGTGCGGATGAACCGCTCGCGCGAGTCGCCGGAGGCCGAGCGGTGGTCGCCCATGACCCACAGGCGCCCCTCGGGGACGATCACGTCGAACGGGTCCTGGGAGGGCGGGTCCTGCTCCCCGGTGACCGGGTTGGTGAACAGGTACGAGTCCTCGTCGAGGGCGACGCCGTTGACGGTGATGCGCCCCTGGTCGTCGCAGCACACGACGTGGTCGCCGCCGACGGCGATGACCCGCTTGATGAACTCGTCCTCCTCCATGACCGACCGCCACGACTCGGGCGCGGTGAAGACGATGATCTCGCCGCGCTCGGGCTCGGAGAAGTCGTACACGAGCTTGTTGACGAGCACCCGGTCGTTGATCTGGAGGGTGTTCTCCATCGACCCGGAGGGGATGTAGTAGGTCTGGACGACCCAGGTGCGCACCACGATCGCCACGAGGATGGCGACGCCCAGGAGGATGGGGAGTTCCTTCCAGAACGACCCCTTCTTCTTGGGCTGCTGCTTGTCGGAGGTCTCCTCGGCGCCCTCGCCGTCGGCGCCGGGCGCCTGCCCTTCTTCGATCACGGTGCGAGTCTACGCGCTCGCGCTCTGACGGCAGGGGCGGTGGTACCGGTGGCGGGCAACGAAGGCGGTGACTCCCAGGACGTGCCCCACGCCGCCGGGCGGCCGTCCCCGACGGCGCCCGAGGCGGACTGGGCCCCTTCGGTTCCGGTGGTCCCGTCGAGCGCGTCGAAGGAGTCGGGGATCGCCAGTTCGGTGGCCCGGTCGGTGGGCCACACGAGGGCGATGGCCCGGCCGATGATGTTCTCCACCGGGACCGGGCCCTGGCACCGGGAGTCCTTCGAGTTGCCGCGGTGGTCCCCCATCACCCACACCTCCCCTTCGGGAATGGTGACCTGGTCGAAGCGGCGCGAGTGGCAGGTGCCTGGCTCGGGCTCGACGGGCGCGTTGTCGTAGACGTACTCGTCCTCGTGGAGGGAGACGCCGTTGACGACGACGTTCCCGTCGGCGTCGCAGCACATGACGGTGTCGCCGCCGACGGCGATGACCCGCTTGATGAAGTCCTTCTCGTCGGGCTCGGCGAGGCCGATGAGGTCGAGGACGCCGGTGGTGAGGTCGTCGACCCAGCCCCCGCCGCCGCCCGCGGGCCGGTACTCGGGGTCCCAGGAGTCGGTGCCGCGGAAGACGACCACCTCGCCGCGCTGGGGCGTGCGCAGGGTGGTGGTGAGCTTGAGGACGAGGACCTTGTCGCCCTCCTGGAGGGTCTGCTCCATGGAGCCGGACGGGATGTAGAAGGGCTGCACGGCGAACGTGCGCAGCAGGACCGCCGCGGAGAACGCGACGACGAGGAGCAGCGGCAGCTCGATCCACAGCGACAGGTACTGGCGCTTGTGCGGCTGCGAGAGGCGGCTCTCGGACTCCTTCTTCGGCTTGCCGGCGTCGCCGGGTGCGGCGTCGCGCGGCACGGTGCGGTGGGCGGCCGAGACCTTGTCGTGGGAGGCGGAGACGCGGTCGTGCGAGGCGCTGACGCGGTCGCGCGCACCCGTGGGGCCTTCGGGGCGGTGCAGGCGCTGGGTGGCGTCGGTGGCGGGCGGGCGGCCCGCGAACGGGACGCCATGCGCCTTCGCGGGGCCCTTCGGCGGCACGGGGGCGCCGGGCCCGCCGGGACCGGGGAGGCGGCTCCAATCGATGCGGCGGGGGCCCTTCGCCCCGTCGGAGGAACCGGGACTCATGCGGTGAGCGTAGCGGAAAACGGAGGGTATGGAAAAACCCCGGGCGGGTGCCCGGGGTTCTCCGAAGACGCTTGAGGATCAGACCTCGCGGCGCTCCTTGATCTTGGTCGCGGCCTTGCCCTTGCGGTCGCGCAGGTAGTACAGCTTCGCGCGGCGGACCTTGCCGCGCATCGCGATCTCGATCGAGTCGACCATGGGGCCGTGCACCGGGAAGGTGCGCTCGACGCCGATGCCGTAGCTGATCTTGCGGACCGTGAAGGTCTCGCCCAGACCGGCGCCGTGGCGGCGGATCACGACGCCCTGGAACACCTGGACACGGGACCGGTTGCCTTCCTGGATCCGGACGTTGACCTTGACGGTGTCGCCGGGACGGAAGTCCGGCACGTCGGCGCGCATGGAGGCGGCGTTCAGCTCATCCAGAATGTTCATTGGTTTCAACCCTCGTTGATGAAAAGTTCACGGGTTCCGATCCGGGAGAGGTACCGCTTGAACGGGCGGGACGTCGCGGGGAACCGTCTTACTCTGCCACACCCTGCGTGGGCGCGGCGAACCCGGCCCCTTCGAGGAGGAGCCGGTCACGTTCATCGAGGCTACCCGGGTCCAGGCGCTCCAGCAAATCCGGCCGGGCCCGCGCGGTGCGGAGGAGTGCCTGCTCACGCCGCCACCGGTCGACCTTGCCGTGGTCGCCCGAGAGGAGGACCGGCGGGACCTCGTGGCCGCGCCACTCGGCGGGCCGAGTGTAGGCGGGGGCCTCCAGGAGGCCCGCGTTGTGCGACTCGTCGTCGAGGGAGGCCGCGTTCCCGAGCACGCCCGGGACGAGCCGCGTCACCGCCTCGACGATCGCGAGGACCGCGACCTCGCCGCCGAAGAGCACGTAGTCGCCGATGGAGACCTCGGTGACCTCCATGCGGTCGGCCGCGTAGTCGACGACCCGCTGGTCGATGCCTTCGTAACGGCCGCAGGCGAACATGAGCCACGGCTCGGCCGCCAGCTCGTGCGCCATGGCCTGCGTGAAGGGCCGCCCGGCGGGGCTGGTGACGAGCAGCCGCGGCCGCTCCTCACCGGGGACGAGCTCGTCGAGGCACTCGCCCCACGGCTGCGGCTTCATGACCATCCCGGCGCCGCCGCCCGCGGGGGCCCCGTCGACCGAGTGGTGCACGTCGTGGGTCCAGCGGCGCAGGTCGTGGACGTTCAGGTCGAGCAGGCCCTTGTCGCGGGCGCGCCCGATGAGCGAGAGGTCGAGGGGCGCGAGGTACTCGGGGAAGACGGTGACGACGTCGATCTTCACTACAGCTCCAGCAGCCCGGGCGGGAGGTCCACGATGATGACCTCGGCCTCGAAGTCGATCTCGGTGACCATCTCGGCGACGAACGGGATGCGCGCCGGGTGCGTGCCCTGGCGCTTGACGACGAGGGTCTCGTGGCCCGCGCCGTGCTCGATGCGGGCGACCGTGCCGACCTCGGTGCCGTCGGCCTCCACGACTTTCAGCCCTTCGAGGTCGTCGTCGCGGAACTCGTCCTCGGCGAGGTCGTCCTCGTCGACGTCGACCGAGAGCAGCACGCCGCGCAGCAGCTCCGCCTCGGTGCGGCCGGGCACGCCCTCGAAGCCGACCATGGGCCGGCCCTGGTGCCAGCGCACCGAGACGGCTTTCAGGGGGCCGTTCTTGGTGGCGTACTCGACGCCGGGCTGGAACCGGGCCTCGGGATCGTCGGTGCGGACCTCGACGACGAGTTCGCCGCGCAGCCCGTGGGGGCGCACGATCCGGCCGACCACGACCTCTGCCATTGCTTGCCTCTCCTTGCAGCACAACAGCCCCGGGGGTGACCCCCGGGGCTGTCGCACTCAGACCTCAGTAGGAATCGACGACCTCGACGCGGATGCCGCGCCCGCCGATCGAGCCGATGACCTGCCGCAGCGCGTTGACGGTGCGGCCGCCGCGGCCGATCACCGTGCCCAGGTCGTCCGGGTTGACCCGGACTTCCAGGCGCTTGCCGCGACGCGAGTCGACCAGACGGACACGGACATCGTCAGGGTGGTCGACGATGCCTTTCACAAGGTGTTCAAGCGCCGGTCGCAGCACGGTCTACTCCCCTTTTTCGTCGGACGCCTCAGTGGCCTCCGCCTTGACCTCTTCAGTCTTAGCGGATTCGTCGGCCTTCTCGGCGGACTTCTTCGACTTCGACGCGGGCTTCGTGTCGGCGGCCTTGGCGGCCTCCTCCGAGACGTAGGCCTTCGACGGGTCGATACCGGACTCCTTGAGGGCCGCCACGTACAGCGACTCCTTCTCGGGCTTCGGCTCGGCGACCTTCAGCGGTCCCGGCTCGGGCAGGCCCTTGAAGCGCTGCCAGTCGCCGGTCTTGCGGAGGATGGCCTTGACCTGGTCGGTCGGCTGGGCGCCGACGGAGAGCCAGTGCTGGACGCGGTCGGACTTGACCTCGATCCGGGACGGGTTCTCCTTCGGGTGGTAGATCCCGACGTTCTCAATGACCTTGCCGTCGCGCTTGGTCCGCGAGTCGGCGATGACGATGCGGTACTGGGGAGTACGGATCTTCCCCATGCGCGTGAGGCGAATCTTCACTGCCACGTTCTTGTTACTCCTGTAATAAGGATCACGCAGCGCGCACGCCTTCCAGGGGAATCAGTCCGGATTGCGTTCGCGCTGAAACCTGGCTTTGCGTCACGGTTGTTGAGAGGGCACCCGTCCCAAAGCTCATGTACAGCGACCGAGTCTAGCGCACGGCCGGATCAGTACGACCGGGCGAGGTAGGCGATGAGACCGGGTTCATCCAGGGAGTCCGGTACTGAGCCGTCCTCGCGTTGCAGGACCCGCACGGTGACCGAGGATTCGGCGGCCTTGCGCTCCCCTTCGACGCCGCAGGCGTCCCAGGGCAGGCGGGCGTACCCGGTCTGGGCGGCCTCGACGGCCTCCTCGACGGTGGCCGTGTCGGCGGTGTGCGACTCCCGGAATTCCAGGGCCTCGTTCCACAGCTGCTCCTGCGCGCCCTGGAGCGCGGCGGCGACGGCCTCGGCGAGCATCCCGAGCGGGATCGTCTGCTTGGAGCCCTCGACGCGGGAGACCACTGTGGCCTCGCCGTTCTTCAGGTCGCGGGGGCCGATCTCGATGCGGACCGGGTAGCCCTTGAGCTCGGCGTCCACGGCACGGCGGCCGAAGGCCGTGTCGGCGCGGTCGTCGAGCTTCACGCGCAGGCCGTCGCCCTTGAGCTCGTCGAAGACCTTCCGCGCGGCCGACTGGACCTCGTCGGAGTCCTTGACGACCATGACGCAGACCTGGACGGGCGCGAGGTTCGGGGGCACGCGGAGCCCGGAGTCGTCGCCGTGGCCCATGATGAGCCCGCCGATCATGCGGGTCGAGGTGCCCCAGGAGGTGGTCCAGCCGTGGGCCTGCTTGCCGTCCTTGCCCTGGAACTGGATGTCGAAGGCCTTCGCGAAGTTCTGGCCCAGCTCGTGGGAGGTGCCCATCTGGAGGGCCTTGCCGTCGCGCATGAGCGACTCGACGGCGAATGTGTTCAGGGCCCCGGCGAAGCGCTCGGCCTCGGTCTTGATGCCGCGCAGCACGGGCAGCGCGAGCACGTTCTCCATGAAGTCGGCGTAGACCTCGTGGAGGATCCGCAGCGTGAACGCGTGGGCGTCCTCGTAGCTGTCGTGGACGGTGTGGCCCTCCTGCCACAGGAACTCCGAGGAGCGCAGGAACAGGCGGGTGCGCAGCTCGTAGCGCATGACGTTGCACCACTGGTTGAGCAGCAGGGGCAGGTCGCGGTAGGAGTTCACCCACTTCGCCATGTACTCGCCGATGACGGTCTCGGAGGTGGGGCGGATCGCGAGCTTCTCTTCGAGCTCCTTGCCGCCGCCGTGCGTGACCATCCACAGCTCGGGCGCGAAGCCCTCGACGTGGTCGGCCTCGCGCGTGAAGTAGGACTCGGGGATCAGCAGGGGGAACGAGGCGTTCTCGGTGCCGGTCTCCTTGATGCGGGCGTCCATCTCGGCCGTCATGCGCTCCCACAGGGCGAAGCCGGTCGGGCGGATCACCTGCGAGCCGCGCGCCGGCCCGTTCTCGGCCAGCTGGGCCTTGGCGATGACGTCCTGGTACCAGCGAGGGAAGTCCTCGCCCTGCGGTGTGAGTACATTGGCCATAATCAGGGATTCTACGGAACGGGCCCCGCCGGGCCGCAATCGGATTCCGGCGCTGAGACCTCCGTCGGACGGCCGAGGGCCGATTGCCGTATCCCGGTCCTTCGGCGGTGATACAGGACGGCGAACGTCGCATAAGCTGTCGACGTGACAACACCCATGCTGGCAGGCGACCGCGGCCTGACGGCCGCCGAGGTGGCCGAGCGCGTCGAGGCCGGAGCCGTCAACGAGGCCAAGCGGCACACGAGCCGACCGTTCTCGGCCATCCTGCGCGCCAACCTGTTCACCCCGCTCAACGCCGTCATCGGCGTGCTGGCCGTGATCGCCGTGACGTTCGGCGGCTGGAAGCAGGGCCTGTTCGCGGGCGTCATCATCGCGAACATCCTCATCGGCACGATCCAGGAGCTGCGCGCCAAGCGCACGCTCGACAAGCTCTCGCTCATGAACCAGGCCAACGCGAAGGTCCTGCGCGACGGCGAGGTCCAGGAGATCGCGCCCAACAAGATCGTCAAGGACGACCTCGTGTTCGTCGAGCCCGGCGACCGCGTGGTCGTCGACGGGCCCGTCGTGGAGTCCCGCAACCTGGAGATCGACGAGTCGCTGCTCACCGGCGAGGCCGACCCGGTCGCGAAGGCCCCCGGGGACGACGTCAGGTCCGGCTCGTTCGCCGTCGCCGGCACCGGCCTGTTCCGGGCCGAGCACATCGGCGCGGACTCCTACGCCGCCAAGCTCGTCGAGGAGGCCAGCAAGTTCACGCTGGCCCGCTCGGAGCTGCGCGAGGGCATCAACCGGTTCATCAAGCTCATCAACTGGCTCATCGTGCCGATCGCGATCCTCCTCATCATCAGCCAGGCCGCCGACGCGCAGAACTGGCGCGACATCATCGTCTCCACTGTGGCCGGGATCGTCCCGATGATCCCCGAGGGCCTCGTGCTGCTCACCTCCGTGGCGTTCGCCGTCGGCGTGGTCCGGCTCGGCGCCCGCAAGTGCCTCGTGCAGGAGCTGCCCGCGATCGAAGGGCTCGCCCGCACCGACGTGCTGTGCTTGGACAAGACCGGGACGCTCACCGAGGGCGGCATGGACGTCGACGAGATCCGCCCCATCGAGGGCGGCGACCGGGCCGCGTCCCTCGAAGCGCTCGCGGCGCTCGCCGCGGCCGACGACAGCCCGAACCCGACCATGCAGGCCGTCGCGGCGCACCTGGAGGAGCAGTCGGTCGCCGACCCGCGGTGGCGGGTCATCGACGTCATGCCGTTCTCCTCGGCCCGCAAGTGGTCCGGGACGCGCTTCACCGACCACGGCACGTGGCTCCTCGGCGCGCCCGACGTGCTCCTGGACGCCGGGGACCCGGTGCTCCTGGAGGCCGACATGCTCGCCGCGCAGGGCCTGCGGGTCCTCTCGCTCGTCACGGCCGAGACGGCGTCGACCACCGGCGGGGTCACCGGTGTGAAGGCCCAGGCGCTCGTGGTCCTGCGCCAGCGCCTGCGCTCCACCGCGGCCGCGACCCTCGCCTACTTCAAGGAGCAGGGCGTCGCCGTCAAGATCATCTCCGGGGACTCCCCCGCCGCGGTCGGCGCGGTCGCGGCGCAGCTCGGCGTCGAGGGCGCCGCGGACACCGTGGACGCCCGGCGCCTCCCCGAGGACCCGGAGGAGCTCGCGGACCTGCTGGAGCGGGCGACGATCTTCGGGCGCGTGAAGCCGCACCAGAAGCAGGCGTTCGTGAAGGCCCTCCAGTCGCGGGGGCACACCGTGGCGATGACCGGCGACGGCGTCAACGACGTGCTCGCGCTGAAGGACGCGGACCTGGGGATCGCGATGGGGTCGGGTTCGGCCGCGGCCCGGTCCGTGGCGCAGGTCGTGCTCCTGGATGACGAGTTCGCGACGCTCCCGCACGTGGTCGCCGAGGGCCGCCGGGTGCTCGGGAACATCGGGCGGGTCTCGAACCTGTTCCTCACCAAGACCGTGTACGCGATCGCGCTGGCGCTGTTCATCGCCGTGGGCGCGTCGATCGCGTGGTTCGCGGGCAACGACCCGCTGCCGTACCCGTTCCTGCCGATCCACCAGTCGCTCATCAACGCGTTCACGATCGGCATCCCGGCGTTCTTCCTGGCGCTCGCGCCGACCTTCGACCGGGCCCGGCCCGGGTTCGTGAAGCGGGTCCTGAAGTTCGCGATCCCGGCGGGGATCTGCTGCGCGGTGCCGACGTTCGCGGTGTACCTGGCGGCGCTCGCGCACGACGGCTACGACTCAGCGCAGCCGCAGACGACGGCGGCGATCACGCTGTTCAGCCTGGCGCTGGTGGCGCTCGCGATCGTCGCGAAGCCGTACGTGTGGTGGAAGGGCCTGCTGGTCGGGGTGTGCGCGGGCGCGTTCGTCCTGGTGCTGGCGGTGCCGCCGTTCGCGCGGTTCTACGAGCTGTCGCTGCCGGGGGTGTGGAACACCACTGCGGCGGCGATCGCGGTCGGCTGCGGCGCGGCGACGCTGCTGTTCTGGCTGGTCGTGCGGCCGAAGCACCTGGCGGACTGACCGCCGCCACGTCTCCTTCGGGACCCCGCTACACGCGATGTAGCGGGGCCTTGCGGCTTCTCGCAGGCGTGTAGCGCCTCCGGAGTGAAGGCAGTAATTCACTCAGGAGGCCGACATGGCAAGCGAGACCGCGATCCGGGCCGAGGGGCTCGTCAAGCACTTCAAGGAGATCAAGGCCGTCGACGGCGTGGACCTGGAGGTCCCGGCCGGAACCGTGTACGGGGTGCTCGGGCCGAACGGGGCGGGGAAGACGACGACGGTGCGGATGCTGGCGACGCTGCTGCGTCCGGACGCGGGCCGGGCCGAGGTGTTCGGGCACGACATCACGGCGGACCCGTCGGCGGTGCGCACGCAGGTGAGTCTGACGGGGCAGTACGCGTCGCTGGACGAGGACCTGACGGGCGTGGAGAACCTGGTGCTGCTCTCGCGGCTGTACGGGTTCGGGAAGCCCGCGGCGCGGTCGCGCGCCGGGGACCTGCTGGAGGCGTTCGGGCTCTCGTACGCGGCGGGGAAGCAGGTGAAGGCGTACTCGGGCGGGATGCGGCGGCGCCTGGACATCGCCGCGTCGATCATCATCACCCCGAAGCTCCTGTTCCTGGACGAGCCGACGACGGGCCTGGACCCGCGCAGCCGCAACCAGGTGTGGGAGGTCGTGCGGACCATCGTCGGCGAGGGCACCACGGTGCTGCTGACGACCCAGTACCTGGAGGAGGCCGACCAGCTGGCGAGCCGCATCGCGGTCATCGACACCGGGAAGGTCATCGCCGAGGGCACGCCGGGGCAGCTGAAGTCCTCGGTGGGCGCGGGCTCGATCAAGCTGCGCCTGCACCACACCGACCAGCGCGAGCACGCCAGGACCGTCCTCGCCGACGCGCTCCGGGCAGAGGTCGAGCTCGACGACGACCCGGTGGCGCTCACCGCGCGTCTGCTGCCCGGGCAGGACAACGCCGTGCAGGGCGCGCACGCGCTGAGCGAGCTGGCGAAGGCCGGCATCCTCGTCGACGACTTCTCGCTCGGCCAGCCGAGCCTGGACGAGGTCTTCCTCGCCCTCACCGAGCGCGTCGGCGCCTAGACAGCCCACTTGAGAGAGACAGAGGACGAACCGATCATGGCTTTCACCGAGACGAAGACGAGCACCGACCAGGACGCGCCGGCACCGGTAGAGAAGGAGCGGCTGCGGAAGCTACTGAACCAGGGCGAGCGGCCGGCCCCGCCGAGCGCGTTCGCGTCGGCGCGGGCGTTCGCGTGGCGCTCGATGCTGAAGATCAAGCACGTGCCCGAGCAGCTGGGCGACATCCTGGTGTTCCCGATCATCATGCTGCTGATGTTCACGTACCTGTTCGGCGGCGCGATCGCGGGCGGCACCGGCGACTACCTGCAGTTCCTGCTGCCGGGCATCATGGTCATGAGCATCGTGATGACGACGATCTACACGGGCATGTCGGTGAACATCGACATCAACAAGGGCGTGTCGGACCGGTTCCGGACGCTGCCGATCTGGCGGGCCGCGCCGATGGTCGGGTACCTGCTGGCGGACATGTTCCGGTACGCCGCGGCGGGCGCGATCATGTTCGGCACCGGGATGATCATGGGCTACCGGCCCGCGGGCGGCGCGGCGGGCGTGCTGCTGGGCGTGGCGCTGCTGCTGGTGTTCTGCTTCGCGTTCTCGTGGGTGTGGACGTGGCTGGGGCTGATCACGCGGTCGGAGAAGACCGTCATGTCGATCTCGATGTCGATCATGTTCCCGCTGACGTTCCTGTCGAACATCATGGTCGACCCGGCGACGATGCCCGGCTGGCTCCGGCCGGTCGTGGAGAACACGCCGATCTCGCAGCTCGTGGACGGGGTGCGGGGCCTGTTCGACGGCACGTCGCCGTCGGGGGCGGTCGCGACGACGCTGATCTGGTCGGCCGGGTTCATCGCGGTGTTCGGGTTCCTGACGCTCCGGGCCTACAACCGCAAGTGACGCTTCATTGAGAACACCCGGCGGGGCCGGGAGGGTCGAGACCCTCCCGGCCCCTTCGCGTCACAAGGTCCACTCGGGAGCGTCGGGTCCGGGGCGGTAGGCGCACGAGGAGCCGGTGGTGACGGCCGCGCGCAGGTGCTCGCCGAGGGCGGGGTGGCCGTCCTCGATCTTCTTGAGGGTGTTGCGGATCCGGTTGGTGACGGTCTTGCGGGCCCGCTCGTGGTTGTCGCCGAGGCGCCGGGACCGGCCGCCGAGGCCGGTGGCGGCCTTGAGGTGCTCGATGAGGGCCTGCCGCTCGGCGTCGAGGGCGGCGGCGCGGGCGTCGTCGCCGATCGCGGCGGCCGTGTCGATCTGCTCGTCGAGCGTTTCGAGGTGCTCGCGGAACCGGGCGCGGGCCTCGGGGTCGAGGAGGTCGTCGCCGCCGAGCCGGGCGTCGGCGCTGACGGCCTCGGACGGGTCGAGCAGGTCGGCCGCGGCGATCTCCTCGTTCGGGTGGGAGAGGAGTTCGCGGAGGTCCGCGAGGCCCTTCGCGTGCGGCAGGTGGAGCACGGACCCGGCGTAGGCGAGGGTCCAGGTGGCGCCCTCGCGGCGGAAGACGCTGCCGGCGTCGGGGGCGGGCGCGGCCGGGGCCGCCCGGCAGGCGAGCCCGGCGCGGGCGAGGGCCGACCACGGCGCCGCGTCGAGCAGGTCGGCCTGGGCCGCGGCGGTCTTGAAGTGGGCGGCGGCGCGCTCGGGCTCGTCGAGGACGACGGCGAGCACGCCGAGCCAGTAGCTGACGGGACCGGCGATACTGGTGCCCCACATGGCGACCAGCCACTCGTCCGGGTAGGGCGCGAGCCGGTCGTAGACGCCGCGGGCGAGATCGGCGTCGCCGTCGGCGGCCGCGAGCTCGGCCTCGAAGCGCAGCATCAGCGACTCCCACGAGCCGTACTGACCGTCGGCGGCGGCCAGGCGGTCGCGGAGGCCGCGGGCCCGGCCGATCTCGCCGCGGCGCAGGGCGCTGATCCCGGAGAGCAGGTCGGCGTACTGGCCGCCGAAATGCGACCGGTGCACGTCGGAGACGTCGGGGGCCTCGCCGCGCGCGAGCTGGAGCTCCCAGCGGAGGTGGTCGACGAGGTCGAGGTGGGGGCGTTCGCCGTCCATGAGCGCGGCGGCCTCGTCGATGCGGGCCTGCGCGGCGTCGAAGCGGCCCTGGAACATGTCGATGATGGCCTGGTCGACGCTGGAGCCGCCGCGCCAGTGGTCGGTCTCGGCCGCGTCGGCGAGGGCGCGGAACTCGGCGAGCTGCGCGAGGAACGCCGGGTCGCCCTGCTCCAGGAGCACGACCCACCGCAGCGAGGAGGACAGCAGCCGCATCTCCTCGTCGCCGGTGCGGCGGGTGATCTCGGCGAGCTCCTCGACGATCTCCTGGCGCTGCGCGGCGGTGCCGGGACCCCAGTTGGCGGCGTGGGAGGCCCACAGGCCAAAGGAGATGTCCTCCTCGTCGCCGGACTCGCGGGCGGCGATCATGAAGCGGTACAGCAGCTGCCGGGTCAGCGCCTCGTGGTCGAGGCCCGGCTCGGGCGGCCCGCCCGCGAGGCCCTCGTAGGCGAGGGTCTTCAGCCGCATCAGTTCAGGCAGGCGCTCGGCCTGGGGCGCGCCCATGGCGGCGCGGGTGAGGAGCATCGGGTCGCCGAGGTCCTCGGCCTCCTGGAGGGCGAGCGCGTAGACGCCGCGGGCCTCGTCCTCGCGCCGGAGCCACCACACGGCGTCGGCGAGCTGGATCCGCAGCACGATCCGCTTGCGGGCCATGGCGGGCGTGCAGCGCTCCACGGCGCGGCGGAAGAACTTCTCGGCGCCGCCGATGCTCATGCAGGCGTTGGCTTTCGCGCCCGCGCGGGCGATGAGGTCCACGGCGATCTCAGGGTCGAGGTCGTCTCCGGCGAGCCAGGCGTGGTGGGCGATCTCGGTGATGAGCATGTGCTTCTGGAGGGACTCGTCGGCGACGAGGGCGCGCACGACGCAGCCGTGGTGGTGGGCGGCCTCGTCGGGCTCCATCGTGTTGTAGAGGGTCTCGCGGACGAGGTCGTGGACGAACACGTACCGGTCCCGTTCGCGGCGCACGAGGCGGGTCTGGACGGCGGTGTCGAGCGCACCTTCGATGCGCTGGAGGTCGATGCCGGAGGCCTGGGACATGATGCGGGCGTGGAACTCGCGGCCGCCGACCGAGGCGAGGACGAGCATCCTCAGGATCGGCTCGGGGAGCTGGTCGATGCGGCGGCGCAGGGCGTCGCGCATCCCGGCGCTCGTGGCGTCGACGGGCTGCCCGGAGGCCCACAGGAGCGCGGTCTGCTCGACGAAGAACGGGTTGCCGCCGGTGCGGCGGGTGATCTCGGCGACCGTGTCGGGGTCGGGGGCGGCGCCGACGGTGGCCTCGACGAGGGCGGCGACGCCGTCGTCGCCCAGGCCGTCGAGGCCGACCATGGCGGCCTTGGAGACGAGCTGGAGCATGCGGCCGCGGAGGCGGTGGCCGGGGTCGATCTCGGAGTCGCGGTAGGTGCCGACGAACAGGATGCGCTCGAAGAACGTGTGCTGGCAGGCGAACTTGAGCAGTTCGAGGCTCGCGGCGTCGGAGAAGTGCAGGTCGTCGAGGACGATGAGGAGCGGGCGGAGGCGCGAGGCGGAGATGAGCAGCTGGGTGACGGCGTCGTGGAGTTCGAAGTCGACGGGCCGGGCGCCGTCGCCCTCGCCGAGGAACACGTCGATCGCGGGGGCGGGCCGCAGCGACCGCCAGGCGTCCTCGCCGAACTGGCCGCGGATCGAGCGCAGGACCTGGAGCCACAGCCAGTTGTCGGGGACGGCCTCGGATTCCCAGGAGGTCGCGAAGGCGACGAGGAGCTCGTCGCGGCGGCCCGCGGCGGCCGCGGTGACCAGGGCGGTCTTGCCGATGCCGGCCTCGCCGACGACGAGGACGAGTCCGCCGTGGCTGGCCGCGGTGCGGTCGACGGCCGCGCGCAGGGCGGAGGCGGGATGGTCGCGTCCGATGAGCAGCGAGTCAGTCACCCGACCAGTGTGGCCGAAGGGTCCGACGCCCGCCAATCGCTTCTTTCAGAACTGTCGGCTTTCGGACGAACTGATTTCGCGGTGATCGCCCTGCTCAGGGCGTCCCGGTCGGGCAGGATGTCGGTATTTGCCCGGCGGATTCCCTCGAACCGGTGCGCGGATTACGTCGAGTACATAAAGTCCTACGGAAAGTTAGGCATCCCGGTGCCGACGGGGCGGTCGGGCCGTTCGAGCGGACGGTCATAGGCAGGACCGCACCTGAGCCGGGAGCGCCGACGATCCACAGGAGCAATCCTCATGGCACAGTCCACGTCCAACGGAGTACGCAAGAACACCTGGCGCGCGATCCTCATCGGGGCCGCCGTACCGTTCGCCGTCCTCGCCGCCGCACCGGCGGTCGGGGCCGCGGCACCCGCCGACCAAGTCGAGACGGTCAACAGCGAGCAGCTTCCGCCGCTGCCCGGGGCGGGCGACCTGCCGGTGCCGGGCGACCTGCCCGTTCCGGACCCGACCGCGCTCACCGACCTCGCCACGTGCCTGACGGACCTTCAGGCCGCGCTCGACGCCGGGGCGCCGATCCCGGCCGAGAGCCTCGACGAGTACGAGCAGCTGCCGCCGCTGCCGCTTCCGGTGCCCGGCGGCGGCGACGCGCCCGCGCTCCCCGACATCGGGGCGCTGGCGCAGACCTGCCAGGACATCCTCGCGACGGTGACCGGCGCGGCGCCGGACCTGCCGGTCGACCCGCCGGTCGACGTCCCGGCGATTCCGAAGGACTAACGGACGCACCGCGAAGGGGCCCGCAGCACACCGGCTGCGGGCCCCTTTCGCATGCGTCACTTCAGGCGCTGCGCGGCGTCCGCGATCGCCTCGTCGGTCGCCGTCAGGGACAGCCGCACGTGGCGGTTCCCCTTGGCGCCGTAGAACTCCCCCGCGGCGGCGAGGATGCCGCGCTCGGCGAGCCAGGCGACGGTGTCCCAGCAGTCCTCGTCGCGGGTGGCCCACAGGTAGAGGCCCGCGGCCGAGTGGTCGATGCGCAGCCCGGCGGACTCGACGGCGGCCCGCAGGACCTCGCGCCGGCGCCGGTAGCGCTCGCGCTGGTCGATCGCGTGCTCCTCGTCGTGGAGGGCGGCGATCGTGGCGCGCTGCACGGCCCACGGGACCATGAAGCCCGCGTGGCGGCGGATCTCCAGGAGGTCGGCGACGAGCGCGGGGTCCCCGGCGAGGAACGCCGAGCGGTACCCGGCGAGGTTCGAGCGCTTCGACAGCGAGTGCGCGGCGAGCAGGCCGGTGAGGTCGCCGTCGTTGACGCGCGGGTCGAGGATCGACACCGGCGGGTGGTCGTCGTCCCAGCCGAGCGTCAGGTAGCACTCGTCGGAGGCGATGACGATCCCCGAGTCGCGGGCCCAGCGGACCAGGCCGCGCAGGTGCTCGACGGAGGCGGTCTCGCCGGTCGGGTTCGTCGGGTAGTTGATCCACGCGAGGCGCAGGCGCGAGCCCGCGGCGTCGCGCGGGTCGGCGACGGGCGCGGGGTCGGCCTTCGCGAGGATCGCGCCGATCTCGTACGTGGGGTAGGCGATCTCCGGGTAGGCGACGGTCTCGCCGGGGCCGATCCCGAGCTGGAACGGCAGGTTCGCGACCAGCTCCTTGGAGCCCACGGTCGGGAGGACCGCGACGTCCTCGGCGACGCCGGTGTGGCGGTGCAGCCAGGAGCGCATCGCGGCGGCGAGGTCGGGGGGCCCGGCGACCGTGGGGTAGCCGGGCATCGCGGCGGCCTCGTGCAGCGCCGCCTGGATCGAGGCGGGCACCGGGTCGACGGGCGCGCCGACGGTGAGGTCGACGAGGCCGTCGGGGTGCGCGGCCGCGCGCTCCTTGTACGGGGCCATCCGGTCCCACGGGAAGCGCGGCAGCCGCCGCGCGGGCGACGCGCCGTGGAGGCGGCGCAGCGCCACTACTCCGCCTTCGGCGGAAGACCGGCCACGAACGGGTCGTCGTTGTCGATCTTGCCGACCTTGGAGGCCCCGCCGGGGCTGCCGAGGTCGTCGAAGAAGTCGACGTTGGCCTTGGTGTACGGCGCCCACTCGTCGGGGACGTCGTCCTCGTAGAAGATCGCCTCGACCGGGCACACCGGCTCGCATGCACCGCAGTCGACGCACTCGTCCGGGTGGATGTAGAGCATCCGGTTGCCTTCGTAGATGCAGTCGACCGGGCACTCTTCGATGCACGCCTTGTCGAGGACATCCACACACGGCTCGGCGATAACGTAAGTCACGAGTCGTCCTTCCTACGGGGCGCTGTCGGGCGGACTGCGCTGTGATGAGCCTAAAGCTTATTTCGGCATGCGGCTCGCAAGGATAGGGGTGCCCCCAGATGTTGGGACCGGAACACGTCGGCCGCCGGGTGGTGGTCCGGGTCGGCCTCGCCGACCCCGCGCCGGGGCGCCGCTACAGGGACGTGACCGGGGAACTCGTCGCCGCCGGGGACGTGTGGCGGGTGCGCACGAGGACCGGCGACGTCGATGTGTCCCCGGGCACGGTGGTCGCCGCGCGGGTCGTGCCGCCGAAGCCCGTCCCGTTCTCGGAGATCGTCGCCACCGAGCGGCTCCTGGCCGAGACGTGGCCCGCGACCGAGACCGCCGCGCTCGGCGGCTGGCTGCTGCGGGCCGCCGGCGGGTTCACCAACCGCGCGAACTCGGTCCTGGCGCTCACCGCGCCCGAAGGCGGCGTCGACGCGGCCGTCGCGGCGGTCGTCGACTGGTACGGAGCGCGCGGCCTGGTCCCGAAGTTCTCCATGGCCGGGCCCGTGACGCGGCGCCTCGACGACGAGCTGGCCGCGCGCGGCTGGACGTACGAGATGGAGACCGTCGTGATGGTCAAGGCCCTCAAGGGCACCCGCTACGACGGCGAAGCGGTGCTCACCGACGCGCCGAGCGCGGCGTTCCTCGCGCAGACCGACCGCGGCGCGGCCTCGACGGCGCCGCGGGTCTTCGGGTCGGGGCCCGGCCGCGCCTACGCCGAGATCTGGAGGGACGGCGCGCTCGCGGCCCGCGGGCGCGGGGCCGTCGCCGGGGACCTCCTCGCCGTCACGAGCATCGGCACCGCCCCCGAGTACCGGCGCCGGGGGCTCGGCACCGAGATCCTCGCCGCCCTCGAAGCGTGGGGCGCGGAGACGGACGCGGCGCGCGCCGCCCTCCAGGTGGAGGCCGACAACGCGCCCGCGATCGCGATGTACGAGCGGCTCGGGTACGCCGAGCGCTACCGGTACGGGTACCGGGTCAGGCCTTAGCGGCGGCGGCCTTCTTCGACGGGCTCGCCTTGCGCTCGAACGCGATCTTCGTGGCCTTCAGCTCGCGGCCGTAGCGGTCGACGCCGAGGGCCATCACGATGAGGAACCCCACCCAGCCCGACAGGGCCAGCAGCGCGAAGTAGATCGGGATCTGCGAGAACACGCCCTGGAGGTTCGGGTAGTCCACGCGCGCGATGAGCGGGTTGACGAGGACGGCGAACAGGGTCGCGACCAGGAAGATCACGAGCAGCTCGCCGGTGATCTCCTGGCGGCGGCGCCGCACGCCCCACCAGATCCCCGCCGCGATCGCGACGGCGGACATCGCGCCGAACGTGTACAGGCCCACGAGGTCGCCGATCGCAGTGCCCTCGCCCCACACGTTCGAGGCGATCCGGCCCGCGAGGTTCGCGGCGATCAGGCCCAGCGCGAAGCCGTAGATCGACGGCCAGTGCGGCATCAGGAGGCGGCTGAGGAGGGTCACGGTCGGGACTCCTTCGGGGCAGAGGGGGCTTTGCTCGGTCTGGGACGAAAATACCGCCACAGCGCGACGGCGATCCCGGCGGTACCGGCCAGGAGCAGCGCGTAGCCGTTGAAGCCGCTGGTGATGACGAGCGACCCCGCCGACGTCGGCATCGAGGCGGTCAGGACCACCGCGAACCACGCGAGCGCCGTGAGCAGCGCGCCCCACCGCGTCCCCGTCCACCACACCGCCAGCGCGGCGAGCGCCCAGTTCCCGGCGAACGCGAGCGCCCCGGCGAGCGGGACGGCGATCCCGTCCCAGTAGGTCGGGACGAGGAACGATTCGATCAGGGCGGCGAGGGCCGCCGCGGCCACTGCGACGACCGCGCCGCCGACCCGGACCGCGGTCTCCAGACCTCTCTCACGCACGGTCGCGATCCTACGGCAGCAAGCGAAGCGGGCGCCGCCCCGGCGCGTTGGAGGCGTCCTCCCGTACCACCGGACGGGACAATACGCTCATGACCACGATACGAGAGACAACTGCCACGAAACGCCGACGATTCCGACAGCTGTTTCCCGAACGGTCCGACTTCCAGCACCTCGGCCGCCACTGGCACACCGACCTCCTCGCCGGGCTCACCGTCGCGGTCGTCGCCCTGCCGCTCGCGCTGGGGTTCGGGATCGCCTCGGGTCTGGGGGCCTTCGCGGGCCTCATCACCTCCATCATCGCCGGGGTCGTCGCCGCGCTCCTCGGCGGCTCGAACCTCCAGGTCACCGGCCCGACCGGGACGATGGCGGTCGTGCTCGTGCCGCTCGCGGCCACCCACTCGCACACCGGCGTCATGCTCGTGGGGGTCATGGCCGGGCTCATGCTCGTGGCGCTCGCGCTGACCGGCGCGGGCCGGTACGCGCGGTACGTGCCCGTCCCCGTGGTCGAGGGCTTCACCGCCGGGGTCGCGATCGTCATCGCCGTCCAGCAGCTGCCTTCAGCCCTGGGGATGCCACCGCAAAACGAGCACATGCTCACGGGCGCATGGGATTCGCTCCACGCGTTCGCGGTGCGCCCGGACTGGGCGCCGGTCGGCGTCGCCGCCGGGGTGGTCGCCGCGATCCTCCTCGGCTCGCGCCTGCACTCGCAGATCCCCACGCCGCTGCTCGCGGTCGTTGCCGCGACCGCCGCGGTCTGGTTCGCGGACCTGGACGTCGCCGTCATCGGGTCGCTGCCGCGCACGATCCCGGCCCCGGAGGCCGGGTTTCTCGCGTTCGCCGCGGAGGCCCCGCAGCTCGTGGCCGCGGCCGTGGCGATCTGCGCCCTGTGCGCACTCGAATCGCTCCTGTCGGCCACCGTCGCCGACAACATGACCGTCGGCAGGCACCACAATCCGGACCGGGAGCTCCTCGGGCAGGGCGTGGCGAACCTGGTGACGCCGTTCTTCGGCGGCATGCCGTCCTCGGGGGCGCTCGCGCGGACTGCGGTGAACGTCAGGTCCGGCGCGGCCGGGCGCCTCGCGTCGCTCTCCCACGCGCTGGTGCTGGCGGTCATGATGCTGGCGCTGGCGCCGCTGGTCGCGCACATCCCGCTCGCGGCGCTCGCGGGCGTGCTCATCGCGACGTCGATCCGGATGATCGAGGTCGGGTCGATGCTGGCGCTGGCGCGGTCGACGCGCGCCGACGCGGCGGTCATGTGGCTCACCCTCGGCGCGACGGTGGTGCTCAACCTGGTGTGGGCGGTGGCGATAGGGATCGCGCTGGCGGGGCTGCTGGCGCTGGGCCGGATCTCGCGGTCGGTGTCGGTGGAGGAGGAGCCGATCGACCACGGCGACCACCACGACGAGGAGGCGGCGCTGCTCCACGAGCACATCGTGGCGTACCGGCTGGAAGGGCCGCTGTTCTTCGCGGCGGCGCACCGGTTCCTGCTCCAGCTCTTGGACGTGGCGGACGTGCGGGTGGTCGTGCTCCGCATGAGCCGGGTGTCCACGATGGATGCTTCGGGGGCGACGGTCCTCGCCGACGCGATCAAGCGCCTGGAGCACCGCGGCATCGCCGTGTACCTCTCGGGGCTGGAGCCGGTCCATGCGAAACCCCTTGCGGCCCTGGGGGTCCTGGAGCCGCTGTGGCAGCAGGGGCGGCTGTTCGAGCACACGAAGGAGGCGATCGCGGCCGCGCGCCGGCGCCTCAAGGCCGACGGGCTCCTAGAGCAGCTCGAAGCGGAGGCGCGAGGGCTCGGCGGGGAGGCCGAAGCGGAGCGCCCATAGGCGGTCGGCGACGCCGCGGTGGTCGGCGGTGTCGACCGAGTCGACCACCGCGTCCTCGGGGTTGACGCCGTGGAGGATGAGGGTGCCGCGCTCGCCGGTCCAGACGGCGCGGTCGCCTTCGAGCTCGGGCCTGATGCGGCTGACGAACGTCTCTGTGAGCTCGGGTCCGAAGTCGCGCAGCGAGATCCCGTCGTCGGTCCAGGAGAACTTGCGGATGAGCGCGCCGTCGCCGTACGCGTCGACGTACACCTCCAGGCCCTCGGGCCCGTCGACGAGCTCGGCGCGCGAATCCTCGCCGGGCTGCTGCGCGGCGCCCTCGACGGTGGGCACGGAGTGCCACGCGGCCGAGGGGTGGACCTGCTCGTAGCGCTCGTCGCCGAAGTACGCGGCGGTGTACTCCCCGGCCCCGGCGTCGCACAGGAGCTGCTCGCCGTCGACGGCGATGATGAACGAGCCGAGGTCAAGGTGGTTGTGGGGCTCCTCGTTGTAGCCGCCCTTGACGGCGAGGGCCCACATGCGGCGCCCGAGCTGGCGGCGCTCGACGAACCAGCCGACCTCGGGCAGGAGGGTGCGGGCGGGCGCGATCTCCTCGGGGAGGGGGCGGCCCCATTCGAGGGTGCGGGTGAGCGGGGCCCAGCGCGCGCACTCGTCCTCAGCGAAGGTCTGGGGCCGGTCGGCGGCGGGCAGGTCCGCGCCGAGCCGGTCGTGGAGGCGGGTGAGCAGGCCCGCGGGCAGGAGCGGGTCGGCGTCGGTGTCGCCGAAGGTGGCGAACGAGCCGGGGTAGAGCTGGGCGCGGGCCGGGAACGCGGCGATGGCCTCGTTGCCTTCGAGGAGGTCCTCGCCGGTGGCCTCGCGCCAGGCCTCCGCGAAGTACGTGAAGTACCCGAAGCCGTAGATCCAGTAGTAGACGCCCTCGACGCAGCCGCCGTCGGGCCCGAACGAGAACAGGTAGCTCTGGAGCGCGGGCAGGACCCGGCCGCGGATGACGTCGGTGTCGTACCCGAGCGCGAGGGCCGCGAGCCCGGCGGCGCCCGCGCACACGGCGGTCCAGTTGGAGATGCGCAGCTCCCACCAGAACGGGAACTCCGACTCGAAGAACGGGTCGAGCACGCGCTCGCGGATCTCGGCCTCGACCTGCTCGGCGCCCTCGACGTCCTCGCGCAGCCGCAGGATCTCGGCGAGGGTCTGCGCGGTCTCGCACGCGAACAGGTCGACGCAGGTGCGCGGGTCGAAGTCCTCGCCCCAGTGCGCGGGCAGGGCCCAGGACCGCTCCTGGCAGACGTCCTTGACCAGGGAGGAGAGCGCGGCCCCGTCCCCGGTGATGGCGAGCGCGGCGAGGTGGCGGCGGCGCGCGAAGTACTGCACCTCGTAGGGCAGGCGGCGGCCGGTCGCGGCGAAGTCGTCGGCGAGCGCCGGGTCGAACGCGGGCACCGGCCCCGCCGCGATCTCGCGGAGCTCTTCGAGGAGGGCCGTCCGAAGGTCGCTCATGGGACCAACGCCTTTCCGGTGGGGTGGATTCGGGCAGGGGATCCGGCCGCGGCTCAACGGTAACGCGGGCGCGCTTTCCGTCATAGACTCCCTCGTATGCGCATCGGCGAGCTGTCGGAGCGGACGGGCGTCCCGGCCGCGACGATCAAGTACTACCTGCGGGAGCACCTCCTCCAGGCGGGCGCGCACGGCGAGGGCAACACCGTCGAGTACGGGCCCGAGCACGTGCACCGGCTGACGCTGATCCGGGCCCTCTCCGAGACCGCGGGCCTCTCGGTGGCGCAGATCGGCGAGGTGCTCACTGTGCTTGCGCGCCACCCGGAGTCGGCCTTCCAGGCCCTCGGCGCGACGCTTGCGGCGACCCACCGCGACCCGACGTTCTCCCTCGCCAGCGAAGGGACGACGGAGGCCGCGGAGCGCACGGTCGACCAGCTGCTGAACGAGTACGGCTGGGCCGAGGTGGCGCCGCCCATGTACCGCGACGCGATGGTCACGGCCCTGACCGCGTTCTACCGCTTGGGGAATCCCGACCCGCAGGAGGTGCTGGGGCACTACGCGGACGCGGCGGCGGCCCTCGCCTCGGCCGACATGGAGGCGATCGCGGAGGCCACGAAGATCGAAGGCGTCGACGTCGAGCAGGCGGTCACCGCGACGGTCCTCGGCGAGACGGTGTTCGCGGCGCTGCGGCGGATCGCGCACATCGCCGCGTCGGCGCGCACGCAGGCGAGCCAGGGCCCTTCGGGCACAATCTAGGACGTGCTCCCCGAACCCGAACGGCCCCGCCATGCCTGACGCCCTCCGTTTCGACCGCGACCCCGGCCGCCCGAACCTGCTCCACCTCGTCTACGACGAGGTCGTCCAGGCGACGATCGACCTCGACGACCCGTCCTACCTGGACGCGGAGTACATGCAGCGCATCGCGTACCTCGTCGACGCCGCCGCCGAGCGGAAGCGGCCGCTGCGGGTCCTCCACCTCGGCGCGGGCGGGCTGGCGATGGCGCGCTACGTGGCGGCGACCCGGCCCGGCTCGTACCAGCAGGCGGTCGAGACGAACGAGGAGCTCATCGAACTCGTCCGGGCCGAGGCCCCGCTCCCCCGCGGCGTCAAGGTGAAGATCCGCCGCACCGACGCGCGCGAGGCGATCGAGTCGGCGCCCGACGCGAGCTACGAGCTCGTCATCACCGACGTGTACGACGGCGCGCGGGTGCCCGCGCACGTCACGAGCACCGAGTTCCTCCACGGCGCGAACCGGGTCCTGCGCCCGGGCGGGCATTACGCGGTGAACCTCTGCGACGGCGGCCAGATGAAGTTCCTGAAGCCCGCGCTCGCGGCGATGCAGGAGGTGTGGCCGCACGTGGCGGTCATGGCCGAACCCGCGGTGCTGCGCGGCCGACGCTTCGGCAATGTCGTGGCCGCGGCCTCGGGCGCGGAACTCCCGATCGCCCAGCTGCGCCGCCGCTGCGCGGGCGCCGCCTTCCCCTGCCGCGTCGTGGAAGGCACCGAACTGCGGGAGTACATCGCGGGCGCGCCCCCGGCCACCGACGCCACCGCGATCAAATCCCCGCCCCCGCCGAAGTCCCTCCGGAGCTTCTGAACCGTCCGGGCGGACGGTCCAGCCCGAGGTCGGCCGTTCGGACAATAAAGCCGCAGGATAGTGGCCCTGTCTCCCGTCGCGTCACGACTGTCCGGTCTCGATCGGTGAAGACGCTCACACAGGACTTGGCGATGCGGGTCACCCTGGACTAGCGTCGGCGGCTGTTCCGGTCGGGTCCTCAGGGCTCCCCCAGAGACCCACCCGTCCGGACCGCCGAGCCGCGCAGCGCATGACGCCCGTTCCTCCCGGTGCAGGGCGATACACCGCAGCGCGGGCCGGGGACCCAGCCGCGCCGTTCCCCCCGCTGCTCGAACGAGCACAGCGACGGCGCAGGGGTGAATCCCGCCGAGACCCTACGGCGGGTAGGGCACCTTCCCTGCCCGAACCCGACAGCTAACCCGGTAGGCGGCCGAGGAAGAAAGGCCACCCGGTGGCTCAGACCTGCACAGACATCGACCATCGTTCGCGCGCGAGCGCGATCCTCCGCCGCGTCGCCGCCTACACCGGCGTCACCGTCGCCACCGTCGGGCTCGTGACGGCGTTCGCGGGCAGCCGCGCCCACGCGGCCGACGACATCGACTACGACGCCGCGTCCGCCTCCGAGATCCAGGACCACCTGGAGGACCTCGAAACCGAGCGCGACACCACCGCCGCCACCATCACCGGACTCCAGACCGACCTCGCCGCCGCACAGGCCGTCATCGACGCCGCGGCCGCCGACTACGGCTCCTCCGACGTCCAGCTCACCTACGTCACCGCCGCGGTCGAGTCCGCCGACGACGAGCTCGGCGCGAAGGTCTCCTCGCTCGTCGAGTACGCGCAGGAGCAGAGCGACAAGTACGCCGAGGCCCAGGAGGCCACCGAGACCAGCGAGACGCTCACCGCGCAGATCGCCGACCTCACGACCGAGGTCGACGGGCTCGACGCGCAGATCGAGGAGGCCCAGGCCGCCTACGACGAGGCCGCCGCGGCCGAGGCCGAGGCCGCCGCCGCGGAGGCCGAGAGCGAGTCCTCGTCGTCCTCCTCCTCTTCCTCGTCCGGTTCGACGGCCGAGTACAGCGCCGACGCCGCGACCGCCGCCGTCCAGTTCGCGAAGGACCAGCTCGGCGAGTCGTACGTGTTCGGCGCGGCCGGCCCCGACACCTGGGACTGCTCGGGCCTGGTCACGGGCGCCTACGGCGTCTCGGGGATCTCCCTGACCCACTCGACGTGGGCGATCTGGGACGAGACCTCCGCGATCGGCCGCGACGACCTGAAGCCGGGCGACCTGGTCTTCTACAACGGCCAGAACCACATGGCGATCTACATCGGCGACGGCCAGGTCATCCACGCGCCCAAGCCGGGCGACGTCGTGAAGATCTCCGACCTCGACATGGGCATGTCGATCGACGGCTACCGCCGGGTCTGACCCGCGCCGTGAGGCCGCAGGGCAAGACGGAGGGCCGGGGCTTTCGCCCCGGCCCTCCGCCGTCGTCTCAGCGCTTACGCCTTCAAGCCGCCTCGGCCATGACCTGGTCGTTGGCGAGCTCCTTGAGGCGCGCGAGCGCCTGGATCTCCAGTTGGCGGATGCGTTCGCGCGACAGGTGGAACCGGTGCGCGACCTCGGTGAGCGAGTGCTCGCGGCCGTCTTCGAGGCCGTAGCGGGCCTTGACGATGCCGGCCGAGCGCTCGTCGAGGTGGTTGAGCATCATCTCGATCCGCTGCCGCTCCATCCCGGCGAGGACGACGTCCTCGGGGCTGGGCTCGTCGGAGTCGGCGACCAGGTCGCCGAGGTTGGTGTCGCCGTCGTCGCCGATCGGCGTGTCGAGCGAGACGGTGTCCTGGCTCCAGCGGATGAGCTCATTGACCCGCTCGACCGTGACGCCGAGCGCGGCGGCCACCTGGTCGGGTTCGGGGTCGCCGCCGAGCTCGCGGGTGAGCTGGCGGGTGACGTTGCGCATCCGGTTGACGTCCTCGACCAGGTGCACCGGCAGGCGCACGGTGCGCTCCTGCTGGGCGATCGCCCGGCTGATGGCCTGGCGGATCCACCACGTGGCGTAGGTCGAGAACTTGAAGCCGCGCGCGTAGTCGAACTTCTCGACCGCGCGGACCAGGCCGGTGTTGCCCTCCTGGATCAGGTCGAGCATGGGCATCCCGGAGCGGACGTACCGGCGGGCGATCGACACGACCAGCCGCAGGTTCGCCTTGATGAACTGCTCCTTCGCGCGCGCGCCGTCCTCGATCAGGCGGCCGAGCTCCTTCTCGGAGGCGCCGCCGAAGGTCTCCCCTTCACCGAGCAGGTGCTTCGCGAACAGACCCGCTTCGACCGCCTTCGCCAAGTCCACCTCGGCGGCGGCGTCGAGCAGCGGCGTCTTCGAGATCTCGTGCAGGTAAACGCCTACAAGGTCTCGTTCCTCAGCGACCTCTTGGGTGGTGAGGGTGGGTGTGTCAGTAGTATCCACGCTCAAGGTCTCCTCCAGCTTCCTCGTCCCCCGACACCGCGTGAACGGTGTACCAGTTACAACGACCGCTTCGTTGCGTGGAATTCCGTGCCCCGGTGTTCGATGCGCCACGGTTACGAAACTGATGCGAACGGGTGCCCTTGCGGGCGTTCGCGCAATCCCGTCGTCCGGTCTCGCGGGCTATGCTCGGTTCACGGCTCCTGTCACTGGGACGGGCGCGGGGATCGTTCATGATGCCTCTGAGACGGAGATCACCTCACCGGCGTCGCGGTGGGGCGATCCGATTCCTGGTCACGGTATCGTCTCCGGCCTGCTTCATCGCAAACCTTCAATCTCTAGGGGTACACGCGCCTTACCTTGAAAAAGTTGAGAGATCATCTCTTTGCGGCCCGAATCACTCGGTTTCCGGCCGGGAAGGCGGCGACGCTCTGATATCCGCACCATAGCGGACGGTAGCGGTGACAAGCAACACCATTCTCAGCTGTTGATGTCGGATTCCGAGCACCCCTCGTTCCTCTCAGTCTGCGCCTCCCCGGGCCGCCGCGGGCCGCTTCCGAGCCCGTGACTCGAAGATCACGCCCGTGACCGGCGGCGCGTAGAGTTGGCCGGGTGACAGAAGAACGCCTTGTGTGGGTCGACTGCGAGATGACCGGTCTCGACCCGGACGCCGAAGCCCTCATCGAAATCGCCGTGCTCGTCACCGGACCGGACCTGACCCCCCTGGACGACGGCATCGACATCGTGATCGCGTGCGACGAGGCCGTGCTGGGGAACATGGGCGCGTTCGTGGCCGACATGCACGCCAAGTCCGGCCTCACCGACGAGGTGCGGGCCTCGCGGATCAGCCTCGCCGAGGCCGAGGACCAGGTCCTGGAGTACGTCAAGCGCTTCGTCCCCGAGGCGCGCACCGCCCCCCTGTGCGGCAACTCCATCGCCACCGACCGCACGTTCATCACCAAGTACATGCCCAAGCTCGACGCGCACCTGCACTACCGCATGATCGACGTGTCCTCCATCAAGGAGCTCTCGCGGCGCTGGTACCCGCGCGTGTACTACAACCAGCCGCCGAAGGGCCTCGCCCACCGCGCGCTCGCCGACATCAAGGAGAGCGTGCAGGAGCTGGAGTACTACCGCCGCACCGTGTTCGTGCCGCTGCCCGGGCCCACGAGCGAGGAGGCGAAGGCCGCCGCCGCGGCCCTGGTCGAGTCGCCGGGTGAGACCGCGGACACCCAACCCCGTTGACATCACGCGCATGCGGGTGGCTATTATTGTCCCCGGCTTCCTTGTTGAAGCCCGATGGTGGTCGTAGTTCAGCTGGTAGAACGCTTGGTTGTGGTCCAGGAGGTCGCGGGTTCAAGTCCCGTCGATCACCCCATCTGAAAAAGCCCCGCGGCTCGCGCTGCGGGGCTTTTCGCTTGTCTTGTCAGCGGTTCCGCTTGCGGCGCAGGCGCTCCCGGCGCTTGCGCTCCTCGGCGGGCCGGATGATGAGGCGCTCGGCGAACGTCAGGGCCGTGCCGATGACGGCCATCGGGACGATGACCCAGATGGGCCAGAAGTAGATCGGGCCGTCCGTGAGGGCCTCCACGACCGCCCACACGCCGACGTTGATGCCGATCGGGATCGAGAACCCGAACCACAGCCACTTGATCCAGTCGGGCGTGCCGAGCTTCTCGGGCTCCTGGGAGTCGAGGATCCGCTGGTACGCGGGCAGGTCCGCGAGGACCGCCTCGGCGTCGCCCACGGTCTGGGCCGCGAGGAGCACGTCGACGCGCTTCTCGTACTCGTCGAGGTCGATGTACCCCTGGTCGACCGCCGCGCGGAGGATCTCCGTCAGGGCGCCGCGCTCGGGGTTGCCGATCCGCATCGTGCGGTCGCCGTACCGTTCGAGGGAGGACATGTGGGGGCTCCTTGGGATGGGTGTTCGCAGGGGCTGCCGGGGGCGTCAGTGGGAGGTGCGGCCGTGGTGGCCGCCGTGGTGGCCGTGGCGGTGGCCCCGGTCGCGGCGGTCCTCGTCGTCGTCCCCGTCTTCGTCGTCGTCGCCGAACCCGAGGTTGACCACCTGGACGACCGTGGCGATGCCGAGGCCCAGGATGGGCCAGATCGGCCAGAAGTAGCCCGGCTCCCCCGAGCCGATCCAGGTCGCGGCCCAGACGGCGGTGCAGATCGCGCCCACGGTGACCAGGCCGCGCAGCGCGGGCACGCGCCTGATCCAGCTCTCGCGGCGCTCGGGCCGGGCCGCGGGCGCGGCGGCGGGCGCCTCGGCGGCCGGGACGACCTCGCCGACCTTCGGGCGGCCGCCGGGGAGGTCCTCGAAGATGAGGTCGAGCTCGGCGTTGGTCTTGGCGCTGTAGGCGGCCAGGGACCGCTCGTCGAACTCTCCGAGGTCGATGCGCCCTTCGTCCAGGGCCGCGCGGAGCTGCGCGATAGCCTCGTCGCGGTCGGCGTTCGAGATGCGCAGCTTGCCGTGGTCTTCGGTCACGAGGCCATTATGGCATCGGAGTCCTATTCACCGCGAGCCGCGCTCGCAGCGAGTTCGCCCAGTTGTTCGACGCCGCCGTCGGGGGCCGTCAGGACCCACACGCCGTCCTCGCACAGCGCGATGGTGTGCTCGGTGTGGGCGGCGACGGAGCCGTCGTCGGTGACGATGGTCCAGCCGTCCTCCAGCTCCGCGGTGTCGGGCGAGCCGAGGGTGACCATCGGCTCGATCGCCAGGGCCATGCCCGGGCGGAGCTTCGGGCCCTCGTTCGGGCGGCCGTAGTTGAGGATGTGCGGGTCCTGGTGCATCTCGGTGCCGATGCCGTGCCCGCCGAAGCCGGTGACGATCCCGTACTCGCCCGAGTGCTCCACGGAGTGCTCGATCGCGTGCGAGATCCCGCCGAGGCGCTTCGACGTCGCCGCGGCCCGGATCCCGGCCCACATGGACGCTTCGCACGCCTCGCGCAGCGCCCGCAGCTCGGGGGCGACCTCGCCGACCTCGATGGTGATCGCCGCGTCCCCGTGCCAGCCGTCGACGATCGCGCCGACGTCGACCGACAGCAGGTCCCCGGCCTTGAGCACGGCGTCCTCGGACGGGATGGCGTGGACGACCTGCTCGTTCACCGACGAGCAGATCGAGGCGGGGTAGGGCCCGAAGCCGATGTCGTAGCCCTTGAACGAGGGGACCGCCCCGGAGGAGCGGATGACCTGCTCGGCGATGCGGTCGAGTTCCGCCGTCGAGACGCCGGGGCCCGCGGACTCGCGCATGGCCTGGTGGACCTCGGCGACGACGAGGCCGGCGGCCCGCATCTTGCGGATCTGCTCCGGGGTCTTGTACTGGATCCGGTCGCGACGGCGGAACACGCGGCTACTCCGCGGCGCCGATGGCGGCGAGGGCCCGCTCGGTCACCTCGGCGACCTCGCCGATCGCGTCGATCCGCACGAGCTTGCCCTGCTCCTCGTAGTAGCCCACGAGCGGCGCGGTCTGCTCCGCGTAGACCTTGAGGCGGTTCTTGATGGTCTCCGGCTGGTCGTCCGACCGCTGGTAGAGGTCGTCGGAGTCCGGGTCCGCGGGCGGGTCGAACTCCAGGTGGTAGACCTTGCCGGTGGACTTGGAGACGCGGCGGCCCGACAGGCGCCGCACGACCTCGTCGTCGCTGGCGACCAGTTCGAGCGCGGTGTCGAGGACGGTCCCGGCGGCCTTGAGGATGCCGTCGAGGACCTTCGCCTGCTCGGTGTTGCGGGGGTAGCCGTCGAGGAGGAAGCCGTCGGCGGCGTCGTCCTGCGCGAGGCGGTCGGCCACCATCTCGTTGGTGACCTCGTCGGGGACGAGGTCCCCTGCGTCCATGTACTCCTTGGCCTTGAGGCCCAGCGGGGTGCCGCCGGAGACGTTGGCGCGGAAGATGTCGCCGGTGGAGATCTTGGGGATGCCGAGGCGTTCGGCGATGATCTCCGCCTGGGTGCCCTTGCCGGCCCCGGGCGGGCCTACGAGTACCAGTCGCAAAGAAGTTCCTCCCGTGTCGTGCTGCCGATCCTCGGCGACCTGGCGTTCGCCGAGCGTGCCGATAGCGCGGCCTGGGCGGCCGCGCTGTGGCACCGAGGTCAGTCCTGCGTCAGCGCAGGAAGCCCTCGTAGTGGCGCTGCATCAGCTGGGACTCGATCTGCTTGACCGACTCCAGGCCGACGCCCACCATGATCAGCACCGAGGTGCCGCCGAACGCGAACTGAGCGAACAGCTGCTGGTTACCGAACGCGATGATGGCCAGATTGGGAAGGATAGCGATCGCGGCCAGATAGAGCGAGCCCGGGAAGGTCAGGCGTGACAGGACTCGCTGCAAGTAGGTCGCGGTCGGGTTGCCGGGCCGCACGCCCGGGATGAACCCGCCGGCCTTCTTCATGTTCTCGGCGACGTCGTCGACCTTGAAGGTGATCGACACGTAGAAGTACGTGAAGAAGATGATGAGGAACGCGTACAGCGTGATGTAGACCCACGAGCCCTGGTTGAGCAGGTACCGGTCGATGAACTGGACCCACGAGGCGTCGCTGTTCTGGTTGAGCTGGCGGAACAGCGTCGGGATGTACAGCAGCGACGAGCCGAAGATGACGGGGACGACGCCGGCCTGGTTGACCTTGAGCGGGATGTACGTGGAGGTGCCGCCGTACATGCGGCGCCCGACCATCTTCTTGGCGTACTGCACCGGGATGCGCCGCTGCGACTGCTCGATGAAGATGACCGCCACCATGATCGCGATGCACAGGCCCACGATGACCGCGAACATGAACCAGCCCTCGGACTCCTGGAGGGACCAGAACTGGCCGGGCATCTGGGCGGCGATCGACGCGAAGATCAGCAGGCTCATGCCGTTGCCGACGCCGCGCTCGGTGATCTGCTCGCCGAACCACATGATCATCGCGGAGCCCGCGACCATGACCGCGACGACGACGATGACGGACATCCAGTAGGGGATGTTCGCGTCGGTGGCCGACAGGTCCGGCAGGATCGGGCTCGGGCACTCGGTCTGGAACAGGATCCCCGACCGCGCCAGAGCGATGTACCCGGAGGCCTGGAGCAGGGCGAGGCCGAGCGTCAGGTACCGGGTGTACTGGGTGATCTTGACCTGGCCGGGCTGGCCCTCCTTGCGGAGCTGCTCCAGCCTGGGGATCACGACCGTCAAGAGCTGCATGATGATCGACGCGGTGATGTACGGCATCACGCCGAGTGCGAAGACCGAGAGCTGGAGGAGCGCTCCACCGGTGAACAGGTTCAGGAGGCCGAAGACGCCGGCTTCATCGGTCGGCTGGATGTTCAGGCAGGACTGCACCGCGGCATAGTCGATGCCGGGGCTCGGCATCTGCGCACCCAGTCGGTACAGACCGATGATCATCAGGGTGAACAGGATCTTCTTGCGCAGATCCGGGGTCCGAAACGCGCTGATGAAGGCGGAGAGCAATGCGGTTCCTCCTGAACAAGACCCCCTGGCGGGGCCCATGGTGTTGCGGTGCAACACCTTTCGTTACCAGTGGGCGTGTGAAGTTCGTAGTGGGGAGGGTCACGCGCCCGAGGAAGACGGTGGACCTCGCCAAGGGAGCCTAGCAGGCGCATTCGGACGCAGAGTATTCGGCACTCAGCATGACGAAACGGGCCGGAGTTCCCTCCGGCCCGTTTGCGCAGATCAGTTGTACGTCCGCCCTACTCGGCGAGCGCCTCGCCGGTCTTCTTGTCCACCACGGTGGTCGAGCCGCCGGCGGCGGCGACCTTGGTGGTGGCGGAAGCGGAGAAGGCGTGCGCCGACAGGTCGAACTTGACGCCTTCGAGCTCGCCGGAGCCGAGGACCTTGATGAGCTCCTTCTTGTTGAGGACGCCCACCTCGATCAGCTGCTCGGGGCCGACCTGGCCGCCCTCGGGGAAGAGCTCCACGAGGCGGTCGAGGTTGACGACCTGGTAGACGAGCTTGTTGTGCGGCTTGAAGCCCTTGAGCTTCGGCAGGCGCTTCTGGAGCGGCAGCTGGCCGCCCTCGAACGCGGCCGGCACGGTCTTGCGGGCCTTGGTGCCCTTGGTGCCGCGGCCGGCGGTCTTGCCCTTGGAGCCCTCACCGCGACCCACGCGGGTCTTGGCCTTCTTGGCGCCGGGGGCGGGCTGAAGGTCATGAATGCGGATAGCCATGACTACTCGACCTCCTCGACGTCGACCAGGTGACGGACGCGGTGGACCATGCCGCGGTACTGCGGGAGGTCCTCCTTGTAGACGGTCTGGCCGATCTTGCGAAGGCCGAGCGTCTGGATGGTCGCGCGGGCCTTCGGCTTCTCGCCGATGACCGACTTGTGCTGGGTGATCTTCAAACGTGCCATGTCAGATCCCCTAAGCCTGCGCAGCCTGGGCGGCTTCGGCGCGGGCGCGCAGCAGGCCCTGGGGAGCGATGTCCTCCAGGGGCATGCCGCGGCGGGCCGCGACGGCCTCCGGGGCTTCGAGCTGCTTGAGCGCCTTCACCGTCGCGTGGACGATGTTGATCGCGTTCGAGGAGCCCAGGGACTTCGACAGGACGTCGTGGACGCCGGCGCATTCGAGCACGGCGCGCACGGGGCCGCCCGCGATGACGCCGGTACCGGCGGAGGCGGGCTTCAGGAGCACCTTGCCGGCCGCGTCCTCGCCGAACGTCTCGTGCGGGATGGTGCCGCCGATGCGGGGGACCTCGAAGAAGTTCTTCTTGGCCTCCTCCACACCCTTGGCGATCGCCGCGGGGACTTCCTTGGCCTTGCCGTAGCCGACACCGACGTTGCCCGCGCCGTCGCCGACCACCACGAGGGCGGTGAAGGCGAAGCGCCGGCCGCCCTTGACGACCTTGGCGACGCGGTTGATGGTGACGACGCGCTCGATGTGCGGGGACTTCTCGGCGCGGTCGCGTCCGCGACCGCCCTCGCGTCCTCCGCGGCCGCCGCGACCGCCGCGGCGGTCGCCGCCGCCGTCCCGGCCACCGGCCGCTTGCTGTTGATCAGCCACGAGACTGATTCCTTTCGTTCGCTAAAACGCCAGCCCAGAATTGGACTGACTCGCATAGGTTGTCCGGATTCGGGACCCGGAGACGTCGCACTGAGAGCGCAACTTCTCGATTATGCCTGGTCAAGGGTCATGCGGCGAACGGCGGGGTGGGGATGAGGCAGGCGACACAGGTCGCCGCGGGACCCCCGGCCCCGCGGCGACCTTATATATGTGGCGCGCGCTAGCGGACCGTGACCGTCCAGCGCTGGTTGGCGGCACCGGTGCAGGTGCTCTGCACGATGGCGGCGCCGTCGGCGGTGGAGGAGCCGGAGACCGAGACGCACAGCCCGGAGTGCTGGGCGACGATCAGGTAGCCGCCTCCGGCGGCGGCGCGGAGCGAGAAGCGCTGGTTGCCCCCGGCCCAGCAGCCCCACTGGCCGACGGGGGCGCCGCTGGCGGTGGACTGGTCGAGGACGTCCCAGCACTTGCCGGTGGCGGTGTTGGCGATGGAGCCGACCTTGGAGCCGGGGTAGACCGGGTCGAAGGTGAAGGCCTGCGGGGCGCCGTTCCAGCAGCCGTACTGGATGAGCGCGGTGCCGTCGGCGCTGGAGCCGGAGGGCACGTCGATGCACTTGCCGGAGCCCGCGTTGACGAACTTGGTGGAGTAGGGGCTCCCGTCGTCGTTGCCCACGACGCCTTGGACCGTGCCCGCGGCGGCGTCGATGTTGAGGGTGGAGTACCAGGTCAGCGACATGCTGGTGCTGCTGGGGAAGCTGATGGGGAGCCACACGTACTCGCTGTCCATGGGCTTGCCGCCCCATTGGGGTCCCCAGCGGTCGCCCATGTAGAGGTAGCTGGTCCCGGCGGTGCCCTGGACCGTGGTGACGAAGGTCGGCTGGGAGCCGTAGGTGGTGGAGTTCCCGGCGTTGGACCAGCCGGACCAGGCGCCTTCGGGGAAGTTCGTGGTGGTGGCGTACTGGGTCTGGTTGGCGTTCCAGCCGGTGGCGCCTGAAGTGACCAGGAAGTACACCCCGTTGCGCTGGAACACGGCCGGGGCCTCGCGGTGGTAGCCGTCGAAGACGTAGACGAGCTCGTCGATGGCGAGGTAGTCGTCGGTGAGGCGGTAGACGTTGAGGTCGTAGTTGACGTCGGCGGCGGAGATGAGGTAGCCGGTGCCGTCGGTGTCGACGAAGAGGGTCATGTCGCGGGAGTCGTACCCGGCGGGCCGGAACGAGCCCTGGTACTCGTAGTCGCCGTCGACGGTGTCGGAGACCGCCACGGCCACTTCGGCGTCGCCGTAGTCGACGCCGTTCTCCTTGTGGGCCCACAGGACGTACTTGTCCGTGGCCGCGTTGTAGACGACCTTGGGGCGCTCGATGTTCGCGGGCGAGAGGTCGGGGTCGGACTCGGCGCTGAGGATGTCGTTCTCGAACGTCCAGTGCACGAGGTCGGTCGAGCTGTACATGCTGACCTGGTCGAAGAGGTAGTCGTTGCGCTGCTCGCCCACGAGGTAGTAGGTGTTCCCGACCTTGAGCATGCCGCCGCCGTGGGCGTGCATGAGGTTCCCGGAGGTGTCGGTGATGGTCTGCCCGTTGTCGAACGCCACGGCGGCGGCTTCGGCCGGGGCGGGGGCGCCGAGGCCGAGCACTGCGGTCGCGAGGGCCGTCGCCGCCGCGAGCGCGCCCAGTCGTGAGGACATCGTCGTCTCCTTCGCTTGGGCCCCTGAAGAAGGGCCAGATCGAACGATTTCGATATTTCCACAAATTCCCGAGCTTGTAAAGACCCTTCGTCTAACGGGTTTAGTAACATATTCGTTCGCATTCATGGGAACCCGATAAAGCTACTCGCGGGTCATCCCCCATTCGGGCAATTCTTAAAAGTCAACTACACGACAGTCACCGGGGAAATGTAATCGCGACTTGTTCGAATCAATCGGATACGCGTGAGACGTGTGTAATCACGTAATCACTCAAACTGGACATTTGCCAACCCCCAAGTGACGCACCGTGGTCGCGGTCCAGCCACGACGGACCACATGGCCAGCTCAACCGCCTGTAGTCTGGTCACCACAACCCGAATCGCCGAACGCACGACACTCCATTGAAGAAGAGTCGATGCGCTTATCCGTCGTGCCTTCAGGAGGCTTATCGAATGCGTCGGCTCCGGCCGCAATTGATGCGACTCGCCCGATTCTCAGGTGTCGGCCTCACCTGTTTCGCAATTCAAGCCGGGATACTCCTGGCACTGAAGGGCTCCGGTGCGCCCGGCCCGCTCGCCAACGCGGTCGGGTTCCTCGCCTCGGCCCAAGTCAACTTCCTCTTGTCCACCTACGTCACCTGGGCCGACCGCCGGACGCCGCGCGCCCCCTGGGCCCGGCGCTGGCTCTCGTTCCAGGCCACCGTCGCGGTGAGCCTGGCCTGCAACACGGGCGTGTACGCCCTCGTCGCGGCGTTCCTGCCGCCGGTGGCCGCCGCGGCCGCCGGGGTCGGCGCCGGGGCCCTGCTCACCTACCTCGCCAGCGACCACCTCGTCTTCCGCCGCAAGGCTTCCGCCACCGACCACTATGGAGATTCCCTTGACGATCATCGCCGACCAGCCGCAGCACTCCCCGGTCCGAACGGCGGCGCCGCCGCCGACTGACGGCGTGGCCGTGGTCATGCCCGCCTTCCGAGAAGAGGCGAACGTGGCCTCGACCGTGCAGGACTTCCTGTCGACCCTTGTCCGCGAAGGCGTTCCGCACGCGGTCGTCGTCGTGGACGACGGCAGCGACGACCGCACCGGCGCGATCATCGACCGGCTCGCCGCCGCTCACCCCGGACGCGTCATCGCCGTCCACCACGAGCGCAACCAGGGCTACGGCGCGGCCGTGCGCACCGGACTGGAGACCGCCCTGCGGCGCACCGGGTTCCGCGAGATCCTGCTGACCGACGCCGACTGCCAGTTCCGCGCCGAGGACCTGGTCCGCCTGCGCGAGCGCAAGAAGGAGGAGCGCGCCGACGCCGTCATCGGCTACCGCCGCAGGCGCGCCGACCCGTGGCGCCGCCGCCTCAACGCCAAGGTGTGGACCCTCCTGTGCAAGACCCTGCTGCGGGTCCCCGGGCGCGACGTCGACTGCGCGTACAAGCTCATCGACCGCTCGCTCCTCCAGGACCTGCGCCTGTCCGGCGAGGCCGCCGCGATCTCCCCCGAGCTGCTGTGCCGCATCTCCGGCGACGGTGCCCGCATCGTCGAGCACCCCGTCGAGCACTACCCGAGGGAGCACGGCGAGCAGACCGGGGCGCGCCTGTCGGTCGTCGTCAAGTCCCTCGTGAGCCTCGCGGTCGTCTACGGCCACATGGTGCGCGACGCCCGCCGCCTCGGCTGGGCCCGGCGCCTGGCGGCCCCGAAGGACCCCGGCGCGGCCCTGGTCGCCCTGGCGGCCGTCGCCGTCGCGGTCGCCGCGTACCTCTACTTCGCCGACCACGGGTACCTGCTGGCGTACAAGGACGCCAACTCGCACCTGCTCATCGCCAGGCGCGTCGTCGACAGCCCAACCGCCGGGCTCGCCCAGCTCGGCGGCGTCTGGCTCCCGCTCCCGCACCTCCTCGCAGCGCCGCTGTCGCTGTGGGAGGGGCTGTACCTCAACGGGTTCGCCGGGGCCGCCGTCTCGATGGCGTCCTATGTGGTCTCGGTGCGGTTCCTGTTCGCCCACGCCCGGTCGCTCTCGGGCCACTGGGCCGGGGGCCTCACCGCCGCGGGGCTCTTCGCGCTCAACCCGAACGTGCTGTACCTCCAGGCCACGGCCATGACCGAGCTGCTGCTGTTCGCGTGCGCGATCACCGCCCTCCACTACCTCCACGAGTGGTGCACCGGAGGGCGCATCCGCGACCTGTCGCTGGCCTCCGGCGCGGTCCTCGCCGCGACCCTGACCCGCTACGAGGGCTGGATCCTCTTCGCCGTCACCGCCGCGATCGTCGCGTACACCGCGCTGCGCCGCCACCGCAGGTACGCGCACACCGAGGGCTCCCTCGTCGTGTTCGGGTTCGTCGCCGGAGCCGGGGTCCTCGGCTGGCTGGCGTGGAACCTCGCGATCTTCGGCGACGCCATGAACTGGAAGTCCGGCGAGTACGCCGACTCGTCCCTGTGGGTCGCCGACGGCGAGGCCAACGTCGGGTCGCTGCCGACCGCGATGGAGACCTACGGCCTCGCCTCGCTCCACAACCTCGGGATCGCCACGGCCGCACTGGGAGTCGCGGGGCTCGTCCTCTACGCGGTGCAGCAGCGGCTCGGATCGAGGCGGCTCGTGCCCTACGCGATGCTCGTCTTCATCCCGTTCTTCGTGTGGGCCCTGTACACCGGCGAGCGGCCCCTCCACGTCAGGGAGGTCATGGGCGCGCTCTACAACGTCCGCTTCGGACTCATCATGCTCATCCCCGCCGCGGTCTTCGCCGGGTACCTCGTGGGGCGGCTCGTGCCGCTCCTGCCGGGCCGGCGCATCGCCGCCGGGGCCCTCGCCGGGGCCGCGGTCGCCGGGGCGACCCTCGCCGTCGGCGGCGCCGTCACGCTCGACGAGGCCGTCGAGTACCGCGCCAGCGGCTGGGAGGCCGACAACGCCGCCGTCTCCGCCTGGCTGCGCGAGCACCACGACGGCGGGACCACGCTCATGATGTCGTTCGAGAACGAGTCCGTGACGTTCGAGTCCCAGGTGCCCACCGGCTCGCTCATCTACGAAGGCTCGTACCGGATCTGGGAGGAGGCCCTCGCGGACCCGCGCGCCGCGGGGGTCGAGTGGATCTACATGCGGGCGACGCCCGGCTCCGAGGACGACGTCTGGGAGGCCCTGTGGGGCACCGAGACCCTCGAAGACGACTACGACCTCGTCTACGACGAGGGCGACCGGCTCGTCTACCGCGCCGAGGACGGTGCCGCGTGAACCCCGACGCCCCGCCCGCGGGCCTCAGCGCCCAGCGGCTCCTCTCCACCGGCCAGACCGCCCTCGCGCTCGCCCTCGTCGGGTTCGTCGCCGCGGCGATCGCCGTCGACCTGCTCACCGGGTTCGGGCCGAGCCCGCTGCAATGGGCGCAGGGCGGCATGTTCGCCCTCATCGTCCTGTACCTGGCCGTGATCGGGTTCAAGCTCGCGATGGTGCTCGGCTCCGGCCGCTCCACCGCCATGCGGTTCGAACCCGGTGCGCTGGAGACGTTCCCCGACGCCGAGCTGCCGCGGTACACGGTCCTCGTGCCGCTGTACCGGGAGGCCGCGGTCGTCCCCGGGCTCGTCCGCCGACTGTCCGCAATGGACTACCCGCCCGAGAAGCTGGAGATCCTCCTGCTCGTGGAGGCCGACGACGGCGAGACCCGGGCCGCCATCGCGCAGCAGCGGCCCGGGCGGACCTTCCGCACGGTCGTCGTCCCCGACTCGGTGCCGAAGACGAAGCCCAAGGCGTGCAACGTGGGCCTGGCCCAGGCCACCGGCGAGCTGTGCGTCATCTTCGACGCCGAGGACCGGCCCGACCCTGACCAGCTCCGCAAGGCGGCCCTGGCGTTCCGGGTGCTCCCCGACCGGGTGGTGTGCGTGCAGGCCGAGCTCCAGTACTGGAACCCGTGGACGAACTGGCTGACCACGTGCTTCTCGGCCGAGTACGCCACGAACTTCAGCCTCACCCTCCACGGCATGGACCGGCACCGGCTCGCGATCCCCTTGGGCGGCACGTCGAACCACTTCCGGATCGACGCGCTGCGCGACCTCGGCGGCTGGGACCCGTTCAACGTCACCGAGGACGCCGACCTCGGCATCCGCATCGCCCGGCGCGGCTGGGACGTGCGGATGATCGTCTCGGTCACCGAGGAGGAGGCGAACTCCCGCCTGGGCAACTGGATCCGCCAGCGAAGCCGGTGGATCAAGGGATACCTCCAGACGTGGCTGGTGCACTCGCGGGAGCCGCTGAAGCTGTGGCGGGAGCTGGGGACGAGGAAGACCCTGGCGATCCACCTGACGCTGGGGTTCTCGACGGTGACGACGCTCGTCAACCCGCTGATGTGGGCGATGACGCTGTCGTACTTCGTGTTCGGGCCGCAGTGGATGGAGCCGCTGTTCCCGCCGGCGGTGCTCTACGGCGGCATGTTCGCGATGATCGCGGGCAATGCGCTCATGTGCTACGCGCTCATGCTCGGCTGCCTCAAGCGCGGCCTGTACGCGGCGGTGCGGGCGATGCTCACGGTCCCCTTGTACTGGGGGCTCATGAGCGTGGCGGCGTACAAGGCGTTCGGGCAGCTGCTGCGGCCCAGCAAGCGCCATTTCTGGGAGCTGACGGTCCACGGGCTGGACCAGTCCGACGAGGTCGACGAGGGAGTCGTACATGCTCGGTAAGAGGTTGGGCCGCTTGGCCGCCGGCGCCGTCGTGGGCGCCGCGCTGCTGGTGGCGCCGGGGGCGGCGACGGCGGCGCCCCCGGAGGAGTTCGAGAAGCTGCTCGTGGCGGGCGGCCTGGAGGAGCCGACGTCGTTCCGGTTCACGCCCGACGGGGACATCCTGGTGGCGGAGAAGAACGGCGACATCGAGCTGGTGCACGACGGGGAGCTGCACGAGCACCCGCTGATCGAGCTGGCGACGGCCGGGTCGGACGAGCGGGGGCTGCTGGGTTTCGAACTGGACCCGGACTTCGCGTCGAACGGCTACGTGTACGTGGGATACACGGCGGCGGACAACCTGGACCGGTTGAGCCGCTTCACGATGAGCGGGCACGAGATCGACCCGGCTTCGGAGCTGGTGCTCATCCAGTCGCACCAGGACGCGAACGTGTTCCACCACTCGGGGAGCGTCAAGTTCGGCCCGGACGGGAAGCTGTACTGGACGCTCGGGATGAACACGAACAACCAGAACCCGCCGAACCTGGGGAACGTGCACGGGAAGATGCACCGGATCAACCCGGACGGCTCGATCCCGGCGGACAACCCGTTCGTGGACACGCCGGGGGCGGAGCCGTCGGTGTGGGCGTACGGACTGCGGAACTCGTTCCGGTGGGATTTCGTCCCCAATGGACCGAACGCGGGGAAGATCCTCGCGGGGGACGTGGGCGGCTCGGAGTGGGAGGAGCTGAACCTCATCGAGCGCGGCGCGAACTACGGGTGGCCGCACGTGGAGGGGGTGTGCGAGGACTGCCCGTACGCGCAGCCGGTGTACGCCTACCCGCACACGGCGCCGCCCGCGAGCGCGGGCTCGATCTCGTCGGTCGAGGTCTACGAGGGCGGGCTGCTCGGCGAGCAGTACGAGGACGCGGTGTTCTTCGCGGACTACACGCTGGGGTTCGTGAAGTACCTGGAGATGGACGCGGCGTTCGAGACCGTGGTCGGGGTGCACGACTTCGACCTGGCCGCGGGCACGCCGGTCGAGCTCCGGACCGGGCCGGACGGGGCGCTGTACCAGTTGAACATCTACCCCGGCGAGCTGTACCGGATCGCGCCTTCGGGCGGGAACCGGACGCCGGTGGCGAAGGCGTCGGCGTCGCCCGACTCCGGTTACGGGCCTTTGGAGGTGGCGTTCTCGTCGGCGGGGTCGAACGACCCGGACGGGGACGGCCTCACCTATTCGTGGGACTTCGGCGACGGAGAGGGCTCGACGGAGGCCGACCCGGTGCACACGTACACCGAGGACGGGGTCTACCAGGCGGTACTGACGGTCTCGGACGGGGACAAGACGGCGCACGCCCAGGTCGAGGTCCAGGTGGGCAATACGCGGCCGGAGGCGGTGGTGCTGACGCCCGAAGCGGGCCTGACGTACGACGGCGGGGACGTGATCGCGTTCTCGGGTGCGGCGACCGACCCCGAGGACGGGGAGCTGGGGGCGGCGTCGCTGTCGTGGACGGTGCAGTTCCACCACGCCGACCACGTGCACCCGTTCTACGGCCCGGCCGAAGGCGCTTCAGGCGAGATCGAGATCCCGCGGGCGCCGCACGGCGGTGACAACACGTTCTACCGGATCACGGTGACGGCCACGGACTCCGGCGGCCTGACCGATACGGCCTATGTGGACGTGCACCCGAACACGGTGGAGGTGTCGATCGGGACGGACCCGCCGGGCCTGGAGTTCACGCTCGACGGGCGGCCGTACGGGACGGCGGTGAAGCGGATGGTCGTGGGCACCGAGTACGTGCTCGGCGCGGAGTCACCGCAGTACGCGGACGGGTCGCGGTTCGCGTTCGCGGGCTGGTCGACGGGCGCGGAGCAGCAGCACGTGTTCACCGTGCCGGACGAGGACGTGTCGGTGACGGCGGCGTTCGACGAGCTGCCGTACCCGCCCGCGCCGTGGGAGTCGACGGACATCGGGGAGCGGACCCAGTTGGGGCTCAGCAGCTTCGAGGACGGCGAGTTCACGGTGACGGGCGCGGGCTGGGACGTCTGGGACCAGACCGACGAGTTCCATTTCGTGCACCGGCCGCTGATCGGGGACGGGTCGATCACGGCCCGGCTGACCGCGCAGGAGGCGACGAACCCGTGGGCGAAGGCCGGGATCATGGTGAAGGAGTCGGCCGAGGAGGGCGCGGCGTACGCCGCGGTCGCGGTGACGCCTGAGCACGGCGCGCACTTCCAGGCGGACTTCGGGACCGACGGCGGCGGCTTCGCGTACACCGAGGGCGCGGCGTGGCTGCGGCTGACGCGCGCGGGCGACGAGTTCACCGCCGAGCTGTCGGAGGACGGCGAGACGTGGACCGTCATCGGGTCGGCCACGGTGCCGATGTCGGCGAACGCGCAGGTGGGGCTGTTCTCGACCGCGCACGACAACACGCAGTTCTCCACGGCGGTCTTCGACTCGGTCGAGGTCGCGGCGGCGGACCCGGGGCTGACGTGCGAGGACGTGGGCGCTCCGGCCATCGCGGGCTCGGCGGCGTTCAATCCGGACGGGACCGCGGCGCTCAGGGGCGCCGGGGACGACATCTGGGGCGACGCGGACCAGTTCCACTACTGCCACAAGGCGCTCGACGGCGACGGCGAGATCATCGCGAGGGTCGCGTCGCTGGAGGACACGAACGACTGGGCGAAGGCCGGGGTGATGATCAAATCCGCGGCCGAGGAGGGCTCCCCGTACGCGGCGGCCATGGCCACGGCCGCCGAAGGCGTGCACTTCCAGACCGGGTTCGACACCGATGTGGACGGTCCTGACACCGCGGCGCCCGTGTGGCTGCGGCTGGTCCGGGACGGGTCGCAGGTCACCGCGTACCACTCCCCCGACGGCCTGGCGTGGGAGCCCTTCGCGGCCGCCACGCTCGCGGGCCCGGCGACCGTGGGGCTGTTCGTGACCTCCCACGACGGGAGCGCATCGAACACGGCCGTGTTCGACTCGATCGCGATATCCGATGCCGCACCGGAGGTCCCGGAGCCGTGGACGTGCGAGGACGTCGGCGCGCCGCGGATGCCCGGCGACGCGGTCGTCTCTGGAGGCACGTGGACGATCGTCGGCGCCGGGGACGACGTCTGGGGTGACGCGGACCAGTTCCACTACTGCCACCAGCCGCTCGACGGCGACGGGCAGATCACCGCGCGCGTGCTCTCGCAGGAGGACACCGACGACTGGGCGAAGGCCGGGGTCATGGTCAAGTCCTCGCCCGAAGCGGGCGCCGACTACGCGCTGCTGGCGGTGACGCCCGGCAACGGCGTGCACCTCCAGTCCGGGTTCGACACCGACACCGCCGGGGCCGGCGACGGCGCCCCGATGTGGCTGCGGCTCAGCCGGACCGGCGACACCGTGACGGCCTCGTGGTCGCCCGACGGCGAGGTCTGGTCGGCGTTCGGCACCGTCGAGCTGGCGGGTAGTGCGGTGGTGGGCCTGTTCGTCACCTCGCACGACGGGTCCGATCCCGGTGCGGCCGTGTTCGACTCGGTGGCGGTGTCATAGACCGGCGCCGGGGGTCTGCGGAAGCCCCCGGCGCCGACCGCCGCTCGGGACGCGAAGGGGGCGTTCCGGGCGGCGGACTCCTACTTGATGGCCCCGGCCGTCAGGCCCTCCTGGATCTGGCGCTGGAACAGCACGTACGCGATGAAGATCGGGATCATCGCGAGCACGGTCCCGGCGAACAGCGCGCCCGAGTCGCCCTCGTACCCTTGGCGCATCGCGAGGTTCGCCAGGCCCTGCGAGATGACCGCGTCGTCGGGGTTGCGGCCCATGAGGACCAGCGGCAGCAGGAACTGGTTCCACTGCCCGATGATGTTGAAGATCGTGATCGCGATCAGGCCCGGCTTCGCCATAGGCAGCATCACCTGGAAGAACAGCCGGTAGTGCCCGGCGCCGTCCACGATCGCCGCCTCCGCGACCCCCGTCGGGAGCGTGCGGAAGAACGCGGTCAGGAAGAACACCGTGAACGGCAGCGAATAGGCGATGTAGACGATGATGAGCCCGGTGTAGGTGTTCAGCAGGCCCACGTTCCCGAGGGTCTTGAACAGCGGGAACAGGGCCAGGAACACCGGGAACATCATCCCCGCGGCGAACCCGAAGTAGATGATCCGGTTCCCGAAGAACTGGTATCGGGCCAGCACGTACGCGGCCATGGCGCCCAGGAGCATCGTCCCGGTGACGCTGAAGACCATGACCTGCAGCGTGTTCAGGAAGAACGCGCCGATGTGCCCGTTCGTCCACGCGTTCGCGAAGTTCTGCCAGTGGAACGACTCCGGCAGCGCCAGCGGCGCCGACGCGATCTCCCGCGTGGTCTTGAACGAGGACATCACGATCCACACCACGGGCACGATGACCATGAGCGACCACAGCCACAGGAAGCCCTGGGAGAAGAAGTTGAGCACGGCACCCTCGCGAGGGGCGCCGGAGGCGCGCGACTTCGCGGGGGCCTCGGCCGGGGGCTTGACGGGGGTCTCGGTTGCCATGTCGAACCTCAGTACTCGATCTGCTCGCGGCGGCCGAACCGCAGCGACACCACGGCCAGGGACAGCGCGGCGAAGAACAGGACCACGCCGATCGCCGACGCGAACGCCTGCTCGCCGTGCTTGAACGCGTACTTCCAGATGACGCCGCCGACGACCTCGCTCGCCGTGTCGGGGCCGCCCTGCTCCGGCGTCATCAGGTACACCAGCACGAACACGTCCAGCGCCACGATCGACAGGTAGATCCACGCGGTCTGGACCGAGTCCCACAGCAGCGGCAGCGTGATCTTGAAGAACATCTGGAACCGCCCGGCCCCGTCGATGATCGCCGCCTCGTAGATGTCGCGCGGGATCGACGCCATCGCCGAGGAGAAGAACACCAGGTAGAACCCGACCGCGCTCCACACCAGGACTCCGATGACGGCCGCCAGCACGAACCGCTTGTCCGCGAGGAACCCGTTCACCGGCGACGGCAGCCCGATCGCCGAGAGCGTCCCGGTGATGAGCCCGCCGAAGTTCTCCGGCGCGTACACCTGCTTCCACAGGATGCCGACGATCGCGACCGACAGCACCTGCGGGAAGAAGTACACGACCTTGTGGAACCGCGAGCCCGCCACGCCCTCGATGCGGCCCTGGCGGCTGCGCCCGCCGAGGTTCAGCATGAACGCGAAGAACAGGCCCAGTGCGATCGTCGCCACCGGCAGCACCACCAGGATGATCCCGGTGTGCCGCAGCGCGGGCAGGACGAACCGCTCGTCCTTGAACAGGTTCACGTAGTTGTCGAACCCGATGTAGTTGAAGGAGTTGCTCGACCCCGACCAGTCGGTCAGGGAGATCTGGAAGGCCTGGGCGAACGGCAGGATCACCAGCCAGGCGTAGAGTCCCACCGGCAGCGCCAGGAAACTCAGGATGAACGGGTACCTGCCGTGCTTCACGACCCAGGCCCTCCTCTCGCTGCGGACCTAGTCCTCGTGGTGGAACTTCTCGATGGTGTCGTCGGCGGCCGTCTCGTCGGCCACGGTCTGCATCCGGTCGATGAACTCCGCCGCGGTGGACTCGCCCGACAGCAGCGATCCGAGCGCGGGCCGGACCTCCTCGTTCATCTTCGTGTACCAGAACCGGAACTGCGGCTGGAACAGGTCGTCCGGATTGGACACGAGCGCGTCGGTCGCCTTGGCGGCCGGGTTGTCCAGCTCCACGCCCTTGACGATCGTCGCCGCCTGCACGGTGTCGCCGAAGATCTGCGCGCCCTCCTTGGAGAGCATGATCCGCAGGTACTCGTACGCGCCCGCCAGGTTCGTGGCGTTCTTCGGCACCACGAACGGCTCGTCGCCGCCCGCGCTGATCAGGCCCGGCTGCACCGAGCCCTCGAACGGCGGCACGCCCATCGGCATGTACTCGAAGTCGTCGGGCGCGATCGACGCCTGCTCGTTCGGCAGCCACGACCCGCACGGGATGAACGCGGCCTTGCGCTCGTTGAATGCCGTCTGCGACTGGATGTGGTCGATGCCCGGCGTGCCTTCGAGGATGTAGCCCTCGGTGTAGAGCGCCGCGAGCGCCTCGGCGGCCTTGACCATCGACTCGTTGCGCCACGCGTCGGGTTCGAGCTCGTCGATCGCCTTGATGACCTCGACGCCGCCGTGGCGGCCCGCGAGGATGAGCAGCAGGTCGTACAGGTACACCGGGTGCTGCCCGGCGTACGTCCACGGCGCGATCCCCGCCTCCTTGATCACGGGGCAGAGCGCGAGCATCTCCTCCCACGTCGTCGGCGGCGTCCAGCCCTGGTCGCGGAACAGCTTGGCGTCGTACCAGACCGTCCACGCCGAGAACACGTAGTTCAGCGCGTACACCTCGCCGTTGAACGTGCCCGAGGTGAGCACGCCGTCCCGCAGGGTGTCCCGCACGGTCACCGACGGGTCGTCGTAGGAGGGCGCGTCGAGCAGCGGCGTCAGCTCCGCCAGCTCCCCGTCCGAGACGAGGGAGTCCATCGGGATCTGCTGCGCGCCCGAGTTGTCGAGCACGTCGGCGGGCTTGCCCTCGGCGAAGCGCGGCTGCTGGGTCTCGGCGATCGCCTGCGTCGCCAGGTGCGTGATCTCCGCGTCCGGGAACGCCTCGTTGTAGATCGCCTGGTGCGCGACGGCGTACTCGTTGCCGAAGCCGCCGTCGAAGATGACGACGTCAAGGGGCGCGGCCGGGTCGACGCCGAACGGGTTCTCGGCGTCGTCGCCGACCGTCACCTCCTCGGCGTCGTCGTCGCTGCCGCTGGTCGCGCACGCGCCCAGCGAGGAGGCCGCCAGTCCGGCGGCGGTGGCCCCGAGCAGGTTGCGGCGGTTGAATATCGGGCGGGTTGTCCTCATGGGTTTCGCTCCTGAGTTGGGGGTAGAGGGTGTTGGTGCAGATCGGTCGGGCGGTCAGCCGGCGCCGTTCCGGGGCCGCGGCGTCGGTCGGTGGCCGACCACGGCTCGCGCACGCGATTCCAGGGCCTCGCTGGCCTCCGGGAAGCGCCGCTGCGCGACGGCTATGTGGACGAGGTCGGCCACCAGCAGCTGGGAGTGCCTGGCGGCCAGCAGGTCCGCGCGGTGTCCGGTCTGGCGGGACGCGGACACGAGCACGACGTCGGCGATCTCGGCGATCGGCGAGTCCGGGAACGCCGTGAGCGCCACCGTGAGCGCGCCGCGGCTCCCCGCCTCCGAGAGCATCTCCACGATCTCCACCGTGGTGCCCGACATGGAGGCGGCGATGGCCACGTCCCCGGGGCCGAGGATCGCGGCGCTGGCGAGCGCGTCGTGGACCTCGGTCCAGGCCCAGGCGGCGACGCCGGTGCGGTAGAAGCCCATCTGGAGCTCGCGGGCGACGATGGCGCTGGAGCCGACGCCGTAGACGTCGACGCGGCGGGCGTCCGCGACGCTGGCGGCGACGCGCTCGACGGCGGCGAGGTCGAGGAGGTCCATGGTGCCGCGGAGCATCGCGGCGTCGATCGTGATGAGCTGCTTGAGGACTCGGTCGAGCGGGTCCTCGGGGCCGATCTCGCGGCCGATGTTGACGTCCCAGCCGGTCTCGTGCCTGGCCGAGGCCCTGCCGGTCTCGGTGGCGATGGCGACCCGGAGGGCCGCGTAACCGTCGTATCCGAGGTGACGGCAGAATCGTGTGATGGTTCCTGGGGAGGTGCCCGACAGCTCGGCGAGATCCATGATCGTCGCCCGGGCCGCGGCTTCGGGGTCGGCCAAGACCTGGTCGGCCACTTTGGACATTGCCTCGGACAGGTCGTTCGCGCCCAAGCGGATCCGTTCGAGGACGCCCGCATCCGCTGAGGCGGGCGGGGCTTCTGTCCGGGTTCGGTCCATGGGTGACCCTTTCGGGAGGTGGATTCAAGAAAAACTATTACCTATGCCACACTCGTGTCAAGTTCGTGAGAATTTTTTTTACTGGTTTGCACCTAGAGCGGATACTGCTGGTAGCGCGAGAAGCGAGGACCCTCATACATGCATGCAAGACTCGCCGTCGGCCTTGACGCCGGCGGGACCAGCAGCCGCGCCGTCCTCATCGATGAGAGCGGCGCGCAGCTCGGCACCGGCGCGTCCGGACCGGCCAATCCGGTGGGCGGCGACCGGGAGATCGCCCTGTCCAACATGGCCCTGGCGTTCCAGCGGGCCCTCGGCGGCATCGACCCGGCCGAGGTCGGCTCGGTGTGCGTCGGCACCGCGGGCGCGCTGTCGCTGACCGAGGAGGTGCGGGAACTCTCCGCGGACCTCAAGCGGCGCTTCGCGACCGCCTGCGAGGTCGAGGTGGTCTCGGACGCGGTCATCGCGTTCGCGGCCGGGTCCTCGGCCGCCGACGGGACCGTGATCGTCTCCGGGACGGGCGCGGTGGCGTTCGCGATCCGCGACCGCACCCCGGCTTTGCGCTCCGACGGCTACGGCTGGCTGTTCGGCGACGCGGGCTCGGGGTTCTGGCTCGGCCGCGAGGCCGTGCGCGCGGCCCTGCGCCACATCGACGGCAACGGCCCCGGCGGACGCCTCGTCGAGGCCATCATCGCCGCCATCGCCCCCGACAAGCGCCGCTCCGGCGCGCTCGTCGCCAAGTGCATGGCGGACCCGCCCGTCCGCCTGTCGCGCTTCGCGGCCCTGGTCTGCGAGGCCGCCGACGGCGGCGACGCGGTCGCCGAGTCGATCGTCGCGCGGGCCGTGGGCCACCTGGCCGAATCGGTCTCCTACGTCGTCGACCGCGAACTGCCGATCGTCATGGCCGGCAGCCTCCTGACCCGACCCACCCCCATCGCCGCGCTCCTCCAGGAGCGCTTCCGGCTGGTCTACCCCAAGGCCGGCATCAGCAAGGCCACCGATCCCGCCATCGGCGCCGCCTGGATGGCCGCCAGCGCATTCGTCACCGACCCGGCCGAACGCGTCCGCCTCCACCGCCAGCTCGCCTGGCGCTAGACACGCACGACTCCCACCGCGAAACCGCCGCCCCCGCCGCGACTGTCACACCCATCAGTCACAGTCGAACCGGGGGCGGCGCCGTTCACCCGCCGACGCGGCGTACCCGAATGCCGCCGCGGCCGGCGGATGTCGTACCCCGCAGGCACAGTTGAACCGGGGGCGGCCGAAGGCCGCGCCCGAGCTGGCGTGCCCTCAAGCCGCCAGCGCCCCCGAGAGCCTCCCGTCCGCCAGCTCCAGCTTCGCCTCCGCATCCGCGGCGCCGATGCCGAGTTCGAGCATCACCACCGCGGTCTTCACGCGGTTGCCCGCGGCCGCCAGGGCGGCCTCGGCCTCCTCGGAGCCGGCGCCGGTGATCTCGCGGATCATGCGCACCGCGCGCGCGGCGAGCTTCTGGTTCGCGACCTTCATGTCCACCATGTAGTTCCGGTAGACCTTCCCGAGCCGCACCATGCTGATCGTCGACACCATGTTGAGCACGAACTTCTGCGCCGTCCCCGACTTCAGCCGCGTCGACCCGGCCACGACCTCCGGCCCCACCTCGACCTCGATCCGGTGCTCGGCCGCCTCCGACAGCACCGTGCCCGTGTTGCACGACAGCCCCACCGTCAGCGCACCGCGCCGCCTGGCCTCGCGGACCGCTGCGACGACGAAGGGGGTGCGGCCGCTCGCGGCCAGGCCCACGACCGCGTCGGCCGGGCCGATGCCGTCGGCTACCATCGCGGCCTCGCCCGCGGCCGCGTCGTCCTCGGTGCCCTCGACCGCGCCGCCCTCGGCGGCCTTGCCGCCCGCGATGATCGCCTTGATCAGCTCCGGGTCGGTCGAGAACGTCGGGGGGCACTCGGCGGCGTCCATGACGGCCATCCGCCCGGCCGTCCCGGCCCCGACGTACCGCAGCCGCCCGCCCTTGGCGAGCCGGTCGGCCACGGCGTCGATCGCGGCGGCCACGTCGGGGAGCACCGCGGCGACGGCGGCGGAGACGCTCGCGTCGGCCTCGTTCATGGTGCGCGCCAGGTCGAGGGTCGACAGGCCCTCGATCCCCGCGTACCGCGGGTCGGCGCGCTCGGTCGCCAGCATTGCCAACAGGGTTCGCGCTTCGAGGCGCTCGGTCGGTTCACTCACAGTTGCGAGCGTAGCGCAATGAAGTAAAATTTCACCCATCGAGGCTCAAATGAAGAATCGCACCGCACCGTGACGAATCGCCCGCGGGTGTACCGTGACGTCATGCCAGCAAGCCGCACCGACGCGCCCAACCTCCTGGTGCTCATCAAGTCGGTCCTGCCTTCCCTCTCGAAGGCCGAGACCAAGGTCGCCCAAGAGATCATCCGCGAGCCCGAGGCCGCCTCCACGCGGACCATCACCGAACTCGCCCGCGCCGCGGGCACCTCCGAGGCGACCGTGGTGCGCTTCTGCCGCTCCCTCGGCCTCGCCGGCCACCGCGAGCTGCGCATGCGCGCCGCGCAGGCCGTCATCGGCACCGGCGACGGACCCGACCGCGAGATCGCGGGCGGCGACATCCCCACCGGCGCCGACATGTCCCGCATCATCGCCACCATCTCGTACGCCGACGTCGGCGCGATCACCGACACCGCGAACGCCCTCGACACGGCCGCCTGCGAGGCCGCCGTCAACGCGCTCGCCGCGGCCGGGCGCATCGACGTGTTCGGCGTCGAGGCCTCGGGGATCGTCGCCGCCGACCTCGTGAAGAAGCTGCACCGCATCGGGTCCGTGGCCTTCAGCTGGCCCGACGTCCACTCCGCGCTCGTCGCCAGCGCCCTCGCCGGGCCCAAGGACGTCGCCGTCGCGATCTCCCACTCCGGCGCGACCACCGAGACCGTGGAGTTCCTGGAGGCCGCCCGCGACCGGGAGGCCGTCACCATCGCGATCACCAACCACGCCAGGTCGCCGCTGGCGCAGACCGCGGACCTGGTGCTCACGACCGCCGCGCGCGAGACGACGTTCCGCTCCGGCGCCACCGTCTCCCGCATCGCGCAGCTCATGGTCGTCGACTGCCTGTTCGTGGGGGTCGCGGCCAAGCAGCGCAAGCGCACCGCGAAGGCCCTCGCGGCCACCGCCGCGGCGGTGTCGCACCGCAGGACGTGAACGATCGCGCGCGGCGGTCACCGTCGCCGCGCGCGATCAGCTTGCGCGCCTTACAGGTTCACTACCAGCTGCGGGCGGCGTCCACTTCGTCCCGCAGCTGCGGGAGCCGGTCGTGGAAGATGCCGGGGCACTGGGTCGAGTTGAAGTCCATGTGCCCGTAGATCTCGCTCGACGGGATGCCGTACTGCTCGCACGCGTACGCGCAGAGCGTCACCAGCGACTCCCATTGGGCCGCGGGCGGTTCGGCGCCGTCGTGGTAGGCGCCCTCGTTGGAGATGCCGAGGGCCGTCGTGTTCTGGCCCGAGGTGTGGATGCCCTGGATGAAGCGCTGCCCGGAGCTCAGGGCCGCGAGGCTCCCGGTGGTGCCCTCGGTGATCCAGCCGCCGCGGCTGACCACGAAGTTGTAGCCGGAGTCGCGCCAGCCGTTGCCGTCCATGTGCAGGTCCTGCACCCACTTCGCGTGGGCGTGGGCCTGGGCGCGGGAGAAGTCGTCGGTGTTCGCGGAGACCGTGTGGTGCACGATCAGCTTCGCGGGGCTCCCCTGGATCACGGGGTTGGTGCCGTTCGGGGGCCGCGCGCCCCAGACGGTCGTCGCGTCGATGTCGGGTTCGACTGCGCTGCTTGAGTAACCGTCGCTGTTCACGGAGTCGTCGGGTTCGGCCTGCGCGGCCGTTGCGCCGTACGCGGTCGCGCCGGCTGCGATGAGGGCGCCGGTCCCGAACAGGACCCGGCGGCGGATGCGGTGGTCGTCCATGGTCTGCCTCCCGGGACGTCGCGGGCCGGGCCTCGTGGGCCCGGCCCGCGCGTCGCACTAGGTGTTGTTCGCCAGCGCGAGGAGCCGCGCGGTCGAGCCGTTGAAGTAGTTCCGGTCGACGTTCCCGGCGATGCCGGAGACCGACCCGGTGGACGTGTACTGCCAGAACGTCCACGTGGTGTTGTTCCATCCGGCGGGCAGCGACGGGGTCGAGGCGCCCCAGTGCGCGACCCACAGGGGGCTCTTGGAGGCCATGCCGGTCCAGGAGCCGGTGCAGGTGTTCCACCACGAGGCGGTCGTGTAGATGACGATGTCGCGTCCGGTCCGGGCCTTGTACGTGTTGTAGAAGTCCGTGATCCAGTTGCGCATCGAGGTGGTGCTCAGGCCGTAGCAGGCCGCGCCCGAGGGCGGGGCCTCCAGGTCGAGCGCGCCGGGGAGGGTGAGGTTGTCGGCCGACCAGGCGCCGCCGTTCGAGGCGAAGTAGGTCGCCTGCGCCGCGCCGGTGGAGGAGTTGGGCCGCGCGAAGTGGTAGGCGCCGCGGATGACGCCCGCGGCGTGCGCGGCCGGGTAGTTGGTGTTGAACCGGGCGTCCTTGAAGGTGGTGCCCTCGGTCGCCTTGATGTAGGCGAACTGGATGCCCGCGTTCTTGACCGAGGTCCAGTTGATGGAGCCCTGGTAGTTGGAGACGTCGATGCCCGCCAGGCCCTGGGCCTGCGCCGGGCTCGCGACGGCGAGTCCGGTCGCGGTCATGACCGCGGAGAGGAGGACCACGACCGCTGCGCGCAGTCCGTGGCGTCTTCTGAGGGTGCGGAGGGTTGCGAAGAGGTTCACACGATGCTCCCTGCTTGTCAGGAGATCTCACAAATGGGGGGAGTGCCTGGTTTGGCACTTGGACCCCAGTATGGAGATAAGTTCCACGAACAGTCAAGCCTGTGAAAATAACTTTCCGTTGCGTGGCGGTGAACGTGCTAGCGGTAGCCGAGGCCGTGGCCGAAGGGGTAGAGGACGTCGCCTGATGCCCCGGGGACGTCGACCGGGAGCGTCCCGGTCGGCTCGACCGCGCCCGCGATGACCTTGGCAAGGGCCGCAAGGGAGGGCGCCGCGTAGGAGTACGCGGCGAGGCTCGCGTTCGCGCCGGGCAGGTGCGCGGCGTCGTAGGGCGTGCCGACCGCGGCGGTGACGACGGGAGCAGCCCCCTCAAGGAGGGCGGCGACGAGGTCGGCCTGCGGGGACCCGGCGCGGACGTTGCGGGTGGCGACCACGACGAGGTCGCGGCCCGCGGCGGCGGCCGTGGCGGACGCGATGGCGTCGGCGTCGGGCTCGTCGCCGGTGACGTGGGCTTCGGCCTGGAAGCCGTTGGCGCTCAGGGCCGATGCGAGGATCCGGGTGGTGTTCTCGCCCCAGCCGGTGACCAGGACCGAACCGGACGCGAGCGGCAGCGTGCCGTCGTTGGCGAGGAGCGTGATCGAGCGGTCGGCGATGTCCTGGGCCGCGGCGCGGTTCGCGTCGGTGCCGACGGCGCCCGCGGCCGCGCCCTCGTCCACCTCGGGAGTGTCCACAATGCCCCGTGAATGCTTCAGTGTGAGAATGCGGCGCACCGATTCGTCAATGCGCTCCTCAGTGAGCTCCCCGGACCCGACGGCGTCGAGGACCGCCTGGTGCGCAAGGGGGAAGTCCGGGGGCATGAGCAGGAGATCGGCCCCGGCCAGGAGCGCGAGCACCGGCACGCGGTCGTCGCCGAACTCGGTCCGCACACCCTGCATGTCGAGCGCGTCGGTGACGACGACGCCGGTGAACCCGAGCCGCTCGCGCAGCAGCCCGGTGAGGATCGGCGGCGACAGCGTCGCGGGCTTGAGCGAGTCGTCCAGAGCAGGGAACTGCAGGTGGGCGGACATGACCATGTCGGTTCCGGCCGCGATGGCGGCCTTGAACGGCGGCGCGTCGACCGCCTCCCACTCCTCGGCGGTGTGCGTGATGACCGGCAGGCCCACGTGGCTGTCGGTCGAGGTGTCGCCGTGGCCCGGGAAGTGCTTGGCCGAGACCGCGACGCCCCCGGCCTGGTATCCGCGCACCTGCGCAGCGGCGAAATCGGCCACGAGGTCCGGGTCCGACCCGAACGAGCGGACGCCGATCACCGGGTTCCCGGGGTCCACATTGACATCCGCATCGGGCGCGAAATTGTGGTTCAGACCCATCGCGCGCAATTCCGACCCGGCGATCCGCGCGGCCTCCTCGGCCGCGCCCGTGTCCCGGGTCGCGCCCAGCGGCATCGCGCCGGGGAACTGCGTCGCGGGCTCGCCGATGCGCACCACCGAGCCGTACTCCTGGTCCGTGGCGATGAGCAGCGGCACCGCCGAGGCGTCCTGGAGGCCGTTCGAGAGCCGCGCGATCTGCTCTGGGTCGGTCAGGCCGTTCGCCCAGTCGAAGTAGATGACGCCGCCGGGCCGGTACGCCGCCACGAACGCGGCCCCGTTGTCGGCGCCGAGCCGCTCCCGGTTCGACGCGACCGCGTCGGGGTCGTCCGTGTCGGCCGACTCGCCGTGCACGTACACCATAAACAGCTGGCCGACCTTGTCCTCCAAGGACATCGACGCGAGCAGCTCCCCCACCGGGTCCGCGGTCGTCTCCTCCACCGGCTCGTCCCCCTCGGGCTCGTCCTCGCGGTCCGCGGTGGCCTCGGCGATCACCGCTCCCCCGCCGACGACCGCGAACGCGGCCGTGACGCTGGACAGGAGCACGGTCTTTCGGGAGAGCTTCACCGGTCGCACCCGCCCATGGTCGCTCAGGCCGTCCCGGCCCCCGCGCCCGCCCCCTCCCCGGGGCCGCCCAAATCACCCCAGACACCACAAAAGCCGGGCCGGAGCGAATGCTCCGGCCCGGCTTGCAGGTCCTAGCGGACTAGAACTTCAGACCGGCCTCACGGGCGGCGTCGGCCAGGGCCGCGACGCGGCCGTGGTACTTGACGCCGCCGCGGTCGAAGACCACGGCCTCGACGCCGGCGGCCTTGGCGCGCTCGGCGACCAGCTTGCCGACCTCCTTGGCCTTCGCGGTCTTGTCGCCCTCGAAGGCGCGCAGACCGGGCTCCACCGTCGACGCGGCGGCCAGCGTGTGGCCCTGCACGTCGTCGATGACCTGGGCCACGATGTGCTTCGAGGAACGGAAGACCGCCAGGCGCGGCTGGGCGGCCGTGCCGTTGATCTTCTTGCGACCGCGGAAGTGGCGGCGGTTCTTGCCGATCCGGCGGCGCTCGGAGATCGAGCCGGACGGGCGGCGGTTTTCGAGTTTGCTCGCCATTACTTGCCTGCCTTCCCGGCCTTGCGGCGGATGCGCTCGTCGACGTACTTGACGCCCTTGCCCTTGTAGGGCTCCGGCGGGCGCAGACGACGGATGTTCGACGCGACCTGGCCGACGAGCTGCTTGTCGATGCCCTCGACGTGCAGCAGGGTCGGCTTCTCGACGGTGAACGAGATGCCCTCCGGGGCGTCGACCTGGATGGTGTGGGAGAAGCCGAGGCTCATCTCCACGCCCTTGCCCTTGGCCTGCGCCCGGTAACCGGTGCCGTTGATCTCCAGGGACTTCTTGTACCCCTCGGAGACGCCGACGACCATGTTGTTGACGAGGCTCCGCGCCAGGCCGTGGAGGGCCCGGGACTTGCGCTCGTCGTTCGGGCGGGTGACCGAGACGGTCCCGTCCTCGTTCTTCTCGATGCCGATCGGCTCGGGCAGCTCACGGCTGAGCTGGCCCTTGGGGCCCTTCACGGTCACCGTCGCGCCATCGATCTTGACGTCGACGCCGGAGGGCACCAGAATCGGCTGCTTCCCAATGCGGGACATGCTTAATACCCTCCTGCTACCAGACGTAGGCGATGACTTCGCCGCCCACGCCGCGCTTGCGAGCCTGGCGGTCCGTCAGCAGGCCCTGGGACGTGGACACGATGGCCACACCCAGGCCGCCGAGGACGCGCGGCAGCTCAGTGGACTTGGCGTAGACCCGCAGGCCCGGCTTCGAGACGCGGCGCAGGCCCGCAAGGGACCGCTCGCGGCGCTCGCCGAACTTCAGGTCGATCACCAGGGTCTTGCCGACTTTGCCCTCTTCAGGCTCCTCGGCGCGCCAGTCGGCGATGTAGCCCTCCTGCTTGAGGACCTCCGCGATGGAGGCCTTCATCTTGGAGTGCGGCATCGACAGCGTGTCGTGGTAGGCCTGGTTGGCGTTCCGCAGACGGGTCAGCATGTCTGCGATCGGGTCGGTCATTGTCATTAGCGTTGTTTACCTTTCTCACCCCGGTTCCCCGCCTTGTGGAGCGCGGCGGGGCCTGTGGCGATCGGAGCTATGGGCCTGGAGTTACCAGGAAGCCTTGTGGACGCCCGGGAGTTCACCCGCGTGGGCCATGTCGCGCACGCAGACGCGGCACAGGCCGAACTTGCGGTAGACGGCCTTCGGCCGGCCGCACTTCTGGCAGCGGGTGTAGGCGCGCACGGCGAACTTCGGCTTCCGCTTGGCCTTCGCGATGAGGGCTTTCTTCGCCATTAGTCGTTCTCCTTGAACGGGAAGCCGAGCAGCTTCAGGAACGCCCGGCCTTCGTCGTCGGTCTTCGCGGTGGTCACCAGGGTGATGTCCATGCCGCGAACCCGGTCGATCTTGTCCTGGTCGATCTCGGGGAACACGGACTGCTCCGTGAGACCGAAGGTGTAGTTCCCGTTGCCGTCGAACTGCTGGTCCGAGAGCCCGCGGAAGTCGCGGATGCGCGGCAGCGCGATCGCCAGCAGGCGGTCGAGGAACTCCCACATGCGGTCGCCGCGGAGGGTCACCTTCGCGCCGATCGCCTGGCCCTCGCGCAGCTTGAACTGCGCGATCGACTTCTTGGCCAGCCGCACGAGCGGCTTCTGGCCGGTGATCGTGGCCAGGTCGGCCAGGGCGCCGTTGATGAGCTTCGAGTCGCGCGCGGCCTCGCCGACACCCATGTTCACCACGATCTTGGTCAGACCGGGGATCTGGTGGATGTTCGCGTACTTGAACTGGTCCTGGAGCGCCGGGCGGATGTCGGAGCGGTAGGTCTCCTTCAGCCGGGGCTCGATCTTCTCTGCAACGTCAGTCATTACAGGTCCTTACCCGTCCGCTTCGAAATGCGGACCTTGCGGCCGTCGTCGCCGAACCGGTAGCCGACGCGGGTCGGCTGGTTGTCGGCGTCGAGCACCTGCACGTTCGACACGTGGATCGCGGCTTCCTGGGTGACGATGCCACCCGTCCGCGAGCCGCGCGCCGTCTGGCCGGCCTTGGTGTGCTTGGTGATGCGGTTGACACCCTCGACGAGCACGCGCTCGCGGTCGGGGTACGCCTCCAGCACCAGGCCCTCGGCGCCCTTGTCCTTGCCCGCGATGACGCGGACTCGGTCGCCCTTCTTGATCTTCATCTCTTACAGCACCTCCGGTGCGAGGGAGATGATCTTCATGAACTGCTTGTCGCGCAGTTCGCGGGCGACCGGCCCGAAGATGCGGGTCCCTCGCGGTTCGCCGTCCTTGACGAGGACGGCGGCGTTCTCGTCGAACTTGATGTACGTGCCGTCGGGACGGCGCGTCTCTTTGACCGTGCGGACGATGACGGCCTTGACGACGTCGCCCTTCTTCACCCCGGCACCCGGGGTGGCGTCCTTGACGGAGGCCACGATCGTGTCACCGATACCGGCGTAGCGTCGGCCGGAGCCGCCGAGCACCCGGATGCACAGGATCTCCCGCGCACCGGTGTTGTCGGCGACCTTGAGCCGCGACTCTTGCTGAATCACGTCCCGATCCCCCTACTTCGCCTTCTCAAGGATCTCGACGATGCGGAACCGCTTGGTCTTCGACAGCGGGCGCGTCTCCATGATGGTGACGCGGTCGCCGATGCCGGCCTCGTTGTTCTCGTCGTGAGCCTTGTACTTCTTGTTGGACTTGATGACCTTGCCGTACAGCGAGTGCTTCTTGCGGTCCTCGACCTCGACGACAGCGGTCTTGTCCATCTTGTCGCCGACGACCAGGCCCTCAAGCACCTTGCGCCGACCGCGAGTCTGAGTTTCCTCGCTCACTTCTCAACCTCCTCCGGCGCGGCGCTCAGGCCCAGCCGGCGCTCGTTCATGACGGTGTAGATCCGCGCGATCTCCTTGCGGACCAGACCGAGCTCGTGGTTGTTCTCCAGCTGGCCGGTGGCGTTCCGGACCCGCAGGTTGAACAGCTCTTCCTTCTTCTCCACGAGCTTCGCCTGGAGTTCCTTCTCGTTGAGCTCGCGCAGCTCACCGGTGTCGATACCAGTAGCCATCACTACTCACCTGCCCCTTCACGAGAGACGATGCGGCACTTCATCGGGAGCTTGTGGATCGCCCGCTGAAGGGCCTCGTGGGCCGTCTCCTCGCTCGGGTACGAGAGCTCGAACATGACGCGGCCCGGCTTGACGTTCGCCACCCAGAACTCGGGCGAGCCCTTACCGGAGCCCTGACGGGTCTCCGCGGGCTTCTTGGTGATCGCACGGTCCGGGAAGATCGTGATCCACACCTTGCCGCCGCGCTTGATGTGGCGGGTCATGGCGATACGAGCGGACTCGATCTGGCGGTTGGTCACGTAGCTGTGCTCCAGCGCCTGGATGCCGTACTCGCCGAAGGAGACCTTCGTGCCGCGAGTGGCCTTGCCCTTGCGCTTCGGAGCGTGAGGCTTCCGGTAACCGCGCGGCGGTTTCCGTGGCATGAGCATGTCGCTTAGCCCTCCTGCTTCTCAGTGGCGGGCGCGGCGGCAGCGGCCTCCGCAGGCTGAGCGGCGGCCCCGCGGCCACCACGGCCGCGTCCGCCACGGGCACCCCCGCCGGCACCGCCGCGGCCGCCGCGTCCACCGCGGTCGCCTCCGGCGTCGCGACGACGCTGCACCTGCTCGGCCTGCTCCTTGAGCGTGGCCTCACCCTTGTAGATCCACACCTTCACGCCGATGCGGCCGAAGGTCGTGGCGGCCTCGAACAGGCCGTAGTCGATGTTCGCGCGCAGCGTGTGCAGCGGGACCTGGCCCTCACGGTACTGCTCGGAACGGGACATCTCGGCGCCGCCGAGGCGGCCCGAGCACTGCACCTTGATGCCCTTCACGGTCGGGTTGCGCATGGCCGACTGGATGGCCTTGCGCATCGCGCGACGGAAGTTCACCCGGCTGGACAGCTGCTCCGCGACGCCCTGGGCGACGAGCTGCGCATCGATGTCGGGGTTCTTGACCTCGATGATGTTCAGCTGCACCTGCTTGCCGGTCAGCTTCTCCAGGTTGCCGCGCAGGCGATCGGCCTCGGCGCCCTTGCGGCCGATGACGATGCCCGGGCGGGCGGTGTGGATGTCGACGCGGACCCGCTCGCGGGTGCGCTCGATGTCGACCTTGCTGATCCCGGCGCGCTCCAGACCCTGGGTCATGAGCTTGCGGATCTTGACGTCCTCGCCGACGTACTCGGCGTACTCCTTGTCGGCGTACCAACGCGAGGTCCAGTCGGCGCTGATGCCGAGGCGGTACCCGTGCGGGTGGATTTTCTGACCCATTAGGCGGTCTCCTCCTTCTCAGCGTTCTCGGTGGACTCCGCGTCGGCCTCGACCGGCTTCGGCGCAGTAGCGGCCTTGGGGCGGCGCACCGACGGAGCGGCGCTGGAGCCCTTGGCCTGGACGGACTCGACCACCACGGTGATGTGGCTGGTGCGCTTGTTGATCCGGTAGGCGCGACCGTGGGCGCGCGGACGGTACCGGCGCATGGTCGGGCCCTCGTCGACCTTGATCTCGGACACCAGGAGCGATTCCGGGTCCAGACCGAGGTTGTTCTCGGCGTTCGCCTGAGCCGACGCGATGACCTTGTAGACGACCTCGGCCGCGCTGAACGGCGCGAACTCCAGGGTCGTCAGGGCCTCGTCCACGGGCAGACCACGCACGAGGTCGACGACGCGGCGCGCCTTGCGGGGTGCTACGCGGACGTACCGCGCCACCGCGCGCGCCTTCGGAGCCTCCTGCTCCACTGTTGCCATCGTTCTAATCCTTCGTTCGTTTCTCAAACCCGTGGCCTAGCGGCGACGGCTCTTCCGGTCGTCCTTCTCGTGCCCGCGGAACGTGCGGGTCGGGGCGAACTCGCCGAGCTTGTGCCCGACCATGTTCTCCGTGACGTAGACCGGAACGTGCTTGCGACCGTCGTGGACGCCGAAGGTCAGCCCGATGAAGTCCGGGGTGATCGTCGAACGGCGCGACCAGGTCTTGATGACGTTCTTGCTCTTGGTCTCGACGGCGACGTCCACCTTCTTCTGCAGGTGGTCGTCGACGAACGGGCCCTTCTTGAGGCTGCGAGCCATGGCTTACTTACCCCGCTTCCGGTTGGCGTGGCGACGGCGCACGATGAGCCGGTCGGTCGGGTGGTTCTTCTTCCGGGTGCGACCCTCGGGCTTGCCCTGCGGGTTCACCGGGTGGCGGCCACCGGACGTGCGGCCCTCGCCACCACCGTGCGGGTGGTCGACCGGGTTCATGACGACACCGCGGACGGTCGGGCGCCAGCCCTTCCAGCGCATGCGGCCGGCCTTGCCCCAGTTGATGTTGCCCTGCTCGGCGTTGCCGACCTCGCCCACGGAGGCGCGGCAGGTGACCTGGACCAGGCGGATCTCGCCGGACGGCATGCGCAGGTGCGCGTACTTGCCTTCACGGGCGAGGAGCTGGATCGAGGCGCCCGCGGAGCGGCCCAGAGCGGCGCCGCCGCCGGGCTTGAGCTCCACCGCGTGGACCGTCGTACCGACCGGGATGTGGCGCAGCTCCAGCGAGTTGCCGGGCTTGATGTCCGCGCCCGGGCCGTTCTCGATGGTGTCACCCTGCTTGATCCCCTTGGGGGCCAGGATGTAGCGCTTCTCGCCGTCCGCGTAGTGCAGCAGCGCGATGTTCGCGGTCCGGTTCGGGTCGTACTCGATGTGCGCGACCTTCGCGGGGATGCCGTCCTTGTCGTGGCGGCGGAAGTCGATCACCCGGTAGCGGCGCTTGTGCCCGCCGCCGCGGTGACGCGTCGAGATCTTGCCCGAGTTGTTGCGGCCGCCGGTCTTGGAGATCGGGCGCAGCAGCGACTTCTCGGGGGTCGAACGGGTGATCTCGGCGAAGTCGGAGACGCTGGAGCCACGACGCCCGGGCGTCGTCGGCTTGTACTTGCGAATAGCCATATCGGTTAACTCCCTGCGTCTCTTAGGCGATCTGTCCGCCGAAGATCTCACCCAGGCGACCGGGGTCGCCCTCGACGGTGACGATCGCGTGCTTGACGCTCTTGCGCTGGCCCCAACCGGTCCGGGTGCGCTTGCGCTTGCCCGAGCGGTTCAGGGTGTTGACGCTCTTGACGTCCACGTCGAAGATCTCCTTGATGGCGATCTTGATGTGGCTCTTGTTGGCGCGCGGGTCGACCTCGAAGGTGTACTTGCCCTCGCCGAGGAGGGTGTAGGTCTTCTCCGAGATGACCGGCTTGATGATGATGTCGCGCGGGTCGGCGACGGTCACTTCGCTGCTCACGCCGCGACCTCCTCGTCGGTCCGGTCCGCGATGAACGCCTCGATGGCGGCCTCGCTGAACACGATGTCCTCGTTGTTGAGCACGTCGTAGGTGTTGACCTGGCCGGCGTCGAGCAGGTGCACCTCGGGGAGGTTGCGCAGGCTCTGGGCCGCGGTCTCCTCGTCGCGCGAGAGGACCACGAGGACCTTCGACGCGCCGGTGATCGCCGCGAGGGCGGCCTTGGCCGTCTTGGTCTTCGGGGTCTCGTCCGCGATGAACGAGTCGATGACGTGCACGTTCTCGCCGCGCACCCGGTCGGTGAGGGCGCCCGCCAGAGCGGCCGCCTTCATCTTCTTCGGGGTCCGCTCTGCGTACGAGCGCGGCTGCGGGCCGTGGACGACGCCGCCGCCCGCGAACTGCGGGGCGCGGGTCGAGCCCTGGCGCGCGCGGCCGGTGCCCTTCTGGCGGTACGGCTTCTTGCCGCCGCCGCGGACCTCGCCGCGGGTCTTGGTCTTCGCCGAGCCCGAGCGGGCGGCCGCGAGCTGGGCCGTCACGACCTGGTGCATGAGCGGGATGTTCGGCTCGACGTCGAAGATCGACGCCGGAAGCGCGATGGTCTTCCCGGTCTCCTCACCAGAGGCGTTCTTGACGTTGATTTCAAGGCTCATGCTTATGCCACCTGCTTCACTGCGGAGCGGACGAGCACCAGGCCGTTCTTCGGGCCGGGCACGGCACCCACGATGAGCAGGAGCCCGCGCTCGGCGTCGACCGCCTGGACGCGCAGGTTCTGCGTGGTGTGGCGCGAGCCGCCGTGGCGGCCGGCCATGCGCATGCCCTTGAACACGCGGCCCGGGGTCGCGCAGCCGCCGATGGAACCGGGGGCGCGGTGGACCTTGTGCGCACCGTGCGAGGCGCCGAGGCCCTTGAAGCCGTGGCGCTTCATGACGCCGGCGAAGCCCTTGCCCTTGGTGGTGCCCGTGACGTCGACGATCTGGCCGGCCTCGAAGGCCGTGGCCTCGACGGTCTGGCCGAGCTCGTAGTCGGCGGCGTCCGAGGTGCGCAGCTCGACGAGGTGGCGACGCGGAGCGACGCCGGCCTTCTCGAAGTGGCCCTGGAGCGGCTTGGTGACGTTCTTGAGTTTGATGTCGCCGAAGCCCAGCTGGACGGCCGAGTAGCCGTCGACGTCGGGCTTGCGGACCTGGGTGACCACGTTCGGGCCGGCCTGCACCACAGTGACGGGAACGGCGCGGCCGTTCTCGTCCCAAACCTGGGTCATGCCGAGCTTGGTGCCCAGGATTCCCTTGATCTGCCTGTCCATTGGTCCCCTACAGCTTGATCTCGATGTCGACGCCGGCCGGGAGGTCAAGGCGCATCAACGAGTCGACCGTCTTCGGGGTCGGGTCGAGGATGTCGATGAGGCGCTTGTGCGTGCGCATCTCGAAGTGCTCGCGCGAGTCCTTGTACTTGTGCGGCGACCGGATCACGCAGAAGCGGTTGATCTCGGTCGGCAGCGGCACCGGCCCGGAGATAGCGGCACCCGTACGGGTGACCGTCTCCACGATCTTGCGGGCCGAGGAGTCCACGACCTCGTGGTCGTAGGCCTTCAGCCTGATGCGGATCTTCTGTCCCGCCATGTGTCCTAACCTAACGTAAATTGGCTGTTCAGACCGCTCCACGCGGTCGGGCGTGTCGCGAGTTTGAGACTGGCTCGGGCACGCGAATGCCCTCTGCTGGTCTTTCTGGCTCGCCCGCCTGCCCGTCGTGAACGGTCCCTCTCAGCACAGCAACAGCGCCTACTAGGGCCCGCGGGCCGGGCGTGAGCACCGCGCACGTCGAAAGCGCGCTGGTGCGAACGCAACCTGAATATTATGCCTGCTCCCCCGAATGCCCAGCAAGCTGGGGTCGGGGAACAGTGGGGCAGGTTACGCGGATGCAGCTATATCGGCGTCCGGACCGTCAGAACCCGACAGGCCCCGGACGCGAATGAACCGGGGCGGCCCTCGCGAGCCGCCCCGGAACGTGTCTTACTTGAGGACCTTGGTGACGCGGCCGGAGCCGACCGTGCGGCCGCCCTCGCGGATCGCGAAGAGCAGACCCTCGTCCATGGCGATGGGCTGGATGAGCTCCACCTTCATGTCGGTGTTGTCGCCCGGCATGACCATCTCGGTGCCCTCGGGGAGGGTCACGACGCCGGTCACGTCGGTGGTCCGGAAGTAGAACTGCGGACGGTAGTTGTTGAAGAACGGGGTGTGGCGACCGCCCTCGTCCTTCGACAGGATGTACACCGCGGCCTCGAAGTCGGTGTGCGGGGTGGTCGTGCCAGGCTTGACGACGACCATGCCGCGCTCGACCTCTTCGCGCTTGGTGCCGCGGAGCAGCAGGCCCACGTTCTCACCGGCGCGCGCGTCGTCGAGGGTCTTGCGGAACATCTCGATGGCGGTCACCTTGGTGGTGATGGCGCCCTCGCGGATGCCGACGATCTCGACCTCCTCGTTGGGGAGGAGCACGCCGCGCTCGACACGACCGGTGACCACGGTGCCGCGGCCGGTGATCGTGAAGACGTCCTCGATCGGCATGAGGAACGGCTGGTCGGTGGCGCGCTCCGGCTCCGGGACCGAGTCGTCGACGGCCTGCATGAGCTCGGCGACGGCGTCGACCCACTTCTGCTCGCCTTCGAGGGCGCCCAGCGCGGAGACCTGCACGACCGGGGCGTCGTCGCCCGGGAAGTTCTGGTCGGACAGCAGCTCGCGGACCTCCATCTCGACGAGTTCGAGGATCTCCTCGTCGTCGACCATGTCGGCCTTGTTGAGCGCCACGACGACGTAGGGCACGCCGACCTGGCGGGCGAGCAGGACGTGCTCGCGGGTCTGCGGCATGGGGCCGTCAGCGGCCGACACGACCAGGATCGCGCCGTCCATCTGGGCCGCGCCGGTGATCATGTTCTTGATGTAGTCGGCGTGACCGGGGCAGTCGACGTGCGCGTAGTGACGCGCCTCGGTCTGGTACTCGACGTGGGAGATCGAGATCGTGATACCGCGCTGGCGCTCCTCGGGAGCGTTGTCGATCTCGTCGAACGGCGTGTACGGGTTGAGGTCCGGGAACTTGTCGTGCAGGACCTTGGTGATCGCGGCCGTGAGCGTGGTCTTGCCGTGGTCGACGTGACCGAGCGTGCCGATGTTCACGTGCGGCTTGGTCCGCTCGAACTTTTCCTTAGCCACTTCGTCCTCCTGTGGACTGGGTAAATCTGGTTTGACTTATCTGACCTATTGCGTCGCTTCGGAAGTCAGCGCCTCTGCTGGCAACAGGTGGTCAGCGGTCCCGCCCAGGCTCGGGCGGGGAGCCGCTTACTCGCCTGTCGCCTTGGCGATGATCTCCTTGGCGACGTTCGCCGGGACTTCGGCGTAGGTGTCGAACTGCATCGAGTAGTTCGCACGCCCGGCCGTCTTCGACCGCAGGTCGCCGACGTAGCCGAACATCTCCGAGAGCGGCACCTTGGCCACGACCGTGCGGTCGTTGCCGCGCTCGCCCATCTCCTGGACCATGCCGCGACGGGAGTTGATGTCGCCGATGACATCGCCCATGTTCTCTTCGGGGCAGATGACCTCGACGGCCATGACCGGCTCCAGCAGCACCGGACGAGCCCGCTTCGCGGCCTCCTTCAGCACCATGCGGCCGGCGATCTTGAAGGCCATCTCCGAGGAGTCGACCTCGTGGTACTGCCCGTCGATGAGCTCCATCTTGACGCCCACCAGCGGGAAGCCCGCCAGGACGCCGTCGGGCAGCGCGTCCTCCGCGCCGGCCTTGACCGACGGGATGTACTCGCGCGGGATGCGGCCGCCGGAGATCTGGTCGTCGAACTCGAAGACGGTGTCCTCGTTCGACTTCATCTCCAGCGGTTCGAGGTTGACGAGCACGCGCGCGAACTGGCCGGAACCGCCGGTCTGCTTCTTGTGCAGGTACTCGACCTTCTCGACCCGCTGCGTGATCGTCTCGCGGTAGGCCACCTGGGGCTTGCCGATGTTCGCCTCGACGTTGAACTCCCGCTTGATGCGGTCGACCATGATGTCGAGGTGCAGCTCGCCCATGCCCGAGAGCACGGTCTGCCCGGTCTCCTCGTCGGTCTTGACGCGGAAGGTCGGGTCCTCCTCGGCCAGGCGCTGGATCGCGGTGCCCAGCTTGTCCTGGTCGGCCTTCGACTTCGGCTCGATGGCCACGTCGATCACCGGCTCCGGGAAGATCATCGACTCCAGGATGACCTGCTTGTTCGAGTCCGACAGCGTGTCGCCGGTGGTGGTGCCCTTGAGCCCCTGCACCGCGATGATGTCGCCGGCCTGCGCCTCCGAGCGCTCCTCGCGCTTGTTGGCGTGCATCTGGTAGATCTTGCCGATGCGCTCCTTGCGGCTCTTGGTCGAGTTGATGACCTGAGTGCCCGACTCCACGGTGCCGGAGTAGATCCGGACGTAGGTGAGGCGGCCGAGGTGCTTGTCGGTCTGGATCTTGAACGCCAGCCCCGCGAAGGGCTCCTCGACGTCCGGGTGGCGCTCGGCCGGGGTCTCGTTGTCGGTGAGGGTCCCCTGGATCGCCGGGATGTCGAGCGGGCTCGGCAGGTAGTCGATGACCGCGTCGAGCAAGGGCTGGACGCCCTTGTTCTTGAACGCGGTGCCGCAGATGACCGGGTTGATCTGGTTCGCGATCGTGGCCTTGCGGATGGCGGCCTTGACCTCGGCGACCGAGATCTCCTCGCCCTCCAGGAACTTCTCGGCGAACTCGTCGTCGACGTCCGAGAGGGTCTCCATGAGCTTCTCGCGGTACTCCTCGGCCTGGTCGGCCAGGTCCGCCGGGATCTCCTCGATCTCGTAGTGCTCACCGAGGCCGGTCTCGCCGCGCCACACCTTGGCGTGCATCTCGACCAGGTCGACGACGCCGATGAAGTCGGCCTCGTTCCCGATCGGGAGCTGGATCACCGCGGTGTTCGAGTTGAGGCGGTCCTGCATCATCTCGACGCAGCGGAAGAAGTTCGCACCCGTGCGGTCGAGCTTGTTGACGAAGCACATGCGCGGGACGTTGTACTTGTTCGCCTGGCGCCACACGTTCTCGGTCTGCGGCTCCACGCCGGCCACGCCGTCGTAGACGGCGATCGCGGAGTCGAGCACGCGCAGCGAACGCTCCACCTCGACGGTGAAGTCGACGTGGCCGGGCGTGTCGATGATCTGGATGACGTGGTCGTCCCACTCGCACTTGGTAGCGGCGGAGGTGATGGTGATACCACGCTCCTGCTCCTGCTCCATCCAGTCCATCGTGGCGGCGCCGTCGTGGACCTCACCGATCTTGTGCGAGACGCCCGTGTAGTACAGGATCCGCTCGGTGGTGGTGGTCTTACCGGCATCGATGTGGGCCATGATGCCGATGTTCCGGAGCTTGGCGAGCTCCGCGTTGGCCTTGTTAGCCACGATGTCTCCTTCTCACTACCAGCGGTAGTGCGCGAACGCCTTGTTGGAATCGGCCATCTTGTGCGTGTCCTCGCGCTTCTTGACCGCGGCGCCGAGGCCGTTCGAAGCGTCGAGGATCTCGTTCGTCAGCCGCTCCACCATGCTCTTCTCGCGGCGGTCGCGGGCGTAGCCCACGAGCCAGCGGAGGCCCAGGGTGGTGGCGCGCTGCGGACGGACGTCGACCGGGACCTGGTAGGTCGCGCCGCCGACGCGGCGGGAGCGGACCTCAAGGGTCGGCTTCACGTTGTCGAGGGCGCGCTTGAGGATGACCACGGGGTCCGAGTCGGCCTTCTGGCGGCAGTTCTCCAGGGCCTCGTAGACGATGCGCTCGGCGAGGCGGCGCTTGCCGTCCTTGAGGACCTTGTTGATGAGCTGGGTGACGAGCACCGAGTTGTAGACCGGGTCGGCGGTAAGCGGCCGGCGCGGCGCGGGACCTTTACGCGGCATGGCTTACTTCTCCTTCTTCGCGCCGTAGCGGCTGCGGGCCTGCTTGCGGTCGCGGACGCCCTGGGTGTCCAGCGCACCGCGGATGATCTTGTAGCGCACACCCGGGAGGTCGCGGACGCGGCCGCCGCGGACCAGCACGATGGAGTGCTCCTGGAGGTTGTGGCCGACGCCCGGGATGTAGGCGGTGACCTCGGTGCCGTTCATGAGGCGCACGCGGGCGACCTTGCGCATGGCCGAGTTCGGCTTCTTGGGCGTGGTCGTGTACACGCGCGTGCAGACGCCGCGGGCCTGCGGCGAGCCCTTCAGCGCGGGCGTCTTGTTCTTGCTGGTCTTGGCCTGGCGGCCTTTGCGGACCAGCTGCTGGATAGTCGGCACTAGGCGGACCCCTCTCAACAGTGACGGTTGCGTATTCGTGTTCCGACGCCATCTGTCCCCCGTGCCGGAGCAGGCGAAAGCGCTGCTCAGCGGCGTGGGTTCCCGTCCCCCGCGTTCGGGCGTGTCGCGTCTCTCCGGACCCATACCCGCCGCCCGGCAGACCGAAGCCTGCCGCGATGCGAGTTCAGACGCGTTCGTGAAGCGATCTCCTCGGAGACCGGCTATCGAGCCGTGTTCACGAAGCCCCCAGTGCGAGGGATGCGTGCCGATGGCGCCGGCCCGCGGGACCGGAGTCCCGAGTGCCTTGCAGACACGCAACCTGGCCTGGCTCTCACGGGGACCGAGCTGCCGGAGTTGACAGGGCCACCATGCCGCTCAAAGCGGTGTCCAGGCGCAAGGGAGAAGCCTACCTAGCCTAACGAACAAGGTCAAAGCCGATTTCGCCCTGAGCGGCATCCGTGTCCAGTGTCACGGGGCCGGGGAGAAGGGCATCGTCTCGTCCGTGCGGCGCGGTAAGCACACCGCAGCCATCTTATCTCGCGGGACCCGCGCGCCCCGCGCGGGGAGCCCGCAGGGAGTGCTTGTTCACCAGGTCTTCCCCGGGAGGTCAGGCGACCCCGCCCCCGTACGGGTCCGACCCCGCCGACCGCGCCATCGCGACCACCCAGACCAGCAGCGCCGCAACGACAACGGCCCCCGCGATCCCCAATGCGGTCCACGCGGTCCGCCTGATCCCGGGTAGCCGCGAGGCCCCCAGCAGAAACCCCTCGGAGGCCCGGATGTCCGCCTCGGCCTGCCGGGCCAGCATGAGCGCGATCACCGCCGGGACCGCCCCGCCCACGAACACCGACAGCGCCGCCCCGACCCCGGCCAGCATCCTGGCCGCCACCACCTTCGTCGACTCCACCGGCTCCGGATCATCCGGATGCCGCACCCCAGGCTCCATCGGCCCATCCTATTGGCCGGGGTGCTCGGGCTCCTCATCAGTTCTTCCCGAGCCGCGCTCAAGGTGCTCAAGGAATTCCTCCGCGCTGTAGAAGACCTGACCCTGGCCGGCCGCGATCTGCGCACTGGCCTCGCGCTCGCCCGCCAGCCATTCCGGGGTCCAGAACCATTCCTGGTCAGGCGGAACCTCGGCCGGTCGCTCCCACAGGTCGCGATCGTCATCCGGCTTCGTCATCTGCACCTCACTCCACGACTCGAACTTCGCACCGCCGTACCGGGCAGTTCACCAGCTTCCTGTCTGTAGTGGCCAGAGGGCAGTCGAGCTGCTCCGCCAGGGCGATGAAGGCGGCGTCGTACGGAGTCATGTTTTCCCGCAATGCCCATGCCCGGTCAGCTACCTGCGACCACGGCGCCCGGAGAATCGGCATCTCCCGAAGCGTCGCAAGCGCGAACTCGGCCCGTTCGAGCGAGACCTTCTTCCCGAGTAGCCTGCCTCGAATCGCCGAGGTCACTTCAACTGCGATGTGTTCCGGCGCATGCCATACCGGGTCTTCGGTGAGCAGGATGCGAGCCCGATGCGCCCGACCGTCATCACCCGTCAACGCCTCCACTAGCAGCGAGGAGTCGATGACGATCATGCCTCACCCAGGATTCGGCGATCCCGCTCGGCCCGCTGCTCGGCGATCTCCTCAACCGCGTCGGAGCCCGGACCGGAGTACCCGCCGCCCATCGAATCGAGCCGCCGCAGCATCGCGATCGCCCGAGTCCGGCGGCCAGCCTCCTCGAACAGGGTCAGCAAATATGCCTGCATCGACTGCCCCCGCTCCTTGGCCTCGGCAGCGAGCGTGTTCCGAAGCTCCTCGGGGACATCTCTCACCTGAATGTTCACCATGCATGTATTTTACATGCGCATATTGGATTCCGCTGCCGTGAAACGCCGGTGGGCCGGTGGCGCTTCGCGCCACCGGCCCACCGGTTTCTTGCATGCCGTCGGGAATCGGCAGGTTGTTGCTAGAAGGTCCCCAGGTCGTAGGAGTCCTCAAGGCTCACGGCCGGGCCGCCGCCGTAGGCGAAGGCCGCCGCCGTGGTGTCCTCGTAGCCGCCGAGGGAGTAGACCGCGGCCTTGGCTTCCTCGGTGGGTTCGACGGAGACGTTGCGGTACTTGGCGATGCCGGTACCGGCCGGGATGAGCTTGCCGAGGATCACGTTCTCCTTCAGGCCGACCAGCGAGTCGGACTTGCCGGAGATCGCGGCCTCGGTGAGCACCCGGGTGGTCTCCTGGAACGACGCCGCGGACAGCCACGACTCCGTCGCCAGGGAGGCCTTGGTGATGCCCATCAGCTGCGGGCGGCCGGAGGCCGGCTCGCCGCCGTTGGCGATGATCTTGCGGTTCTCCTCCTCGAAGGAGAGCCGGTCGACCAGGGAGCCCGGCAGGAACTCCGAGGTGCCCGAGTCGATGATCGTGATCCGCTTGAGCATCTGGCGCACGATGATCTCGATGTGCTTGTCGTGGATCATCACGCCCTGCGACCGGTACACGTCCTGGACCTGCTCCACCAGGTGGCGCTGGACCTTCCGCGGACCGAGCACGCGCAGCAGCTCGTGCGGGTCGATCGTGCCCTCGACGAGCTTCTCGCCGACCTCGACGTGCTCGCCCTCGCCCACGCGCAGGCGCAGACGGCGCGGCACCTTGTCGACCACGATCTCCTCGGAGCCGTCGTCCGGCGTGATGATGATCTTCCGCGACTTCTCCGCGTCCTCGATGCGCACGGTGCCGCTCGCCTCGGCGATCGGCGCCTTGCCCTTCGGGATGCGCGCCTCGAAGACCTCCTGCACACGCGGCAGGCCCTGCGTGATGTCCTGCGACGTCGCCGCACCACCGGTGTGGAACGTACGCATGGTGAGCTGGGTGCCCGGCTCGCCGATGGACTGCGCCGCGATGATGCCGACGGCCTCGCCCAGGTCGACCTTCTCGCCCGTGGGCATCGACCGGCCGTAGCAGGCCGCGCAGACGCCCTGGCGGGACTCGCAGGTCAGGACCGAGCGCACCTTGACGTTCTGCACGCCCGCGGCGAGCAGCGTCGCGATGTGGTCCGAGTTCAGCGCGGTGTTCCGCTCCAGGACCACCTTGCCGTCGACCTCGACGTCCTCGGCGAGGTTCCGCGCGTCGATCGAGGAGTCGACGATGTCGGACTCGATCAGGCGCCCGTCGACCTCGGTCGCGAACTGGAAGTCCAGCGCCCGGTCGGTCCCGCAGTCGTCCTCGCGGATGATGACGTCCTGCGACACGTCCACCAGACGGCGGGTCAGGTAACCCGAGTCGGCGGTCCGCAGCGCGGTGTCGGCGAGGCCCTTGCGCGAGCCGTGGGTCGAGATGAAGTACTCCAGCACCGTCAGGCCCTCGCGCAGCGAGGACTTGATGGGGCGCGGGATGATCTCGCCCTTCGGGTTCGCCACCAGGCCGCGCATGCCGGCGATCTGGCGGAGCTGGAGCATGTTGCCGCGCGCGCCCGAGTTGATCATCTGCCACAGCGGGTTCTCCGGCTGGAGCGTCTCGTTGAGGTCTTCGAGCACCTCGGCCGTGGCCTTGGTCCAGATCTCGGTGAGCTCGCCGCGCCGCTCCTCGGCCGTCATGAGGCCGCGGACGTACTGCTTGTCGATCTTCGCCGAGTCCGCCTCGTACTTCTCCAGGATCTCGGCCTTGTGCGCCGGCTCCACGACGTCCTCGATGCCGATGGTCACGCCGGACCAGCCGGCCCAGCGGAAGCCCGCGGACTTCAGCGCGTCCAGGCAGGCGCCCAGCTGCACCTTCGAGTAGTGCTCGGACAGGTCGTGGATGATGTTCGACAGCTGGCCCTTGCGCACTTCGTAGTTGACGTACTCGAAGTCCGGCGGCAGGCAGTCGTTGAAGAACACCCGGCCCAGCGTGGTCTCCACCAGCAGCGGCTCGCCCGGGGTCCAGCCCTCGGGGGCCGTCCACGGCTCGGCGCCGCCGCCGTTGTTGATGTGCTGGATGCCGTCCAGGCGGATGCGGATCGGCGACTGGAGGTCGAGCTCCCCGCGGTCCTTCGCCATCTGCGCCTCGCCGACGTCGGCGAACGCCCGGCCCTCGCCCACGCGCCCTTCGGACTTGTGGGTCAGGTAGTACAGGCCGATGATCTGGTCCTGCGTGGGCAGGGCCACCGGCTTGCCGTCGGAGGGCTTCAGGATGTTGTTCGACGCCAGCATCAGGATGCGGGCCTCGGCCTGGGCCTCGGCGGACAGCGGCACGTGCACGGCCATCTGGTCGCCGTCGAAGTCCGCGTTGAACGCGGTGCACACCAGCGGGTGCAGCTGGATGGCCTTGCCCTCGACGAGCTGCGGCTCGAAGGCCTGGATGCCGAGGCGGTGCAGCGTGGGCGCGCGGTTGAGCAGGACCGGGTGCTCGGAGATGACCTCTTCGAGCACGTCCCACACGACCGGGCGCGCGCGCTCGACCATGCGCTTGGCCGACTTGATGTTCTGCGCGTGGTTCAGGTCCACCAGGCGCTTCATCACGAACGGCTTGAACAGCTCCAGCGCCATCTGCTTCGGCAGGCCGCACTGGTGCAGCTTCAAGCGCGGGCCGACCACGATGACCGAGCGGCCCGAGTAGTCGACGCGCTTGCCGAGCAGGTTCTGGCGGAACCGGCCCTGCTTGCCCTTGAGCATGTCGGACAGCGACTTGAGCGGGCGGTTGCCCGGGCCCGTCACCGGACGCCCGCGGCGGCCGTTGTCGAACAGCGCGTCCACCGACTCCTGGAGCATGCGCTTCTCGTTCGCCACGATGATCTCGGGGGCCCCGAGGTCCATCAGGCGCTTGAGCCGGTTGTTGCGGTTGATGACGCGGCGGTACAGGTCGTTCAGGTCCGAGGTCGCGAACCGGCCGCCGTCGAGCTGCACCATCGGGCGCAGCTCCGGCGGGATCACCGGCACGCAGTCGAGGACCATGCCCAGCGGCGAGTTGCCGGTGGCCTGGAACGCGGCCACGACCTTCAGGCGCTTGAGCGCGCGGAGCTTCTTCTGCCCCTTGCCCGTCGCGATGGTCTCGCGCAGGTTCACGGTCTCGGCGTCCAGGTCGAGGTTCTCCAGCAGGTTCTTGATGGACTCGGCGCCCATCCCGCCCGTGTAGTACTCGCCGAAGCGCTGCTGGAGCTCGCGGTAGAGCATCTCGTCGCCGATGAGCTGGCGCACGTCGAGCTTGCGGAACGTGTCCATGACCTCGTCGAGGCGGTCGATCTCCCGCTGGGCCTTGTCGCGGATCTGGCGCATCTCGCGCTCGCCGCCGTCCTTGACCTTGCGGCGGACGTCGGCGCGGGCGCCCTCGGCCTCCAGCTCGGCCAGGTCGGCCTCCAGCTTCGAGGCGCGCTCCTCGATGGCGGCGTCGCGCTGCTGCTCCAGGTGGCGCTTCTCGGCGACGATCTCGTTCTCCAGCGTCGGCAGGTCGCGCTGGCGCGCCTCGTCGTCGACGGCGGTGATCACGTAGGCCGCGAAGTAGATGACCTTCTCAAGGTCCTTCGGCGCCAGGTCGAGCAGGTAGCCCAGGCGCGAGGGGACGCCCTTGAAGTACCAGATGTGCGTCACGGGCGCGGCGAGCTCGATGTGGCCCATGCGCTCGCGGCGGACCTTGGAGCGCGTCACCTCGACGCCGCAGCGCTCGCAGATGATGCCCTTGAAGCGGATGCGCTTGTACTTGCCGCAGTAGCACTCCCAGTCCCGGGTCGGACCGAAGATCTTCTCGCAGAAGAGACCGTCCTTCTCGGGCTTGAGGGTCCGGTAGTTGATGGTCTCGGGCTTCTTCACCTCGCCGTGAGACCACTGCCGGATGTCCTCCGCGGTGGCGAGGCCGATCTTCAACTTGTCGAAGAAGTTGACGTCGAGCACTGAACTCTTCTTCCCCTTGTGCTGCTTCTGTAAGGATGGGATGAGACGTAAGGCGGGGGCGGCGGCACCGTGCGGCCGCCCCCGGCTCGACGTCAGGCGCTCTCGAAGTCCACGCTTGAGGGCTCTTCATGGGACAGGTCGATCCCGAGCTCCTCTGCCGCGCGGAAGACCTCGTCGTCGCTCTCGGTCATCTGGATGGCCTGCCCGTCGGCGGACAGCACCTCCACGTTGAGGCAGAGCGACTGGAGCTCCTTGAGCAGCACCTTGAACGATTCGGGAATGCCCGGTTCGGGGACGTTCTCGCCCTTGACGATCGCCTCGTAGACCTTCACGCGGCCCACGACGTCGTCGGACTTGATCGTCAGCAGCTCCTGGAGCGCGTACGCCGCGCCGTAGGCCTGCATGGCCCAGCACTCCATCTCACCGAAGCGCTGGCCGCCGAACTGGGCCTTGCCGCCGAGCGGCTGCTGGGTGATCATCGAGTACGGACCGGTCGAACGCGCGTGGATCTTGTCGTCGACCATGTGGTTCAGCTTCAGGATGTACATGTAGCCGACCGAGATCGGGTCCGGGAACGGCTCGCCGGAGCGGCCGTCGAACAGCTGCGCCTTGCCGGTCGGGGCGACCATGCGCATCCCGTCGCGGTTGGGCAGCGTGTTCGCCAGGACGCCCTGGACCTCCTCGGGGTGGGCGCCGTCGAACACCGGCGTCCCGACCTTGGAGTCCGCCGGGGCCTCGTCGGCGCCGATGGCCTTCAGGGCCTGCTGCCAGGCCTCGTCGAAGCCCTCCAGCTTCCAGCCGGTCTTGGCCGCCCAGCCCAGGTGGACTTCGAGGACCTGGCCGATGTTCATTCGGCCGGGCACGCCCAGCGGGTTGAGCAGGATGTCGATCGGGGTCCCGTCGGGGAGGAACGGCATGTCCTCCTGCGGCACGACCTTCGAGATGACGCCCTTGTTGCCGTGGCGGCCGGCGAGCTTGTCGCCCACGCCGATCTTGCGCTTCTGCGCGATGTACACGCGGACCAGCTCGTTCACGCCCGGGGACAGCTCGTCGCCGTCCTCGCGGCTGAAGGTGCGCACCCCGATGACCGTGCCGGCCTCGCCGTGCGGGACCTTCAGGGACGTGTCGCGGACCTCGCGGGCCTTCTCGCCGAAGATGGCGCGGAGCAGGCGCTCCTCCGGGGTCAGCTCGGTCTCGCCCTTGGGCGTGACCTTGCCGACCAGGATGTCGCCGTCCTCGACCTCGGCGCCGATGCGGATGATGCCGCGGTCGTCCAGGTCGGAGAGCATCTCCTCGCCGACGTTCGGGATGTCGCGGGTGATCTCCTCCGGACCGAGCTTCGTGTCGCGGGCGTCGACCTCGTGCTCGTCGATGTGGATCGAGGTGAGCACGTCCTCTTCGACCAGTCGCGAGGAGAGCACGATGGCGTCCTCGAAGTTCTGGCCCTCCCAGGTGGTGAACGCGACCAGCAGGTTCTTGCCGAGCGCCATCTCGCCCTTGTCGGTCGAGGGGCCGTCGGCGATCGGCTGGCCGGCCTCGACGCGCTCGCCCTCGGTGACGAGGGGCACCTGGTTGATGCACGAGCCCGCGTTGGAGCGGCGGAACTTGTGCAGCAGGTAGGTGCGGCGCATGCCGTTGTCCTGCGCGATGGTGATGTAGTCGGCGCTGGAGTCCTCGACGGTGCCGTCGGCCTCGGCGACGACGACGTCGCCGGCGTCGACCGCGGCGCGGTACTCCATGCCGGTGCCCACCAGCGGCGAGTCGGTCTTGATGAGCGGCACGGCCTGGCGCTGCATGTTCGCGCCCATGAGGGCGCGGTTCGCGTCGTCGTGCTCCAGGAACGGCACCAGCGCGGTCGCGACCGAGGTCATCTGGCGCGGCGAGACGTCCATGTAGTCGATCTCGTCGGCGGTGAGCAGCTCGGCCTCGCCGCCGCGGCCGCGGGCCAGGACCTGGGTGTCGACGAACGAGCCGTCGTCGTTCAGGAGCTGGTTCGCCTGCGCGATGGTGAAGCGGTCCTCCTCATCGGCCGTCAGGTAGTCGATGTCGTCGGTGACCTTGCCGTCCACGACCTTCCGGTACGGCGTCTCGATGAAGCCGAACGGGTTGACGCGGGCGAATGTCGACATGGCGCCGATGAGGCCAATGTTCGGGCCTTCCGGCGTCTCGATCGGGCACATGCGGCCGTAGTGCGACGGGTGCACGTCGCGCACGTCCATGGCGGCGCGGTCGCGGGACAGACCGCCCGGGCCGAGCGCCGAGAGGCGGCGGCGGTGGGTCAGGCCCGTGATCGGGTTGACCTGGTCCATGAACTGCGACAGCTGCGAGGTCCCGAAGAACTCCTTGATCGCGGCCACGACGGGGCGGATGTTGATCAGGGTCTGCGGCGTGATCGCCTCGACGTCCTGGGTCGTCATCCGCTCGCGCACGACGCGCTCCATGCGCGACAGGCCCACCCGGATCTGGTTCTGGATGAGCTCGCCGACGGTGCGCAGGCGGCGGTTGCCGAAGTGGTCGATGTCGTCGGGCGCGTAGCCCGGCTCGGCCGAGTGCAGGCGCAGCATGAACTCGATCGTCGACGCGAGGTCGTCCTCGGTGAGCACGCCGGTCGAGATCGGGTGGTCGAGGCCGAACTTCTTGTTGACCTTGTACCGGCCGACCTTGGCGAGGTCGTAGCGCTTCTTGTTGAAGAACAGGTTCTCCAGCAGCGACTGCGCGTTGTCCTTCGTCGGCGGCTCGCCGGGGCGGAGCTTGCGGTAGATGTCGAGCAGGGCCTCGTCCTGCGAGTTGATGGTGTCCTTCTCCAGGGTCGCCATCATGAGCTCGGACCAGCCGAAGCGCTCGCGGATGCGGTCGTTGTCCCAGCCGATCGCCTTGAGCAGCACGGTCACGGCCTGGCGGCGCTTGCGGTCGACGCGCACGCCGACGGTCTCGCGCTTGTCGACGTCGAATTCGAGCCACGCGCCGCGGCCGGGAATGACCTTCGCGCTGGTCAGGTCGCGGTCCGAGGTCTTGTCGGGCTGCTTGTCGAAGTACACGCCGGGCGAGCGGACGAGCTGCGAGACGACCACGCGCTCGGTGCCGTTGACGATGAACGTGCCCTTCGGGGTCATCATGGGGAAGTCGCCCATGAAGACCGTCTGGCTCTTGATCTCGCCGGTGGTGTGGTTGATGAACTCCGCCGTGACGAACAGCGGCGCGCAGTAGGTGAGGTCCTTCTCGCGGCACTCCTCGATGGGGGCCTTGACCTCGTCGAAGCGAGGGTTGGAGAAGGACAGGCTCATGGTGCCCGAGAAGTCCTCGATCGGGCTGATCTCCTCAAGGATCTCGTCGAGGCCGCTGACCGCGTCTTCGCCCACGCGGGCGCGGTAGGTCTCGTTGCCGACGAGCCAGTCGAACGAGTCGGTCTGGAGCGCCAGAAGGTTCGGGACTTCGAGTTTCTCTTCGATCCTGCCGAACGAGATACGGCGGGGAGCGTGCTTGCTCTTGCTGGAGCTGGTCTTGCCAGTGCGGGAAGCTGCCAAGATTCGTCCTTCCGAGGACCTGAGTGTTACGACGGCCGGCGCATGCCACAGTCACCGCATCGATGCGGGATCGACGAGGACAGCCGGATACGGGCATCGAAACGAGCGGTCATGCTGGGCATGACGCCAAACGTGAGTCGAAAGCCTGGAATCCCCACCGTCCGCGACCCTCACCGCGTCAAGAAGGCGTGAAGGAGGCAGCGCAAATTATTACCCTAGCGTACACTCCGGCAGACTGTCAACTGCCCCACCGTGCGGCGGGGTGAGTGGTGACGACCATCTCTCTTGCTGCCGAAGTTCCTCCCGGTCCGGGCCGGTCCCCGCTGGGACCGTCGTGCTGTCCTGCCTCTGCGCCGCATAGTGGCGCTTGAGGAACTAGTTTGCAGGATCAAGTCACACTTCGTCAAGTCAGGCGTCCAATTCGCCCGGATGCGCCGCTTGGGCCCGGTCGCGAGGAGCGGGCCGGAAGCAGGCACGATGCGTCCCTCGGGGCGGCGGGGCGCGCCGCGCGGAGGGCCCGGTCCGGGCGTGTCGCGGAAGGTGCGGGCGCGGGACGCCTGCGCGTCGCCCGCGGCCGGGTCCGGCACAGGCCGTGGCCCCGCCGAGAAGCGGCGTCTCGCGCCCGGGCACCTGCGGCGATGCCGCCGCACTTGTACAACGAGCCCGCAGCTCGAAGGTGACGCCGTGACGCGGGCTCGGCCGCTGTTCAGGAGCCGGAGACGGGGCGACCCGGGCCGCGCCCCATCTGCGCAGCCCGGGCCTTTTCTTCCCCGATAGAGAAGTGGTCTTGTGTTGCAGCGAGGGTGCTAGGCGTCCAGGAGCTCCTGGGCCTTGCTGATCGCGTCCCTCATGTCCTCCTGCCAGGCGTAGACGTCCTGCTCGATCGCCGCGTAGGCGGTGACGTGGGCGTCCTCGTAGGCCTTCTCGGAGGCGTCGGCGTAACCGGACTCCTCGCCGCAGGCGGCGAAGTCGACGGCCGTCTGGATCTCGTAGGCCTTCCACTCCTCGTAGGAGTCCCCGGCCTCGTCGGGGAGCGGCGGGACGACGGCCTCGGTGTCGCCGAGCATCATGTCCTGCTCCTCTTCGGAGGCGTTCTGGTAGTAGAGGGTGTTGAAGAACTCGTAGACCGGGAGCGAGTTGTACTGGTCGAACTCCCAGCCCTCGTAGCCCTTGCCGGTGATGCACTCGACGAGCTCGTCCTGGAGGTCGGCCATCTTCGCGGCGTAGTCGGCCTCGATGTCCTCCCACATGGCCTCGTCGGCCCAGGCGGGGTTCTCGGGGCGGTAGGTCCAGTAGGTGTAGGACTCCTCGGCGCCGCCCTCGCCCTCGTAGGTCTCCTCGACGAGCTCGGGCTCGCCGTAGAGGGCCTCGATCATCTCCAGCTGGCAGCCGCCGGGCTTGGGCTCGGGGCCCATGTCGTCCTCTTCGAAGTCGATCGAGCCCTCCTCCTCGACCGCCTCGTCGGAGGTGTCCTCCTCCTCAGTGGAGTCCGAGCTGGGCTCCTCGACGGCGTCCTCGGCCCACTCGCCCTCGCCGTTCATCATGTCGGCGTAGTCCTGGGCGGTGCCGTACTGCCACTCGGCGTACTCCTGGCCCTGGTAGGCCACGTACCAGCCGTACTGGTCCTCCGGGGAGAGGGCGTCCCACTCGGTGGAGTCGGGCTCCTCCCAGGTGCCCTCGTCCTCGTACTCCTCCTCTTCGGCGGCGTAGTAGTCCTCGGCGGCCGGGTCCTCCCAGCCGTCGGGGCTGTTCGCCCACTGGCCGAAGCCGTACTCGGCGGCCTCCTCGGGGTCGATGAGGAAGGTCTCGTGGGGGTAGTAGTCGGTGAGCGACTCCTGCTCCTCGGGCTCGTAGGACTGCATCATCCACGGCTCGTGGACGGTGTACCCCTCGGCCTCCAGGCACTGCTCGACGATCCGGAACTCGGCGGCGCTGAGCTCGGCGTCGACCCGGTTGCTCTCGTTGAGCATCTCGACCAGGCGGTCCGCATCGGACTCCTCGGCGTCCTCGCCGAGGCCGAGCATGCCGCAGCCGGCGGTCAGCGCCAGTACGGCGGCCGCCGCTGCTGCGGCCGCGGCCCCTCTTGTCCCGGGCATCGTCGTTCTCCTCGCATGTCAGGTGTGTCTACCCGCAAGACGAGGCGGTGCCCGGATTTCGTTGCAAGCCTTCGGGGAATCTTCTGAAAATCTCTCAGGTGGCACGAAACCGGGGCCGCACTGCGGAATGCAGTGCGGCCCCGGTCTCCGTACCCAGGGCTGGGAGGCCCCTGGCGTCTAGCCGAAGTGCGTGTTACTTGAGCGACACGGTGGCGCCGGCGCCCTCAAGGGCCTCCTTGGCCTTGTCCGCGTCGTCCTTCTTGGCGCCTTCGAGGACGGCCTTGGGGGCGCTCTCGACGAGCTCCTTGGCCTCCTTGAGGCCGAGGCCGGTCAGGCCGCGGACTTCCTTGATGACCTTGATCTTGGACTCGCCCGCGGATTCGAGGACGACGTCGAAGGTGTCCTTCTCGACGGCGGCTTCCTCGCCACCAGCGGCGCCGGCGACGGCGGCGACGGCGACGGGGGCGGCGGCGGTGACGTCGAACTTCTCCTCGAACGCCTTCACGAAGTCGGAAACCTCGAGAAGGGTCATGCCCTCGAACTGCTCCAGCAGCTCGTCGGTGGACAGCTTAGCCATGGTGTGTTCCTTTCTGTAAAGTCTCGGACCTGCTGGGGATTACTCCCCGGCGGCCGCTTTCTTGTCCTGGAGCGCAGCGCCAAGTCGCGCCACCTGCCCTGCGGGGGCGGCGAGCACGGAGGCGGTCTTCTGCGCGGTGGCCTTGAGCGCGCCGGCGAGCTTCGCCAGCAGCACCTCGCGGGATTCGAGGTCGGCGAGCTTGTTGATCTCGTCGACGGAGAGGGGCTTGCCCTCCATGTACCCGCCCTTGATCACCAAGGCCTCGTGCGACTTCGCGAACGCGCGGAGCCCCTTCGCGGCCTCGACCGGGTCACCCTGGATGAAGGTGATCGCGGTGGGGCCGACGAACAGGTCGTCCAGGCCGGTGACACCGACCTGGTTGGCGGCGCGCTTGGCGAGGGTGTTCTTGGCGACGCGGTACTGCGTCCCCTCGCCGAGGGAACGCCGGAGCTCGCGCAGTTCGGCAACGGTCAGCCCGCGGTACTCGGTGAGCACCGTGGCGGTCGCGCTGGAGAACTCGTCGGCGAGTTCGGCGATGGCGGTCGTCTTGCCCGCCGGATATTCCCTGTCAGCCATGTTTCCCTCCTTTCTCGGCTGGTCAATCCACAACCGTGCGGAGGCGACAAAAAAGGCGCCCTCGCGGACGCCTCATCACTGGGACCTTCGGGCCGGAGCCCGCACCATGGTCGCTTCGAGTAGTCGCCCTGCGTCGGTCCCCGGAGGGTTTACAACCGCACGAGGCGGTGACCGAACGGTCTATGGGTTGTTCTCCGCCACGGTACACCCCTGACGTGCGAAACCCCGGCGCAGGAGGCCTGCACCGGGGCTACGTCACACTGGGTGGCGCTACTTGATCTTGACCGCCTGCGGGTCGACCGGGATGCCCGGGCCCATGGTGGTGGAGATCGTGGACTTCTTGATGTAGACGCCCTTGGAGCTGGCGGGCTTCAGCCGCTGGACCTCTTCGAGGGCCGCGTTGTAGTTCTCCGCGAGCTGCTCGGCCGTGAAGCTGGTCTTGCCGATCGGCAGGTGCAGGTTCGCGTGCTTGTCGACGCGGAACGCGATCTTGCCGGCCTTGATCTCGGAGACGGCCTTGGCGACGTCCGGCGTGACGGTGCCGGTCTTCGGGTTCGGCATGAGGCCGCGCGGGCCCAGGATCCGCGCGATCCGGCCGATCTTGGCCATCTGGTCGGGAGTGGCGACGGCGGCGTCGAATTCGAGCCAGCCCTCGGAGATCCGCTTGACGAGCTCGTCGGAGCCGACCTCGTCGGCGCCCGCGGCGACGGCGGCCTCGGCCTTGTCGCCCTCGGCGAAGACGATGACGCGGACGGTCTTGCCGGTGCCGTGCGGCAGGGAGACGGTGCCGCGGACGAGCTGGTCGGCCTGGCGCGGGTCGACGCCCAGGCGCAGGGCGACTTCGACCGTGGCGTCGAACTTCGTCGGCGAGGTCTCCTTGGCGAGGCCGGTGGCCTCGACCGGGGCGTAGAACTGCGTCCGGTCGACCTTCTTGAGGAGGTCTTGGTACTTCTTGCTGCGCTTCATGTTCCATCCTTCGGATGTCGTGGTGGGGGCTGGCGCGAGCCCTTCCACTGGGTTCGCCGCCGGCGGTGCCGGCGGGGTGGCGTTCGGCCGGTGCTAGCCCTCGACGGTGATGCCCATGGAGCGGGCGGTGCCGGCGACGATGAGCGAGGCGGCGTCGAGGTCGTTGGCGTTGAGGTCGGGGAGCTTCTTCTCCGCGATCTCGCGCACCTGGGCCGAGGTCACCTTGCCGACCTTGACGCGGTGCGGCTCGCCCGAGCCCTTGGGGACGCCTGCGGCCTTGAGCAGGAGCTTGGCGGCCGGCGGGGTCTTGAGGACGAACGTGAACGAACGGTCCTCGTACACCGTGATCTCAGCGGGGAGGACTTCGCCGCGCTGGGATTCGGTGGCCGCGTTGTAGGCCTTGCAGAACTCCATGATGTTGACGCCGTGCTGACCGAGGGCGGGGCCCACCGGCGGAGCCGGAGTGGCCTGACCACCCTGGAGCTCCAGCTTGAACGTCACAACGGCCTTCTTGTTGGGAGCCATCGTGTCCTTCTCTTCCTGGGATGACGCGGGGCCGTTCCCCCGCGCCGCTTGCGTGCGCACGGCAGCGCTCGGCTGCCGCGCAACCGTTCCAGGGTACCTGCCGGAAGGCGGGGCCCCGGAGCGGAGGTGTGTGAGCTGTAGCTCGTGCTACAGCTTCGAGACCTGGTTGAAGTTGAGCTCGACCGGGGTCTCGCGGCCGAAGATCGACACGAGGACCTTGAGCTTCTGCTGCTCGGCGTTGATCTCGGCGATCGTGGCGGGCATCGAGGCGAACGCGCCGTCGACGACGGTGACGGACTCGCCCTCGGCGAAGTCGACCTTGATGTCGGGGTCGGTCGAGGCGGACTCGGCGGCGGACTCGTCCTTCGGCTTCTGCTCGGGCGGGAGCAGCCACTGGATGACCTCGTCGAGCGGCAGCGGGCTGGGCCGGTCGGTGCGGTCGACGACGCCCACGAAGCCGGTCACGCCGGGCGTGTTGCGCACGACGGAGTAGGACTCGGGGGTCATCTCCATGCGGACGAGCACGTACGAGGGGAAGACCTTGGCCTCCACCTTGGAGCGCTTGCCGTTCTTGATCTCCACCTCGGTGTGGGTGGGGACCTCGATCTGGTAGATGTAGTCCTCCATGTCGAAGGACTGGATGCGGTTCTCCAGGTTCGAGCGCACGCGGTTCTCGAAGCCGGCGTAGGAGTGCAGCACGTACCACTCGCCGGGGGCGAAGCGCAGCTTCGCGCGCAGCGCCTCGGCCGGGTCGACCTCGGGCTCGGCGGGCTCGGCGCCCTCGTCCAGGTCGGTCTCCGGCTCGTCGTCGACGTCCGCGACCTGCGCAGCAGCGGCCTGCGCCGCGGCTTCTTCCTTCAAGGCCTCGTCGAACTCAGACACGCTTGACTCTCATTCCGGCTCGGTGCCCCGCGGACGGCGGGACACTGCGACTGTGCTTCGGTTTCTCGGATGCGGCGGCGCCGCGCCATGCTGCGGCCCGGCCGTTTGGGCCGCCTGTGAAGTCGCGCGCCGGCGGAACCGGCGCGCGTCATACCCACTAGGGTAGCCGCTCCGCGGCGCGGCGCGACTCAGGCACCGTCGAAACGGCGCAGGTCACGCGAACCGGTCGCCCCGGACGGGGCGGGCGAAGCTAGGAGTCGGCGCCGAAGGCCCGGCGGACGAGGTCGCCGAAGAGCAGGTCGAGGCCGCCGATGTAGGCCATCATGATGCCGACGAAGACGAGCACCACGATCGAGTAGGTGATGAGCTGGCGGCGGGTCGGGTAGACGACCTTGCGGAGCTGCTCGACCACCTCGCGCAGGAACCGGCCGAGCTTCTTGAAGGGGTTGCGCTCGGCGGTCTTCTCGCCCTGCTTGCGGGTGGGACGACCCTTGTCGGCGGTCGCATCGGAGCGGCTGGTGTCGTCGGCCACGTCGGCTTCCTCCAGGGTTCGTCTCTGATCAGGGCGGTCAGGCTTGCAGCATACCGGACTAACTGGAAGGGTCTACGCCGCGGCGTCGCGCTTCGTAAGCGGCGCTGATCTCCAGCTTGCGCTCGCGCCAGTGCTCGTGCATGAGCCGCATCTCCTCCTTGATGAACTCCATGAACGCGGCCGTCTGGACGAGGCGTTCGCGGCCGGGCCCCGCGGGGAGGGTCTCGATGCCGATGACCGCGGTGTCGCGGTAGCGGTCGAGGAAGCCGGAGCGGTCGAGCATGATGCCGCCCCAGATGTCGTCGTCGTTGAGGCGGTAGACGTCGGCGCGGGTGGAGGGGCGCCGGGTCTTGAAGACGAGGCCGGCGGCGAGCAGCTCGCGCACGGCGCCGGAGACGGCGGCGAGGCTGATGCTCAGCCCCTCGGCGATCTCGGCGGCCGTGTAGGTCTCGTCGTCGTCGACGAGGATGTACGTGAAGACGCGGGCGGCCATGCGCTGCATCCCGCTGCTGATCAGGATCGCGGAGAACTGCTCAACGTAGTCGAGCATGGCCTTGCGCTCCGGGCTGTGCTCTTCCATGACTCTCCTTCACCGCGTCCTGATGGTCCTTGATGATATCTTGACGCTCTATATGTTTCACAAATTTGTGAAAACTATGATAGCTTGAGCGCATGAACGCAGTGATCCGCACTGAGAACCTGGTCAAGCGCTTCGGTCACGTGACCGCGCTCGATCATCTCAACCTCGAAGTGTCCCAAGGCGAGACCCACGGATTCCTGGGCCCCAACGGCGCCGGCAAGTCCACCACCATCCGCGTCCTGCTCGGGATGCTCCGCTCCGACGAGGGGCGCGCCGAACTGTTCGGCGCCGACCCCTGGAAGGACGCCGCCGAGCTCCACCGGCGCCTCGCCTACGTGCCCGGCGACGTCGCCCTGTGGCCCGGCCTCACCGGCGGGGAGACCATCGACCTGCTCGGGCGCCTGCGCGGCGGGGTCGACAAGGGCAAGCGCGACGAGCTGCTGGAGCGCTTCGACCTCGACCCGCGCAAGAAGGGCCGCTCCTACTCCAAGGGCAACCGGCAGAAGGTCGCCCTCGTCGCCGCGTTCGCCGCCGACGTCGACCTGCTCCTGCTCGACGAGCCCACCTCCGGCCTCGACCCGCTCATGGGCGCGGTCTTCAACGAGTGCGTCAAGGAGGCCGCCGCCCAGGGCCGCACCGTGCTCCTCTCCAGCCACATCATGAGCGAGGTCGAGGCGCTGTGCGAGCGGGTGAGCATCATCCGCAAGGGCGTCATCGTCGAGACCGGCTCGCTCGCCGAGATGCGGCACCTGTCGCGCTCGCGGCTGCGCGCCACCCTGAAGAACCCCGTGCGGGGCCTGGAGGACCACGAGGGCGTCCACGACCTGGTCGCCGACGGCCTCGACATCGACTGCACCGTCGACGCGTCCGCACTGGACGACGTGCTCGCGCAGCTCGCCGTCGCGGGCGTCGCCGGGCTCACCTGCGAGCCGCCGTCGCTGGAGCAGATCTTCATGCGCTTCTACGGCGACGAGCTCGCCGCGTCGGGCGTCCACGAGGGGAACGGGAAATGACCGCCGCAGCAGCGGAGATCGAGGACGGCCTCGGGACGCTCGCCGGGACCGGCAAGATCCTCCGGTTCCAGCTCCGCCGGTCCCGCCTCTTCCTGTTCTGGTGGATCGCGGGCATCGCCGGGTTCACCTGGATGGTCGTGCCCGTCATCACCGAGCAGTACCAGACCGAGGCCGAGCGGGCGGGCTTCGCGGCCACGATGAGCTCCCCCGCGATGCTCTCGATGAGCGGGCCCGTGGAGTACGTCCACGCGTACGCCGAGAGCGTCGGCGCGCTGTTCTCCCACCGGATGCTCCTGTGGACCTGCGCGATGACCGCCGTCATGTTCGTCCTCCTCGTCACCCGCCTCACCCGCGCCGACGAGGAGACCTCCCGGTCGGAGGTCATCAGGTCGCTGCCGATCGGCCGCCGGGCCGACCTCGCCTCCGCGCTGCTCGTCAGCGTCGGCGCGGCGGTCGTCCTCGGCGGGCTGCTGGCGCTCGCCGCCACGGGCCTCGACGGCGGCGACGGGGCCAGCCCGCTCCTGTTCGGCGCCGCGCACACCGCGGTCGGGATCGTCTTCGCGGGGCTCACGGCCATCGCGGCGCAGCTCAGCGAGAACGCCTCCACTTCGACCGGGTACGGGCTCGCCGCGCTCGGCGCGTCGGTCCTGTTCGCGGGCGCCGGGAACGCCGAGGGGAACTGGGCGACCTGGCTCTCCCCGGTCGGCTGGTCGCAGCTCACCTACGTGTACACGCCTCAGGAGCGGTGGTGGCCGCTGCTGGTGTCGCTGGCCGTCGCGGTCGGCTCGGTGCTGCTGGCGTTCGCGATGGTCTCGCGCCGCGACTTCGGGCAGGGCATGATGGCGGCCCGCCGCGGCCGCGCCACGGCGAAGCCGGGGCTCAAGAGCGCCACCGCGCTGACGTTCCGGCTCACCCGCGGCCTCATCTGGACCGGGGTCATCACCCTGGTGCTGCTCGGCATGGCGTACGGGTCGGTCCTCGGCGGCGCCGACGACTTCGCCGACGGGCTCTCGGCGGCGCAGAAGGAGATCCTCGACCGCGGCGGCTCGGACCTCAAGGCCAGCTTCGCCACGACGTTCATCTCCATCAACGCGATCGTCGCGGCCCTGTTCGGCGTGCTCGTCGTGGGACGCGGCCGCAAGGAGGAGACCGTCGGCCGCGGCGAGCTCGTCGCCGCCGCACCGGTGACCCGCGGCGGCTGGCCCGGCTCGTACCTGCCGGCCGCACTGTTCACCGCGACGGCCACGAACCTCGTCGGCGGCCTCGGGCTCGCCGCGAGCGGCGCCTCCGGCGACGGCGACCTGTTCGGGAAGATCGCGATCGGCACGCTCGTGCAGCTCCCGGCGATCTGGGTGCTCATCGCGTTCGTGTTCGCGGCCTTCGCATGGCTGCCCCGCGCGGGCTGGCTGCGGTGGCTCGCGTGGACGTGGACGCTCCTGGTCGTCTACTTCGGCGCGCTGCTCGACCTCCCCGAGTGGGCGATGGCGATCTCGCCGTTCGACCACCTGGGGAACTACCCGGCCGAGGACTTCTCCGCGGCGGCCCTGGCGGTGCTCACCGTGATCGCGGCGGTCCTGGCGACCTTCGGGTATACGGGGCTGCGTCGCCGCAACCTCAGCTTCAACTGATCGCGCTCCAAACCATCGCCACAGAAGGAAACACCCACCGCCGGTGCCGGGGACTCACGGGTTCCCGGCACCGGCATGCAATGCGGCCTTGAGCCGGTCGAGATCCTCAGCATTGGCCGCGAATCCCAGGTTGAGGCGCCGTTCCCTCCCGTTCGGCACGGCGCACATGATGTCTGATCCGTCGAGGTAGAGGCGCTGGCCCCGAGGAGCGCCGATCGCGCGGCCCCTGCCGCCGACGAGCGGGTGCATGTACAGCGCGCCCTCGGCCGGTTCGAGGGTGCAGTAGGGCCGGTTGTAGGCGAGGACGCCGAGGAGCAGGAGCATGAGGCCGGCGAACATCACCATGAATCCGTTCCCAGTACTGCCGGGGATGCCGGCGAAGAAGAGCCCTAGGACTAGAAAGAACCCCCCGAACACCATCTGGGTGACCGAGTAGCCTGCCTTGTAGCGGACCACGACGGCCCCTGTCGATTCACTGCCCATGAGCTCTCTCCTCCATACGCCGGAACGGCTCCGATCCCGTTGTACCCCGAAGGCCGCGGGAGGGGTCCCGGCCGCTTGAGCAGCTCCCTGGGCGATCGGATGCTCCGAGAATTTCGGGTCGAGGTGCCTCCTGTGGTTCCGTGACTCCGCTCTGCGGCACTCGCCGCTGAGCTTCTGGTGCCCGCGGTCGCCCGCGTTCACCGAGGACCAGCCCGGCCCTGGTTGCGATATTGACTGCGCCGACTCGATCCGCATGATCAGCGTGCCCGCATGCGGTGCAGCAGAATCGCTCTCTTTCACGGCTCGCTGCATCGACATGCCCGCATGACGGGCAAGTCTGCGACGTGTACGCGGGGTTCACCTTGATCACTTCACGCCCGGCCCATGCTGCCTTGGCGGTGAGGATCTCGACGAACTGGCCCCAGGCAGCGTCTTGGATGCGCCGGTTCAGGCTGCTCTTGGCGGACCTGCCGTTGGGAAGGAAACCGCCGCCCCGCTCCGGGTCCTGCACCGGTTTCGGCCTGCGAGTCAACCCTGCGATGTTCAAATGCTCGACTGCGATCACATCGAAACGATCGACCAGAGCCCGCGCGGTCTTGTGCGCGAAGTCGCGTCGCTGGTTCGCGATCTTCCGATGCAGCTTCGCCACATTGAGCGCGGCGCGGCGATGCGCTGCCGACCGATCTGATCGCTTTGCAGGTCTTCGAAATCGGGCGAGTTCCCGCTGAGCGTCGGCAAGCCTCGCACCGTTGACCTCCATTGTCCGCAGGGGAGCGAAGTGCTCTCCTTGCGCGGTAGTCGCGAAGTGGATCAGGCCGAGATCGATGCCGGTCGCCTCACCGGACTTCGGCGCTTCGGGCCCCGGGGGGACCTCGCAAGTGAGCACAACGAACCAGGCCGGTCCCTCGCGCTTGGCGGTAATGGTCTTGATCCGCCCCTCGACCTGGCGGTGGCGGTGAACCCGGACCGCGCCGACTCCGTGGAGGCGGACTCGGGTGATGCTGTCTCGAGCTTCATCACCATCGACCCACTTGCATCCGTCGCCGTTGCTCGGCCAGGTCACCGAGTCGAACCGCCGGATCGATTTGAAGCGCGGGTAGCCAGGTGCACCGCCTTGGCGGACTCGCCTGAAGAACCCCTCGAATGCGCGGTTCAAGCGGCGCAAGGTCGCTTGCTGCGAGGAGAAGGACCATCGTCCCTGACCCTCCGGGTCGGCTCGGCGCAGGTCTCTCAACTGCGCCGACTGGCCGCCGTACTGGATGGAGACCCCGGCCTTCGACCAGGCGAGGCGGCGCTCTTCGAGGGCGGCGTTGTACAGCTCGCAATGGTCGCGGAGCATCGCCTCCAGCGCTCGCCGCTGGTGTCTGTTAGGGCGCAGCCGGAACTTGAACGACTTCTTGACCGCTGCATGCATCGTTCGCCCCCTCAGCGGTCCAAATCGAGAAAGCTGATGACCCGCCCGTCTTCCATGTGCATTTCGACCGGGCCCCACAAGGAATAGAAGCGAAGCGTGCCGAGGGCGTCGTTGTGCTTGCCGATGCTGCTACCCGCCTCCGGATAGACGACCATCGAGGCAGCGCCATGGCCGGTGTCGAATCCGATGGCGAGCACACCAGGGCAGTGCGGCAGGTGGGAGGCATAGGTGTCCCCGCATTCGGCGCACCTGATGGTGAAGGACTGCGGAACCGAAGGCGGTTCACGGTTGGGTTCGGCTGCCGCTTGGGCGACAATGGGTCCGGACACGGATCTACCTCCGCTGTCTCAAGACCGGGGCGGGCCTCGGCGTGGAAACTTTGGTCCCGCCCCGGTCGGCTTCTCCAGTGATGGACTTCTCACCGTTAGTTGATAGGATTGCAGACGACCTAGACAAATGCAAGTCTGCACTAGGCTGAATTGATATTTTCCGCCAAAGGATCCTGGAGGTGTCATGGCGAAGCCGCGACCGGAACCGAACCTACGCTCGCAGTGGCTCGGCGAGAAGATGCGCGACCTGCGAAAATCCCGCGGCATCTCGCAGTCGGACGCCGCTGACTACATTCAGCGCGATGCGACGATGCTCGGCAGATACGAGAGCGGTCTCTTCCCGTTCCGGCGTGTCGATGTCATGGGTCTGCTGACTCTCTACGGCGTCGAAGACGACCGGACCCGCAACGGCCTCCTGCAAATCTGCGATGAGGCTTGGCAGCGGAACTGGTGGGACGACCACCAGAGCGACCTGGGCGATGACTTCATCAATGTGCCCTGGCTGGAGAGCCGCGCAGAGCGTGTCTGCACCTATCAGCACTTCCTGGTGTACGGGCTCTTCCAGACCCGCGGGTATGCGGAGGCGATCATCACCAGGCTTGAGCAGGACAGCGCGTCGACCGAGCAGATCGACCGCTGGGTCGATCTGCGAATGGAACGGCAACAGGTGCTCACCGCGGAGAAGGCACAGCAGATCGATGCGATCTTCGAGGCCTCGGTGCTCGATCGGGAGGTCGGTACCAGCGCGGTGATGCAGGAGCAGCTTCAACGACTGCTCGATCTGAGGGAACAGAGTGGTGTAGGCATTCGGATCCTCCCAGCGAGCGGTGGCCCCCACACCGGCCTCAACGGCAGCTTCAATCTCTACGAGATGCCGGAGCCGTATCCCGCGGTCGCGTATGTCGAGACGACTGCTGGTTCGCTCTATGTCGAAGAACCGAAGGTGAGTAAGTTTGAGGTCGTGTGGAAAGATCTTGATCGATCGGCGCTGTCCGGGGCCCGCTCGGCTGATCTGATCGCCAAGCGCCTGAAGGAGATCAAATGAGCACCGAACAGCAGCTTTCCCAAGCTGAGCTGGCTGGAATCCGCTGGCGGGTCAGCTCCCGCAGTGATAGCGGCGGCGGCCAGTGCGTTGAGGCAGGGCCGCTTTCCGACGGCTCGGGCCGGGTCGCGGTGCGTCATTCCCATCACCCCGAGGGCTCGCTCATCGTCTACACGCGCGCCGAATGGGAGGCGTTTCTGGGCGGCGCGAAGGATGGCGAGTTCGACTTCACCGAATAGCCGCCGGGTTTGTCGGTCGGGCGTGATTCCATTGGGACCGTGTTCGACCTCCGCTATGAGTTGACCGATCCGCCCGCCGAGGAGGAGTCCCGACTCGACCCGGCGCAGCAGGCGGCGGTCGACCACGCCGCCGGGCCGCTCCTGGTCCGCGGCGGGCCGCAGACCGGGAAGACCGAGGCGCTGCTCCGGGCCGCCGCGGCGAAAGTGGAGGCGGGGGTCGACCCGGCGTCGATCCTCTTCTTCGGGCTGCGCCGCCAGGACACCGCGTACCTGCGGGCCCGGCTGAACGCCGCCACCTCGCACCGCTCCGCCGCCGAGGTCGGCGTGTACACGTTCCCCGCGTTCGCGTTCGCGCTCTTGAGGTCCGCCGCCGCGATGGACGGCCGGGAAGAGCCGCGCCTGCTCACCGGCCCCGAGGCCGACGCGCTCATCCGCTCCATGCTCGAAGGCGAGGACTTCGGGTGGCCCGACGGGTTCGACGAGGCCGTGCGCACCTACGCGTTCGCGCAGCAGCTGCGCGACCTGGTGCTGCGCAGCGGCGAGCGCGGGCTGTCGGCGCCCGAGCTGACCCGCCTCGCGCTCGACCACGACCGGCCCGAGTGGGCCGCGGCCGCCCGCTTCTACGACCGGTACGTCACCACCCTTGCGCTCCAGTCGATGTCGAGCGCCCTGTACGACTCCGCGGAGATTGTGCGGGCCGCCGCGGCCGCGCTGCGGGCGCGCCCCGAGCTGCTCCCGCGGCCCTCGTGGGTGTTCGTCGACGACCTCCAGGACGCGACCCCCGCGCACCTGGGACTGCTGCACCTCCTCGCGGGCGAGGGCGGGAACCTCGTCACCGCGGGCTCCCCGGACGCGGCCGTCTTCGGCTACCAGGGCGGCGACCCGGAGTCGGTGCGGGAGTTCCCCGACCGGTTCCCCACGGGCGGCGGCGAAGAGGCCCCGGTGATCCAGTTGAACGACGTCCACGACACGGCGCTCGCGCCGCTCGCGGCGACGACGGTCCTGTCGCGGCGGCTGCGCGGCCCCGACCGAGACCGGCGCCGCGGCACGACGTCGGAGGAGCCGGGCCGCGCCGAGGTCGTGTACCTGCCCTCGCCGACGCGGGAGGCCGTGTACATCGCCGACACCGCGCGCCGCGCCCACCTGCTCGACGGGGTCCCCTACGGCGACATGGCGGTCGTCGTCAAGTCCGCCTCGGCGATCCCGCATCTGCGCCGGGCCATGCAGCACGCCGGGGTGCCGACCCGCCAGGCCGCCGACGACGTGCCGCTCCCGGCCCACCCCACGGTCCGGGACCTGCTGCGGGTCGTCCTCGTCGGCCGCCACCCCGAGCGGCTCGACGAGGCCGTCGCGGCCGGGCTGCTGCACTCCCAGTTCGGCGGCGCCGACCCGTTCGCGGAGCGGCGGCTGCGCCAGGAGCTGCGGCGCCTCGCCGTCGCCGCCGACGACTTCTCCCCCGGCGCCGACCTGCTCGTGGAGGCCCTCGCCGACCCCGCGCGCATCGCGGCGCTCCCCGACGAGGAGTGGGCCGAGCCCGCGCGGCGCCTCGACGCGCTGTTCACCGCCGCCCGCGAAGGGACCGGCATCACCGGGACCTTGTGGACGGTGTGGGAGGCCTCGGAGCTGAGCGAGCGGCTGCGGCGCCGGGCCCTGTCCTCGGACCGGCGGGCGCAGCGCGCCGACGCCGAGCTGGACGCGGTCATCGCCATGTTCGACCTGGCCGCCGACTACGAGAAGAAGCAGCCGGGCGCGGGCGCAGAGGTCTTCTGCGAGCACGTGCTCACCCAGCAGCTCCCGGGCGACTTCCTCTCGGCGCGTGCGGAACTGGGCGACGCGGTGACCCTCGCGACCGCGCACGCCGCGCACGGGCGGCGCTGGGACTTCGTGGTCGTCGCGGGCGCGCAGGAGGGCATGTGGCCGAACCTGCGCCCGCGCGGGTCGCTCCTGGGCGCGGAGGCGCTCGTCGACGTCCTCGACGGGCGCGCCGACGTCGACCAGGTCGCGCAGCTCCTCGACGAGGAGCGGCGGCTGTTCTACAACGCGTGCACCCGGGCGCGGGTGCGGCTGCTGGTGACCGCGGTCGACTCGGACGACGTGCAGCCGAGCCGGTTCTGCACCGAGCTCGGCGTCGAGCCCGCGGCCGCGCCGCGGCGCGGGCGGCCGCTGAGCCTCGCGTCGCTCGCCGCGCGGCTGCGGGAGGCCGTCGTCGACTCCGGGCACGCCGAGCGCGACGCGGCCGCCGCGGCGCTGCGGCGCCTCGCCGCCACGGGCGTGCCGGGCGCGGACCCCGCGAAGTGGTGGGGGCTCGCGCAGATCTCCGACGAGCGCGCGCTCGCACTCGCCGGGGAGACGATCCGGATCTCGCCGTCGCAGGTGGAGACCACGCAGCAGTGCGGGCTGCGGTGGGTCCTCGAATCGCACGGCGCCGACGACGGCGACCTGCTGCCGCGCCACCTCGGGACGCTCCTGCACGCCGCCGCGGAGGCCGTCACCGTCGACCCGGCCGCCGACCCGAAGGCGGTCATGGAGCAGGTCGTGGGCGAGCACTTCGACCGGCTGCCGTTCGAGGCGCCCTGGCACGCCGAGCAGCAGCGCCGCCGCGTCTCGGGCGCGGTCGAGCGGTTCGCGGCCTGGCTGAGCGCCAACCGGAGGGAGCTGGTCGGCGCGGAGCGGTCGTTCCGGGTCAAGCTCGAACTCGGGCCGCCCGGTGTGGAGGTCGTCATGTCCGGGCAGATCGACCGGCTCGAACGCGACGGCGACGGGCGGCTGTACGTGGTGGACCTGAAGACCGGGAAGACGCCGCCGACATACGACGAGGCGAAGTCCCACGCGCAACTGGGCGTGTACCAGCTCGCGGTCGCCGAGGGGGCGTTCGAGGAGGGCGCCGAGCCGGGCGGCGCGGAGCTGGTCTACCCGAATGCGAAGGGCGACAAGGCGGCCTCGCGGCCGCAGGGCCCGCTCGGGGAGGCCGAGAACCCGGACTGGGCGCGGGACCTGGTGGCGGACACGGCGAACCGCATGGCCGGGTCGGTGTTCGAGGCCCGCTCCACCAGCAAGTGCGAGACCTGCTCGGTCAAGCACTGCTGCCCGATCGCTGACGAGGGACGGCAGGTCACCGATGAATGATCGTGTTGCGGGGCACCGCAGTTTCGGGGCCGTGGGGCTTGCGAACCGGCTCGGGCAGCCCTCCCCCACCGACGAGCAGCGCGCGGTCATCGAGGCGGGGCGCGACCCGCTGCTGGTCATCGCGGGCGCGGGCTCGGGGAAGACCACGACGATGGCCGACCGGGTGGTGTGGCTCATCGCGAACCGGGTGGTGCGGCCCGAGCACATCCTGGGGCTGACGTTCACGCGCAAGGCCGCCGCGGAGCTGGCCGCGCGCGTCCGCGACAAGCTGCGGCGGCTCACCGAGTCGCTGCCCGAACTGGCCGAGCTGCACGGCGAGCCGACGGTCTCGACGTACAACGCGTACGCGGGCGGCCTGGTCGGCGAGCACGGGCTGCGCATCGGCATCGAGCCGGGCACGCGCGTGGTCACCGACACGGGCCGGTGGCAGCTCGCACGGGACCTGGTGTGCGCGTGGGACGGCGAGATGAGCGAGTTCGACGTCAGCGTCGACCGCGTCACCGAGCTGGTGCTCCAGCTCGCGGAGCAGCTCGCCGAGCACCTGCGGGACGGCGCCGACCTGCGCCGCTTCGACCGGGACCTGTTCGAGCACCTCGAAGAGCGGTCCTCGGCGCGCCTGAACGACGAGTTCCGCAACCTGATGTCCTTGCGGCGCAAGCGGGACCAGCTGCTCCCGCTGGTCGAGGCGTGGGACCGGCGCAAGCGCGAGCTGGGCGTCATGGACTTCGCCGACCAGCTGTCGCTGGCGGCGCAGCTCGTCGCGGGCGCGCCCGAGATCATCCGCACCGAGCGCGACCGGTGGCGGGTGGTGCTCCTCGACGAGTACCAGGACACGTCGTTCTCGCAGGTGTCGCTGCTGCGGGACCTGTTCGGCGGCGGGCACCCGGTGACGGCCGTGGGCGACCCGAACCAGTCGATCTACTCCTGGCGCGGCGCCTCGGCGGGCACGCTCCAGCGGTTCCCGCAGGACTTCCCGGCCGCGGGCGGCACTCCCGCCGCGGTCGCGTACCTGACGAAGTCGTGGCGCAACCGCGAAGCGGTCCTGGAGACCGCGAACGCGGTGTCCGAGCCTCTGCGCGCGGGCGCGGTCCCGCCGCTCACGGTGGGCGCCAAGTTCGACGACGAGCACGGCATCGGCTCGGTCGAGGCGGCCATGCACCTGACGGCCGCCGACGAGGCCGAGTGGATCGCCGCGCGCCTGGCCGCTGTGTGGCAGCCGGGCGCCGACGAGACCGCCGCAGTCCTCATCCGCAAGCGCCGCCAGATCCCGGCCCTGCACCGGGCGCTCACCAATGCCGGTCTCCCCGTGCAGGTCGTGGGCTCGCTCGGGCTGCTGTACTACCCAGAGGTCGCCGAGGCGGTGGCGATGCTGCGGGCCGCGGCCGACCCCGTGAACGGGCCCGCGCTCATGCGGCTGCTCGCGGGGAACCGGTGGCGGATCGGGCCGAGGGACATCGCGGCGCTGTGGACGCGCGCGCGGGAGCTGGCCCCCGACTCGCGCGGGTTCGAGCCGGACGCGGGCGTCGAGGCGGAGGCGTCGCTCGCCGACGCGCTCGCCGATCCCGGTGCGGCCGAACGGTACTCGACGCTCGGGTACCTGCGGTTCGCGCAGCTCCACGAGGAGCTGTCGTGGATCCGCGGGCGGCTCGGGCAGAGCCTTCCCGACGTGGTGGGCGACGTGATCGCGCACTCGGGGCTCGACGTGGAGGTCATGCTCCACCACGGGGATCTGTCCAATCTGGACGAGTTCACGGACATCGCGGCGTCCTACGAGAACGACACGCTCGGGGCGAGCGTCCCGGGGTTCCTGTCGTACCTGGAGTCGGCGGCGAAGCGCGAGCGCGGGCTGGTCGTAGAGGGCGCGAACCCGGCGGGCGGGGTGGTGCAGCTGATGACGGTGCACGCTGCGAAGGGCCTGGAGTGGGACGTGGTGTCGGTGCCGGGGCTGTGCGAGGGCATCCTGCCGACGTCGGTGAAGCGCGATTCGACGTGGGTGTCGGACGCCGCGCGGCTGCCGTACGGGCTGCGGGGCGACGCCGCGAACCTGCCGGTGCTGTACCTCGACGAGGCGCACACCCCTGCCGATGTGAAGAAGGCGGTGCAGGACTTCAAGACCGACGACCGGGAGGCGCGGCTCGACGAGGAGCGTCGGCTCGCGTACGTGGCGCTCACGCGGGCGCGGCGGGCGCTGCTGGCGTCGGGGTACTGGTGGGATGCGGAGGCGCGGTCGGCCCGCAAGCCCGCGCCGTTCCTCCAGGAGGCGCGGAACGCAGGCGCGGAGGTGCCGGTGTGGACCGACCCGGGGCCGTCGAATCCGCTGGAGGACCAGGCGCGGACGGCCGAGTGGCCCGCCAAGGCGCCCTTGGGTTCCCGGCAGGCGGTGTTCGCGGAGGCCGCGGAGCTGGTGCTGTCGGCGCCGGAGCCGGAGCGGGAGGGGCCGCTGGCGCGGCAATGGCGCGAGGAGGCGGAGCTGCTCATCGCCGAGCGCGACGAGCGCGAATCGGGGGTGGTGCGGCTGCCGCGGCCCGCGCGGCTGTCGACCTCGCAGCTCATGGCGATGCGCGCCGACGAGGAGGGCTTCGCGGCCGAGCGGCGCCGCCCGATGCCGCAGCCGCCGCGCCCGGCGACGCAGCGGGGCACCGAGTTCCACGCGTGGGTCGAGGAGTTCTTCGGCGGCGGCGCCCTGTTCGACCCGGCGGACCTGCCGGGCGCGGCCGACGAGGCCGTCGACCAGGGGGAGCTCGAACGGCTCAAGGCCGCGTTCCGTGCCTCGGCGTGGGCGGGGCGGCGGATCGCCGCGCAGGAGGTGCCGTTCGTAGTCGAGTACGAGGGGACCGTGGTGCGCGGCCGGATCGACGCGGTGTTCTACGGCGAGGACGGCGGCTACGACATCGTGGACTGGAAGACGGGCCGCCCGCCGCAGGGCGAGGCCGCGGAGCACGCGGCGCTCCAGCTGCGCGTGTACCGCAAGGCGTGGGCGCGGCTCAAGGGGATCGACGAGTCGCAGGTGCGCACGGCGTTCCACTACATCGCGGCCGACCACACGTGGTGGCCGGACGCTTAGCGCGCTGTTCAGCCCGGGATCGCCCCGGGTTTGCACGGCCCCGTTAACGTGACGTGCGGATTACGACGGCCCTACCCGGGGCCGTGCCCGACCCCCCGATCTGATTGGACCCAATGGACATCAACGTCAAGCTCCGCCGCGCCACCGCCCTGACCGGCGGCGCGTTCGCCCTCGTCCTCGCCCTGGCCGCCTGCGGCGCCGGGAACGACACGCCCGAGGGCGCGGTCGAGGGCTTCCTCAAGGACGGCGCCGAGGACATGGTCAACGCCATGCTCGACGGCGACGGCGACAAGGCCGCCGACATCGCGGGCGACTACTTCTGCGCCGACGACGTCACGGGCGTCAAGGACGCCGCTGCCCAGTTCGAGGGCATGACCGACGAAGAGAAGCAGCAGATGGAGGAGATGGCCGGCGACACCTTCTCGATGTTCGAGGACATGTCGTACGAGATCGGCGAGACCACCGAGGACGGCGACACCGCCACCGTCGAGGTCTCGATCACCGCCAACGACGAGACCACGGACGAGACGTTCGACCTCGTCAAGGAGGACGACGCCTGGAAGATCTGCGGCTACATGGCATAAGGCCCGCAACCTGAAAGGGGCCCGGCGAGCTGCGCTCGCCGGGCCCCTTCGCGTCGCAGCAATGCTGCGACGGCAGCCGGCGGCTCAATCGTCGAAGAGTTCTGCGAGGCGTTCGGCGAGCTTGCCGACCTCCGCGAATCCGCCGGAGGCCACCTCGATGATCAGTTCGTAGGCGCGGTCCTCGATGAGGTCGGCGTCCTTCAACCGCACTCCGTTGAGTTCGAGGAAGGTGGCAGCGGCGAGGAATCCGAGCCGTTTGTTGCCGTCGACGAGCGGATGGTTGGCGACGATCGAATGCAGCAGCGCCGCCGCCTTCTCCGCCAACGACACGTACGCCTCGGTGCCGAACACGACCGTGCCGGGCCTGGCGGCCGCGGACTCCAGCAGTCCGAGATCACGGATGCCGACCTGCGGCCCGGCCGCGATCTGTGCGAGCTCGACCAGCTCCTCGGTGGACAGGTAGCGGAGCACTACTCGCCGAGCCGCTTCATGAGCTTGGCATGACGTGAGGCTATGCCCTCGGCGACCGAGCGGACGTGGCCGCGGGCCTGCCGTTCCATCCACTCCGCGATGGCGGTCTCGGCGGCGCCGTTCATCGAGAGCCCCGCCTCGGCGGCGGCCTCACGGAACCGGCTCTCGACCTCGTCGGACAGCCGCAATGTCATTGCCATGACAAACCTCCAGTCTGGTGGCAACAATGATACCACTCATGCCACCATTGCCGCCTCGGCAATTCGACCGCCCCACAGCTGGCGCGGTCGGCGCACCGCGCCGTAGCTGCGGGGAGGCGTGCAAACCGAAGGGGCCCGGCGAGCGTCGCTCGCGCGGGCCCCTTCGTCGTCTCCTACTGCTTCACGACGGCGGCCTTGACCGACTCGCCCTCGCCCGCGTCGCCAGTGGTGGCGGAGTCGGGGAGCGGGGCGAAGTCGAGGGCCAGCGCGAGGGTCTCGGCCTTGACGAAGTCCAGGTGGGCTTCGACGGCGGCGCGGACCGCGGGCGCGGCGTCGACGGTGACGGCGACGCGGTCGGTGACGTCGAGGCCGGCGTCCTTGCGGGCCTGCTGGATCACGCGGACCAGGTCGCGGGCGAGGCCCTCGGCGGCGAGCTCCGGCGTGACCTCCGTGTCGAGGACGAGCACGCCGCCCTCGTTCGGGAGGGCCTCGGTGTGCTCGGCGTCGACGGCGACCATCGTCAGCTCGAACTCGCCGTCCTCCAGGACGACGCCTCCGGCGGTGACGGTGCCGTTCTCGGCGGTCCAGTCGCCGGACTTGACGGCCTTGATGACGCGCTGCACGTCCTTGCCCAGGCGCGGTCCGAGGACGCGCGGCACGAGCTTCAGGTCGGACCGGGAGTAGGCCTCGACGTTCGCGTCGAACTCGACGGCCTTAACGTTCAGTTCGTCCTTGAGCAGGTCGGCGAAGGGCGCGAGGCGCTCGGCGTGCGGGGTCGCGACGGTGACCTTCGCGAGCGGGAGGCGCACGCGGAGCTTGCGGGCCTTGCGCATGAACAGGCCCACGGAGGCGATGTCGCGCACGGCGTCCATGGCCTCCACGAGGGCGTGGTCGGCGGGCAGGTCGCGGGGGTCCGGCCAGTCGGCGAGGTGCACGGAGCGGCCGCCGGTGAGGCCCTTCCAGATGTCCTCGGCGACCATCGGCAGCAGCGGCGCGGCGACCTCGGTCGCGGTCTTGAGTGCGGTCGCGAGCGTGGCGAATCCGGCCTCGTCGCCCTCCCAGAAGCGGTCGCGCGAGCGGCGCACGTACCAGTTCGTGAGGCTTTCGAGGTAGGCGCGGAACGCGGCGGTGGCGGCGACGAGGTCGTAGCCGTCCATCGCCTCGGTCATGGCCTCGACGAGTTCGCGGGTCTTCGCGAGCAGGTACTTGTCGAGCCGGTGCTCGGAGGCGAGCGCGGCGGCGCGCGCCTCGGCGGGCTCGGCCTCGTACCCGGCGGCGCCCGCGTAGAGCGTGTAGAAGTACCACACGTTCCACAGGGGCAGGACGATCTGGCGCACGGCGTCGCGGAAGCCGGTCTCGGTGACGGGCATGTCGCCGCCGCGCAGGACCGGGGACGAGACGAGGAACCAGCGGACGGCGTCGGAGCCGTACTGCTCGAAGGACTCGCGGACGTCGGGGTAGTTCTTCAGCGACTTGGACATCTTCTGCCCGTCGGCGCCCAGGAGGGTGCCGTGGACGACGGCGGTGCGGAACGCGGGCCGGTCGAACAGGGCCGTCGAGAGGACGTGCAGCAGGTAGAACCAGCCGCGGGTCTGCGCCGTGTACTCGACGATGAAGTCGCCGGGGAAGTGGTGCTCGAACCAGTCGGCGTTCTCGAACGGGTAGTGGACCTGCGCGAACGGCATCGAGCCGGACTCGAACCAGCAGTCGAGGACCTCGGGGACGCGGCGCATGACGGACTTGCCCGTGGGGTCGTCCGGGTTGGGGCGCACGAGGTCGTCGATGTGGGGCCGGTGCAGGTCGGTGACGTGCACGCCGAAGTCGCGTTCGAGCTCGGCGAGGGAGCCGTAGACGTCGGTGCGCGGGTAGGCGGGGTCGTCGCTGACCCACACGGGGATCGGGGAGCCCCAGAAGCGGTTGCGGCTGATGTTCCAGTCGCGCGCGTTGGCGAGCCACTTCCCGAACTGGCCGTCCTTGATGTGGCCGGGGGTCCAGTCGATCTCCTGGTTGAGCTCGACCATGCGGTCGCGGAACTGCGAGACGGCCACGAACCACGCGGAGAGGGCGCGCTGGATCAGCGGGGAGCCGCAGCGCCAGCAGTGCGGGTAGTTGTGGTTGTAGGTGTCGTGGCGCAGGAGGCGCTGGGTGGCCTTGAGGTCGTTGATGATGAGCTTGTTCGCGTCGAAGACGTGCACGCCCGCGTAGGGGGGCACCTCGTCGGTGAACTTGCCGGAGTCGTCGACGGGGACGACCGGCTCGATGCCGGCGGCGTCGGTGACGACCTTGTCCTCCTCGCCGAAGGCGGGGGCGATGTGGACGACGCCGGTGCCGTCCTCGGTGGTGACGTAGTCGGCGGCGAGGACCTGGTGGGCGTTCTCGCGGCCGGTGAAGAAGTCGAACGGCGGGTTGTAGCGCAGGCCGACGAGGTCGGCGCCCTTGTGGCGGGAGACGACCTCGGGGGCCTCGCCGAGTTCGCGGGCGTAGGCGGCGAGGCGGGCCTCGGCGAGGAGGTAGCGGCCGTCCTCGGTGCTCACGACGACGTAGTCGACGGCGGGGTGGACGGCGGCGGCGAGGTTGGACGGGAGCGTCCAGGGCGTGGTGGTCCACACCAGGAGCTTGACGCCGTTCAGGGGGCCGTCGTCGACGACGTCGAGGCCGACGGTGACGGCCGGGTCCTGGCGGTCCTTGTAGGTGTCGTCCATCTTCGTCTCGGTGGCGGCCAGCGGCGTCTCGCAGCGCCAGCAGTACCAGAGCACGCGGTAGCCCTCGTAGACCAGGCCCTTGTCGTACAGGGTCTTGAAGGCCCACATGACGCTCTCCATGTAGGTGAGGTCGAGGGTCTTGTAGTCGTTCTCGAAGTCGACCCAGCGGGCCTGGCGGGTGACGTAGTCGTGCCACTCGCCGGTGAACTGGAGGACGGAGGCCTTCGCGGCGGCGTTGAACCGGTCGATGCCGTACGCCTCGATGTCGGCCTTGGACTTGAGGCCGAGCTCCTTCTCGGTGGTGACCTCGGCGGGCATGCCGTGGGTGTCCCAGCCGAAGCGGCGCTCGACGCGGCGCCCGCGCATGGTCTGGTAGCGGGGGACGATGTCCTTGACGTAGCCGGTGAGGAGGTGCCCGTAGTGGGGCAGGCCGTTGGCGAAGGGCGGGCCGTCGTAGAAGACGAACTCGTTGGCGCCGTTCTCGCCGGCGTCGCGGGCCTCGATGGAGGACTGGAAGGTGTCGTCCTTGGTCCAGAAGTCGAGGACGCGGCGCTCGACCTCCGGGAGGTTCGGGCTCGCGGGGACGCCCCGCTTGGGGTCGTCGAGTGGATAGGCCATGGGACCCGGGTCTCCTCACACACGCCATTGGTTTCCGTGTGCGAGGACGAGACGCGCCCTCGTCTCGGTGAGGGCGGCCCGCGGTACCACCTCGCTTGGCGCACTGGTGCGCCCGCTCGTTCGGCGGCGGTGACGGGCCGCGTCCGTCCGGTTCTAGTGAGGCCGTTGCCGGCCGGTTCTTCCGGAAGCTCGCCGGTGATGGCCGGGTCGACGCTGTTGCACGCAAGTGTAGCGCTGCCGTCCGCGGCGGTCGCGCGCGTTTCGCCCCGGCGCGCGGGCGCGGTCACCGGTCGGCGTCCCACCGTGCGGGCATGTAGTATTCGGCCTGTGAGATTCCACGCGATCAACTGGTGGTGGCGTCGCTGAGGCGGCGTCCTGCTTTCGCGTGCGAGTGAAGCGAGCGACCGTCTGGTAGGCGGTCGCTTCGTCGTATCCGGGGTCGGCCGCCTCAGGACGGGACTAGTGACCCAGTTTCTTTCGAGGAAGAGGCCCTGATGACTTTGTTCGAGACCCCGTCGGGCGTGACGGTCGAGCGGACCGTGTCCGAGCTCGACTCCCCCGATCTGACGTCGGTGGTGGCGCAGGTCGAGACCCGCCGCGGCGGCGTCCTCTCCAGCGGCATGGAGTATCCCGGGCGCTATTCGCGCTACCACCTCGCGTACGTCGACCCGTCCCTGGAGGTGGTGGCGCGGGGCAGATCGGTGACGGTGCGGCGCTTGAACGCCCGCGGCTACCTGCTCGTGGACGTGCTCGCCGACGCGCTGGCCGCCGCCGGGGTCGGTGAGGTGGTCCGCGAGGACGGCGAGGTGCGCGTGGAGGTCCCGGTCCCCACCGGGCGGGTGCCCGAGGAGCTGCGGTCGAAGCTGCCGACGGCGTTCTCTGCGCTGCGGGTGGTGCTCGACGCGCTCCGCTGCGACGACCCGTACCTGGGCCTGTGGGGGGCGTTCGGGTACGACCTGGCCTACCAGTTCGAGCCGATCCCGTACGCGAAGGACCGGCCCGTCGACCAGCGGGACCTGGTGCTGCACCTGGCCGACGAGCTGTACGTGGTGGACCGCAAGCGGGAGACCGCGCAGGTGCGCCGGTACGAGTTCACGTTCGGGGACCGCACGACGAAGGGCCTGGCGCGGGAGACCGAGTCGCTCGACTACGTGCGGGCCGCGTCGGTGCCGGACGGGCCGGTGCCGGGCGTGTACGCCGACACGGTGCGGCGCGCGAAGCGGGAGTTCAAGGCGGGCAACCTGTTCGAGGTCGTCCCGGGCCACGAGATGTACGCGGCGTGCGATTCGCCGACGGCGTTCTACGAGCGGCTGCGCACGGCGAACCCGGCGCCGTACGAGTTCCTGTTCAACCTGGGCGAGCGCGAGTACCTGGTGGGGGCGTCGCCGGAGATGTTCGTGCGGGTCACCGGGGACCGGGTGGAGACGTGCCCGATCTCGGGGACGATCGCGCGCGGCGCCGACCCGCTGCACGACGCGACGCAGATCGCGGCGCTCATCGGCTCCGCGAAGGAGGAGTCGGAGCTGACGATGTGCACCGACGTGGACCGCAACGACAAGGCCCGCGTGTGCGTGCCGGGCTCGGTGAAGGTGCTGGGGCGCAGGCAGATCGAGATGTACTCGCGGCTGATCCACACCGTGGACCACGTGGAGGGGCGGCTGCGGGAGGGCATGGACGCGCTGGACGCGTTCCTGACGCACATGTGGTCGGTGACGGTGACCGGAGCGCCGAAGACGTGGGCGATGCGGTTCATCGAGGAGCAGGAGACGACGCCGCGGCGCTGGTACGGCGGGGCGGTCGGGTTCGTGGGCTTCGACGGGACGATGAACACGGGGCTGACGCTGCGGACCGCGCAGATCCGCGAGGGCGTGGCGCGGGTGCGCGCGGGCGCGACCCTGCTGTACGACTCCGACCCGGCCGCGGAGGAGGCGGAGACGCACCTGAAGGCGCGGGCGCTGCTGGAGACGGCGGCGGGCGGTCTCGGCGCGGCGGCCCCGGTGCCCGAGCCGATCGAGGTCGCGGGCGGACCAATGGGGACCGGGCGGAAGGTCATGCTGGTCGACCACGAGGACTCGTTCGTGAACACGCTCGGCGACTACTTCCGGCAGCACGGCTGCGAGGTGACGACGCTGCGGTTCGGCTTCGACGTGCCCGCCGTCCTCGACGAGCTCGCGCCCGACCTGGTGGTGCTCTCGCCGGGGCCGGGGCGCCCGGAGGACTTCGGGACGGCGGCGCTGCTCGACGAGATCGAGCGGCGCGGGCTGCCCGCGTTCGGGGTGTGCCTGGGCCTTCAGGCGATGATCGAGCACGCGGGCGGGCGGCTGTCGCTGCTCGACGAGCCGAGCCACGGCAAGCCCGGGAACGTGAAGGTCAACGGCGGCGGCCTGTTCGACGGTCTGCCCGACGAGGTCACGGCGGCGCGCTACCACTCGCTGTACGCGACGGCGGACCAGGTCAAGGGCGATTTCGCGCCCACCGCGGCGATCGGCGGGGTGGTCATGGCGATCGAGGCGCCCGCGAAGCGCTGGTTCGCGGTGCAGTTCCACCCCGAGTCGATCCTGACGGCGGCGGGCGCGCACGGGCACCGGATCGTCGGGAACGCGCTGCGCCTGACGGCATGAGCGGATGAGGACGGGGCCGGGAAGCATCGCTTCCCGGCCCCGTCCGTTGTCCCGCTTCAGTGTCCGCCTAAGAGGTGAACTCCCAGTCCTTGACGCAGCCCCACGCGCTGTGGCCCCAGTTGCCGTTCCAGTAGACCTCCATCCAGAAGTCGCTGGAGACGCCACACGCGGTGTATTCACCGCCGGCGACGCGGGTGCAGGACGTCTGCACCCAGGTCCCGGCCGGGATGGACCCGATGATCGCCGACTCGGCCTCGGCGCGGAGGCGGTGGTTGACCCCTTCCGCGAAACGGGCCCGGCAGGTGCGCTGCTCGACGGCGGCGTCGGGCGCCGCCGCGTTCTCGATGCGCGACTTCACGGGCGTCGGCGCTTCGACGGGAGCCGCCGCGGCCGGGGAGGTGGCCGACAGCGAGAGTGCGAGCACTGCGGCCGCGACACCGATGGCAGTGAAGATCCTCTTCATTACCATGATCACCCCTTTGGTGAAACTTGTTCTGACTGCGCCTTGTGACGCACCCCTTACCTAAGTACGCCCGAGGGTCAAATCCGGTGCAAAACGGTCAATGTCGGGAACCCGACAGAAATGATCCGGCGCGTCGGATCGCACGAACGGGGGCGCGGGGCTCGGGTGTTCGAAAACGGCCGTCGGCGGATCGCCGACGCGATGTCGGTGGCCCGTGATCGGATGGCGGGATGGCGAAAACCGTGTACAACACCGCGACCACCGTCGACGGGTTCATTGCCGATCCCGACAACTCCCTGGAGTGGCTCTTCACCGTCCCGGGCGGGCACCCCGACGAGGAGCCGGGGCCCGACGGCGAGGCCGCCGAGACGCCGCTCGACGAGATGGCCGAGTTCTTCGAGGGCATCGGCGCGGTCTGCATGGGCTCCACCACCTACGAGTGGATCGTCCGGCACGAGCGGCTCCTCGACCACCCGGACAAGTGGGCCTACCCGCAGCCCTCCTGGGTCCTCACCAGCCGCGACCTTCCGGCCGTCCCCGGCGCCGACATCACCTTCGCCTCGGGCGACGTCAGGGAGGTCCACGCCGCGATGGTGGAGGCCGCGGGCGACAAGGACCGCTGGATCGTCGGCGGCGGCGACCTCGTCGGCCAGTTCTTCGACGCGGGCCTCCTCGACGAGATCCGCGTCAGCCTCGCGCCGGTCTTCCTCGGCGCGGGCGCGCAGCTCCTCCCCCGCCGCATCCTCTCGGACCGCCTCGAACTCATCGAGGCCAAGCCCATCGGCCAGTTCGCCAACCTCGCTTACCGGGTGAAGAACTAAGGGCTGCAAGGGGTTCCGGCGGGCCGCCCACCGTCCCGCCGGAACTCCCGGGCAACCCGGGCCGTCCCGGCGGCCGGAGACTCGCCCGGCCGCCCCGGTCCCGACCCGGCCCGTAGGGGCCGGGTCGGGACCGGACCTGTGTCCGGAGCGCTTAGTCGTCGTCGCCCCAGTCGTCGTCATCGTCGTCGTAGCGGTCGTCGTCGTGGTCGTCATCGTCGTCGGAGTCGTCGTCCTGCTGGGAGCCGAGGATCGAGCCGTCGAGGGCGTTGACCGCGACGTCCCACTCGATGCCGTCGGCGTCGGTGATGTCGATGACCCATACCGGGAGGTCGGCGCTGCCTTCGAGGTCGACCTCGCGGACCGTGCCGTCGACCTCGGCCAGCGCGGCCTCCACGGCCGCGTCCTCGCCGATCGCGTTGTCGGGGAGGACGAAGTCGTCGTCGCCGTGGTCGTCCCACGCGTCGTCCCAGTCGCCGCCGCGGTCGTCGTCATCGTCCCGGTCGTCGCCGGGAGTCGGCTCCTCGCCGGGGGTCGGTTCTTCGCCGCCCGGGGTCGGCTCCTCGGTCGAGCCGGTCTGCGCGCCGCCGGAGTTCGCCGGGTCGAACGTGTCGTCGTCGGCCGCGAACGCGGCGGCGGTGCCGCCGCCGAGGAGGATCGCGCCGGCGGCGCCAGCGATCACGAGGGTGCGGTGGCGGCCGGTGAAGCGGCGGGCCTTCGCGAACTTCGAGAGGTCCTGGGTCGGGGTCTGGTCGTTCATGGCGGGTCCTTTCGGTCCGTTCGGATCGGATGCGGGCAACCATGCGCCACCGAACCTGAAGCTGAGCTGAAGTCACCTGAAGACGGCTTCAGGTTGGGGCCGTAGGACAGAAGGCATGCGGCGTTTGCGCTGGCAGATCGCGAGACCGCGGGCCGCGCGGCGACTTCAGCTCAGCTTCAGGTTCCTTGTGCCAAGCTTCGTGACATGCGTTTGCTGATGGTGGAAGACGAGCAGCGGCTGGCCGAGGTGGTCGCCGCCGGGCTGGCGGCCGAGGGGTACGCCGTCGACCTGGCCCATGACGGCCGCACCGGCCTGGCGATGGCGAGGGGCGGCGAGTACGACGCGATCATCCTCGACATCATGCTGCCCGGGCTGAACGGCTACCAGGTGTGCGCGGCCCTGCGCGACGAGGGCGTCGGGACGCCGATCCTCATGCTCACCGCCAAGGACGGCGAGTACGACGAGGCCGAGGGCCTCGACACGGGCGCCGACGACTACCTCACCAAACCGTTCTCCTTCGTGGTCCTCCAGGCCCGCATCCGGGCGATGCTGCGCCGCGGCAGGGCCTCGCGGCCCGCCGCGTGGCGCTTCGGCGACCTCGCCGTCGACCCGGCCACCCGCACCTGCCGCCGCGGCGACACCGCGGTCGACTTGACCGCCAAGGAGTTCGCCGTCCTCGAATACCTCGCCACCCGCGCCGGGGAGGTCGTGTCCAAATCGGAGATCCTGGAGCACGTGTGGGACTTCGCCTACGACGGCGACGTCAACATCGTCGAGGTCTACATCTCCAACCTGCGCCGCAAGATCGACGCGCCCTTCGGCAAGGCGGCCATCACCACCGTCCGCGGGGCGGGCTACCGGCTGGCGGCCGACGGTGGATGAGCGGGTGAGGAGGCAGGCGCTCAAGGAGTCGCGGCGCCACTCCCGCGGCGGGAGGCTGCTGTGGCGGCCCGAGTCGGTGCGCGCCCGCACCACGGTGGGCGCCACGGTGGTCGTCGCGATCGCGCTCGTCGCCGCGGGGTTCCTCGTCGTGACGCTCCTGCGCGACAACCTCTACGGCCGCGCCGAGCTCACCGCCGAGGTGAGCGCCCGCTCGATCGCGGGCCAGCTCGCCTCCGGCACCGCGCCCGCCGCGATCGAGCTGCCCGACGACGACGAGGCCGCGCAGATCCTCACGGCGGACGGCACGGTCGTCGCCGCGAGCGAGGACCTCGAAGGGCTCGGCCCGATCGGCGGCTTCGCCCCGGCGCCGGACCCCGTCGCGGCGGAGTCGCCGACCGAGGACGGGACCCCCACGCCCGGCGGAGACGACTCGGACGACGATGACGACGACCGCGATGAGGACGACGACCACGGCGGCGGCGATGACGACGAGACGCCGTCCGACGAGGTGGAGGACTCCGGCGGCGCGGTCGGGTCGTCGATCGAGTACGCCACGGTGGCGCTCCCCGACGAGGACGCGTCGTACCGGTTCGCGGCCATGAGCGCCACCGCGCCGGACGGCACGGTGTACGACGTCTACTCGGGGTCGTCGCTGGAGACGCAGGAGGAGGCCGTCGGCAGCGTCACCGCAATCATGTGGTGGACGCTGCCCGCGCTGCTCCTGGTCGTCGCGGTCGTGACCTGGCTGGTGACCCGGCGGGCGCTGCGCCCGGTCGGCGCGATCCAGCAGGAGCTCATGTCGATCACCGGCGGCGACCTGTCCCGGCGGGTGCCGGTGCCCGCGAGCCGCGACGAGATCCACAGCCTCGCGGTCACCACGAACATGACCCTGACCGCGCTCGACCACGCGGTGTCGCAGCAGCGGCGCTTCGTCGCCGACGCCTCGCACGAGCTGCGCAGCCCGCTCGCGATCCTCCGCAGCCAGATCGAGATCGCAAGGGAGCACCCGGAACTGCTCGACCTCGACGCCACGCTCGCCGACGTCGTCCGGCTTCAGGACCTGTCGGCGGACCTGCTGCTGCTCGCGCGGCTCGACGCCGGGGAGCGGCCGCCGCACGCCGAGGTGCCGTTCACCGAGCTCGTGCGCGAAGAGGTGGCGCGGCGCGCGGCGACGGACCGGGTGCCGGTGCGGCTCGACGTCGAGGAGGACCTGTCGGTGTTCGGTGTGCGCGGGCACCTGGCGCGCGCCGTCGGGAACCTGCTCAACAACGCGCAGCGGCACTCCGCGACGGCGGTGACCGTGACGCTCGCCGCGGAGGACGCCGAGTGGCTGCGCCTCGACGTCGGCGACGACGGCAACGGCGTCCCGCCGGAGGAGCGCAGGCGGATCTTCGACCGGTTCGTGCGGCTCGACGAGTCGCGCAGCCGCGACGACGGCGGCGCCGGACTGGGCCTGGCGATCGTGCAGGACGTGGTGCTCGCGCACCGCGGCACGGTGCAGGTCCTCGAATCCCCGGAGGGAGGTGCGATGTTCAGACTCGCGCTGCGCAGGGCCGACCCGCGGCCCCCGCACGAGCGTGCGGGGGCGACAGGACCGGACGTCTAGCGGAGTTCAGCGGACGGGCCGACCGCGGCCGACCCAGTCCGCGGCAGCGGCGCTAGGCGGGGTCCGCGGGCGGCTTGCGGCGGCGCGCGACGAGGAAGAGCGCGATGCCGAGGACCAGCGCGCCCGCGGCGACGGCCACGAACACGATCGTGGACGAGCCGGTGTTCGGCAGCGAGCGGCCGTCGACCGTGAGGGCTGCCGAGTTGTCCGACAGGTCGCCGTCGAGGTTCACGCCGTCGACGCCCCGGAAGAAGGCGTCGACCTCGACCCGGCCGGGCGCGCCCGTGGCGTCCGAGACGTCGACGGTGATGGTCACGTCGACCGACTCGCCGGGGCTGAGTCCCCAGAAGGCGCAGGCGAAGTCGATGCGGTCGAGTTCGGTGTCGGCTTCGAGCGCTTCGCGGCGGTCGTCGAGTTCGGCGTCGTCGAAGCAGCGCCAGCCGCTGCCGTCGGGGTTGTCGACCGAGACGACCTCCGCGCCCGCGGGGAGCTGTCCGCGCACGAAGTAGGACGGCTCGCCTTCGAACGCGGGGCGGTTGAGGGCCCGTGCGGGGCCGTCGTTGCCGATCGGGATGGTCAGCTCGACCTCGCCGCCGCGGAGGTCGGCGCCTTCGACCGTGAGGTCGTAGGGGCGGTCGGCGGTCTCGATCGTCAGGTCACCGAAGCGGTCGCCGTCGATCGGCTCCTGCTCGGCGGCCGTGACGAGGCCGAGCAGGTTCGAGGAGCCCTCGTCCCACCAGGGCTCGCCGAAGTCGCGTTCGAAGACGGCCTGGTTCAGGGCGAACACGTGGTATCCGCAGCCGCAGACCGCGAGCGGCCCGGGAGCGTCCGAATCGACGGTGTACTCAATCGGCGCGGTGAACTCGAACGCGGTGCCCGGGGAGTCCTCGAAGCCGGTGAAGAAGCAGAAGTACCCGTCGAATTGGGGCTCCCAGGTGTTCGGCGTGCAGTTGTCCCATGGCGCGTGGTTGCCGACGCCCTCGGCGCCCATGGCCGTGAGACCGGTGCCGAACCAGGCCACGATGACGTACAGGTCATCCGGGAGGTGAGTGTCAGTGCTGAATCGCGGGTTCACGTCGACCGCGGCTCCGGGGGCGACGCCGGTGAAGGCCGTGTTCTCGACCGAGTATCCGGTGAAGGTGCCCTCATAGCGGTCCGCGACGACCTCGACGGCGCCGGTCTCGGTATAGGTATCGACCTCGCCGTAGAAGATTGTGAGCGTGTAGTCGTACTCGCCGAGCTCGGTGCCGGTCGCGGCGCCGATCGGGAAGAGGAAGTGGTTCTCCGTGCCGGGATCGGCGATCTCGCACTCGATGTAAGCCGAAGGGTCGTAGTTGCTGCATCCGTCGCCGACGCCGAGATAAACCGTCGACGCGGGCGCGTCCACTTCGAACGCCATGACGAGGGGACCGGTCGGGTCCTCCTCGAAGGACACGTCCAGCGTGGCGGCGCGCGGCAGGCCTCCGGCGACGAGCGGACCGTCGAGGTCGAGGACGACCTCGGAAGGCTCGGAGACCTGGGCGGCGGCGGGCGGGGCGAAGGCGCCCGCTCCGGTCACTGGCGCCAGGACCGCGACCAGCGCCGCCGCAAGGCGGGACCGAATGGATGGTGTGCTCATTGGACGCTCCAGGGGCGGTCGCCGGGGCGCGGGCTGAGCGTCCTATGGCGATTGGGCTGATGTCTGGGAAACGCGCGGACGCCCCTGGAGGTTGCGGCACTGATTCGGGGGTGTGGCGGTTCAGGAGATGCGGGCGCCGATGGGCACGTCGGCGTCGGGGGCGAGGAGGACGACTTCGTCGGTGCCGTCCACGGGCACGCCGAGGACGAGGACTTCGGACATGAAGTCGGCGATCTGGCGGGGCGGGAAGTTGGTGACGGCGACGACGGTGCGCCCGACGAGCTCCTCGGGCGTGTAGCGGGCGGTGATCTGGGCGCTGGAGCGCTTGACGCCGAGGTCGCCGAAGTCGATCCAGAGCTTGTAGGCGGGCTTGCGGGCCTTGGCGAAGACTTCGGCGCGTTCGATGCGGCCGGTGCGGATCTCGGTGCGGAAGAAGTCGTCGGCGCTGCTGTGCCCGTCCGCGGGTGACTGGTGTGCCATGCGGGGAGGATATCGCCGGGTGTTCAGGAGCGGAACCGGGTTTCGAGGTCGCGGAGGGCCTCGGGGGTGAGGCGGCCGTAGAGGCGGAGGCGGGCCATGCCGCCGTCGGGGAAGATGTTGAGCCGCACGGCGGTCGCGGGCCGGTCGCCGGGGAGGACGAACCGGTGGGGCGTGTCGGGCTGGAGGGCGGTGCGTTCGAGGAGGGGGAACGTGTCGGCGCCGTCGCGGGCGTCGATCGAGGCCCAGCCGGGCGCGTTGTGCTTGAGGTGGGTGGTGTCGAGTTCGGCGATGCGCACGACGCCGCGCCCGGCGAGGCGCACGTCGAGCCATTCGTGGCCGGGGGTGCGGCGGCGGGCGGTCTCCCAGCCGTCGGCCTGGCTGGCGGGGAGTCCGGGCATGATCGCGCCGGTCGGGTTGGAGTAGAAGGCGTTCGACGCTCCCGTGACGGCGGCGCCGTTGGCGAGCGCGGCGAGGTCCAGGGGGAGGTCGGCGAAGCCGGCGGGGTCGGGCACGGGCGTGCCGTGGACGCGCAGGCGGGCGACGCCGCCGTCGGGGTGGAGGTTGAGGCGCACGTGGGTGTAGCGGGCGGGGTCGGCGACCTCGTATTCGTTCCGGCTGTCGCCCTTGGCGTCCGAGACCGGGACGATGGTCCGCCAGTCGGCCTTGAGGAGGTCGGCGACGGAGGGGTGGCCGTCGGCGCGGCAGGCGTCGACGGAGACGCGGGGCGGGTAGTTGCCGGTGAAGTAGGCGGTGTCGACGGCGACGGCGCTGATGACGCCGGGGACGCCGAGCCGGATGAGGGCCCAGTCGTGGCCGTCGTCGCGGCGGCGGCGCGTCTCCCAGCCGTCGTAGACCTGGCCTTTGGCGCCGAAGGTGTGCGCGGCGTGGACGACGGGGTAGGGGCGGATGAGGTTCTCCTTCTCGGCGAATGACTCGTCGTTGGCGGCGAGGACGGCGCCGCCGAGGGCGCGGGCGGCCAGGTCGGGGAGGTTCCAGGCGGCGCGGGGTCCGGGTGCGGGCGCGGTGTCGGTCATCGCGGGCTCCTTCGCAGTAGGCGGCCGCGCGGGGCGGCCGCGGTGTCGATGCGCTTGCCGCGCAGCCAGGTGGCGGTGACGCCGCCGGTGAGGCGGCGGCCGTCGTAGGGGGTGACGGGGTGGCGGTGGTGGAGGTCTGCGGCGCGGACGGTCCATTCGCGCTCGGGGTCGAAGGCGACGAGGTCGGCGTCCGCTCCGGCGGCGATGCGGCCTTTGCGGTGGAGGCGCGTGAAGTCGGCGGGGCCGCGGGAGGTCCAGGCGGCGAGGTCGGCGAGGCCGTGCCCGCGGGTGCGGGCCTCGGTCCAGAGGACGGGGAGTCCGAGCTGGAGGGAGGCGATGCCGCCCCAGGAGGTGGCGAAGTCGCCGGTCTTCATGGCCTGCGGGCTGGGCGAGTGGTCGGAGACGACGAAGTCGATGCCGCCGCGGGCGAGGCCGTCCCAGAGGGCGTCGCGGTTGGCGGCGCCGCGGATGGGCGGGCAGCATTTGAAGGCGGTGGCGCCGTCGGGGATCTGCTCGGCGGTGAGGGCGAGGTAGTGGGGGCAGGTCTCGGCGGTGATGTCGACGCCGTCGCTTCGGGCGCGGCGGATGGGTTCGAGGGCTTCGGCGGCGGAGAGGTGGAGGATGTGGACGCGCGCACCGGTGGCCTTCGCGGCGTCGATGACGTCGCGGATCGCGTCGGTCTCGGCTTCGGGCGGGCGGGTGGCGAGGAAGTCCGCGAAGGCGGTGGCGGCAGCGGTGTCGTGGAGGCGGGCGGGGTTCTCGGCGTGGACGATGAGGACGGTGCCGAGGGCGGCGACCGCGGCGCAGGCGCGGCGCAGGCCCTCCCGGTCGAGCGGCGGGAACTCGTCGACTCCTGAAGGGGCCGTGAAGCATTTGAAGCCGAAGACGCCCGCGTCGTGGAGCGCTTTGCGCTCGGTCTCGTTGCCGGGGACGGCGCCGCCCCAGAAGCCGACGTCGACCCAGGTGCGGCCCTTGGCGGCGGCGCGCTTGGCGGTGAGCGCGGCGGTGTCGACGACGGGCGGGAGGCTGTTGAGCGGCATGTCGACGAGGGTGGTGACGCCGCCCGCGGCGGCGGCGCGGGTGGCGGTCGCGAAGCCCTCCCATTCGGTGCGGCCGGGTTCGTTGACGTGGACGTGGGTGTCGACGAGCCCGGGGAGGAGCGCGAGGTCGCGGAGGTCTTCGGTGCGGCGCGCGGGGATCGGTTCCGTGTAGTCGCCGACGACGGCGATCCGCTCGCCCGCGACGGCGACGGCGGCGGGCCGCTCGCCGTCGGGGAGGACGGTCCGCCGGGAGCGGAGCACCAGGTCGTAGACGACGGGCCCGGAAATGTCGGAGGGGTCGGCCATCATGGTGACTCCAGGTGCAGGAGTGGTGACGAGGAGGAGGTGGGACGGGGGCGGCCGCGGTTGTCGGGGCCGCCGGGAGTGGCGAAGGGGCTCATCGGGATTCGGCTTTCGTCGCCTTGTAGGCGCGCCAGGAGCCGTGGGCGGTGATGTCGGTCAGGCCGGGGAGGCCGGCGCAGTCGTCGCGCAGGCGCATGCCGAGGGCTTCGGCGCCGTCGGCGAGGCCCACGATGCCGAGTTCGAGGTCCGGCGGTTCGGCCGGGAGCAGGGAGGTGCGGAGGACGAGCAGGTCGATGTCGTAGAGCTCGCCGGTGATGGCGGCGCCGGTTCCGGGGGGCGCCGCCTGGAGGGCGGGGTGGTCGTCGGCGACGCCGTCGAGGGGGACCGAGTGGAGCCGGTAGATCGGCAGGGTCGTGGCCGGTCCGAGGAACGGCGCGCCGCCGATGAGGTGGTGGAGGTTGCCGCCTTTCATGCCGCCTCCGTTGAGGAACATGTGGACCATCGTCGGCTCCTTCGGTTCGCGCGGGCCCGGCGCTCGGTGGCCGGTCCGCTCGGGCTGTCGGTGGGTCCGCGGCGCCGCGGGCGCGCGGGTGCGGCGGGTCAGTGGTGGATGGGGCCCTGGGCTTCGGTGAGGTAGCCCGCGGCGGCGCCGTTCCTGACGGCGGTGATCTCGGCGAGGATCGACAGTGCGGTCTCCTCGGTGGTGCGGCCGTTGAGGTCGAGGCCGATCGGGGATCTGAGGCGGGCGAGCGCCGTCTCGGGGACGCCGGTGTCGCGCAGGCGCGCGAGGCGGTCGCGGTGGGTGGCGCGCGAGCCCATGGCGCCGATGTACCCGGCGTCGGAGACGAGGGCGCGTTCGAGGAGGGGGGTGTCGAACTTCTCGTCGTGGGTGAGGACGCACACCGCGGTGTCGGCGTCGGCGGCCGCCTTGTCGAAGTGGCGGTGCGGCCAGTCGACCACGACGTCGTCGGCTTCGGGGAAGCGGATCGCGGTGGCGAAGACGGGGCGGGCGTCGCAGACGGTGACGCGGTAGCCGAGCTGCTTGGCGATCCTGACGAGCGGACCGGCGAAGTCGACGGCGCCGTAGACGAGCAGCCGCGGCGGCGGCGTGTGGACTTCGACGGCGAACTCGCCGGTGCGCCCGGAGGCGGCGGGCAGGTCGGGGCCGCCGAGTTCGAGCGGTCCGCTGAAGCCGTCCGCGGTGATGGCGACGGCCTGGCCGAGGCGGGGCCCTTCGGCGGCGCGGACGAGCGTGACCGGTTCGCCGTCGAGGATCGCGTCGAGCGCGGCGCCGATGGCGGTGTCGTCGGGTGCGACGCGGACGATGAGGACGTCCATGGTGCCGCCGCAGGTGAGGCCCACGGCGACGGCGTCGTCGTCGCTGTAGCCGAAGGACTCGACCGCGGGCGTGCCGGTGTCGAGGACCTCCTGGCAGCGGAGGTACACGGCGGCTTCGACGCAGCCGCCGGAGACGCCGCCGACGGCCGCTCCCTGGCCGTCGACGGCGAGCGCGGTGCCGAGCGGGCGCGGCGAGGACCCGGTGGTCCCGATGAGGGACGCGAGCGCGAAGGGGCGGCCTTCGCGCATCCAGGCGCGCAGCACGGCGGCGATGGTGTTCATGACGGCCTCCGGACGGTGAGGTGCTCGGGTCTGACGGGGACGCGGGTGAGCGGCAGGCCGGTGGCGTCCCTGATGGCGGCGACGATCGCGGGCGTGGAGGACAGCGTCGGGGGCTCTCCGGCGCCGCGGAGCCCGTAGGGCGCTTCGGGGTCGGCGTTCTCGACGATGCGCAGGCGCATCGGGGGCGTGTCGAGGATCGTGGGGATGAGGTAGTCGGTGAAGGACGCGTTCCTGACGCGGCCTTCGTCGGTGACGATCTCCTCCATGACGGCGAGGCCGAGCCCCTGCGCGCTGCCGCCGTGGATCTGCCCTTCGAGGGCGACGGGGTTGAGGGCCTTGCCGACGTCCTGGACGCAAGTGAGGTCGACGACCTTGACGAGCCCCAGCTCCACGTCGACGTCCACTGTGGCGCGGTGGACGCAGAGGGCGAGCTGCACGTGGCTGTCGCCCTGCCCGGTGACGGGGTCCATCGGCTTGGTGGCGCGGTGGCGGAACACGCGGGTCGCCTCGATGGGGCCGTCGGCGAGGTCGCGGCCCTGCCACAGGTCGCGCACGGCCTCGCACGCGGCCTTGACGGCGCCGCCGGTCATGTACGACTGGCGCGACGCGGAGGAGGACCCGGCCGAGCCGGCCTTAGTGTCGTTGGGCAGCAGGACGACCCGTTCGACGCCGAGCTCGGTGCGAGCGATCTGTGTCTGGAGGTTCCAGTGGCCCTGCCCGACCTCGGCCGCGGCGGTGTGGATGAAGGCGACGGGCTCCCCGGTCGTGCCGTCGAGTTCGAGGCGGACGCGCGCGGTCGAGTAGTCGTCGAAGCCTTCGGAGTAGCAGATGTTCTTGAGGCCGACGCCGTAGCCGACGCCGCGGCGCACGCCTTCGCCGTGGGTGGTGTTGCCGGTGCCGCCGGGGAGCTCGACGATGTCGCGCCCGGCGGGGATCGGCGGCACGGGGATGTCGGCGAACCGGTCGAGGAGGTCGCGCAGCGGCGAGAACGGCTGTCCGTCAACGGCCCTGGTCGGGTCGTAGGCGTCGACGACCTGGCCGTTGACGAGCTTGTCGCCTTGGGCGAGGGCGTTGCGGCGGCGCACTTCGAGGGGGTCGAGGCCGAGCGCGTCGGCGATGGCGTCCATTTGGGACTCGTAGGCGAAGCAGGTCTGCACGCCGCCGAATCCGCGCATCGCCCCGCACGGCGGGTTGTTGGTGCGCGCGCCCCAGGCGTCGACGCTGACGTGCCCGACCTTGTAGGGGCCCACCGCGAGCGACGCGGCGTTGCCGACGACCGCTTCGGTGGTGGAGGCGTACGCGCCGCCGTCGAGGACGATGTGCGCCTTGACGTAGACGAGGCGGCCGTCCTCGTCGGCGCCGTGCTCGTAGCGCATCCGCGCGGGGTGGCGGTGGACGTGGCCGAGGAACGACTCGGCCCGGTCGTACATCATCTTCACGGGCCTGCCGGTGCGCAGGGCGAGCATCGCCATGTGCACCTGCACGGACAGGTCCTCGCGGGCGCCGAACGCGCCGCCGATCCCGGCCATGGCGAGGTGGATCCGCTCGGGCGCGAGGCCGAGGCACGGCGCGATCTGCTCCAGGTCGGAGTGGAGCCACTGGGTCGCGACGTGCAGCACCAGGCCGCCGTCGCCGGTGGGGACGGCCACGCCGGACTCGGGGCCGAGCGGCGCCTGGTCCTGCATGCCGACCTCGTACTCGCGGGCGATGACGACGGCCGCTTCGGCGGTCACGGGCTCGCCGAGCCGCACCGGCTGGTACCGGAAGTACTCCCCCGCTGCGACCGCTTCGCCTGCGTCGCAGCGCGGTTCGAGGACCTCGTACACGACGTCGACGAGCTCGGCGGCGCGGCGGGCGAGGTCGAGGGTCTCGGCGGCGACGACCGCGACCGGCTCGCCCTGGTAGTTGACCTCGCCGGGCGCGAGCACGGGCTGGTCGGCCTCGATGAGCCCGTAGTGGAGCTTCCCGGGGACGTCGGCGGCGGTGAGCACCGCGGCGACGCCGGGGAGCGCCAGCGCGGCGGCGGTGTCGATCGACCGGATCAGCGCCCGCGGGTGGGGGCTGCGGAGCGTGTGGCCCCACAGCATCCCCTCGAACGCGAGGTCCGAGGCGTAGTCGAAGGCCCCGTTGACCTTCGACTCCGCTTCAGGGCGGATCGGCGAGTCCCCGACGCCTCCGCCGGGCACGCGCCCGGTCGAGAGGCCGGTTCCCCGCGGGGCGTCGCCGGAAGACGGCCCCCCGGAAGTGCCGCGGACCGGCGATGGCCCGCCGGGGGCGGCGACCGGGGTTCGTTCCGCGGCTTCACCGTCGGGTGTCTGCCCGACCCCGCCGGCTGCCCAGGGCGGCGGGGTCGGAGTCTCGGCGGGTTCAGGCATCGGGTGCCTCCCTGAGGTCGGCGCTGGCGGCGGCGAGGTCCTTCGCGAGCGTCTCGGTGTCGGCGGTGCGCAGTTCGCCGTCGGCGACGACGGCCCGTCCGGCGACGGCGAGGAGCCGCAGGGGCGCGGCGGGGCCGAGGACGAGGGCCGTGACGGGGTCGGCGATCCCGGCGTGGCCGAGGCCGGTGAGGTCCCACAGGGCGACGTCGCCCTGCTTGCCGGGTTCGAGGGACCCGATCTCGGTCTCGCGGCCCAGCACCTGTGCACCGCCGATGGTGGCGAGGCGCAGGGCGGTGCGGGCGTCCATCGCGTGCGGGCCGTGGTGCTGCCTCGCGGTGTAGACGGCCTGCCGCAGCTCCTCCCCGAGGTGCCCGGCCTCCTGGCTCGCGGCGCCGTCGACGCCGAGGCCGACGGGGATGCCCGCGGCGAGCATCCCGGGGACGTCGGCGAGGCCGGTCCCCAAGCGGGCGTTGGAGGAGGGGCAGTGCGCGACGCCGGTCCCGGCCGCGCCGAGGCGGGCGCGGGCGCGGTCGTCGAGGTGCACGGCGTGCGCCAGCCAGGCGTCGTCGGCGATCCAGCCGACCCGGTCCATGTACTCGACGGGGTCGCAGCCGTGGACCTCCGCGCAGAACTCGGCCTCGTCGACCGTCTCGCACAGGTGCGTGTGGAGTCGCACGCCCTTGTCGCGGGCGAGCGCCGCGGATTCGCGGAGCAGCTCGGTGGAGACCGAGAACGGCGAGCACGGCGCGACGCTGATGCGCAGCATGGACTCCGGGGAGGGGTCGTGGTGGCGGTCGACGGCTTCGGCGGTGGCCGCGAGCGCGGCGTCGAGGTCCTCGACGATGCGGTCGGGCGGCAGGCCGCCGTCGGAGACGCCGCGGTCCATCGAGCCGCGGGCGAGCTGGAGCCTGACGCCGATGCGGGCGGCGGCCGCGACCTGCACGTCGACGAGCTCGGCGGCCTGGCCGCCGGGGTAGACGTAGTGGTGGTCGGCGGCGGTGGTGCATCCCGAGAGCGCGAGCCACGCGAGTCCGGCGGTGTTCGCGGCGGCCACGTGGTCGGGGCGCAGCCGCCCCCACACGGGGTAGAGGTCGACGAGCCATTCGAAGAGCGTGTGGTCGGTGGCGTATCCCCTGGTGGCCCACTGGTACAGGTGGTGGTGGGTGTTGACGAGGCCGGGGGTGGCGAGGCAGCCGGTCCCGTCGATGCGCTGCGCGCCTTCGATGTGCGGGGCCGGGCCGGGGCCGACCGCGGTGATGCGCCCGTCTTCGATGACGACGTGCCCGGCGGCGTGCTCGGTGCCCGCGCCGTCGACGGCGGCCACAAAGGAGTTCTCGATCACGATCGCGCTCATCGGACACGCTCCGGGGTCGGATTGTCACACCTGCCGGGGAGGCTTGCGGTCCCCGGAGCGGATGCGGAAGGAGGTGGGGAGATGGCATGATTCACGGGCGCTCACCGGCCAGCGTCGCGGCGGCGGTGTGGACGGCGTCGATGATCTTCTCGTAGCCGGTGCACCGGCACAGGTTCCCGGCGAGGGCTTCGCGGATGGCCGCGTCGCCCGGGTCGGGGTCGCGTTCGAGGAGGTCGGCGACCGACACGAGCAGCCCCGGGGTGCAGAACCCGCACTGCACGGCCCCGCACTGCACGAACGCGTCGCGCACCGGCCGCGGCACGGCGCCGACCACTGTCTTGACTTCGCGCCCTTCGCATTGGGCGGTCGCCACGAGGCACGCGCACACGGGCGCGCCGTCGAGCAGCACGGTGCACGACCCGCACTCGCCCTGTTCGCAGGCGTTCTTGGACCCGGTGAGTCCGAGCCGGTCGCGGAGCGTGGACAGCAGGCTCTCGCCGGGCCGGTCGATCTCGGCGGCGAACTCGGCGCCGTCGACGTGCAAGGTCACGCGCATCGGGGCCTCCGCACACGGGTGAGCCGGACGCGGTCGGGGTGAACGGCGCTCGGGACGCCGCTGCGAGCGATCGCACTCGTCGCCCGATGAGGGCGGCATGAGCGGGTTCGACGGGCAGGTGCGGTGATCGCCCGCACTGGGGTGCTCGGGGCGCCGCCGACGGGCGGCGCCGTCGGGGACGGGCGGTCCGGGTGCCGGGGCCGTTCACGGCCGGGCGCGATGTCGGCGGTGGTCGTGCTGATGGTCATCGGGGGCTCCTGTCGTGGGCGGTCGTCCATACGCGGCGGAGGGCGCGGGCGGCGCAGACGGCGAGGGCGTGGCGGCGGTAGTCGGCGGTGCCGCGGACGTCGTCGATGGGGCGGGCGGCCGCGGCGACGCGGCGGCCGAACTCGGCGGCGAGGGCGTCGTCGAAGCGGCCCGGGCTGCTCCAGGGCAGGTCGAGGGCCTCGGCGTCGGGCGCGGTGAGCGGCACGGGTCCGGCCGAGCCGATGCCGGTGCCGAGGCGGCGCGCGTCGGGGTCGAGCGCGAGGGCGAAGGAGCAGACCGCGATGACCATGGCGTTGCGGGTGCCCACTTTGAGGAACTGCTGCGGCCCGGCGGCCTTCGGGACAGTGACCGCGGTGATGAGCTCGCCCGGGCCGAGCGCGGAGCGCTTGGGGCCCAGGTAGAACTCGCCGATCGGGACGGTCCGGGTGCCGCTGGTGGAGGCGATCTCCACGGTCGCGCCCGTGGCGAGGAGCGGCGGGTGGCCGTCGCCCGCGGGCGAGGCGGTGGCGAGGTTCCCGCCGAGGGTGCCGCGGTTGCGGATCTGCGGGGACCCGACGGTGCGGGCGGCGGCGGCCAGGGCCGGGAGGACCGTCGCGAGCTCGGCGGTGATGCGCGCGTACGGGACGCCCGAGCCGATGCGCACGGCGTCCCCTTCGTCGGTCCAGTCGCGCAGTTCCGCGAGGCCGGTGAGGTCGAGCATCGCCTCGGGCCGGGCGTGCCGGTAGTTGACGGCGACCATGAGGTCCGTGCCCCCGGCGACCGGGACGGCCTCGGGGTGCTCGGCGAGGAGGCGCACGGCCTCGCCCACCGCCGCCGGGCGGTGGAAGTCGGCGCGGGTCGCGACGCTCATGCCGCCTCCCTTCGGACCGTGCCCTCGATGAGCCCGTAGGGCAGGTCGCCCGCTTGGAAGACCGCGCCGGGGTTGTCGAGGCCGAACGGCGCGAGGTCGACGAGGTAGTGGTGCCGGTTCGGCAGGGACAACCGCACGTCGCGGGCCTCGGGGACCGCCTTCAGTATGCGCTCGCCGACGGCGTAGAGGGTCTGTTGCAGCGAGAGCGAGTAGGTGTCGGCGAACGCCGCGGCGAGGGCGGTCCGGGCGGCGTCGAAGGCGGTGTCGTACGCCGCGGGTACGGTCGCGTAAGCCCAGGTCGCGGTGACCGCGGTCGCGAGGATGCGGTCGTCGGTCTCGGGGAGGGTCGTGTACTCGTCGGCCAGGAAGCCGCTGAACTCGGAGTCGGTGGTGTTGAGGAGCAGGAGGTCCCTGACGCCGGCGGTGACCGCGGCGGCCCCGCCGTCGTAGGCGGCCTCGGCGGTGCGGATCTCGCCGCCGTCGCCGCGCGCGAAGGAGTGGTCGCCGATGCGGGTCCACGGGTGCTCCTCGACGCGGACGCGGGCGTGCGTGATGGAGGGGGTGGTGTCGACGAAGTGCCGGGCCAGGCGCTCGGCGAACGCCTCGGGGGCGCCGACGCCGTCCCGCGCGAAGGCGTACACGGTGTTCTTCTGCGTGTCGGTGGGGAGGACGCCGGCGTTGTCGCCGGTGTAGTGGGTCGCGTCGAGGTCCCCGGCGAGCGCGGTGTGCACGGTGAGATCGCGGATCGCGTGGCGCGCGGTGGCGCGGTCGACGTGGACGAGCCGGATGCCGGACTTGCCGTAGCTGTTGGGGCCCAAGGTGAAGCCCGGTTCGGGTGCGTTCATCTAACTGCCTCGGTACGTGGAGTAGGCGAATGGGCTCAGGAGGAGCGGGACGTGGTGGTGGCCGTCGCCGACGGTGAAGGCGACCTCGACTTCGGGGTAGAACGTGTCGGTCCCGCGGGCGGCGAACCAGGCGCCGGTCTCGAAGCGGAGCCGGTGCACGCCGGGCTCGGTGCGCCAGGCGGCGACGCGGCCGTCGTCGTCGGTGCTGCCGGTGCGGACCTCGGTGTAGGCGCCGTCCCCGTCGCGGCGCAGGAGGGTGAGCCGGACGCCCGCGGCGGGGCGGCCGGTGGCGGCGTCGAGCACGTGGGAGGAGACGGTCGCGGTCGGCGGTTCGACCTCGGGGGCCGCGCCCGCGGCATCGGCGCCGACGAACTCGGGGCTCGTGGACGCCGCGCCGGTGCGGTCGGCGTTCGCCGGTGTGGCGCTCATCGGTCCTCCCCGAAGGCCTTGCCGAGCCGGAGCGCGACGATCTTGCGGAGCTCGGCGCGGGTCTCGGCGCGTTCGGTCGCGTCGTCGTTGCCGAGGCGGCGGCGGGCCGCAGCGAGGATGTCCGCCGCGGCGAGGCCGGTGGCGCAGATGAGGAACACGCGGTCGAAGCGGCGCTCGTAGGCGGCGTTGGCGTCGGCGAGGTCGGCCTTGACGGCGGCGTCGGCGGTCATCGCGCGGGCCTGCTCGCCGCGGGACCACTCGGCCTCGGGGCCCGAGAGCGGGGCCGTTCGGCGATCGGCGGCGGCTCCCGGCGCCGGTCCGGCCTCGTCGGCGATCGCGCTTCCGGCCGTACGGCCCACGCGTTCCGCCGCAGTGCCGGAACCGGCTGGAGCGGTGGCGGGCTGCGCGCGCTCAGCGGATCCGTCGGTGCCGTCCGCCGTCGCGCCGAACCCGGCCGGGACCGCGACCGGCTGCGCAGGTCGAGCCGCGCCGCCGATCCTCGGGTGGGCGTCCACCGCCCGCTCGATCTCGGCGTCGTCCAGCGCGTCGAAGGCCGCGAGGGCCGCGTCGGTGAGGGCGGCCGGCGAGTCGTAGGGGCGGCCTGTGGCGAGTCCCTCTGCCCAGACCGGCGAGGCGCAGCACGCCGCGAGCACGCGGGTCGCGGACTCGGCGTCGGCCGTGTTGAACCCTGCGATCGTCCACATCGGCGCCTCCCGTTCGCGTCCGGTCTCCCGAGGTGTCCCCTCAGCGTGGCAGGTTTGCCGCCGCGTCGGGCAATTGAAGCCGAAACGCGAGGCAGAAGGCATTGTCAACGCCTATGAAACCTTGGTTTCCCGGCCGTTAAATGCTGGAGGATCGTCCAAAGTCGGTCCGTCGGCGGGGCTATGGTGGCTGTATCCACCGCGTCCCGAACCCGCCTGAGAAGGCCGGACCCCCTGGGGGCCAACATGCGACTGCGTACCCTGCTTCAGATGCCGGAACTGGGCCTGACCCTCGTGTCGGGCCGCCACCACCTGGACCGCGAGGTCCGGTGGGTCGTGCCGACCGACCTGCGCGACCCGCGCCGGTACCTGTCCGGCGGCGAGCTGGTGCTCACCGGGATGATGTGGCGCCGGGCCGAGCGGGACTCGGACGCGTTCGTGCGCAACCTGATCGCCGCCGGAGTGACCGCGCTCGGCGCGGGCGACCACCCGGACTTCCACTCGGTGCCCTCCGACCTGGTCGACGCGTGCGCCGAGCACGACCTGCCGCTGTTCACCGTGGACGCCGAGGTCGCGTTCGCCGAGATCACCGAGCGGATCGTGCAGCGCCTCTCCGCGGGCCGCTCCGGGGACCTCGCGTCGCTGCTGGACCGGCACCGGCGGCTCATCGCCGCCGACGGGATCGGGCAGATCCTCGAACTCATCGACCGCGAGCTGGGCATGGAGTGCCTGGTCCTGTCCCCTGCGGGACGGGCGCTGCGCGGGAGCCTGGAGCTCGGCGAGTCGGAGCGGGCCGCGGTCGTCGCCCGCGCGCACGCCGCGGACCGGCTGCCGCAGAAGGTGACCCTGGACCGGCACCGCTGCTACTCGGTCTTCGGCATCGGCTCCACGATCCACACCGGACGGTTCCTGGTCGTCGGCGACGACCACACCCGCTGGCCCCACGAGCGCCGCCTCGTCGCCGAGCAGCTCTCGGCCCTGCTCATGCTCGAACTCGACGACCCGTCGCAGCGCCCCGCCCCGCACGTCGAGCTCGTCACCGCCCTGCGCGAGGGCCGCGCCGACGAGCACCTGCTGCGCTCCGCGGGCCTGCCCGCCGACGGCCCCGCCACGGTCATCGCCGCGACCGGCGAGTCCGAGGCCCTGCGCGAGACCGTCATCGCCGAGGTCCTCCACTACGCCACGGCGGCGACGATGGAGGACCCGCTCGATCCGCCCGCGGCGGCGTGGGCGAGCCGCGGCGGCGAGACCGTCGCCGTCCTCGCCGGCAAGGCCGCGCTCCCCGAGGAGCGCGCCCGCCTCGTCGCATGGGCGAGGCGCAGCGCCAAGGTCCTGCAAGCGGCCCATCCGGGCGGGACCGGCGCGATCGGCGTCGGCATCGCCGACCCCGTCGCCTCCCCCGGCGGGCTCCGCGGCGCGCTCGAACAGGCCCGCCACACCGCCGCCCTCGCGCAGCCGCGGCCCGGCCGCATCGAGGTCGCCGAACCCGACCACCTCGTGTCGCACCGGATGCTCCTGGCGGCCGTCCCCCCTGACGTCTCGCGCGCGTTCCGCACCCGCGTCCTCGACCCGCTCCTCGAATACGACGCGCGCCACCGCTCCGACCTGCTGCCGACCCTGCGGCGGTTCCTCGAATGCGACGGCTCGTGGCGCCAGTGCGCCGTGAGCCTCCACGTCCACGTGAACACCGTCCGGTACCGCATGCGCCGCGTGGAGGAGCTCACCGGCCGCGACCTGCGCAACCCCCTCGACCGGATGGACCTCGCACTGGCGGTCAGCCTGGACTGACCGCCCCGCAGACGGGCGGCGCAGGGGGCGCCGCCGCATATTCCGCCGGGAGGCGGGACCATCACAAGGGGGATCGACCATGGGGAACACCGCGGGGCTCGTGCTCGCCGCAGGCGCCGGAAGGCGCTTCGGCCAGCCGAAGGCCCTCGTCGAATACGACGGCCGGAGCCTGCTCGACCGGGCCGTCGCCACATTGCGCGACGGCGGCTGCCGCCAGGTCCTGGCCGTGCTCGGCGCCGGGGCCGAGCAGGCGCTCGCCGCGGCCACCGAGGCGTTCACGCCGGTCATGAACCGGCGCTGGGGGCAGGGATTGTCGACGTCGCTGAAGGCCGGGCTCGCGGCCGTGCCGTCGCGGTACGACGGGGTCGTCGTGACCCTCGTCGACCAGCCGCGCATCGAAGCGGAGGCGGTGCGGCGGATCATCGCGGCCGCCGCCGAGGGGGCCACGATCGCGGTCGCGACGTACGCGGGCCGCCGCGGCCACCCGATGTACTTCGCGCGCGAGCACCTCGACGGCATCGCCGCCGGGGCCGTCGGGGACCGGGGGGCCCGCGACTTCATCGCGGCGAACGGGGACCTGGTGCGCGAGGTCGCGTGCCCGGGCGACCCGCTCGACGTCGACACCCCGGCCGACCTGGAGGCGCTCCAGCACCCGAGCCCCGCCTAGCGGGGCACCCGGGCGCACTGCTGCCAACGTCGTCAGCGGTGCACCCTAAGCGGCGAACCAGAGGTCGATCTCGCGCTTCGCGGACTCCTCCGAGTCCGAGGCGTGGATGAGGTTCTGCTGGTTCGACAGCGAGAAGTCCCCGCGGATCGTCCCCGGCTCGGCCTTGCGGCCGTCGGTGGCGCCGGCGAGCAGCCGCACCACCGGGATCGCCTCGTCCCCGGCGACGACCAGGCTCACCAGCGGACCCGACGTCATGAACGCCTTCAGGCCCTCGTAGTACGGCCGCCCCACGTGCTCGGCGTAGTGCGCGTCCGACAGCGCCGCGTCCATGGTCCGCAGCCGCAGCTCTTCGATGCGCAGGCCCTTGCGCTCCAAGCGGGACAGGACTTCGCCGACGAGCCCGCGCCGGACGGCGTCGGGTTTGATCAACACGAGCGTGCGCTGCTCGGCCACGTGGAACTCCTTGGAAGCGTCTGTCGGATCGGTGGCTGCCATCGTAAGCGATGTTGTGCCGGTTGCCTCACCCACGTACGATTCACGTTGAAACCCGGTTTCCCAGTTGCGGATGAGGTGTCCCAGATGCCCCCAAGACAGCCACCCCGTCCCGCCCCGCGGCCTTCCAAGGCCCCCAGCCGGGGCGGCGCGAAGGGCGGGGCCGCCCGCGGCGGGGCGAAAGGCGCGGCCAAAGGCGGCGCCGCCAAGGCCGGGGCCCGCAAGGTCGCGCCCGCGAAGGCCCAGCCGCGCGGGACGCGCCAGCAGCAGGCCCGGGGCATGACCGCGGAGCAGCTGCGGCAGCAGCGGCTCCTGCAGGACCAGCAGCGGCGCCAGAACCAGGCGCGCTGGTGGGCGATCAACCAGCACGCCATGAAGGACCTGCACTCGCGCCAGCACCACGCGGCGGGCGGCGAGGCGATCGGCACGGTCCTCAACGCGGACAGGCGGATGCGGTGGCGCACCTCGCGGGCGATCGGCGCCATCACTTTACTGATCCTGGCGTTCTTCTTCACGTCCATGGCGATCGGCGCGCAGAGCGTCGGCATCGCCGTGCTCGCGTTCCTCTGCCTCGCAGGGTGCATCGCGTTCTTCACGGTCGAGCACTCGGCCCGGCGCTTCCCGCAGCCGGTCCCGGCGCCGCCGCTCATCGGCCAGCACCGGCTCGAAGACCTCATCGTCGAGGACGACCCGCCGCGCGGCGCCCCGGTGAAGCAGCAGCCCGAGCGCGGCTCCCTGGACGACCTGTTCGAGCCGGACCGGCCCGAGACGGCGCCGATCCCGGAGCCGCCCAAGGCGACCGCCGCACCTGCGGCCGCTCCTGCGCCCGAACCCGCCGCGGCCCCTGCGCCTCCCGCCGAGCCCGCGAGCAAGCTCGCTGAGCCTCCGGCCGCGGAGCCCGAACCGCCTGCGGCCGAAGCGGAACCGCCGAAGCCCACGGTCGCTGCGGCCGAGGCCCGCCCGGTGACGCTCGTCGTCCCGGTCGAGCCGGAGGAGCCCGACGCGCTCGACACGGTGCTGGCCTCCGTCCAGGAGGTCATCGACGAGACGAAGGCGCGCGAGGAGCCGGAACCCGTTGCGGCCGACGGACTTCCGCAGCGCGAGCCGACGACGCCCGCCGGGGACGCGGCAGCGCCCGGCCCGCCGTTGTACGTGGTGTCCGAAGCGCTGAAGGCCGCGTCCGAGCCGTCCCGGGAGCGGCAGGCCGATCCGATCGAGGCCCCGTCGGGCGGCGAGGAAGCGGCGGCAGAGCCCGAATCCGCTGCGGCGGAGGCCGAAGCGCCCCCGGCCAGCGAGGCGCCCGTGGACTCGGCGTCCTCGGAGTCGGCCCCGCTGCCCGCCGACCCGCCCGCGGCGTTCACGCTGCCGAGCGAGCAGATCGGCGGCGGCCCCGTCATCGAGGACGCCACCGGATCGGTTGCGGCGCAAGCCGAGAACGAGCAGTCCGAGGCGCCTTCGGAGGCGCCGCCCAAGGGCCCCATCGCGGAAGCCGCCACGAAGCTGCGCTCGCCGTCCCCGCCGAAGCCCCGGACCTCCGAGGAGGGCAGCAGCCTCGCGCGCGACCTCGCCGAACTGCTCCTTTCCGAGGAGCGACTCGGGGGCACCGACGTCACCGACGTGGCGGCGACGCTCGTGGTCGCCGACCTCCAGCGGTCCGTCGAGTTCTACACGGACGCTCTGGGCCTGGCGATCTCCGACCGGACCGCCGAAGCGGCCGTCCTCGACGCGGGCTTCGGGAAGATCCTGCTGTGGGAGCGCCCCGACGCGCCGCCCGGCGAGACCGGGATCATGCACCTCACGTTCGAGGTCGGCGACATCGACGCCGCGTTCACGCAGATGAACGAGGCCGGCGTCCAGTTCCTGCACCTGCCGCGGACCGCGCTGCTGGGGCAGAACTACGAGATGCGGGCGGCCGCGTTCCGGGACCCGGACGGGCACGGCCTGGCGATCACCGAGCACCGGGAGCGCGACTAGTCCCCTGACCGATACCGTTCCCGCCCTTGCGAACCGGAGTGTGCCCATGCTCATCGTCGGCGAGATCCACACCGCGCTGCTGCCGCATTCGCGGCCGCTGACGCCCGAGGAGGCCCGCGCGGCCCTGTCGCTCGCCGTCGGCGAGACCGTCGTCCAGTGGGCGCGGCCCGTCCCGCACACCGCGTCGCCGGTGCTCCTGCACGGCGTGGACTGCAAGCTGCCGCTCGCGCCGAAGCAGGACAACCAGCACGCCGACGACAAGTCCGCGAACGGCACCACGGTCCGCGCGGTCGGCACGGTCTGCTCCCGGGCGGTCCTCACCGGCGGGCACCTGCTCCAGGGCTCGGCGTGGACCGCCGTGGCGCCGCCACAGCAGCCGCGGCGGATGCCCTGGTCGTACTACCTGGCGCGGCCCGGCACGCTGGAGACGATCGGGAACTTCGAGGCCGAGCGGCTCGCGCGGGCGTTCCTCGTGGCCGAGAACCGGCGCGACCGCTCCGAACTGCTCGACACCGCCGCCATCGCCCGCCACTCGATCCACGACGTGCTCTCGCGCCCCGTGCTCGACCAGCGCCCGCCCGTCAAGACCGGGTCGACCCGGCTGCGGTGGGCGGCCATCGCCGACCCCGGCACCCGCAAGGCCGTGGCGTTCCGCCTCGTCGGGAACGACCGGCGGCGCATGAGCATGGTCACCGGCCTGGTCGACCCCGAGCACATCGCCGCCGCCGCAGAGGATCTCGCGATCCACGACTGGCTCCTGACGGCCGTCGCGGCGCGGATCGCGCTCGCGAAGATCGGCGAGGACCCGCGGCACACGCTGCGCACGCTCCGCCCGGTCGTGGATCACCTGCTGCACCTGTGGTCGGCGGGCGCGCGGACCTCCCGGGACCTGGAGTTCATGTGGGACTCCCTGGAGCGGCGCCCGGGTCTGTCGCGGCAGTGGGCCACGATGACCGAGCGCGTGCGCTCCCAGATCGACTACGGCGCAGCGGATCTGGCCGCGAAGATGCTCGACATGATGGAGCAGAACCAGCGCCAGGGCGGATCGGCCGATCGGTTCCCGCGCTAGAGCGGTCCCTGGAAGACGTACGAGAGGCGGTCCACGAGCTCCTCGGGCAGCGACATGCCCTCGCGCTCGGCGGATTTGCGGATCTGGTCGAGCGCGCCCGCGTCGGGCCGGACGCTGCCGCAGATGACGCGCACGGCGTGCTCGACCTCCAGGAAGTCCGTCGACAGGACCGACACGGTCCGGTACGCGGGAAACGGGAACGCCTTCTTGTTGAGCTGCAGGATCGGCGGCATCTCCGACCACCGGTCGGGGAAGCGGTTCCCGAGGCGCTGCCCGGGGACGTGCCCGTGCTCGGCGGGCACGAGCGACTCGACCGGTTCGGGCACGCCGATGCGCTTGCCCTGGTCGCGCAGCACGCCCAGGCGGATCAGCTGCCACACCGCGGCGAGCATCGGGCACGACCAGCGGCGGCCCTTCGGGGTGTCGTTCCACAGCTCCACGTCGAGGAACACCGAGTGCTCGCGGCGCGAGTTCTGGCTCGGCGGGATCCACCGCAGCGGCGCGCCCATTGCGATGCCGCGCGGCTTCGGCGTGGGCACGCCGTTGGGGAGCCAGCCGAGGTCGGAGACGGGCGGGCGCGAGCCGTTCGTGCCCGGCGGCGGCTCGAACACGATCCGGTCGGCCACGAGCGCCGCGAGCTGCAAGGGCCCCATGCGGTCGCACGCGGACTCGCGCGCCAGGTAGTCGATGCGCAGGCCCGCGGCCGCGGCGGCCTCCGAGACCTGCGCGATGAGGTGCTCGGGGTCGGGCAGGTCCTGGTGGAAGTAGTCGTCCACGAGGTAGCAGGTGCTCACGCGCGGCGTGCGGCCGCCGAGGCGCTTCGAGAGCGCCTCGGTGGTGCCGTGGACCCACGCGGCCGCCGACGCCATCTGCTCCTTGAGCGCGTCGGTCCGGGCGAGGTCGTCGGCGTACAGGTGCCCGACCTCGATCGACAGGTGGGACATGCCGAACCGCTCGGTGCGCTGCTTGGCGCTGGTCTCCTCGTACGTCACTCGATCCCCCGCACGCTCGCTTCGAGTCCGGCCGCGAACTGCTCCTCCGTGGAGCGGGACGCCAGGTCGGAGAAGGCCCGGACGGTCGCCTGGTTGGCGATCCGCAGCGTCACCGCGTCGGCGTCGGTGATGATCTGCTCGCGCCACTGGAGGACCGGGTCGAGCGGCACCGAGCCGAGGAGGTTCATGCGGCCCAGCTTCAGGCGCACGGCCATCTGGTGCAGGTCGGCGTCGATCCTGCGCAGCCACCGGATCTGCGTGGCCTCCAGGCCCTTCAGGTCGGCCCCGTCGGGGTCGACGACCGCGGTGCGCACGTAGCGGATCGAGTCGAGCAGCTTGCGCTGGTACTCCTCGCCGTAGGAGCGCGCGGTCTCCACGAGGCCGCGCTCGCCGTAGACGAGGGAGTGCGCGGCGATGACGTGCTGCTTCGTCCAGCGGTGGTAGACGATCCACCGCCACGGGAGGTTCGCGAGCTCGGGGCGGGCGGTCGCGGCCATGACCATCTCGGTGGCGTGCGAGCGGCCCGCGGACAGGTCGACGATGACGAGGTCGAACTCCCTTGAGAGTTCCTGCAGGAGCTTGACGCAGCGGTCGACGGTGTTCTCGTCGCCGGGGAACTCCGAGCCGTCGGCGTCGCCGGGGCACAGGACGAGCTCCCCGGCGCCGTCGGGGCGGGCCTGGAGCTCGGCGCGGTCGCTGGCCTCCCACACCGAGTACCGCTCGGATTCGGAGGCGTGGTCCTGGAGGTACTCGTGGATGCCGCTGCCGTACGTGCCGTGCTCCAGGTCGTCGATCCCGAAGACCGCACCGGCCGTGGGCGAGCCGAAGTCGAAGTCCACATAGCACACGTTCATGCCCTGGACGGCGCGCCGGTACGCGAGGTTGCACGAGGAGACCGACCGGCCCGTGCCGCCCTTGTCCGAGGTCGCGAACAGCAGCATCGTCACACTCCGGTCTCGGCGTCGCGGCCGGCCGAGATGAGCCGGTCGAGGTCGATGAGGGCCTGGACGCCCAGGGCGAACGCGGTGCCGGGGCGCTCGTCCACGACTTCCTTCGCGTGGCGGATCGTCAGCCCCACCGACCGGATCTCCTGCGCCAGCGCGGGCCCGGCGTTCCCGGACCCGCGCAGCAGCTCCTGGTCGTAGATGTGCTCGGCCTCCACGAGGAGTTCGTGGGCGAGGCTCTCCAGGTCGCGGGAGCGGGCCGGCTCGGAGCCCGCGAACTGGGCGGCGACGACCATGGCCTCGACGACGCGGATCGTGAAGTGCCACGATGGGTCCTCGAACCAGTTCGGCAGCTCGTTGTAGACCTGCTGGGGCTGGTCCCACAGGCGGGCGGCGCGGCCCTCGCGGATGCGCCTGCGCGCCAGGTGCTCCCATATGAGGTCGGCGACTTCGAGGAGTTCGGCGCGGTTGGCGATGGTGACCAGGAGCCCGGCGGCGTCGTAGATGCGCTTGAGGAGCAGGGGCGCGAAGTCGACCATGTTCCAGATCATGGCCGGGCCGTCGAGCTTCTCGATGCCGAGGAGTTCGGCCTTCACACCGGGGAAGTGCATCTCGATGGCGCGGTCGCCGACGAGGGGGCGGCGGGTGATGCGGCCGCGGTTGGCGAGCTCGACGAGGACGTCGGCGAGGCGGATGAGGTCGTCGTCGCCGCCGCGGCTGGAGCCGAAGGTCTCGGTGGCGACGGCGCAGACCAGGAGCGTGTAGTAGTCGTACTCCAGGCCGTCGGTGGTGCGCCAGGGGACGTCCTCCAGGGGCCATTTGGAGCCGCCGCCGAAGGACGCGACCATGGCCCAGTAGCGGCGGGTGACGTCGAGGCGGATCTGGAGCGACTGGGCGAGGCGGCGCTCCTCCTCGGTGAGGAGGTTGCGCCGCATGACGCGGTCGGAGAAGAGGGTCGCGATCGCTTCGAGGGCGACCACGGTGAAGTACAGGTAGGGGGCGTCCTCGGCGCGGCCGACGCGCTGGGTGGAGGTGTCGGAGACGTCGGGGATGTCGGGGGCCTTCTCGACGACGGACCAGGACCAGCCGATCTCGAAGAGCTTGGTGGGGGCCTCGACGCCCGCGGTGCCGCCGGAGCCGACGGTGATGGTGCGGAGGGTCGCGATGATCTCCTCGGCCTCTTCCCTGAAGCGGCGCACGATCTTCCGGTCGGGCTGGCCGTCGACGTTGATGAGGGCGATGAGCTGGCGGCCGAAGTCGTCGTCGGCGTCGAAGGTGGAGACGGCGAAGGAGCGCAGGAGGCCGGTGATGGCGCCGAGGAGGCGCCGGTGGACGGTCTCCTCGACCGTTCGGAGCTCTTGGACGAGGTCGCCGCGGCCCATGCGGTCGACGGTGGGCGCGAAGTCGGCGAGGAAGGAGAGGGCGGTGAGGCTCAGCGGAATCGCGAGCGCGAAGCCCTCGGTGACGTCGATGGCGCGCTGCTCGGCGGTGGCCTTCTGGGTGCGGTCGACGCGGTGCATGTTGGAGCCGCCGGAGTAGACGGGGACGCCCTCCTCGTCGACGTGCTTCTCCATGTAGTCCTTGATGAGCCGCATGACGCGGATGGGGATCTCCACGGCGTCGCCGAGGCCCGAGAGCGCTTCGAGGACGGCGTCGCTGGTGGCGTCGGGGTCGGCATAGCGCAGGTCGACGAGTTCCTGGGCGGGGTAGAGCAGGCACAGGAGCTGCTGGGCGTCGCCGACGGCGTCGGAGTCGTTGCGCCCGCCCCAGTGCCACTCCTTGCGCCGGGAGCCGTCGTCGGCGGGCCGCCAGCTGTAGGCCACCTGGGCCTTCCAGATGTCGAGGAGCTGTTGCCGAGGCTGCATCTTCACAGGGGACCACCGCCGTGCGCTCTGGGCCGAAACGGACAGCTTCACTATTGCATGCCCATGCGACCCAAACAGACTCGCAGAACGCGTGTTGTCGGCTACCCGACAGTTCGCAATTCGTAGACGCTGCACGGCACGTCGTAGACGGGGACGGTGGTCTCGCGTTCGAGGGCCATGCCGAGCTTCTCTGCGACGCGGATCGAGGCGGTGTTCTCGGAGTGGATGCAGGAGACGACCCGTTCGAGGCCGAGTTCGGCGAACGCGAAGCCGATGACGGCGCGGGCGGCCTCGGGGGCGTAGCCGCGGCCCCAGCGGTCGCGGGCGATGCGCCAGCCGACCTCGGTGGCGGGGAGGATCTCCGGCAGGAACGACGGGGTCGCGAGGATGGCGAGGCCGACGAAGGCCCCACTGTCGTTCCCAGAGGCACTGTCCTGTTCGGTCACCGCGAAGGCGCCCCAGCCGTGGTCGTCCCAGTGGGCGGCGACCTTCGCGCACAGCGCCTCGGTCTGCTCCAGGGTGCGCGGCGCGCCTTCCCCGATGTAGCGCATGACCTCCGGGTCGGCGTTGATCGGGGCGAGGGCGGGCGCGTCGGCGGCGGTGAGGGGCCGCAGGAGGAGTCGCCCGGTCTTCAGTTCCACGTCGGCGCCTTCGTCATCGCTTGGGGGGCAGGGCCAGTTGGCGCTTGACGTGCCAGCAGTAGAGCCACACGCAGGCGAAGATGAGGCCCGCGACGCCGAGGGACCAGTGGATCGGCCAGCAGGCGATCACCGCGAGCTGGAGGACGGCCCCGGCGGGCCACACCCAGGGGCGCTTCGCCATGCCCGCCAAGGCGACCGCGGCGACGACGAGGACGATGACCGCGACGGTCGCGGGCGTCGGCTCGTCGAGGATCATGCGCATCGGGACGATCGCCATGAGCAGCGCCAGCGCCTCGAACACGAGCGCGACGGCCGCGAGGCTGCGGGCCGCGCGGGCGGGGTCGCGCAGGCCCGAGCGGTTCGGGTCGGGCTCCGCTTCCCAAGGGGCCTCGGCCTCCTCGGGGGTCTCGGGGTGCTCGTCGCGCTCAGCCACGGCGGCCCACCAGGATGCGGCGGGCGTCGGCGACGGTGAAGACCGAGCCGGTGACGAGGACGCCGCCGCCGGACTCGTACAGGTCGTCGGCCTCTTCGGCGAGCTCGATGCCGCGGGCGAGGGCGTCGCGCAGGTGCGGGTGGACGTGGACGCGCTCCTCGCCGAAGACCTCGACGGCGAGCTTCGCGAGGGACGCGGCGGGCATCGCCCGGTCCGACGTGGACTTGGTGATGACGATCTCGTCGAGGACCGGCTCCAGGAGTTCGAGCATGTGGTCGACCTCCTTGTCGGCGAGCATGCCGACGACGCCGACGAGCTTGCGGAAGTTGAACTCCTCCGCGACGGCCTTCGTCATGGCCTCCATGCCCGCCGGGTTGTGCGCGGCGTCGAGGATGACCGCGGGCTCGGACCGCACGACCTCCAGGCGGCCCGGGGACGTGAACTCCGCGAACGCCTGGCCGACCACTTCTGCGTCGAGGGCCTTCGGCTCGCCGGCGCCGAGGAGGACCTCGACGGCCGCGAGCGCGAGGGCCGCGTTGTGCGCCTGGTACTCGCCGTGGAGCGGCAGGAACAGGTCCTGGTAGCGGGCGGCCCGGGTCTCGATGGTGACGAGCTGGCCGCCGACGGCGACCTCGCGCGCGGTGACCTCGAAGCCGCGGCCCTCGGGGACGAGCTTCGCGCCGACCGCGGCGGCGCGGCGCAGCAGCGGCTCCATCGCCGACCGCTCCTGCGAGGAGGTGACGAGCGTCGATCCCTCGTGGACGATCCCGGCCTTCATGGTCGCGATCTCCGCGAGGGTCTCGCCGAGCCACTTGGTGTGGTCGATGCCGATCGGGGTGATGACGGCGACCTCGGCGTTGAGGATGTTCGTCGAGTCGGTCTCGCCGCCGAGGCCCACTTCGATGACGCCGACGTCGATCGGCGTGTCGGCGAACGCGCCCATGGCGAGCGCCACGGTCATCTCGAAGTAGGTGAGCGGCTCGGACGCCTCGCGGTCGACGAGCTCGGCGAGCGGCGCGATCTCGTAGTACTGCTGGGCGAGGCGCTCGGCGCTGATGGGCTCGCCGTCGACGTTGATGCGCTCGGTGACGTCGTTGAGGTGCGGCGAGGTGAACATGCCGGTGCGCAGGCCGTGCCCGCGCAGGAGCCGCTCGATCATGCGGGTGGTCGAGGTCTTGCCGTTCGTGCCGGTGACGTGGACCGAGCGGAACGACCGCTGCGGGTCGCCCATGAGGTCGAGCAGCTGCTTGATGCGGTCGAGCGTGAAGTCCCAGCGGGAGAACCCGCGGGACTCCAGTGCCGCTTCGACCTGCGCCAGTTCGGCGTTCAAAGTATCGGTCCCCCAGTGAGAAAGCCCAGTGAGAAAGGGGAGGCCGGGGCGCGGGGCCCCGGCCTCCGCCTAGGCGAGTCGTGCGAGCTGCGCGGTCGCGCGGGCGATGTCGGCCTCGGCGGTCGCCTTGCGCGCCTTGATCTTGTCGACCACGGCGTCAGGGGCCTTCGCGAGGAACGCCTCGTTGCCGAGCTTCGCGGTCGTCCCGGCGAGCTCCTTCTCCGCGGCCTTCAGGGCCTTCTCCAGGCGGGCACGCTCGGCGGCGACGTCGATCGTCCCCGACGTGTCGAGCCCGACCGTGACCTGGTCGGAGACGGCGAGCTCGGCGGTGGGCGCGAAGCCCTCGGCCTCGGCCTCCAGCCGCACGAGCGCGCGGATGAGCGGCTCCTGGTCGGCCAGGCCGGCCGCGTCCAGGCCCGTCAGGCGCGCGGGCACCGGCTGGCTGGGCTTGACGCCCTGGTCCGAGCGGAAGCGCCGCACCTCGGTCACGAGGTGCTGGAGGGCCCCCACGAGGCGCTCGGCCTCGTCGTCGGACCCGGCCGCCGTCGGCCACGCGGCCACGGTGAGCGAGTCCCCCTGCTCCTCGGTGCCGGTGAGGGTGAGCCACAGCTCCTCGGTGACGAACGGGATCACCGGGTGCAGCAGCCGCAGCAGCTGGTCGAAGACGTGGCCGATGACGCGGCGGGTCTCCTCGGCGCGGGGCCCGCCCTCGGCGAGCACCGGCTTCGTCAGCTCCAGGTACCAGTCGAACACGTCGTCCCACGCGAAGTGGTACAGCGCGTCCATGGCCTTCGCGAACTCGTACTGCTCCAGGAAGCCGTCGACGGCCTCCACGGTGTGCGAGAGCCGCGAGAGGATCCACCGGTCGATCAGCGACGGCTCGGACGGCAGGTCGCCGTCCACCGTCGCGCCCGACATGAGCGCGAACCGCGTCCCGTTCCACAGCTTGTTGCAGAAGTTCCGGGAGATCTCGGCCAGCTCGATCGAGGCGATCGCGTCGGCGCCGGGGTTCGCGTCGCGCGCGAGCATGAACCGCAGCGCGTCCGCGCCGTACTGGTCCACCACGTCGAGCGGGTCGATGCCGTTCCCGGAGGACTTCGACATCTTCTTGCCGTTCGCGTCGCGCAGCAGCCCGTGCAGGAACACCTCCCCGAACGGGGCCCTCCCCATCGCGTAGGTCCCGAACATCATCATCCGGACCACCCAGAAGAAGATGATGTCCCAGCCGGTCACCAGCACCGCGGTCGGATAGAACTTCTCCAGCGCCGCGGTCTCCTCGGGCCAGCCGAACGTCGAGAACGGCCACAGCCCGGAGGAGAACCACGTGTCGAGCACGTCGGAGTCCTGCACGTAGCCCTCGGGCGCGGTCTCGCCCGGGCCCACGCACACCTCTTCACCGCCCGGGCCGTACCAGATCGGGATCCGGTGGCCCCACCACAGCTGGCGCGAGATGCACCAGTCGAGGAGGTTGTCGACCCACGCGAAGTAGCGCTTCTCCATCTCCGGCGGGTGGATCTTCGTCTCGCCCGACCGCACGGCGTCGCCGGCCATCTTCGCGAGCCGCTCCACCTTCACGAACCACTGGAGCGACAGCCGCGGCTCCACCGTGGTGTCGCACCGCTCGCAGTGCCCGACGGCGTGCATGTACGGGCGCTTCTCGGCCGTGATGCGGCCCTCGGCCCTCAAGGCGGCGGCGATCGCCGAGCGCGCCTCGAACCGGTCGAGCCCCTGGAACGGGCCGTGCGCGGTGATCACGCCGCGCTCGTCCATGATGAGGATCGACTCCAGGTCGTGGCGCTGGCCGATCGCGAAGTCGTTCGGGTCGTGCGCGGGCGTCACCTTCACGGCGCCCGTGCCGAACTCGGGGTCGACGTGCGAGTCGGCCACGATCGGGATGCGGCGGCCCGTGAACGGCACCTCCACCGTGGTGCCGATCATGTGCCGGTAGCGCTCGTCGTCGGGGTGGACGGCCACGGCGGTGTCGCCGAGCATCGTCTCCAGCCGGGTCGTGGCGACCACGATCGACTCGTCCCCGTCGCCGTAGCGCATCGACACGAGCTCGCCCGCGTCCTCCTGGTGCTCCACCTCGGCGTCCGAGAGCGCGGTCATGCACCGCGGGCACCAGTTGATGATGCGCTCGGCGCGGTAGATCATGCCGTCGTCGTACATGCGCTTGAACATGGTCTGGACGGCGGCCGAGAGGCCCTCGTCCAGGGTGAACCGCTCGCGGTCCCAGTCGACGCCGTCGCCGATCTTCTTCATCTGCGAGGTGATGCGCTCGTGGTAGACGTCCTTCCACTCCCACACCTTGTCCACGAACGCCTCGCGCCCGAGGTCGTGGCGGGACAGGCCCTCCTTGTCGGCGAGCTGGCGCTCCACCACGTTCTGCGTGGAGATGCCGGCGTGGTCGGTGCCGGGGAGGAACAGGGCCTCCTTGCCGCGCATGCGCTCGCGCCGCACCAGCGTGTCGATGAGGGTGTGGTCGAGCGCGTGCCCCAGGTGGAGCTGCCCCGTCACGTTCGGCGGGGGGATCACGATCGCGTAGGGCTCGCGGTCGGAGTCGTCGGCAGCCTTGAACCGGCCGTCGGCTACCCACTTCGCGTAGCGTCGCGCCTCTACCTCTACGGGCGCGTACGTCTTCGGCAGGTGGGTTTCCGGGGCCGGTGTCTGCTCAGCTGCGTCTGTCACCGTTCCAGTCTACGAAGCCGCATGGTGAGAAGGCGAAGAGGTTTAGCCGGTGTCGCCGAGAACGCTCCGCGCGGCCGAGGCGACGTCGGTCTCCCCGTCCGCGACGGCCGCCGCCAGCGCGTCCGGCACCCGGTAGCGCCGCTTCAGTTCGGCGTCGACGCGGGCGCGGATCTCGGCGGCGGCCCGCTGGCGGCGCTTGGCGGCGAGCCGGTCCCCTTCTGCGAGCCAGTCGCGGTGCTTGCCGATCGCGGCGACGAGGTCGTCGATGCCCTTCGCTTCGGAGGCGACGGTGGTGCAGACGGGCTGGCGCCACTCCCCCGGTTCGCGGCGCACCAGGCTCATCATGGCCTTGAGGTCGCGGACGGTGCCGTCGGCGCCGGGCCGGTCGGCCTTGTTGACGACGTAGACGTCGGCGATCTCCACGACCCCGGCCTTGACGGCCTGGATGCCGTCGCCCATGCCGGGGGCGAGCAGCAGGAGCGTGGTGTCGGCGAGGGAGGCGATCTCGACTTCGGCCTGGCCGACGCCGACGGTCTCGACGACGACCGCGTCGAAGCCGAGCCCTTCGAGGAGGCGCACGCCCGCGGTGGTGGTGGCGGCGAGGCCGCCGAGGTGGCCGCGGGTGGCGACCGAGCGGATGTAGACGCCGGGGTCGAGGGCGTGGTCGGCCATGCGGACGCGGTCGCCGAGGATCGCGCCGCCGGTGAACGGGCTGGACGGGTCGACGGCGAGGACGCCGACGCGCAGGCCCTGGGCGCGCCAGGCGGTGATGAGCGCGGAGACGAGCGTGGACTTGCCGACGCCGGGCGAGCCGGTGATGCCGACGATCTGCGCGTCGCCGCCCTTGACGAGGCCCGCGAGGGCGGGGGCATCGGCGGTGTCGTTCTCGACGATGGTGAGCAGGCGGGCGGTGGCGCGGCGGTCGCCGGTGCGGGCCGCGGCGACGAGGTCCGGGAGCGCCGTGTCGGTGCGGGCCATCAGGCTCCCTTGAGGACGATGGCGTCGCCCTGCCCGCCGCCGCCGCACAGTCCGGCGGCGCCGAGCGCGCCCGGGGCGAGCTGGCGGGCGAGGGTCTGGGCGAGGCGGGCGCCGGAGGCGCCGATGGGGTGGCCGAGGGCGATGGCGCCGCCGTCGGGGTTGACGCGGTCGAGGCCCGCGCCGAGGGTCTCGGCGGAGGCGAGGACGACGGCGGCGAACGCCTCGTTCATCTCGATCACGTCGAGGTCGGCGGCCTGCTTGCCCGCGAGGCCCAGGGCCTTGCCGATCGCGTTGGCGGGCTGGTCGAGCAGGGAGTTGTCGGGCCCGGCGACGGCGGCGTAGGCGAGGATCTCGGCGGTCCAGGCCCAGCCGTTGGCCTCGGCGGTGGACTTGCGGGCGAGGACGAGCGCGGAGGCGCCGTCGGAGATCTGGGACGCGGAGGCGGCGGTGATGGTGCCGTTCTCGGTGAACGCGGGGCGCAGCTGCGCGAGGCCCTCGGGGGTGGACTCGGGGCGCACCCCCTCGTCGGCGTCGACGTAGCCGCGGCGGGTCTCGACGGGCGTGATCTCCTCGGCGAGGCGCTCGGCGGCCTTGGCGGCGCGCTGGTGGGACTCGGCGGCGAACGCGTCCTGGGCTTCGCGGGTGATGCTGCGGCCCTTGAGGTGGCGTTCGGTGGACTCGCCCATGGAGATGCCGTCGTAGGCGTCGGTGAGGCCGTCGTGGGCGAGGTGGTCGAGGAGGACGGCGTCGCCGTACTTGAAGCCGCGGCGCGAGCCGGGCAGCAGGTGCGGGGCGCGGCTCATCGACTCCATGCCCCCGGCGACGACCACGTCGGCGGCGCCGCCGCGCAGGATCTGGTCGGCGAGGCCGACGGCGGCGAGCCCCGAGAGGCACACCTTGTTGATCGCCAGCGCGGGCACGCGCATGGGGAGCCCGGCGGCGACGGCGGCCTGGCGGGCGGGGTTCTGGCCGCAGCCCGCGGACAGGACCTGTCCGAGGAGGACCTGGTCGACCAGGTCGGGGCCGATGCCGGCGCGTTCGATGGCGGCTCTGATCGCGGTCCCGGCCAGGTCGGTGGCGGGGATGTCGGCGAGCGCCCCGTTGAAGCGCCCGATGGGTGTCCGGGCGGCTGCGAGGATGACGGTCGTGTCGTTCATGGCGGACCTCCGTTGGTCGATTCGCTCGATACGCTCGATCGTATGACTTACACGGACGGAATCGGATTGCGGCGCATCGATCACGTGGGCATCGCGGTCCCCGACCTGGACGCGGCCCTGGAATGGTACGAGGGGGCGCTGGGGGGCCGGGCGGTGCACCGCGAGGTCAACGAGGCGCAGGGCGTCGTCGAGGTGATGGTGGCGTGGCCCGAGGGCGGGGCGCAGGTGCAGCTGCTCGCGCCGCTCACGCCGGAGTCGACGATCGCGAAGTTCATCGGGACGAAGGGCCCGGGGCTCCAGCAGCTGGCGTTCACGGTGGAGGACGTGGAGGCGGCCGCCGACGCGCTGCGCGCGAAGGGCGCGCGGCTGCTGTACGACGGGGCCCGCGAGGGCACCGCGGGGTCGCGGATCAACTTCGTCCACCCGAAGGACGCGGGCGGCGTCCTCATCGAACTGGTCGAACCCGCTTAGGGCCCTTGCAGGTCAGGGCCGCGGGTCACCGATAGTGTCGGATAGATGACGCCATTCGGGTGATACCTGGAGGACACCGAAACTTCACCGCGTTCGACATCCGTGTCGTTCCAAGGGATTCGCCCGATTTGCGGCTAGTGTTGCGGGTGGTTCGAGCCCCACAAACCCCTGACCTTGCTGTCGACATTCCCAGTCGCGTCTGCAAGTATTGGTCCATGTCGCAGCAGCCCTCCAGCAGTACCTTTTTCGACAACGACCAATCGGTGCCGGAATTCCCCGTGCAGTTGCGGGGTTACGACCGTCACCAAGTGGATGACTTCATCCAGAAGAACATCGCCAAGCTGACGCAGACCGAGCAGCAGCGGACCGAGGCCGAGCAGCGGATGACCGACGCCCAGCGTCGCCTGCGCCAGGCCGAGCAGCGCATCCAGGGTCTTGAGCAGCGCCTCGCCGAGCAGCAGAAGCAGCTTGAGGAGAACACGCGCCCGACCCTGTCCGGTCTGGGCACGCGCGTCGAGCAGATCCTGCGCCTCGCCGAGGAGCAGGCGAACGAGCACCGCGCCGAGGCGAAGCGCGAGACCGAGGGCATCCTCTCGGCCGCCCGCCTGGAGTCCCGCGAGATCACCGACGCCGCCCGCGGCGAGGCCGGCTCCCTGAAGCAGAACGCCGAGCGCGAGGCCAACGCCCTGCGCACCCAGGTGGAGCGCGAGGTCGCGGAGCTGCGGACCAACGCCCGCCGCGAATGCGAGACCCTCCGCGCCGACGCCGAGCGCGAGACCAAGCAGCTGCGCACCGCGACCGGCCACGAGGTCGCCGAGCTCAAGGCCTCCGTCGAGCGCGAGGTCGCGACCCTCCGCGCCACGGCGGACCGCGAGATCACCCAGCTGCGCGCCAAGGCCGCCCGCGAGGCGGAGGAGAAGCGCGCCGAGGCCGCGAAGCTCTTCGCCGAGGCGAAGGAGAAGCGCGACAAGGACCTCCAGGCCCTCGACCTCGAACTGGCCGAGCGCAAGGAGAAGGCCGAGCGCGAGGAGTCGGAGCGCCACACCCGCGCCGTCGCCGAGACGCAGAAGCTCGTGTCCGACGCCGAGAACCGCGCCCGCGACGCCGAGGAGCGCGCGAAGGCCGCGGAGACCCGCGGCGAGGAGAAGCGCACCGAGGCCGACAAGTACGCCGAGGACACCACGACCAAGGCCAAGAAGGACGCGAACAAGCTCGTCACGGACGCCAAGTCCGAGGCCGAGCGCCTGCTCGCCGACGCCAAGTCCGACGCGGAGCGGGTCACCAAGGAGGCCGAGACCAAGGTGTCCGAGCTCACCGCGAAGCGCGACCAGGTGCAGGAGACCCTGCGCAACCTCAGCGGTCTGGTCAGCGGCGCCCTCGGCGGGGCGCTCGGGCAGCAGGACGGCGACAAGTAGAAAAACCCGACGAACAAGTAAACCTGGCGAATCCGCGTTACCGTCGAGACCTACGACAGTGAAGAATGATCGTAGGCGTAGGTCGACGGTGGAGGAACCACAGCTCGGCCGCGTCCCGTCACATCCGGTCCCTATCCGGAGGTGGCGGGACGCGGCTTACGTGAGGATGAGGGCATGGCGCGTGAAGACAGACTCGACGATTCCGAACTCCTGACCGGCTTCGATGAGGGCGGACCCATCGACCGGGGGTTCGAGACGGCCCTGCGCGGCTACGACAAGCGGCAGGTGGACCGGTACCTCCAGCAGATGCAGCTCCAGATGGACACACTGGCGGGGGAACGCGCCGAGGCGCTCGCGCAGATCGACCGGCTCGTCGTCCAGATCCAGCAGCTGCAGGCGCAGATCCAGGAGCTGCGGCGCCGCAGCGCCGCGGGCGACAACGCCTCCTACCGGCACCTGGGCGTGCGCATCGAGCACATGCTCACCCTCGCCGAGGAGCAGGCCGAGGAGATCAAGGCCAACGCGCACGCGCAGACCCAGCACCTGCACCAGCGCGCCGACCAGCGCCTGCGCGAGGCCGAGGCGCAGATCGAGCAGGCCCGCAAGGACTTCGAGACCACGCTGAAGGCCCGCCGCGCCGCCGCCGAGAAGGCCGAGGCCGACCGGCGCGCGATCATCGACGCGGAGATCAACAAGCGGGCCCGCGAGGCCCAGGCCATGCTCGACCAGGCCAAGGAGCGCGCCGCGGCCCTCGTCGCCGAGGCCGAGCAGGACGCCGAGAACAAGCGGGCCGCCGCTGACGAGCAGACCCGGCAGCTGGTCGCTCACGTCGAGCGCCTCCGCGCCGAGGCCCAGCAGCTCAAGGACGACGCCGCGCTCGCCTCCGAGCAGGCCGTGGCCGAGGCCCGCGAGAAGGCCGACCGGATCGCCGCCGAAGCCGAGGCCGAAGCCGAGCGCAAGCGCGCCGAGCACGAGGCGGAGCTGCGGGACCTGCGCACCGAGGCCGTCGAGAACCTGGAGCGGTTCAAGCAGGAGACCGAGACGTTCGCGCAGACCGTGCGCACCGAGGCCGAGAACGAGGCCACGCGCCTGCGCGCCGAGGCCGCCGACAACGCGACCCTCACCCGCACCGAGGCCGCCGACGAGGCCAAGCGGCTCCGCCAGGAGGCCCAGCGCCGCCTGGAGGAAGCCGAGGCCGAGGCGCAGCGCGTCACCGCCGAGACCGAGGAGAAGGTCGCGAAGCTGGCCGCCGAGGCCGAGGAGGCCGCCCGCGCCCAGCGCGAGGCCGCCGAGGCCGAGGCCCTGCGGCTCACCGAGGAGACCGAGCGCGAGACCCAGCGCCTGCGCGACGAGACGGCCGACGCGAGCCGCCAGGAGCGCGAGGCCGCCGAGACCGCCGCCCGCCGCCTCACCGAGGAGACCGCCGCCGAGGCCGAGCGCCTCCGCGGTCAGGCCGCCGCCGAAGCCGACAAGATCACCGCCGAGGCCGCCGCGGAGGCGTCCCGCATCCGCGAGCACGCCGACGCCGCGAAGGTCGAGGCCGAAGCCGACGTCGAGCGCGCCCGCGCCGAGCTCGCCGAGATCGAGGCCGAGCGCGAGCGGCTCGTCGCCGACGCCAAGGCCGAGGCGCAGAAGATCCTCGAACAGGCCAACCTGGAGGCCGAGCAGGTCCGCAGCGAGCGCGACCAGTACGTCTCCGAGGCCGAGAAGAAGGCCGAGACCGCCAAGCGCCGCGCCGAGGAGCTCTCCAAGTCCGCCAAGCAGACCGCGCGGCGCGACTCCGAGGCGATCCTCTCCACCGCCCGCGCCCAGGCCAAGAAGCTCATCGAGGAGGCCCGCGCGGGCCGCGGCGAGGAGCCCGCCCAGGACGCGCCGGTGAACAAGCCCGCCGCGAACGGCAACGGCCGCAAGCGCCCGCAGAACGGCGGCAAGCAGGCCAGCAGCAGCGAGGCCGCCGAGAAGGTCTCGTCCTCGTAAGCGACGCAAGTGGAAGGGCCCCGCACCGGATCGGTGCGGGGCCCTTCTGCTACCGAGGGGAGCCTCGGTCCCTAACTGGTGGAGGCCTTCTCGGGCTCCTTCGCGTCGGGCTTCGCCGCGCGTTTGGCCTCGCCCGAGCCGCCCGGGGTGACCCCCACGAGCGGGACGTTGCCGCCGCCGGTGGCGCGCTTCTTGTTCCACACGTCGAACAGGACCGCGGCGAGGACGACCAGGCCCAGGATGACCTGGACGGTGTCGGTCGCGATGCCGAGCACGGTCATGCCCTGGTTCATGATGCCCATGACCAGACCGCCGATGACGGCGCCGATGATGGTGCCCACGCCGCCGGTGACGGACGCGCCGCCGATGAACGACGAGGCGATGGCGCTCAGCTCCAGCGTGTTGCCCGCGCCCGGCGTCGCCGAGTGCAGGCGGGCGGTCACGATGACGCCGGCGAGGCCGGCCATCGCGCCCATGATGACGAACACCCAGAACGTGGTCTGCTTGGTCTTCACACCGGAGAGCAGCGCGGCCTTCTCGTTGCCGCCGCCCGCGTAGATGTGGCGGCCGAACACGGTGCGGTTCGCGATGAACGTGAACAGCAGCACCAGCGCCAGCAGGATCCAGCCGATGATCGGCAGGCCCTTGTACGAGTAGAACGTGTACGCCGCGACGAGGATGACCGCCGCGACCACGATCGTCTTGATGGCCCAGCCGACCGGCGAGGTGCCGACGATCCCGGCCTTCGCCTGGCGGGAGCGTCCGCGGACCTGGAAGAACACCCACAGGACCGCGCCCAGGACGCCGAGCACCAGGGTCGGGACGCGCAGCTCCACGCCGCCGACGTCGTAGCCCGAGGCGAGCGTGTTGAAGGTGCCGGTGGTGCCGATGGTCTCGGCGTCGAGGACCTTCAGGGTCAGGCCGCGGAAGATGAGCATGCCCGCGAGCGTCACGATGAACGCCGGGATGCGCACGTACGCGATCCAGAACGCCTGCCACACGCCGATGAGGGCGCCGATGCCGATGGCGAACAGGACCGCCGCCCACCACGGCCAGTCCCAGCGCGACAGCGCGATCGCCGACATGGCGCCGCTGAACGCGAGGACCGAGCCCACCGACAGGTCGATGTGGCCGTTGACGATCACCAGCATCATGCCGATCGCGAGGATCAGGATGTACGAGTTCTGGAGGATCGCGTTGGTGAGGTTCTGCGCGGTGATGAAGTTCTGGTTCTGGAGCGCCACGTCGAGCACCTGGAACAGGATCATGATCAGCACGAGCGCGATGATCATGCCGTAGGCGCGCAGGTTGATGTTGCGCAGCGCGCCGAGCAGGCTCGGACGCGGCTTGGTCTGGACGGTGGTCATTGGCGTTGCTCTTCTCCCCCGCTGGCGGTCTCAAGGGTCATGAGGCGCATCAGCTCTTCCTGTGTGGCATGTTCCCGGTCGACCTGACCGGTGATGTGCCCGGCGCTCATCGCGTAGATGCGGTCGCACATGCCGAGCAGCTCGGGCAGTTCGGAGGAGATCATGAGGACCCCCTTGCCCTGGTCGACCAGCTGGTGGATCAGCTCGTAGATCTCGTACTTCGCGCCGACGTCGATGCCTCGGGTCGGCTCGTCGAGGATGAGCAGCTCGGGTTCGGTGAACACCCACTTGCCGAGCACGATCTTCTGCTGGTTGCCGCCGGAGAGGTTCCCGGCGAGCGAGTGGACCGACGGCGCCTTGACCCCGAACTCCTTGCGGAGGCGCTCGGAGACCGAGTCGACGCGGTCCTGGTCGACGACCCCGCGCTTCGAGAGCTTGTGGAGGCCGGGGAGGGTGAAGTTCTCGCGCAGGTCGTAGTCGAGGTGCAGGCCGTAGTGCTTGCGGTCCTCGGTGGCGTAGGCCAGGCCGGCGTCGATCGCCTCGGGGACGTTCCGCAGCTGGAGCGCCTTCCCGTCCATGGTCGCGGTGCCGGAGATGTTCGACCCCCAGCTGCGGCCGAACAGGCTCATGGCGAACTCGGTGCGGCCCGCGCCCATGATCCCGGCCAGGCCGACGATCTCGCCGCGGGCGACGTTCAGGGTCGCCCCGTTGACGATGACGCGGTGGCGCTGGTCGGGGTGGTGGACCGTCCAGTCCTCCACCTCGAAGAAGACCTTGCCGATCTTCGGCTCGTGCGGCGGGAACAGGTGCTCCAGGTCGCGGCCGACCATGGCCTTGATGAGGCGGTCCTGCGTGACCGCGTCGGCCTCGGTGTCGAGCGTCTCGATCGACTTGCCGTCGCGCAGCACGGTGATCCGGTCGGCGACGGCCAGCACCTCGCCCAGCTTGTGGGAGATGATGATGCTGGTGACGCCCTCCTCGCGGAGCTGCCGGAGCAGGTCGAGGAGGTTCTCGGAGTCGGTGTCGTTCAGGGCCGCGGTGGGCTCGTCGAGGATCAGCAGCTTGACGTCCTTGGAGAGCGCCTTCGCGATCTCGACGAGCTGCTGCTTGCCGACGCCGATCTTCTCGACCAGCGTGGCCGGGCTGTCCTGGAGGCCGACCTGCGCCATGAGGCGGGCGGCCTCGGCGTTGGTGCGGTCCCAGGAGATGACGCCGCGCTTCTTCTGCTCGTTGCCGAGGAAGATGTTCTCGGCGATGGACAGCTCGCCGACCAGGGCGAGCTCCTGGTGGATGATCACCACGCCGGAGGCCTCGGAGTCGCGGATGCTGCGGAACTCGGCGGGCTTGCCGTCGAACTCGATCTCGCCCTCGAAGTCCCCGTGCGGGTACACGCCCGACAGGACCTTCATCAGGGTCGACTTGCCGGCGCCGTTCTCGCCGACGAGTGCGTGGATCGTGCCCCGCTTGACCCCCAACTCGACCCCGGACAGTGCGAGCACGCCCGGGAACCGCTTGGTGATCCCCCGCATTCGGAGGATGTCTTCAGACATTGATTCGTCCTATTTGGAGAATTGGACTGCTCTGGGGAGAGGTTCGGGGGCGCCCAGGCGGGCGGGCGCCCCCGAGAGGAAGGGTCTGCGGGTCGACTAGCCGAGGTCGGCTTCGTCGATGTAGCCCGAGTCGATCAGCTCGGCCTGGTAGTTCGTCGCGTCGACGCTCACCGGCTCCAGCAGGAACGCCGGGACGACGTGGTCGCCGTTGTCGTAGGTCTCGGTGTCGTTGACCTCGGGGTCCTTGCCGTCGAGGACGGCCACGACCATGTCGACGGTGACGTCGGCGAGCTCGCGGGTGTCCTTGTAGACGGTCATGGCCTGGGTGCCCGCGATGATGTACTTCACGGAGTCGACCTCGGCGTCCTGGCCGGTCACGATCGGCATCGTGGTGTAGCCGGCGCCGTCGAGGGCGGCGATGATGCCGCGGCTGATGCCGTCGTAGGGCGCCAGCACGGCGTCGACCTTCGTGTCGCCGGTGTAGAAGGAGGTGAGGATGGTCTCCATGCGGTCCTGGGCGACGGCGCCGTCCCAGTTCTCGGTCGCCACCTGCTCCAGGTCGGTCTGGCCCGACAGCACGACGAGCTGGCCGCCGTCGATGTAGGGCTGGAGGACCTCCATGGCCCCGCCGAAGAAGTACTTGGTGTTGTTATCGGTCAACGCGCCCGCGAAGAGCTCGATGTTGAACGGACCGGCCTCGCCCGCGGTCAGGCCCAGCTTCTCGGCGATGTAGGTGCCCTGGAGCGTCCCGACCTTGGTGTTGTCGAAGCTGGTGTAGTAGTCGACGTCCGGGGTGTCCAGGATGAGGCGGTCGTAGGCGATGACGGTGACGTCCGCCTCCTTCGCCTGGGCCAGGACGCCGTTCAGGGACTTGTTGTCGATCGCGGCGATGACCAGCACGTTGACGCCCTGGCCCACCATGGTCTCGATCTGGGAGACCTGGTCGGCGGCCACGTCGTTCGCGTACTGGAGGCTCACCTCGTAGCCCTGGTCCTCGAACGAGGCCTTCAGGTTGTCGCCGTCGAGGATCCAGCGCTCGGAGGTCTTCGTGGGCATCGCGATGCCGACCTTCTTGCCAGCGCCCGAGCCCGAGTCGCCGTCCTCGGAAGCGCAAGCGGAGGCGACGAGGGCGACCGCCGCCGCGCCGACGGTTCCGGTAAGCAGGTGGCGTCGGTTGACGTTCATCTGTTAGTACTCCTTCGTACCGGGCGTGCCGGGGCATGACCGACGTCGCCCTGGGGTCAAGACGGATTCGATAGTTCAACGTTTTTCCACAACCGTCAACAGCGGATGCGTCTCGTGTCCGAATCGTTGCTTTTCCAGTTCACCGAATTCCGACACACCCTCATCACAGGGCACATCGGACTCCGGCAGGGCTCCAGAATATGACCGAGAGTGCCGGTTCGGTCACCCTTTCGTGCCACATCCCTACGGCCGACTACCGCTCGACCGATCGGATGGGATAGCCTCACATTTAGTGCCAAATCACGACACCGATCAGCGGACCCCCTGAGGAGGTGAGGATGTCGAGCACCCAGACCGTCGGACCCGCAGCCGTCCACCGTTTACTGCACCGGGACGCGGTGTGCAGCGTCTTCGGCGGCACCGTCGCGGCCGACCCCGCCGAGCTGCTGTGCGTGACCGTCGCGCATGAGCGCGTCGACGGCTCCCGGCGCGAAGTCTTCCTCGAATGGGCCGCGAAGCTCACCGGCCTCCCCGCCCACCCCCATCTGTCCCCCTGCGCGGCCGTGGGCCTGACCGAGAACGGCCGCCCGTACCTCGCGGTGGGCACGGCGCGCCGCACCCTCGCCGACCTCCTCGCCGAGCAGGGGCCCATGCCCCCCGGGCAGGTGCGCGCCCTCGGCGTGGCCTTGAGCGACGCCGTCGCAGTGTACCACCGCGCGGGCCTCATCCACGGCGCGATCCAGCCCTCGCACATCCTTGTCGGCTCCGGGCACCACCTCCAGCTCACCGCCTACGACGTCACCGCCCCCGTCCTGGCGGCCCCCCTCCCCCCCACCCCCTACACCGCCCCCGAGCACCTCGACGCCGCCGTCGCGGGCGAGGTCGCCGCCAGCCCCGCGGGCGACGTGTACGCCCTCGCGACCGTGCTCTACGCCGCCCTCGGCGGGCGGCTGCCGTGGGTGCGCCACGCCCGCGAGGACGCCGCCGACCCGCTGCTGCGCGCCGCCCCGGTGCCGCACGTCCCCGGCGTGGACTCGGACCTCACCGACCTCATCGGGGCCGCCCTCAGCCCCGACCCCCGGCGGCGCCCCACCGTCGACGTCTTCCGCGAGCACCTCACCCGCATCGCCCTCGGCGGGCCGGTCGCCTCCGGCCTGCGCCCCGACTCAGTGGCCGCGGGCCTCCTCCCCCGCCGCGGGCTGCGCCCCGTCACCGTGGCGTCCTCGACCGAGCTGGCGCCCTACCGGCCCGGCCGCGAGCGGGTGGGCCTGCGCCCGCGACTGCGGTCCATCGCCACCGCGACCGCGGGGATCGCCCTGACGGGAGCGCTCCTGGGCGGCGCCGCCCTCGCGACCTACGCGGCCACCAATCCCGAGAGCACCGGGACCGTCTGCACCGACCCGGCCGTGCTCGGCATGCGGATCAGCGAGCAGCTCGACGACGGCGAGGTCGTGGAGAGCTGGTGCGCCGACGGCGGCGGCTATGTCGCGGCCACAGTGGATTACCCGGGCGGGTCGGGCGGCGACGGCGAGGGCTCGACCGAGCGCCGCGTCTGGCGCATCGAGGGCGAGGACCTCGTGGCCGTCACCGGCTGCACCGACACCGCGATGCCGCCCAGCATCGTCGAATTCCTCGAATGCGTCTGAGCCCGGCGGCGGGCCCGGGCCCCCGTCGCTTGGGGCCGGCGCGCTGCACCTCGGCTCGGTCGTCCGCCCCGGAGCGGGACCGGACCTGAAGTCCCGCAACCCGATCGATGCCGACCGGGGCCCGTCCGGCCGTCCGGCGCCGGGGCTGATTCGGGGTTCGTCATCGTGTGCCTCCTTCGCTCCGTCCGGCGGTCCGCCGGGCGTGGAGGCAATAGTGCAGGGGTGAACCTGAAGGGGACCTGAAGCCGCCTGAAGACCGCTTCAGGTCCCGTGTGGAGCGCCGGAGTCAGTCCCGTTCGGGTTTGGGAAGAAAGCCGCCGAATGCCGCCACGGACTTGTCCGCGTAGGCGGAGGTGTCGCCGCGCTCCATCGGTCCGTCCCAAGTGGTCGGCAGCGGGGCGCGGCCGGGGAGGATGCGGTTCACGATGCGGTCCAAGGCCTCCTCGGCCTTGCCGACCCACAGGTGGCCGCCGCCGGCGATCTCCACGACCTCGGCCTGCGGGACTGCGGCGAAGCGCTGCTTGGCCTCCGGGTACTGGAGGTAGTCGTCCTGCTCGGGGATGAGGGCGAGGAGCGGGCGGCCGTCGTCGGCCCAGCGCTCCAGGTCGTCCTCTTTGGAGTAGCGCAGGGGCGGGGAGAGGAGCACCGCGCCCTCGACGCCGGGCTCCAGGCCGTACTTGAGGGTCAGGTCGGTGCCGAAGGACCACCCCACCAGCCACAGCCGCGGCAGCTCCGCGAACTCGGCGTACTCGACCGCGGCGGCGAGGTCGAAGCGCTCGCCCACGCCGTTGTCGAAGGCGCCCTGGCTCTTCCCCTGCTGCGACTCGGTGCCGCGCGTGTTGAAGCGCAGCACCGCCATGTCGGCCAGTGCGGGGAGCCGCCAGGCGGCCTTGCGGAAGACGTGCGAGTCCATCATGCCGCCGTGGGTGGGCAGCGGGTGGACGCACACGATGGTCGCCTCGGGCTCGCGGTCGGCGGGCAGGGCGAGTTCGCCGACGAGTTCGAGCCCGTCGGCGGTGTGGAGCGTGAGCGCCTCGCGTCTGGCGGGGAGCATGCTCGCGGATCTGATGACAGCCACGCCGGAATTATCCCCGGCAGCGCGGGTGCGGGGCCACCCGCTGTGTCGCACCCCTCGCTACGTTGGTTCCCGCCGTCCCTACCCCCCACCCACCCGGGGAACGGTCGGTCCCAGATTCACGCCGGGGTCCGACAGGAACCGGCCCCCGCGGCCGCGGTGTCACCCGATCGGGGCCGCCCGCCGCGTCGGAGGGCTCAGCGCCGGCGGCTCAGTGCTGGCCGCTCAGCGCCAGCGGCCGGGCCTGCGGCGGTCGCGGGCGTTCCAGCAGCCGGTGTGCCAGTGGCGGCGGTCGTCGCCGTCGCCGTCGTCGGCCCACGCGACGACATGCGGTGTGCCCGGCTGGATCTCAAGGTCGCAGCCGGGGCACCGGTAGACCTTCTCGGCGCCCGCGCCGGGGATGCGGCGCACGCGGACGGGCCCGCCGGGACCGTCGACGAGGCTCGGGTCCTGGGCGCCGGAGGTCGGCCGCCGGGGTTCGTCCCGGCGGCGGTTCTTTCGGGGCACGGCAGGGCCTAGGCGGGTTTGGCGTCGTCTTCGGTCGCCGTCGCCGTCGCGGCCTCAGCGGCGGCGGCCTCGCGCTCGAAGCGCGCGTTCGAGCGCCGCACGTGCTTGTTCATCCCCCTGATCAGGAAGATGATCGTCACGAGGAGGAAGACCGTCACGAACGCCCCGAGCGGACCGGCCATCGCCTGGTCGCGCTCCGGGCCGAACTCTTGCGCCAGGATCTCGATCACCCTGCAACCGTATCCCGGCCGCTCAGGCCTCGTTCAGCGCCGGGAGGCGCCAGTCGACCGGCTCACCGCCCTGCTCGGCGAGGAGCGCGTTGACGCGGCTGAAGGGCTTGGAGCCGAAGAAGCCGCGGCGGGCGCTCAGCGGCGACGGGTGCGCGGACTCGATCGAGGGGATCGGGCCGAGGAGGTCCTTGAGCTTGCGGGCGTCGGCGCCCCAGAGGACGGCCACGGCGGGGCCGCCGCGCTCGGCGAGGGCGCGGATCGCCTGCTCGGTGACGGCCTCCCAGCCCTTGCCGCGGTGCGAGGCGGGCGTGCCGGGCGCGACGGACAGGGACCGGTTGAGCAGCAGCACGCCCTGGTCGGCCCAGGGAGTGAGGTCGCCGTTGGCGGGGAGCGGGTGGCCCAGGTCGTCGCGGTACTCGTTGAAGATGTTGACGAGGCTCTTGGGCAGGGGGCGCACGTCGGGGGCGACGGCGAAGGACAGGCCGATGGCGTGCCCGGGGGTCGGGTAGGGGTCCTGGCCGACGATGATGACCTTGACGTCGTCGAAGGGCTGCTGGAACGCCCGGAGGATGTGCTCGGAGGCCGGCAGGTACTTGCGGCCTTCGGCGACTTCGTTGCGCAGGAACTCGCCCATTTTGGCGACGTCGTCGGCGACGGGGGCGAGGGCCTTGGCCCAGCCCGGTTCCATGAGTTCGTCCAGAGTTTTCGTCATGCCTCAGATGCTAGGACCCTCCACCGACACGAAGTACCCCGCGTCGCGCAGGGCCGCAACGATTTCGGTCGCGTGTTCGGAACCGCGGGTCTCGATCGAGAGGTCGACGGAGACTTCGCCGACGCTCAGGCGCGGGTCGGAGCGCTGGTGGTAGACGTCGACGATGTTGCCGCCGTAGCGGCCCACGAGTCTGAGGACGGTGGCGAGGGCGCCGGGGCGGTCGGCGCAGCGCAGGCTCGCGCGCATGAAGCGGCCCGAGGCGCCGAGGCCGTGTTCGATGAGGCGCATCAGCAGCAGCGGGTCGATGTTGCCGCCGGAGAGGACCGCGACGCACGGCTCGTCGTAGGCCACGGAGTAGTTGAGGAGCGCGGCGTAGGCGGTGGCCCCGGCGGGCTCGACGACGAGCTTGTTGCGTTCGAGGAGCGACAGGAGCGCGCGGCTGATGTCCTCCTCGGTGACGGTGACGATCTCGTCGACGAGCGAGGCGACGTGCGCGAAGGGGACGTCGCCGGGGCGCCCGACCGCGATCCCGTCGGCGATGGTGTGCATCTTGTCGAGCTTGACGGGGCGGCCCGCGGCGAGGGAGGTCGGGTAGGCGGCGGCGCCTTCGGCCTGCACGCCGACGATGCGTATGCCCGGCTTGAGCTGCTTGGCCGCGGCGGCGATCCCGGCGATGAGCCCGCCGCCGCCGACGGAGGTGACGATGGTGGCCGTCTCGGGGAGCTGGTCGAGGATCTCCAGCGCGATGGTCCCCTGCCCGGCGACGATGTCGCGGTGGTCGAAGGGGTGGATGAGGGTCGCGCCAGTCTCGTCGGCGAAGCGGTGCGCGGATTCGAGGGCGTCGTCCACGGTGAGGCCGCCGAGGATGACGTCGGCGCCGTATCCCTTGGTGGCGGCCACTTTCGGGAGCGGCGCGGCCTCGGGCATGAACACGGTGGAGCGGATGCCGAGGGTGGAGGCGGCGAGCGCGACCCCCTGGGCGTGGTTGCCCGCGGAGGCGGCGACGACGCCGTGGCGGCGCTCCTCGTCGCTGAGGCCCGAGACGCGCATGTAGGCGCCGCGGATCTTGAACGACCCGGCCCGCTGGAGGTTCTCGCACTTGAGGTGGACCCCGTCGAGGACGGGGTCGCGGGAGGGTTCCAGCGGGGTGCGCCGGACGATGCCGGCGAGCGCGTCCGCGGCGTCGCGGACGTCGGCCAGGGTCACGAGTTCCGTCACGCCTCGATCGTAGTGCCCGCGGTGCGCACGGTGCCCGCCCGCCGTTCCGGGGCCGGTTCCGCGCTTCTCCAGAACGCCCCGATAACGGTTGCCAGCGACCGATTTGTCGATTCCGCACCTCCGTGGGCGGCTGCATTCCGCCCATCGAAACGGCAGGTCGCACCCGGGGCGAATCGGTGCGCACCTGACGCGCCGGACTTCTGAAACAGCGGGTGACCCCCGTTACCCAAAGAGACCGGAAGGCTTAAGCTACGAACAGTCAGCCCGTAACCGTGGCGCAGCTCGCGGGACACATACCGGCCACCGCCCGCCCAGCGCCGCCGCCCGACCACCACCTGTCCATCCCCTTGAACCCCTGGAGTCAACGGTGACTGCTGTCACGCTGAAGAACGTGTCGAAGGTGTTCCCCGGCGACACCCTGGCCGTGGACTCGCTGAGCATGGAGGTCAACCACGGCGAGTTCCTCGTCCTGCTCGGCCCCTCCGGCTGCGGCAAGTCCACGGTGCTCCGCATGGTGGCCGGCCTGGAGACGCCCTCCGACGGCGAGATCCTCCTGGACGGCGAGTACGCGAACGACCTGCCCCCGCGTGAGCGCAACGCCGCCATGATCTTCCAGACCTTCGCGCTCTACCCGCACATGACCGTCGGCGACAACATCGGGTTCCCCCTCAAGCTCGGCAGGCAGAACGGCGCCCAGTCCGTGCCCGACGCCGTCGGCGACATGGCCGGGGCACTGGGCATCTCGGACCTGGTGGACCGCAAGCCGAACCAGCTCTCCGGCGGCCAGCAGCAGCGCGTGGCGATGGGCCGGGCCCTGGTGCGGCGCCCGAAGCTGTTCCTCATGGACGAGCCGCTGTCCAACCTGGACGTGGGCCTGCGCGCGGAGCTGCGCACGGAGATCTCCTCGCTCGTGCGCCGCCACGACGCGACGACGCTGTACGTCACGCACGACCAGACCGAGGCCCTGACGATGGCCGACCGGGTCGCGGTCATGCGCAAGGGCGTCCTCCAGGACGTCGGCACCCCCGACGAGGTGTACGAGCGGCCCGCGACCATGTACGTCGCGGCGTTCCTGGGCACCCCGCGCATGAACCTCCTCGAAGCGCGCGTGAACGTCTTCCTCGACCGGTACGTGGCGCTCGACTTCGGCGACCAGGAGCTGCGCCTGCCCTGGCACGACCTGCGCGGGCGCGCCGTCGCCCGCTACCACGGCGAGAACATCGTGGTCGGCATGCGCGCGGAGGCGCTCGCGCCGGTCGCCGAGGGCCACCCGGGCCAGTCGATCCAGGGCCGCGTCCGCTTCTACGAGCACCACGGCCACGAGACGCTCGTGTTCCTCGACATCGGCGCGACCGCGGTCGTCCCCGACGGCATCGGCGACAAGCCGGACCTGGCGCGCTCGGGCTCCAAGCCGCGCCGGCGCCTCGGCGGCCTGTTCTCCGGCTTCGGGCAGGCCCCGGCCGAGCGCCGCGGCGACACCGACTCGGGCCCCATCCGCAAGCCCGCGGACCTCGTGTTCCGCCTCCCCCCGCACATCCCGGTGTCCGCCGGGCAGCCGATCACCGTCGCCGTCCACATGGACGCGCTGCACTACTTCGACAAGTACGGCAAGCGGATCGACGTCGGCTGGACCCAGCGGGCCTAGGCCCCGCGCACGCCGAAGGGGGCCCGCCGCGGCGGGCCCCCTTCGCGCGCAGCGCTAACCGAGGAACTTCTCGGCCTCGATGATCTTGACGGAGATCTCGATCTCCTTGGGGGTCTTGTAGACGACGGTGTCGCCGATCTTGTGGCCCAGGATCGCCGCGCCGAGCGCGGAGTCCGGGCTGTACACGGTGAGGTCCGTGGTCGCGGCGATCTCGCGGGAGCCGAGGAGGAACTTCTCGGTGTCGTCGGGGTCGCCGTCGAACGCGATGGTGACGACGGTGCCGATCTGGATCTCGTCGGAGTCCTTCGCCTCGCCCACCTTCGCGTTGCGCAGCAGGTCTTCGAGCTGGCGGATGCGCCCCTCCTGCTTGCCCTGCTCGTCGCGGGCGGCGTGGTAGCCGCCGTTCTCCTTGAGGTCGCCCTCCTCGCGGCGGGCGTTGATCTCCGCGGCCATCAAGGGGCGGTTCGCAATGAGCTCGTCCAGCTCGTCCTTGAGGCGGTCGTAGGCCTCCTGGGTCAGCCAGGTGCCCTGGTTAGCGTCGGTAGCCATGTGTTCTCAATCCTCCGATTAGTGCGATCCGTGTTGCGGGTCCCGCCTCAGCGCGCCGCGTGCCGAGCGCGGGCCCCGGATAGCGAAAGGCCCGCCGACCGGAATGCGGTGCGACGGGCCGGAAGTCTGTGCTCAGTCGGCCTGCCAGCACCTCAGTACTTCACCGGTGTTGGCGTCGCCCTCCACCGGGAGGACGTAGGTCATCTCCACGCGGGTGGAGTCGTCCGCCGGGACCTCCACTTCGGCGTAGCCGATCTCGGCTCCGGCGAGGTCGCGGGACCGGACGGCGCACACGGCGCCCTCGCCGGCCGGCTTGTAGACCTCGAACGTGACGGCGACCTGGCCAGCGACGGAGTCGTCGTAGGCGAGGAGGCGCTCGGAGACCTCGTCCTGGCCGTAGGACTCCATGAGGAGCCACGCGGCGGCGACGCCCGCGACGACGACCCCGGCCGTGAGGGCCGCGGTCAGCGCCGGGCGGCGCCTGGCGGGTTGGCGGCGCCGACCGTAGCGACCGTCGGGGAAGGACACGTGGGCCGTATCAGGCACGCGTCCGTCCGTGGTCTGCGTCTCAGTCATTGGCGCGGCTTTCCTTCGCGATCAGCGGCTTCGCCGCCGGGAGTCCGGATTCCGGGAGAAACCGGGAAGCATTGATTATCGAGTATCGTTGCACAGAATGCCGGAGCCGACAACTACCGCGGTGCGCGAGTCGGTCCGAGCGACGAGGATCCCTGTCTCCCAGCCAGCGAGGTCGACTGCTGTGACGAACCGAAGCACCCTGCGCCTGATGTGCGTGCACGCCCACCCCGACGACGAGTCGAGCAAGGGCGCGGGCACTATGGCGCGCTACGTGCGCGAAGGCATCGAGGTCCTGGTGGTCACCTGCACCGGGGGCGAGCGCGGCGACGTCCTCAACCCGAAGATGGACCGCCCCGAGATCCAGGAGAACCTCCCGCGCGTGCGCAGCGAGGAGATGGCCCGCGCCCGCGAGATCCTCGGCGTGCAGCAGCACTGGCTCGGCTTCACCGACTCCGGGCTCCCCGACGGGTGGCTCCCCGACTCCGGGATCGACCTCCCCCAGGACGCGTTCTACCTGGTGCCCACCGAGCAGGCCGCCGCGCCGCTCGTCGAGGTCATGCGCTCGTTCAAGCCCCACGTCGTCACCACGTACGACGAGGAGGGCGGCTACCCGCACCCCGACCACGTCAAGACCCACGAGATCTCCGTCGCGGCCTTCGCCGCCGCCGGGGACCCCGCGAAGTACGTCGACCGCGGCGAGCCGTGGCAGCCGCTGAAGCTGTACTACAACCACGGCTTCGGCAAGGCGCGCATCGAGGCCCTGCACTACGCGATGGTCGACGCGGGGCTGGAGTCGCCGTACAAGGACTGGATGGACGCCGGCGACTGGACCCGCGACAAGAGCGAGCGGGTGACCACCCGCGTCGAGTGCGCCGAGTACTTCGAGATCCGCGACGCGGCCCTGAAGGCCCACGCGACCCAGGTCGACCCGGACGGGTTCTGGTTCGCCGTGCCGCGCGCGATCCAGGAGAAGGCCTGGCCGACCGAGGACTACGAGCTCGTCGAGTCCCGCATCGACACGCGCCTCCCCGAGGACGACCTCTTCGCCGGACTCCGGTAGCCACTGACATCACATGGGCCCCAGGGGAACCTGGGGCCCCTTCTTCCACTTGCGACGGCGCCTCCGACGGCGGATCGTCCCCTCCTGCGCACCCTCAGTGAGGAAACAACTGTCGGGCTCCCGACACCACGGTGTAATTCTCCGGAAAGTGCGAGAACCTTGCTGCAAGCGCGCTCCCGCGGGTTACCGTGCGGGTGAAACCGGGCCGCACCCAGGACCCCGAGCACTCCTCGCCGAAGCGGGCGCAGAACGGAGGTGGAGCCATGGTCAGCCGTGAGACGACGCCGGCGCGGACGAGGTCGTTCGTGGGCAGTCTCCTCGTCGCCACGCCGAGTCTTCAGGACCCGAACTTCGACCGCACCGTCGTCATCGGCGTCGGGCACGAGTCCGACGGCGTGCTCGGCGTGGTCCTCAACCGCGCCACCGAGCGGAAGGTCGCCCACTACCTCGACCAGTGGGCCGTGCTCGCCGGTCACCCCGCGGTCCTGTTCGAGGGCGGGCCGGTCCAGCCGGACGCCGCGATCGGCCTGGGCTGGCGCAAGGCGGACGCGCCGTTCTCCGACGCGTTCCGGCCCGTGCTCGGGCGCCTCGGCACCCTCGACCTGTCCCGGGACCCCGACGAGGTCGCGCCGCTCCTGGAGGGCATGCGCGTCTTCACCGGGTACGCCGGATGGGCGCCGGGCCAGCTGGAGTCCGAGATCGAGGCGGGCGCGTGGATGGTCTTCGACGCCCTCCCCGCCGACCCGTTCTCCGCGAGCCCCGAGGACCTGTGGTCGATGGTGTGGAAGCGGCAGGGCGGCATGCTGTCCGCGGTCGCGCACTACCCGTCCGACCCGTCGATGAACTAGACACCGTGAGCTAGGCGCCGGGCCGCCAGGCCATGAGGATGACGACGGCGGTGTAGAAGACGAGGTTCAGGCCCGACAGGGCCAAAAGGCGCCCCCGGTGCTGCTCCAGCAGCTCCCCGTCCATGACCCCGTGCGCGTCCTGGAGCTCCTTGCCGATCCGCGCGAGCACCGCGGGGATGACGGCCGCGCCGTTGACCACCGCGACCACGTAGAGGGTCGAGGCGATGATGAGCCACGCGTCGGCGAAGGAGTAGCGGTCGCTCGTGGCGGTCGCGAGCACCCCGAACAGGGCCGCGACCAGGGTCAGCGCGTTGTACAGCATGGTGCGGCGCCCGGCCTGGTGCACGCGATCGCCGTCGCGCTCGCGCAGGGCGCGCTCGCCCAGCCACGGCAGCAGCATGGCCGGGCCGACGCAGACCACCACCGCCAGCACGTGCAGGACCACCAACAACGTGTGCATAGTGTGATCTTAAGGACATATCCCTAGTCGAGCGGGCGAATCGCGGCGCCGTCGCGGGCGGCCGCCTCCAGGATCCGCAGCGACCGCGATTCACCGGCGCGGTGGCCGCAGGAGCGGTGGATGTCGGCGGCACGCGCGGCGAGGGCGCGGGCCTCCCCGGTCTCGCCGCGGCGCAGGCGCACGTCGGCGAGGAGGTTGAGCGCCTTGCCCTCCGCGACCCGGTAGCCGCCCGCTGCGGCGAGTTCGAGGACCAGCGCCGCGTCGGTCTCGGCGGCCGCGGTCTCACCGAGCGCGATCCGCCCGGCGGCCCGCTCGACGAGGGCGTCGATACCGGTGGTCGCGAGGTCGCCGTGGGCGAGCCCGAGGACTTGCGCGGCGGCGGCCACCGCCTCCTCGTGGCGGCCGGCCCCGTTGAGCGCCGCCGCGGACGCGACCAGGCCGATGGCCCGGCTGAACCGGTCGCCCCGCAGGTCTGCCTGGCGGACCACCATGTCCGCGTAAACGAGCGCGTCGTCGTGGCACCCCTGCGCGGAGTGCAGCACCGCGAGGGACGCCGCGGTCGCACCGCCGAGATCACGCGCGCCCGTGTCGACCTCGTACGCCACGACCCGGTGCAGGTGCCGTTCGGCGGAGTCGATGTCGCCGAGCGCGATCCCGGTGGCGGCGAGGTCGCGCCGTTGCGAGGCCGCCAGCGCGGCGTCGCCGGCCTCCTCGGCGAGCGCGAGCGCCTCGGTCTGGAGGCGGTGCGCGGCGTGCAGCTCCCCCAGGTCGCCGCGGACGACGCCGAGGGCCCCGAGGTTGACGGCGGCCGCGCGGATCCGGCCGGAGGCGCGGTTCATCGCGAGCGCGGCCTCGCCGTGGCGGAGGGCGTCGGCGAGCTTGCCGGCGTTCCAGGACGCGAGCGCGCTGTTGTGGTGCGCGGAGGCCTCCCCGAATTCCCAGCCGAGGCGGCGGGCGCGGTCGGCGGCGCGTCCGGCGTGGCGGGCGGCGTCGGCGAAGTCGCGGGACTTGATGTACGCGGTGGACATGCACAGTTCCGCGGCGGCCTCTCCTGCGAGGCTCCTTTCGGCGCGCGCCCCCTGGAGGGCGGCCTGTCCGAGGGCGAGGAAGTCGGCGGCGGGCATCGTGGTCCAGCCGTGGCCGCGGAGGGCGTCGGCGAGGCGCCAGGCCGCGGTGCCGCGGCCGCGCTCGGCGGCGTGGCGGGCGACGGCGACGAGGTTCTCCCGCTCGCCGTCGAGCCAGAGCTCGGCCCGCGCGGCGTCGAGCGGCGCGGTCCGGGCGGGGTCGGGCAGGCGGGCGTAGTCGGGGTAGCGGCTGCGGCAGGCCGCGTCGGCCGAGTCGAGGTACCAGTCGAGGAGGCGGTCGAGGGCCTCGGTGTATTCGGCCTCGGCGGTGAGGCCGCCCGCGTAGTCGCGGATGAGGTCGTGGAGGACGAGCCGGCCGCGGGCGTCGCGGTTCGCCATGTGGGCGTGGACGAGTCGTTCGACGGCGGCCGCGGCGGCGGCCGGTGCGAGTCCGGCGACGACGCCCGCGGCCGCGGGTGAGAGGGAGCGGAGGGGGACGGCGCCGAGGAGGCGCAGGACGCGGCGGGCGTCCTCGGGCAGGGCCCGGTAGGAGCCGTCGAACACCGCCTGGACGCCTTCGGCGGGCGCGTCGGGGCGGTCGGTGTTGGCGGCGGCGAGGCGCAGCGCGAGCGGCAGGTACCCGGCGGCCCGGGCGAGGTCGGCGAGGTCCGGGCGGTCGGCGGAGCGGGGGATCCGCATGAGGGACTTGAGGAGTCCGGTGGCCTCGGCGGGGGTGAGGGGCGCGAGGTCGAGGCGGTGGGCGCCGTGGCGGGCGAGGTCGGCGAGGCGGTCGCGGCTGGTGGCGATCACGAGCGAGCCGGGTCCGGCGGGGAGGAGGGGGCCGACCTGTGCGGCGGACCCGGCGTTGTCGAGGAGGACGAGGAGCCGGCGTCCGGCGGTCGCGGTGCGCAGCCGGGCGGCGGCCTCGTCGGGGTCGGCGGGCACTTGGTCGCCGGTGAGGCCGAGGGACCGCAGGAGGGCCGCGAGGGCTTCGGCCGGTTCGAGCTCGGGGAGCGCGGTGTGGCCGCGGAGGTTGAGGAAGAGCTGCCCGTCGGGGTAGTCGGCGGCGATGCGGCGGGCCCAGTGGACGGCGGTCGCGGTCTTGCCGACCCCGGCCATGCCGGAGAGGACGATGAGCGGCGCGGGCGGGATGCCGTCGTCGTCGCTTCCGAGGCGGGCGGATTCGAGGTCGCGGAGTTCGGTCGCGCGGCCGGTGAATCCGGGGGCCTCGGGCGGCAGTTCGCGGGGGACGGGCCGGGCGGTGTCGATCCGCTTGCGGGCGTTCGGGGTCCAGGGTCCGTCGAGCGTTCCGGCGGCGACCACGTCGAGGCGCTCGTCGTCGCGGAGGACCGCTTCGTGGAGGCGCTGGAGGAGCGGTCCGGGGTCGATGCCGAGCTCGCCGCCGAGGGCGGCGCGGGCCTCGCGGTAGACCTGGAGGGCCTCCGCGCGGCGTCCGGCGCGGTGGAGGGCGAGCATGCGCAGGGCGGTGAGGCGCTCGCGGAACGGGTGGGCGCGGGCGAGCGCTTCGAGTCCGGCGGCTGCCGCGTCGTGGAGGCCGAGGTCGAGGCGCACTTCGTGGAGTTCCTGGGCGGCGAGGAGCCGCTCCTCGCCGAGGCGGTCGGCTTCGGCGCGGATGAGGCCGGTGTCGGCGACGTCGGCGTAGGCGTCGCCGCGCCACAGCGCCGCGGCCCGGGTGTAGGCGTCGGCGGCGGGGTCGAGGCGGCCCGCGGCGCGCTCCTCCCGCGCGGCTGCGACGGCGGCGGCGAACGCGGCGGCGTCGAAGTCCTCCGCGGTGACGCGGATGCGGTATCCGTTGGGGCCGTGGACGATCCGTTCGGGTTCGCCGATGGTGCGGCGGAGGCGGTGGAGGGTCACGAGGAGGGCGTTGCGGGCGTCGCGGGGCGGGACATCCCAGATCGCGTCGGTGAGCGCGTCGGCCGAGACGGGGCCCGATCCGGCGAGGAGGGCCGCGAGCAGCCGCCGCTGGAGCGGTCCGCGCAGCGGCAGGGGCGCCGCGCCGCGCGACGCTTCGAGGGGACCGAGGACGCCGAACCGGAGCGCGCCCGTGTCTGGCATGGGACCAGGCTAACCGAGCCTCCCGCAGGGGCGCGGGTGCGGTGTAAGTCGGCGGTAACCGCGGCCGGGCAGGATGGCCGCGACATCCGGGGCGCATCGGGCGCCCCCGCGAGAGGAGGGGCCGTGGCGAGGATCCGCTGGCTGGTCCGCAGGTCGGACCATGTCGTCATCACCGCGCCCGACGCGCCGCCCGGCGTCGACGAGGCCGTGCAGCGGCTGGCGGAGGCCCTCGACGGGTTCCCCGGGCGCAAGCCCGCATGGTTCCGGCTCCTGGAGCGGCTCGGGTACTGGTGGTACCTGGTCTGCATGGTCGCCACGGCGGTGCTCTTCGCGTTCTTCGCGCGCAACGGCCTGGTCATGAACCTCGTCTACGGGTTCTTCGCCGGGATCACCGTCGCCGTGGTCACCGCCATGGTCCTCACCGGGATCGCGCACCTCCAGGCGCGGCTCGTCGGCGGGAAGTCCGCCGAGCAGGCGAAGCGGGACGTCGCCGCGCTGGCGCGTCCGGGCGGCGGCGTCGCCGAGCGGGTCGAGGCGATCCTCGCGAAGGACCCGTCGCTGGAGCAGCGCGTGCACCGGCTCGCGTGGCAGGCCGCCGAAATCCACGGCATGGAGCGCAGCGCCGCCGACGACGAGCTCACCGAGCTGTGGGAGGCCGCCGACCCCGCCGCGGCCGCGGAGCTCGAAGCGGAGCTCCGGAAGATCCGGGAGCTCGCCGAGCGCATGAAGAAGCCGAAGGACCGGCGCTGACCTCGCTGCGGGCCCTGTGGTGGGCGGCGCTGACCGGGGCCGTCTCCGCGCTGATCCTCGCGGTCGGGGGCGGCCTCCTCGGCGGCGTCGCGTACGCGTTCACGGTGTCCCCGTGGGGAGGCGCGAAGATCGCGGTCGCGCTCCTGCCGCTCCTGGCGGCCCTCGGGTACGGCCTGTGGGCGCTCGCCGCCGCCGACCGCGAACCGCCGGACGGCGTCCTCGTGGAGGAGCGCGACCAGCCGCGCCTGTGGGCCCTGGTCCGCGTGCTCGCCGCAGCCGTCGGCACCGGTGCGCCGCACGAGATCCGCCTCACCGCCGACGCGAACGCCGCCGTCAGGGAGGACCGCCGCGGGTGCCGCACGCACCGGACCATGTCCGTGGGCGCGCCGCTGCTCGCGGCGATGACCGCCACGCAGCTCGCCGCGGTCCTCGCCCACGAGCTCGCGCACTACGCGGGCCGCGACACCCGCTTCGCCGGGGCCGCCTACCGCAGCCGCCGCACCTACGTGCGGACCCTCGCCGCGCTGAACGGGGACGACCTCCTCCAGCGGGCCCTGCGCGCCGTGCTCGACCGCTACGGCGCGTTCGTGCTGCGCGCCTCCGCGGGCCTCGCGCGGGCCCAGGAGCAGGCCGCGGACCGCGCCGCCGCGCTCGCGGCCGGTTCGGCGGCGACCGCTGGCGCGCTCGCACTGCTCGACCCGTCCGGTCCCGCCGCGGCGGACCCGTACGACACGCATCCGCCGACGGCCCGGCGCATCGCGGCGGTCGCCGCGATGCGCGCGCCCGGTTCGGTGCCGGTCCCGGCCGGAGCCGCGGCCGGGCTGCTGCGCGACCCCGAGCGCCTCTTCGGCGCCGTCGCCGGTCCGCCCGCGAACACCGATGCGGTCCTTGCGAACGCGGCCCGGGCCACCGGCCGCGAACCGACCCTGCCGGTGCTCCTCGACGCGCTCGACGCGGGGCTCCTGCCCGACCTCGCCCCGGCCTCGCCTGGCGACCCGCCGCGGGTGCGGCGCGAACGCGCCCGCCTGTACGTCCGCGACGGCCTGCACAGGGCCGCCGCCGCGGCGCTGACCGGCGCGGACGCCCACGCCGCGCTCCCGGCGGCGCTCGACGCCGCCGTCGCCGACGCCCCCGACACCGCGCCCCTGCGCGCACTGCTCACCTTGACCACCGGAAAGGCGAACACCTCATGGCACTGCTCCTGAAGGCGAAGACCCGCGTCCTGATGTCCATGCGGAAGGAGGCGAAGCGGCGCGGCCAGTCCCTCTCCGCGTACATGGACACCGTGTCCCAGTCCGACGTCATCGCCCTCATCCAGGCGACCGACCCCACGGTCAACCCCGCCGAGGTCATCCCCGGCCTGCCCGACATGCCGCCCGTGGACGTCACCAGGTGGGGCATGCCTCCGGCGGCCGCGCTCAGCACCGACGTGAGCCGCGCGGTGCCCGCGATCGCCGCGGCCGTCGCCGCCGCGCGCCGGGGCGACTGGCGGCCCGCCGCCGACCTGCTCCAGCGCGGCTACGAGGAGTGGACGACGCGTTCGGCCGCCGTCCACGCCCTCGGCGAGGCCGCCGCCGACGACGGCGCGTGGCTCCAGGCGTGGCGCGCCGCGGGCGGCGACGAGCGCCACATCGCCGTGGTCGACGCCCACGGCCTGTTCTGGCTCGCATGGAAACTGCGCGGCAATCGGCCCCCGGAGGAGACCACACCGGAGCAGCACGACGCGTTCTACCGGACGGTCGCGCGCACCGAGGCCGCCGCGCAGCACGCGGCCCGGCTCGCCCCCGAGGACCCGACCCCGTGGTTCACGCTCGTCGTCCTCGCGCGCGCCCGCGACTACGACGCCGACACGTTCAATGCGATCTGGCGCGAGCTCCAAGCGCGCGACCCGCTCCACCGCGCCGGGCACGAGTTCGCGCTCATGTACTGGTCCCCCGAGGGGCAGGGCTCCTACGACCCGCTGTTCGCCTTCGCCGAGCGGGCCGCCGCCGCGCACCCGTCCCTCGCGTTCCTGGTCGTCGCGGCCGCCTACGACTACGAGGACGTCAACGAGCACGTCTGGAAGGACCCGCGCGTCCACCGCGCCCTCGACGCGGTCCTCCACCGCCTCGGCACCCGGGAGGGGGCGACGGGCCCCTACGCGAACGCCGACCGCAGCTGGGCCGCGTACGGCCTGGTCAACGCCGGTCGCGGCGCCGAGGCCGTCCCCCTGTTCGCCCAGCTCGCCACCGACGCCTCGGCCCGCCCCTGGGAGGACTTCGGCCCCGACGCCCGCACCGTCTTCGACGCCTACCGCCGCCGCGCCTGCGCAGCGGCCTGAACAGGCCCCGGACACGACGAAGGCCGGGACGCTTCCGCGTCCCGGCCTTGTCTGTCGGTGGATCTTGCAACGACCTACTTGAACTCATCACCCCAGCTCAAGGCCCACTCATACCAGCTCCCTGACCTGCTCACCGGCCCAGTTCAGAACCCTGACCCCCTCTCAGTTCCCGAACAGCCGGTGGCCCGCACAACCGACAGAAGGCCCTGGTTTCTGGAACGCCGCCTCACCCGCGCAGACCGCGCCGCCATCGTCAACGAATTTCGAGCAGGCGAACTCCAGAAGACTCTCGCAAAGAAGTACGGAATCAGCATCTCAAGCGTCAAACGCCTGACCCGAGAGGCACGCCATTCGAGCCACTGAAGCCCCAAGCTGAGAAATCAGGACAGTGAATGGCCGTCTGTTTCGCCGACTGATGCCGACTTTTCGAGGATCCAGTCCATGAACTTCTTCTCCTCGCCAACGAGAAATCGAGTCCTCTCTTCGACAAAGGTCTTGTGCTCCCCTATCTTCAGGGCCCACCACGCAGCTTCAGGGATGCCATGGCTCTCCAGGATTTCGGGCCGGGTTCTATCGTCGAGATCAACCAGCGCTCGGCGCACGGAAATCCGAGGACCAGTGGGAAAGACCAGGCGATTTGCGGGCTTGGATTCGGTGGGCCGGGAGACAACGTGCCGATAGGTTGCGGTAGGGCTGGTGCGGTAGATCGAAGCCGCGTCGATCACCGCGCCTGAGACATCGAGTCGATTCTTGTGGGCGATCAAATCCCACAGGATGAAAGCTCGCACCCTGGCAGCCTTCTGGTCGAACCGCTCGGGGAACGGCAATGGCTTCAAGTCTTTCGGGATTGGGGATATACCCTCCTCGGCGTAGGTCTTCATCGCTTGCAAGCTCTGTCGGACCTGCGTCGTGTTGGAGGAGGCGAAATGGCCTGACCAGGAAGTCTCCCAGAACCAGCGCCGCAGCACCTTCCTCTGTTGAAGGGTGGGGTGGGAACACTTGCTGAAGAAGGTCGCCAGGAGGATCAACTGAAGGTCGTATGGAATCAGCCTTGCCGACGGAACCTCCACCTCGTCTCGAAGAAATCCTACCGCGAGCGACAATGCCTCCCAGGCGTCACTGATCGTCTCATGCAGCGTCGGTCCCATTTCTTTCGCGATCGTCGACCATTCAGGACTGCGGTAGTCCTCCTCACCCTTCACCGCAAGAACGACCTGGAAAATCGTCTTGTCGGACACTTCGCCGAACCCGGTTCCTGCAATATCCTCGATGATCTCGTCGATGCGCTCCGCCAAGGTCGGCGCATCGTCTTCTTTATAGGTGAGCGCAGACACCATCTGGGCTTGGCTCATGGCACGACCAGTCGAATTGACTCTGGTGAAAACCTCGGCCGCCTTGTCGAGCGATCCGCCCTCTAGCTTGACGATCGGCACCGAGTATTCGCGGATACGCTGCGTTACCTGCTCCGCTTCCGCGATGAGATCCGGTCTCCCTTCGAGACCGCGGCAGTAGGCGAGGAAATCTACTGTGCGCAGCACCGCTCGGACCGGCAGGTAGTTCGGCGGAGGCTCGGTGTCCTTGCGCCAATGTTGGTAGCGGTATCGTGGTCGCCCTTCAGGATCCGCGTCTTCCGCCAACCCGAGCACCCGGTACGGCCACCACTGCCAACTGTCTTGATCAGAAGTTCGAGGCGGATCAGCCGGGCGTCGCAGGGTCGCGTATAGAACAGACAGTCGCTGGTGCCCGTCAAGCACGTAACTGGTCCTCGCATTCCTGGGTGCGGCAGGAATGGGCTGGTCACCGACTTTGCCCATCGAGCTGAGCTCCTCTGAGGGCTCCCAGTAGAGGAGGTTGCCGATCGGGTAGCCGCGTTCGATGCTGTCGAACAGGGCGAGAATCTGCTCAGGCTCCCAAACGAACGGCCGCTGGAATCGCGGAATGCGCAAGGTTCCGTCTGCGAGGGGCCGCAGCACCGCCTCCATCAGCTGCACTTCCGGCTGAATGCTGATGTCGGGGTCGTGACCGGACATGCCGCCTCCTTAAACGATCCGTTTGATCTGGTCCAGCATGTCACGCAGATCCTCGAGCGCCTCCGGGCCAGCGTTCTTCATGATGTCCTCAGCACTCACTGAGCGGACGAAATCCTCGAAGTAATGGAGGATCCGGTCCCCGAAGCCGCCGACCAGGCGTCGACGATGGAAGTCGGGGAGGTCTTCGTAAAGTTCGCGCTGGTAACTGGCAGTATCGCCGGTGCTCTTCAGACCGTTCTTCATGTCGAGGTGCCCCCGTTGGGCGTGGCTCAGCGTCTTCAAGCTGTCGAGATGCGTGGTCTCCCGACCACGCTGCCGCGGAATCGCTACGAACACCCTGTTCGGGACATAGTTCTCAGCCTCACGAAGTAGCAGAACGTGCACTTTGACGCCCGCTTTGCGGAGTTCACGGGCCTTCTTCTCATGCTTCGACTCCGAACCCGGCACCCAACGGTCACTGTCCAATACCAGCAACGCGCGATTGAAGCGCGGGAGTTCCTCGCATACTTTCCTGGCCTGCTTGCATGCGTCGCCTACGCCCCCACCGTGGACGAGGGCGATTCTGCCCTTCTCGAACGCCTCACGAACCTCCGAGTCAAGGACCGTCGCGACCGCGCGCAGAAAACAGCCATCGGACTCGGCGTTCTCCACGATGACGGCCGCGGGTCGACCGAGTTCCTCAACGCCCTCGGCGAGTCTGGCCCCACCCAACCGGGTCGGCGCTCGCTTGTCATAGGCCAGGTAGTTTTTAGCGCAGTTCTCGGCGAACAACCGGTTGGTGTCGGAGACGAGCCCTTGCTGCGTTTCACGGAGAAACTCGGTAAAGGCAGCGACATCCATGGGGTGTATGGCCCAGTCGTGCCACTGCCTCTTGAACAGGACGAGCATCGCGACCACCGAGTCGTGGTGTTCGAAGGTATAGACCGCTGGGTCTAGTTCAATGAGCATCGTTCTCCAGACGGTTCCGCTGTGCCAAAGCGATCTGCCGTACCTCGGCAAAGTCCTCCGAGAAAATACCGTCCGGCCACCAATTGACATCGCCTCTGTCATCCACGACGACGCGTCTAGCTGTCGATCTGCGTCCGTCGTTCTCGATGTAGTACAGCGCCAACCTAGCCGGATCAAAGGTCCCTTCGGCGACTCGACGTCGCAGTCGTAGCAGCAAGGTCTCACTGTGGGTCTCGACGAGGAATCGCAGATTCGCCTGCGCTTGAGCGGCATCGATGTACATGTCCGCGAGCGCGGATTGGGCTGCGGGATGGAGATGCAACTCAGGCTCCTCCACTACTTCGATAACTTCGGACATCGGCGGGGCGACCTCGTCCTGGGCCCGCAGCACGAGCAGCGGCAGGAGCTGAGTGACGCCAGTGCCGGAATCGGTCGCAGCGACAGAGAGGTTCCGGTTAATCACCGACCGCAGCCTGACGGAATAGCCGTCATACTGCGGCCGGACCTCCAGTCGCCAATCTGCGAGTTGCTTCTCCAGGTAATCATTCACCAACCCAATGACCTCCCCTGATCCACGCGCATGGTCGTTAATCAGGATCGTGGCCGTCTGCCTGCCCTCGGGATCTAGGGCGGGAGCCACCGAGGAGAGACGGGTTCGTCGCGCCATAGGGCTGCGAAACGGCCCCATCATCCGGACGGAGGGGTATTTCGGAAGCTGGATCTCGAACGGTAGTCCAGTACCTTCCGGCGTGAGTCCTCTGAACGCTATGGCTGCCGACCGCGGAGGGCGGTCACCTTCTGAGACTAGGTAGGTACGCAGTCCCTGTGATGCTTGTTGTTCAAAGTCCCACCTCAACCTGAGATCGGTGTGGTCGGATAGCAATCGCCAATCGCTGACCACCTGCGCCGCGCCTTCATCGACGACGCTCTGGATCGTGGCTGAGACATCTGCCTCCTCGAATCCGAATTCGACCGCGACCCTTCCATGACTGAGCCGGTCGGGCACCAGGTCGATAAATTCAGGGGCATCGTCCCCGAGCGCAGCAAGGTCGAGCGGCACAGCAGCGTTGGTACCGAAGCCTGTCTCGAGCACACGCAGCGATCGGGCGAGCGCGCTCTTCCCGGAGTGGTTACGGCCGAAGAGTACTGTAATCGGCGCCAGTTCGAGCTCAGTTCGCTCAGTGAAGCAGGCGTACTTGATGAGGACAAGTCGCTGAAGTGCCATCGCCACAGCATAGACGTAAGATGCCTGGCATTCGGTTCCGCTGCAGGTCCCCGGCCGCGCGGTCGGTCCCAGCTGAACGGCCCCCCTGCGGTACCTCCTTTCTCTCCGGCAAAGAATGGGTGGGGCTCGCTCCACCCAGCGAGCCCCACCCCTTGGAGGAAGGTCTTAGAGGCGGCCTTGTTGGGCTGCTCGGGTGAGGATGGCTTCGGCTTCGTGGCGCCAGGTTCGTTTGCGGTCGTCGGGTGTGCTCTTCCAGCCGGGGCGGGTGCTCATGCCGCAGATGCGGCCTTGGTCGTGGAGGAGGTCAGCGACGGGGGTGAGAGTGCCCGCGACGTTGATGACGCTGAGGACGGCATGCTCGGAGGCGGCGGTGGGCTCGACGGCGAAGCGGAAGCCGAAGCAGTCGAAGGTGCCGATCACGGTCGAGGGTAGGGCGGCCGGCCTCGGGGGTTCGTGGCCCTCGGCGTACCAGGTGGCGATCAGCGAGGCGATGTAGCGGCGTTGCTGGTTCTTCCATGCGTCCGTCTGCTCTCGCCAGGGCTCTTCCCAGCGGACTTCACGGAGGACTCCGCCTGCGTGTGCGGCCGAGCCGATCTTGGCGGGCTTGCCGAAGTGGGTCAGCCAGATCGAGGCGTATCCGGTCGTGCGCCGGGCCATCAGGGTGAGGCGGTTGCCGTGCTCGGTCGTCCACTCGCCCAGCACCTCCGATTTGGCGGTCTGGTCGGACGCCTGTACCTGCGTCATGCGTGTCCCCCTGTTGCGTGGTCGTTCGGCTCGGCCTGGTGCCGTCTGGAGAGCGGCGTACTTACAGGGTGGTTGACAGACGGGGACGACTGAACTACACAATGGGACGCGAAGAGACGTCCTCAAGATCCGAAGTCGTCCCCGACGGGAGCCCTTATGCCGAATGAGCGATTGAAGGAAGCCATGCAGGTGGCGGGCCTGACGCCGGAGGGGCTTGCTGAGGAGCTCGAAGTCGATGCGAAGACCGTGCGGCGCTGGATCAGCAGTGGGAGGGTGCCGTATCCGCGGCACCGCTCGGCGGTCGCCACGATGCTCGATGAGGCCGAGGAGTACCTGTGGCCGAACATCGACACCGCCGAGCGTCAGGCCCGGGTTTCGCAGTCTGAGGTGATCCGGACCTACCCTCGGCGTTTCCAGGTGCCCCCTGAGTTGTGGCGGCGGCTGTTCGACAACGCTACCGAGCGGATCGGCATCCTCGTGTACTCCGGGCTGTTTCTGCCCGAGCACGATCCGGGCTTGATCGAGGCGCTGCAGCAGAAGGCTGCGGCTGGCACCAGGATCACGATCCTGCTCGGCGACCCCGACAGCGAGGCGGTAGCCGTGCGTGGGCGTGAGGAGGGGATCGGCGATGCACTCGCGGCGAAGGTTCGCAACGTCTTGTCCTTCTACGAGAAGCTGCGGGGCACCGAGGGCGTCTTCGTCGGGTATCACTCGACGACGCTGTACAACAGCATCTACCGCTACGACGACGAGATGCTGGTCAACACCCACGTCTACGGTTTCCCTGCCGCGCACGCTCCGGTCTTGCATCTGCGACGTCTGGCCGGAGGCACGCTGTTCAACTCGTACGCCGACAGTTTCGACCGCGTCTGGACCGCTTCACGCAATGCCTGGGGCGGCGATCATGGCAAGGTGAGGCCATGAGCCGCATCGACCACATCAACGACCCCGACGCTCCAGCCCCCAACAGCGTCGTGCCCTCGACGGTCGCGTTCGTGACCGACGAACAAGGCCGCGTGTTGTTGATCCAGCGCTCGGACAATGGCGATTGGGCGCTCCCTGGCGGCGGGCACGACCTGGGTGAGCACATCGCCGACACCGCGATCCGCGAGACGCAGGAGGAGACCGGCCTCGACATCGAGATCATCGGCATCATCGGCCTCTACACCGATCCGGGACACCTCATCGAGTACGGCGACGGCGAGGTCCGTCAGCAGTTCTCGATCGCGTTCCGAGCGAAACCGGTCGGTGGGATGCTGCGCACGAGCTCCGAATCGACGCAGGTCGCTTGGGTCGCATCGAACGATCTCGGCGGATTGCCTATCAACCCTTCGATGCGCATGCGGATCGAGCATGGCTTCGCGAACCGACCCGAGCCCTACATCGGTTAGTCCGGCGAGAGCCCGTTCTCGATCCGCTTTTCGACGTCAAAGAACTCGCCCGCGCTGCGGTCGACGAACTTCGCGACGATCGAGCCGGGCTCGTAGCGGTCGCGGATCTCCGCGAGGCGCTCCGGCACCGTGAAGAGCTGACCGTCCGGCCCGGTGGTCAGATCGCAGTACCACAGCAGGTCGGCCACCTGGGTGGTCTCACGCGCGAACTCGGTGATGAGGTCTCGTTCCAGACCGCGGAGTTCGGCTTCAACAACGGCGTTGGTGTGGTGGGCGACCAGCGCGGCCACACGGTCGTCGAACTGGATGCTGCGGAGCCACCGCGCCCCATCGAGGGGATGAAAGCCGGTGACAACGATCGAGGGGGCGTAACCGATGTCGTGCAGTACCGCAGCCGACACCAGCGCCTCTCGGTCTCCGGACCCTATGAGCATCGAGGCCATCTGCTCAGCGCGAGCGGCCACTGCTTGGACATGCCGCCATCGACGGGGCAGGGTATTGCTCAGTCGCTGCTCGGCGAGGACCTTGGCGCGTTCGGCCATGCTCGGTTGCACCCGACGATCCTAGCCCTCCTCAAGTTTCAGACATCTCGGCACGAACAGTCGGACGGTGCGGGTGCGGTGCGGGTCTGTGAGGGTGCTTCACCCGCACAACCCCGCACAAACACTTGCCTCGGCGACGGTTTCGAGTCATGCTCGCGCTCGCAACGCAGGCCGACATGCGGCATGTGTATGAGCGATGGGAGTGCAGACGATTCGATCCGAGCAGAAGCTGACGCGGCGCCACACGGTTGGCGTCGTCCGAAGACGTGTCCGCTACCGGCTGGAGGCGGGTCTATGACCTCATGGCGCAAACCCGCCCAGGCGGCGGCTTCGCTGGGCGAGATCGCGCACCAGTTGACGGAGCGGGATCTCGCGATCGTCGATCACTTGAACAGGTTTCGTCTGCTCACGATCGTGCAGTTGGAGCGGGTGTTCTTCGATTCGGCTTCCTCGGCGTATGACCGGATCAAGACGCTGTGCGAGCGAGAGTTGCTCGATCGCCGGCGTCCCTCGACGCACGAGGCGTACCGGTATTTCCTGGGTTTCCTGGGCCTCACGCTGGCACATTCCGTCGCTGTGGCTGACTTCGAGCGCGATCCGGGGATTGATTTCTTCGGCGAGTCCGAGAAGCCGAAACCCGGCAGGGCTCCGACCAAGTTGAAGGCCAGGCAGTACGCGGACTCGCTGTTCTTCTCCTCGCACCGCTCGCACCTTGAAGGCGTCAACGACTTCTATACGCGCCTGGCCTCCTCGTGCCGCGGCGATATCGATGCGGTGCTGCGGTACTGGTATGTCGAACGCGAGGCCGAGAAAGTCTCGCCCGCTATGGGCCAGCGCCCGGACGGCTGCTTCGACCTCGCTTTCGCCGGGCAAGAGCGCGAGTTCACCTTTGAGTACGACACCGGGACCGAGCCGTTGGAGCGCCTGGTGCGCAAGGTCGACTGGTACAACAAGGAGATCGGTAGGCGGCAGGGCATCCGGAGCAGGGACATCAACGAGGGCAAGCGCACCCGCGAGCAGATCCTCGCCCTGGCGCCGCCACGGATGATGCTCATCGAGTTCACCAAACCCGGACGGGAAGCCAACCTCCACGATCGGCTCGCCGCAGCAGGAGGACGCGATTTGGTCGCCACCACCAACACGACGAGAAGTGGCGATCCGCTCGGCCCGGTCTGGTGGTGCGCCGGGGATTCGCCTGCCGAGATGCGCTGCCTCGACGAGGTCTACAGCTTCCGCCGTCTCTGACGGCTCAGGCCAGGATGCTCCGGAGGAGTCCCGGAACGATCTCCGGGAACGGACCCGTGCCCACTTCCGCGAGCACCCCCGAGACGCCTCCGGCACTCGCACCGCCGTGTTTCCCCAGCTCGCTGCGAATAGGTAGGACCCGTCGTGCGGGTCCTACTAAATACATTCTGATTTCCCCCCAAAGGGTCTTACGACGACAACGAGTGGTACCCGCCCCGCTCCGCGGGCCCCCACATCAGGACCTACTGCCACCCTTACCCCTTGCATCATGAGTGACACTCCGCTAACCTAGAGTGCATCTGAGACCACGAGTGACGGCACGTCGCCTCCCTTGCACTGGTCAACTCTCTTCCCACAGCCCACGCAGGTTCATTCGTCATGCCTGCCCGCACGTAAGACAGCCGCTCGGCAGCTCCTTGCCACGTGCGCGGTCCGAGGCTTCTCACCCATCCGTGTTGCAGGCTCGTATACCAATCGAGTCCGCGCTACGGTCCTCAAAGGGGCCGCTACCTGCGCATTCACCGGCCGGTGGGTGCGATGAGCCGGGCCGGTCGACACATCCGTGTGACCGGGAAACGGCGCGACGTCATCGACACCGATCGCCTGGGCGCCGATTTACCTGCCGCACCGCGCCGACCAGCCCATCCCGGCCGACCTGCCGCCTGTTCCGCCCAGCCGCTATGAGATCCGCGCCCGCCTCGCCGTCCTCATCGCCTACGACCCACCCGATCGCAAAGCACACCAAGCCCACTGGTCGATCTGGCGACAGCGTTACCTCGCCCGAGCCCGATGGCACCACCATCAGACCCGCCTACGACTCGTACTCACCGCATGACACACCGCGAAACCCGGACAGCACTACATGGCCCGCCGCGTCTGCTGCCCAAGATGGCACCAGGCCAACGGGGCGCCTAATACCACAAAAACGCGTCCCAGTACAGCGCCTTTTCGCACGGTCGAGCATAAATCGAGAGAACTCAGAAAGCTGCTCAAACCACAATGAGCACAGACGAATCGAAAGCAGCGGACTTGTGCTGATTTTGAGAGCCATAGAGATCCTACCGGCTCCACATCTCGTACCTGTTCTCGTCCTGGCGAGAAGCACCATGTATAGTAGTCTCTCATAGATGCTCGCAGACGGGTATGTGAGCACTCTGAGGCTGAGAGCGAAAGAAGTTAATCATTGCTCCTACAAGATGGTCGTTGCCCTGTGAAAATCCTTGCCAAGATCGAATGTGATGATCCTCGAAGATACCGTTTGCACTCAGGGAATAAGCGTGAGTTACGACGATATTGCTGCGATCTACAACAGCGCCTATCAGGGAGAGGAGTTCCGTCGCGAGGACCGCTTGGTGCGCCGCGCATTGCGACGCTTCGTTCCACATGGTGCCCGTGTTCTTGATGTGGGCTGCGGGACAGGAAAGGGCGTCGAACTCTTGCCTGAAAGCGTCAACTATGTTGGATTGGATCTTTCTGGACCGATGCTTGATGTGGCACGAGCGGCGTTCCCTGGCCGGTCATTTGTGCAAGGTGATGCCCGCTCAATGCCGTTTCAAGATGAGACCTTTGATGTAGCGATCTCAACTTTCGGTGCGCTTTCACATGTGCTGGAGATCGAGCTAGCCTTGGCAGAGACCGCCCGGGTGCTACGTCGAAACGGACGCGCCTTCCTGATGGTGTACGGTCTCGATCGTCAAACTTCCCCCGATCGACGCAATAGCGAAGTAGTGGCGTACACGCCAAGGGGTGCGGAAATCCCCGATGGATTTGCAGTCGACGCGCGGCTCTATTCGGCCTACGATATTCGGAAGTTGCTTTCCGTAAGATTCCATCGTATGCACATTAGAGGGTTGACATTGCTTCGTGGCCGAGGAGCGAATAAGTCCAAAATATTGGAGTTTCTCAGCGATTCAATAGATGCAACTTTATGTTCCATATACAAAGATCACGCCCATACGCTATGTATTCGAATTCAACAATCCTGATAAGATCAGTAGAAAATAGAGGAAGTTCAAAATGAGCTATTTGGTGGTCGGAACTGAGAGCCCGGTCGCGGCGGCCCTTGTTACTCGGCTTCTAGAGCAGGGTATCAATGTTGTCGGAACCTACAGCGTCCCGCCGTCCGACAAGCTAACCAGACTTCGGAATGAAAGCGAGGGAAAGCTTAGGCTGGTCGAGCTGAATCTGGGCGATCTGTCAGCAGTGAGAACGTTCGCGTCAGAGCAGCCCGAGGGCTATACCGCAGTTGTCTATGCACACATGTACTTCGAGATGGAACCGATCAGCGGCTTCGACGAGGCCCAGTGGACACGATCGGTAGTTGAGAACCTTGCCGCCCCGGCTGCCCTATTCACCGAATCCTCAACTTTGCTGGCTGACGGTGGGAGTGCAGTGATTGTGACGAGCACCGAAGCGTTCCGTGGCTCGTACCGCGCTGGCGCATATGCCGCCTCTAAAGCGGCTGTACACAACCTGGTGATGACGCTCGCGAACAACCTGGGGCCACATGGGGTTCGGGTCAACGCGGTCGCTGCCGGCTGGATCGGCGGGGTGATGGACACCGATGAGGTGTTCGAGATGTCTCGTAGGATCACACCTCTTGGCCGACTTGGAACGCCCGCCGAGGTTGCGAATGTTCTGGCGTTCTTGACCTCCGCCGAGGCTTCGTTTATCTCTGGGTCGGTGGTGACTGTCGATGGCGGATATACAGGCGTCGATACAATCTCAAAGTACGAGTCAGAGTCGGTCGATTAGGACAGTTCCATGAAAATAGGCAGTCTTCCCGTTTCGATCGTCGAGGCTGTTTTTGGCTTGCTTCTTGGCGCTGCTTTCGGTGTCGTCAACTGGCTTTTCCTTGCGAGCTCGCCAGCAGGATGGGCGCTTTCACTCGCGGCTCCTGTTGGTAGCATGCTGCTTACCATTCAGCGAAAGGCACTTGAGGAGTCATTCGCAAAAGAGCGCGATGACATAAATGCGACTCTCGCACGGGATCTGTTGCCACTCAGGAAGATCGCGGACTACATCGAGATTGGCCCTGACGCTGACTATTCTTCACTCAACGAAGTAGTTCGCCGATTCGCCGCTATTACCGAACCGGAGTTCTCGCCAGTCAAGCAGAAGATTGTCAAGGATGCTACCGAACAGCTTCGACTCCTCGCAATAAACAAGCGTTCCTCTACCCTGCAGACTGGCGACTACTACGACTGGCTATTTCGTCAGTTTGGAACCCTCGGCAATGGTGAATACGTGCATGCAGTTTCAATGTCCTCGGATGAGGAGTGGAATGACAGCGATCTAGAGAGAAACTTCTTGCGAGCCAATATTGATGCTGCTGAGCGAGGTGTGCGTGTTGAGAGAATATTTATCGTTGAAAGCAAGCGGATTGCAGAATTCCTAACACGATCACCAATCGACCAACACACTAAAGAGTCTGAAGCTCCCTTGATCGGGTACTTGGTCAAAAATGAAGAGGTAACCAAGTACGACCCCAATCTGCTTAAACAGATCGGCGAAGGTTTCATCGACTTCAATGGTCGTGTTGGGCTGGAAGATCGCTTTGACCCATCGGGGAGCGCTCGTGGAGAAGTTACGATGCTCGACGTAGACCTTTCCAGAATGCTAGAAATCTACAATAAGCTGATCAAGATGGCGACCCCACTATCTCGGACCAGCTCTTAATCCCTTTTCTCTAAACCGGAGTTTCCGTGCTTCCATACCCCTTTTATGGAACAAACGCGATCGCAGATGGTCTTCTAACCATTGGAGACATCGACGATTTTCTAACGGTCGCTGCCGAGATGGCGACAAGTGCAAAACTGGTCGGAGGTACCTCAACTAGCCTGGAAGACGTTGGCATAGAACTGACGTATCGCCTAATGAACGGACGCGCAGTTGCAGAACACCTGCCACGGCTACAAGAACTGTACGAACAAGACTTTCTGCATCTCGCGGAACGCGTCTTCGGTGTCGGGCTCATTCCGTCGCCGGATCTTGTTAGTGGAGCGAACATCAACCTTCTCGAAGGTATCGGAGGTCGCTACGAGTGGCACTATGACAGTAATCCCTATACTGGGCTCCTTGTGCTGTCACCATCGTCTGTGCGGCTGGGAGGGCGGCTACTGTTCGGCCAGGACGTCGACGATCAAGTCGCTCTCAGCATGATGCCCGGCGACCTGTTCTTCTTCGATGCCAGAGAAACTGCTCACTCAGTTGAGGCCCTGGCGACGCCCCGAATCCGCGCGACAATACCTATGAACTATTTCGTCAAGGGGAAGCCATTGATCCGACCTCGAGATCTTGACCAGACTCTATACAATGGCACCCTTTCCGAATAAGAACGCATCTCAGCCGGTGGGTTCCTGCAATAAGCGAGTTTCTCAGGTGGTGCCCAAGAGGTCAGGGATAGATCATGCGTGGATGAGTTCGCCAGACGCCTTATGCCCGACGGGCTGTGGGAGTACTGACCACTGGATGCGCCTGGCGACACATGCCGTCGGTTTTCGGCGTCTCGCACCAGACCGCGCACCGGCGCGTTGCCGAGTGGTCCGAGGCCGCGCCGTGGGCCAAGCGCCACCGCGCCGTGCTTGACCGGCTCGGCGCCGCTGGCGACATCGACTGGCCGAGAGCGATCGTCGATGGGGCGAACCTGCGCGCCAGAAAGGGGAATCGCTGACCGGGCCAAACCCGGTCGATCGCAGCAAGTCCGGCTTGAAGATCCGCGTCCTGCCGACCGGAACGGACTCCCGCTCGCGCTCGGTGTCTCGGGCGCGAACATCCACGACTCCCGGGTCCTCGAGTCGCTGTTCCAGGGCATCTCCAGGATCCCCTCCCGCCGACGCGGCCCGCGTCGCAGGCAACTGAGGAAAGTCCACGCCGACAAGACCTACGACATCCCCAACTGGCACCGTGCGCTCCAAAAACGGCGCATCGGCGACCGCATCGCCCGCCTCAGCACCGAATCCTCGACCCGGCTTGGCCGCCACCGCTGGGTCGTACGGTCTCCGGTATCTCCACCACCAGCCCTGCGGACACGATCGTCGACCTGTGCGCGCGCCTGACCTGGATGTCCCTGCGCCCAACAGTGTTGTTCCTTCAACGGTGGTGTTCGTTGCCGACGAGATGGGCCGGGTGCTGTTGATCCAGAGGTCAGACAACGGGGACTGGGCACTGCCCGGCGGCGGGCATGATCTCGGTGAGCGGATCGCAGAGACCGCAGTCCGTGAGGCCAAGGAGGAGACCGGACTCGATGTCGAAATCACCGGCATCGTCGGCCTCTACACCGATCCGGGACATCTGATCGAGTACGGGGACGGCGAGGTCCGCCAGCAGTTCTCGATCTCCTTCAAAGCACGCGTGACGGGTGGCAGCATCACGACGAGTCCGGAGTCCACCCGAGTCGCCTGGATCGGCGTCGAGGAGCTTGACCGTCTGCCCATCAATCCGTCGATGCGGCTTCGCATTGCGCACGGCCTCGCAGATCGATCCGAGCCGTACATCGGATAGGCGGCGACCGGACAAGAAGATGCATTCAGTACCCGCACCGACCCGCACCGTGCGGGTCGGTGCGGGTACCTGCATTCGGATTGCTGGACGACTCGGTGACGAGCAGGTACCTTGGTTGGTCTCTGAGACCGAAGCGACGGTTCGCCGCCCATTTTGATTTGGTCGTCTTCTTTCTTCTCGCAGCCCGAGTGGTTTCCGACTGAGCGAGGCTGTTCACCCGCCTGCGTCCGATGCTCGTATCTGCAACAAGTTCGCGTTACGGTCGCCAATGGGGCTGCTACCAGCACATTTACCGCCATGTGGTGGGTTCGATGAGCCGGGTGGATCGGCGTATCCGGGTCACCGGTGCGCGCCGGAAGGTCATCGATACCGATCAGTTGGCGGCGCTGCTGCTGCGTGCTGCGCGCCGGGTCGCCAAGGAGCGGGACCAGGCCGACACGGCTGGTGCCGCGGCCCCTGACAGCGATTCAGGCGATGGTGAAGGGGCGACGGCGACATGACCGGGCGCGGGCAGAAAACGGTGCGACAAGGGGCAGAAGGCAGGGCCGTGGTGTATCTGCGGGTCTCCTCCAAGGGACAGGTGGACACCGACTACGACCCGGAGGGGAACTCGATCCCGGCTCAGCGGAAGGCGTGTCTGGCGCTCGCGGAACGAATGGGCCTTGAGGTGGTTGACGAGTATGTCGAACCCGGGAAGTCCGGCCGCTCGATCGATGGGCGGCCTGCCTTCCGCAAGATGATGGGGCGGGTGCGCAACGAGGGCGATGTCGCCTACATCGTCGTGTACATGCGCTCGCGCCTGTTCCGGGACACCGCTGACGCGGCTTTCACAAAGAAGGAGCTGCGCGGCCTCGGGGTGACGATCCTGTCGGTGAAGGACCCGACCGACGACTCCCCTACCGGAGACCTCATGGCGCACATGGTCGACGGGTTCAACGAGTACCAGTCGCGGGTCTCGGGCCAGGACATCGCCTACAAGATGGAAGCCAAGGCCGCGAGGGGCGGGACGCCGGGACGGGCACCGCTCGGGTACTTGAACGTCCGTGAGATGGTCGACGGCCGCGAAGTGCGGACCGTCGCTCTCGATCCGGTGCGCGGCCCGCTGGTGCGGATGCTGTTCGAGCGGTATGCGACTGGGCAGTTCTCGTTCAAGGGGCTGCGTGAGCTGGCGGTCAGCGCGGGGCTGCGGACGCGGCCGACCAAGACGTATCCGGCCGGGACCGAACTGTCGATGCACAAGATCGGGCAGATTCTGCGCGACCAGTACTACCTCGGTTACGTGTCCTTCAACGGCACTGAGTACCCGGGGCGGCACGAACCGCTGATCGACGCCGACCTGTTCGAGCAGGTGCAAGCGGTACTCGTGAGCCAGCGCGGGGCCGGCACCCGCGAGCGGAAGTGGGACCACTATCTGAAGGGGCTCGTGTGGTGCGCCCGGTGCGGACGGCGGCTCATCATCGAACGCGGCAAGTCCAAGACCGGGCGGTTGTACTTCTACTTCCTATGCATGGGCCGCAACGAGGGCGACGGGTGCAAGCTGCCACGGTTCCCCGTTGCCGACGTCGAGTCGGCCGTCGCCGCGCATTACGCGACCATCGCGCTGTCGCCGGACGAGGCCGCCTTCACTCGGGAAGGGCTGGAGCGGGTCGGGCGGGCCGATCTGGAGACGACCTCAGCGCTCAAGCGGAATCTCAAGCGCGAGCGCAAGCGCCTCGCCTCCCTGGAGGACCAGGTGCTCGATCTGATCGGTGATCCCGACTGGCCCACCGAGAAGCTCACCGCGAAGATCCAGGGCATCAAGGCGCAACGCGAAACGGTCGAAGCCCAGCTTGCTGAGGCAGACCGGCCCCGGCTCGATGAGGCGGTCGCAACGGTGGCACCGTTCATCGACCTGCTCACCCGGCCTCGGGCGCTCTACGAGTCCTTCAGCGATGACGAGCGGAAGATCCTCAACACGATCTGCTTCACCCGCCTCCACCTGGACACCGACACGGACCAGCGGGCCACCGTGGTCCGGGGCGGCGTGTCGGAATCCATCGCGCCGCTCATCGCGTTCCGGGACCGGGAACGGCGAAACGGCACCTGCCCGGAGGCTGGTGCCGCTTTTCCTATGGGTCAGGGTTCAAGTGCGAACCCTATGGTGGAGCTGCAGGGAATCGAACCCTGGTCCTCCGCGGCCTTCGTGAGGCTTCTCCGGGTGCAGTCCGCTGTGCCTTTTATCGAGCCCCACCGATCACGCGGACGAGTCGGTGCGACGGGCTCTAATCGCCGAAAGTCTCGGACGGCGTCCCAGCGATCAAGACGACGGCCACAGCATCCTCAGATGATGCCGCTGGTCCAGGGCGGATGCGCCCCTGGAGCGGCAAACTTCACGCTCGCTTAGGCAGCGAGGGCGAAGTCAGTGCGTTGCTTTGCGTTGGCACTTATTGGTTTCCAACATCGGTTTACGAGACGGCGTTGGCTTCCTCGACCCGCTTCCCTCACGTCAACGTACGGAGTCGAAACCGATCAGCCCCTGGATGGTGCCAGGTGCAACGTCGAGTGAGTGTTCATCACCCTGTTCAGTTGTGCTGTGGAATTCTACCCCGTCTCAACGGACGGGGTCGACCCGATATTCCCGTCAGCTCCCGCCGCGCTTGTTGGCGCGGCCGATGGCCCGCTCGATCTCGCGGTCGGACTCGCGCTTGGCGATGGCCTGGCGCTTGTCGTAGTTCTTGCGGCCGCGGCCCAGGCCCAGCTCCATCTTGGCGTACCCGTTCTGGAAGTACACCGACAGCGGGACGAGCGTGAGGCCGGCCTCGTCGAGCTTCGGGGCGAGCTTGTCGATCTCGGAGCGGTGCAGCAGGAGCTTGCGGATGCGCCGCGGCGGGTGGTTCGTCCACGTCCCGTAGTCGTACTCGGGGATGTGGAAGTTGTGGACGCGGGCCTCGCCGTTGTGGATCTCGGCGTACGCGTCGACGATGTTCCCCCGGCCCTGGCGCAGCGCCTTGACCTCGGTGCCCGACAGGACCATCCCGGCCTCGAAGGTGTCCAGGATCTCGTAGTCGTGGCGGGCCTTCCGGTTGGTGGTCACCACCGAGCGCTCGGGACCCGAGTGCTTGACCTTTTCCTGCTTCTTCTTGGACACCAGGCAAGCTTAACGATCGAACAGTCGTACGTCGAAACCTTATCGGCACAGGCAGGACGGCAGGTACGGCACGGGGTTGACGCGCTCGCCGTGGACGCGCACCTCGAAGTGCAGGTGCGGGCCGGTGCTGTCGCCGGTGGTGCCGACCGCGCCGATGCCCTCGTCGCGGTCGACGTGCTCGCCGTAGGAGACCCAGATGCTCGACTGGTGCGCGTAGCAGCTGGTGATGCCGCCGCCGTGCGAGATGCACGTGAGCTTCCCGTACCCGGAGCTCCAGCCCGCGTAGACCACTTTGCCGGAGGCCGCGGCGTGGATCGTGGTACCCGAGGACGCCGCGAAGTCGGTGCCGCCGTGGAGGCGCGCGTACCCGAAGATCGGGTGCATCCGCCAGCCGAAGTCCGAGGACTTCCAGCCGTCGACGGGCACGACCCAGCCGCCGCCACCACCGCCGCCGGAGGACGAGCCGCCGCCGTGGTCGTTGTCGTCGTCCTCGCGGCGCAGCTGGTCGGCGAGGCGCTCGGACTCGGCTTCGAGCTCGTCGTAGTCGGCCTGGGCCTCGTCGCGGGAGGACTCGGCGACCGCGAGCGCGGCCTCCTGGTCGGCCTGGAGCTGCTGGACGGCGAGCTGCGCGGCGTGGGCCTCGGCCTCGCGGGCCTGGGCGTCGGCGAGGGCCTGCGCGGCGGCGGCCTCGGCCTCGGCCGCTTCGGCCTCGGCCGCGGCGGCGGCGTTCTCGGCGTTGGCGGCCTCGCGGCGCGAGAGGGTGACCTCCTGCACGGCCTGCTCCTTGCCGTCCATGAGGAATTCGAGGTAGGTGAGGCCGTCGACGGCCTCGGACGGCTCGTCGGAGGCGAGGATCGCGTCGACGGTGAGCAGTTCGGCGCCGCGGGCGGTGGCGTTGAACAGGGCGGCGCGGGACTCGCGGGCCTCGTCGACGGCGGCGGCCGCCGCGGCGTACTCGTCCTCGGCGGCGGCGAGCGCCTCGCGGGCGGCCTCGGCTTCGCGCGCGGCCTGCGCGGACTCGGCTTCGGCGGCGGCGACGCGGCCCTGGGCGACGTCGACGTCGTGCTGGGCGCCGGGCAGGCGGGCCTCGGTCTCGGCGAGGACGGCGCCCGCGGCGCGGACCTCGTCGGAGGCGTCTTCGAGCTCGGCGGCCATCTCGGCCTTCTGGCGGTCGACCTCGTCCAGATCGGACTGGGAGACCCCGAATGCGGGACTGCTCGCGGTCCCCGCCGTGAAGAGCAGGGCCGCGAGCAGCCATCCGATTCGCCTCATAACGCCAGAATCTAGTCCATCTGCGACGGATGTTCAGGCGGATCGGCGCTCATCGCCCCGATCAGGTGAGGGTCAGACCTTGATGTTGAACCGCAACGTGATCCACGCGGTGACCGCGGAGATGAGCGCGGAGATGCCCGTCAGGATCGGCAGGAGCAGCAGGATCGACTGCATGCTGATCGGCGGCATCAGGGAGAACAGGTCCTTGAACTGGCCGTCGATGACGAGGAACTTCGCGGCGATGAGCGTCGCGAACGCGAAGATCGCGCCGATGACGCCGGCGAAGACGGCCTCCAGGACGAACGGCGCCTGGACGAACCAGTTCGGCGCGCCGACGAGCTTCATGATGGCGACCTCGCGGCGCCGCGAGTACGCGGCGACCTGGATCGTGTTGGCGACCAGCATGAGCGCGGCGACGCCCTGGACGAGCGCGACGATCAGGGTGAGGCGCTGGGCCCCGCCGAGGATGTCGAACACCTGCTGGAGGATGTCGCGCTGGTTGGTCACCTGGTAGACGCCCTCGCGCTCCTGGAAGTCCGCGATGAGCTTCGGCGCGTCGTTGATGTCCTTCATCTTGATGCGGAAGGCCGCGGGGAGGACTTCGGCGTCGACGGAGTTGACGAGGTCCTCGGACTCCTCGAACGTGTCCTTGAACCGCTCGTAGGCCTTGTCCTTGGACTCGAACACGACCTGCTCGGCGTAGCCGCTGGCCTCCAGGTCCGCCTTGAGCTGGTCCGTGGTCGCCTGGTCGATGTCGCGGTCGAGGTAGACCACCACTTCGAGGTTGGTCTGGTAGTACTCCTCGATCACGTCGACCTGGTTGTACAGCAGCAGGCCCGCGCCGAGCATCGTCAGCGAGACGGCCATGGTGATGATCATGGCGACGGTCATGGAGATGTTGCGCCACAGTCCGAGGAAGACCTCGGACATCACGTACTTCGCGCGCATTAGCTCTGGTTCTGCCTTTCGCTCAGCCGTAGACGCCGCGCGCCTGGTCGCGGACGATCTGGCCGTTCTCGATCTCGATGACGCGGCGGCGCATCTGGTTCACGATGTTGGAGTCGTGGGTGACCATGAGGATGGTGGTGCCGGTCCGGCTGATCCGGTCGAGGAGCCGCATGATCTCGATCGAGGTGTCGGGGTCGAGGTTGCCGGTGGGCTCGTCGGCCAGCAGGAGGAGCGGGCGGTTGACGAACGCGCGGGCCACGGCGACGCGCTGCTGCTCGCCGCCGGAGAGCTCGTGCGGGTAGCGGTGCTCCTTGCCGCCGAGGCCGACGAGTTCGAGGACCTCGGGGACGACGCGGCGGGCCACGGACTTGGGCTTGCCGATGACCTCCAGCGCGAACGCCACGTTCTCGGCCGCGGTGCGGTTCGGCAGGAGCCGGAAGTCCTGGAACACGCAGCCGATGCTCCGGCGGTACGCCGGGGTCTTCCAGCGGCGCAGCCGGGTCACGTCGGTGTCCCCGACGGTGATCTTGCCCTTGTCCGGGATCTCTTCGCGGAGCAGGAGCTTGATGATCGTGGACTTACCCGCACCGGTCGGGCCGATGAAGAAGACGAACTCTCCCTTGTCGATGAAGACGTTCATGTCCTCGACCGAGGGCCGGTTCGACCGGGGGTAGTGCTTGGTTACACCCTCAAGCTGAATCACGAGGCGGAGTCTATCCGCCGAATTCCGGAGGCGGTCCGGCGGCTCCAGCACAAGCGTGGCATATTCCGTCGTTTCCGACCCATATGTCACGACCGCCCGGTGGTAACGACGTGATTTCGTCCGAACGGGGGAAGCACATGTGGTCAGGAGGCCCATGCGGGGTCGCCGGAGGGTCACCGGGCGGGCACGGGGGGTCCACAGCGGATCGTAGATCCTATAGGAAACAGGATCCACGATCCGGTGCTAGTCGGTCGACTTCTCGCCGCTCTTGCGCCAGCGGATGCCCGCTTCCAGGAAGCCGTCGATGTTCCCGTCGTAGACGCCCTTGACGTCGGCGGTCTCGAAGCCCGTGCGCAGGTCCTTGACCATCTGGTACGGGTGCTCGACGTAGGAGCGCATCTGGTCGCCCCACGAGGCGGTGGCCGAGCCGCGCAGCTCGTCGACTTTCGCGCGCTCCTCGTCGCGGGTGCGCTGGAGCAGCTTGGCCTTGAGGACGGCCATCGCGGTGGCCTTGTTCTGGAGCTGCGAGCGCTCGTTCTGGCAGGAGACGACGATACCGGTGGGGAGGTGGGTCAGGCGCACCGCCGAGTCGGTGGTGTTGACGCCCTGCCCGCCGGGGCCGGAGGAGCGGTAGACGTCCACGCGGATCTCGTCCTCGGGGATGTCCTCGATCTCGTCGGTCTGCTCCAGGGCCGGGACGACCTCGACGGCGGCGAAGCCGGTCTGGCGGCGCCCCTGGTTGTCGTACTTGCTGATGCGCACGACGCGGTGGGTGCCCTGCTCGACCGAGAGGTGCCCGTAGGCGTAGGGGCCCTTGACGGCGAAGGTCGCCGAGCGGATCCCGGCCTCCTCGGCGTAGGAGACGTCGTACACCTCGGTGCCGAAGCCGTGCGGCTCCGACCAGCGCAGGTACATGCGCATGAGCTGCTCGGCGAAGTCGCAGGCGTCGGCGCCCCCGGCGCCGGAGCGGACGGTCACGACGCAGTCGCGCTCGTCGTACTCGCCGGAGAGGAGGGTGCGGACCTCCAGCTCGTCGACGGCCTTGCGGATCGAGGCGAGCTCGGCGCCGGCCTCGGCCGCCGCGCTCGGGTCGTCCTCGGCGTCGGCCAGCTCGAAGAGGACCTCGACGTCGTCCATGCGCCCGTGGAGCGAGGCGAGCTTCTTGAGCTCGGCCTGCACGTAGGAGAGGCGGGAGGTGAGCTGCTGGGCGTGATCGGGGTCGTCCCACAGCCCGGGGTCGGCGGCCGCGGCCTCAAGCTCGGACAGCTCGCGCCGGAGCGCGGGGAGGTCGAGGACGGCCTCGACGCTGGCGAGCGTCGCCTTGAGTTCGCGGAGATCGGCGGAAACATCGACACTGGTCACAACAGATCAGGGTACGCCTGTATTCGGGCTCATACGAAACGGGACGCGAGCCCCTCAGGGCCGCGTCCCGCTCCGTGCTTGATCTCGTGCGTCCGGCCCGCGGGCCGGGGGTCTAGCCGTCTACCGCTTCTTCAGCCAGCTGAGGGCCGAGCGGTGGTAGCCGATCGCGAACTCCATCGCGACGGCGGCGTTCGGGTCCTCGTCGGCGTAGTCCTTCGCGGCGGCACGGGCCTCTGCCAAGGCCTCCTGGTGCTGCTCGACCGCGTCGGCGAACATCTCGTCGGCGGTGTCCTTCGAGAGGTAGTCGAGGAAGGCCGTGCGCAGCGCGACGGGGTCGCGCAGCTGGCCGATCCGGGCCGGCTCGTTGAGCCAGCGGGTGAACGCCCGCTTGCCGTTGGCGCTGATGGTGTAGGGCACCGAGGCGCGGGGCCCCGGCTTCCCGACGCGCACCAGGCCGCCTTCGGCGAGGGCGGGGAGTTCGCGGTAGACCTGCGAGCGCGTCATGGTCCAGTACGGACCGAGGCGACGGGTCGCCTCCGCCATGAGTTGTCCGCCGGTCATCGGTCCTTCGTGAAGCAAGCCCAGCAATGCTGCCGAGGTCGCGTTGAGTTCTTTTCCTGCCATGCCCGACAGGATGCCATGTGGATGCCGCCCTGACAAGTGGACAGCTCCAATGTGTCGATAGACCCCGACCCATGACTCATGCTGCGTGACCACGGATTCCGCTGCAAGCCTTGTGAATCCGACGGCGACCGATACGGTATTGCAACGCTTGATCGGAGAATTCCAATCGTGTGATCCCCATCGCCCTCATCGGTTCGGGTGACGCGGCGTCACTCGCCGCGCATGGATCATTATCGACTGTCGCGGCCGTTTTCACTTGTCGGCATGGGGGAACCGATGAGGTCCGATCCGGGCGAGTCGTCGTCCGAACCGCCCTTAGTGGAGCCTCCGGTTTCACCCTCTGATCCGGACATATCAGTTGATTCCACCCCGCCATCGGGGCTCTCCGACTCCGGCCCTTCGGGAGTGGCGGACGCAGCGTCACCGGACGGGGACTCAGTGGAGGCCGGTTCCGTTGGGTCCCCAGAGGACTGGTCCCCGGCCGGGATGGACGTTCCGGCCTCTTCAGACGGATCGCCCGCATTCTCCGCATTCGGGACGTCGGGTCCGGTGAGGGCCGCGACGGCCCAGACCGCCGCGGCCGCCAGGCCCACGAGGGCCAAGGCGGCCACGAGGAACCGGCCGCGGCGCGCGGGCTCGGGCGGCGGCTCCTGCCCGGCGGCGAGGAGCGCGCCGATGCCCTCCCCGGCGTGCGGGGTGACGGGCTCGTAGGTGAAGGACTTCGTCGCGTCCCGTTCGCGCAGTTCGGGTTCGATCGGCGCGGTGGCCTGGCGGGAGAGGCGCGGGGCGAGGCGGCGCAGCTCGGCGGCGACGGCGTCGAGGTCGCCGCGGGCGCGCGGGTCGAGCGACAGCAGCGTCTCGACGACCTGCCACAGGTCGCGGTCGACGACGGCGGGCTTGACGGGGATGCGGGTGAGGTGGCGCTCGACGACCTCCGTGATGGACCCGCCCCGGTAGGCGCTGTGCGCGGTGAGCGCCTCGTAGAGGACGAGGCCGAGCGCGTAGTTGTCGACGCCCGTGCTCGCGGAGTCGCCGGAGGCGACCTCCGGGGCGATGTACTCGGGGGTGCCGTGGGAGGGCGCGGTGCGGGAGGCGGCGGCGCGGGCGATGCCGAAGTCGACGAACTTGACGCCCTCGGCGCCGTGCAGCATGAGGTTGCCGGGCTTGACGTCCGAGTGGCGGTAGCCGGAGCGGTGGATCGCGGCGAGGGTCTCGGCGGCGCTGGCGCACCGCAGCGCGGCCTCGGCGGCCGGGAGGGGCCCGTGGAGGCGCAGGTGCTCGCGCAGGTCCAGGCCCTCGATGAACTCCAGGACGACCGCGCAGACCGCGTCGGTGACGATGAAGTCCTTGACGCCGACGACCCCGGGGTGGTCGATGGTCCGCAGGATCTCGGCCTCGGCCCGGAAGGACTCGAAGATCTCCGCCTCGCCGCGCAGCTCCTCGCGGAGGACCTTGACGGCCACCCAGTCGCCGGTGATCCGGTCGAACGCCCGCCAGACGACGCCGACCGCTCCCCGCGCGATCTCGTGCTCCAGGACGTAGCGGTCGGCCAGCACGGACTTCATGGCAGCTCCCGGGGGTGGGTGGCGAAGCGGGCTGAATCCACTGTAATCGGGGCGTCACCGCAGCTCAGCGGCGGGTTGGCAGGGTGGCACGATCGGGGGATACAGCGCCGGGCCCGGCCGGTGCGCGGACCGGGGTTCAACGGTCGCGTGCTGTGAGTGCGGGACCACTACACTTGCGCCCATGTCCCTCGAACGGCCAAGCTTTGAACAGACTGCCGAAACTCAGTGCCGAATCAGTGGTGATCGCCTGTGACCGAATTGCGATGGCGCTACGGCGCCGCCACCGACGTGGGCAAAGTCCGCGACCTGAACGAGGACTCCCACCTCGCGTCGCGGCGTCTGCTCGCGGTGGCCGACGGCGTGGGCGGCGCCGCGGCCGGCGAGGTCGCCAGCGGGGTGACCATCGCCGAGGTGACCCGCCTGGCGCGCCGCTCCCCCGCCGACGCCCACGCGGAGCTGGGCGAGGTCGTCGAGGCCGCCCGCGACCGCATCCGCGCCGCCGTGGCCGAGAACCCCGAGTCCGAGGGCATGGCGACGACCCTGACGGGGCTGTGGCTCGGCGACGACGCCGTCGACATCGTCCACATCGGCGACTCCCGGGCCTACCAGGTGCGCGGCGAGGACTTCGTCCAGGTGACCGTGGACGACTCGTACGTGCAGCACCTGGTCGACGAGGGCGCCATCACCCCCGCCGAGGCCCAGGACCACCCCTACAAGTCCGTCGTCACCCGCGTGCTCCAGGCCAACCCCGCCCCGGCGCACTTCGAGACCCGGCCCGCGCAGATCGGCGACCGGTACATGCTCTGCTCCGACGGGCTCAGCGACGTCGTGGACGACGCCGTGATCGAGAACGTCCTGCGCGACTTCGCCGACCCCCAGGCGGCCGCCGAGGAGCTCGTTCGCCTCGCCCTCGAAGGCGGCGGCCCCGACAACGTCACCGTGGTCGTCGGCGACGTCTCCGAGCACCGCGCGCGCCGCCGCTGGCCGTGGGTCCTCGCCGCGGTCGCGGCGGTCCTGGTCGTGGCCGCGATCGCCCTGGGCCTGTACTTCTTCTAGGCCGCTGAGACTTCAGGGCCGCCCGGCAGCGCCGGGCGGCCCTCTTCCGTCTCCTAGTCGAAGGCGAGGCCCACGTTCGCGCCCTCGGCGCGGGCCGCGTAGTCGAAGAACCCGGCGTCGTCGGCGGTCACGTTGTTCAGATGCCCGTGCAGCTCGTAGCCGATGATCCCGACGAGGCGGTTCCAGGCGAGGATGAGCCGCGCGGTCTCCTCGACGGTGAAGGCGCCGTCCTCAAGGAGGGCGAGCATCGCGGGCTCGATCGCGGCCGGGTCGCACTCGGGCCCGGTGTAGGGCCGCAGTCCGTTGCCGCGCTTGGCGTCGGCGACGATGCGCGCCAGCGTGAGCGGCATCCGGGCGGCGATCTCGGTGGTGAGGTGCGGGGCGGCGTAGCCGGGGACCGGGGTGCCGAACAGCAGCGCGTACTCGTGCCGGTTGGCGAGGGCCCAGTTGCGCACGCCGTTCCACACGCCGATCCAGCGGTTCTCGGGGACGGCCTTGGGGCGGTCGGCGCTCTCGGCGGCCTCGCCGACCTCGTTGTAGGACTCGATGAGGAGGGCGGTCAGGAGCTCGTCGCGGCTCGCGAAGTACCGGTACACGGCCGAGGAGGCCATGCCCAGGTCGCGGGCGACCGAGCGCAGGGACAGCCCCGGTGCGCCGACCTCGCCGAGCTGGCGACGCGCGGTCGCGAGGATCTCCCTGGTGAGCTCGGCGCGGGCGCGTTCTCTGGCGGTTCTCGGCGCGTTCATGAGACCAGTGTACAGAAACGAGAGCACCGCTCTTGCATCCTCGGGAACGATGTGCAATCATTGCTCTCAACAGAGAGCACCGCTCACGGAAATGAGCGGTGAACCCCATAAGGAGCCCCGATGACCCGCACCGCCCCCGACCCCCGAGCCCGCATGGGCGCCTTCGCCTTCGCGCTCGCCGGGATCCTCTTCGTCCTCTACGAGGCCGTCGCGCCCCGCGAGGACCAGACCACCCTCGAAGGCGCCGCGTCCTGGGCCAGCGCCGGATGGTCCATCGCCCACGTCTCGGCCATCGTCGGCCTCATCCTCATCCCCCTCGGCTACGGCGCCCTCCGCGGTTTTCTTGAGGGAACGAAGCACGAGAAGACCGCGTTCCTCGCCGCCACCATCGGCTACATCGGCTCGGGCCTGACCATCTCGTACTACGGCGCGGAGGTCTACGGCCTCAAGGCGATCGGCGAGCGCGCGGTCGCCGACGGGGACGCCTCGCTGACCGAGGTCGGCGACGCGTTCCGCCTCGACCCGACCGCGATGACCGTGTTCGCGATCGGCCTGGCGCTCATCGCGATCGCAGGAGTGCTCGCCGCCGTCGCGGTGTGGCGCTCGGGCGTGCTGTCGAAGTGGTCCGGCGTGCCGTTCGCGGTCCTGATGGTCACGTACCTGCCGCAGTTCTTCATTCCGCAGGCGGGCCGGATCGCCTGGGGCGCACTGGTGACGGTCTCGGCGCTGTGGCTGGCGGCCGAGCTGTGGCGGGCCTCGTCGAAGGCCCCCGCGAAGGAACTGCAACCGGCGTAACGGAACACGGAGCGGCTCCGCTGCGATCGATCGCAGCGGGGCCGCTCCGTTTCGTCCTATGCGGAGAGCGCGATGCCGTCGAGGATGTCGTGCTCGGAGATGAGCACCTCCCCGATCCCGCTGCGCTCCATGATGGTCCGCAGCACCAGCGCGCCGCCGACGATGACGTCGGCGCGGCCCGGGTGCATGACGGGGATCGCCAGGCGCGCGGCGTGGTCGGCCGCGGCGAGGTCGGCGGTGACCTTCGCGACCTGCTCGTACGTCAGGCGGGTCCCGTCGATCGCGTCGGGGTCGTAGGCGGGCAGGGCCAGCGAGATCGCGGCGACGGTGGTCGCGGTCCCGGCGACGGCGACGAGCTCGGTGGCCTCGCGGCCCGGGTCGGCGACGGCCAGGGCGCGGTCGGCGATGCCGGTGATGTCGGCGGTCGCGGCGTCCATCTCGGCGGGGCCGGGCGGGTCGGAGCGCAGGTGGCGCTCGGTCATGCGGACGCAGCCGACGTCGACGGAGATCGCGGCGATCACGTCGCCTCCGGTGCCGCGCACGAACTCGGTGGAGCCGCCGCCGATGTCGATGAGGAGGCGCTGGCCGTCGTGGGCGGGGAGGGTGGCGACGGCGCCGGTGAAGGACAGGCGCGCTTCTTCGTCGCCGGTGATGACCTCGGGGGCCTGGCCGAGGACGGCCTCGACCATGGCGGTGAAGTCGGCGGCGTTGGCGGCGTCGCGGCTCGCGGAGGTGGCGACCATGCGGATCGCCTCGGCCCCGTGCTCGCGGATCTGCGCGGTGTAGTCGGCGAGGGCTGCGCGGGTGCGCTCGATGGCGGCGTCGGCGAGGCGGCCGGTGCGGTCGACGCCTTCGCCGAGGCGCACGACCTCCATGCGGCGCACGACGTCGTGGAGGCGGCCGTCATCGTCGATGTCGGCGATGAGGAGGCGGATGGAGTTGGTGCCGCAGTCGATCCCCGCGACGCGTCGGGCGGTCATTCGGCGGCCTCCTGCCTCGTCGCGCAGCTGGAGGTGCGCCACCATTCGGGGAGCATGTCGATGGCCTCGTCGCCCATGGGGCTGACGCCGGGTCCGGCGGCGAGGGCGTGGCCGACGAGGGCGTGGAGGCATTTGACGCGGTCGGGCAGGCCCCCGGCGGAGACCCCGGCGATCTCGGGGACGTCGCCGAGGCGGGCGCGGCGGGCGAGGTAGTCCTCGTGGGCGCGGCGGTGGTGCTCGGCGAGCTCGGGGTCGGCGTTCAGGCGGTCGTTCATGTCCTTCATGACGCCGCCGCCTTCGAGGCGGCCGATCGCGGAGGCGGCCTTGGGGCAGGTCAGGTAGTACGTGGTGGGGAACGGGGTGCCGTCGGGCAGGCGCGGCTCGGTCTCGACGACGGCGGGCTGCCCGCAGGGGCAGCGCCAGGCGACGGCGTGCGCGCCGCGGATGGGGCGCCCGAGCTGCGCGGAGACGGCGGCCGCGTCCGCGTCGGTCACCGGCTGCGGCTCCTGCGGCCACGCTTCGGGCTTCACAGGGCCACCTGCTCCACTGCCTTCACGGTCATTCCCCCGGTTCCTCGGTCTCGTCCGGATCAAGCTGATCGGCGTCTTCAAAGGTATCGGTGAGCGATTCGTACCAGGGCTTGTCGGCCCCGGATTCGTCGTCCTCGCCACCGGTGTGCTTCGGGTCGTCCTCGTCGATGACGATGACGAGGTCCTCGCCGGGCGGCACGAGCAGGAGGCTGGAGCGGATCTGGGCCTCGACGTACTCGGGGTCGTCCCATTTGAGGCGCTCGGCTTCGAGGTCGTCGATGCGGTCCTGCTGCGCGGACTGCTCGGCTTCGAGGCGGTTGATCTCGATGCGCTGCTCGACGTACGTGCGCAGGGGGTAGGCGTACGCGAGGGCGAGCGCGGAGAGGACGAGGGCGAGGACGGCGGCGCGGCGGGAGACCTTCCGGGCGGGCCGGTACCGGACCCGCTTGACCTCGGCGCGGCCCGCGGTGCCGGGGGCGGGGCGCCGGGCGGCGCGGGTGCGGCCGGGACCGGTGGATCGTCCTCCGGGGCGGCTGGGTCGACGGCTCGCGTTCACGGGCCCAGCCTAGTCGATGCGGCACGGCGGAGGCCCCCGCGCCGAAGCACGGGGGCCTTCACTTCAGGTTCCCTTCAGGCGGCTTCAGGTCCGCTTCAGGTTCCCCTGGATACGTTCTACTTGCCGAACTTCGGGAAGGCCGAGGCGCCGGCGTAGCGGGCGGCGTCGCCGAGGTCTTCCTCGATGCGCAGCAGCTGGTTGTACTTGGCGACGCGGTCGGACCGGGCCGGGGCGCCGGTCTTGATCTGGCCGCAGGTCATGGCCACGGCCAGGTCGGCGATGGTGGTGTCCTCGGTCTCGCCGGACCGGTGGCTCATCATGCAGCCGAAGCCCGCGCGGTGGGCCATCTCGACGGCGTCGGTGGTCTCGGTGAGCGAGCCGATCTGGTTCACCTTGACCAGCAGGCCGTTGGCGGCCTTCTCGTCGATACCGCGGCGGATGCGCTCGGGGTTCGTCACGAACAGGTCGTCGCCGACGATCTGGAGGCGCGAGCCGACGGCGGCGGTGAGCGCGGACCAGCCGGCCCAGTCGTCCTCGGAGAGGGGGTCCTCGATGGACACGAACGGGTAGGCGGCGATGAGCTCCTCGTAGTAGGCGCTCATCTCGTCGCCGGTCTTCTTCTGGCCCTCGAAGAGGTAGGCGCCGTCGGTGAAGAACTCGGTGGCGGCGACGTCCATCGCGAAGGCGATGTCGGTGCCGAGCTTGTACCCGGCCTTCTCGACGGCCACGGCGATGAGGTCGAGCGCGGCGCGGTTCGACTCCAGGTTCGGCGCGAAGCCGCCCTCGTCGCCGAGGCCGGTGGACAGGCCGCGGTCCTTGAGGACCGACTTGAGCGCGTGGTACGTCTCGGCGCCCCAGCGCAGGGCCTCCTTGAACGTCGGCGCGCCGATCGGGGCGATCATGAACTCCTGGACGTCGACGTTGGAGTCCGCGTGGGAGCCGCCGTTGAGGATGTTCATCATCGGCACGGGCAGGAGGTGCGCGTTCGGGCCGCCCACGTAGCGGTACAGCGGCAGCTCCGCGGAGTCGGCGGCGGCCTTGGCGGCGGCGAGGGACGCGCCGAGGATGGCGTTCGCGCCGAGGTTCGACTTGTCCGGGGTGCCGTCGGCGTCGAGGAGCGCCTGGTCGACGAGGCGCTGCTCGGAGGCCTCGATGCCGATGAGGGCGTCGCGGATCGGGCCGTTGACGTTGTCCACGGCCTTCTCGACGCCCTTGCCGAGGTAGCGGGACTTGTCGCCGTCGCGCAGCTCGATGGCCTCGAAGGCGCCGGTGGAGGCGCCCGAGGGCACGGCCGCCCGCTGGAGCGTGTCGTCGTCGAGCAGGATCTCCACTTCGACCGTGGGGTTCCCGCGGGAGTCGAGGATCTCCCTGGCCCGGATGTCTTCAATTGCAGCCACTGTCACTCCTGAGATAGCCGAATCATGACTGTCGGCCCGATTACGGGGCCGTGTCCGAAGGATTTCGGCCGACCCGACACTGCGCCGGCCACAGCACCCCAGCCTACGCCCCGGCCCCGGCGGCAGTGCCTCCGAGCCGCGAAAACGCGATGGCGGCGACGGGTCCTCCTCGTGTTACATGGAGGCTGGTTAGGGCGCTATAAGGTGGAGTCCTATCTCAGATCAGACACCTGTGCTAGGCGTGCCCCCCGGATGCCGACGGCCGAGTCGCGGCTCGCGAGCGCCGCCGAGAGCGGCCCCGGCGCCTCCATCGCCGAGCACAACGGAAGTGGAGCCCCATGATCGTGCAGAACCCCCTCCGGCGCTGCGCCGCCTTCGGCGCGGCGGCGCTGCTGGCGCTCGCCGCCGGCTGCTCCGGAGGCGCAGGCGGCGAGGAGACGGCCTCGGAGGACCAGGCCGCCCTCACCGAGCTGAGCGAGCGCCTCGTCGACGGCGAAGGCCACGCCTACACCGCCGAGTACCTCCTCGAAGGCTCGGACGACGCGCTGCTCGTGGCCGTCGACCCCGAGGCGGGCACCGCCGCGGTCGTCGTCGGCGACCGCCCGTCCCTGTGGGCCGGCGAGGACGACGCCGACCTCGCCGTCTGGCTCGGCCAGGAGCTCGACGGCCTCCTCCCCACCGACGACGACGTCGCGTCCTGGCTCGCCGCGGCCGCGGCCGACGCCGCCGCCAGCGCCGAGTTCACCGACACCACCCTCGCCGGCGAGCTCGCCGACTGCGTCGACGTCCAGGGCGCCGCCGAAGCGCCCGTCGGCTCCTTCGAGGTCTGCGTGACCACCGTCGGCGTCATCGCCAGCATCACCGCCAAGGTCGGCGACGACGCCTTCGGCGCCAAGCTCGTCAACTACCACGACGGCGTCGACGCCGCCTGGCTCGACGGCATCACCGGACAGGCCAGCACGAGCAACCAGTGAGAATCGCGCCGCGCCCACCGGCGCGGCGCGTTACAGTCGCCCGGCGGGCCGGGGCCGGCGCAACGGGGGTTCACCTGAAAAGGTGTCGGCGCCACGCCCCGGCCCGCCACGCTTCAGGTAGGCCACATCACAAGCCATATCCCGCTTGCACACCCCCCTCCCCGACCATGTACAGTTGTCTCCGTTGCCGCGGCCAGCCCGCGAACGACAAGGCAAGCTCCCGTCGTCCAGGGGCCTAGGACGCCGCCCTCTCAAGGCGGAAACGGCGGTTCGAATCCGCTCGGGAGTACATATAGATACACAGCTCAGGGGCCAACTCCGGTTGGCCCCTGAGCTTGTCATTTCCCCCTGAGGTGGCACGGGGGTAGCCAGGCCCATCCGCCATCTCCCGTCGGCACTGGCCCAAGGCCAGTAGTCCGTGGTCTCCTGGCGATCAGTGCGGGAGAGGGTCCGGCTCGTGCCGGTCAGGCTGGTACGGCAAGTACCAGACCCGCCTCCTGATGAGGAATGTGTGGATGTTCGCCAGGACCCAGGAGAACATCAGCCAGAATTCGAAGGCCAGCGTTCCCGTGGCTTCCGGACCGCCAGCCGCGTACATCCACACCGACAGACCCAGGTAGGCGGCCGCGTACGCGATCATTTCGAGGCTTCTGCGTCGGACGGCGGCGATCGTGAATGTGATCGGCGTTCCGAAGCCCAGGGTCAGAGCCGGGCTCAGGCACCAAGCGATCGAACCGATAATCCGGCCCGGACTGGGCTTGTACCAGCGCGGATGGTCAGGTCTGGGCGGAGGCGGCGCGAAGTTGCCAGTCGTCGCCGCAAACGCCGTGGCGGACACGCCCTGCTGCGGCGAGGGAACCGCAGACTTCGACTCAGCTGGTGAAGGCGGGGCGAAGTTGCCAGTCGTCGCCGCGAACGCCGCGGGGGACACGCCCTGCTGCGGGGAGGAAACCGCGGGCTTCGACTCAGTTGGTGAAGGCGGGTCGAAGTAGGACGGGGGCGGAGGGACCTGTTGTGCGGGTGCGGGGTTCAGGACTTCTTCGCGCGCCGATGTCAGCCGGAGGAAGGCGACGGCGATGCCGCCGACGGCGGCGAACGACACGAGGTACTGCGCAGTGCTCAGCCCCTGCGACTCGTCGCTGGCCGCCGACGCGGCGGTGCTCAACGAAAGCAGCAGGATGCACCATGCGATGAATCCGATGCCCCAGTTCCTCCACCTCGGGTTGTTCGTGGCGCTGTATGCGTGGAGGAAAGGAATCCAAGCGAAGGTGCTCGCGGTGAACAACGCGACCGCGAAGTACCAGCGGAACGGCTGGGGCTCCTTGGAAGCTCGGATCGCATCAGCGAGCGAGGCCGGAGGCGAGGGTTGCACCGGAGGCGGCATCCGACCATACGGCGCCGACGAATACGGGCCGGCAGTGTACGGAGCCGTTTGCTCGGGAGGGCGGTGGACATGCGGCATCGTCTGCGGGGGCCGGGGGTCCGAGAGGCCCTTGTCCAATTGGATCGCGACCGAGGTGACCGGCTTGGCAACGCGAGTCTCCAGGTCGAAGGTGAAGAGCGCGATGTTGTGCTCGTCGGCCCATAGTCTCGCCTCCCTGGAGTAGCCTGCGAGGCTGTAGAACAGCCGGAACTTGTTGGCCGGGGCCGCGCCGTGGAATCGCTGCACGTCGGGACGCGAGACCTTGCTCTGCAAGTGCTTCACCTGGGCCGCCGCGGCGGCCGACTCGATGTCGATGCCGCCGTCGGCACCACCGCTGTTCATCTTGGCGTCCTTGAATCCCAAGTGGCGCATATGGTCGAGGGCGAACTCCTCGGCGAGTTCCCAGTCCGTGCTGTGCTGCATCGAGGTAGACGGCTTTCTGGCGCGGCGGAACGCACCGATCGAGAGGAGTGGCGAGCGGACTTCAGAAGATGGGCGGCCGCTCGGCGGAAAGATCCAGGGTAGACAGAATCGCTGACACTTCACGGCCGCCGAAACCTGCAGAACGGGTTCTGTCTAGAAGTCGACAGTCACTCCGCGCTTGTCTCCGGGCATCCGGGTCGCCATCGGGGCCGATGACTCCAGGATCGAGGACGCGCGGTTCATCCCCATGCCGCCGGGAGTCGAAAGCGCTAGAATCGATGCTTGACACGCCACCAGCCTCATACGCTATGTCTCGCAACAGGAATAGAATGCACATAGAGACCGGAGACCGGAGACCGGAGACCGGAGACCGGAGACCGGAGACCGGAGACCGGAGACCGGGATGGCCGGTTGACGGGGCGAGTTCTGCGTTTGAGCGTCGAGTCGTGTTCGCGGGTGGGAGCCTGCAGGCGCTGAACCGGCTGTATTACGACGTCGAGCCGCTCTTTGCGGGCGATCGGCGGCTGCTCATCCGATACGCGCTGTTCCACACTGAGCGTCAGGCGAGCGGGCGCCGGTTCAGCCGGCAGAGGGACATCGACTGGCTCGACTGGGATACGGTCACCGCCGACCCGCCCGATCTGCTCGTCTCCTCTGGTGCGACGAACACCCTGTACGAGGCCGGCTGCGATATCGCCCTCGTGCCGCACGGCGCGGGCCACAACCGTTTCACCCCCTACTTCGAAGGCGTCGCGGGTCTCGCCCGCGGCCAGCTCCAGAGTGACGACGGACGCCTTCCCGCCTTCCTGGCTCTCCCCGGGCCGGCCTCCGCCGAGCGGCTCCGCATCGACTGCCCCGAGGCGCTCCCGTTCGCAGAGATCACCGGCGACCTGTGCTTCGAGCGCCTCCGGCTCAGCACCCGCATGCGCCGCGAATACCGCCGCGCCCTAGGGCTCGATCCGGACCGGCGCCTCGTGCTGGTGGCATCGACCTGGCTCGGCCATTCGCTCTTCGCGCACCATCCGTCCCTGCCGGAGCGCCTGCTCGCCGCCCTTCCGATGGACGACTACGCGGTCGCGTTCGTCCCCCACCCGAACATCCTCGCCGTCCACGGCGGCATGGAGAGCCTGTTCCGCCGCCAACTGGAGAACGGGCTGATCATGGTCGACCCCGGCGAGGGTTGGCGAGCCGCGCTGCTCGCGGCCGACTGCATCGTCGGCGACCACGGCTCCATCGGCTTCTACGGTGCGGCGCTGGGCATTCCGACCGCTGTGGCGGCCTTCGGGTTCGAGGAGATGCCGCCTGAGTCGCCGCTGGCGGCCTTCGGCACACTGGCGCCCGCGTTCCACGCGGCCGGCGACCTGTTCGGCCAGATCGAGCGCCTGTGCGACGCGGACCCGATTCGGGACGAGTGCTTCTCCCAGGCGCTGGCCGAACCCGATCCGGGTCCGTCCCACCGACTCCGCACCGGGCTGTACCGCACGCTCTCCCTGGACGAGCCCGCCGGACCGGACCCTCGGATGTTCCCTCCGCCGACTCCGGTGCCCCACTGGCGCCCGACATCGGCTTGGCGCGCGGAAGTGGAGATCGACGGCGGCGCCGCAGTGTGCCGCCGCTTCCCCTCGGACGACGGCCGCCGCGGCCCGGGCCATCTGGTCGCCGACGTCCGCTGCCTCGATGTCGGCGCCCGCGACCGCGCCGACGCCATCGTCCGGCACCACGACGCGCTCTCGGACAGCGAGGCGCAGCAGGAAGGCCTGATGCTCCTCGACGAGCACCCGCTCGCTCAGGTGGCGAGTGTGCGCACGGGCCCGGACGCGCTGGCCTGGGCCTGCGCCGACGGGCGCAGGTTCCGCACGGTCTGCGACCCCGAGCTGGCCGATGCGGCGGTCTCGGTCTGGTTCGCGGCGGGAAGGCCCGACTCAGGCGAGTGGCGCGTGAACGGCGGGACCGTCAGCGTTCGTCGGATCCGTTGAGCCCCAGCCGCTGCCGGACCCGTGCGGCGTCGAGGACCGCGCCGTGCGCGTCGAACAGCCGCAGCGCCCGCTCCAACCGGTCCCGATCAGGGTTCCCGTCCTCGCCGGTCGCCTCCGCGACCCGCTCGTGCGTCTCGGCGACGGTCTGCCAGTAGCCGCCCTGCTCGAACGGCTTCAGCAGGTCTTCGATCTCCGGGACGACACCGGTGTCGCCTCGGCGGAGGCGGAGCATGGCGATGTCGAGCAGTGCGCCGTTGCGGTTGCGCCAATCGGTTCCCGGATCGAACTGCTCGGCCGCTTGCGTCCAGGTCGCGACGGCGTCCTCGAATCTTCCTTCGGCCTGGTACGTCTCGGCGATCACCCGGAGGCGGATGCCGACCGCTCGTGATTCGCCTGCCTCCGCCATGTACTCGCAGGAGCGGAGCAGCACGTCGCGGGCCTCGTCGAATCGCCCTTGACCCTGGCGCAGGCGTCCGAACGCTTCGGTGACGATGCCTTTGAGCCGGGTCCGGTCGACGGCCTCGGCACGCTCGGCCGCGGGCGGGGCCGACTCCAGTGCTTCCATCGCGTTGTCGAGGACCTGCTCGGCCTCGTCGAACCCGCCGATCCTGATGAGGCACATGGCGAGCAACGAGGACAGGTGGGCCTCGGCATGCGGGCCGTCCGCGACGGCGCGGGCTGCGCGGTAGGCCTCGGCGGCGTCCTCATAGCGGGAGGCGTTGGCGTAGTACGCCCACAGTGCTTCGGCGAGAGCCCAGGTCAGATCGGTGTGCAACCGCTGCTTCGCGGTGACGAGCAGCGAGCGGTGGAGGACGGGATAGAGCGTGCGGAACCACTCGATGGCGGTTGCTTCGCTCGTGAACGGCTTCGCCGCGATGTGGCGGGGCAGGGGCGGGGCGAAACGCATGCGGGCCTTCATGATCGCGTGGTCGGCGAGCTGGGCTCGCCGGATGTGCCAGATGAGGGCGTCGCGGACCGAGCCGTGCACGTCGGAGCGGACGGCGCCGATGCGGGCGTGGCGTCCCCCGGCGCCGGTGATCTGGTATTCGAGCCGGTACCAGCCGGGCCGGTGGGACTTGACGAGGCCGAGGGCTTCGAGTTCGGCGAACGGGTCGAGGGTGCCCTTCGTCCAGTCGACGGAGCCTTCGAAGATCTGCGTCAGGTCGCCCTCGAACTCCCGGTTCGGCAGCGATTCGAGCATGCGGTGCAGCCACTTCGCGCTCTCGCTGAGGCTGTCGTAGATTCCGGTGAAGAGACTGGAGCCGCCCAGGGCCTCACGGACTTCGAACAGGCCCGTCAGGGAGCGGTGCCGGACGAGCTTCGCCAGCGCTGACAGGTCGGCCGGTTTCGACCCGAGCTCGGCGACCAGTCGTTCCGGCGCGCCTTCCACGAGATTGGGGCAGGCGCGGCGCAGGAACTCGGCGGCATGCCCTGGTTCGAGCGGCCCGACCTCGTGCCGGGCGAATGAGGCGTCCTGGAGGGGCTGTCCGACCACGAGGTATCCGCTCGCGGGGGACGCGGGACGGAACCGGGAGGCCTGACCCTCGCTCACGACGCCGTCTACGACGACGAGGAGCGCCAGCCCCCTGGTCACCGATTGGTACATGCCCAGGCGGCGGTTGAGGCCCTTCGGGATCTGACTGGAGTCGACGTTGAGGCTCAGGAGCATGTCGTAGAGGACCTCTGCCGGGTCGTCGGTGTCCGTGCCGAGGTCGACATAGAGCTGGCCGTCCGGGTAGCGGTCGCGGAGGTGGTCGATGACCTGCGCGGCGAGTGCGGTCTTGCCGATCCCGCCCTCGCCGTGGATCGCCACCGGACGCCGGGCGGCGATGTCGGCGGCGATCCGTTCGACCTCGCGTTCGCGGCCGATCCAAGCGCCGTCCACCGGAGGTCCTTCCCGAGGCGGGATCCGGTTCGGTCCGTAGTGCACATGGATCGTCTGGCCTTGAATGAGACGTTCGACGCCGCCGTCGAACGTGTTGTGGAAGGCCGACTCCTCGGACATTTGGACTCCCGGCGAGGTAAGGGTGCTCCGGACATGCTCCCACAGAACACGCATGAGGGCCGTTCCAGTCGCGATACCGGACTGCCGTCGGCACGGAGGTCGTGGCCGCCGATGGGGACGCGGAGCCTGGCGGGCGCGTTGTTTGGGTCCGGTAGGCCGGGGGAACTATCCCGGCGTGTTGCTGAGGGGTGTCGGTGCAGCGTGCGGGCTCGCGGCCTGTGCATGGGCGGTCGCCGGGTGCGGGGCCGGGCAGCGGGGCGAGGAGGCCGGGGCGGCCGCTGAGGCGTTCGTGGCTGCGCTTGCGGAGGGCGACGGGGCGGCGGCGTGCGGGCTGCTCTCCCCGGAGGCCGTCGAGCAGGTGGTCTCGCAGGAGGGGAAGGACTGCGAGGCCGCGGTGCTCGCACTGGGCCTGCCTGCCGAGGCGTCCGGCACGGCGGAGGTGTGGGGCGACCGGGCCCAGGTGAAGACCGGGGACGATGTGCTGTTCCTCGCGGAGCTGGACGGCGGGTGGAAGGTCGTCGCCGCGGGCTGCGCGCCGCAAGGGGAGCGGCCGTACGAGTGCGAGGTGGAGGGCTGATGAAGCGCGTGATGTTCACCGTGTACCTGGCGTTCACCGCGGTCGGGCTCGCGTACATGATCGCCGTCGGCCTGCTGCGGCTCTGAGGAGGGGACGATGCGGAAAGCGTTGCGCGACAACGGGTTGAGCATCGGCTTCGGGCTGCTGTTCCTGGCTGCGCTGGTGGGCCAGGCGTTCGCCGGGCAGGCGGACTTCAACGACCGGCAGCTCGCCGAGGCGGGCCGGCAGGTCACGCTCGTGGAGTACGTGACGTCGAGCGACTTCGCCGTGGACGTGGCCGAGAACTGGCAGTCGGAGTACCTCCAGTTCTTCCTGTACGTGTTCGCGACCGTGTGGCTGGTGCAGCGCGGATCCCCCGAGTCGAAGCTCGTGGGCAAGACCGGGACCGAGTCCGACGAGGAGCAGAAGCTCGGCGAGTACGCGACCGAGGACTCCCCCGCGTGGGCGCGCGCCGGGGGCTGGCGGACCGCGGTGTTCTCCAGGTCGCTCGGGGCGGTCATGGGCGCGCTGTTCGTCCTGTCGTGGCTCGCGCAGTCGATCGCCGGTCGCTCGGCGTACAACGCCGAGCGGCTCGCGCAGCTCCAGGACCCGCTGAGCTGGCTCGGGTACGTCGGCAGCGCCGACTTCTGGAACCGGACGCTCCAGAACTGGCAGTCGGAGTTCCTCGCGATCGGCTCGATCGTGGTGGTCAGCATCTACCTGCGCCAGCGCGGCTCCCCCGAGTCGAAGCCCGTGGGCGACCCGCACGACACGACGCAGGACTCGGGCTGAGCCCGCGGCGCGGGCGTCAGCCCGGCATGGTCTCGCCGCCGAGCGGGGCGAGGACTTCGCCGGTGTAGAACGAGGAGAGCCGGTTCGACGCGAAGAACACGTAGGACGGCGCGATCTCGTCGGGTTCGGCGGCGCGGCCCATCGGGGTGCGCTCGCCGAAGCCCTCCACGTGGTCCTCCGAGAGCGTGGAGGGGATGAGCGGCGTCCACACCGGGCCGGGCGCGACGCAGTTGACGCGGATCTTCCGGTCGGCGAGCGCCTGGGCCATCGAGTAGGTCCAGGCGAGGATCGCGCCCTTGGTCGCGGAGTAGTCGATGAGGGTCTTGTTGCCGCGCAGGCCGTTCACCGACGCGGTGTTGATGATCGAGTCGCCGTCGCCGAGGTGGGCGAGGGCGGCGGTGGTGACGCGGAAGTAGGAGTGCATGTTCACGTCGAACGTGTGCGTCCACTGCTCGTCGGTGATCTCCTCGGGCCGGTCCACCGGGGTCTGGGTGGCGATGTTGTTGACGAGGAGGTCGAGTCCGGAGAGGGCCTCGACGGTGCCGTCGACGGCCCGCTGGCACTGCTCGGGCGAGGCGAGGTCGCCGGGCAGGAGCGCGCAGACGCGGCCTTCGGCCTCGACGAGCTGCGCGGTGCGGGTGGCGTCGTCGTGCTCCTCCAGGTAGGCGATGGCGACGTCGGCGCCCTCCTTCGCGAACGCGACGGCGACGGCGCGCCCGATCCCGGAGTCGCCGCCGGTGATGAGCGCCTTGCGTCCCTTGAGGAGTCCGCTGCCGGTGTAGCCCTCCATCGCGTCGCGCGGCTGCGGCCGCATCGCGTCGGTGCGTCCGGGCGGTTCCTGCTGCTGCGCCGGCTTCCCCATGGCGGCGTCCCCCTTCGGTCGCGGCCCCCGGCCGGGGCCTGTGAGGGGAGGGGTACCCGTGGTGGGAGTGGTTAACCACCTGGAATCGGACGGCGAGGGAGGGCCCGGCCGTGCGGCCGGGCCCTCCCTGCTCTTGCTTCCGCTACTGCGCGTTGGCGATCGCGGCGGCGACCTGCTTGACCTCGTCGATGCCCTGGCGGCCGAAGGGGTCGCGGACCTCGACGGCGAGGCCGGGGGCGAGGAGGCGGGCGACCTCGTGCTCGCTCAGGAGGCCGTCGTCGCCGAAGGGCTCGGGCTTCCAGTCGTCGCCGCGCTCGTGGTACTCGACGAGGAAGGCGCGCAGGGCGTCCATGTCGGCGAGGCCCTCGCCGCGCATGGCCTGCACCTGGAGGTCGACGCGCCAAGCACCGGAGTCGAGCCGCGTCTCCCAGACGCGCTGGACGAACGCGACGCCGCCCCACTCGAACTCGAAGTCGGAGGCGGAGCCGAGCCGGTCGGGCAGGTACCCGACCGCGAGGCCGCCGATGTGCGTTTCCTGGCTGCTCACAGTCATGTCTCCATTGTAGGTATTTGCGTGTGGAGTGTGCTATTGCCTCAAAATCCGGCTTGTCCGTGAATCAACTGTTGCGTAAGTTCAGCATGTCTTGTGGGTAAAAGATGGGATTCACCCCTTGCGTCGCTTCGTCATCCCATGATTCGATGAATCCCGGTCCCCCAGTACTCCCCCACTTCCCCCGCAGGAGCCTCAATGAAGACACTCAAGCGCGCGGCCGCGCTCGTCTCGGCCGCGGCCCTCGCCGTGCTCACGGTCCTCGTCCTCGACACCGCCCCGGCGCAGGCGGTGCGGCCGCCGGGCATCCCGTCCCTGTCCACCGCGCAGTCGGAGCTGAACGCGCTGACCGTGGCCTCGGAGTCCCACGGCGACTCGTACGACCGGGACCTGTTCCCGCACTGGTCGAGCGTGGGCGACGGCTGCACCGCGCGCCAGTACGTCCTCAAGCGGGACGGCAGCAACGTCGAGACCGGCTCGGACTGCCAGCCCGACTCGGGCTCCTGGCAGTCGGACTTCGACAACCAGTGGACCTCGACGGTCTCGAACGCGACGGTCGACCACGTCGTGGCCCTCTCCGAGGCGTGGGCGTCGGGTGCCTGGGCGTGGACCACGGCCGAGCGCGAGGACTTCGCGAACGACATCAGCTCGCCGCAGCTGTGGATCGCGACGACCTCGGCGAACTCCTCGAAGAGCGACTACGACCCGGCCGAGTGGATGCCCTCGAACTCCTCGGTCCGCTGCGACTACGTCAAGGCGTGGACGCACGTGAAGTACCTGTACGACCTCACGATCGACTCGGCGGAGAAGTCGGCGATCCAGTCGCACTTCGACACGTACTGCTGAAGCACGGCCTGTTCAGACCTGAGTCGGCGGCGCCCTCGGATTCCGGGGGCGCCGCCGCCGTTCACAGGAAGTTCGCGGTGGTGATGAGGGCCGTGATCGCGGCGAACGAGAGCGCGACGATGGCGACGATGAGGCCGGTGAGGGCCACGCCCTTGCCGGAGATGCCGCCGTTCGCGCCTCGGATCTGCTTGCGCGCGTGGAGGGCCAGGAACAGCGCGCCGATCCCGAACAGGGCCGAGCTCATGAAGAACGTGACGCCCGCCCAGGGGGTCACGATCGCGAAGAGCATGCCCGGGAGCGCACCGAGGACGGCGCCGATGCCGGCGACCAGGGAGCCGATCGCCGGGCCGGACGGGATGGGCCGCAGGCGCGGCTGCACGATCTGGAAGCCGTCGATGACCACCGGCGCCGGGACGGGCGGCCAGTAGTACGCGGCGGGCTGGAACTGCGGGACCTGCTGGTACGGCTGCGGGTAGCCGTGGACCGGCGGGCCCGGATGGGCGGGCTGCATCTGGGGATGGTTCACGGGAGCCGGGGGCGGCTGGAGATGAGGATGGTACGGATCCTGCGCGGTCACGTCCCCAGACTAACCGCCGCGGAGCGTCCTCGCGACCTCGGCGAAGTACTCGTCGACCTCCGCGGTGTCGTAGCCGCGCAGGGTGAGCTGGAAGCCCATGTTCGTGAGCGAGTCGGGGTGGGGCGGGGCACCGGCGTCCGTCGCGGTTCTGATGCGGGCGACGGCGCGGTCGACTTGGGCGCGGTCGTATCCGCGGAAACGGACAGAGAAGAAGGGGTTCTCCATGCGTCACAGTCTGCCAGGTCAGCGCCACGCTTTGGGATCGGGCCACCGGGGGATGAATTTGTGGGGAAATATCAACTTCTTACGGGCACAATCTAAGTGAGGAAGCGTTTCCACCTTTTCACCTGGTGTCCGATCCTGCCGGAGTAGTCGGACGCGACGGCCGCGGCCGCATCGGCGTCCGATTCCGAGACCGCATGGGGGGCGAACGCCACGGCGTTGACCAGACGCGGCAAAGGCCCGATATCGGCTTCAAGGGTCGCCAAGCGCGCCGCCGCCTCTTCCGCGTTGGCGTGGCCGGGGACCTTCACCCCCGCGCGGGCGGCGGACGCCAGGACCTCGGCCCACGCGCCCGCGACGCGCTCGGCGGGCGTCCCGCGCGTGAGCCTGCGGCGCTTCCGGAGCGCCCGGCGGGCCTTGAGCACCAGCGGCACGCACGCGAGCAGCAGGGCCCCGATCGCGTACCAGACCCACACCGGCAGGCCCCCGGCGTCCTCGGTCAGCGCGTCGTCGAAGTCGCCGTCCTGCTCCAGGGACTCGTCGTTGAAGTCCTCGGCCTCGCCCCCGCCGCCGGAGTCCTCCTCGGGGCTGGGGGTCTCCTCCTCCATCTGCTCCAGGGTGTCCTCGGGCGGCACGGGCACCGCGTCGGGCGGCGGCATCGGGTCGAAGCGCACCCAGCCGACGCCGTCGAAGTCGACCTCCGGCCACGCCGAGCCCTGCCCGGCGGTGACGGTGCTGGAGCCGCCGGGGACCTCGAAGCCGACGACGACGCGGCTGGGCAGGCCGATGAGGCGCGCGATGACCGCGTACGCGGCCGCGAAGTGCTCGCTGGTGCCGCGCTGCCCGCCCGCGTCGACGGGGCTGCCGAGGAAGAACCCGAGCGAGGGCAGGTCGTGGCCCGAGGGCGCCTCCGGGTTGTACGCGTAGTGCTGGCCGAGGAAGTCCGCGAGCCCTTGGGCGCGTGCATACGGCGTGTCGTAGGTGGTGCGGATGTAGTCGGCGATCGTCGCCATGATCTCGGGCGTGCCGGGCGGTACGGCGACCGTGGCGGCGTCGGCGAGGTTCGCGCGGGCGTTCTCGGCGGCGGCCGGATCGGCGGCGACCAGCGCGGAGTCGACGTGGTACGCGGTGCCGGTGGCGAGGCCGTCGGGGGTGAGGAGGCACCTGGTGGTGAGGTTGACGGCGATCGGCAGGCCGGTCACGGTCGCGGGGTCGGCGGCGGCCGGGACGAGCTTCCCGCCGAGGCCGATGATCTCGACGTCCGCGGAGTAGCTCGCGTCGCCGCTGCCGGGGATGACCGTGCCGGCGGTGCGGAAGTCGCCCGCGGCCTGCCAGGTGGTGCCGTCGTACTCGGTGAGGACGGCGAGGCGCATCCACGCGTCGGCGCTGGTGTCGGCCTTGAAGAGGTCCTGGTCGGGATATTTCGACCACTCGGCGATGCGCACGAGCGGGTTGAGGTCGATGTCGGTGAGCTGCGGCGGCTCGACGTACTCGCGCGGGTCGCCGGGACTGGCGGTGACGAGGCGGGCCGCGACCGGGACGAGGAGCGCCATGACCGCCAGGAGGACCGCCGCGGTGGCGACCATCCCCATGAGCGCGGGCGCGCGCGAGGGCGCCGGGCCGTCGACCACGGCGTCGGTGTCGGGGCGGCGCTCGGGCGGGGCGGCGGTGACGGCGAGCGCGGCGGCGGCGAGGACGCAGAACGCGACGGCCCAGACCGCGCCGACCTCGGCGTTGGGGCCGACGAGGTACAGCCCGGCGCCGTACAGGAGCGCGGGCGGGAGGCAGCCGAGGAGCGTGCGGCCGTAGCGGATCGCGAACTCGCACGCGAGGGTCGCGGCGAGCCAGGTGAGGAAGACGGGCACGACGACCGTGTCGGGGGCGGGCTCGACGGGGATGAGCGCGGTGAGCGTGCGGGGCACGGCGTTGACGAGCGCGTCGACGATGGTCGCGGGGAGCGGGTCGGCGCCGTCGTCGGTGATCGCGATGGCGGCGAGGAGGTACGCGGCGAGGCCGACGAGGGACGCGCTGGGTGCGAGGAACGCGGGCCGGTTGCGCAGCGCGAAGCCGATCGCGAAGGCGCCGAAGGCCGCCCCGGCGACGAGGAGGTAGAGGAGCTGCCCGTGGTAGACGCGGGCGGCGACGGCGCCCGCGAGGGCGCACATGAGCGTCAGTGAGGCCGCGACGGCGGCGACGCGGAGGCGGTAGCGGACGCGGCGGCCGCTGCGCTTGGGGCGGTCGCGCTGGATGGCGGTCACAGGCGGGTCCCGCCGCTGTTCCAGGCCGCGGCGAACTGGTCGCCGTCGGCGGCGCGGACGGTCGGCAGGCCGCCGACGAGGGACGCGGAGGCGGGCAGCCCGGTCGCGAGGTGCACGGCGATCACCGTGGGGTAGGCGCGCTTGAGGAGCGCGAGGCGGTCGGTGGGCGGCTCGGTCCCGGTGATCCACACGAGCGTGTCGCCGTAGCGGGCGGCGGTGAGGCGCGCGACGTACGCGTCGAGCGTGTCGGTCGCGTTCGGGGTGAGCTCGGCGAGCAGGTCGCCGTAGGAGTCGCGGCCCGCACCGGACACGGTCGCGCCGGAGGCGGGCACGAGCGCGGCGTGGTACTCGGCGCGGAAGCACGCGGTGAGGACCGAGTACGCGGCCTCGCAGGCGGCTTCGAAGGGGTCCTTGAGCGGGTTCGGGACGGGCTCGGCGGGCCAGGACCCGGGCCGGTCGTCGATCGCGATGGCGACCGTGGGCAGCGAGGTGTCGAGGTGCTCCTTGACCATGAGCTTTCCGATGCGCGCGGAGGTGCGCCAGTGGACGTGCCGCAGCTCGTCGCCGATGACGTACTCGCGCAGGGCGTGGAAGGTCTGCGAGCCCTGCTCGATCTTGTCGGCCGTGCCTTCGAGGGACCGGGCGAGGCCGTCGGGGGTGCGGGCGAGCTGGTGCAGGCGCGGGTGGATCCACAGGCGCCCGCTGGGGCCGAAGTTCCCGGCGGTCGCGGCGAGGCCGAGGAGGTCGCGCTTGCCGATGCCGAGCGGCCCGGCGTCGACGACGCCGCGGCGCTCGGCGGTGATCGTGTAGCTCGCGCCCGCGCTCTTGCCCGGGCGCAGGCGCGCGAGCGGGACGGCGACGCGGCGCGTCTCGACGCCCGTGCCGCCGTAGGCGTCGACGGCGCGGGCGTTGACGGCCCGCCAGCGCCCGGCGTTCGTGACGTTGAGCTGCACGGTCGCGGTGTGGCCCACCGAGACCCGGTCGGGGTGGACGGTGCGCTCGACGCTGAGCCGGGGCCGCGCGGCGATCACCGAACCGGCGGCCACGCACGCGAGAGCGGCGGCGGCGCCGATCGCGGCGAGCTCGGGGTAGCCCCAGACCCATCCGGCGGCGAGGAGCGCGAGCGCAGCGGCCGCGAGGCCCGCGCCGCGGGCCGTGATCGGGACCGCGAGCAGCCGTTCGGCCAGAGTGGACCGAGACGCGGCGGGCGCCTCCGGTGCCGGGGCCGCACCGGCCCCGCTCATGCCGCCGAGGCGGGCAGCGGGACCGAGACCTGGTTGAAGGCGTCGGCGACGACCTGGGCGCCGGTGGCGCCGCGCATCGCCGCGTCGGGGGCGAGCTGGATGCGGTGCGCGAACACCGGTCCGGCGAGGGCCTTCACGTCCTCGGGGATGATGTAGCTGCGGCCCTGCGAGAGCGCGAACACGCTGGCGGCCCTGGTGAGCGCGATGAGGCCGCGGGGGCTGACGCCGACGGCGACCTGCGGGTGGTTGCGGGTGGCGTTCGCGAGCTGCACAAGGTAGGCGTACAGCGGCTCGGCGATGTAGACGTGCTTGGCCATCTCGGCCATCTGCGCGACCGTGTCGGTGTCGACGACGGCGGCGAGGTGCTCAGGGCTGCGCTGGTGGGTGCCGCGCAGGACCTCGATCTCGGCGGCCTCGACGGGGTAGCCGACGGAGAGCTTCACGAGGAAGCGGTCGAGCTGGGCCTCGGGGAGGCGGTAGGTGCCGTCCATCTCGACGGGGTTCTGGGTCGCGACCACTAGGAACGGCTGCGGCACCTGGTGCGGGCGGCCGTCGACGGTGACGCGGCCTTCCTCCATGACCTCCAGGAGCGCCGACTGGGTCTTGGGGCTCGCGCGGTTGATCTCGTCGGCGATCACGATGTTCGCGAACACCGGGCCGGGGTGGAACTCGAACGCGCCGCTGGCCTGGTTGAAGATCGTCACGCCGGAGACGTCGGAGGGCAGCAGGTCGGGCGTGAACTGGATGCGACGCCACTGCCCGGAGACGGCCGCCGCGATGGCGCGGGCCATAGTGGTCTTGCCGGTCCCGGGCACGTCTTCGAGGAGGATGTGGCCCTCGGCGAACATCGCGGTCAGGGCGAGCCTGACCACCTCCTGCTTGCCGAGCACGACGGTGTCCACCGCCGCGGCGAGCCGCTCGAACGCGGCGGCGAACTGCTCGGCCTGCGCGGCGCCCAGCTGGACCTGCTGCTGCATGCGCTTAGGCACCCGCAGCGGGTGGGTCTGCTCGGTGTCGTGCATTTCCTGTTTCTCCTGCTAGCACGCCGGGAGGTCTCCGGTGGAGTTCTTACCGACGCCGTCGATGTTCAGCCATGCGAACGGCACATACGCGTTCGAAGCGTAGTCGATCTTGATCCATTTGTCGGTGCCGTCTTTGCCGGGGTGATAGTCGACCTGCTGGCCGTTCTCAGTACCGCGAGGAGTGATCTTGGTGCCGGTGGTCCAGCAGTACGCCTTGTGGCGGTCCCCTGAGTGCGTGTAGCCGAGCGAGCTTCCGCCGCTGGGGGCGTTGTAGACCGCCACGCCGTTGGCGCCGCCGCCGTCGGCGTTCGGGGTGTTGCAGTAGGTGTTCTCGATGCCCTCTTCGCAGCCGAAGTAGATCTGGCCGTTGATCGTCGAGGTCGACGCGTTGTAGGTCTGGGAGGTCATGCTGCCGGCCGGGTTGGAGATCTTGACCTGGAAGCTGTAGCTGGTCGAGGCGTACAGGCCGGTCACGGCATAGACATCCGGGCAGGACTGGGTCGACTGGGTGACGCCGTCGCTGATGACGCTGCACTGCGGATCGCTGCTGCCGCCGTCGTCGATCGCCAGGGTCAGGTTGATCTGGTTGGCGAGGGACTCGTGGCTGGAGATCTGCACTGTCGGCGCGGACATCGTGTTCGAGGTGGTGGTGGCAGGCTCGGACTGCCCGGCCTCGTTCACCGCGACCACCGAGACGCTGACCTGCTCGTTGGCGCCGAAACCGGAAACGCTCGTGGTGGTCCCGCTGGTGACTTCCTTGGTCTGGCTGCCGGCGGTGACGATGTACTTCTGGATGTCGCGGCCGTTGTTCGCGGGCTGGCTCCAGGACACGTCGATCGTGCCCGCGGCCGAGCCGGAGCTCTGGGCCAGCAGCTCGCCGGGAGCATCCGGGGCCTTGAACGGCGTGACCGAGTTCGAGATGTCGGAGGGCGCCGAGGCGGCCGAGCCGGACAGGGTCGTGACCTGGAACGTGTATCCGGTGCCGTAGGTCAGCGTGTCCACAGGAACCGTGAAGCTCGTGCCGTTGGCCTGGCCCACGACCTGCTGGGTGCCGGAGGCGATGGCCTCGACCTGGTAACCCGAGATGTCGTTGCCCTGGCCGTCGGCCTCGTCCCACTTCACGGTGACCGTGCCGTCGGGGTTGGCGGTGGCCTCGACGCCGCTGGGGGCGCCCGGGACCTCGGCGGAGGGGGCGATGGTCGGGGAGGTGGCCGTGTCGCCCGCGCCTTCGGCGTTGTGGGCGGTCACGGTGAAGGTGTAGCCCTGGCCGTTCTCCAGGTCGCCGATTTCGAGGACGCGCTGGCTGGGTGCAATCTCCCAGCTCTGGCCCGCGCCTTCGACGACGTACTTGGTGAGCGCGGAGCCGTTGTTCGGCGCGGCGTCCCAGGAGAGGTTGATGGTGCCGTCGCCGACGGTGCCGTCGAGGTTGGTGACCGCGCCGGGCGGGCCGACCTCCGGGGCGGACTCGTCGTCGCCCTCCTCGTCGCCTTCGTCGCCGCCGTCGTCCTCGGTGGGCGGGGCGTCGCCGCCGAGGATGTCGTCGCGGTTCTTCGGGGCGAGGGCGGCCACGCCGTCGGCGGAGACGACGACGGCGGCGTTCGTGTTGACCGCGTTGGCGAACAGCGTGTCGCCGGTGTGGTACAGCTCGACGGGCCCGCCGCCGGAGTCGATCTCGATGCGCTGGAGCTCGTTGCCGTCGAGGTCGTAGACCCAGACGAGGCCGGAGGCGCCGTCGGGCACGTAGATGCGCTCGTGGAACTCGACTGAGGCGCCGAGGAGTTCGGAGGACCCGGCGCCGATGGCGAAGCTGCGGGTCTGCTCGTCGTCGACCGTGACGATCGAGGGCGGGTCGGTGACGGTGACCGAGGCGATGGTGCCGGGGCTGGTCACGGCCGTCTCGGCGGGTCCAGCGAGTTCGACGGGGGTGACGGCGCGGCGGCCGTCGGTGCGGATGGTCGTCATCTCCTTGGCGGTGGAGTTGAGGACCGCGACGCCGTCGCCGAGGACGGTGAGCGCGAGCTCCTGGCGCGGCTGCGCGACGACCTCGGTCGCGGCGGTCTTGGCGCCGGAGTCGCGCGGCTCGATCTGGACGATGGTGCCTTCGCGGGGGACGCCGACCCAGAGCATCCCGTCGGCGTCGAACGCGCCGCCGGTGAGCCCGGCCGGGAACTGGAGGGGGTCGCCGATCGCGGAGAGCGTGGACGGGTCGACCTGGTTGACCAGGCCCTGCGTCTGGTCGATGATGAACGCGCCGTCGTCGGAGAGGGCCACGCGCACGCCTTCGCCGGGGGCGGTCTCGGCGTTGCCGGTGACTTCGAGGGTGGAGAGGTCGATCGCGGAGACCTTGCCGGTGGCGATCTCGCGCAGCAGCAGGTGGGAGTCGGTCTGCTCGATCTGGACGGCGTTGCCCGCGGCGTCGGTGATGTCGAGGCGCACGTCGGTGGCGGCGGTGAGCCCGTTGACGCGGGCGATCTCGCCGAGGGGGGTGGTCCAGAGCCAGAGGCTGGCGTCCTCGCCCTCGTTCTCGCGGCTGAACGCGCCGGTGCCGAGGAGGGTCGCGACGAGCGCGCCCACGAGGACCACCGGGAGGCCTACGGCGATGAGCAGCCCCTTGACGTTGAGTCTTCGGGCGTCGACGTTCCGAGTGGTCATAGGGGTGAGTTCCTCTGCGCTTCTGGTGCAAGTCGGCGGCTCGCGGGCCTGCGCGGGTCTCGCGCGGGCGGGGTGCGGTCAGGGAGGCGCACGAACCCGAGCCTAATTCGCGGGTGCAACTAGGACTAGGCTGCCATTGTCACAAGACGGTATCGGTCTCGGGTATCCCTAAGTGACACAAGCCGGTCAGGTTACCGCCACGTAGCGGGACGCCCGGATCCCAGCAGGCACAGATGTGGCGGTGCGCCTCGCGCACCGCCCGTCAGGTTCTCAGATATTCATTTCTTTCTCGCCGAGGCGGCGCATCTGCTGCTGCGCCGCCGCGGTCCTGCCGAATGGATAGTAGGGACAAGAAGTAGGTCAGGCGGCCTCGCCGAGTTCGAGGACCCCGGCGCGGCGCGAGCGCGAGACGCCGGCCATCGCGAGGATCTCCGCGGCCACCTCGGGCGCGGCGAGCTCGTTCGGCGTGTACACCGGCGCGTCCATGCCCGCGACGGCTTCGCGGATGGCGAGCTGGGACTGGGTGAGGCGCCCGGAGGCGGCGATCACCGGGAGGCCGAGCGAGCGCAGGTGCTGGGCGCCGTAGCGGGCCCCGGCCGCGTCGGCGGCGGCGAGGACGACGCCGTCGACGAGTTCGCGCACGAGCGGGAACTCCAGGAGCGCCGAGGTCTCGGACTGGAGGATGCCGTCGGCGATCTCCATGACCACGGCGTCGACGTCGTGCGCGGCGGCGTGGTGGTAGAGCGTCTGCGCCAGTTCGGCGAGCTCGGGGACGGGGACGCCCGCGGTCGTCGGGTACCCGCCGTCGGTGAAGTCGGCGGCGACCACGGCGCCGGAGTCGCGGAACATCCACGGGTCGCCGCCCGCGCCGGTCCCGGTGATCTTGATGCCCGCGACGCGGCGGCCCGAGCGGGACAGGCCCCGGATCACGGACGCGGCGGTCGTGGACTTCCCGGCGTTCATCGAGGTCCCGACGACGCACACCACCGGCGGGTGGTCGCCCAGGCCGAACGGGGCGAGCACGCTGAAGCGGCGCAGGTCTACGGGCGTGCCCTCGCGGTCGGCGAGGATGCCGATGGGCTCCAGGCGGGTCGGCGGGCGCATGTCGCCGTGCCGGGAGAGGACCTCCCCGGCGACGCCGCCCGCGGCGACGAGGTCCACGGACGTGCCGAGGACGTCGGGGATGCGGGACTCGTACTGGTCGGGGGCGTAGCGCTCGCCGAAGGCCAGGAGGATCTCGTCCCCGGGGTAGATCGCGGCCTTGCGGCCGGTGGAGAGTTCGAGCCAGTTGTGGTGCCCGATGGCGTCGACCCGGGCGGCCAGGATATGGCCGGCGCGGGGGGCGCATTCGTCCACCAGGGTCAGTCCGGGCAGCGTCAGGTCGACGTTGCGGACCGCGTACGCGACTTTGAGCCGCGAAGCGAGCTCAGCAGGGAACTCACGAATGCGCATGCACACTCCAAAGAGGACAAAAAGGGTGAGCGAGAGGACCCGCTCATTTGGAAGTACACCAGTGGTCCGAGACCTGGCCACGGTGGCAGACACGGCGATCGCCGCGCTGTTGATGGACGAATATTACGGCCTGTGTTCGGGCTTGTAAAGAGTGGATTAGGTAAAACTGCGGCGGCGCCGAGGTGACACCTCGACGCCGCCGGGAAACCGGGTTCTACCTGGGAAAACTCACAGTTCGCGGCCTCGCGCGGCGACGGCCCCGATGACGATGACGGACGGGTGGTGCGCTTCGGTGACGCCGAGGTCGGACAATTCGCATTCGCGGACCGCCTGGTTCTTCGTCGTCGCGTTCTCGACGATCCGGACCGGGGTGTCGCCGGGCCGCCCGCCCTCCATGAGCGCGGCGGCGATGGCGGCGCGGTTCTTGACGGCCATGAGGAGGACGACGGTGCCGTTCCCGGCGCCGAGGGCGTGCCAGTCGACGAGGCTCTGCGGCCCGGGCGGGACGTGGCCGGTGGCGACGGTGAAGTCGTGGACGACGCCGCGCTCGGTCACGGGGATGCCCGCGGCGGCGGGCCCGGCGATCGAGGAGGACAGGCCGGGGACGACCTCGACGGGGACGCCCGCTTCGAGGCACGCGTCGAGTTCCTCTGCGCCGCGGCCGAACACGAAGCCGTCGCCGCCCTTGAGGCGGACCACGAACTTCCCCTCGCGCGCGCGCTCGACCATGACGGCGTTGATCTGCTCCTGGGTGGTGTGGCGCCCGTAGGGGAGCTTCGCGGCGTCGACGATCTCGACGTCGTCGCCGAGCATGTCGAGCAGCTCCTGCGGGGCGAGGCGGTCGGAGACGACCACTTCGGCCTGGCGGAGCAGTTCGAGGCCGCGGAGGGTGATGAGGTCGGCGTCGCCGGGGCCCGCGCCGACGAGCGCGACGCCCGCGGGGCGGGTGCGGCGCGCACGCGGGGCGTCGATGTCGCCCGAGTGCAGGGCCGCACTGACGGCGTCGCGGACGGCGGCGGCGCGGCGGGGGTCGCCGGAGGCGGAGACGGCGACGCTGACGCCGTCGAAGGCGGCGTGCGCGAGCGTCCACGCGTCGGAGGCCTCGGCGTCGTCGCTGCGGACGCACCAGGTGCGCAGGGCCTCGGCCTCGGCCGCGACGGCGGCGTTCACGGCGGGGTCGTCGGTCGCGGCGAGCACGAACCAGGCGTCGTCGCCGTCGCCCGCGCGCCATTCGCGCCGCTCCCACTGGAGCTCGCCGGAGGCGGCCAGGTCCGAGAGGGTCGTGGTGGCCTCGGGCGAGACGAGGCGCACGCGGGCGCCCGCGTCGAGCAGCCGGGGCACGCGGCGGCCCGCGATGGTGCCGCCGCCGACGACGAGCACGGTCTTCCCCGCGAGCCGCAGGCCGATTTCGTAGACCGACACGCGTGCCTCCTCCGGTGATGCGATTGCACAAAGTGAATGGACTCCGACAAGCGTAGGCAGGTTTCGTCGCGGACATCTAACCGGCGGATTGCGAGCCTGTTACGCACGACTCCCGTGGCGCGTCGGCCTGGAGTGATGCGAGTCCGGTTTGCGTTTCACCCCTTGACGAAAGCGATACCGACGCTCGTGAGGATTTTCACCTTGAGGTCATCCGTGTGCCCTAGGCTGGATATATGCGCGATCGACCCCGCCAGCACCGTGTGCCCGGACTGTCCGCACTCGGGAGCGACCGACCCGGACCGCCCGCCGAAGGGGTGTACGCCCTGCTGCGCACCAGCGTCCTCGCCGGGCTCGCCATAGCGGCCCTGCTGTTCCCGCTGGCCGCGATGGCCGGGCTCAGCGCGAAGGCCGGGTTCAACGCGATCGACACCCTGTCGGTCGAGGTGACCGAGACCGACCCGCCGCTCACCTCGTACGTGTACGCCGCGGACGGCGAGACGCTCATCTCCCTGTTCTACGACGAGTTCCGCCGCCACGTCACGCTCGACGAGGTCGCGCCCGTCATGCAGCAGGCCATGGTCGCCGCCGAGGACGCCCGGTTCTACCAGCACAACGGGGTCGACTACCGCGGCATCGTGCGCGCGTTCGTCGCGAACAACTCCTCCGGCGGCGTCGAGCAGGGCGCCTCGACGATCACCATGCAGTACGTGCGCGGCGCGCTCCAGCTCAACGCCGACTCGATCGACGAGGTCATCGCCGCCACCGAGCAGACCGCGACCCGCAAACTCACCGAGGCCCGCCTGGCGATGGCCGTCGAGGAGCAGCTGTCGAAGGACGAGATCCTGGAGCGGTACCTCAACCAGGCATACTTCGGGCACAACGCGTACGGGATCTTCGCGGCCTCGCAGGTGTACTTCTCGAAGCACCCGTCGGAGCTGAACCTCCAGGAGGCGGCCACGCTCGCCGGGCTCGTGCAGGCGCCGTCGGCGTACGACCCGATCGTCTCCGACCAGACCGACGCGCTCGCGCGCCGCAACTGGGTGCTCGACCGGATGACCGACATCGACTACCTGTCCCGCGGCGACGCCTCCGAGGTGCGGGGCCTGCCGATCGAGCTGAACGTCTCGGACCCGCCGAACTCGTGCATCGGCGTGGAGGGCACCACTTCGGAGTACGGGTTCTTCTGCGACTACTTCCGGCGCTGGTGGCGCGCGCAGGACGCGTTCGGGGCGACCCCTGCCGAGCGCGAGCAGGAGCTGCGCCGCGGCGGGTACACGATCATCACGACGCTCGACCCGGACCTCCAGAAGCTCGCGAACGACACCGTGACGCACCAGAAGAGCGAGGACTCGAAGCTCGCGCACGGCGCGGTCCTCATGGAGCCGGGGACGGGGCGCATCAAGGCCCTGGGCCTGAACCGCACGTTCTCCTACGACCAGAGCAAGAACGGGCCGCACTCGAACCCGTCCTTCGACCGCAAGGGCAACTACCCGAACACGGTGAACCCCGTCCTGGGCGGGGGCGACACCGGCGGGTACCAGGCCGGGTCGACGTTCAAGGTGTTCACGATGCTCGCGGCGCTCGACGCGGGCTACCCATTGGACTACAACATCTACTCGCCCAACCAGGTCCGGACCAGCTTCGTGTCGGCGACGACCGCGTGCGGCGGGAACTGGTGCCCGAAGAACAGCTCGGCCGCGATGGCGGGCAACCGGGACATGTGGTCGGGCTTCGGGATGTCGGTGAACACGTACTTCGCGCAGCTCATCGACAGAGTGGGCGCGGACAAGGCCGTGGAGATGGCCGAGCGGATGGGCCTGCACTGGCGCAGCGAGGGCGACGCGTACTACGCGTCCGAAGAGCGGCGATCCGGCTGGGGGCCGTTCACGCTGGGCGTCTCCGACGTGCAGCCGATCGAGATGACGAACGTGTTCAACACGCTTGCGGCCGAGGGGAACTACTGCGAGCCGATACCGGCGCTGCGGATCATCGATCCGAACGGCCAGGAGCTGGACACGGCGGCGCCGCGCTGCCACCAGGAGCTCGACAAGGACGTGGCGCGGGCGGCGACCGACGCGGGCCGGTGCGTCACCGAGACCGCGCGGCGCGGCGCGCAGTGCGGGTCGTGGGGCACCTCGCCGGTCGTCGGGGACCTGGCGGGCCGCCCGGTCGCGGGCAAGTCGGGCACGACCGACAACAACCGCACCTCGTGGTTCCTGGGGTACACGCCGCAGCTGACGGTGGGGGCGTTCATGGCCGATCCGGACTACATATTCAACGCCGTGGGGACGGCGAACGCGACGAAGTCGAAGGAGACGGTGGGGACGATCTTCAAGGAGGCCCTGGAAGGGGAGCCGGTGATCGACTTCAAGGCGCCGTCGAGGGAGATACAGTACGACGGCAAGGATTAGCCGTCAGCGCGAATCGGCCGCTTCCGCTTCGGGGGCGGCCGTTCCGCTGTCTTCGGCGGCGGCCTCGTCGAGGTCCTTGCGCTCGCGGCGCACGAGGGTGGTCCAGCCGAACGGGACGAGCGCGGCGAACAGGGCCCACTGGACGGCGTACGAGTAGTTCTGCCAGTCCTTGAACGAGGGCGTCTCCAGTTCGGTGAGGCCCTCGGCGGGCTCGACGTCGGCGATCCACGCCGAGCGGAACTCGTAGTCGAAGTAGGAGCCGAGCATGTCGATGCTCAGGCGGCGCGACTCCAGGTGCCCGTCGACCTCGGTGACGCCGCCGGAGGCCTCCTCGTACTCGTAGACGCGGCCGGTCACGGTGACCTCGCCGGCCGGCGGGGCGGGGTAGTCGGGGACGGCGCCGGTGTTCTCGGAGGGCACGAAGCCGCGGTCGACGAGGACGGCGGTGCCGTCTTCGAGGACGAGCGGGGTGACGATCTCGAAGCCGTTGAGGGAGTCGTTCGTCTGGGCGCGGAGCACGACCTCCTGGTCGGCGTCGTACACGCCGGTGGCCTCGACGAGGGTCCAGCGCCGGTCGGGGTCGAGGCCCTCGGCGGCGGGGAGCGTGTCGTCGATCGGGGCGGACTCGGTGCTGGTCTCGATGACCTCGTTCGCGGCGGCGCGCTCCACGGCCCGGCCCCACTGCCACTGGGAGAGCAGGGCGCAGACGACCATCACGACCACGCCCGCGAGCGTCAGGAGGAGCCAGCGGAGCGTGAACACGAACCGGTATCGCTGCAACACGCCGCTTACTCTAGACCCGACCTAGAATTGCGCCCCATGAGCGATGTAGTGAATGCGGTGCGCGCCGCCCTCCCGGGGGTCCGCGCCGATCTGGAGGCCCTCGTCAAGATCCCGGCGATCGCCTTCGACGGACTCGACCACGAGCCGGTCCGGCGCGGCGCGGACACCGTCCAGCGCCTGCTTGAAGAGGCCGGCGCCGCCGAGGCGCGGCAGCTGTCGCACGGCGGCGGGCAGCCGAGCGTGTACGCGCACTTCCCGGCGCCCGAGGGGCAGCCGACGGTGCTGCTGTACGCGCACCAGGACGTGCAGCCGGTGGGCGACCTCGCGAAGTGGGAGCAGGACGACCCGTTCACGGTGGTCGAGAAGGACGGGCGCCTGTACGGGCGCGGCGTCGCCGACGACAAGGCCGGGGTGATGGCGCACGTCGCGGCGCTGCGCGCGCACGGCGGGAAGCCGCCGGTGGGCGTGAAGCTCCTCATCGAGGGCGAGGAGGAGTTCGGCTCCCCCACGCTCGAAGGGCTCCTCAAGGAGTACAAGGACCTGCTGACCGCGGACGTGGTCGTCATCGCCGACTCGAACAACTGGCGCACCGAGGTCCCGGCGCTGACCACCAGCCTGCGCGGGGTCGTCAACGTGTACGTCGAGGTCTCGGTGCTCAAGGTCGCGGTGCACTCGGGCATGTACGGCGGGCCGGTGCCCGACGCGCTGACCGCGCTCGCGCGGCTCGTGGCGACCCTCCACGACGAGCACGGGGACGTGGCGGTCGAGGGCCTGGTCTCGGGCCGCGCCTCGGATCTGGACTTCGACGAGGCGGCGCTGCGCCACGAGGCCGGGATGCTGCCGGGCACCGAGTTCATCGGGACCGGGCGGCTCACCGAGCGGCTGTGGACGAAGCCGACCGCGACGGTGCTCGGGATCGACGCGCCGGGGGCGGCGGAGTCGGCGAACGCGTTGCAGCCGAGCGCCCGCGCGAAGGTCTCGTTCCGCCTCGCGCCCGGCGACTCGGGCGCGAACGCGCTCAAGGCGGTCACCGCGCACCTGGAGGCGAACGCGCCGTGGGGCGCCGAGGTGACGGTGACGCCGGAGGGCGGCGTGGGCGACCCGTGCGCGATCGACGCGACCGGCCCGGCGTTCGACGCGGCGCGCGCCGCGTTCACGGAGGCGTGGGACGGCACCGAGCCGGTGGAGATCGGCGTCGGCGGTTCGATCCCGATGATCGCCACGTTCCAGGAGCTGTACCCCGAGGCCGCGATCCTCGTGACGGGCGTCGAGGACCAGTACTCGAACCCGCACGGCCCCAACGAGTCCCTCGACATCCGGATGTTCGAGCGGGTCTGCACTGCGGAGGCGCTCCTGCTGGAGAAGCTCAAGCGCTGAGCGATACAGAGAACGGGCCCGGTCATCCGATCGGGCCCGTTCGCTGCTCGTCCTAGAGTCCGTCGCGGAACTTCCGCAGGAGCTTCGCGAGCGGGTCGCCGGAGGTCTCGAAGAGGTCCTTGTAGGACTTCGCGGCGGCCTTGGCCTCGGCGGAGATCGACGCGTCGGCGTCCTCGTCGCGGCGCGGGTAGGACCCGGCGAGGTAGTCGCGGTACTCGCCCTCGTCGATCCAGGTCTTGACGGCGGCGGCGCGGGCGACGGCGAAGTCGTGGCTGCGCTGCTCCAGCAGGATGAGCTTGAGGAAGCTGTCGCGCAGGTCGCCGCCGGTCTCGAACTCCTTGGCCTGCTCCAGGAACGCCGCGGTGTCGACGTCGTGGAGGTCGCCGCCGCCGGCGAGCTTCGCCATGACGCGGATGGCCGCGGCCGGGTCCTGGACGGCGAGGGCCCCGGCCCGGTCGGCGGACAGCTCGGACTTGCGGCTCCACTCGTAGAGCGCGGCGGTGATGACCCGCAGGCCGACGACGCCGACGGGGATCCACGCGACGGAGGTCGTCAGGCGCAGCAGGACCATGAGCAGGGTGCGGTAGAGACCGTGCCCGGAGAGGGCGTGGCCGAGCTCGTGGGCGAGGAGGAACCGGAGCTCGGCCTCGTCGAGGAGGTCGAGGGACCCGGAGTTGATCACGACGACCGGCTTGTCGATGCCGATGCACATGCCGCCGAGGTCGGGGTTGCGGGTGATGTAGAGGTCGGGGAGGTCGGCGGCGTCGAGGACGGCGCCGACGGAGAGGTACGCGTCGTGGACGCGGGAGTACTGGTGGCGGTCGACCTTGATCGCGGAGCCCATGAGGCTCAAGCGGAGCGCGCGCTCGGAGATCATGCCGGAGAGCTTGCGCAGGACGATGTCGAAGCCGCGGAGCTCGCGCAGCGCGACGAGGGCGCCGCGGTCGGCGGGGTGCTCCCAGGCCCGGGTCGATATGCCGCGCAAGATGACCGGTTCGCGCCCGTTCTCGCGCGGTTCGATCGGGGCGTCCTCGGCCGGTTGACGCTCGTCGCTCATGCCCGCTCCTCACAGTCGGCTCTCCCGCAAGTGTGGCACGGCGGCGCCAGGGGCGGGCTCCGGCGAGTGCGGGGCGGGCTGCGGCGGCCGGATCGCGCACGCTCCGTGCTCGTTCGGTGCGTGCCGGATTTCACCCTGCGTGTCCAATAGGGCCGCACGCAGTCAGGACGCATAGCGGGCATTGCCGCCCACTTAGGGCAAGATAACGAATCAGCGTCAACACGCCGCGCGCAGCTTGACACTTGAGCGCTCAAGGACTACTCATTGATGTGGGTCAGCAATTCCGGGGCGTCGTGGAGAATCGTTTGGGGTGTTCTTGCGACGCCCCGTATCCGTGCCCGCCTTCCCGCCCCGTCCCCCCGGGAGGGCCCGGCGCCGGGTATCCTTACCGCTGGCGCGGCGCCGTGTGCTCCCCGCCGTGCCTCAGTAGCTCAGCTGGATAGAGCACCGGACTTCTAATCCGATGGTCGCAGGTTCGAATCCTGCCTGGGGCGCTCACTCCCCCACATCGCCCGGATGCTTCTCTTTCCTGCGCTCCGCGTGCTTGGCGATCCAGTTCTCGACCGGCGCGAGTCCCGCGACGACGATCAGGTGCATGGCGGCGACGGCGACCGCGATCCAGTACAGCCCGGCGGCGCAGGCGACCGCGATGGCGGTGACCGACCAGATCGAGGCGGCGGTGGTCATGCCGTACACGAGGTTGCGGTGGAAGAAGATGACGCCCGCGCCGAGGAAGCCGACGCCGGTGACGACCTGCGCGGCGATGCGGGCGGGGTCGACGCCGGGGGTGCCGGGCTCGATGTGGCCGAAGCCGTAGCGGCCGGCGAGGACGAACAGGGCCGCGCCGACGGCGATGAGGGCGTGGGTGCGCATTCCGGCGGGCTTGCCCTGCCATTCGCGTTCGGCGCCGACGAGGACGCCGAGGAGGAGGGCGAGGGCCACGGGTCCGAGCTGGGTGAGGAAGTCGTCCATGACGTGCTCGGGTACCCCGCCGGGGCCGCGGCGAATCACCCGAGCAGGTCGGACTCCCAGTCGTCGGGGCCCTCGCCGGGGCCTTTCTCGCCTTTGACGAGGATGTAGTGCTCGGCGGCGACCGCGCCGTCGCCGAGCTTGTCGCCGAGGAGGTCGAGCCAGTCGCCGGGGGCGATCTGGGTCGCGTACGCGGCCATGGCCTCGCGCTTCTTGTCGGCGGCGGCGGGACCGGCGGTGACGCACGCGTGGATCTCGTCGTCGCGGGACCCGAACGGGAGGTCGTCGACGGACGCCGCGCCCGCGAAGGGGTTGTCGCTGGCGCCCGCGAAGGCCGCGAACTGGGCTTCGACGACGTCGCGGGGGACGGTGGTCCAGTAGATCTTGCGGACCTCGTGGGCTCCGCCGAGGTCGGGGCGCCACGCGGGGTCGGCGGCGAGGTCGGCGGCGCGCATGGCGACGCGGTGGGCCTGGATGTGGTCGGGGTGGCCGTAGAAGCCGACGGGGTCGTAGGTGACGAGCACTTCGGGGCGCCGGTCGCGGAGGACGGCGACGAGGTCGGCGGCCGCGTCGTCGACGTCGGCGCCCCAGAACGCGCGCGGGTGGTCGTTGGAGGGCAGGCCCATCATCCCCGAGTCGCGCCAGCGCCCGACGCCGCCGAGGAAGTGCGTGTCCTCGACGCCGAGGATGCCGGTGGCCTGCCGGTACTCCCAGTAGCGGTAGCCGCCGAGCTGGTCGGCCTGGTCGGCGGCGAGCTGCGCCAGGTGGGGGACGCGGATCTCGCCCTCTTCGCCGAGGGTGCAGGTGACGACGGTGAGGTGCACGTCGGGGCGGGCGGCGTAGTGGGCGAGGGTCGATCCGGTGGAGACGGTCTCGTCGTCGGGGTGGGCGTGGACGAACAGGATCCCGCGTGCGCTCATGGGCCCAAGCCTAATCGGCGGACCGCGGGAACCGGTTCCCCTTGCGCCCCAGGAGACGCAATGAGGGCTCACATGAAACTTCGCAATCTACAGTCCCAGTGAGAGAAAAGCTCGTAATTGTGATGTACCCCATGGACTTACGTCACAGGTTCAGGGATATCCTGCGCTGATGACCACGACCGAAGACAGTGCCGTCTCGTCGCCGCGGGCCGCCATCAAGGCGCGGAACCTGCGGACCGACAACTGGCGGCGGGGCCCGATCCTGACGGTGCTCGGCATCACCGCCTGGGTCGCCTACGCGACGTTCCGCGTCTTCTACCAAGGCGACTACTGGGTCGCCGACTACCACTACCTGACGCCGTTCTACTCCCCGTGCGTCTCCACCGGGTGCGTCCCCGAGGCCGCCCACTTCGGACGGTTCCTCCCGGACCACCCGCTGATCCCCTACGCCGCGCTGAGCCTGCCGTTCCTGCTGGCGTTCCGGCTGACCTGCTACTACTACCGGAAGGCGTACTACCGGTCGTTCTGGCTGTCGCCGCCCGCGTGCGCCGTCCCCGACGGGCACACCTCCTACACCGGCGAGACGCGCTTCCCGCTGATCCTCCAGAACTTCCACCGGTACTTCTTCTACGCCGCGTTCCTCATCTCCGTCATCAACACGTGGGACGCGATCCTCGCGCTCCACTCCCCCGACGGGTTCGGCCTCGGCCTGGGGAACCTCGTGCTGTGGGCCAACGTGGTCCTGCTGTGGTGCTACACGCTCGGCTGCCACTCGTGCCGCCACGTCATGGGCGGGCGCCTCAAGCACTTCTCGAAGCACCCGGTGCGGTACCGGTTCTGGACGGTCTCCAGCGCCCTCAACGCCCGCCACATGATGTGGGCGTGGATCACGCTGGCGTCGCTGGCGCTCACGGACTTCTACGTCATGGCCGTGGCCGCCGGGTGGATCACCGACCTCCGGTTCATCGGATAAGCAGGAGTGGGTATGAGCGACAACGACCTCAACGACGTCGAGCACCTCGCCTGCGACGTCCTCGTCATCGGCGCGGGCGGCGCCGGGCTCCGCGCGGCCGTCGAGGCGCGCCTGGCCGGGAAGACCGTCATCGTCATCTCGAAGTCCCTGTTCGGCAAGGCGCACACCGTCATGGCCGAGGGCGGCGCCGCGGCCGCGATGGGCAACGTCAACGCGAACGACAACTGGCAGGTCCACTTCCGCGACACCATGCGCGGCGGGAAGTTCCTGAACAACTACCGCATGGCCGAGCTCCACGCCCAGGAGGCGCCCGACCGAATCTGGGAGCTGGAGACCTACGGGGCCCTGTTCGACCGGACCGCCGACGGGAGGATCAGCCAGCGCAACTTCGGCGGCCACGAGTACCCGCGCCTCGCCCACGTCGGCGACCGCACCGGCCTCGAACTCATCCGGACCCTCCAGCAGAAGCTCGTCTCGCTCCAGCAGGACGACGAGGCGGCCGGCGAAGGGGACGCGAAGCTCCAGGTCATCGACGAGACCACCATCACCGAGCTGTTCATCGAGCAGGGGAGGGTGAAGGGCGCGTTCGGGTACCGGCGCGGCACCGGCCGGTTCATGGCAATCGCGGCCCCGGCGGTGGTGCTCGCGACGGGCGGGATCGGGCGGTCGTTCAAGGTCACGTCGAACTCGTGGGAGTACACCGGCGACGGGCACGCGCTGGCGCTGCGCGCCGGGGCGAGCCTGATCAACATGGAGTTCATCCAGTTCCACCCGACGGGGATGGTGTGGCCGCCTTCGGTGCGCGGCATCCTCGTGACGGAGTCGGTGCGCGGCGACGGCGGCGTGCTGAAGAACTCCGAGGGCAAGCGGTTCATGTTCGACTACATCCCCGAGGTGTTCAAGGCGCAGTACGCCGACAACCCCGAGGAGGGCGACCGCTGGTACACCGACCCGGACCACAACCGGCGCCCGCCGGAGCTGCTGCCGCGCGACGAGGTGGCGCGGGCGATCAACTCGGAGGTGAAGGCGGGCAGGGGCACCGAGCACGGCGGGGTGTTCCTGGACATCGCGTCGCGGCGCAGCGCCGAGTACATCACCGAGCGGCTGCCGTCCATGTACCACCAGTTCAAGGAGCTGGCCGATGTGGACATCACGTCGGAGCCGATGGAGGTGGGCCCGACCTGCCACTACATCATGGGCGGCATCGAGGTCGACCCCGAGACGGCGTCGTCGAAGGTGACGGGGCTGTACGCGGCCGGGGAGGTCTCGGGCGGCATGCACGGCTCGAACCGGCTGGGCGGCAACTCGCTGTCGGACCTGCTGGTGTTCGGCAAGCGGGCCGGGGAGTTCGCGGCGCAGCACGCGACGGCCTCGGAGCCGCCGAAGCTGAGCGACGAGGAGATCGCGGCGGCCCAGGCGGAGGCCTTGCGGCCGTTCGGGAACGACGGGGAGAACCCGTACGAGCTCCAGGCGGCGCTCCAGGCGATCAACGGGCGCCTGGTCGGGATCATCCGCAAGGCCCCGGAGCTGGAGGAGGCGCTGCGGGAGCTGGAGGCGCTGAAGCCGCGGATCGACAACGTCACGGCCGTGGGCGGGCGCGCCTACAACCCCGGCTGGCACCTGGCGCTGGACCTGCGGAACATGTTCGTCTGCTCGGTGGCGACGGCGAAGGCCGCGCTGGAGCGCGACGAGTCGCGCGGCGGGCACACCCGCGAGGACGCGCCGGGCATGGACCCCGAGTGGCGCCGCGTCAACCTGGTGGCGACGCTCGACGGCGGCGAGGTGTCGCTGGCGCGGCAGGACGTCCCGGCCATGACCCCGGAGCTGCTGGGGCTCTTCGACACCAGTGAACTGGCCAAGTACATGACCCCCGAGGAATACGGGCCGACGGAAGCGGAGGACGCCTGATGAGCACGAGGACCTTCCGGGTGTGGCGGGGCGACGCGGACGGCGGCGACTTCGCCGAGTTCGACGTCGCCGTGAACGAGGGCGAGGTCGTCCTCGACGTGGTCCACCGCATCCAGGCGGAGCAGGCCCCGGACCTGGCGGTGCGGTGGAACTGCAAGGCGGGCAAGTGCGGCTCGTGCTCGGCCGAGGTGAACGGCATGCCGCGGCTGATGTGCATGACGCGCATGAACGTCTTCGAGGAGGGCGAGCCGGTGACGATCACGCCGCTGCGGACGTTCCCGGTGGTGCGCGACCTGGTGACGGACGTGTCGTTCAACTACGAGAAGGCGCGGCAGATGCCGCAGTTCGCGCCGCCCGCGGACCTGAAGCCCGGCGAGTACCGGATGCAGCAGGTCGACGTGGAGCGGAGCCAGGAGTTCCGCAAGTGCATCGAGTGCTTCCTGTGCCAGAACACCTGCCACGTGGTGCGCGACCACGAGGAGAACAAGCCGCCGTTCTCGGGCCCGCGCCTGTTCATCCGCGCGGCCGAGCTCGACATGCACCCGCTGGATGCGCGCGACGACCGGCGCGAGGCGGCGCAGGACGAACAGGGGCTCGGGTACTGCAACATCACGAAGTGCTGCACGGAGGTGTGCCCGGAGCACATCAAGATCACCGACAACGCGATCATCCCGATGAAGGAGCGCGTGGCCGGGGACCGGTACGACCCGCTGGTGTGGCTGGGCCGCAAGATCTTCCGCAAGGGGAAGACCTCGGCTTGAGGACGCGTGAAAGGGCGGCCCCTCACCGGAGGCCGCCCTTTTGCCTGCGCGCCTTACTCTCCGGCGGCCTGGACGAGGTCGATCTCCACGACGATGTTGCCGCGGGTGGCGTTGGAGTACGGGCAGACCTGGTGGGCCTTCTCGACCAGGGCCCGCGCGGTCTTACGGGGGGCGCCGGGGGTGGAGACCTCCAGGATGGCATTGAGGCCGAAGCCCTCGCCCTCCTTGCCGATGCCGACGCTGGCCTCCACTGAGGACGCGCCGAGGTCGACCTTGGCGGCGCGGGCGACCGCCTGGAGCGCGGAGTGGAAGCAGGCCGCGTACCCGGCGGCGAACAGCTGCTCGGGGTTCGTCAGCCCGCCGGGGCCGCCAAGCTCCTTCTGGATGGCGAGGTCGAGGTCGATGAGGCCGTCGTCGGTGGCGACGTGGCCGTTGCGGCCCTCGCCGGAGGAGACGGCGTGCGCAACGTAGAGCGGTTCCATGTGGTTTCCCCTTTACTCGGAGGTGTTGTTCTCGGAGGTGGATTCGCGGTTGCCGACGGATGCGGTGAACTCGTTGAGCCGGTCGCGCAGGGCGATCAGCTCGTCGTAGGACATGCCGGAGGCGGTGCCGACGACCTGGGTGATCTCGCAGCCCCGGGTTTCGAGGGCCGCGCCGGAGTCGGTGAGGTGGACGGTGACGCGGCGCTCGTCGTCGGATTCGCGGCGGCGCTCGACGAACCCGGCGGCCTCCAGGCGCTTGAGCAGCGGCGAGACGGTGCCGGAGTCGAGCTGGAGCTCTTTGCCGATGTCGCTGACGGAGCGGCCGTCGGTCTCCCACAGCAGCATGAGGACCAGGAACTGCGGGTAGGTGAGCCCGAGCCGGTCCAGCATGGGCCGGTAGAGCCCGATGACGGCCCGGGAGGCGGCGTACATGGCGAAGCACGCCTGCTCGCTGAGTCTCGGTGTCGCGTCCATGAGAAGAAAGATAGCGCGCAACTAAGTTGTGCACAACTTAGTTGCTTGTGATCTGTCAGTCAGACGGAACCGGAGCCGCTATTCGCCCAGCAGCGTTGCGGCGGCGACGGCCTTGAAGGCGGCCTCCGGGTTGTCGGCCACGCCCTGCGGGAAGTTCCCGGCGATGAGCAGCTCGGCGAAGCCGTGCGCGAGGGACCAGGCGCCCAGTGCGCGGACATTGAAGACGGCTTCGGGGTCGGCGCCGGTGCCGCGGTGGAGGGCGGCGCGCGAGCGGGCTTCGGCGCGGTTGAGGTCGGGGTCGTCGGTGTGGAGCAGCTCGGGCCGGAACATGACTTCGAAGTGGGCCTTGTGGTCGATGGCGAAGCGGACGTAGGCGGCGCCGACGGCGGCGAAGTCGCCGGTGGCGTCCCAGGTGCGTTCGAGCGCGTCGGCGAAGCGGTCGAAGCCCTCGGCGGCGACGGCAGTGAGGAGCCCGGCCTTGTCGCCGAAGTGGTGGGCGGGTGCGGCGTGGGAGACGCCGGCGCGCTTGGCGACGGCGCGCAGGCTCAGGGCGCTCGGCCCGGCCTCGGCGACGGCCTCGACGGCGGCGTCGATGAGGGCGCGGCGGAGGTCCCCGTGGTGGTAGCGGTCGGTCACGGGGACCACTGTACCGCGGATCTTGACAGTGTCAAACGACACTGGTCATTGTCAAGATTCGAACTTGACACTGTCAAGACAGCTGGGTACCTTCAAATGCAGCACCGCCACGAGATTGGAAGCCCCTGATGTTCGACTCCGCCTTCGCCCTCAGCGACGCCTCCCGGCTCCTCGCCGGGATCGTCCTCCTCACCGTCGTCACCATCGAGTTCGGCGGCACCTTCCTGGTCCGGATCGCCAGCGGCAAGGTGCCCTTCACCGAGTTCCAGAAGTCCTTCTCCCGCGCCGGGCACGCCCACGCGGGCGTCCTCGTCATCTTCAGCCTCATCGGGCTCGTCCTCGCCGACGCCACCGGCCTCGACGGCGCGTGGGGCTGGATCGCCCGCGCCGGGATCCCCGCCGCCGCGATCCTCATGTCCGGCGGGTTCTTCGCCGCGATGGCCGGGAAGGGCCGCACCGAGCCCAACAGGGCGATCGCCCTCCTCTACGCGGGCGCGGCGAGCCTCGCCGCCGGGACCCTGACCCTCGGGATCGGGCTCCTGACCGCGTAGGACCCGGCCCGGCGCCGCCCCCGGGCCGTCCCAGTGCACATCGCGAGGTCGCGCCGCAGCCGCGCGGCGCGGCCCCGCCTAGAATCGGTTCTCGTGAAACTCAGCATCGGTATCGTCGGCCTGCCCAACGTCGGCAAGAGCACGCTGTTCAACGCGCTGACCCGCTCGGACATCCTCGCGGCGAACTACCCGTTCGCGACGATCGAGCCGAACGTCGGCGTCGTCGCCGTCCCCGACGACCGGCTGCCGAAGCTGGCCGAGATCTACTCCTCGGAGAAGATCCTCCCGGCCACCGTCACGTTCGTCGACATCGCAGGCCTGGTCAAGGGCGCCTCGGAGGGCGCGGGCAAGGGCAACCAGTTCCTGTCGAACATCCGCGAGACCTCCGCCATCGCGCAGGTCGTGCGCGTCTTCGAGGACGGGAACGTCACCCACGTCGACGGCAAGGTCTCCCCCGTCGACGACATCGAGACGATCAACACCGAGCTGATCCTCGCCGACCTCCAGACCATCGAGAACGCCCTCAAGCGCCTGGAGCGCGAGGCGCGCATGAACAAGGACGCCAAGCCGAAGCTGGAGGCCGTCCAGGCCGCGCAGGCCGTCCTCGACTCCGGTCGCACCGTCTTCGCCGCGGGCCTCGACACCGAACTGCTCTACGACCTGCACCTGCTCACCGCGAAGCCGTTCATCTACGTGTTCAACGTCGACGAGGACCAGGTCGCCGACGAGGAGCTGGCCGCGAAGCTCCGCGCGCTCGTCGCCCCCGCGCAGGCGGTCATCCTCGACGCGAAGTTCGAGTCCGAGCTCATCGACCTCGACGAGGCCGAGGCCCTGGAGCTCCTGGAGTCCACCGGCCAGACCGAGCCGGGCCTCGACCGCCTCGCGAGCGTCGGCTTCGCGACCCTCGGCCTCCAGACGTACCTCACGGCCGGGCCGAAGGAGACGCGCGCCTGGACGATCAAGCAGGGCGCGACCGCCCCCGAGGCCGCGGGCGAGATCCACACCGACTTCCAGCGCGGCTTCATCAAGGCCGAGATCGTGTCCTTCGACGACCTGGTCGAGGCGGGCACCATGCAGGCCGCCAAGTCCGCCGGGAAGGTCCGCATGGAGGGCAAGGACTACGTCATGGCCGACGGCGACGTCGTGGAGTTCCGCTTCAACGTCTAGCGCCTCGCCCGGTTCAGCCGAGCTCCTGCGCGAGCCCGATGAGGACGCCCTCGGGTCCGCGCAGGTAGCACAGCAGGTAGACGTCCTCGTAGTTGACCACCTCGCCGACCACGGCCCCGCCGAGCGGGCGCACGCGCTCGATCGTCGCCTCCAGGTCGTCCACGGCGAACATGACCCGCAGGTAGCCGAGGGCGTTCACGGGCGCGCGGCGGTGGTCCGCGGCGACGGCGGGTTCGAGGAAGCGCGAGAGTTCGAGGCGGCCGTGGCCGTCCGGGGTGCGCATCATCGCGATCTCGACGCGCTGGCCCGGCAGGCCGGTGACGCGCCCGGCCCACTCGCCCTCGACCATGCCCGTGCCTTCGGGTTCGAGCCCGAGCTCCTGGAAGAACGCGACCGCCGCGGCGAGGTCCTCGACGACGATGCCGACGTTGTCCATCCTCGTGATCATGGCGCCAGCCTATCGACACCGCGCACTGCCGGGGCCCCGCCCGGATTTGCGGCGGGCGGGGATACTCGGGGACCGGGCGGGGCCGCCGGCCCCGCGTCGAGCGCCGCCGGGGCAGGACCCGGCGCGGAAAGGCAGGCGGCATGAGCGATCCGACCCCCGGGAGCCGGTGGCACGTCACCGCTGACGGCACGGTCGTCAAGTCCTACCCGAAGGCCCGGGACCACTCCGATCCGCGGCGCGAGGCGCCGCAGGGCCTGCAGTACCTCCGCTACGCCACCGCGCGGCCGGTGGCCCTCGCGGACCTCCAGGCGATGGACGAGCGCGTCGCGCGGTCCATGGCCGCCTTCGGGCGGCTCACCATGGCGACGCTCGTCGTCGGGGTGCTCGGGATCGCCGGGGTGCTGGCCGGGTGGATCGTGCTCCCGCTGCTCGGCGCCGACGACGCGGCGGGCACGGTGTTCTTCGTGTCGGTCCCGCTCCTGGCGGTCGGGGTCCTGGCCCTGGTGATCGTGCCGGGCGCGATGCGCGGCAGTGCGAACCGGGCCGGAGCGGCCGCCGGCCTGGCGCCGTCCCCGGCGCAGGTCGTGAAGGAGCCGGAGGCGCGGGCGCTCATCGAGGCGCCGGGGACCGTCTCGGGTCCGGCCGCGCTGTAAGCGGCGCAAGCGAAAAGCCCGCACAGGATGCGGGCCTTCGCGGTGTTCGGCGGATCGCCGGGAGGTGGGGTTCCCGGCGGTTCGCCTTGTCATCGCCGCCCGTGAGCAGATCCGTCCGCGGACGGGCTATTCGCCGCGCCTGAGCCAGCGGAAGCGGCCCTTGGAGAGGTGGGTCTCCTCGGCCGCGAGGTCCCCGGCGATGGTGATGTAGGCGGTCTCGACGCGTCCGGCGAAGGTCACGTCGGTGAGGCTGAACCCGCCCTCGCGGGCGAGCACGATGAGCGTGGCCTCGTCGGTCCGCCGCACGTCCGGGCGGACGCCGAGCGTGTCGGCGAAGATCTTGATCTGCTCCGCGAGCTCGGCGTGCTGGGAGTCGTCGAGCGGCAGCGACCGCGAGAGGCGGCCGTCGTCCGCTACCCAACCGTTGAGCTCCCTCAGTGCATCCAGCAGCACGTTGTCGTCTTGCTCCGTTCTCCCCATGGCACCGTCGCCATCCGTCGTCGCCGTTCCGAAGTGCCGCGTCCAGCAGAGCTGTGCCCTGCCATTGCAGGGCCGCGACCGATCAGTAAGGTTGGTCTGACAGGGATCCGACAGTCACGAGGGGCGTTCGTGTCTGAATTGTCGCCGGATCTTTATCATTTCAAAACCGAGTCTTCCGCGTTGTTCAGCTTCTGTCCAGACCGGCAAACGGGATTAAACGGTCATTGCGGAAATTCAGGGACAGTTCTTGTCTGGTTCTGTGCCGACGGACACGATTCCTGACCACCCGGCCCATGCGATATCAACCGAACGTATGAGCAACAGGATGCTCACTGGTCATCACGCATCGTCATCGTTCGCACGAAAGATAACGAAACGCCTTCAGCCCGGCAACGGACCCATCGGCCGCCTTCTGCCCCACCGGCCTAGACTCCTGCCGGTGAGCGAAGCAAGCACACCCGGCAGCGTCCCCCGCATCGTCGTCGGCGCCGCGATCCGCGACGGCCGCGCGGTCCTCGCGGCCGCCCGCGCCTATCCGCCCGCGCTGGCCGGGCTCTGGGAGTTCCCCGGCGGCAAGCTCGAACCCGGCGAGACCGAGGCCGAGGCGCTGCGCCGCGAATGCCGCGAGGAGCTCGGCGTCGACATCACCGTCGGCGAGCGCGTCACCGGCGACCTCTCCACCGGCGACGGCCGGTACCTGCTGCGCGTCTACTACGCCGCGCTCGCGGGCGGCGAGCCGCACGCGAAGGAGCACGCCGAACTGCGCTGGCTCCAGCCCGAGGAACTCGACTCGGTCCCGTGGCTGCCGGGCAACCGCCCCGCGGTGGACGCGATCCGGGAGGCCTTGGGCGCCGAGGATTCCGGGCCGCGCCCTTAGCGGTCCACCTCAGAAGAAGGTCCGGACGGCGTCGACCACGGTGCCGGTCTCCTCATCCACGACAGGGATGAGACGCCACTTGTCGAAGCTGGTGCACGGGTGGGAGAACCCGAGGCGCACGGTGTCGCCGACGGCGAGGCGGTCGACCGCGCCGGTGAGGAACAGGTGCTGGTCGCTGATCTGCGGACACTCGGTGCCCTTGAGCCCCAGGGGGATCGGCAGGTCCTGGTCGTAGGGGAAGTCGCGGCGGCCGCCGTCGAGGATCGCCAGTCCCGGTTCGGGCCTTGCGATCACGCGGGAGCGCCCTTCGAGCGCCGGGCGCAGCTCCGGGCCGTCGCCGCCGCGCGCGGTCGGGGTCATGCGCGCGTAGAAGCCGTGGTCGTGGACGAGGTAGGAGCCCGAGCGCAGGAGCACCTCGGCCCGGTCGGCGAGCGGCCCGAGGATCGCGGCGACGCGGTCGAAGTAGGCGCTGCCGCCCGCGCTGACGACGGGCCGGTCGGTCTCGAAGTCCAACGCCTCGAAGAGGGTCGCGAGGTCGCCGAGGTAGTCGTCGACGGCGGCGATCGACGCTGCGTCGGTCCCGCCGGTCACCGACCCCTCGTATCCGGCCACCCCGGCGAGCCGCAGATGCGGCGCGGCCTCGATCTGCGCGGCGACTTCAAGCGCCTCCTTGACGCTCCGCGCCCCGGCCCGGCCGCCGGGGTTCCCGAGTTCGACGTACACGTCCAACGGCGCGGCCCAGTCCCCGGCACCCCTGACGAAGGTCAGGGCCGAATCGGAAAAAAGTCCGATGGCAGTGCCTTCACCTGCCCATACGCTTAGTCGTACAAGCTCGGCCGGATCGGCGATCTGGTTGGCGATGACAATGCGGGGCACGCCGAAGTGGCGGGCAACCCCGGCCTGAAAGGAGGTAGCGACCGTAATCGCGGCAGCCCCGGCATCCAGCTGGCGGCGCCACAACTGCGGGGCCATGGTGGCCTTCCCATGAGGGGCGAGCGCAAGCCCCCGGTCGGCACACCACGCGGCCATGGCCCGCAGATTGTGCTCCAGAGCCTGGTCCGATATCGATACGAGGGGGGTGGGGAGGGAGGGGGAGGGGGCCCCCGAAGCGAGCCACTCCGCGACCGTGAGCCCGTGAGCCGCAGCCGGAATGCCCTTGTACCGCCAATCGAGCACCTCGTCGCGGAGGGCGTCGAGGCGGGCCGTGTCCATCATGCGCGGGTCTCCTCGGGTCGGAACCGGGCCGAGTGCGGTCGAACCGCGCTCGGCTGAGCTGGCGAGCCGGGCCCGGCTCGGTTGGCGTCGCCGTCGTTGGCCGGGCCGATCGCGGGAGCCCGCCTGACCGGCAGGCTCCGCATTCGGCCACGCCGATGCGGTCGGCGAGCGACGGCCGTTGGCCGGGCCAATGGCCGGACCCCGCCTGGTCGGCGGGCACCCGCCGTAGGCTGAGCCAACGCCCGGACCCGGCCGGTCGGCGGTCGCCCGCCGTTGGCTGCGCCGACGGCTGAGCCTCGCGTGGCCGACCGGGCCTTCGGCCCGGCCGGGGGGCGATTGTGGCGCCGTCGGCTGGGCCGTTGCTTACTGGAAGGTATCTTCACTATATGACCGAGAAGATCGCGATCCACACCGATGCCGCTCCCGCCCCCGCGCATGCCTTCCCGCAGGGGGTGCGCAAGGGCCCGCTGCTCACCGTCTCCGGGCAGGGGCCGGTCGATCCGGCCACCGGCGAGTACCTCTTCCCCGGTGACGTGAAGGCGCAGACCCGGCGGACGCTGGAGAATGTGGCGGCGATCGTCGAGGCGGGCGGCGCGTCGATGGGCGATGTGATGATGCTTCGGGTGTACCTCGCCGACCGCGCCGACTTCACCGCGATGAACGAGGTCTACGAGGCGTTCCTCGACGAGAAGATCGGCGGCGCCGCGCCGTTCCCGTGCCGCACGACGGTCATCTGCACGCTCCCGAGGGCCGAGATGCTGGTGGAGGTCGACGCGCTGGCCTGCGTAGACTAGGCCGACTTTTCGCCGACGGGGAGGGCGCGCAGTGACCACAGGAGACTTCGTGATCCGCGGCGCCGCCGTCGCGGACGGGACCGGCGCGCCCCTGTTCCGGGCCGACGTGGCCGTCCGAGAGGGCCGGATCGCCGGGATCGGCGAGCGGCTCGACGGGGCGAAGGCGATCGACGCGGGCGGGCTCGTGCTCGCGCCCGGGTTCATCGACATGCACGCCCACTCCGAGCTCGCGGTCCTCTCCGACCACGACCACCTCGCCAAGCTCGGCCAGGGCGTCACCCTCGAAGTGCTCGGCCAGGACGGCCTCTCCTACGCCCCCGTCGACGAGGCCACCGCGCCGCAGATGCGCGAGGCCATCGCCGCATGGAACGGCCCCCTCGACGTCGAGTACGACTGGCGCACCGTCGGCGAGTACCTCGACCGCCTCGACCGGGGCATCGACGGCCGCGGCATCCCCGTCAACGCCGCCTACCTGGTCCCCCACGGCACGGTCCGGATGCTCGCAATGGGCTGGGACGACCGCCCGCCCACGGGCGCCGAGCTCGCCGCCATGAAAGCCCAAGTGGCCCAAGGCATGGAAGAAGGCGCGTTCGGGCTCTCCGCAGGGCTCAGCTACACGCCGGGGATGTACGCCGCCACGGCGGAGCTCGTCGAACTGTGCACAGTGGTCGCCCGGTACGGCGGCTACTTCGGCCCCCACCAGCGCAGCTACGGCGCGGGCGCGATGGAGGGCTACGCGGAGATGATCCAGATCGCGCGCGAGGCCGGCTGCGCCCTGCACCTCGCGCACGCCACCTTGAACTACGAGGTCAACGCGGGCCGCGCCGCCGAACTCCTGAAGCTCGTCGACGAGGCGCTCGACGAGGGCGTGCCCGTCAGCCTCGACACCTACCCGTACCTGCCGGGCATGACGATGCTCGCGGCCCTCCTGCCGAGCTGGTCGCTCGCCGGAGGCTATGGGGCGCTTCGGGAACGGCTCGACAGCCCCGAGACGCGGGCCCGGATCGTCCACGAGCTCGACGTCACGGGCACCGACGGCGCCAACGGCGTGCCCGGCCACTGGGACCGGTACGAGATCGCGGGCGTCGCCAACCCCGAGCTGCGCGGCTACGTCGGCCGATCCGTCGCCGAGGCCGCGGGCGCGCAGCGGCCCGCCGAGTTCTTCCTGGACCTGCTGGTGCGCGACGACTTCGGGACCGGGTGCCTCATGCACGTCGGCAACGAGGAGAACGTGCGCGCGATCATGCGACACGGGGTCCATACGGGATCGTCCGACGGCGTGCTCGCCGGGGACAAGATCCATCCCCGCGCCTGGGGCTCCTTCGCCCGCTACCTCGGCCACTACACGCGCGAGCTCGGCCTGTTCACCGTCGAGGAATGCGTGGCCCACCTGACCGGCCGCCCCGCCGCGGTCCTCGGGCTCCCCGACCGCGGCCTCGTCAAGGAGGGCTTCGCGGCGGACCTCGTGCTGTTCGATCCCGCCACTGTGGACGCGCGGTCGACGTTCGCCGAGCCCCGCCGCCAGGCCGCGGGCATCCCGTACGTCTTCGTCAACGGCGCCTTGGCGATCGACAACGGCGACCGGACCGATGTCCTTGCGGGCGGGTCAGTGCGTCGTCCCGGGTAGCGCGCCTGAGCCCTTCAGCGGCAGCCCAGTTCGGTGAAGGTCTGCTCCGCTCGACGGTCGAGGTCCGCTGCAGTCTCCTCCTCGCCCAGGCCGCGGTGCGATTCGGCGAGTGCGGCGAGGGTGCGGGCGTGCCAGAGCGGGGCGGGCATCTCGGCGAATTCGGTGCGGGCGCGGCGGCCGTGGTCGGCGGCCGTGCCGAAATCGCCGATGCCGTTGCGGAGCTTGCAGATCAGGTGGTCGCGCCGGGCGCTGCGCACGTAGGCGAGCTGCCTGCGCTCGGTCCGCCCGGGGCGGAGGAGTTCGAGGGCGGCGTGCGGGCGTCCGGCGTCGCCGAGGAGGTCGGCGAGGACGTTCTGCGCGGACCAGGCGGTCGGGTGCCGACCGGACTCGCGCGCCATGTCGAGCGCCAGGGTCGCCTCGCGGATGCCGTCCTCGTATCGGCCGCGGAGCCGGTGCAGCTCGCCGCCCCACAGCAGCGCCATGATGCGGAACCGCTCGGAGTCGGCCGCGTCGGCCGCCGCGGCGACCTCGGCGATGCGGGCGGCTGCGGCGTCGAGGCGGCCGGTGTCGAGGCAGAGGATCGCCAGGCCGGTGCGCGATTCCATCGCGGCGGCGGCGTCGCCGAGCTCGTCCGCCAGGGCGACGGCGCGTTCGAAGGCGTGTTCGGACTCGGTGAACCGGGCCCGGTACCAGTGCGTCACACCGAGGTTCGCGAGATGGCCGAGCGCCTGCTGCGGTTGCCCGGCCGCTTCGGCGGCGTCCAGGGCCTCGCGCAGGAGCGGTTCCGCCTCGTCGAGCCGGCCGAGGATGCCCAGGGTCGCGCCGAGGCTGCCGCGGGCGCGGCCCTCCGCGTCGCCGTCGCGGAGCGAGGCGACTTCGGCGGCCGCGCGGCGGGCGAAGTCGGCGCCGGAGTGCGGATTCCCTGCCATGCAGTGGAGGTGCGAGAGCGCGACGGCGATCCGGTACCGGTCGTCGGCGTCGCCGTGCCGGGCGGCCTCCCGGTCCGCTGACTCGACGAGGGCGAGGATGTCGGCGACGTCCTGTCCGAGCGTCGTGAACCGGGCGAGGACCGGCGCGAGCCGCAGGGCGGGACGGTGCGCCCGCCACGCCCGGAAGACGCGGGCGACCTCCGGGTAGTCCTCGGACGCGAGGTCGTACTGGTGCGCGGCGTACCAGTCGCAGGCGCCGTCCATGATCGCGTCCTGCTGCGCCGCAGTCAGTTCCGCAGTGGAGCGCCGCCGCAGGTACTCGGCGACGAGGTCGTGGAACCGGAGGCGGCCGGGGCGCGGGGATTCGAGGAGGTGGACCGTCTCCAATCGGCGGAGCGTCCGCTCGACCTCAGCGGGCGGCAGGCCCGTCACCGCCGCCGCGATGCCGGAGCGGACCTCGCCGCCGGGCACGAAACCCAAGCGCAGCAGCGCATCCCGTGCCGAGGCGTCGAGCGCGCGCAGCGAGTTGTCGAACACGGCCGTGACCGCCGCATCCGGGTCGCCGTCGATCGCCAGCGCGTCGAGGCGGTCCGCGCCCGCGAGTTCGGCGGCGAACCCGGCGAGGTCGTGCCGGGTCTGGGCGGTGAAGTTGGCGGCGGCGATGCGCAGTGCCAGCGGGAGGCCGCCGCACAGGTCGGCGAGGCGGCGGGCGGCTTCCGGTGCGGCGGTGAGGGTTTCGGGGCCGAGGATCGCGGCGAGGAGGTCCAGGCTCGCGCCCGTGTCGAGCCGTTCGAGGGGGACGGGCCGGGCGTCGTCGAGGGCTTCGAGGCCGGTGAGCCGGTTGCGGCTGGTGACGACGGTGAGGCTGCCGGGGGTGCGCGGGAGGAGAGGCCGGATCTGTGCGGCGTCGCGGGCGTTGTCCAGGACGACGATGACCTGCCTGCCGGAGAGGAGGCGGCGGTAGGTGCTGACGGCTTCGTCGAGGTCGTCGGGGTCGGCGGCGTCGGTCTGGCCGAGGGCCTTGAGGAACTGGGCGAGGGCCTGCCGGGGCGGGAGCGGTTCGCCCGCGTCGAAGCCGTGGAGGTCGAGGTAGAGCTGCCCGTCGGGGTACCGGTCGCGGTGCCTGTCGGCCCAGGTGAGGGCGAGTGCGGTCTTGCCGACGCCGCCGGGTCCGGAGAGGGTCGCGAGGTTGCCGAGTTGGAGGGCTTTGTCGAGGTCGGCGAGGGCGTCGTCGCGTCCGGCGAGTGCGGCGGGCGGTGCGGGGAGGAGTTCGGGCGCGGTCGGGATCGGGTCGGGCGGCGTCGGGGTGTCGTCGGCGCGGAGGATCGCGGTGTGGACGGCCTGGAGGCGGGCGGCGGGGTCGAGGCCGAGGTCGTCGGCGAGTGCGGTGCGGATCTGCCGGTAGACCTGGAGCGCTTCGGGGGTGCGGCCGGTGGCGTGGAGTGCGCGCATGAGCTGTGCGGCGGTGCGCTGGCGGAGGGGGTCGGCGTCGAGGAGTTCGCGCAGTTCCGCGACGGGGGGCGGGTCGCCGAGTGCGAGTTCGAGGTCGATGCGCTGTTCGACGGCGTCGAGCCGGGCGGCTTCGAGGCGCCGCGCGCCGGATTCGAGGAGGGGTCCGGTGAGGCCCGCGAGGGCGGGTCCGCGCCAGAGGTCGAGGCCGTCGCGCAGGTGCTGGAGGGCGGCGGCGTGGTCGCCGGTGTTGTTGCGGGCCTTGGCGTCGCGGAGGGCGCGGTGGAAGTCGTCGGCGTCGAGGGCGGCGTCGCGGAGGGTGGCGCGGTAGCCGTCCCCGGCGGGGGTGATCGCGTCGGCGCCGAGGGCGCGGCGCAGGAGCGCGGCCTTGTTCTGCACTTGGCGGCGGGCGGTCGCGGGCGGGTCGTCGGCCCACAGGCCCGCGATGAGGCGGTGCATGGGGACGGCCCGGTCGGGTTCGAGGAGGAGGATCGCGAGGAGCCGGATCGGGACGAGGCCCGGCAGCGGGACGGCGCGGCCGTCCCGCAGGACCTCGGGCGGCCCGAGGATCCGGTACTGGAGCATCCCGTCATCTCCGTGGTGCGCCGTCGGCGGAAGCGAACGTCCTCCAGCATAGGCAGCCGCGTCCCGTTTCGCGTGCCCCTGGATGCGGATCGGATGCCGTTCGGGTGCAAGGGGGGCGCACGGTGGGCGGATCAGTCTCGATCCGAAGCCTCTCGGGGCGGAGCGGAGGAGGCGATGTTCAGGAAGCCGGCGCCGCACGGCGACCAGCACGGATGATTCGAGGACGATACCGGTGACCGACCCTTCCCAGCCGCAGCCGGAACCGCCTGGGCCGCAATGGCATCCGCAACCGCCTCGGCAGTACCCGCCGCCTCCCGGCTACGGCTACGGGCTGCCGCCGGGGCCGCCGCGGATGCCGGGGGTGACGCTGACGGCCGTGATCATGCTGTGGATCGGGTTCGCCATGGGGATCTGCAATGCGACCGCGACGCTGGCGGCGTTCGGGTTCCTCCGGTTCGCGCTCGGCTCGGACCTCGGCGGGATGGGGGCGCTCGCCCTCGCCGCCGCGGGCGTCGCGATCGCGATGAACATGGCGTTCCTGGTGCTGCGGCCCGTGTTCGCGGTCATGATCTGGCGCCGCAGCGCGTCGGCGAGGAAGGCCGCGGTGATCGCGGAGTACGTGTACTTCGGGGTGAGCGCCGTGATGGTGTTCTTGTCCATGCAGTCGCAGTTCGACGCCTCGGGCGAGTCGATGCACGTCTCGCTCGACTGCACAGGGGTAATCGCGCCGATCCTCATCATCGCGTTCCTGGAGGCGTCGCGGTCGAAGTGGTGGTGCTCGCGGCGGGGCGGCGGACCGGTGTCTTGACCCGTTCGGTCCGCCGCCCCCGGCGGTGGCCGGCGCCTGGCCGAGACTCCAGGCGCCGGACGGCTATTTGAGTCCGGACGTCGAGAAGCCCTGGACGAAGAAGCGCTGGAAGAACAGGAACATCAGCAGGACCGGGAGGATGAACATGGTGCTGCCGGCGGCCAGGAGGTTCTGGACGGGGAAGCCCTTCTCGTTGACGTAGCCCGCGGTCATGGCGACGGCGAGGGTGGTGCGGTCGGCGCTCAGGAGGAGGCTCGGGGCGATGAAGTCGCCCCAGCTCGCGGTGAACGTCAGGACCATGCAGGCGGCGAGGACCGGCCAGGACTGCGGGATGAAGATGCGCCAGAAGATGCGCACGTGGCCGCAGCCGTCGAGGATCGCGGCCTCTTCGAGCTCCTTCGGCATGCCGGAGAAGAACTGCCGGAACAGGAAGACCATGTACGCGGCGCCCGAGAGTCCCCAGAGGATCCACGGCACGTACGTGTCGACGAGGCCGAGCTTCGCGAACATGAGGTAGGTCGGGATGAGCGTGATGATCCCCGGCATCATCATCGTGGAGATGAGGAGCCCGAACCAGAACTTCTTGCCCGGGGCCGAAAGCCGGGCGAAGCCGTACGCCATCCACGCCGAGGAGACGGTGGTGAGGACCGACGTGATCGTCGCCAGGATGAGCGAGTTGCGGGCGTAGCCGAGGAAGTCGATGTGGGTGAGGGCGTCGATGTAGTTGTGCCACTGGGGTTCGGCGGGAAACCACTGGACGGGGAACACCGAGAGCTCGCTCGGGGCCTTCAGCGAGGTGAGGATGAGCCAGCCGAGCGGCCCGGAGAAGACCACGGCGAGCGTGATGAGCGAGATGTACAGGGCCGTGACGCGGGCCCGGCGGGCGATGCGCTCGGTCACCGGCCCTCCTTCGGGTCGGACGGGTCGACCCCGCCGTAGAAGACCGCCCGGTTCCCCAGCTTGAAGACCAGGCCGGTGATGAGCAGCACGAACAGGAACAGGACCCACAGGAGCGCCGAGGCGTACCCGAAGTGGCTCTTCGCGAAGTACTCGGCGTAGACGTGGACCATGAAGAAGTAGTTGCCCTCGGGGACCGCGGTCACGGCGGCCGGGCCGTTGACCGGCGCGAGGAGCAGCGAGGGCACGAACACCTGGAGCGAGCCGATGACGCCGGTGACCACCTGGAAGAAGATGATCGGGCTCAGCAGCGGCAGGGTGATCCTGAAGAACGAGTAGACCGGGCCCGCGCCGTCCACTTTGGCCGCTTCGAGGAGTTCGCGCGGCACGTCCTGGAGCGCGGCGAGCGAGACGATCATGGATCCGCCCACGCCCCACAGGATCATGAGGATGAGCACGAACCGCACGTATGGGTCGGCGAGCCACGAGACGGGTTCGCCGCCCGCGGCGCCGATGACGGCGTTCGCGGCGCCCGCGTTCTTGTCGAAGATGATCTTGAACGTCAGGGCCGCGGCGACGCCGGGGACGACCGCGGGCAGGTAGAACAGGGCCCGGAACAGCGCCCGGCCGCGGAAGTCGCGGTTGAGGAGCACCGCCATGAGCAGCCCCGCCGCGACCCCCGTCGGCACCGTGGCGAGCATGAAGATCCCGGTGCGGCCCAGGGAGGCGATGGTCTGCCCGTCCTGGAACACCCGCACGTAGTTGTCGAGGCCCACATAGGACCAGTTCGGGGAGAGGCCGTCGGTGTTGGTGAGGCTCATCCAGAACGCGTAGCCGAGCGGGAAGACCGTCAGGAGCACGAACCCGGCGATCCACGGGCCGACGAACAGGTAGAACGTGCGGGGCCGCTGGCCCGCCCGGCCCCGCCGCAAGCGGGGCCGGGCGGGCGCCTCGGGGGGCGGTGCGGCTTCGAGGACCGCGGTCACTTGACGAGCTCCTTGCCCTCGTCGAGGAGCGCGTTCATGTCGGTGTTCAGGGTGTCGGCGAGCGACGCGGCGGTCGCGTCGCCGCCGATCGCATCGGGCAGGTACTGGTTGAGCACCGCGTCGAGGGCCTCCACCTTCACGTACGGGGAGAACGACAGGACCTTGAAGTAGTCGGTCTCGGCCTCGACCGCGGCGAGGGCCTGCTCCTGCGCGGGCGTGCCCGTGGGCAGGTCGGCGCGCAGCGACAGGAGGCTCGGGAGGCCCCAGCCCCCGGCGGCGCGCTCCTTCGCGGGGTCGCCGCCCATGAACCACTCGAACAGCTGCCACGCCTCGTCCTGGTGCTTGGAGGCCTTGGGGATCCAGTACCCGGTGGCGCCGTAGCAGGGGCTGAGGCGCTCGCCGCCCATGGTCGGGGCGGGGGCGAGGCGGGAGGTGGCCGCGAGCTCGGCCTCGGCGGCGATCGCGCCGCCGAACCAGTAGCCGGACCAGGAGACCGCGAGGCGCGAGGTCTGGTACGGGGGCCAGTCCCAGCCGTCGGGGTTCGGCTCGACGGGGCTGAAGCCGACCCTCGCGCGGGCGTAGTCGAGGTACCACTGGAGGGCCTGCCGCCCTTCGGGGGACGAGAAGTCGACGGCGCCGAGGTCCTCCGACAGGAGGCTCCCGCCCGCGGAGGCGGTCATGTTCGCGAGGCTGATGAACAGGCCGAGCCCGCCCGCCGAGAGTCCGTACACGGTGGTCGTGTCGCCGTCCTTCTGCGTCAGCTCCCTGCCCATGTCGAGCCACTCGTCGTAGGTGACCGGCTCAGTCTCGGAGGGGTAGGCCACGCCCGCGGCGTCGAACAGCGCCGTGTTGTACCAGAACATGGCGTCCTGGGAGTAGTCCTTCGCCATGCCGTAGCGCGGGCCCTGGCCCTGGACGCTGCCGTCGTAGCGCCACACGTCGTTGACGGGGTCGATGTCGTCCGCTTTGAGCAGTTCGCTGGACGCGAAGTAGTCGTCGAGGGGCAGGGCGAGGTCGCGGGCGACGATGTACGGCGTCTCGACGGCGCCGAGGCCGCGCACCAGGTCGGGGGCGGTGCCGCTGGCGAGCATCGCGGTGAGCTTCGTCGGGTCGACCTCGACGCGCTTGATCGTGACGCCCAGCTCGGCCTCGGCGGACTTGAGGAACTCCGGGCTGAACTCGTTCTCCGGGGCCATGATCGTGAGCGTCGTGCCGCCGGAGCCGCCGCCCGCCGAAGGGGCGCAGGCGGACAGGGCGCCCGCGCCGGCGGCCGCGGCCGCGCCGAGGGCCGCGCCGCGCATGAGGCCGCGGCGGGAGAGCGTGCCCGCGGACGGCGCGCTTTGCGACGGCGCGCTTTGAGACGGCATTGTCCCGAGGGATTCGAGCATCGGTTCGCCTTTCAGAAAGGGGTTGCGAAAGTCTGTGGACGAAATTTAACGGGGCGGACGTAAGTTCGTCAAGACTCTTGACACACATTTATGCGCGACGGGTATGATCGCCGCATGCCCCGGACAAGCAGCGGATCCCTCCAGTCACTGCGCCGGGCGAACCAGGAGCGCCTGCTGACCCTCTTGCTCCGCAAGGGGCCCGTGCACCGCGCCGAACTCGCCCGCCGCGCCGACCTCTCCCGCACCACCGTCTCGACGATCGTCGCCGACCTCATGGCCCGCGGCCTCGTCGCCGAGTCCGCCGCGGCAGGGCCCGGGACGGACGGCCGCGCCAAGGAGGCCCTGGTCGTCAACCCCGCCGCCGCCGTCGCGCTCGGCATGGACTTCACCTTCGACCACGTCTGGGTCCACCTCTCCGACCTCGGCCACCGCGAGATCGCGGGCGCCGGGCAGGCCGTGGACACCGACCTCGGCTGGGCCGAGCGCATCGACGTCGCCGCCGACCTCCTCGACGGCCTCATCGCGCAGCACGGGCTCGACCGGGCCCGCATCGTCGGCGCCGGGATCGGGCTTCCGGGCCCCATCGAGCGGTCCACCGGGATCGTGTCCACGTCGCTGCCCGACCAGCCGTGGTCCCACGTGCACGCCGCGGACGAGTTCGCGCAGCGCCTGGGCCTGCCGGTCGCGATCGAGAACAACACGCGGCTCGAAGCCGTCGCCGAGTCCTACAGCGGCGCGGGCAAAGGCGTGCGCGACCTCATGTACGTGGGCCTCTCCAGCGGCATCGCCGCAGGGCTCATCCTGGACGGGCGGCTGTACCGCGGCGCCGTGGGAGCGGCCGGGGAGCTCGGGCACACGTCGGTCAATGTGGACGGACCGGCGTGCGCGTGCGGGAACCGCGGGTGCCTGGTGCTCCACGCGGGCATCCCGGCGGTGCTCGCGGCCCTGCGACCCCACTTGGGCGCCAAGGCGTCCGTGGAGGACGTGCTCGCCGCGGCGGCGGCCGGGGACCGTGCCTGCGAGGGCGTGCTCGCCGACGTCGGCCAGATGACCGGGCGCGTGCTCGCGAGCCTGTGCAACCTCCTGAACCCGGAGCGGATCGTCGTCGGCGGCGAGCTCGCCCGGGCCGGTGAAGTGCTGCTGGACCCGCTGCGGACCGCGATCCGGCGCTACGCGCTGACGCTCGTGCGCGACGTGGACGTGGTGCCCGCGGCCCTCGACCTGGGCGCGCGGGCCGGAGCCGTCGGCGGCGCGGCGCTGATCCTGCGCGAGCGCCCCGGCCTCGCCGCGGCCCTGGTGGAGATGACGGACGGAGCGAGCGCATGAGCAGGTTCGCAGGCAAGACCGTGGTCGTGACGGGCGGGGCGATGGGCATCGGCGCGGCCTGCGTGCGGCGCTTCGCCTCCGAAGGCGCCGTCGTCTACATCGCCGACGTGGACGACGCGGCCGCCGCCGACGTCGCCGCGGAAGTCGACGGCGCCCGGTTCGTCCACTGCGATGTGTCAAAGGCCGAGGACTGGGAGGGCCTCGCCGAGACCGCCCTGCGCGAGCAGGGACGCGTCGACGTGCTCGTCTCGAACGCGTACGCGCTGCGCTTCGGCGCCCCCCATGAACTGCCCGAGGACGACTGGGACCTGGTCCAGGCCGTCACCTTGAAAGCCGCGTACCTGGGCATGCGGGCGCTCGCGCCCTCCCTTGCGGCCGTCGACGGCTCCGTCGTGGCCGTCTCCAGCGTCCACGCGCACGCCTCCTACCCCGGGTTCGCCGCCTACGCGGCCGCGAAGGGCGGGCTCGGGGCGCTGGTGCGGCAGCTCGCCGTCGAATACGCGCCCGCGGTGCGCGTCAACGCCGTCGTCCCCGGTCCCATCATGACCCGCCAGTTCGCGGGCATGTCCCCCGAATCGATCGCCGACGAGGCGGGCCGCACCCTCGCGAACCGCATGGGCCGGCCCGAAGAGGTCGCCGCCGCCATCGCGTTCCTCGCCTCCGCGGACGCCGCGTACATCACCGGCGCGGAACTGGCCGTCGACGGCGGCTGGCAGGTCAGGCACCGCTGAACCCCAGTGCACACCCCGAGTTCTCCACCAGAGATTGAGGTTCCCTTGAACATCGCCAAGATCGAGACCTTCCTCGTGCCGCCCCGGTGGCTGTTCGTGCGCATCGAGACCGACGACGGGGTCGTCGGCTGGGGCGAGCCCGTCGTCGAAGGCCGCGCCGAGGCCGTCGCCGCCGTCGTCGAGGCCCTCGCCGAGCGCCTCGTCGGCACCGACGCCTCGCGCATCGAGGACCACTGGCAGGTCATGACCAAGGGCGGCTTCTACCGCGGCGGGCCGGTCCTCTCCAGCGCCGTCGCCGGGATCGACCAGGCCCTGTGGGACGTCAAGGGCAAGGCACTCGGCGTGCCCGTGTACGACCTGCTCGGCGGCGCGGTCCGCGACAAGGTGCGCGTCTACACCTGGATCGGCGGCGACAGCGCCCAGGCGCTCGCCGAGGACGCCCTGCGCGCCAAGGAGAACGGCTTCGACGCGGTCAAGTGCAACGCCGCGGCCCAGCTCGGCCCGATCGAGTCGCCCGCCGCCGTGAAGCGGATCGCGGAGCAGTTCACGGAACTGCGATCGGCGGTCGGCGACGACCTCGACATCGCGATCGACTTCCACGGCCGCTTCTCGACGGCCATGACCCGGCGGGTGCTCCCCCTCCTGGAGCCGGTCATGCCGCTGTTCGTGGAGGAGCCGGTCACCCCGGAGTTCTCGCGGGACCTGGCGATGGTCACCGCGGGGACGTCGATCCCGATCGCGACGGGCGAGCGGCTGTTCTCGCGCTGGGACTTCAGGGACGTGCTGCCGACCGGCATCGCGGTCGCGCAGCCCGACCTGTCCCACGCGGGCGGGATCTCGGAGGTCCGGCGGATCGCCGCGATGGCGGAGGCGCACGGGGTGGCGCTGGCCCCGCACTGCCCGCTGGGGCCGATCGCGCTCGCGTCGAGCCTCCAGGTGGACTTCGCGACCCCGAACTTCCTCATCCAGGAGCAGAGCCTCGGCATCCACTACAACCAGGGCAACGACCTCATGGACTACCTGGTGGACCCCTCGGTGTTCGCATTCGACGAAGGCTACGTCGCACGTCCGACAACGCCGGGCCTCGGCATCGAGGTCGACGAGGCGGCGGTCCGCAAGGCGGCCGAGCAGGGGCACCGCTGGCGCAACCAGGTGTGGCGCCTGAAGGACGGCACGTTCGCCGAGTGGTAGCGGTCCGAAGGAGCAGGGCCCCGGCGCATCGCGTTGGGGCCCTTCCCTATGCGGTCGTCGGGAGCGCCGCGGTCGCGATCACCTCGTCGAGGATCGCGCGGGTGCGGTGGAGGTCGGCGATCGTGCGGTCGATGCGGTCGCGCTCGGCCATGAGCTCGCGGGCGAGGCTCTCGGTGGTCATCTCGTTCGGGCCTCCGTCCTCGTCGTGGATGCAGGGCAGCACGGACGCGACGGTGGCCGAGTCGAGCCCGGCCGCGAACAGCACCTGGATGCGGATGACCCGGTCGACGGCCTTCTCCGCGTACTCGCGGTGGCCTCCCGGGGTGCGCTCGGAGGCGAGCAGTTCGCGCTCCTCGTAGTAGCGCAGGGATCTGACGCTCACGCCGGTCCGCTTCGCCAGCTCACCGATTCGCATGGCGTGCCTCACAATCCCTTGAACCTCACATCAGTGTCAGGTTCTACCGTACCCTCATGACGAACGAAACGACCGCCCGGCGCCTCTTCGAGCCCGTGAAGCTCGGGGCGCTGGAGCTCCCCAACCGCATGGTCATGGCCCCGATGACGCGCAACCGCGCCACCTTCGAGGGCGTCCCCCTGCCGCTCATGGCCGAGTACTACGGCCAGCGCGCCACCGCGGGCCTCATCGTCGGCGAGGCGTCGACGCCGAGCCCGTTCGGGTTCACCTACCCCGAGATCGCCGGGCTGTACGGCGACGACCAGGTCGAGGGCTGGCGGGCCGTCGCCGACGCGGTGCACGCGGGCGGCGGGCGGCTGTTCCTCCAGATCGAGCACGGCGGCCGGATCGGCCACCCTGACAACAACCCCGGGGGCCACCTGCCGCAGGCGCCGTCGGCGGTGCGGCTGCCGGGCGGGATCCACACGCCCACAGGGCATCAGGAGGCGCCGGTCCCCGTGGAGATGACGGCGGCGGACCTGGAGCGGACGCGCGGCGAGTTCGTGGCGGCGGCGCGGAACGCGCTGCGGGCGGGCGCGGACGGCGTGGAGGTCCATGCGGCGAACGGGTACCTGCTCAATCAGTTCCTTTCTTCAAGCACGAACCTGCGGACCGACGGGTACGGCGGTTCGGCGGCGGGCAAGATCCGGTTCGTCGTCGAGGTCGTGGAGGCGGTGGTCGCGGAGGTCGGCGCGGAGCGGACCGGGCTGCGGATCTCGCCGTGGAACACGGGGAACGGGATCGACGTGTCGGACAGCGACGAGGTGTTCCCGGCGCTGCTGGACGCGGTGTCGCACTTGGGTCTCGCGTACCTCCACATCGCGCGGGCGCTGCCGGGCGAGGCACTGTTCGGCCGGCTGCGCGAGCAGTGGACGGGCCTGCTGGTGGCGAACCCTGAACTGGGCGAGGAGCTGCCGATCCCGGCGGACGGCGGCCTGTCGAAGGGCGTGGAGCTCCTGGAGGCGGGCGCGGACCTGATCGCGTTCGGGCGGGCGTTCCTGGCGAACCCGGACCTGGTGGAGCGGTATCGCGTCGGCGCGGCGCTGAACCCGGTGCGCGAGGACGTGTCGATGTACGGGCGGGGCCCGGAAGCGCTCACGGACTACCCGTTCCTGGCATAGGGGAAGGGGCTCCCGTCGCAGTGGGAGCCCCTTCCTTATGCGCTAGTTCAGGATTCGGCCTCCAGTTCGGCGTCGGCGCCCGTCACGGCGCCGTCGGCCACGGTGGCGGCGGCGGTCCCGGCCGCGTAGCCGGGGGCGCTCACCTCCAGGGTGCGGTCGCCGGGGTCGGTGAACAGGACGTACATGCCCGAGGCGTCGGTGACGGCGCCGGACCCGGAGGCCGGGTCGACGACGCGTGCGCCCTCGATGGGGGCGCCGGTGGCGGCGTCGGTGACGTGGCCGCGGACGAGCCCACCGTCGAGGGCCTCGCAGCCGCCGACGCGCACGTTGTCGACCATCCACCAGTACGCCCAGGTCGCGTTGTCGGTGAAGTGGAACTTGAGCTGGACAGCGGTCTGGTCGGCCCATTCGGTGAGGTCGACGGTCTCGACCGTGGCTTCGAGGTCCTCGTTGGTGTACCAGACCTGCTCCCAGGTGGCGCCGCCGTCGGTGCTGAGGAGCACTTCGGCCTCGGAGCCGATGCCGCCGTCGACGAAGAAGTTCGCCCACGACAGCGTCGGCTCGCTCGCGGCGCTGAGGTCGAACGGCGCCGTGATGAGGTCGGTGTCGGTGAGGGCCTCGATGTCGGAGGCGTCGGAGTTGGCCTCGGCGTACCCGCCGGAGCCGGGCGTCATGTTGCCGTAGCCCCACGGGTCGTCGAAGACCCACGGGAAGTCGTCGTCGCCGTTGTTGACGACCTCCCAGCCGGTGGGCGCCGCGAGGGTCTCGAAGCGCTCGTCCAGGGTGGTGGACCCGAAGCCGGGCGCGAGGCACCCGTCGGCAGTCGGCACCTCGATGAGGGCCGCGTCGTCCGGGTCGACGGTCACCACTTCGTATCCGGGATAGGCGGTCTCGACGGTGAGCGGCCAGTCCCCTTCGGCGGGGATGACGAGGCTGTACTCGCCGGTCAGCGGGTCGGTGTCGGCGACGGCCTCCCCTGCGGCGGTGGAGACGGTGGCGTCGAGCGGCCAGCCCTGGCCGCCGCCGTCCACGACTTGGCCTGCGACCGTGCGGGTCTCCAGGAGCTCCATCTCGGTGTCGAACACGGCGGCCGCGTTGCGGTTGACGCGGACGGTGCCGGTGGCGTCGCCGTACAGGAACTTCGTGGCGCTCACGCGGTAGCGCCCGGCGGGGATGCGCTCGAACGCGTACTCGCCGTCGGCGTTCGTGGTGGCCTCGCGGACGACGCCGCCTTCGAAGACGAGCCGCGCCCCGGCGACGGGGTCGCCGTGCTGGTCGGTCACCGTGCCCGAGAGGGACCCGAACTTGCCCGCGGGGGCCTCGTCCACGGCGTCCTCGACGTCGATGCGGCCGTGCCCGTACACGTTGTTGGCCTCGTCGTCGCCGGTGCACTGGTCGTCGGGGGTGTCGACGGCGGTGCCGGTGATCGTCTCGTAGACCGCCTCGTAATCGCCCTCCAATGTGGGTGAAGCGGACATGAGGAGCGCGATCGCGCCCGCGACATGCGGTGCGGCCATCGAGGTCCCGTCGCCGAGCCCGTACTCGTCGCCGGGGAGCGAGGAGCGGACGGCGACGCCGGGAGCGGACACGTCGGGCTTGAGCGTCCCGCCGAGGCCGTGGCCGCGGGAGGAGAACTCGGCGACCACGTGGTCCTCGTCGTAGGCGCCGACGGCGATGACGTTCTCGTACACGCCGGGGGTGCTCATGGTCAGGCACGCGGGCCCGTTGTTGCCCGCGGCGAACACCGGGATGATCCCCGAGGCGTGCCACAGGTCCACGACCTCGGCGTAGATCGGGTCGTAGCCCGGGATCGTGGTCCCCCACGAGTTGTTGACGACGTGCGGCGCCTTCAACGGGTCGGGGTTGCGGCCCTCCGCATCGGTGGGCGCGGCGATCCACTGCCCGGCGAGGATGAGCGTCTCGATGCTCGGGCAGCAGCCGTTGACGGCGATCCACTCGGCGTCGGGTGCGACGCCGATGCCGCCGTTGCCGACCATGGTGCCCATGGTGTGGGTGCCGTGGCCGTCGTCGTCGCAGGGAGCGTCGCCTGCGCACACGTCCTGGATGTCGTAGAAGTTGTAGTCGTGCGTGTAAGTGCCGTCGCCGTTGTTGCCGCGGTAGGAGTCGGCGAGCGCGGGGTGGTCGTACTGGACGCCGGTGTCGATGGAGGCGACGGTGATGCCCTCACCGGTGAAGCCCTCGTCCCAGACCTCGGGGGCGCCGACGTCGGCGACGCCCCATTCCACGGCCGCGCTCTGCACGGCGTCCCAGGTCTGGAAGCCGCCGCCCGCTTCGTCCTTGCCGTCGGGGGCGACGGGCTCGATCATGTCGTACTCGGGTGCGGCGACGACCGCTTCGACGGTGTCGAGCGCGGCGAGGTCGGCGAGGAGGTCCTCGTCGGCCTGGACCTTGATCGTCGATGCGCCCCAGTAGGACTCGTAGTCGGCGCCCGCGGCGTCGAGCACGTCGACGGCGTCGCGCTGGCTGGTCTCGGCGTAGGCCTTGGCGGCGGCGACCGCCGCGGCGCCCTTCTGCTCCTTCGCGGCGGCGTCGAACGCGGCGCCGTAGTCGGGGGACCCGGTGAAGAGGAGCCACGCTTCGGCGTCCCCTTCGGCGCCGATCTCGGCGAGGATCTCGGGGGCGGTCTTCTCGGCGACCAGGGCCGCTTCGGTGTCCTGGGCGGCCGCGCCGGTCGCGAGACCGGCGGGGACCAGCGCGCCCGCGAGGGCGGCGGCGAGGATGCGGCGCGTGCGCCGCGGTGCAACTGTCACGAACTCTCCTTGGGGGGATGGCCCGGCGGCGCCGGGGCCGTTTGGGTGTGCTGTCCGGAGTAGTGGGTTTGGTGACTATTGACATGTTGGCAGGGGTAGCTCCACTTTGGGGTCCCCAACGGACGTACGCCCCGAAGGCCGGTTGCGGTTGCATTCGATCAGTTTTAGGCACATGGAAAAGCCCCCTGCCGCGGTGCGGCAGGGGGCGGGTGTTCACTCAGGTCTCAGCAGTTCAGCTCCTCCAGGGTGAAGCTCAGGTCGGCGGTGTCGCCGGCCGGGAGCGCGAGGCTCCCGAAGTCGGCGGCGTAGCCGTCCTTGGAGGCGATCACGGTGAAGTCGCCCTCGGGGAACCAGTAGGAGTAGTCGCCGTTGTCGTCGGTCCAGAAGTGGAACCGGTCGCCGTCGGCGCCGCGGACCTGGACCTGGACGTCGCCGAGCGGGACGGTGTCGCCCTCGCAGGTGGCGGCCAGGACCGTCCCGGTGACCTTGCCCTGCTCGGCCGTGGGGACGACGAGCATGGACACGTCCACTGAGGGCGACTCGTTGGGGCTGACGTAGTTCGCCGTCAGCGTCGCCGTGTAGGTGCCCGGCTGGTCGACGCCCGCCGCCGCGGTGGCGCTGGTCTTCACCGTGACGGTGACCGTGGCCCCGGCGGGGACGGTGACCGCGTCGACGCTCGTGGTGAGCCACGAGGTGTCGCCGGGGTAGCCGTAGCCGAGGATCGCGAAGCCGCCGTCCGAGACCGAGAACGTGACGTCGCCGTCGGCGGTCCCGGTGTTGGTGAGCCGCAGGCGGGTCGACCAGGTCGCGCCCTGCTGGACGTAGGTGCTGACCGAGGTCGCCGAGATGCTGATGTCCGCCACGCCGATCGCGAAGTCCGCGGTCGTCACGGCGTCGGGGACGATCGCGACGTCTTCGGTGGAGGAGCCGTACTCGGCGACGACGGCCTTGAACTCGCTCGGGCCCGTGCCGGGCGCGAACGTCCAGTAGGAGCCGTCCTCGTCCGTGACGGCCGAGTAGCCGGACGCGGTGTGGGTGACGGTGGCGCCAGCGAACGGTTCGCCGGACTCCAGGTCGGTGACGGTGCCGCGCACCAGGCCGCCCTCGATGGCGGTGCAGTCGCGGGAGGTGCCGACGAACACGTCGTCGATCTCCCACCACCACGCCCACGTGGTGTTGTCGTTGTAGTGGAACTTCACCTGCGCGGCGGTGGAGTCGGCCCACTCGGACAGGTCGATCTCCACGGTCTGGTTGCGGGCGTTCGCGGTCGGGGCCCACACGGTCTCCCACGTGGCGCCGGCGTCGGGGCTGAAGAGGACCTCGGCGACGGTGTTGTAGGAGCCCTTGTAGTAGTCGGTCGCGAAGGACAGGACCGGCTCGTCGGCGGCGGACAGGTCGAACACCGGGGAGACGAGGTCGGAGTCGAGGAGCTTCCCGCCCGAGCCCTGCTCGTCGGAGTCGGCGATGGCGAACCCGCCGGAGCCGGGGGTGCGGTTGCCGCGCCCGCCGGGGTCGTCGAACGTCCACGGGTTCTGGGCGCGGTTGACGACGGTCCAGCCCGCGGGGGCCGTGCCGCCCTCGAAGCCGTTGCCGAGGGGCTCGTACCCGTAGCCGGGCGCGGTGCAGTCCTCGGTGATCGGCACTTCGATGACGAGGTCGTTCGCGGAGACGACGCTGGTGGTGACGGTCTGGTAGCCGGGGTAGTCGGCCTCGACCACCAGGTCCCACTCGCCGACCGGGAGGGTCAGCGAGAACTCGCCGGTCAGCGGGTCGGTCGCGGTCGAGACCTCGCCGCCTTCGGTGGAGACGGTGGCCGCGAGGGGCCAGCCGTGGCCGGAGCCGTCGACGACGGTGCCGCTCACGGTGGCCGAGTCGACGGCGGTGAGGACGGGGTCGAAGACCGCGGCCTGGTCCGCTTCGACGGTGACGGTGCCGGTGGTCTCGGCGTACCCGAACTTGTTCACCGTGACCGCGTACGTGCCGGTGGGGACGACGGGGAGCGCGAACGCCCCGTCCTCGCCGGAGGTGGCGCGGCGGGTGAAGTCGCCGGTGAACACCAGGTCGGCGTCGGCGACGGGCGCGCCGTCCTGGTCGGTGACGGTGCCCGAGACCGAGCCGGTGTCGCCGATCGGGGACGCGAGGACCGCCGCGAGCGCGTCGAGCTTCCCGTTGCCCCACACGTTGTTCAGCTCGGCGGTGCCGCCGCACTGGTCGTCGTCCACCGGGACGGCGGTGCCGGTGAGGGCCTCGTAGACGCCCTCGTAGTCGCCGTCGAGTGCCGGTGCGGCCGAGAGGATCAGGGCCACGGCGCCGACGACGTGCGGTGCGGCCATGGAGGTGCCGCTCTTGAGGCCGTAGCCGGTCCCGGGGATCGCGGAGCGGACCGCGACGCCGGGGGCGGCCAGGTCGGGCTTGACCTGCCCGTCGCGGCCGGGGCCGCGGGCGGAGAAGTACGCGATCTCGCCGGCCTCGTCGTAGGCGCCGACGCCGATCACGTTCGGGTACAGGCCGGGCGAGCCGGCCGACTCGCAGCCCTCTTCGCCGTTGTTGCCCAGGGACATCACGGGGATGATCCCGGCGGCGTGCCACAGGGCCACGACGTCCTCGTAGAACGGGTCGTCGACGGAGGCCGTGGTGCCCCACGAGTTGTTGACGACGTCGGGCGCCTTGGACGGGTCGGGGTCGGATCCGTCGGCCTTGGTGGGCGCGGCGATCCACTGCCCGGCGTCCAGGAGCGCGTCGGCGCTGGGGCAGCAACCGTTGACGGCGATCCACTCGGCGCCGGGGGCGACGCCGATCTGGTTCCCGGCGCCGTCGTCGCCGACCATGGTGCCCATGGTGTGGGTGCCGTGGCCGTTGGTGTCGCAGGGGGCGTCCCCGGCGCACGAGTTCGCGACGTCGTAGAAGTTGTAGTCGTGCGTGAAGGTGCCGTCGCCGTTGTTGCCGCGGTACTGGTTCACCAGGGCCGGGTGGTCGTAGTCGACGCCGGTGTCGATCGAGGCGACGACGACGCCGGTGCCGTCGTAGCCGAGGTCCCACACGTCGGGCGCGTTGATCGCGTCGACGCCCCACTCGGTGGCGGTGGTCCCGAAGCCGCTCTCGGGGACGGGGTCGATGAGCTCGTACTCGGGCGCCTGGACGAGGGCGTCCACATTGGCGACCTGCACGAGGTCGGCGACGAGGTCCTTGCCGCCGGTGGTGCGCACGGTGTTGGAACCCCAGTAGGATTCGTAGTCGGCACCGGACTGCTCCAGGAGGTCGATCACGTCCTTCTGCGAGGCCTCGGCGAACTCCTGAGCCGCTGCAACGGCTTCGGAGCCCTTCTCGGTCTTGGTGTCTGCTGCGAGGGCGGGGCTGAAATCGGGGGCTCCTTCGAAGCGCACCCAGATCTCGGCCTCGCCCTCTGACTCGATCGCCGCGAGGAGGTCGGCCGCGGCCTTGTCCTCGATGAGTGCGTCGGTGTCGGACTCGGCGAAGGCCGCGGTACCGGGCATGGCCGATACCAGCAGTCCCGCGGCCGCAGCCGCGAGCGCCCTGCGCCATCGTCGTTGCGGATTCGTCACGACGGCTCCTGTTCTGTTGGGCTCCGGGCGTTGGGTAGTGCCCGGAGTGGGGGGTCGAGCGGCGCCTCGCGTGGATGCGCGGACGCCGACGAGGACACGATTCCAGTCCACAAACGAACGCACAAGGCCCCACTTCGCACGGTTCGGTCACGCCTCGACAGAACTCCGGTAACGCGCCTTTGCGGCGCAGCGGGCGAAGGGCCCGAACCGGGAGTGAGCGGCAGAGCCCCTGAACTCGGGAGATTCCCGCGCAGCCCGGCGGAAGCGGGACGGCGCGGGACGTGAAGTAACGCTTCGTCAACACTCTGGAAACGGAATGTAGACTCGATTGGGTGACCAAGATCACAAACAAGGTTGCACAAAGTCGCTGGGGCGCTTGGGACTCACGTCGAGTAGTGGCCGCATTACCCCTTCTGCACCCCCAGGCACGCGAACGGCCCCCGCCCACGGTGGGCGGGGGCCGGAGCATTCGCGTCGGGAGGCTACTCGAACCCGCCGAAGTCCCCTCCGCCTCCGAAGTCCCCGCCGCCGAAGTCGCCCCCGCCGTAATCGCCGCCACCGTCCGCGGACGCGTCCGCGCCGCCGTCGGCGAAGCCGTCCTGGTAGCCGTCGGCGTACCCGCCTTCGATGGCGCCCATGGAGTACGCGGGCGAGATCATCGCGTCGAAGATCATCATGCCCACGAGCGCGCCGCCCGCGCCCGCCAGCGCGGGCTGCCACCACGGCGTGTTGTACCAGCCGGACGGGACGGGGCGTCCGTCCACAGTGCCGCCCGGGTAGTAGTGGCGGTTCTCGTCGCTCGGGTTCGGCGAGCCGGTGTACCGCCGGCCCTCGACCTCGGCGCTCACCGGCTCGGTGAGCGCGCCGGTGCTGCGGTGGCCGCGCAGCTGCGGGATCTCGGGCCCGGGGTCGAGGTCCATGGCGGTGCGGGCGGCCCGCACGTAGTGGAGGCCCTCGATCGCGGTCTGGGCGGCGAGCCTGTACTGGTGGATCGTCTGCGCCTGCTCGATCTGGGAGCCGGTCGCGGTGTAGCGCTCGCCCGCGTCGGCGAGGGCCTGCGCGGCGGGCAGGTTGTCCCCCGGCGCCACGAGGTTCATCGTCTGGCCGCCGAGCCGCTCGTGCAGGCGGCGGGCCTCGGCCTGCGCGTCGGCCAGCTCGGCCTGGGCGCGCTTCTTGTTCGACTGGACGAGGAAGGCGATGACCAGGATGGCCACCACCAGGAGGGTCAACCACAGCAACATGTACCGACTCTACCTGCGGCCGCCCGCTTAGACTGGCCTCTATGACGTGGGTCCTATTGGCGGCGGTGTGCCTCGCGGCGGGCGGGGTCGGGGGGTGGTTCGCCGGGCGGTCGCGCCAGGCGGCCGAGCTGGCGGCGGCGACGGCCCGCCTGGAGGCCGCCGCGGAGAACGAGCACCGGCTCGAAGCGACCCTGCGGACCGTGGCGTACGAGGCGACCGACCATTCGCGGGAGGCCGTCGGGCAGGTCCTCGCGCCGATCGCGGACACGTTGCAGCGCTATGAGACGCGCCTGGGCGACGTGGAGAAGGCGCGCGTGGACGCGTACGCGCAGCTGCGCATCCAGCTCTCGGGCGTCGCGGACATCTCGGAGGGCCTGCGCGAGCAGACCGGGCGGCTCCTGGGCGCGCTCAGGTCCCCGCAGGTGCGGGGCCAGTGGGGCGAGGTGCAGCTGCGGCGGATCGTGGAGGCCGCGGGGATGGTCGAGCACTGCGACTTCTCCGAGCAGCACACCGGTTCGGTGGACGGGCGCGGCGTGCGCCCCGACCTGGTGGTGCGGCTGTCGGGCGGGCGGACGCTCGTGGTCGACGCGAAGGCGCCGCTCCAGGCGTACCTCCAGGCCCTCGAAGTCGAGGACGAGGCGGCGCGCGACCAGCTGCTGAAGGCGCACGCGAAGCACCTGCGGCGGCACGCGGAGGCCTTGGCGGGCAAGGAGTACTGGCGGGCGTTCGACGACACGCCGGAGCTGGTGGTCCTGTTCGTGCCCGCGGACGCGTTCCTCGACGCGGCCCTGCGCGGGGACCCGCTGCTGCTGGAGGACGCGTTCGCGCGCGGCGTGGTCGTCGCGTCCCCGGCGACGCTCATGGCGCTGCTGCGGACGGTGGCGCACACGTGGCGCCAGGAGGCTCTGGCGCGGCACGCGAAGGAGGTCCACAAGCTGGGCCGCGAGCTCCACGAGCGCTTGGGCGCGGTCGCGGGCCACTTCGCGCGGCTCGGCTCGTCACTGGAGGCCGCGGTCGGGTCCTACAACGCGGCGGTCGCCAGCGTCGAGTCGCGGCTCCTGGTGACGGCGCGGCGCTTCAGCGAACTGGAGGTCGCGGGCGACCCGCCGGAGTCCCCGGCCCCGGTGGTGACGCCGGCGCGGCGCCCGTCCTGGGACGAGTTAGGCGCGGCCTGCGGCGCGGAGGTCGGTGACGAGTTCGCGCGGGAGCTGGAAGGTGATCTTCTCGGTGACCGGCTCGAACTCCTCGACGCTGGTGAACCCGCGCTGGGCGAGGTGCGCGAGGACGTCCTGCACGAGGTTGTCGGGCACCGACGCGCCCGAGGAGAGCCCCACGGTGGAGGCGCCGTCGAGCCAGTCCTCCTGGATCTCGTGCGCGAAGTCGATGAGGTGGCCGGAGCGCGCGCCGTGCTGAACGGCGACCTCGACGAGCCGCACCGAGTTCGAGGAGTTCTTGGAGCCGACGACGAGCATGACGTCGCATTCGGCGGCGATGTCCTTGACGACCTGCTGGCGGTTCTGCGTCGCGTAGCAGATGTCGTCGCTCGGCGGGCTCTGGAGCATCGGCAGTCGCTTCTTCAGCCGGTCGACGGTCTCCATGGTCTCGTCCACCGACAGCGTGGTCTGCGAGAGCCACACCACTTTCTCGGGGTCACGAATCTGGACGCCGTCGACCCCGTCCGGTCCGTCGACGAGCTGGATGTGCTCGGGGGCCTCCCCGGAGGTGCCCACGACCTCCTCGTGGCCCTCGTGGCCGATGAGCAGGATGTCGTAGTCCTCCTCGGCGTACCGGCGGGCCTCCTTGTGGACCTTCGTCACCAGGGGGCAGGTCGCGTCGATCGCCTTGAGGCCGCGCTCGGCGGCCTGGTCGTGGACCTCGGGCGCCACGCCGTGCGCCGAGAACACGACGACGGACCCGTGCGGGACCTCCTCGTTCTCCTCCACGAACACCGCGCCCTTCGCGGCGAGGGTGTCCACGACGTGCCGGTTGTGCACGATCTCCTTGCGCACGTAGACGGGAGCGCCGTAGAGCTCCAGCGCCTTCTCGACGGTCACCACGGCCCGGTCCACGCCCGCGCAGTACCCGCGCGGCTTGGCCAACAACACTCGCTTCGGGTCTGCCACGCCTCGATGGTAACCGGACGCCCGGTTTCGTCACACCCCCCAGTTACTCTGGCCACGTGACCGCCGCAGAGCAGAGCAGCGCAGCCCAGGGCCGGGAGGCACCGGCCGTCGGACCGGGCGCGCCGATGAGCGCCGAGAACCCGTGGCCGCTGCGGGTCGTGTCGAAGAAGATCGGCGACTGGCTGGCGCGGCTCGGGGAGGTGTGGACCGAGGGGCAGATCACCGAGATCAGCCACCGGGGCCGCACGGTGTACCTGACGCTGCGCGACCCGTCCGCCGAGGTCTCGATGCGGGTCGTCGACTTCACCGGCGCGGTCGCCGCGTGCGACCCGCCGCTGCGCGACGGCGCGCAGGTCGTCATCCGGGCGCAGGCGCAGTGGTGGGACAAGAACGGGTCGCTGTCGCTGCACGTGCGCGAGATCCGGCAGGTCGGGCTCGGGGAGCTGCTCGCGCGGCTGGAGCGGCTCAAGAAGCTCCTGGCCGCGGAGGGCCTGTTCGCGGCCGACCGGAAGAAGCCGCTGCCGTTCCTGCCGTACCGGATCGGGCTCATCACCGGCCGCGCCTCCGACGCGATGCGCGACGTGCTGAAGAACGCGAAGGCCCGCCTCCCGTCCGCGGACTTCGAGGTCCGCGAGGTCGCCGTGCAGGGGCCGCGCGCGGTCACGGAGGTGTGCGCGGCGCTCGCCGAGCTCGACCGCGATCCGGACGTCGAGGTCATCGTCATCGCCCGCGGCGGCGGCTCGATGGAGGACCTGCTGCCCTTCTCCGACGAGACGCTGTGCCGGGCCGTCGCCGAGGCCGTCACGCCGGTGATGTCGGCGATCGGGCACGAGCCGGACACGCCGATCCTCGACTACGTCGCCGACTGGCGCGCCTCGACGCCCACCGAGGCCGGGAAGAAAGTGGTCCCGGACCTCGCCGAGGAGCAGCGCGGCCTCAACATCAGCCGCACCCGGCTGCGCCAGGCCCTGAACGCGATGCTCGTGCGCGAATCCGACGCGCTCGCGGCGATGCGCGCGCGGCCGGTGCTCGCAAGGCCCGAGTCGATGCTGGAGGCCCGCTCGGAGGCGGTCGCGAACCTGGTGCACCGCATGCGGTCCCGCGTGGATTCGCGGCTGGAGCGGTCGGCGGACGAGCTGGAGCACCTGCGGGCGCGGCTGCGCACCCTCTCGCCGCAGTCCACACTGGACCGCGGTTATGCGATCGTCACGGACACGGCGTCGGGGGCGGTCCTGCGGGACGCGGCCGACGCCGGGGAGGCCGTGGAAGTGCGCCTCGCGGCGGGCTCGCTGCGCGCGGCGGTCGTGGCGACGACGAACGAGACGGCAACGGACACGAGGGAGGACGACGCGTGAGCGACGAACGGTTGACGTACGAGGAGGCCCGCGCCGAGCTGGTCGCGACGGTGGAGCGGCTGGAGGCGGGCGGGGCGACCCTGGAGGAGTCCCTGAAGCTCTGGGAGCGCGGCGAGGCCCTCGCCGACCGCTGCCAGTCACACCTGGAGGGCGCCCGCGAGCGCCTCAAGGCCCGCACGGAACCCGAAGCGGGAGAAGACGAGGACTGATCGCTGGAGGTCGCCCGTCCGGGCGACATTCCGGCCCCGGGAGGCCGTTCTTGTCGGACCCGCCCGGAAGGATGGGCGCTACCCGTTCCCCGGGTGGGTGGGGGTTAGGGATGGCAGTACTCCTAGCCCACCCGCCCACGCCCTTGGCCCACCCGCCCACGCCCTTCGGGCGGCGCGCGTCTAGAGCCTGTCCTAGGACGCGGCGGCGACACCCGCCGCGAGGTCGTCGAGGTCGGCCGTGCCGTCGGTCTCGGCCGACAGCACGACCGTGGCGCCGTCGATGACCGCGACCCACGCCTCGCCCGAGTCGAGCTCGTAGGAGGCCCATTCGATCCCGGCGGACTCGACGGGCGTCCCGGCGCCGGTGAGGCCCTCGTCGACCTCGGTCGCGTCGCCGGAGGTCTCGGACATCTGGAGGCCGTTGCCGTCCGGCGAGTACCAGCCGGTGCGCAGCGTCGTCACGGTCCCGTCCGCGGCGAGGTGCGTGGAGATCGGCTTCCAGTCCTCCCCCAGCTCCGGCTCGATCGCGGGCAGGCCCAGGCTCGCGGCCGTCGCGTAGTTCTCGGCGGTGTCGACCACGCTCACCTGCCGGTCCTCGGCGAGCCAGCTCCACGCCCAGTAGAACAGGCCGAGCGGCACCAGCAGGACCGCCATCGACAGCGCCATGTCGCGCATCCGCCGCGGCTTGGGCCGCTTGGCCTTCGCGGACTCGGCGTTCGCCTCCGCGGCCGCCAGGGCCTCGATGTCGACCTCTGCAGCGGCCTTGACCTCTTCGCTGGACATGCCCCCATCCTGGACGACCCCGCCGCGGCGCCCCGAGCCGCCCCGCCGCGGCGTGGCCCACGAGGCTCGACCCCGGCACCGGCCCGGCTCCGCCACGGACCCGATGCGGCCGAACCGGGACGCACGCCGCCAACGAGGCGCGAATCCGACTTCCGGGCCCGCCAGGCACTGCAATAACCTTTCGGGCAGCGGCATCGCGCCCGACCGGAAGGAGCCCCCGTTGATCCTCGTGGCAGGCGAGAACGTCATCGACCTCGTGCCCGCGCCCGGCGGCGAGCTCCGCCCCACCTGCGGCGGCGGCCCCGCGAACACCGCCGTCGCCCTCGCCAGGCGCGGCATCCCCACCGCGCTCGTCGGCTCCGTCGGCGGCGACCACTTCGGCCGCCGCGTGTGGCGCCGCCACATCTCCGCGGGCGTGCGCCGCGACTGGCTCCAGCGCACCGACCTGCCCTCGACGCTCGGCCTCGCCGTCGTCAACGGCGACGGCACCGCCCACTACGACTACTGGACGACCGGCACCGCCGACTTCGCATGGGAGGGCCGGGCCCTGCCCAAGCCCGACCCTGGCGCGGTCGACCTCGTCCACTTCGGGTCCCTCGCCGCGTACCTGGAGCCCTCCGCGCGCGCCATCGAGCACTGGGTCAACCGCGCCCGCGGCGCCGTGCCGATCACCTTCGACCCGAACATCCGCCTCAGCGCCATGGGCGAGGCCGCGAAGGTCCGCGAGCGCACCGAGCGGCTCGTGGGCCTGTCCACGCTCGTGCGCGTCTCCGAACGCGACCTCGCCCAGATCTACCCGGGCGTCCCCGTCGACCGGGTCGCCCGCGAATGGCTCGAACTCGGACCCGTCCTCGTCGTCGTCACCCTCGGCGACGCCGGGTCGGTCGCGTTCCACCGCAACCACACCACCGAGGCCACCGCGCCGCCCGTCGACCTCGTCGACGCGATCGGCGCAGGCGACGCCTACACCTCGGGCCTCATCGGCTGGCTCACCTCCGCGGGCTGGATGCGCCTCGACCGCCTCGCGTCCTGGGGCAACAGCACGGTGGTCGCCGCGGCCCTGCGGTACGCGAGCCAGATCGCCGCCCACGCGTGCACCGTCCCCGGCGCGCCCTGAGCCGCGCCGTCCACACGCCGGAAACCCGGACACGAGCGACATAAACTGGACTCGTGCCACACCAGGAACTGCGGATCTGCATCGCCGAGGACGACCTCGACGCCGCGCTGCGCCTCGACGTCGGGCACGGCCTGACCTCGCGGCCCAAGCACCTCCCGATGCGCCTGCACTACGACGGCCGCGGCTCCCGCCTCTTCGGCGAGCTGACGCGGCAGCCGGAGTACTACCAGACCCGCAGCGAGCGCGCCGTCCTGCGCGACAACGCCGTCGGCATCGCCGCCTTCGGCACCGGCCCGGTCTCCGTCATCGAGCTGGGCGCGGGCCGCGCCGAGAAGATCCGCCCCGTCCTCGACGCGCTCGCCGCGGCTGGGCGCCTGGAGGCGTTCTGGCCCTTCGACGTCGCCGAAGGCGAGGTCCGGGACGTGCTCGCGGAGCTGGCGGCGGCCTACCCCGGCGTGCGGCTCGGCGGGATCGTCGGCGACTTCACCCGCCACCTCTCCCAGCTGCCCGACACCGGGGCCGCGCGCCTCGTCGCGTTCCTCGGCGGCACCTTCGGGAACTTCACCGGCCCCGAGCGCGGCCGGTTCCTCCAGGACCTGCGCGAGGCCCTGCGCCCCGGGGACCGGTTCCTCGTCGGCGCCGACCTGGTCAAGGACCCGGAGGTGATCCTCGCGGCCTACAACGACGCCGCAGGCGTCACCGCCGAGTTCAACCGGAACATCCTCGACGTCGTCAACCACCGCCTCGGCGCCGACTTCGAGCCCGCGCACTTCGAGCACGTCGCCCTGTGGGACGGCGGGACCGACACGGTCGACATGCGGCTGCGCGCCATGAAGCCGATGCGCGTCGCCGTCGCGGGCCTGGACCTGGAGGTGTCGCTCGACGTCGGCGAGGAGATCCGCACCGGCATCTCCGTGAAGTTCCACCGCGGCGAGCTGGAGTCGCAGCTGCGCGCCGCCGGGTTCGCGCCCGAGGCGTGCTGGACCGACGAGCGCGGCTACATGGGCGTGTTCCTCGCCGAGGCGGCCTGAACGCGCGTGGCGGCCGCGCCCGGCGGTTAGGGTGGCGGGCATGGGAGAGATCGTGCTCATCCGCCACGGCGAGACGACCTGGTCGGCCTCCGGCCAGCACACGTCCGTGACCGACCTCGACCTCACCGAACGCGGTGCGGCCCAGGCGAAGGCGCTCGCGCCGCTCCTCGCGGGCCGCCGCTTCGCCGCGGTCTGGTCGAGCCCGCGCAAACGCGCCCTGGTCACCGCCGACCTCGCCGGGCTCGACGTCGACGCCGTCATCCCCGACCTCGCCGAGTGGGCGTACGGCGACTACGAGGGCCGCACCAGCGACGAGATCGCCGCCGCGGACCCCGACTGGTCGCTGTGGACCGACGGCGGGAAGGGCCCGGACGGCGAGAGCCCCGCGCAGGTCGCCGAGCGCCTCGACCGGGCGCTCGCCGAAGCCGAACCGCTCCTCGTCCAAGGCGACGTCGCGTTCGTCGCCCACGGCCACAGCCTGCGCGTCGCCGCCGCCCGCTGGCTCGGCCGCCCGCCCCGCGACGGCCGCGACTTCACCATCGACACCGCCTCGATCGGCGCCCTCGGCTACGAGCACGGCGGCCACGCCGTGACCCTCTGGAACCTCACCGCCGAGGCCGTTGCCGCACAGGAATAAGCTGGGCGGTGCACTCGACGAAGGGGCACGCTCATGGATCCGATTCTCGTCTCGATCGCCACCGCCGCAGCCGGGAAGCTCGCCGAGGAGGCGGCCCGCGGCATCGTCGCCGCCGGACGCTTCGTCAAGGAGCGGTTCGGCAAGGACGACGAGCGGGAAGCGGTCCTCATGCGCGCCGAGACCGGCCGCGTCCCCGTCGAGGACCTCGCCGCCGCCATCGAGGAGACCGCCGCCGCCGACCCCGCCTTCCTCGCGCAGCTCGAATCCCTCGCGGGCCGCAAGATCGAAGTGACGCAGGTGAACCAGGCCGGGCAGCAGGTCACGTTCCAGAACAACTTCTACAACGGCGCCCCGAGCAACGTCGTCCAGGGCGAGACGATCAACATCCAGAACCTCGGCTGACCCGCGGCATCAGGTAGCGTCCCGGTCCATGACCGAACCCCTCGCCCGCATCCCCGCCCGCACCTGGCTCCGGGCCTTCGCCGCAGTCCTCGCCGTGGAGCTCCTCGCCGTCGCCTTCGGCTGGGACGCCGTCAGGTGGGTCAGCAAGAGCGCCTTGACGCTCCTGCTCCTCGGCCACCTGCTCACCGCCGTCGCCCCGGGCCAGACCGTCGCCCGCCTGTTCGCGGCGGGCCTGCTGTTCGCCTGCGCCGCCGACATCGCGCTCCTGGTCGACGGCACGCCCGCGTTCCTCACCGGCATGGGCCTCTTCGCGGTCATGCAGGTCCTCTACATCGCCTCGTTCATCAAACTCGACGCGCTCCGCTACTTCGACAGCGGCCGCGTCGTCCTCATCTGCTACTTCGCGTTCTGGGCCGGGCTCATCACCGCGCTGTGGACGAGCCTCGGCCCCCTCGCCGCCCCCGTCGCGGTCTACAGCCTGCTCCTCGTCGGCATGGCCGCCCTCGCCGGAGTGCTCGGATTCTGGAACACCCTGAAGCACCCCCTCGGCTGGGGCGGCCTCCTCTTCGTCGTCTCCGACACCGTCCTCGGCCTCGGCGTCGCGGGCTACGACATCCCCGGCGCGGGCCTCGCCGTCATGTCCACCTACGCCGCGGCCCAGCTCCTCCTGACCCTCGGCGTCATCAGGTTCCTCAAGCGCCGGCGGCCGGCGCAGGTCTAGAGCGGGTCGATCCGCTTGAGGCGCTGCGTGGCCCGCGTGAGGACCACGTACGCGACGCCCGCGCCGTGGGCGGCGGCGACCGCGTCGAGGTCGACGGCGATGACCGCGTCCCATTCGAGGCCCTTGGACTCCAAGGGGCCCACCAGCGTCACGCGGTCGTCGGTGACGACGGCGGCGAGCTCCGCGTGGCGGGCGTAGGGGGCGATGACGCCGACGGTGCCTTCGACGGCGCCGAGGGCTTCGGCGACGGCGCTGGCGAGCTCGGGGAGGAGCGCGTCGGCGTCGACGGACTTGGACTCGACGGGGATGCCGGTCTCGCGCACGGCCTCGGGGAGGTCGATGTTGCGCAGGCGGGGCTTGGCCCACTCGGCGGCGTACTCGAAGACCTCCATGGAGTTCCGGTAGTTCTTCGTGAGGTGGAACTCGTGGATCTTGCCGCGCGGGACGGCGCGGCGGCGGGCGTCGGCCGATTCCTTGGGGCGCGGCCAGCTCGACTGGGCCTCGTCGCCGACGATGGTCCATCCGGCGGCGCGGCCGCGGCGCGACAGCATGCGCCACTGCATGGGCGAGAGGTCCTGGGCCTCGTCGACGATGACGTGCGCGTAGTCCTCGTAGAACGCGTCGCGGGCCTGGCGCTCGGGCCGGTCGTAGAAGCGGTCCTGGGCGGTCGAGACCTCCTGGATGCCGTCCCAGGAGCGGATGCGGTCCCTCCCGCGCGGCTGGGGCTTGACGCCGAGGAGGATGCGGAGCTCGTCGAGGAGCGCCACGTCGGGGATGGAGAAGTCGGTCTCGCGCAGCGACGCGGCGACGGCCTCCACGGACTCGTGCTTGAGGTGCCCTTCGGCGGCGGACGCGAGGCGGCGCGGGTCGCCGGCCCAGCCGAGGACCTCGGCGGGGTCGAGGTCGGGCCACCAGTGGTCGAGGAAGGTGAGGAACTCGCCGCGCGAGCCCACGTCGCGCGAGAACTTCGCGGGCTCGGCGTCGGGGATCACCGGTTTGATCTTGCGCCACAGGGCGATGAGGAGCGCCCGGCCCGCCTCGGTCTTGGCGAGGTTGGGGCGCGGCTCCTTCTCGAAGACGCGGGCGCGGGCGGCGGCGAGGTCGGCTGCGTCGAGGCGGAACACGTCGCCGCGGTAGACCATGCGCAGCTCGTCGGGCGCGTCGGGCGGGGTCTGGCGGACCAGGCGGCGCAGGATCGGCAGCATGACGGTGCCGCCCTTGACGGCCGCGACCTGCGGCAGGTCCTGGCGGGTGGCCTCGACCCCGGCGTACAGCTCGCCGAGGGAGTACAGGGCGGCGGTCTCCTCGCCGAGGCTGGGGAGGACGCGGCCGATGTACTTCATGAACACCGCGGAAGGGCCGACGACGAGGATGCCCGCGGCCTCGTAGCGGCTGCGGTCCTGGTACAGCAGGTACGCGGCGCGGTGCAGGGCGACGACCGTCTTGCCGGTGCCGGGCCCGCCGGTGATGATCGTGGCGCCGCGCCCGGGCGCGCGGATCGCGGCGTCCTGCTCGGCCTGGATGGTCGCGACGATGTCGCGCATCCGCCCGGTCCGCTTGCGGCCCAAGGCGGCCATGAGCGCGCCGTCGCCGATCACGGGCAGGCGGTCGGCGGCGTCCTCGTTGAGCAGGTCGTCGCTGATCTCCTCGACCGAGCGGCCGAACGAGCGGATGACGCGCCGCCGGGCCACCTCCTGGCGGTCGACGGCGGTCGCGCGGTAGAACGGGGCGGCGGCGGGGGCGCGCCAGTCGACCAGGAGCGTGCGGTACTCCTCGTCGCGCACGCCGAGGCGTCCGATGTGGCGGACCTTCCCGTCGTCGAAGTCGAGCCGCCCGAACACGAGCCCTTCGTGTTGCGAGTCGAGGTCGGCGATGCGGCGGGCGGCCTGGTACACGAAGACGTCGCGCTCATAGCGCGCGCCGGGCACGGTGGCGGCGAGGTGGGCGTAGCCGGACTCGCGGTTGCCTTCGGCTTCGCCGCGGAGCACGTCGACCCGGCCGTAGACGCGGTCGACGAACGCCTGCTCGATCGCGATCTCCTGCTCGGGCGTGCTGGAAGGGTCGGGATCGGGCACGGCGTGGGACGTGTCGACGTCCTCCGCCGGGCGTGCGTCGGCGGGGCCTGGTTCCTGGGACACGGCGCTCCTCGCTCGAATTCGGGACGCACCAGCCTAGCGCGCCCGTGCGACGCCCGTCCGCCGATCATGGACCGGCGAGTGCTCGGACACCCTGCGAAGGCGTTAGGGCCGCGCGTCCCAGACCCGGTACATCCACGAGTAGTCGTCGCCGATGTCGTCGAACCCGAACTGCCGGTAGAGGCCCTGCGCGTCGCCGGTGGCGAGGAGGATCCGCTTGAGGCCCATCTCCTCGGCATCGGCGACGATCCGCGTCATGAGCAGTTTGCTGATCCCCTGCCCGCGCACGGAGCGGTCCACGAACACGTCGCTGAGCCACGCGAAGTAGGTCCGGTCGGTCACGAGCCGCCCGAACGCGACCTGCCCGCCGGGCCCGTAGACGCCGTACGGGAGCGAGTGGTCGATCGCGCGGTCCATGTCCTCGCGGGTGCGGCCCTTCGCCCAGTACGTGTCCGTGGAGATGACCTGGTGGACCCAGTCGCGGTCGAGCCGGTCGGGGTCGGTGGAGATCTCGTACGCTTCGCTGCCCATGCTGCTCCCTCGTGGTCAGGCCTCGGCCGTGCTCACAACGACGTTGCTCCGGTTCCGCTTGCGCCGCAAGTAGATTTCCATGAATACCACGTTGAGCACGATCGAGGAGACGACCGCCGAAGTGTAGGCGGTGTCGAACAGCGGCTCGAAGTCCCCGCCGTAGTACCCGTCGAGCAGCGGCAGCTGGAGTGCGATGAACAGGCCCAGGTAGACCCGCAAGTTGACCGCGGCGAAGGTCGCCGCGAAGTTCCGCAGCATCCACTCCTGGTGCGACGCGAAGTCCCGCGCGCGCACCGCGCGGTAGGCGCGCAGCGCCGAGTAGAACCACCACACGTCGAGCAGCACGAAGGTCGCCATGGGGATCGGCCCGGCGGTGGTGAGGAACGCGACGACGATCCCGCTCAGGCTGGCGGGCAGGACCCCCGCGAGGAGGTAGGTGCGGCCGAGGATCCGGTGGACCTTCGGGTGGTTGCCGCGGATCGACGCGAAGAACTGGAACGGGCCCACGAGCAGCGCGATCCCGGCGGTGGCGGCGTGGACGACGAGAAACGGGAGGTGGAACGGCACGTCCTCGCGGATGCCGACGCGGGAGTCGACGTCGGGCACGAGGTAGGCGGGCACGGCGTACAGGACGATCGCGACGCTGAGGATCGCGACGATCAGCACGGCGGCCCGGCCTTTGCGGGCGGCGGGCGGACGCCCGAGGGTGGCGGTCATGGGGGTGTCTCCTGGTGTGAGTTTCACTATCGATAGTGAAACTATCACTTGAGACGAGCCGGAGTCAACGCCGCTTCGGGTAAGAAAGACCCATGCGAATCGGAGAGCTCAGCGCCAGGACCGGGGTCCCTGCGGCCACCATCAAGTACTACGTGCGCGAGGGCCTGCTCTCCGGCGGCGAGCGCCGCGGCCACAACCAGGTCGAGTACGGCGAGGAGCACGTGCGGCGGCTGCGGCTGGTGCGGGCGATGGTCGAGGTCGGGTCGGTCCCGATCGCGAAGGTCCGCGAGGTGCTCACCGAGATCGAGGACCCGCGCCGGGACCTGGACTCCACTCTCGGCGTCGCCAGCCGGGCCCTGTCGCAGCACAAGGTCCCGGCCGAGGAGCCCGCGGCGGTCGACGTCGAGACCGCGAAGGCGATCGTCCGCGGCCGCGGCTGGAACGCGGTTCCACTGGAGCACGGCTACGTCTGGACGCTCGCGGACGCGATCGGACGGCTGCGGGAGCTCGGACTCGCGGACATGGTCGACATGACCGGCGAGTACGCGCGGGCGGCCGAGATCGTCGCTGAGTTCGACCTTGCGCTGCTCCAGATGCGGAGCGACCGCGACGAGATTCTGGAGGCGATGGTCGTGGGGACCGTACTCGGCGACGCGATCTTCGAGGCGCTGCGGCGGATAGCGCAGGTCGAGGTGTCGTCGCGGGTATACCCACCGGCACAACGGGAATCAGTGCAAGACGAAGAAGATTCGTCCACTGGGGAGTGACTCCGGGACCGCACTCCCCTCCCCACCACCCCGTTCCATGCACGAATGACAATGTCTGCACTTGTCGGGTTTTTGACTTCGCAAGTCGATTGGGTGGTTCTAGGCTTATTCCAACGCCCGGTAATGGCGCGGCGGCGAGCTTCCAAGCCTGCTCGACAAGCGACTTCGCCGCCATCACCAGGAGGCCGTCCGCCGAAGTGGGGTAGACGGGCGGCCCGCGGCGGGGTCCCGACTACCTGGCCCGGGGCCCCGCCGCCTTTTCGTTTTGCGACGGTTGAGCCCGGGCACTCCAATCTCTACGATGGAACCCACCGCCTAGCTCTGGAGTGCGATTTCCCGTGGCCCTCAACTCGTCCATGGTCCCGCTCGGCACGGCCGCGCCGGACTTCTCCCTTCCGGACCTCGACGGCGAGGTGCGGTCGCTCGAAGGCTTCGAGGCGCCCGCGCTGCTGATCGCCTTCGTCTGCAACCACTGCCCCTATGTGCGCCACATCGAGCAGGCCTTCGGCGCGTTCACCGCGGGCCAGGCCGACCTCGACACGGTCGCCGTCTGCTCCAACGACACCGCCTCGCACCCCGAGGACGGCCCGGCGGGGCTCGCCGAGCAGGTCGTGCGCGCCCAGTGGGCGTTCCCGTACCTGATCGACGAGTCGCAGGAGGTCGCCCGCGCCTACAACGCGGTCTGCACCCCCGACTTCTTCCTGTACGGCCCGGACCGCAAGCTCGCCTACCGCGGCGCGTTCGACGGCTCGACCCCCGGCAACGGCGTGCCCGTCACCGGGGAGTACCTGGCGTCGGCGATCGAGCGGGTCCGCAAGGGCGAGCCGGTGCCCGAGCCGCACTACCCGTCGATGGGCTGCGGCATCAAGTGGCGCTAGGGGAAGCGCTAGACGAGTGAGCCGTTCCGGGCGACCACGCGGCCGCTCTTGACCACGAGCGTGCGCGGGCGGTGCTCCAGGACCGCTTCCGAAGGCGTGCGGCCGGGCACGGCGACCAGGTCGGCGGTGTCGCCGACCGCGAGGCCGTAGCCGTCGATCTTGAGCAGGCGCGCGCCGCCGAAGGTGGCGGCCTCAAGGGCCAGTTCGATGTCGGCGTCGCGGCTGAACCCGGCGTTGCGGGCGAACCACTGGGTGCGCTGGAGCATGTCGCCGGTGCCGTAGGGGCTCCACAGGTCGCGCACGCCGTCGTTGCCGATGCCCATGGTGACGCCCGCGGCGTCGAGCTCGCGCAGCGGCAGGATCTTCTTGGGCGCCACGGAGGTCAGGCCGATCCTGAGTTCGGCGAGGTCGGCGATGAGGCGCTCGCGGGTGGCGTCGTCGGCGTCGCAGAGGGCGAAGGCGTGGCTGATGACCACTTTGCCCGCGTATCCGAGGGCGCGGGTGCGCTCGATGATGAGGTCGAATTCGCGGATGCCGAGGTCGCCGCCGTCGTGGAGGTGGATGTCGATCTCGGCGCCGTACTGCGCGGCCAGCGCGAAGACGAGGTCGAGGTGGGTCTCGGCGTCGAGGTCGAACCCGGCGGGGTCGATGCCGCCGATGGACTTGACGCCGGCTTTGAGGGCCTCTTCGAGGAGTTCGGCGGTGCCGGGGCTGACGAGGATGCCGGTCTGGGGGAAGGCGACGAGTTCGACGTCGATACGGCCTTCGAGGCGCAGCACGCCTTCGAGGACGGCGTCGACGGCGCCGATGCCGATGCCGGGGTCGATGTCGACGTGCGAGCGCGCGTGGGTGGTGCCGGAGGCGACCATGTTGGTGAGGAGGGCGGTGATGAAGTCGGGGTTGGGGACGCCGAACTCGGCGCGGCGGTCGCGGCCGTACGCGATGGCGGCGGCGAGGCCGGGGCCCGCGGTGCGGGGGACCCAGGGGCCGCCCCAGAGGGTCTTGTCGACGTGGGCGTGGGAGTCGACGAGGCCGGGGACGACGACGGCGCCGTCGAGGTCCTCCACCTGGGCGCCTTCGGCTTCGAGCGAGTCGCCGAGTGCGGCGATGCGGCCGTCCTTGACGAGCACGTCGGTGCGTCTGTCGCGGCCCCAGAGCCGGGCGTCGCGCAACAGGAGGTCGGTCATGGTGTCGGTCCTTTCCTCACGGTCCCCGCCGTTAACGGTATACCACTATCCTGGACCGTATACCGTTGACGGGCCTCCGTCCACCTCCGAGGAGCACCATGAGCCGAGCCGACCAGGTCTACCAGGCGCTGCGCGAGCGCATCGTCACCGTGGGGCTGCGCCCGGGCGCGCGCCTGATCGAGCGCGACCTCGCCGCCGAGTTCGAGGTCTCCCGCATCCCGCTGCGCGAGGCGCTCCAGCGGCTGGCCGCCGACGGCCTGGTCACGGCCGTGCCTGGCCAGGGCAGCATCGTCACGGTGCCGACGCCGAAGGACATCGCGGACCTGTTCGACGTGCGCGCAGGGCTCGAACCGGTCGCCGCGCGCCTCGCCGCCGCCAACGCGGCGCCCGAGGACCTGCTGAAGCTCCAGGCGTGCGTGCTCCCCCGCGACCGGGCCGACTCGCGCACCGAGGCGAACGCCGCGTTCCACCGCGAACTGGTGGCCGCCGCGCGCAACCCGCTGCTCGCGCAGATCATGGAGCCCCTCGAAGCGCGGATGCGCTGGGTCTTCCACCTCACCGTCGAGCGCGACCCCGAGCGCCAGCGCCAGGAGCACGCCGAGCTGCTGGAGGCGCTGGTCGCGCCGGACCCGGACCGGGCCGCTGCGGTCGCGCACGCGCACGTGGAGGACGGCCGGGCGTTCACCCTGGAGGCGGCCCGCAGGTGGCAGCTGGAGGCCGTCGACGCCTACGAGGCGACCCGCACCAGGCGCCGCCGAGTCGACGTGGAATTACCGCCAGAGCTGGTGGAGCGCGATCTCCAGTTCGCCGAGCATGTTGCGCAGCAACGGCATTGAGAGGCCGATCACGGTTCCGGGGTCGCCGTCGATGCGGTCGATGAACGCGGAGCCGTAGCCGTCGAGGGTGAAGGACCCGGCGACGTGCAGCGGCTCGCCCGTGGCGACGTACGCGGCGATCTCCTCGTCGGAGACTTCGGCGAAGTGGACGGCGGTGCCGGAGGCGCGCACGATCTGGCGGTCGGCGGCGGTGTCGATGAGGCAGTGGCCGGTGTAGAGCGTCCCGTTGTTGCCGCGCATGCGCTTCCAGCGCGAGGCGGCCTCTTCGGGGCCGTCGGGCTTGCCGAGGATCTCGTGCCCGAAGTGGAGCACCGAGTCGCAGCCGAGGACGAGCGAGCCGGGGCTGACCTGGTCGAGGACGGCCTGGGCTTTGAGTTCGGCGAGCGCGTTGGCGAGGTCGGCGGGGTCGTGGCCCATGACGCGGGACTCGTCGACGCCGGAGACGATGACGATCGGGTCGATCCCCGCGGCCTCCAGCAGCGCCCGTCGCGCAGGCGACTGCGACGCGAGGACGAACGGCCGGGTCAACGCTCGGTCCCCCGGCGGGCCGGGACGGCGGTGTCGCGCCAGGAGCGGCGCACGCGCAGCTTCAGGCCGGGGTTGGACCAGGCGGCGCGGCGGGCCGGCGCCTCGGACTCCTCGGCGGGCCGCGGGAGCGCGGTGATGAGGCCGACCAGGGCGGCCAGCTCCTCGTCCGTGGGGTTGCCTCGGAGGACCTTGAGCTCCAGTCCCATCGTGCTACTCCTCGTCGTAGTCGAACTCGCGGTGCACCCGCTCCCAGAACCCGTCGCGGACCCAGATCCGCGCTTCGGGGTGGTCGCGTAGAGAGTAGCCGAGTTCCTTCTCGGCTTCCACCAGCAGCTCCTTGTCGATGACGGTGGGGAGCTGTGGCCCCGGCAGGAGGTCCGCTATGTTGTCGGCGCCCCTGGTCAGGAGCCACTTGTGGCCCACGTACTCGCCGATGGAGCGGACGGTCTCGGGGTCGAGCTTCTCGCCGGTCTGCGTGGTGCGCACGAATTTGGGCCGCGCCGACTCCGCTTGCGCGAGCGCGTCGGCGGCCGTCATCGTCACGGCCACGGACTGGCGGGTGCCGAAGACCATCGCCGGGTTGGGGACGGTGGGCGCGGGCTGCGCCATGGGGGCGCCGACCATGCCGTGGGTGGCCGCGGCGGCGGTGCCGCTCTTGGTGAAGTAGGCCTTGAGCTCCTCGGCCTCGATGGTCTCGACGGTGTCGGACTCCCAGACGAGGCGTTCGGCCTGATTGGTCCCGTAGGGCGGCTCGACGCCCCAGAGGTGGACGCGCACGCCGTAGGCCTGCGCGACCTCGACGGCCGGGACCATGTCCTCGTCGCCCGCGAGGAGGATCGCCTCGTGGATGGCGCGGTGGCGGGCGAGCAGTTCCAGGTCGGAGCGGATCTGCGCGTCGACGCCCTTCTGCTGGCCGCGCGAGTTGAGGTTCCCGAGGCGGACCTTGACGTAGTCCATGTTGGCGATCACGCGCTGGTCCACGGTGGGGACCCGGTCGCGGGCGGCGTCGAACCAGTACAGGCGCAGCAGCTCGCCGTCGGAGAGGCGGATCGCGGCGCGCTCGATGAGGGACTTGATGAGCTTCTCGGCGTCGACCCGGTAGTCGCGCCTGGAGGTGGCGTCGAGCAGGAGCTCCGCTGCGGCCGCGTAGAGGTAGCCGACGTCGATGAGGATCGCGTACCGCCGGGACGGCAGTCCTGGAAGCATTCCTCCGATTGGTGTCATCGCCCACACTCCCGATATCCGGCGGGACGTTTCGTCCCGCTTTCCCCAGCTGTATAGACGGTACCCGGATCGGACCCCTGGGTTGGGAGTGGTGCACGCCGCTTCGGCGGGAAATGCGGTTTCCCCCGGTAGCCGGGGTGGGAGCGCAACGGGACGCGCGGGCCCCTCACCGGTTCGGGTGACCGGAGGACGTGAGGGTCCCGCGCGTGCCGCATGGGTCCTAGAGCGGGATGTTCCCGTGCTTCTTCGCGGGGAGCTCGTCGCGCTTGGAGGCGTTCATGCGCAGGCCGCGCACGAGCTGCGCGCGGGTCTCGCGCGGCTGGATGACCGCGTCGATGAGGCCCAGCTCGGCCGCGACGTACGGGTTGTTCAGCTTCTCCTCGTACTCCGACATCAGCTCGGCGCGCTTGGCCTGCTCGTCGTCGGCCTTCGCCAGCTCGCGGCGGTACAGGATGTTGACCGCGCCCTGCGAGCCCATGACCGCGATCTCCGCGGTCGGCCACGCCAGGCACAGGTCGGCGCCCACGCCCTTGGAGCCCATGACGCAGTACGCGCCGCCGTAGTCCTTGCGGCACACGACGGTGAGCTTCGGGACGGTGGCCTCGGCGTACGCGTAGATCAGCTTCGCGCCGCGGCGGATGATCCCGTCGTGCTCCTGCGAGGTGCCCGGGAGGAACCCGGGGACGTCGACGAACGAGATGATCGGGATGTTGAACGCGTCGCAGAACCGGATGAACCGGGCGGCCTTCTCGGAGGCGTCGATGTCGAGGCAGCCCGCGAAGTGCATGGGCTGGTTCGCGACGACGCCGACTGGCTTGCCGTCGAGGCGCCCGAAGCCGGTGAGGATGTTCTTCGCGAACAGCGCCTGCGTCTCCAGGAACTCGCCGTCGTCGAGGACGGACTCGACGACCTTGTGCATGTCATACGGCTGGTTCGCGGAGTTCGGGATGACCGTGTCGAGGGCCAGGTCGTCGGCGGTGATGTCGAGCTCGAAGTCCTTCGACTCGTACGCCGGGGGCTCGTCGAGGTTGTTCGACGGCAGGTACGACAGCAGGTGCTTGACGTATTCGAGCGCGTCGTCCTCGTCGGAGGCGAGGTAGTGCGCGTTCCCGGCGACCGCGTTGTGGGTGCGGGCCCCGCCCAGCTCCTCCATGCCGACGTCCTCGCCGGTCACCGCGCGGACCACGTCCGGGCCGGTGATGAACATGTGGCTGGTCTGGTCGACCATCACGGTGAAGTCGGTGATCGCGGGCGAGTAGACCGCGCCGCCCGCGCACGGGCCCATGATGAGCGAGATCTGCGGGATGACCCCGGAGGCGCGCACGTTGCGGAAGAAGATGTCGGCGTACCCGCCGAGCGAGGCGACGCCCTCCTGGATGCGGGCCCCGCCGGAGTCGGAGATGCCGATGATCGGGCGGCCGGTGCGCAGCGCCAGCTCCTGGATCTTCGTGATCTTCTCGCCCGAGACCTGCCCGAGGGACCCGCCGAGGACGGTGAAGTCCTGCGCGTACACGCACACCTCGCGGCCCTCGATGGTGCCGTACCCGGTCACCACGCCGTCGCCGTAGGGCCGGTTGGCCTCCATGCCGAAGCTCGTGGAGTGGTGGCGCCGCAGGCTGTCGAGTTCGACGAACGACCCCTCGTCGAGCAGTTGCTCCAACCGCTCGCGCGCGGTGCGCTTGCCCTTCTCGTGCTGCTTCTCGATCGCCCGGGGGTTCCCGGTGGCCGATTCGGAGAGGCGCTCGGCCAGGTCGGCGAGCCGCCCGGCGGTCGTGTGGAAGTCGATGTCGGTCACGCTTCGGATCGTATCGGCCCGCGCGGTGGCTACGCTATTGCCGTGAGCACACCGACGAGAAAGCCACTGGACCGCGACGCCCTGTGGTCGCTGTTGTCGGAGAAGTCCGACTTCTGGACCCGCCTCGACGTGGTCCCGGTCACCGGGTCGACGAACGCGGACCTCGCCGCCGCCGCGAAGCGCGGGGCCGAGCAGGGCCGCGTGCTCATCGCCGACGAGCAGTCCAGCGGGCGCGGGCGCCTCGACCGGCGCTGGGAGAGCCCCGCGCGCGCCGGGCTCGCGATCTCGTTCCTGCTGCGCCCGAAAGCACCCCGCGAGCAGTGGGGGACGCTCGGCCTCGCGACCGCCGTCGCGCTCGAAGAGGCCCTGCGCGCCGTGTGCGGGGTCCACGCGAAGCTCAAGTGGCCCAACGACGTCCTCATCGGCGGCCGCAAGGTCTGCGGCATCCTCGCGCAGGCCGAAGGCGACGCCGTCGTCGTCGGCGCCGGACTGAACGTGTCCCTCACCGCGGAGGAACTGCCCGTCGAGCAGGCGACCTCGCTGCTCCTCGCGGGCGCCGCGACCCTCGACCGGGAGCTCATCGCCGCGACGTTCCTCGCGCACGTCGCGGCCGTCTACCGCACCTGGGAGGACCAGGGCCCCGGCCACGTGGTCGCGCGCTGGGAGGAAAACTCCGACACGCTGGGGAGGCGGGTCGCGGTATCGTTCCCGAACGGCCGCAACCTCACCGGCCGCGCCGTCGCCATCGACGCCGACGGCCGCCTACAGGTCGACCCGGGCGACGGACCGGTGGAGACGGTCGCCGCGGGCGACGTCGTCCACCTGCGTCCGCGGGCGTGAACCCGAGGGAGTGGCGCATTGACCGACCCGGAGCATCCGAACGCCCCGCATCCAGGCACCCGGCCGGCCCGGCAGCCGCCGGGCGCGACCGGGCTCGACCCTGAGTCCGAGGCGCTCTACCGCCTCCTGCTGACCCGGTCCGAGGCCACGGTGGCGCAGCTCGCCGCCGACGCCGCGCGCTCGGTCGACCACGTCCGCGACGTCCTCGCGCACCTCGTCGACGAAGGATTCGCGACCATGGTCGCCGACTCGCGGTTCCGCGCCGTCGGCCCCGACGCCGTCCTCGGCGGCCGCATCGCCTCCCAGCTCGGCGAGGTCCTCGGCGAGTACGAGGCCCTGCGCGAGCTCCTCGGCATCCACCGCGCCGGCCCCGCCGACCCCGGCGGCGGCCAGTGGGAGGTCGTCACCGGCGCCACCGCGATCCGCTCGCGCATCCGCCAGCTCAAGGCCGCCGCCGAGCGGACCCTGTGCACGTTCGTGCGCCCGCCGATGGTCCTGCCCGTCCCCGAGGACCGGCTGCACCAGGACCTCCAGGCCCGCGGGGTCGTCCACCGCATCCTCTTCGACCGGGCCGTCCTCGACATCGACCCGTACGCCGACTACGTGCGCCACGCCCTCGAATCCGGCGACGAGGTCCGCTTCGCCAAGCGCCTGCCGCTCAAGGTCCTCATCGTCGACGACCGCACCGTGTTCATGGAGGAGCCCGGCGGCGAGCGGCCCCGCGCGATCGTCACCGGCAACCGGTCCATCGCCGGGCTCGCCGCGACCCTCTTCGAGCAGCTGTGGACCGCGGGCGTGCCCGCGACCACCGCCGCCGAAGGCGGCGTGCGCATCGACGAGGACGACGCGGTGCTCCTCGGCCTGCTCATCGCGGGCCTGACGGACCAGTCCATCGCGTCCAAACTGGGCATCGGGCTGCGCACCGTGCAGCGGCGCGTCCGCGAGCTCATGGACCTGGCCGATGTGGACACCCGCATCCAGCTCGGCTGGCACGCCGCGAAGAACGGCTGGGTCCCTTAGTCCCCCGGGCGGGGTCGCGCAATCGTGGTCACGGGGCCGGTGACGAAGTGTTGTACTGTGCTTTTGAACATTCGTACCGCCCCCGGCCCGTATTTCTCACTCCTGGAGGTCCGCAGTGGGATATCCCGACGACCAGCTCGCCCGTGACGAGGTTGTCAAGCTCCACACCCACCCGCACTGGAAGGAAGGCGTCGCCCCGGTCCTGTGGTTCGTGGTCTTCCTCGCGATCGGCGCCATCGCCGTCACCTACACCGCGAAGCTCGACTGGGACGGGAAGATCTGGCTGATCCTCGCCGAGGTCGTCCTCACCATCGTCCTGCTCGTGTGGCTGTCGGTGATCCCGTGGATCCGCTGGCGCTCCACCCACTACGTCATCACCGACCAGCGCGTCATGTGGCGCGAGGGCCTCGTGACCCGCGAGAGCCGCCACATCCCGCTCGCCCGCGTCAACACCGTGTCCTACACCCAGAACGTCTGGGAGCGGATCTTCGGCTTCGGCGACATGAACATCGACTCGGCCTCCGACGAGGGCGAGATCAACCTCATCGACGTCCCGAGCGTCGACAAGACCAAGGCGCTGCTCTACCAGCTCGCCGAGGACGACCGCTCGCGCCGCGCGAACCAGGGCGACGGCTCCTAAAGCCCGTAGAACGCAATGGGGCCCGCACGGCAGGTGCGGGCCTTCTGCTTTGCGCGCCTTGAGCCTCAGGCGCCGATCTGGGCTTCGGCGAGCTTCGGGGTGCGGAACACCCACGTGCGGTACGCGAAGAACCGGAAGATCGTGCCGAGGCCGACGCCGAAGAAGTTCGCCGCCAGGTTCACCGCGAGCGGGTTGTCGAAGTACTGCGGCCACACCTGCGCGAGGCCGCTGTTGGCCCAGATGCACGCCAGCGAGATGAGCAGCCCGATGCCGTTGAAGAAGAAGTAGAGCCCGTACTGGCGGTGCGCGGCGGCCGTGCCGCGGCGCTCGCGCCACGTCCAGTGCCGGTTCCCGAAGAACGCGACGGTCATCGCCACGACCGAGGACAGGATCTTCGCCCACCAGTAGGACCAGTCCATCCCCAGGTACGCGAGGTTGAACAGGCCGAAGTCGATGATGTAGGCGGTGCCGCCGACGCCCGCGAAGCGGATCAGCTCGCCCGCGTGGCGCTTGAGCAGCCCGGTCGTGCGGGCGACGAGGCCGCGGCGGGGCGCGGACGTCGGGGTGTCGGTGGTGGTCATCAAGCGCCAGGATACCCGCCGCGGGACCCCCGCGGGAGGGCCGAACGGGTTACACGTGCGGCTGCGCGACGGCGACCACGCCGACGATGAACGGGTCGTCGCCGCGCTCGAAGCGGATCACCCCGGCCTGGCCGGTGTGCGCGGTGTAGACCTGCACGTCGACGCCGAACGCGTACCAGTTCGGGTTGTCCACCGCGCCGTTCGCGTAGCACGAGGCCGCCTGGCCCAGGTGCTGGTCGCCCGCGGAGACGCTGTCGCCGCGGCGGTTCGCCGAGCCGCCCCACAGGGTCGCCGCGATGTCGACTTCCCCGCCGTTCTCGATCTCGATCTCCGTGTCCGCCGCGTCCGCGCCGTCGTAGACCGCGACCTCCTTCTCGTCCGCGCCCGGCTCCGCGTAGACCACCGTGAGGGACCAGCCCGCCCAGTGCTGCTCCGCGATGCAGTGCGCGTCCGCGCCGATCGGCCAGGTGCCGCAGTCGGAGGTCGGCAGCTGGTGGTTGTCCGTCGAGACCCAGTACTCGCCGCCGCCGCTCACCAGGCCCGTGACGTCGGCGAACGCCTGCACGCCGGGGGTCGTGTCGGTGACCGAGTCGGCGGACAGGGAGGTCCAGGACCCGCCCGGCCCGTGCAGCGACACCTCGGTCGGCAGGTCCTCGTGGGCGCCCGCCCAGTACAGGCCCGCCCATTTCACGGTGGCGCCGCCGGGGACGTCGAGGACCGCGCCGGAGGCGGCCTCGCCCTCGCGCCCGGCGGGCGCGGTCTGCGGCTTGTACGACTTCATCGGCCAGCGGTCGCCCGCGCCGAGCAGGGTGGCCTCCCGGCAGCCGGGGATCGAGCAGGTCATCCAGGTGTTCCCGGAGGCCGTGACGCCGGTGGCGTCGAGGCTCGCGTACCCGACGGTGGACCCGGCCGGGGCGATCGGCACCTGGAGCCGGGTCGTCCCGGAGATCCCCGGGCCGTCCACGGTGACCTCGAAGGTCTGGTAGCCGGAGACGTCGTCGGCGATATTGATCCGCAGGTTCGCCTCCGCGGGGGAGGGCATCTCGGGGATCGTGCAGTGCACGGCGTCCCCTTCGACGCAGGTCCAGCCGGGGTCGGCGGTCTCGGAGGCGAGCGTGATCCCCGCGGGGAAGACGATGTCGAGCGTGACGCGGTCGGTCGAGGCCGCCTGGCCGTGGCCGACGACCGCGGACTCGGCGGTCCGCTCGGTGCGCGGCGCGTAGGCGCCGCCTGAGTTCTCGGGCGCTTCGAGGCGGATCGGCAGCACCGCTTCGCCTCCCGCGACGAGGCCGCTCGTGCCGAGGCCGTGCGCGATGGCGTACGCCGCCGGGTCCTCCTCGTCGGGCGCGGGCTCCTCCGCGGGATCGTCGGGGTCCGGTTCGGGCTCGGGGTCGTCCGGGTCCTCCTCCGCGGGGTCGTCGGGGTCGGGGACCGGGTCGTCCTCGGCCTCGGGGCCGGGGTCGGCGGGCTCGGTGACCGCGGGCTCGTCGGGCGCGGCCTGCGGCGGCTCCTCCTCTTCGCCGGAGGTGAGCGCGAAGACCGCGACGGCGGCCACGACCGCCACAGCGGTGCCGGTGGCGACGGTGCCCTTCGTGCCGAGCTGCTGCGCGATCCGGCGCATCCAGTTGAACACCCTGATGAACGGCGCGGCGAAGAACGCAAGCACCCCGCCGACGGCGAGCCCCGCGGCCGAGACGGCGCCCGCCGCGAGGTACGGGCTGGCGGTCTGGCCGAGGAACACCCAGGCGATGACGACGCGCAGGCCGGAGTTCAGCTCGGTCAGCTCCGCGAACAGGAGGTTGCAGGTGACGCACGAGTCGAGGTGGTCGTCGACCTTCTGCATGTCGCGCTCGCCGAGCTTGCCGCGCACGCGAGCGCCCAGGCGGTCGACGGTCCAGCGGCACTCCTCGCGCGGGGAGTCGGCGGCGTGCTCGGTCAGGTAGTTCTGGCGGAGCTTCTCGCGGGCCCGGTACGCGAGCGCGGACACCCCGTTCGGGGTCATGCCGAGCATGGTGGCGATCTTGGCCGGGGAATCCTCCTCGACCTCGGTGTGCCACAGGACCATCCGCCACCGCTCGGGGAGCTTCCCGAAGGCGAGGGCGGCGTAGCGGCGCTCCTGGCCCTCGACGGCGGGGTCGACGTAGATCTCGCCGGAGTCGTGGGGCGAGAGGTCGTCGGTGAACTCGACCTTCTTGTCGCGGCGCACGCGGTCGTAGAAGGTGTTGCGGAGGGTCTGGAGCATGTAGGGCCGGAAGGCGAGGTCGGGGCCGCCGCCTTCGCGGAAGGTGTGGAGGAGCTTCGCGAAGGTCTCGGAGACGAGGTCGTCGGCGCCCGCGGGGTCGCGGCTGAGGATGCGCGAGAGGCGGCGGGCGGCGTGGACGTGGCGCTCGTAGAGGACCGCGTAGGCGGTGGTGTCGCCGCGGCGGGTGGCCGCGATGAGCTCGGGGTCGGAGAGCGCGTCGGGGGCGTCGCCGGGGGCGTCGGGTCCGGGGCCGCGCGGATCGCCGGCGGGGACGGTCTCGGGCATCGTGCGCCGGTGCTCCTTCCTGGTTGCGCCGAGCTCGTACGATCGGGGGGCTCGGAGGCGTCTCGCGTGCGAGGCGTTCGGGTCGACTTGATTGGAGGAGTTCTCGCTGTCTCCCTTGGGTTAACGATCGAGTCGGCCTCCGGTTGCGCCCCGTGCGGCCGACGTTCGGGCAGGCAGCGAACAGGACATTTCTCGGAGTTTAGGGCAAAAACCCGTCATAGTCGTGAATTGTGATGCGATTGTGACCAGGTGTGATGGTATTGGGACTTCCCGCCCGGGTTCCAGGCAACTGTCGGAAATACGTCAGGCCATTGCGTACCGTGGGACGACGCATGGTGTGATGCAGACGACGCGAAGGAGGTGAGCGATGCCCGCATCGGTACTGCTGGCGCTTCTGGTCGGAACCGCCCTGCTGGCCCTGACCCCGGCCCTGGTGCGCCGGTACGACCCCGACGAGCGGATGATCGCCGACCGCGCCTCCTCCGACGCCCGCGTCCTCGACCGCGACGGGCACAGGCCGCCTCGTCCCGCCTCGCACCGGACCGTCCCGCTGGACGATTCCCCCGCGCTTTCAGAACCGGGCGAAACGGACGACCCGTACTCAGATCCCGTTGACTCCCAACGATCTCACGGCGTTTCGGGCGCCCGCGGGTGGGAGCGGCGCGGCGCTCGCAGCGGCGGGTCGGTACGGTTGGTGTCCGACCAGTCGTTGACCGGCGAGGACCCCGAGATGCACGAGCAGGCCAGGCTCCGGCAGATGCGCGCCGAGTGGTGGCGGCGGCGACACCGCCGCATCCTCTACGTGCTCATAGCCCTTGCGCTGCTGGAGCTCGCGGGCGTCGCCATCGCGGGGCCCGGGTTCTGGATCGGCGCGGGCCTGTCGCTCGCGGCGCTGGGCGCTTACGTGTGGTTCCTGCGCGAGCGCGCGAAGCGCCTGCGGCCCAGGCGACCCAAGGCGATGATCACCGCCGAGCCCGAGCACGAGGAGGTCGGCCCGCCGACGTACGTGCCCGAGCAGCCCGACGGCGACTACGCGGGCGACGGCGGGTACGTCGAGGAGGACACGCGCGAGTCGTTCCTGTTCGCGGAGGACGATGACGACGAGCCCGCTCCCCCGCCGCGGCCGGACCCGCGGCGCCCCGACGGGCCCGCGGGCGTGCGCGGCCGCTCCTACGAGGCCCCCGCGAAGCTCGAACGCTGAAGCGGGTCGTTCGGGGGCAGGTCACAGCGGTCGCACCGCTAGACTTGCGCGGTTATGCCTGACGAGGAATCCCAGCACCGCCACATCCTGACGTTCAACTTCCGCCAGGGCCGCAACAAGCCCCGCCACGACGAGGCGTTCGCGCGCCTGTGGCCGCGCTACGGCCTGGAGTGGACGCCCGAGGACGGCCGCATCGACACCGCGGCCCTGTTCGGCCGCACCGCGCCCCTGGTGCTGGAGATCGGCTCGGGGAACGGCGAGGCCGCCGCCGCGATGGCCGACGCGGATCGGGACCGGGACCTCCTCGCCGTCGAGGTGTACCCGCAGGGGATCGCCGACCTCATGGACCGGGCCGAGGAGCGCGGGCTCGACAACCTGCGGATCTACCAGGGGGACGCGCTGCCGCTGCTGTGGCGCGGGCTCGCGCCGGAGTCCCTCGACGAGGTCCGCGTGTACTTCCCGGACCCGTGGCCGAAGAAGCGCCACCACAAGCGCCGGATCATCCAGGCCGAGCACGTGGCGACCCTCGCGGGGCTGCTGCGCTCGGGCGGGCTGTTCCACTGCGCCACCGACATCGCCGACTACGCGGAGCAGATGCTCGACGTGCTCACGGCGGAGCCGTCGCTGGAGAACACCGAGGACGGCTTCGCGGCCCGCCCGGAGCGCCGGCCCGTGACCAAGTTCGAGCGGCGCGGCGTCAAGGCCGGGCGCGACATCTTCGACCTGGTGTTCCGCAAGAAGTAGGGTCAGGCCGCGGTGAGGCGGCGGTGCCAGGACTGGGCCGACGCGTCGGTCAGCGACGCGACCTGGTCGATGACGGCCCGCAGTCTCGCGGCGTCGTCGGCGGCCCGGTGCCACAGCTCCGCGAACATCGGCTCCATCGCCTCGGGCCCGCGGTCGCACAGCAGCGCCACGAGGTCGTGGAGGATCTCCCGCTGGAGCGTGTACCAGGACTCGTCGGTGCGCGGGCGCATCACGTACCGCCAGGCGATCCCCTTGAGCAGCGCGCACTGGATGCGCTCGCGTTCGGGCACGACCAGGTCGGCGTCGTAGCGGCGCAGCGGCCCCTCGCCGAACCGGTCGCGGGTGGCGCGGACCGCGCCGTTCACGAAGCGGCCCACCATGTTCGAGGTGAAGTCCTTGAGGACGACCATCGCGGCGAACGAGCCGTCGTAGTCGTGGAGCCCCTCGGTGACGGGGTCGCGCAGCAGGTCGCGCAGGGCCTCGCCGAGGGCCGCGGTGGACTCGTCGGAGTAGCGCCCGGCGACGTCGGCGCAGACCGCGGCCTGCTCGTCGGCGTCGTCCATGAGCTTCGCGAGGTTGATGTAGCCGCCGTGGAGGCCGTCCTCGACGTCGTGCACGGAGTAGGCGACGTCGTCGGACCAGTCCATGACCTGCGCTTCAAGGCAGGTGACGCCTTCGGGGACGCCGCCGCGGACCCAGTCGAAGACGGGCCGTTCGTCCTCGTAGACGCCGAACTTGCGCACTCCGGGCCGGGCGGGCCACGGGTACTTGCAGGTCGCGTCGAGGGAGGCGCGGGTGAGGTTGAGGCCCGCCGACCCGCCGTCGGGGCCGACCACCTTCGCTTCGAGGCGGGTGAGGACGCGGAGGGTCTGGGCGTTGCCCTCGTAGCCGCCGCAGGGCCCGGCCACCTCGTGGAGGGCGTCTTCTCCGTTGTGGCCGAACGGCGGGTGGCCCAGGTCGTGGGCGAGGCCGGCGACGTCGACGACGTCGGCGTCGCAGCCGAGCGCGGACCCGAGCTCGCGGGAGATCTGGGCGACTTCGAGGGAATGGGTGAGGCGGGTCCGCAGGAAGTCGTCGGTGCCCGCAGTGTGCACCTGGGTCTTGTCGGCGAGGCGCCGGAACCCGGCCGAGTGGAGGAGCCGCGCGCGGTCGCGCTGGAACGGCGAGCGCGTCGAGCCGGGCTCGGGCACGAGCCGCGCCGCGGACGGCCAGCGCTTGGCCAGCGGGTGCAGAGCGGGATCGGTCACGCTGTCGAGCCTAGCGCGACCGATCCCTTGTGCTCGCGGTTAATCCGTCAGGTACAGGCGCAGGACGCCGGTGCCGTCGCCCCCGTCGGAGCCGTGGGCCCACGCGAAGGCCGAGAGCGCTTGGGCGCCTTCGAACTCGTCGGGGAAGGTCTCGGCGGCCGCGGCGAGGTCGACCCAGACCGCGACGGCGGACTGCTCGGGTGCGGCGGCGGCGAAGTCGCTGAACCGGGAGTCCTCGCTGAGGGTCCCGGACGCGGTCTCGCTGCCGGTGTAGGAGATCTCGGAGCCGTCGGCGGTGACGCCCTCGGGGAGTTCGGCCCCTTCCTCGGTGAGCGACTCGTCGATGAGCGCCTGGAGGTCGGCGGCGCGGTCCTCGGCGAGGTGCGCGGAGGCGAGCACGGAGTCGGGGTTCATGCCCTCCTCGGCGTCGAAGTCGCCCGCGAAGGAGAGGTCGGCCCCGGCGAGGAGGTCGGTGAACTCGGTGACCATGGCTTCGATCTCCTCGGCGGAGGGGCCGTAGTCGTAGTCGTCGGAGTCGTCGACCCACGGGTCCTCGACGGTGCCCGCGGTCCAGTAGCGGGTGTCGAGTTCGAGGTAGCGGGTCTCCTCTTCGGCGGTGAGGGTGCCGTTGTAGTAGCCGTCCTGGAGTTCGAGGTACTCGGTGTACTCCTCGGCGGTGAGCGGGTCCCCGGCGGGCTCGGCCGGTTCGGCCTCGGCGTAGTCGTCGACGCCGTAGAGGCCCTCGTAGGCTTCGAGCCATTCGCTCGTGAGGTCGCCGATGTTCTCGGGGATGTGCGCGGTGGCGGCGACGTCGGCGGCGGGCAGCTCGCCCATGTTCGCGAGGAGGTCCTCGGAGCCGGTCCACGGGTCGTCCTCGCCGCCGAAGAGGCGGTAGGTCAGCTCGAAGCCGTCGTCGAACGCGGAGAAGCCCGCGATGAGCTGGCCGGAGTAGAACTCGGAGAACATGTCGGCGTCCTCGCCGGTGAGCTCGGCGAGCTCGGCGACGGACTCCATGTCGACCCAGTAGACGGCGAGCTGGTCGCCGTCGAGCCAGGCGCGGGCCTCCTCGTAGGAGGAGGACGCGGAGAGCGGCTCGGACCCGGCCTCGGACTTCGCGGCGTCGAGCGCGGCGGCCGCGCCCGTCTCGCCGACGACCATGAGGACGTGGTCGTCCTCGACGGCGTAGGCCATCTGGTCCTCGTCGACGCCTGCGGCGGCGCGGAGGTTCGCGAGGCCGTCCTCGGCGGCGCCGGCGTCGGTGCTGGCGAGGCTCACGACCGCATAAGGCTGGCCGTCGTACTCCCACATGGCGACGCCGTGGCGGCCGCCGAGCCAGGAGCTGAGGTCCTTCTCGGCGTCGACGCCTTCGAGGCCGGACTCCTCGATGAGGTCGGCGAGGAGGTCGTCGGTGGAGTCGTAGTCGAGGTCCTCGAACTTGGAGAGGTGCTCCAGGAGCTTCGGGGTCTGGTCGAACGACGGGTCGAGGTTGAGCTCCATGTACATGCTCGCGGAGGCGGGGAAGCTCTCGGCCGGGTCGGGTCCGCCCTTGAGGACGAACTTGAAGAGGACCACGGCGCCGACGGCGGCGAGGAGGACCACGGAGAGGATCGTCGCGATGGCGACCTTCGCCCCGCGCCCGCCGCGGGGCGGGGGCGGCGGTGCGGGCGTGTACGCGCCCGGCGGGAGGTACGGGGGCTGCCCGGGCGCCTGGGGCGCACCGGCTTCCACGTACGGGACCGGCTGGGCGGGGCCCGGCTGGTAGTACTGCTGGGGCGCGGGAGGCTGCTGGTACGGGGGGCCGCTGGGCGGTCCCTGGTACGGCGGGGGGCTGGGTTGACTCGACATCCTTCGACGCTACGGCGCGCGTGCAACAGCCGTATCCCGGGAACGTGCCAAACCGGCCTCAGCGGACGGTGACGCGCCGCTTCAGGGCCTGGTCGCGCCAGAAGGCTTGGACGCTCGGTCGCTTCAGAACTCGAAGACCTGGCCGGGGCGGACGACGTCCACGGGCCCGGTGTAGGCGGCCTTGGCCTCGGCGAGGGTCGCTTCGCGGGAGTTCCACGGCTCCACCAGGTGGGTGAGCAGGAGGCGTCCGGCGCCGGTCTTGGTGGCGTACTCCCCCGCCTCCTTCCCGGTGAGGTGCACGTCCTTCGGGTTCTCGCGGCCCTCGATGTAGGACGCCTCGGCGAGGAGCACGTCGCAGTGCGCGGCGAGGGTCTCCAGGGCCTGGCAGGGCCCGGAGTCGGAGGTGTACGCCAGGGACGACCCGGCGTGCTCGACGCGGATGCCGTAGGTCTCCACCGGGTGCGCGACCCGGTCGACGGTGATGCTCAGCGGGCCCAGCTCGAAGCTGCCCGGGGCGAGCTCGCGGAAGTCGTAGACGTCGCGCAGCGACGGGTGGCACAGCTCGCCCTGCCCGCCGTAGGCGGCGACGATGCGCTCGCCGACCCCGGTGGGCCCGTACATGGGCAGCGGCTCCTTCGGGGCCTCGGGCGCGTATCGGCGCATGACGGCGTAGGCGCACGCGTCGAAGAAGTGGTCGGCGTGCAGGTGGGTCACGATGACCGCGTCCACCAGGTGCGGATCGAGGTGCTTCTGGAGCTCACCGAGCGATCCGGTGCCGAAGTCGATCAGCAGCCGGTAGCCGCCCGCCTCGACCAGGTAGGCCGAGCAGGGCGTGTCGGGCGCCGGGAAGGAGCCGGCGCAGCCGATGACCGTCAGTTTCATGGCAGATCCACCTTGTCCAGTACGGCTGCGGCCGCGCTCGGGAACAGGTTCCCCAGGAACCGCCTTGAGGTCCTGGTGAACGCCTCCGGGTCCCCCGTGGCGAGGAACCGGTGCGCGGGCGGGACGTCGCTGGCGGTCAGCAGTTCGCGCTCGGTGAGCACGCGGTAGAGTTCGCGGGCGCACTCGCTCGCGGAGTTCACCAGTGTCACGTCCTCTCCCATCACCAGTCCTATGAGTCCCGACAGCAGCGGATAGTGGGTGCAGCCCAACACGACCGTGTCGACGTCGGATTGCTGTAGCGGCTCAAGGTACCCCTGGGCGAGGCCTAGGAGCTGTCGGCCGGTTGTCACACCGCGTTCCACGAAATCCACGAACGCCGGGCAGGCGACGGCGGTCACCTTGACGTCCGGGACGGCGTTGAAGGCGTCCAGGTACGCGCCCGACGAGATCGTGGAAACCGTCCCGATCACCCCGACCCGGCCGGTCCGCGTCGTGGCGACGGCGCGGCGGACGGCGGGCCGGATGACCTCCACGACGGGTATGTCGTAGCGGTCGCGGATGTCGGCCAGGCTTGCCGCAGAGGCCGAGTTGCAGGCGATCACGAGCGCCTTGACCTCCTGTTCGACCAGGTGGTCGCAGACGTCGAGGGACAGCTTGCGGACCTCGGCGATGGGCCTGGGACCGTACGGGACATGGGCGGTGTCGCCGACGTAGACGAGTCGCTCGGCCGGCAGCAGTTCGCTGATCGCCCGGGCGACGGTCAAACCTCCGACACCGGAGTCGAAGATCCCGATGGGCGCGTCGTTCATGGGCTCCGAGAGTACGTCCAAACCGCCGTTCAGCGCCCCTGCTCGCCACGGGAATGTCGCCAAAATGACAACGTGGCGCTCGCCACATTTTCGCTGGACGCAAGCGGTTTTCGTCGCCCCCGGGGCGAACGATCGAGGGGCGGTCCCACCCGAGGGAGGGTTCCCCACCCTGGGCGGGAGCGTGCGCGCGCCCCGCCTCCGCCGGGCGCCCGGCCGCTCCGCGCCGGGCCTCTCCTGCCGGTCGGGCCTAGGCCCGGAGCATCGCGAACGCGGCCAGGAGCGTCACCGTCGAGGCCGCCATGAAGATCCACGGCACGCCCTTGAAGCGCACCGTCGCGAACGCCATCATCGCCAGCAGCATCCCGACGACGCCGACGGAGATGAACGCGGGCGTGAACCAGTCCGGGCCGTCCCCGAACACTTTGAACAGGCCCACGATCGCGGAGGCGACCCCCGCGAGGACGAGCACGAGCGCCCACGCCGCGACGCCCGCGAGGCGGCGCAGCCGCACCTCCGGGGAGTCGGCGCGGACCTTCGGCGGCGCCGGGTCGACCGGGATCGACAGGCCCTGCCGTGGAGCCGGCTCCGACTCCGGTTGCGGTGCAGCGCCTTGGCGCGGGAGCCCACTGGCCGCGCCGTTCGCCGCGCCGATGGTCAGGGTTCGCTGGTCGCCGGTGGTCATCCGCCCAGGCTAGCAACCCACTGAGGACTGCTCAGGAGTGGACTGGAGCGGTGCGGCGCGCTGCGCACGGCGAGCGGCCGCGGTACGCGCGACGGGCAGACGCGGTACGCACGACGGGAAGCCGGGCCGGGTGCCGTCGCAACCCCGTGTCGCACCCTCGGGGCATCGTTGAAACCGGGGGCGACTCCGCGCCGACACGCCCGACCGCGTGGGCCATAGCAGTCCGTGACCGCTGTGACGGATGAGCACGGTGCGCCGTGAGCGAATGGACACGCATCGATGTGGACTAGGCTCCGCCGAATGCCGATCTCCTTCGACACCACCGGTCTCCAGCAGACCGGGCCCACCGCTTGGGCCAACCCGGGCAGCGACGACAAGATCGAGGTCAAGACCGTCGAGGGCCAGGCCTTCGAGCCCTCCTGGATGCACGACCTCGGGGCGCTGCGGCGCGGATTCGCCGGCATGTACGGCGAGGCCGGATGCCTCATCGAGCTGGAGCGCTACGAGATCGTCGGCGTCCCGGTCATCTACCAGGTCGTCAAGGTCCCACACCCGGCCCTGCCCGCCGGGCAGGTCTTCATGGCGATCTACACCCTCCCGAAGACCCCGGTCTACGCGCAGTTGATCTACGCCGCCGCCGAATCCGGCATGACCGGCATCCGCGAAGCCACCCTCATGGCCCAGCTCGGCATGCCCGCCGACTGGACCCGGCCGCACCCCTTCGATCCCTCACTGCGCACCCGCCTCCCCTTCCACCGCGGCGACGATCCGGCCTTCGACCGCCAGTTCCCCGACCACCCGCTCTCACGGGCCCGGGCCTGGGCCGGCCACATCGGCCGCACCATGCGCATCGACCCCGCCTTCGCCGCGCAGGCGAATCTGGGATAGCAGCGGGCCGGGCCCGCGCGATGCGCAGGCCCGGCCCATGGAATCGATGTGTTAAGCCCACACCTGGCCGTCGAGCGCGTCCACCGCGTCGTCCAGGACGTCGGAGTAGGCGCCAGTCGACAAGTACTTCCAGCCGCCGTCGGCCACCAGCAGCGCGATGTCCGCCTCGCGCCCCGCCTTCGCGGCCTCGCGCGCCAGCGACAGCCCCGCGTGCAGCACCGCGCCGGTCGAGAGGCCCACGAACAGCCCCTCCTCCGACAGCACTTCGCGCGTGCGCCGCAGCGCGTCCTCGGTCCCCACCGACAGCCGCCGGTCGAGCACCGCCTCGTCGTACAGCTCGGGCACGAACCCCTCGTCGAGGTTCCGCAGCCCGTACACCAGCTCGCCGTACCGCGGCTCGGCCGCCACGATCTGGACGCCCGGCGCGTGCTCGCGCAGGTAGCGCCCCACGCCCATGAGCGTCGCGGTCGTGCCGAGCCCCGCCACGAAGTGCGTGATCTCGGGCAGGTCCGCGAGGAGCTCGGGCCCGGTGCCCTCGTAGTGCGCGGCGGCGTTCGCCGGGTTCGCGTACTGGTTGAGCATCACCCAGTCGGGCCGCTCGGCGGCCATCGCGCGCGCCTTCGCGACCGCGGCGTTCGAGCCGCCCGCGGCCGGGGAGAACACGATCTCGGCGCCGAACGCCCCGAGCAGCTGGCGCCGCTCCAGGGACGTGTTCTCGGGCATGACCGCGACGAGCTTGTAGCCCTTGCGGCGCGCGATCATCGCGACCGCGATGCCGGTGTTGCCCGAGGTCGGCTCCAGGATGGTGGCGCCCGGGTGGAGGAGGCCGTCGCGTTCGGCGGCCTCGATCATCTTGGCGGCCACGCGGTCCTTGACCGAGCCGGTCGGGTTGGCGCCCTCCAGCTTGGCCCACAGCCGGACCCCGGGGGCGGGCGACAGCCGCGGCAGACCGACCAGGGGCGTGCCGCCCGTGGTCGCGGTGATGTCGTCGAAGCGTGCCACGGCGTTCCCTCCGGCTTACATGCCGCCCGCGACGGCGGGCAGGATGGTCACGGAGTCGCCGTCGGCCAGCTTCGCTTCGAGGCCGCCGATGAAGCGCACGTCCTCGTCGTTGATGTAGACGTTCACGAAGCGGTGGAGCGCGCCCTCGTCGGTGACCACGCGCGCGCGCAGCCCGGTGTAGCGGGAGTCGAGGTCGGTGAACAGCTCGCCGATGGTCTCGCCCTCGCCGGTGACGAGCTTCTCGCCCTTGGTCTGGGGGCGGAGGATGGTCGGGATGCGGACTTCGATGGACATGCGGGTTTCCTTTGTTCCGTGAGCAGCCTCGTGGACGCTCGAATTGTCTGGCGCGCAGCCGAACGCTGCATGGACCTGGTCCGCCCGGGGGCGGGCGCTCAGTGACAGTCGTAGACCGTGGAGTCGGGGGTGTGCGCGAACTTGTAGCTCTGGACCGCCTCGGGCGCGCCGGTGACCTCGATGGGCTCCTCGGTGATGACGCCGTCGGCGATGCGGAAGGACCGGACCTCGGCGGTCTCGGGGTCCTTCGTGGTGACGAGCACGTAGTGGGCGCCGGGCAGCCCCAGCTCGGAGGCGATCTTCGCGTCGGAGCGCGACGGGTAGGCCTCGGTGTGGGTGTGGGAGTGGTAGGCGACGACCACTTCCTCGTCGTTGTCCCACATGCGGTCGTACTCGCGCTTCCACTCTTCGGAGTCGAACTCGTAGAAGGTGGTGGAGCGGGCAGCGTTCGTCATCGGGACGTGCCTCTCCGGCGCTCCCGTGCCCTCGGGGCCGGCGATGATGCCGCACGCCTCGTCGGGGTGGTCCGCGCGGGCGTGCGCGACCATCGCTTCGACCAGCTCATGCGCGATCCGCAACACGTCAGCAAGCGTACACGCGGCGGCACGTGCGCTCCAGCCTCCGTTCAGAGCGTGAGACGAACCTCCCGACCTGCGGCGGGAGGGAATAATCCGGGGTCCGCGAGGGCCGCTCGCGCACCGGGCCCGGACCGGGCCGGGGTGCATTACGCTCACCTCTATGTCCGTCACGCTCCCCCGCACGCCCCTGTACACCGACCACTACGAGTACACGATGCTGGAGGCCGCGCTCCGCGACGGGACCGCCTCGCTGCCGTGCGTGTTCGAGGTGTTCGGGCGCCGCCTGCCCACCGGCCGCCGCTACGGCGTCGTCGCCGGGATCGGCCGCCTCGGCGAGGCCATCGAGCGCTTCCGCTTCGAGGACAGCGACCTGGAGGACCTCACCTCCCGCGGCGTCGTCAAGCAGTCGACGGCCGAATGGCTCGCCGACTACCGCTTCAAGGGCGACATCGACGTCTACCCCGAGGGCGAGCTGTACTTCCCGGGCTCCCCGATCGTCACGGTGACCGGGACGTTCGCCGAGTGCGTGCTGCTGGAGACGCTGACGCTCTCGATCCTCAACCACGACAGCGCGGTCGCGAGCGCGGCGGCGCGCATGGTCACGGCCGCGCGCGGGCGCCCGATCCTGGAGATGGGGTCGCGCCGCACGCACGAGGCGGCGGCCATCGCCTCGTCCCGGGCCGCGTACCTCGCGGGGTTCGCGGCGACGTCGAACCTGGAGGCGGGCCGCCGGTACGGGGTGCCGACCTCGGGGACGAGCGCGCACGCGTTCACGCTGCTGCACAAGTCCGAAGTGGCGGCGTTCCAGGCGCAGATCGACGCGTTCGGCACGGACACGACCCTCCTGGTGGACACGTACGACATCACGCAGGGCATCCGCAACGCCGTGGCGGTGGCGGGCCCGCGGCTGCGGGCGATCCGCATCGACTCCGGCGACCTCGACGTGATGGCCACGAGCGCAAGGGAACTGCTCGACGAGCTGGGCGCGAAGGACACGAAGATCGTGGTGTCGGGCGACCTGGACGAGTACTCCATCGCGGCGCTCGCGGCGGCGCCGGTGGACATCTACGGCGCGGGCACGGCGGTCGTGGTCGGGTCGGGCGCGCCGACGGCGCAGCTGGTCTACAAGCTCGTCGAAGTGGAGGGCCGGGCGGTCGCGAAGCGCTCGGAGCACAAGGGCACCAACGGGGGCCGCAAGATCGCGGTGCGCCGCCACAAGCCGACCGGGACCGCGGTCGAGGAAGTCGTGGTGTCCCAGGGGGAACCGGACGCGCAGCCGGGCGACAAGCCGCTCCAGACCCCGCTGTTCCGCGGCGGCGAGCTCGTGAACCAGCCGACGCTGGACGAGTCGCGGGAGCTGCTGCGCCAGCGCCTCATCTCGATCCCTTGGGAGGGACTGAAACTGTCGCCCGGCGATCCGGCGATCCCGGTCGTGCAGCGACACGGGGGCGAATAGTTCCTTTTGCGGCCCATGTAAGTTGACGCTGGATCAGGTGGCTGTCACACGGTGGCCTGCGCTTCCGGGATACGATGCGGTTGCCCCCTGTCCGTGTTCCCCCGCGACGTTCCCGCGATCCTCCGAAAGGAACCGCCCCAATGGTCTTCAGCAAGCTCAAAGCCATCCTCGGTAGTGGCATCCAAGTCGACACGCTCCTGCACGAGAAGCACGTCGTCCCCGGCGGGACCCTCAAGGGCGAGGTTCGCATCTCCGGCGCCGAAGTGGACGCCTCCGTCGAGAGCGTCGAGATCGAGTTCACCGCCCTGGTCGAGGACGACTCGAAGGGCGAGGACGAGCCCGGCGCCGTCCACGACTACTTCAAGGCCGAGGTCTCGGGCAAGTTCGACCTCGCGAAGGGCACGGCGCACCCGATCCCGTTCGAGGTGCAGGTCCCCTGGGAGACCCCGTTCAACAACGTGGAGGAGCGCCCGCTGGTGGGCGGCATGAAGCTCGGCGTCTCGACGCACCTGGCGCTGGACCAGGCCCTGGACAAGGGCGACCTGGACTGGCTGACGGTGGAGGCGCTGCCGGTCCACAAGGCGGTGTGGGAGGCGCTGGAGTCGCTCGGGTTCGCGTTCCAGGAGACGGACCTCGAACTCGGCACGATCCAGGGCGCGACGGTGCCGTTCTACCAGGAGGTCGAGTTCTGGGCGACCGAGGGCGAGTTCCACGAGCGCATCCGCGAGCTGGAGGTCGTGTTCGTGGTCGGCGAGGCGAGCACGGACGTGGTGTTCGCGGCGGACAACTCCGCGGAGCTGCTGGCCCCGGACCTGAACTCGACGATCCGCTTCTCGGTGCCCACCGACTCGGCGGACGTGGTCGAGACCGTGAAGGCGCAGCTGACGCAGCTGGCGGCGCAGAAGGGCGTCTGATCCCGGCCCTGAAATCGTGCATCCTATAGGATGTAGGATTTCCGCAGCTCAAGGCGGTTCCGCGACAGTTCGCGGGGCCGCCTTTTCGCGTGCCCGCGGAAGGGTCGGCGTGAATCTCCGGACCGGGGCTTGCACATCTCTACGTATACGTATAGTCTATGCGTATACCGAGGGCGACCCCTGGAAGGAGGTTAAGATGCCGCTATGCCCAACAAGACGATCTACGTCTCCGACAGCGACCTGCCGATCTACAACCGGGCGCAGGAGCTCGCCGGAGGCAACCTGTCCAAGGCCATCTCGACCGCGCTGCGGCGCTACGTCGACGCCGAGGAGGGGCGCCAGGAGGGCTACGAGGAGATCACCGTCCGCGTCGGCCCGGGCACCGGCCGCAACCGGCCGCGGCAGCGCTTCACCGGGGTCAAGCTCGGCGAGTGGGTCAGCTCGAACAACCAGAAGGCCGAGATCCTCCGCGTCTACCGCTCGAAGTCCGGCAAGTTCGTGCTCCACACCGAGAAGACCCCCGACTACACGCACCTGACCGAGGAGACCGGCTGGCGCAAGCTCCTGGGCCTCGGCGAGCAGACCTTCGCGATGAACACCGGCGACTCGACCCTCGAAGTGGTCGAGACGCTCCAGGAGCTCAAGGCGAAGATCCCGGCCGAGCTGTACGAGATGGTCGCGGCCAGCGCCGAGGCGCCGCCCGTCCAGGACCTCGACATCTAGCGACCGCTCCGTAAGGGCCGCAACGGCCCTCGACTCGATCCGCACCTGAGGCCACCGGGGCGGAGCCCTGCCCTTCGAACGTCCACATTGGACCCTTATTCAGGAGGCGGACCCGTGCTCGACCTCGGCCTGATCCTCACCCTCTACCCGCCGCCGCGGCCCCTGACAGCGCCCGGCCCGACTCGTCAGAGCCGTGTCAGCCCCGTGTCAGCGCCCGCCGCCAAAGTACTCACATGCCCGGCGAGGGACACCGAACCGGAAACCGAAGACCACCGCGAATACCCCCGAAAGAAGGAATCATGACCACCACCAAGACCCTGGCGATCGAAGCCGCGAACCTCACCAAGTCGTACGGCGAGAACGAGGTCCTCAAGGGCATCGACATCGCCGTCCCCGAGGGCACGATCTTCTCGCTCCTGGGCCCCAACGGCGCCGGCAAGACCACCACCGTGAACATCCTGTCGACCCTCATCCCCGCCTCCGGCGGCCAGGCGCGCGTCGGCGGGTTCGACGTGGCCGGCCAGGCCGACTCGGTCCGCGGCGCCATCGGCGTCACCGGCCAGTTCGCGGCCGTCGACGGCCTGCTGACAGGCCGCGAGAACCTCCGGCTCATGGGCCGCCTCAACCACCTGCCCAAGCAGGAGATCCGCCGCCGCACCGAGGACCTCCTGGAGCGGTTCGACCTGGTCGACGCCGCCAAGCGCCCGCCGGCCACCTACTCCGGCGGCATGAAGCGCCGCCTCGACATCGCGATGTGCCTCATGGGCGACCCGAAGATCATCTTCCTCGACGAGCCCACCACCGGCCTGGACCCGCGCAGCCGCCGCACCATGTGGCAGATCATCCGCGACCTCGTCAAGGGCGGCACCACGATCTTCCTGACCACGCAGTACCTCGAAGAGGCCGACGAGCTCGCCGACCGCATCGCGGTCCTCGACGGCGGCAAGATCGTCGCCGAGGGCACGCCCGAGCAGCTCAAGCGCCTGATCCCCGGCGGCCACGTGGGCCTGCGCCTCCACCGCGCCGACCAGGTCGAGCACGCCGCCCGCGTCCTCGACGCCGGCTCGTTCGACACCGACCAGCTCACCGTGCAGGTCCCCACCGACGCGTCCGTCGACTCGCTGCGCAAGATCCTCGACACCCTCGACCGGGAGGGCATCGAAGTGGACGAGTTCACCGTCCACACCCCCGACCTCGACGACGTCTTCCTGTCCCTCACCGGCCAGGCCAAGGCCGACGCGTAACCCCCGCCCCAGACCGAAACTCCGAGAAAGAGAACTCAGATGAGCACGCTCGCGCACACCGTCTCCGACACCTCCACCATGCTCAACCGCCAGCTCAAGCACATGCTGCGCTACCCGTCCCTGACGGTCATGCTCGTGGGCATGCCGGTGGTCTTCCTCCTGCTGTTCGTGTACGTCTTCGGCGGCACGATCGGCGACGGCCTCGGCGGCCCCACCGGCGGCCGCGAGGCGTACCTGACCTACCTGACACCCGGCATGCTGCTGATGGCGATCGTCGCCGCGGTGCAGGGCACCGCGATCAGCGTCGCCATGGACATGACCGAAGGCATCGTCGACCGCTTCCGCACCATGAAGATCGCCCGGGTCTCCGTCCTCACCGGACACGTCATCGCCTCGGTGCTCCAGTCCTTCCTGTGCATGGCGGTGCTCCTGGCCGTCGCCGTCGCGATCGGATTCCGGCCCGAGGCGACCCCGCTCGGCTGGCTCGGCCTGGTCGGCGTCCTGGCCCTGATCTCCTTCGGCCTCACCTGGCTGACCGTCGGCATGGGCATGAGCGCCAAGTCCGTCGAAGAGGCGTCGAACACGCCGATGATCCTGATGCTCCTGCCGTTCCTCGGCTCCGCGTTCGTCCCCACCGAGTCGATGCCCACGGTCATCCAGTACTTCGCCGACTACCAGCCCTTCACCCCGTTCATCGAGGTCGTCCGCGCCCTCCTGTTCGACAACCCGGTCGAGGGCTCCGACCTGATCCTCACGGCCGCATGGTCGATCGGCCTGGCGCTCCTGGGCTACACCATCTCGAAGAAGAAGTTCAACAAGCGCTAGGCGCACCGGAAACCGCGCTCCCAACACCCCGAAGGCGGGCCGCTCCGGCGGCCCGCCTTCGTTCGCGCGTCAGGGGTCCGGGGGCGGTCCGGCCTCAGAGGGACCGCGGGCGCGGAAGGCGCGCCACGTCCGGGTCCTTCGACGACCAGCCCGGGAACTCCCCCAGGTACTTCTCGGCCTTGAACTTCAGGTACGGCCACGCCGCCGGGTCGAGGTCCGTGGCGGAGGCCGTCCAGCGCAGGAACGGGATGAACAGCTCCCGCACCGCCTCCACCACCGGGTCGTCGGGCTCGAACTTCGCGGGCATCCAGCGCTCCAGGAACACGTACGCCCGCGTCGGACTCACCTTGGGCCCGTTGACCGCATGGAACCAGCACAGCTCCTTGATCGCCTCGAAATGCGCCGCCTCCAGCATCAGCTTCCCGAGCATGTGGCTCAGGAACCCCGAGGCGAACAGCGACAGCTCGTCGTCCGTCGGCTGCCGCACCTCCTCCGGCTCCACCTGCGGGAACGCGCGCAGGCGCGAGCGCCACAGCTCCCGCAGCATCAGGAACCGCGGTGCGAGCCGCCGCGCGTCGCCCTCGACGCAGAACAGGTCCCAGTCGTCGAGCGCCCGCCGCGTCCCCGCGAACACCTCCGCCGGATCGGCCTCCACCGGCTGGAACAGCCGGTCCGGCGACTTCCCGTTCCGCTCGCGGTGCAGCGCCAGCAGCCGCTCCACGTCGTCGGTCGCATCGCAGTCCACGACCATGTCGAAGTGGTACTCCGAGTAGTCCACCGTGAACGACAGCGCCTGGTCCCCGCTCGGCGCATGGAACGCGCAGAAGAACGTCAACTGGTCGCCGTACACGTCGCCGGCCTTCCAGCACTCCGCGAGCTTCATGTCCTCGCCGTACCACGACGGCGGCGACACCCCCAGCGCCTCCAGCCGCTCCAGGGCCTTCACCGCCGCGCGCCGCCCACCCGGGGCGTCCGCCAGCTCCGTCATCGCCGCGAGCATCGCCGCCGAGAACGGGCCCGGGCGCCCCAGGTAGAACTGGACGAACACGAGCTCCAGCTCCGCCAGGGACACCCCTTGGACCTCGGGCATCGTCGCGCGCGTCCACATGTTGCCCAGGAACCCCGAGCACGAGGTCTCGACGGCGAGCCGGTCCTCCGGGTCGGGCTTCTGGTCGTCGGGGTAGCCGTCCAGGATCCTGAACCACTCCTCGCGGTGTTCCTCATTGAGCGCCATGGGCATCGCCTCGTTTCTGCCGGAGGTCCGGAAGCTGCCGAGTATCGCAGCAGGGACGCTCGGTAGTCAACCGCCAACCGGGCCCCTCGCCCCTCAAGCGACCAGGCCCGACCGGAACGCCCGCGCCACGGCCTGCGCCCGGTCCCTCGCCCCGAGCTTCCCGTACATGCGCTTCGCGTGGGTCTTCACGGTGTCCTCCGAGACGTGCAGGCGCGCACCGATCTCCGCGTTGGTCATCCCCTCGCACATCGCCCAGAGGACCTCCAGCTCGCGGTTGCTCAGCAGCGAGCCGCCGCGGCCCGCGCGCTGGCGCGGCATCACCTCCTTCGCCTCCGCGGCTGCGCGACAGGCGAACTGGTACGCCTGCGCGAAGGCGACCAGCAGCGCGTCGCCGCCCGGCGAGGGCGCCCGCAGCACCCCCTTCGCGCCCGCGGCGACGACCATCGCCGCGATCCGCGGCTCGGCGTCGCCGCACATGACCAGGGACGTCTGCGGGAACCGGGAGCGCAGGTTCTGCGCGAAGATGACGGGGTTCGGCGCGGCCAGGCGGAAGTCGATGATCGCGGTCTCGACGAACTTGCGCCGCAGCTCGACGAGCAGCGACGCGGCGCAGTCGACGGTCCTGACGGACAGCGCCTGGCCCATGCGGGAGGCGCTTGCGGATATGGCCCTGGCCGCTTGCACGGTCGGGACGCAGACAACCATGGTGCTCATGGTCCTTCTCGCTTTCGATGAGTTGAGCGCGCCGCCGGTGGGGACGGCGCGACCGGTGGGAATCGGTGGGAATGGATGTGAATGGGTGGATCGGAAAGGGATGTCGTGATTAACGAGCCTCGGGCGCGCGAGTTACGCCATTCGAGGGACATCCCATGGCAAATAGTGAACAACCCGTTACTGGACCGGGTGACACCAGAAAGCGGCGCCGCCGATCACTCGGCGACGCCGCTGCAGCGGTCGGACGGTCTGGGAGGGTCTTACCAAGGCCACCACAGGAAGCGGCGTTCCCGGCGCACGACGACCTTGCTCCACGCGTTCTTTCCGGAGATGTGGAACCTGGGGCCGCCGGAGGCCGAGTGGCAGCGGTTGACCACCGCGCCGCCGTGGAGGTCGACGCCCTCGTCGATCGCCGAGGCGTTCGGCGGGAGGATGAGCGTGATCTTGGAGTGCCGGAGGTCGACGTCGAGGTCGATGTCCGCGGCGGTGAACACGGCGGTGCGGCAGTCGAGCGTGATCGCGCTGTGGGCCGCTTTGGCCTTGATGCGCGCCGGGACCCGCCATTCGCCCTGCCGCTTGACGTGCGAGTGGGAGGGGTTCAGTTCCAGGTCGGGCGCGCCGCCGCCGACCTTGGCGCGGTTAGGGACGGCGAGGGCGCGGTCCTCGGCGGGGAGGTCGGTGAGGAGGCGCTCGACCTCGGCGTAGGTCTTCGCTTCGTAGACCTCGCGGGAGCGCTCGGCGAACTCGTCCAGGTCGAGGCGGCCCTCTTCGGTGGCGGCCTGGAGCCGGGCGATGAGGGCCTCGCGTTCGGCGTTGGAGAGGCGGACGTTCGGGTCTGGTTCGGGCATCGCGGTTCACCTTCTACTGGTTCCGCGAACGAATTTACCGCCCGGTCGGGTCGGCGCGATAGGCCGCTCAGCCCGTGGTCGCGAGCTCGCGGGCGACGTCGGCGGCGGCCGCGAGGCCGCCGCCGGTGCTCAGGCGTGGCAGCAGAACTCGTTGCCCTCGGGGTCGGCCATGAGGATCCACTTGGCGCCGTCCTCGTCGTAGGCGCCCAGGCGGGTCGCGCCGAGGCTTTCGAGGCGGTCGGCTTGGGCCTCGTAGTCGTCGGGGCCGTAGTGGAGGTCCAGGTGGAGGCGGTTCTTGACGGTCTTCGGCTCGGGCACGACCTGGAAGAGCAGCCGCATGCCCTTGCCCGTTCCGCGCACCGGGTCGAAGGGCGCTTCGGGGTCGCGGACCGCGGCGGCGGTCTTCCATCCCTTGCGGCCGTGGACCTCCACGGTGTGCTCCTCGGTGACGACCCCCTGTTCGAGGAGCACCGCGATGAGCGCCGAGTGGTCCTCGACGACGTAGTCCATCGCGGCGGCCCAGAAGTCGGCCAGGCGGTGCGGGTCGGTGCAGTCGATGCAGATCTTGAACGGTACGGCCATGCCCCCGATCGTAGATCGGGGGACCGACAGCCGTTCCCCTTTCGCCCCTCCGGCCGCTCCCCTACTCCCCCTCGATGTAGGCCTGGGCGTTCGCCAGGTGGTCCTTGACCTGCTGCTCCTGGGCGTAGATCTCGGTCTGGTTCGACATGAGCCTCTCGACGTACAGGCGCGCATAGAGCTCCTCGGAGCCGTCGCGCAGGCCCGAGTCCTCGGCGCACTGCGCGAAGTCGAGGGCGATCGCGAACTCGGCGGCCACAGGGTCGGTGGTGTCGAGGCCGTCGGGGAGCTCGGGGACCTCGACGCGCTCGTCGCCTTCGTAGGCGATCGTGGTGTCGCCATACAGGTTCACGGTGGTGTACTGGTCGGTCGCCAGCCAGCCGATCTCGCTGAACTCCCATTCGCCGTAGCCGCGGTCGGCGAGGCAGCCGAGGAACGCGTCCTCCTCGTCGGCGTACTCGTCGAGCATCTCCCCGTAGATCTCGCCGTCGCCGATCTGCGTCAACGGGCTCTCATCGTTGCCGGGCTTCAGCCAGGCGACCGAGCCGTCGTCGAACTCGCGCTTCTCCGGCTCGCCGTAGACGGTCTCGATGGTCTCCAGCTCGCAACCGCCGAACGGCGGCTGTTCGAGATCGATCTCCGCGGGGTCCCCGGCGGACTCCATCGCCTCCTCGAACGCCTGGTCGTACTCGTAGCGCTCGGGGCCCTTCCACGCCTGTTCCCAAGCGACCGTGTACTCCTCGCCCTGGGCCTCGAACTCCTCGTGCTCGGCGTCCCAGGCGGGCTCCCAGTAGCCCTGGTCCTCGGCGTGGGCGGCCAGGTAGTCGGGGTCCTCGCGCATCTCAAGGGCCGCATCGGTGTCGGTCCAGGTGACCCAGTCGCCGAAGGCGAACTTCTCGGCCTGCTCGACCGTGGGGATGCGGGCGTACGGGGAGGCGAAGCCGGTGAAGCGGTTCGGGACGGCGTTCCCGAAGAGGGCAAGCGGGTCGTGGACCGTGTAGCCCTCGTCCTGCATGCACATGGAGCCGACGCGGTACTCCGCCTGGACCAGTTCCCAACTGAGCGTGGAGATGTTGACGATGCTCTGCTCGATCGCCTCGATGTCCTCGTCGGTGACTTCGACGGGTTCCTCACCGCCGCAAGCGGTCAGGAGGAGCGGGAGCGACAGGAGCGCGAGTGCGGGTCGGCGCATGGCGTGGCCCTTCGACGGGGAGGCGGGACATCAGAATAGATGCGCCGAAACCGCCCGAAGGTTGCACGCGGCCCGGATCAGCGGCAGGCGGCGAGGCGGTCGAGGAGTGCCGTGGTCTTCTCGAACTCCTCGGCGAGCTTGTCGGTGAGCAGGGAGAGGGCCTCGTAGATGCGGCCGGCGGCGAGGAGCGTGTTCACGATGTCCAAGGCGAGCCGGGTGAGCTTGCTGCGGGTGGAGAGCAGCACGTCGACCACGGACGAGGGGTTCCCGAGGATCATGGAGATCAGGCTGACGGCATCCATGATGGACTCCACGTAGAGGGTCTTCGCGCGGTTGTTGAGGGCCTGCGCGAATTCGGCGGTGCGCTCCATGAGCTCTTGCAGGAGAGCGGCGACGAGGCGCGCGGTGAACACGGCGTCCTGGTACTCGGCAAGACGCTGGACGGCGGCATCCCTTGCGGCGCCTTGCCATTGGACATCGAGCATGTCGGCGACCGCGCCGCTGAGATGCTGCGACAACGTGTTCAGAGCGGCCTCGGTCTCGCGCCACATGGTCGCGGAGAGGCCGAGCCGCTCGGGGTTGCACAGCGCCAGGCCGACCGCGTCCTGGAGCGGCTGGGCGGCGGCGAGCAGGATGTCGAGACCCATGCTCGCGACCTCGCCCGCGATGGAGGCGGGGTCGGGACCGTCGTAGTTGGCGTAGGCGAGGTCCACGATCTCCGACATCTGCAGATACAGCGCGACCAGCGACTGGGCGAGGACAAGCAGGTCGTCGTGGCTGGCGTCGCCGTCGAAGAGCCGGTCGAGGGGTTCATCCCCGGCGTCGAGCTGGTCGCGGATGTTCTTGATCCGCTTGTAGTACGGGTCGCCGTCGCGGCGGGCGCGCACGAGGTCGTCGATGCCGTAGCCGGTGTCACCCTCGGCGCTCGTCTGGCTGCCCCAGCCGGTGTGGCGGGGCTTGTCGGACATGTCGATCGGGTCGGTCACGGCGCGGTCCTCGGATAGGCGCCGTCGCTGCCTCGCGGGTCGCCGCCGGTGCCGGGGCCCGGTTGCGTGGCCGGGCCCGGGCCGGGGTGGGAGCCGGTGCCGGGACCGGGCTGCGTGGCCGGGCCGGGGCCAGGGTGGCTGCCGGTGCCGGGGCCCGGGCCGGGGCGGAAAAGGTCGACGATCGCGCCGAAGTCGATGCCCGCCTTGCCGTCCGCGTCCTCGTAGTCGCCGCAGGAGCCTTCGATGCCGGAAGCGAGGCCGTCGAGGGCCGGACCGAGCCTGCCGAGGACGGCGCCCGCCCGCGCGGCAGCGTCCTCGTATTTCCCGGCGAGCCCGACGCCCGCGGGTCCCCACGCCCACTTGGGCGGGTCCGCTTCAGCCGCATAGGAGGCGACCTCGTCGAACTCGGGGGCGAGTGCGCGCAGCTGGGCGGCCGTCTCGCGGAGGGCGGAGGTATTCACTTGGAAGCCGTTGTGTCCCATGGACGGTCTCCCCGGGTGCGCGACGGGCCCGAGGGGCGGGCCCTATCGCCCACTATATGGAGGTACGGCCACCTGCAGGGGGCGGCTCAGACGTGGTCGCGCCAGGTGTGCTTCGGGTCGTAGCCGAGGAGCCTGCGGGCCTTGTCGATCGAGAGGAGCGTCTCGTGGCCGGAGACGGGCCGCTTGAGTTCGAGGTCCGGGTAGTGGGCGGCGACGAGGTCGGCGGTCGGGGTGGTCATGACCGTGTCGGGGGAGGCGATCACGAAGACCTCCTTGCCGGTGCCCTCGCGTTCGAGGCCGAGGCGCACGGCCAGCGCGCCGTCGCGGGCGTCGATGTAGGACCAGAGGTTCCATTGGCGCAGTGCGGGATCGTCGTTGAAGGACGGGAACTTCGCGTAGTCCTCGGGGTACATGACGTTGGAGAACCGCAGGCCGGTGGCCTTCAGGTCCGGGTTCCAGCGGCAGAACTGGTCGACCATGGTCTCCTCCATGGTCTTGACGAGGGAGTAGGTGGATTCGGGGCGGGGCGCGTACTCCTCGTCGACGGGGAGGTACGGGGGCGGGGTCTCGAAGGGGAGGCCGAGGACGGTTTCGCTTGAGGCCCAGACGATGTTGTCGATCCCGGCGAGGCGGGCGGCGGCGAACACGTTGTAGCTCGTGAGCATGTTGTTGCGGAAGACCGCGGAGTTCGGCTGCAGGCCGGGAGCGGGGATCGCGGCGAGGTGGACGAGGGCGTCGACGCCGTCGTAGCGGTCGTCGATGCGGGTGAGCGCCTCGACGGCCTGACCGTAGTCGGTGAGGTCGATCTGGGAGTAGGGTTCGTGGCCGTCGGGCGAGGGGCGCCGGTCGAGGTTGACGACGTCCCAGCCGTGCTCGACCAGGTGGCGGACGACCGCCCTGCCGAGCTTGCCGCTGCCTCCGGTGACCGCTGCGCGCGCCATCGCGCCTCCCCTTGATCGTGGCTTGTGCGACACCAGTGTGGCAGGATCATGCGGATGACGCCAACGCTGGACCTCGGGTCGCATCAGATCATCGCTCTGACCGACGGGGTGGGGCCGTTCCTCTCCTCGCGGGCGGAGGCGTTCCCGGACGCGACGCCGGAGCAGTGGGCGGACGCGGACGCGCTCGATCCCGATGCGGTGGACGCGAACGGCGAGTGGGTGCTCCAGTTCCGGGCCTTCGCGATCCGCTCGGACCGGGGCGTCACGCTGGTGGACACCGGGATCGGTCCGGCCGGAGCCCCGGCGGCCTCGTGGACGCCGGTGCCGGGGCGGCTCCCGGAGGAGCTGGCGGCGGCCGGGATCGACCTGGCCGAGGTCGACCGGGTCGTCTTGACCCATCTGCATTCGGACCACATCGGCTGGGCCGTGGTGGGCGACGACAAGCACCCTTACTTCCCGAACGCCGAGTACCTGTTGCAGCGCAAGGAGTTCGAGGCGATCGAGGCGATCAACCCGAAGCTGGAGGGCCAGATCATCGCGCCGCTGCTCGGCGCCGAGCGCCTGCGCCTCCTCGACGGCGACACCCTGCTGCCCACCGGCGAGCGCGTCGTGGCGACCCCGGGGCACACCCCCGGCCACCAGAGCGTCCTCGTCGAATCGGGCCGCGACCTCGCCGTCGTCACCGGCGACCTCCTGGTCCACGCCATCCAGCTCGCCCACCCCGCCCTCGAATACGCCCACGAGATGGACCGCCCCGCCGCCAAGCGCTCCCGCGAGGCGATCCTCGCGACCGACGCCGTGCTCCACCTGGCGACACCGCACTTGACCAGGCCGTTCGTCAGGGTCTGACACGGGCGCGTGCGGGGGTGACATGCGCGTGCACCGCCGATGACATGCGGGCCGCGAACCATGGGTTCCGTCAACCGACAAGGTTCGAAGGGAAACCCGCATGTCCACCGCATTCGAGACCGAAGGGCTCGTCAAGCGCTTCGGCGACTTCACCGCCCTCGCCGGGGTCGACCTGGCCGCCGAGGAGGGCACCGTCCTCGGCGTGCTCGGGCCCAACGGCGCGGGCAAGACCACCATGGTGCGCGTCCTCGCGACGCTCCTGCGCCCCGACGGCGGCGCCGCGCGGGTCGACGGCATCGACGTCACGCGCCGCCCCGACGAGGTGCGGCGCCGGATCGGGCTCACCGGCCAGTTCGCGTCCGTTGACGACGACCTGACCGGGATGGAGAACCTCCAGCTCATCGGCAGGCTCCTCGACCTGCGCGGCAGCGAGATCCGGTCCCGCACGAAGCAGCTCCTGGCCGATTTCGACCTCACGGACGCCGCCAAGCGCACCGTCAAGACCTACTCCGGCGGGATGCGCCGCCGCCTCGACCTCGCCGCGAGCCTCATGGGCCGCCCGCGCACCGTCTTCCTCGACGAGCCGACGACGGGGCTCGACCCGGTCAAGCGCGAGGAGCTGTGGGGCGTCGTGCGCAGGCTCGTCGCCGACGGCACCACGGTCCTGCTCACCACGCAGTACCTCGAAGAGGCCGACGCGCTCGCCGACGCGATCAGCGTGTTCGACCACGGCCGCGTCATCGCGCACGGCACGCCCGCCGAGCTGAAGCGGATCGTCGGCGGGCAGTCGATCGTGGTGCGGCCCAGCGAGGCCGGCACGTTCGACGCCGTCGCCGGCCTGCTGCGGAAGTTCACCGGGCACGAGCCCGAGTCGCCGCAGCGCGGCGTGCTCGCCGTGCCCGCGGAGAACGAGCTCGTGTTCACCGCGATCGTCGCCGAGCTCGCGCTCGCCGGGATCGGCGTCACCGAGCTGGCGCTCCGCCTCCCCGACCTCGACGACGTGTTCTTCAAGCTCACCGGGCACGTCACCAGCAGCAACGACCAGAAAACGGAGGTGCCGGCATGACCGCCGTCCTCACCGCACCCGCCGCGCCCGACCTCGACGCCGCGGCCGTCAAGCGCCCGTTCGCGCTCGCGCGCCACTCGCTCGCGCTCGCCTGGCGCAACCTCGTCAAGACCATGCGGAACCCCGAGCAGCTGCTCGACGTGACGCTCCAGCCGATCATCTTCACCGCGATGTTCGGGTTCCTCCTCGGCGGCGCGCTCGCGGGCGACACCGCCGCGTACCTCCAGACGCTCGTGCCCGCGCTGATGGTGATGCTGACGCTGTTCGCGTCGATCCAGTCGGGCACGAACTTCTCCACGGACCTCAAGAGCGGCCTGTTCGACCGGTTCCGGTCGATGCCGATCGGGCGGTCCGCGCCGCTCATCGGCGCGGTCCTCGGGGACGCGATCCGGTACGTGGTCACCATCGTCGTGCTGCTCGGGTTCTCGTACCTGCTCGGGTTCCGGATCGAGACCGACCCGGCGCGGGCGCTCGCGGCGTGCCTGCTCGCGATCGGGCTCGGGTTCGCGCTGAGCTGGGTGTTCCTGCTGCTCGGTGCGGTCATGAAGGAGCCGGGGTCGGTGCAGGGCATCGCGTTCATCGTGACGTTCCCGCTGACGTTCGGCACGAACATGCTCACCCCGACCGCGTCGATGCCCGGCTGGCTCCAGGCGTGGATGGACGTGAACCCGTCGGTGTACGCGATGGACGCGGCGCGCGGGCTCATGGTCGGCGGGCCGGTCGCCACGCCGGTCGCGGTGACCCTCGCGTGGATCGCCGGGATCATCGCGGTGTTCGCGCCGCTCGCGGTCGCGGCCTACCGGCGGCGCACCTGATCCCTGCGTCTGGCAAGGGGCGCAGAGGGATCGGGACTAATCCAACTGGGAAACACCGCGCGAGCGCCGGGCCTCCGGGTCCGGCTCTCGCGCTTTGCAGGCCCGCTCCAGGCGGGCGAGGGCCGCGTCCCGGTCGAGGGCGCGGCCGCGCTGCGCCGCCGCCTCGAAGGGCTCGGCGCCGAGGCGTTTGCGAAGGGCGCGTTCGAGGATCGCGGCGTCGACGTCGAACCGGTCGGGGGCGCCGCGGAGCTCGTCGGCGACGCCGAGGAGCTCGGCCGCGGCGGTGTCATCGCCTCCGGCCGCCGCGAACGACCCGGCGGCGATGGCGACCTTGGCGAGGACCGGCATGTCGAGCGCCGAGTGCGCGGCGTCGAAGGACTCGGCGAGGAGACGGCGGGCGCCCTCCTGGTCGTCGCGGGCGAGGGCGGTGAAGATCCGGGCCCGCGACATCAGCGCAGTCCACTGGGGAGGCACGATGACCCACTGGTCCTCGCGCAGCCCGTCGGCGACGGTGTAGTGGCGCTCGGCGTCCTCAAGGCGCCCTTCGAGGCGGGCGAGGTCGCCGAGTCCCAAGTGGGCGAACAGGGCCTCGCGGCCCGCCGAGGGGTGGTCCCGGTCGGCCTCGGCCTCGGCGATGACCGCTTCGAGGGCCTCGCGGGCCTCGTCATTGCGTCCCTCGCGGATCAGGGCGCTCGCGAGGATGGTGCGGGTCTGGATCGCGGCGGCCCCGGGGCTCAATTCGCGTTGCAGCGCAATGGACTCCTCCAGGGCGGCGACGGCCGGTTCGAGGTCGCCGAACATGAGGCCGATCTGGGCGAGCCAGTTGAGCGCGTGGTAGAGGCCGAACCGGTCGCCGGTGTCGCGGAAGCCGGAGGCGGCTCGGCCGAGGTCCACGCGCATCTCGGTCATCTCGCCGCGGTCTTCGAGCAGGAGCGCACGCAGCATCCAGAGCACGGAGCGGACCCACGGGTCGGGGTGGGCCATGCGCCGCTCGATGCAGGCGAAGCCGCCGTCGTGCTCGTCGATGAACATGAGCAGCAGGGGTTCGGCGAGGACGAGCAGCGGATGGTCGGGGTAGGGCGCGGCGGCGCGGACGACGGCGTCGAACTCCTCGATGATGCCGTCGGTCTGGAAGGTGCCGCACATCATCCGGTTGATCACGGCCATGCCCTGCACCACGACGCGGGATTCGTCGGGGGCGGGGCCGGGGACGGCCAGCGCCGCGTCGAGCCAGCCGGTGACCTCGGGGCGGGCGCCCGCGTAGAGCCAGTGGATGCACATGGCGGCGGCGAGGCGCACGGCCGTGTCGGCGTCGCCGCCGCCGACGGCGAAGTGGAAGGCGGCCAGGAGGTTCCCGCGTTCGGCGTCGAGGCGGCGCATCCACTCGATCTGGTCGGCGCCGCGCAGGTGCGGCTCGGCGGCCTCGGCGAGTTCGAGGGCGTAGGCGGCGTGCGCTTCGTGGGCCTTGACGAGGCGGCCGGTCTCGGCGAGGCGCTCCTGGCCGTACTCGCGGATGGTCTCCAGCATGTGGAAGCGGCCCGATCCGGTGGGCTGGAGGATCGACTTGTCCGCCAAGGAGGTCAGGGTGTCGAGGGAGGCGCCGAGCCATTCGGCGGCGTCGATGGAGAGGCCCCCGGCGAAGACGGAGGCGGACTCGGCGAGGTCCCGTTCGGACGGTTCGAGGAGGTCCCAGCTCCAGGCGACCACGGCGCGGAGTGTCTGGTGGCGCGGGAGGGCGGTGCGGGAGCCGCCGGTGAGGAGCAGGAAGCGGTCGCCGAGGCGGTCGGCGACCTGCGGGAGGTCGAGGGTGCGGAGCTTCGCGGCGGCGAGCTCGATGGCGAGGGGGAGGCGGTCGAGCCGGTCGCAGAGGGCCGCGACGTCCGCCGCGTTCGCTTCGTCCACGGTGAACCCGGGGCGGACGGCGGCGGCGCGGTCGGCGAAGAGCCGTTGGGCCGCTTGGGAGCCGAGGGGGCCGATGTGGCAGACGGTCTCGCCGGTGATGGCGAGCGGTTCGCGGCTGGTGGCGAGGATGCGCAGGTCGGGGCAGGCGCCGAGGAGGCGGTCGGCGAAGTCGGCGGCGGCGTCGATGAGGTGCTCGCAGTTGTCGAGCACGAGGAGCGCGGGCCGACCCGCGAGGGCCTCGACGAGAAGTTCGAGGGTGGCGGCGGGGGCGCGGCGCTCGGCGGGGTCGGTGTCGAAGGCGCCCACGGCTTCCGCGGCGGCGCGGGCGACGCCCTCAGGGTCGGTGACGGGCGCGAGCTCGGCGATCCAGGCGCCGCCGGGCGGGGCGGTGGAGGCGGCGGCGGAGGTGGCGAGGCGGGTCTTGCCGACGCCGCCGGGGCCGCAGAGGGTGACGAGGCGGGCGTTGCCGAGGGCGGCGGCGATCTGGGCGCGCTCGGGTTCGCGGCCGACGAAGCTGGTGAGCGGGGCGCGGAGGTTGCCGCGGGTGCGGGCGGGCTTCGGCGGCGCCGGTTCGAGGAGTCGCATGTGGACGGCCTGGAGGTCGGGGCCGGGGTCGGCGCCGAGCTCGTCGGCGAGGCGGCGGCGCAGCGCGTCGTAGCGGGCGAGCGCCTCGGCGCCTTGGCCCGCGGCGAGGAGGGCGCGGAAGTACAAGGCGTGCAGGCGTTCCCGGAGGGGGTGTGCGACGGCGGCCTCGGCCAGCGCGGGGAGCAGCGCGGCTGCGGCCGCGCCGGAGGCGAGTTCGGCCTCGGCCCAGTCCTCGACGGCGGCGAGGCGGGTCTCTTCGAGCGCGGCGATCGCGCTGAGCGCGTCGGGGGTGTCGGCGAGCGCGGGGCCGCGCCACAGGCCGAGCGCCTCGGCGAGGAGGCCGCGGGCGGCGGGGTCCCCGGCCCGGAGCGCGCGGCGGCCCGCGGCGGCGAGGCGTTCGAAGCGGAGCAGGTCGACGGCCTCGGGGTCGGCTTCGAGGCGGTACCCGCCGGGGACGGACGCGACGGCGCCGGGCGGCAGGAGGCGGCGCAGGCGCGTGACCAGGGATCGGACCGCGGAGGCGGGGTCGGCGGGCCCGTCTTCGGGCCACACGGCCGCGGCGAGCGATTCGGCGGCGACGGGCCGCCCCGCGCTCTGCGCGAGGCGGGTCAGCAGCGCGCGGAGCCGGGCCCCGGCGACCTCGACGGGCCCGTCGGCGGTCCCGACCGCGAGCGGCCCCAGCACCCCGACCGTGAACGTAGAGGCGTCGAGTGGCGGCATGAGATGAATATACGTCGCCGGGCGCAGCGGTTTTCGCTTCGCGAGTCGGCGCGGGCGGGGGCGGGGCGCCCGCCGCGAGGCCGCGCGGATGGGGCGCAGGGCACCCATTGCGGGTCCGCGTGGACGGGGACAGAGCATCCGCTGCGGGTCGGCGCAGGCGGGGACAGTGCACCCGCTGCGGGGCCGCGCGGCGGGCACCCGTTCGGGTGACACATCGCCCGCGGCGGCCGGTTTCTGTCGGACCCCTCGGCAAGCCTTGGCGCTACGGTCCCCCGGGTGGGTGGGGGTTAGGGATGGCTCGAACCTCTACCTATAGCGAGCGCCTCGAAATCGACCAGCAGGTCGGCGCGGTCGCGGACGAGGCGGATCCGCTCGGCGTTGCGCTCGTCGACCTCGGCGACCCAGGACCGGGCGCGCTCGGGGGTCTTGCCGAAGCGCTCGTGGCGGGCGATGAGCCGCTCAAGGCGCAGCGGCCCGGGGGTCTCGCAGTACCAGACCTCGGTGAGCGCGGCGCGCACCGCGGGCCACGGGCCCGACTCGTCGAGCAGGTAGTTCCCCTCGGTCACGACCACCGCGGCCTCCGGCGGCACCGCGATCGACCCGGCCACCGGCTCCCCCACCGTGCGGTCGAACTCCGGCGCGTACACGGTGCCGCGCTCGACGGCGATCCGCTCCAGGAGCGAGCGGTAGCCGTCGCCGTCGAACGTGTCGATCGCGCCCTTGCGCCCGCGCCGCCCCAGCCGCACCAGCTCGGCGTTCGCCAGGTGGAAGCCGTCCATGGGCACCTGCACCGCGCGCGTGCCGCCCGCGTCGAGCGTGCGCGCCAGCCACTCGGCGAGGGTCGTCTTGCCCGCGCCGGGGCATCCGGCGATGCCGATGAGCACCCGGCCGCCCGCGTCCAGGGCCTTGACGCGCTCCAGCAGCGCCTGGGGGTCGTTCGCGAAGTCCACGCGCCGAACCTAGCCCACGGGCTCCGCGGCCCCGCAGAGGCTGCTCCCTGTGCTTCCTCAAACCCGGACGCGGCCACGGTGATCGGGGTTACGGTGACCGGGTCAGAGGCCCCGCGGACCGCGGAGTCGCGGGCCCGGTGAGACCGCACGGAGGCGACATGAAAGCCCTGCAGTACCGCGAGATCGGCGCGGCCCCCGAGGTCGTCGAGATCCCCACGCCCGAGCCGGGACCAGGCGAGGTCCTCCTCAAGATCACCGCCGCCGGGGTGTGCCATTCCGACATCGCCGTCATGGAGTGGCCCGCCGAGGGCTTCCCGTACGCGCTGCCGCTCACCCTCGGCCACGAGGGCGCGGGCACCGTCGAGGCGCTCGGCGACGGCGTCACGGGCGTCGAGGTCGGCGAGTCCGTCGCCGTCTACGGCCCCTGGGGCTGCGGGCGGTGCATCAAGTGCGCCGCGGGCGAGGAGAACTACTGCCAGCGCGCCCAGGAGCTGGGCATCAACCCGCCCGGCCTCGGCTCGCCCGGCGCGATCGCCGAGTACCTGATCGTCGACGACGCCCGGCACCTCGTCCCGCTCGGGGACCTCGACCCGGTGCAGACCGTGCCGCTCACCGACGCGGGGCTCACCCCGTACCACGCGATCAAGCGGTCGCTGCCGAAGCTGACGCCGGGTTCGACGGCGGTCGTCATCGGCACCGGCGGGCTCGGGCACGTCGCGGTGCAGGTGCTGCGGGCGGTCTCGGCCGCGCGGGTCGTGGCGCTCGACGTCTCGGAGGACAAGCTGGAGCTGGCGCGGAAAGTCGGTGCGCACGAGGCGTTCCTGTCGGACGGGGAGGCAGCGGGCAAGGTGAAGGAGCTGACCGGCGGGGTCGGCGCGCAGGCGGTGTTCGACTTCGTGGGCGTGGGGCCGACGGTGGCGACCGCGGGCGCGTGCGCGGCCGTGGAGTCGGACGTGACGATCGTGGGGATCGGCGGCGGCACGCTGCCGGTCGGGTTCGGGGCGCTGCCGTTCGAGGTGTCGGTGAAGGCGCCGTACTGGGGCACGCGCGACGAGCTGATCGAGGTGCTCGACCTGGCGCGCGGCGGCCACGTGGACGTGCACGTGGAGACGTTCTCCCTGGACGAGGCGCCGGAGGCGTACGAGCGGCTGCACGCGGGCCGGATCAACGGGCGCGCGGTGATCCTGCCGAACGGCTGAGCGTGTGCACAGGAGCGGCCCGGCCGGGGTTCCGGCCGGGCCGTTTGACAATCCCGGAACCCTAGATCTACGATGCATAGAACAGCAAGGCATAGAAGTTCTAGGTACGAAGGAGGCGCCCCCTCATGCACATCGCGAAAGACCTCGTGGCGGCCTCGGCCACCCCGCTCGTGCTCGGCATTCTCGCCGAGGAGGAGAGCTACGGCTACGCGATCCTCAAGGAGATCGCCGAGCGGTCCGGCGGGCGGCTGGAGTGGACCGAGGGCCTGCTCTACCCGCTGCTGCACCGGCTCGAACGGCTCGGGCACGTCGAGTCCACCTGGCGCACGCCCGAAGGCGGGCGGCGCCGCAAGTACTACGCCATCACCGAGGACGGGCACCGGGAGCTCGCCGAGCAGCGGCGCCAGTGGGCGGCCGTCACCGATGCGCTCCAGGACATCTGGGAGACCACCCGCACCCTCGGACCGGCCGCGCCCAGGGCGATGGAGGCCTGACATGACCGACACCGACATCGAGGCGCAGGTAACCGAGTGGCGCGCGTACATGCTGCGCCGCAAGGCGATCAGCGAGGCCGACGTGGACGAGCTGGAGGACCACCTGCGCGAGCGGGTCGGCGACCTCACCGCGGCGGGCCTCAAGCCCGACGAGGCGTTCCTCATCGCCGTCAAGCGCATGGGCCGCATGGACGAGCTGTCCCGCGAGTTCGCCCGCGAGCACTCCGACCGGCTGTGGAAGCAGCTCGTGCTCGACCCCGACCGGGACGCCGCCGCCGACGCGGAGCGGCGCCGCGGCCTGCTCGTCATGATCGTGTGCGCCGCTTTGGGAGTGGTCGCGATCAAGGCCCCGGCGCTGTTCGGGCTCGGGTTCGACGGCTCCGGGGACTTCTACGCCCGCAACATGGGCCTGCTCGTGCTCGCGCCGCTCGCGGTCTACTTCGCGTGGCGCCGCAGGCTCGGCACGGGTTCGATCGCGGCGGTGGCGGTCCTGTTCGCCGTCGGCGCGGTCGCCAACAACGCCTACCCGCTCGACGCCGACTCGCAGTCGGTGGTGCTCAGCGCGATCCACCTGCCGCTCATGCTGTGGTTCGTCGTCGGCATCGCCTACGCGGGCGGCGAATGGCGGTCGGGGCGCAGGCGCATGGACTTCATCCGGTTCTCAGGCGAGTGGTTCATCTACCTGGTCCTCATCGGACTCGGCGGCGGGGTGCTCACCGGGTTCACCGCAGGCGTGTTCGGCGCGATCGGCGTCGACGCCGAGGTGTTCGTCTCCGAATGGCTCGTGCCGTGCGGGCTCGCCGCCGCGGTCGTGGTGGCCGCGTGGCTGGTCGAGGCCAAGCAGTCGGTCATCGAGAACATGGCCCCGGTGCTCACCCGCGTGTTCACGCCGCTGTTCGCCGTCACGCTCATCGCGGTGCTCGTCGCGATCGGCGTGACCACCAACGCGATCGACGTCGAACGCGACATGCTCATCCTGTTCGACCTGCTCCTGGCGGTCGTCCTCGGCCTGGTGCTCTACTCCATCTCGGCGCGCGACGCCGAGTCGAAGCCCGGGGTGTTCGACTGGATGCAGCTCGCGCTCGTCGTGAGCGCCCTGCTCATCGACGTCCTCGTGCTCGTCGCGATCCTCGGCCGCATCACCGAATGGGGGTTCACGCCGAACAAGAGCGCCGCGCTCGGCGAGAACCTCGTGCTCTTCGCGAACCTCGCGTGGACGGCCTGGCTCTACGTCTCGATCATCAGGCGCCGCAAGCGGTTCGCGCAGCTCGAAGACTGGCAGACGAACTACATGCCCGTCTACGCGGCGTGGGCGGCCGTCGTGGTCCTGCTCTTCCCGCCCCTGTTCTCGTTCGCCTGAGAGGAAACCGCCGCGGGCCGCCCTGGGAGGAGGGCGGCCCGCGGTCACCTGTGCGGACCCGAAGGTGCGGTCGGGCCCGGAGGTCTAATCGGAGCCGAAGGCGGAGTCGAAGGACGCCTCCGGGGGCTCGAAGTTCAGGTTCCGCACGAACTCCACCGCTTCGGCGGCGCCGCGCAGGCGGTCCATCCCGGCGTCCTCCCACTCCACGGAGATCGGCCCGGAGTAGCCGATGCGGCCCAGCACGCGGAAGCAGTCCTCCCACGGCACGTCGCCGTGGCCGGTCGAGACGAAGTCCCAGCCGCGCCGCGGGTCGCCCCACGGCAGGTGCGAGCCGAGGCGGCCGTTGCGGCCGTCGAAGCGCTTGCGCGCGTCCTTGCAGTCCACGTGGTAGATCCGGTCCCGGAAGTCCCACAGGAACGCGGCCGGGTCGATGTCCTGCCACACCATGTGGCTCGGGTCCCAGTTGAGCCCGAACGCGGTCCGGTGCCCGACCGCTTCGAGCGCGCGGTGCGTCGACCAGTAGTCGTAGGCGATCTCCGAGGGGTGCACCTCGTGCGCGAACCGCACGCCGACCTCGTCGAACACGTCGAGGATCGGGTTCCAGCGGGCCGCGAAGTCGTCGTAGCCCGCCTCGATCACCGCCTCGGACACGGGCGGGAACATCGCCACGTACTTCCACACGGCCGAGCCGGTGAAGCCGATGACGGTGTCCACGCCAAGCTTCGCGGCGGCCCGCGCCGTCGCCTTCATCTCCTCGGCGGCGCGCTGCCGGACCCCTTCGGGGTCGCCGTCGCCCCACACGCGGGAGGGCACGATCGCCTTGTGGCGGTCGTCGATCGGGTCGTCGCAGACCGCCTGGCCCACGAGATGGTTCGAGATGGCCCACAGGCCCAGGCCGTGCGATTCGAGAATGGCCCTGCGGTCGGCGACGTAGTCGTCGTCCTCGGCGGCGCGCACCACGTCGAGGTGGTCGCCCCAGCAGGCCACTTCGAGCCCGTCGTAGCCCCACGAGGCCGCGAGGCGGCACACCTCTTCGAACGGCAGGTCCGCCCACTGGCCGGTGAACAGCGTGATCGGTCTAGGCATGCAGACTCCTCAGGTAGGTCAGGCCGTCGACGGCGATGGCGTCCTGGGTCGGCGCCAGGGGCCGCCATATCGACGCGGCGGTGGCGATGGTCGCATTGTGCGCCGTGAACGACTCGATGACAAGCGGTCCGCGATATCCGGCACCGTCGAGCGCCGCCGTGATCGCGGGCCAGTCGAGGTGGTCGCGGCCCGGCGCGCCCCGGTCGTTCGCCGAGACCTGCACGTGCGCGATCCTCCCTGCGGCCCTTGCGATCGCCGCGGGGATGTCGGTCTCCTCGATGTTCATGTGGTAGACGTCCAGGGCGAGCCCGGTGCCGGGCAGGCCGTCGAGCGCTTCGAGGGCTTGGTCCACAGTGTTCACGACGCTGGTCTCGTAGCGGTTCAGCGGCTCCACCGCGACGGTGATCCCCCGCGCGGCGGCGTACTCGGCGACGGGCCGGAGGTTCGCCCGCAGCTGCGCGTAGGCCGCCGCGCGGTCGCCGATGCGCCAGGTCCGCCCGACCGACGCGTACGCGGGCCCGGCGATCACCGGCGACCCGACCGCGGCGGCGGCGTCCACGACGCCGCGCAGGTACTCCTGCGTCCCGGCGACGGTTTCCGCTGGGGCGTCGAGGAGCTCGCGTCCCGGGCCCATGACGAGGACCACCGTGGCGTCGAGGCCGAGTTCCGCGAGCAGTTCAGCGGCCTTCGCGGGTTCCCAGTCCCCTATGGACTCAACCGGCAGCTCGATCGCGTCGAACCCCCAGTCGCGGATCTGCGGCGCGAGCCGGGCCAGGGCCTCGTCGTCGAGCGGCGAGGCCCAGACCCAGGTGTTGACGCCGATGCGGCTCAACGGTCCTGCCACGCTTCGGGGAAGCCCGGCAGGTCCTCGCCGCCGAACTTGGCGTAGTGCAGCGAAGGCATGTCGGCGTTCACCTCCAGGTACTGGTCGCGCTCGGCCTCGGTGATCGGGTCCTGCGGGAGCACCCACTCCGAGGGGACCTGCTCGCCCGCGAGGATCATCGTCGCGGCGATCACGGGCGTGCGCCACTGGAAGTTCGAGTACACGGGCGCGAGCGCGGTCATGCCGGTCTCCTGCCACTTGCGCATGAACGACAGCTCGTCCTCGCCGGTCATCACCGGGTAGGGCTTGCCGGCGTCCTCGAACGCCTCGATGGCCGCGACGGCGCCGTCCCCGGCGTCCATCCAGATGCCGTCCACGTCGCCGCGCTGGAGGTACTGCGTGACGATGTTCTTGATCTCCGCGGCGTCGCCGCCGGTGAACTCGTTCCCGAGGATCTCCAGCTCGGAGTCCGCGAAGATCTCCTGGGCCGCGGCCCAGCGGTTCTCCAGGACGTCCACGCCCGGGAGGATGCGCAGCGCCAGGACCTTGTCGCCCGGCTCCAGGTTGTCCACGAGGAACTCCGCGGCGTCGGCGCCGAACGCGTAGCCGCCGATCGGGTGGATGAAGGTGACCGCGCAGTCGGTGTTGACGCCGCGGTCGAACACGATCACCGGGACGCCCGACTCGCAGGCCGCTTCCACTGCGGGCGTGAGGGTCGCGGTGGTCGACGGGGAGATGATGAGCGCGTCGCAGTCGCCGGAGTCGACGAACGCCTGGATGTCGCTGATCTGCTGGTCGTCGTCGTCCCCGGCGTCGGAGTGCCGGAACTCGCCGATCTTGCCCTCGGCCTGGAGGACCTCGACCTGCTGCTGCATGGTGATCCAGCCGGTCACGCGCCACGGGTTCGACACCGACGCGTTCGAGAAGCACACGGTGGCGTCGCCGCCCTCCTGCGCGAACTCGGTCGTGTCGATCCACTCGGGCTCGATGGCCTGGAGCCACGGGGCCGCCGGGTCCCCTTCGGGTTCGATGTCGCGCTGGGCGAGCTGCTCGTCGTAGTCGGCCTGGACGAACCACTCGTCGCCCGATTCGGCTGCGGTGGTGGCGTCGTCCGCTTCGTCGGTCGGGGCGTCGGTGGTGCACGCGGTGGCGAGCAGGATGCCCAGGGACGCCGCGGCGGCCGCGGCTATGCGTGTGGTCCGCATGGTGTGTGACCTTCTTTTCATGAGGGAGTAGGAGTTGCGGTGGCGGTCGGAACGGGTCGTGCGCGCGCCCGCGCCGCGTAGGCGACGGCGGCGATGATGATGGCGCCCTGCACGGCGGGCCGGAGCGTCGCGGGGAGCGCCATCTGGTTGAACAGGGTGAACAGGCCCTCGATGACCAGGGCCCCGGCCATCGCGGCGAGCACGGAGCCGCGGCCGCCGCCGAGGACGACGCCGCCGAGGACCACCGCGGTGATCACGGTGAACTCCAGGCCGTCGCCGACCTGCGCGGAGACGCCCGCGAAGCCGCCGATGAGGACCCCGGCGACGGTGGCCGACAGTCCTGAGAGGACGAACGCGAGCGTGCGGGCGGTGTCGACGCGGGCGCCCGAGAGGGCCGCGGCGCGCTCGTTGTCCCCCGCGGCCAAGAGGATGCGGCCGAAGCGGGTGCGCATCAGCAGCACCGCGCCCGCGCCGAGGGCGAGCATGATGAGCAGGGCCCACGGGAGCTGGCCGAGGACCGGCACGTCGTCGATGCCCAGGCGGCCGGGGACGCGGAACGCTTCGGAGAGGCTGCCGGTCGGGGCGCCGCCCGTCCACAGCCTGATGGCGCCGTAGAGGACCAGGAGCATCCCGAGGGTCGTGATGAACGACTGGACCTTCAGCGCGGTGGTGATGAGCCCGTTGACGAGGCCCACCGCGATCCCGAAGAGCGCCATGACGATGAGCACCGGAACCGTGCGGGACTCCTCGCCGTCGATGAGGCGCGCGGCGATCACGACCTGGGCGCCCACGAGCGCGCCCACGGACAGGTCGAAGTTCCCCGAGACGATCACGAAGTACTGGCCCGCGGCCAGGATCACCAGGGGCGCGGCCTGCTTGAGGAACGCCATGAGCGAGGGGCCCGCGAAGAACCCGGGGTTCATCGCGAACACGGCCGCGAAGACGAGGACGAGCAGGATGAAGACGGTCGCGGTCGGGTTCGTCGCCCGCGCGAGCAGCTCCCGGGCGCGTGTCATGACGCCCTCCCTTCGGCGAAGCGGGGCCGCCGCGCGTGGCGGTCGAGCTGGCGGCGGGCGTAGATGGCGACGGCCGCGATGATGACCACGCCGCGCAGCACGTCCTTCGCGAACGGGTCGATCTGGAGGACGTTGAACACGGTGTCGAGGACGGCGAGGATCGCCACGCCCGCAACGGTTCCGGCGACGCCGCCCTTGCCGCCGAGGAGCAGCGTCCCGCCCAGGACCACCGCGGCGATGGCGTCGAGCTCGTAGAGGTTCGTGTACGCCTCGGCCGAGCCGGTGCCGAAGCGCGCCGCCAGGAGCAGGCCCGCGGCGCCTGCGGTCATGCCGCAGAGGATGTGGGCGACGAGGAGGGTGCGGCCGGTGCGGATGCCGGACATGCGGGCCACGTCGGCGTCGCCGCCCACGGCGTACATGTGGTGGCCCGTGCGCGTGGACCGCAGGAACCAGATCGCGGCCGCGGCGACGAGGAGCATCACCAGGGCGGACACCGGGACGGGCCCGATGCGGGTGTACCCGAACTGCTGGAACACGGCGGGCACGTCCCCGGCCGGGCCCTTGTACTGGGTGTCCAGGTAGCCCTTGATGATCAGGCCCGTGCCGAGGGTGGTGATGAACGGATTGACGCCGAGGTAGGCGGTGACCGCGCCGTTGAAGGCGCCCACGAGCCCGGAGACGAGGAGGACCGCGGCGACGGCGAGCGGCACGTTCGCCGCCTGGCCGTCCATCGTGGTCGCGGCGACGAGGCTGGAGAGCGCCGCGGTGTACCCGACGGACAGGTCCAGGGACCGGCACAGGATCACCAGGGTCATGCCGATGGCGAGGAACCCGGTGAGGCTGGTGCGGGTGAGCATGTCCACGAGATTGGCGGTGGCGAACAGGTTCCCGCCGTCCATGGCGACGGCGGCGCCGCCGACGACGAGGACGCCCGCGAGCGCGAGGTAGATGAGGGCGGTGGTGCCGAGGCGGGGCGTGTGGAGGCGCTGGGTCATTCCGGGCCCCTTCCGGTCGCGTAGGCCATGACCTGCTGCTCCGTTGCGCCGCCGGGGAGTTCGGCGGCGATGCGGCCGTCGTGGAGGACGGCGATCCGGTCGGCGAGGCCGATGACCTCGATGAGCTCGGAGGCGATGAGGAGCACCGCGAGCCCTTCGGCGGCGAGTTCGCGGATCACCGAGTACAGCTTGTGCTTGGCGCCCACGTCGATCCCGCGGGTGGGCTCGTCGAGGACGATGATCCCCGGTTCGGCGGCGAGCCATTTCGCGACGACGACCTTCTGCTGGTTGCCGCCGGAGAGGAACCGGACCTCCTGGTCCTCGCCGCGGGCGACGAGGTCGAGGCTGGAGAGGAGCCCCGAGACGCGGGCGAGGCGGGCGCGGGAGTGGACGCGGGCGTTGGCGTCGAGGACCATGCGGGCGTTGGCGCGCACGGACTGGCGCAGGGCCAGGCCCTGGGCCTTGCGGTCCTCGGTGACGAGCGCGATCCCGGCGTTGATGGCCTTGCGGGGCTTGGTGATGCGAATGGGCGTGCCGTCGACTTCGATCACACCGCGGGTGAACGGGGCGATCCCGAAGACGGCTTCGGCGATCTCGGTGCGGCCCGAGCCCTGGAGTCCGGCGAGGCCCACGATCTCTCCGGCGCGGACTTCGAGGTCGATCGCGTCGACGCGGTCGTTCCCGCCGCCGGTGATTTTCAGTCTGACCTCGCCGGTCTCGGTGCCGGGCAGGCGGTCGGGGAACTGGGCCTCGATGCGGCGGCCGACCATCTTGGCGACCAGGTCGTCGGGGGTGATGTCGGCGGTGGCGGTGGTGTCGACGAGGCGGCCGTCCTTGAGGACGGTGATGCGGTCGCAGAGGTCGAAGATCTCCTTGAGCCGGTGGGAGACGTAGAGGACGGCGGTGCCGCGCTCGCGCAGGCGGCCGATGAGCCGGTAGAGGAGCTCGACCTCGGCGTCGGCGAGGGCGGCAGTGGGCTCGTCCATGCAGATGAGGTCGGCGCCTTGGGAGAGGGCCTTCGCGATCTCGGTGATCTGCTGGTGCGCGACGGAGAGGGTGCCGACTTTTGCGGCGGGAGAGAGGTCCTCGACGCCGAGGTCGGCGAGCACGGCCGCGGTGGACTCGGTCATCGCGCGGCGGTCGATGAGCATGCGGCGCTTGGGCTCGCGCCCGAGGTGCACGTTCTCGGCCACGGTCAGTTCCGGGAGGAGGTTGAACTCCTGGAAGACCGAGGCGACCCCGGCCTGCTGGGCCTGGAGGGGGTGGGTGAAGGAGACGGCGCGGCCGTCCAGCTCGATGGTGCCGGCGTCCGCGGTGTGGACGCCCGCGAGGATCTTCATGAGCGTGGACTTGCCGGCGCCGTTCTCCCCCACCAGGGCGTGGACCTCTCCCGGCTCCATGGTGAGGTCCACAGAGGAGAGCACAGGGACGCCGAGGAAGGCTTTGTCGATGCCGCGCATGGCGAGCAGGGGGCCGGTCACTGCGGCACCTCCGCCCAGTCCCTGGTGCGGGCCGACTCGGCGACGGCCTCGGCGATGCGGGCGGCGCGCAGGCCGTCGGCGAACACCGGCAGCCCGTCGGGGGCGCTCCCGGCGATCGCCGCGGCGGTGTCGGCCACGAACGCGTTGAAGCAGTCCTGGTAGCCCTGGGCGTGGCCGCCGGGGACGCGGGCGAGGCGCGCGGCGTCGGGGCTGAGGTGCTCGGGGTCGCGCATGAGCTCGCCGTTGACCTCGCGCCCGCCGATCCACAGCGTCTCGGGGCGCTCCTGGTCGAACGCGAGCGTGGCCTCGGAGCCCGAGATCTCCAGCAGGAGGCGGTTCTTGCGGCCCGCGGAGACCTGGCTGACCACAGTGGAGCCGATCATGCCGCCCGCGGTGGCGAACTGGAGCGTCACGATGTCCTCGGTGGCGACGTCCCGTCCGCCGCGGCGGCGGTTCGCGGTCGACAGCTGCGCCGAGACGGCGGTGATGCGGTCGCCCGAGACGAATTCGAGCAGGTCGCACCAGTGGGACCCGATGTCGCCGAACGCTCTCAGCGCCCCGCCGCGGTCGGCGTCCACGCGCCAGTTGTCGTCCTCGGGGCGCAGCAGCCAGTCCTGGAGGTAGGAGCCGTGGGCGAGGGTAAGGCGGCCGATGCCGCCCGCCGCGATGCGGGCGCGGGCCTCGCGGACCATCGGATGGAAGCGGTAGACGAACGGGACGGTGGCGACGACGCCCGCGGCCTCCGCGGCCTCGGTCATCTCGCGGGCCGCAGCAAGGTCGGTGGCGAGGGGCTTCTCGCACACCACGTGCTTTCCGGATTCGATGGCGGCCATGGCGATCGGATGGTGCAGGTCGTTCGGCACACAGACGTGGACGACGTCGACCGCGTCGATGAGGTCCTTGACGTCGTCGAAGACCGCCTCGGCCCGCAGCGACGGCGCGGCGCGGCGGGCCCGCTCGGGGGTCGAACCGGCGATCCCGGCGACGGCGCCGCCTGCGACGGCGATGGCATGGGAGTGGACCCGCCCCATGAAGCCGGTGCCGATGACGGCGGCGCGGTAGGTCGCCTGCCGGGTGATCGTGACGTGAGCCATATGACGACCGTATGACAGACTTATGACGGAGCACAAGCAAAAGTTGTTCGCGTTATGAAACAGTTATGACGGTGGCCCGGCCGAACCGGTGTGGTTCACTAGTCCCGTGACTGATGGTTCGACCGAGCGGCACCGGACGGCCCCCGCGGCCGCCGCCGGTGCGGGCACCCTGCTCCAGCTGCTGCGGGACGGCGTGCCCCGCACCAGGTCCGAGCTCGCCGCGCTCACCGGCCTCGCGCGCTCCACCGTCACCGGCCGCGTCGACGCCCTCCTCGCCGCCGGCCTCATCGCCCCCAGCGGCGAGACCGCCTCCACCGGCGGCCGGCCTCCCGCCACGTTCGCGTTCAACCCCGCCGCGCGGATCGTCCTCGGCGCGGACCTGGGCGCCACGCACGCGCGGCTCGCGGTGATCGACATGGCCGGGACGGTGCTCGCGGCCGTCAACGCCGACCTGGAGATCGCCTTGGGCCCCAAGGCGGTCCTGGACTGGACGGTCGAGCACGGGCGGAAGCTCCTGAACGAGGTGGGGCGGCCGGTGGGCGACCTCCTCGGCATCGGCATCGGTCTCCCCGGCCCCGTGGAGCACTCCACCGGACGCGCCGTCAACCCGCCGATCATGCCCGGCTGGGACGGTTTCGACGTGCCCTCCTATGTGCGCGAACGCATCCCGGTGCCGGTCCTGGTCGACAACGACGTGAACATCATGGCCCTCGGCGAGCACTTCGCCGCCTGGCCCGAGTACGAGCACCTGCTCTTCATCAAGGCCGCCACCGGCATCGGCTGCGGCATCATCGTCGGCGGCCAGGTCTACCGCGGCGCCCAGGGCGCGGCCGGGGACATGGGGCACATCCGCGTCGCGGGCGCGGACGACGCCCACTGCCGGTGCGGCAACACGGGATGCCTGGAAGCGGTGGCCTCGGGCGCGGCCATCGCCGGCGCCCTGACGGCCGAGGGCATCCAGGCGGGCGGCTCCCTCGACGTCGTGGAGCTGGCCCGTTCAGGCTCCATTCCTGCGCTGCAACGGGTCCGCCAGGCCGGACGCGACATCGGCGAGGTGCTCGCCGGAGCCGTCAACTTCTTCAACCCCTCGATCATCGTCATCGGCGGGTCCCTCGCCCTCGCGGGCGACCACCTCATCGCGGGCGTGCGCGAAGTGATCTACCAGCGCTCGCTCCCCTTGGCCACCAGGCACCTCCGCATCGCCGCCGCCCGCACGGGCGAGTCGAGCGGCGCCATCGGCGCCGGGGTGATGGTCATCGAGCACGCCCTCGACCCCGCGCGCCTCGACGCGGGCACGGATTCCCTGAAGAACGGATGATCATGCAGCGCACCACACTCGGCAAGACCGGCATCAGCGTCACGCCGCTGTGCTTCGGCACCAGCACCATCGCCGGGTTCACCGGGACCTACGGGTACGAAGTGGACGATGAACGCGCGGTCGAGACGATCCTGGCGGTCTTCGACAGCGACATCAACTACCTCGACACCGGCAACAACTACGGCAAGGACGGCCTCGCCGAACGCCGCATCGGCGAGGCGATCCGCCGCCGCGGCGGCCTCCCCGACGGCTTCGTCCTCCAGACCAAAGTAGACGCCGATCCCGAGACCGGCGACTACTCCGGCGCCCGCGTCCGCCGCTCCCTTGAGGAGAGTCTCGAACGCCTCGGCCTGGACCGCGTCCCGATCCTCGCCCTCCACGACCCGGAGTTCATGAGCCAGGACGGCTTCGCCCCCGGCGGCGCGCTGGAGGCGCTGGTCGCGATCCGCGACGAGGGCCTGGTCGACCACCTCGCCGTGGCCGCCGGGGACATCGCGATCACCCAGCGGTACCTGGACACCGGCGAGTTCGCCGTGGTCCTCAACCACAACCGCTACACCCTGCTCAACCGCGAGGCCCACGACCTCTTCGAGGGCGCGCGGGCGAACGGCCTGGGCGTGCTCAACGCCGCGCCGTACGGCGGCGGGATGCTCTCGAAGGGCCCGGCGGCCCAGCCGAAGTACTGCTACGGCGAACGGGACGAGGCGTTCGCGGCGAGCGCGACTGCGATGGCCGAGGCCTGCGAGGCGGCGGGCGTCCCGCTCGCGGCGGCGGCCCTCCAGTTCTCGACCCGCTCCCCGCTCATCGACGCGACGGTCGTCGGCATCTCCCGCCCCGAGCGCATCGCCGAGACCATCGCCCTCTACGAGACGACGATCCCCGACACCCTCTGGCCCCAACTCGAATCCCTCAAGCCGAACGCGACCATCTGACGCGAATCCGGCGGGCACCCAAAAGGCCGCCCGAAGCCCTGGGGATGGGCCCCCGATCTGCAATCCTGCCCGCGGGGTACGACATTCCGCCTCGATGCGAGCGGGGTTCGGCCGGATTCACCGGCCGAACCCCGCTCGCATCGTCGCGCTAACGCGTCGCGCGCGCGATGCGCGCCGCGACTGTCAGCGTCTCCGACATGCGGACCGCGTCGACCTCGCCGTCCTCCGGCAGCGCGACGACGACCTTCTCCAGCACCTGCTCGTTGTCGTCGTACCCGCCGTAGCCCGGGTGCACGCCCGGCGACGGCTCCAGCAGCAGGAACCCGCCCTCGGGGAACTCGTAGAAGATCCCGCGCCCGTAGCTGCGCTCCCGCGGGTCGCCGTACTTCCAGCCGCGCTTCAGCAGCCCGATCAGCGGCCCCGCACCGGTCTTCGCGCCCTCGAAGCGCGCCACGCGCCCGCTCGCGCGCTCCTCGTCCGTCAGCGCCAGCACCAGCCGCGTGAGCTGCTCGAACGGTTGCAGGATCTCGTAGTCCGCGAACACCTCCGCCCACGCCGAGACCTCCGCGCCGAGCGTCACCGGGTGCGCGATCCGCACCGAGCCGCCCTCCGGCAGGTCGAACGGCTCGTCCTCGGCGTCCGCGGCCGTGCGGTCCTCCGCGAGCCGGAACGACCGCCATCCGTCCCCAGTGGAGCACTGCCAGACGAGGCGGCTCGTGAGCTGCCACGCCACGGGGTGCTCAACCAGGTACTGCCGGAACTCCGGCACCGTCCACTCCCGCTGCGCGACCATCGCCGCCTCCAGCCGCTTCACCTGCTCGGTCGCGGCAGCCTTCAACTCCTTGCGCAGCAGCGCGAACCGCTCGAACGCGGCCTGGGCCAGCTCCGCGTCGTCGGCCGCGGCGGGCTTCGGGGCGCTCGCGCGGCGCTTGCCCTTGTCGTCCACCACGAACGGCTTCAGGCTCTCGTCGAACTTCACGGTGAACGACCGCGGCCCGTAGTCCAGGACCAGCGGCTCGTCCGAGGACAGGCCGAAGTCGGGCAGGAGCCGGTCGGCGAGCTGATCGAGGCTCAGGTCCAGGCGCTCGGCGATGACCTCGATCTGCGCGGCCGCGGTCTTCTTGAGCGCCTTGAACTTCGCGTTCGACGCGATCGCCTGCACCGACCGCAGCGCGGCCTCCGAGCCGATGTGTCCGAGGATCTCCAGGCCGCGCACGGCCTTGCGGTTCTGGCTCTGGCCCGGCCATTCGCGGATGAGGTCCGTGAGGCGCCGCACCGCGACGTCGTCGGCGAATCGCCGCAGCTGGTCCATCGCCCAGCCGTCCTTCGACGGCGCGCCCGCGGAGAGCCACAGCTCGAACAGGCCCCACGAGAACGCCGTCAGCGACGCCGGGTCGCATTCGGCCACAAGAGGATCGACGCCCGGGTAGAGCCGGTCCGGGTCGTCGAGGGCGAGCGCGGCCATGAGGGTCCGCGCCCCGTCGGCGGGCAGCGCGGCCTCGCGGCCATTGAGCAGGACCGGCGGGAGCATCGCGGGGTCGGCCCAGGCCGGGGCCTTGGGGACGCGGCGCTGCGGGTCCAGCGGGTCGGCGTCGACGATCGCGGCGACCGCCTCGGCGGCGGCCGGGCCGTACGCGGCGGCGCGCTCGTCGAGCAGCGCCCGGTCCGTCGCGGCCAGGTGCTTGAGCGCGTCGATCGCGCTGAGACGCTGCTTCCCGGCCTTTCCGAGCGCGTCGGGGATGAGCAGCGACGCGGCGTCGGCGGCGTGCCGGTCGAGCCACGCCCGCCCGAGCGCCCGGTCCCCGCGGGGCCGCGACACCAGGTCGGCGGCCATGCGCGCGACGTCGAGGCTCACCAAGGGCAGCATGGCGTTCCGGTGCGAGGGCCGCTTCTTGATCAGCTCCTGGACGCGGCCCGCGGCCTCCTCGCCGAAGCGGGCGAGGATCGCGCAGAGCGTCTCGGTCGAGGCCCACTCGAACTTCCCGGTCCACAGCGGCAGCGCCGCGCGGGCACGGTCGTCGGGGCCCCAGGCGAGCAGCCCGGGGAAGTAGTAGTGGTCGGGATCGGGCCCGTCGGGCATCATCCGCTCCCACATCGTGGGGGTGGTGCGGATGTAGTCGTACTCGTAGCCGTTCTCGGGCATCGTGCCCCACGCGTCGCGTTCCTCGGGCGCCCAGCGCAGCTCGTCGATCTCGGGCGGCACGAGCCCGGCGACGGCGGTCGTCCCGGCGGCCTTGAACGGCGTCCACGGCGGCACGGCGAACACCGCGGGAAGCTCGGCGGTTTCGAACCGCGACGCCGCGGCCAGCAGCTCCTCGACGCGTCCGCGCGACTCATCGTCCAATGCGGACAGGTGCTGCTCGATGCCGAACTCGCGCACCAGTCCCGCGATGCGGCTGCGCGCGTGCGACGCCGTCCCGGGGGCGACCGCGGCCACGGCCCGGAGCGTGCGCACCGGGAACCGCGCGGCGGCCTGGCGCAGGGCGGCCAGCGCCTGCGGGCGGACCGTGCGCTCCAGGAGGAAGGCGATGCCGGCCTCGGAGGGGATGCGGCCGATCGCCTCGTACATGAGGTCGCGGGTCTCGGCGCTCGGTTTGGCGTCGTCTTCGAGGGTCGCGGTGAGCAGCGGGAGGAGGTCGGCGCCGAGTACGTGGAGGGCGCGGGCGACGGCCCCGGCGTCGAACTGGGGGTGGTCGAAGTACTCGACGCCGCAGAGGGAGAGGTGCTCGGCGGTGGACACGAAGGTCCAGAGGATGTCGGCGCCGTGGCGGACATGGCCGCGGTCGGCGTAGGCGGCGCAGGCGTCGAGGGCCCACTGCTCCTGCTCGGGCATGAGGACGGCGCTGACGAACTTGTGGGCGTCGCCGGTGCGGCGGGCCTCGACGAGGGCGCGGATGTGCTCGTACTCGTCGTCGGGCAGTGCGGCGAGGAGGGACCGGACGTCGGCGAGGGCGTCCATGGAGACGATCGCGTACCTGGTGATGCTGTACATCGAGTGGGGTGTGAAGGACAGGTGCGAGTCGGCGGGGTGGTTGTGGGCGCAGTACCAGGTGAGGCTGTTGGCGTACAGCTCGGTGAGGGCCTCGACGGCGAACGGGAGGCCGTGGCGGGCGGTCCAGGCGTGGACGGCGAGGCGCTCGAACTCCTTGCGGCGCTGGTGGTGCGTGCGGCCCAGGAGGGCGACGGCGAACGCGGCGACCTCGGCGTCGGGTTCGAGCGCGGTCCCGGCCCGGATCGCGGCTTCGTACGGGCCGCCTTGCGCGACTTCGAGGGGCTTCTCGAAGAAGTCGCGCTTCTGGTCGAACAGATCCTGGAGCCGTTGGGGCGCTTCTGGATCGATGACGACGGCCCTGGGCCCGCCGCGCCCGCGCCGGTCGAGCGTGTGGGCGGCCCAGGCGTCGGGGAGCACGACGGCGTCTTCGCCGGGGACGGATGAGGAGTCGTTGAGGTTCACGCCAGAAAGCATAGGAACCCGGTACGACACCGCATCCGCTGGCGGCTCCCGGCCTACCTGGCGCGGTAGGTCTGGAGGGACATGCCGGACTCGAAGGTGAGGTTCTCGACGAGGTCGAGGCGCAGGGGCGCGTAGGGGCCGTCGAACAGGGGGAGGCCGCCTCCGAGGACCACGGGGTAGCGCTTGAGGACGATCTCGTCGATCTCCTCGACGAGCGCGGCGGCGAGCTTGCCGCCGCCGCAGAGCCAGATGCCTTGGCCCTCTTGCTGCTTGAGTTCCCGCACGGTCTTGAGGGCGTCGTCGGCGACGAAGGTGACGTCGGGTGCGAGCGCGGGATCGAGGGTCGAGGAGAAGACGTACTGCTTCAGGTGCGCGTAGGGGCTGGGGCTGCCGGATTCGAGGCCCGGCAGGTAGGTGCCCTTGCCCATGAGGACGGTGTCGTACAGCTTGTTGGGCGCGTCGGCGAGGCCGAGCGGCTCCCGGAACGCGGTCGGGATCGTCTCGGGCCGCAGGGCGTTGATGTGGGCGGACAGGTCGGGTTCGATCGGCAGCCGGTCGAACTCGCCGCCGGGGCCGGCGATGTAGCCGTCGATGGTGGCGCCGATGTAGTAGGTCAGCTCGCGCATACACACTCCGTTTGAAGTACTATGAATGAAGTGGTTTGAAGTTACCACTACACCCGCAGTGGTGTCAACCGAGGATCGAGGAACCCCATGCGCCAGAACCCCGAACGCCGCACCGCCCTGGTCGACGCCGCCATCGAGGTCCTCGCCGACCAGGGCGCGCGCGGGCTCACGTTCCGCGCCGTCGACCAGCGCGCGGGCGTCCCCACCGGCACCGCCTCGAACTACTTCCCCAACCGCGACGCGCTCCTCGTCCAAGCCGGCCGCCGCGTCTTCGAACGCCTCGACCCCGGCCCCGAGGTCATCGGCGAGTCCCTCGCCCTGCCCCGCACCCGCGCCTCCGTCGACCGCCTCATGCACGAGATGGTCGGCCGCATCACCGCTTACCCTTCAGGCCAGCTCGCCATGCTCGAACTCCGCCTCGAATCCACCCGCCGCCCCGAGCTCCGCGCGATCCTCACCGAGCAGATCCGTGCCAACCTCCAGGACAACATCGACTTCCACCTCGACACCGCCATGCCCGGCGACGCCGACACCGTCGTCCACCTCTACCTCGCCCTGAACTGGCTCATCCTCGAACGCCTCACCCTCCCCGACCTCTTCGACCAGCCCCGCACGGACGCGCTCATCACCAGCCTCGTCACCCGACTGGTCCCGGAATAGCGCGGGCGAACCGCCGACAGACATGCACCCGCGAGAACTGCTCCCGGAGGCGCTCCTCGTCCGCCATCGCCGCGTGCAGGAAGACCTTGACGGGCCGCAGCCCGTCCCGCCGGGACCCGATGGCCCGATCCGGCTCGCCCTGCTCCGCATACAGGTCCGCGTAGACGTGCAGGTAATGGTCGCCCTCGGAGAACCCCATGGCCCGGTACCAAGCGAGCACCTCGGCATCGTCCCGGGTCCAAGCGTCGAGCGTCTCGACCCCCAGGCGGGACAGCCGCCCGAGGGCGTTCTCCAACAACGTTCTCGCGATCCCCTCGGACCGCCGATCGGGATGCACCGCAACACTCTCGATGGTCGCCTCGGTCCCGTCGACCTCGACGTCCATCAAGCCGACGACCGCCCCGCCCGACACGGCGACGAGCGAGAACCCGGGCTCCGGAATGGCAGGCTTCCCCCGCTCCACCGAATCGAAATAGGAAGTCCCCAAGAATGCGAGCACCCGGCACCGAAGCCACTCGGCCTCATCGTCGGCCGCATAATCCCGAATAACGAAATCCACGCACCAATGCTCCCGAATGAGCGCACCGCCGTAAAGCGCATTCCGTTGAGCCGCTTACATCTCCGGATCGTCCATGAGCGCCCTGACCTCCTGCGCGCACCGGCACGCCACCGCCCACTTCGCGGCCCACCCCTGCGCCTCCTCCAGCGACCCCACGTCCACGATCACGAACCCCCCGACCACGGCCTTCGCCTCCGGCAGCGGCACCTCGGCAACCGCCCCGTCGACCCCGACGACCGTCGCCCCCTGCACCACCCCGCCCCCGGTAACGAACACCCCGGCCCGCTTCGCCTCCGCGACCACCGCATGCGCAGCAGCCCCGACCGCTCCCCACTCCCCGTCCGGAACCACCATCGCCCCGTCATCGAACGAGATCAAATACCGAGTCATCGCACGCCCTCCTTGTCAACCTTTCTCGATACTAAGAACACCCCCCGACACCCGCCTCAACCGCACCAAATCCCCGCCTAGCCCCTCCAGGATCGGAAGGTCGGGCAGAGGCTTGGGTCGCCCACCATGCTGCGGGCCGGAATTAGAATCACCTTCGTCCCGCTCAGCGACAAAGGAGACGCGCCGTGTCGTCCATCTTGCGAGAAGCCGAACGCCGAATCGATCTCGCACTGAAGCGGGACGAAAGGAGCCTCAATCTCTCCGGCCTCGGGCTCTCCGAGGTCCCTCAGCGGATCCGGTTGCTGACGGGTCTGGTCAAACTCGACCTCGGCTATAACCGGATCACCGAACTTCCCGGGTTCATCGGCGAATTCCACGACCTGCGCAACCTCATCTTGCAGGGGAACGAACTCACCGATCTGCCGATACAACTCGGCGACCTCTCGCGCCTGTCGCGACTCCAACTGCACAGCAACCGCCTCACCGACGTCGCCGAGCCCCTCGGCCGACTCGTGCAGTTGGAACGACTCGTCCTCGGCGGCAACCAGATCGAAAGCCTCCCCTCGTGCATCCAGAACTTCGCCTGCCTCAACTTCCTCGACCTCTACGGGAACCGTCTCACCGAGCTCCCTCCCGAGATCGCAGCGCTCAGAAGCCTCACGGACATCGATCTGGGGAGCAACCATCTCGCCTCGATACCCGAGGCCATCGGGGAATGCACCGGGTTGACCAGGATCAACCTCAGCGGCAACCATCTGCGCGAAATACCCGGAACACTCGGCGGGCTCCACTCCCTGACGCATCTCGACCTCAGCGCGAACCGACTGACCGCACTGCCGGACGCCCTCGGCGGCCTCGCACTTCTCACCAACCTCGATCTCTACGGCAACGAACTGGATGTGTTCCCCGCCAGCGTCCTGCGGCTCCGCCACCTGACCCACCTCGATCTCAGCGACAACCGCCTGGTCCAGATCCCTGAAGCCATCGGTGATCTCGAAGACCTCGTCACCCTCAACCTCCACGGCAACCGGCTGACCGACCTCCCTCCGCGGCTCGGCCGCTCGACCGCACTCCGCACACTCGTCCTCGACGACAACGACTTCCCGCCGGAGATCGAGGCCGCGAGCGCACAGGGCGTCCACGCTGTCCTGGCGTTCCTTCGCGAGCTGGCAGTCGACACCGTCGCGGTCCGCGAAGCGAAACTCGTCCTCCTCGGCGAGGGCCAGGTGGGTAAGACCTCGCTGCTGGCGGCGATGCGCGGAGAGCCGTTCGTCGAGCACCGCCCCCTCACGCACGGACTGGAGGTCAAGCCGCTCCGCCTCACCGCCGACGCCGCCGGGCCGCTGACGCTCAATGCCTGGGATTTCGGAGGCCAGGCGGTCGGCCGCCCCACCCACCAGCTCTTCTTCACCTCTCCTGCACTCTATGTCGTCGCGTGGAACCCCCGGGTCGGAGCCGCGCAGGGCTCCGTGGAGTACTGGATCGACCTGGTGCGGCGGCGCGTCGGCGACGACGTCCGGATCCACGTCGTCGCTACGCACGCTGACACGGACGACCAGCTGGGCGATCTCGACGAACCCCGTCTGCGACGCGAGCACGGGGACTGCATCGCCGGATTCCACCGGATCGACAGCAGCACAGGGCGCGGGGTCGCAGGCCTCGCCGACGCCCTCGCCGCCACAGCGTCACGGCTCCCGCATGTCGACCGCCGGCTCCCGGCGCGATGGCGGGCGCTCCTGGAGGAGCTGAACGCGAGCGGAAAGAGCCACCTGACCTTCGCCGAGTACTCGGACCGGGCCAAGGCCCACGGGCTCGACGCCGACTCCGCGCGAGCGCTCGCGCAGGTCGCGACCGAGCTCGGGCACTGGTGCCATTTCCCCGAGATCAAAGGGCTCGGCGACCTGGTGGTGCTGCAAGCCGACTGGCTGAGCCGGGCGGTCAGCCTGGCGCTGAACGACCCTGTGACGAGGGACCGCGGCGGCCTGGTCTCACACAGCCGGCTCGCCCACTTGTGGAGCGATCCGAGCCGTCCCGAACACGAGCGCTATCCGGTGCACCTCCACCCGGCGCTGATCCGCTTGATGCACGAGTTCCAGATCGCCTACCGCATCCGCGACTCCCGAAACGGCCCGACCAGCCTGATCACCCGGCTCGTTCCCTCGGTAGAGCCGGAACTGCCGGACTGGGAGCAGTACGGCGAGGCGCTGCCGGAGCAGTCATATGTGATCGAGTTCCGTGATGCCAGGCGGCGCCGCGTGGTGCCCGAGGGACTCGTCTTCCGCTTAATCGCGTGGTTCCACCGGTTCGCGCTCGAACGCGGTGAGCAGGGCCGGGGCGTCCACTGGGCCTCCGGCATGATCCTCGACGACGGCGGTCACGGCCGCGCCTTGGTGCGCGTCGAGGGCGAGCGGCTGACGGTCACGGTCAAGGCCGCCTACCCCACGTACCTGTGCAAGGTGATCGCGAACGATGTCTGCAACTACTTGAGCGATTGGAAGGGCCTTTCCCCGGCGACGCTGGTGCCCTGCGATACCGCCTGCGCAGCCGAAGGCCGCCCCGAAGCGCACTCGATGCGGTTCGACCTCGCACGGCTCCAACGGCTGAAAGCCGACGGGAGGTTCGCGGCCGCCTGCGCCGAATGCTACGAGCAAGTGCCCGTCGATGCCCTGATCGGCGAGTTCGGTGCGATCGCCGACCCGGTCCAACAGCTGGATGGGGAGGTCGCCGCCGCCGTTCACGCCAGGCTCGACTCAATCGAAGCGCTCATCGACGCGCAGGCCGCGTCGACGCGAACCCACTTCACCGCGGAATCGAATCTGCTGGCCACCCAGGTGCGGACCCAGATCGAGGAGCAGGCCCAGCAGTACCTCGGTCTGTTCGCCGACGAAGGAGCGCGAGGCCCGCGGCTCTTCACGCTCGAACCCGCCAAACAGCCTTCCGGATTGAAGCGCCTGGCACAGCAGCGCGTCCGAGTGATTCTCTGGTGCGAGCACTCTCGCCAGCCGGTGCACGTCCTTGACGGCGACCCCGCAAAGGGGGTCTACATGCTCGACATCGACAAGGAGTGGCTCTCCCGGGCGCGGCCGCTGATCGTGCTCGCCTCTCGTCTGCTCCGGCTGGGCGGGGAATTCGTGCCCAGCGTCCTCAAGCTCGGACTGGAGGACGACCGCTGGAAGGAGGTCGAGGCGGGGATCGGCCTGGCAGCGACTGCGGCCAAGGAACTCGCCTCCAATGCCGCGGACTATGCGGACCGCTCAGGCACCGCTATGGAACTCGATCAGAGCACGCGGTTCGACGAACGAACCCGAGGAGAGATCCGTCTCCTGCACGAGATGCTGGAGCAACGGGATCCGGACTTCGCCGGCTTGCGCCGGGTCCGCGATCGCGGCCGCTTCCTCTGGGTCCACAGCCGGTTTGCCGGCCTGTACGAGTGACCCCTGGCGACCTGTCGGGCCCATTGACGACCGCCCCCGTGCCTCAGAGAGGCGAGCGCGACCGGTCCACACGCGAGGGCGGCGGTAGGGTGCTCCCCATGCGTTTGGTTGTGGCGCGTTCGGTCGATTACACGGGGCAGTTGTCCGCTCATCTGCCCATGGCCCCGCGGCTCATCATGCTGAAGGCCGATGGGGCCGCCGCCGACACGAGCGCCTGAGATGAATCGTCTCGGCGAGGTCTGGCCCCTCCGACACTCCGGCCGAAAGATCGGCCGCATTCCTCTTCGACCGCAGCCTCGAACTCGTCACCGACCACCCCGACAACCTCGCGACCGTACTTGGCTCCACCGACAGCAAAGCCGCGCTGGCTCCAGTCGCTCACCACAGGCGTCAATGAACTCTGCGGGGGATTGGATTCGGAACCGTGTGCTCTCGGCACTCCCTAGCAGGGCCTGAACCTCGAAATGATCGTCCGCCCATGAAGTCGGGAACGGGGTATCGAACCGGCACTTCCGAAGTGCCCCACCGTTTCGAATCTGCAGCACTGGCAGATAGTCCGCCGGCAGCCGACAACCGAGCGAGCACTCCGCAATCTCAACCATGCCGGGCAGCAGTCTCGGGCCGGTCAAGTCGCCATCGAAATCGAATGGCAGGTCAGCCACCGCTGGAACCCCAGAAAGCGACCCACTGGTTGCCGGACTCATCGCTCACCAGCACAAAGCGCCCACTATCGCAGTCGGTTACGTCCCAGATCTCGCGAGTTGTCTCCAGCGCACGCTTCCAATCCGCAACCGAAGGCTTCGCCGTACCGAAGACCTCAAGCGACTCCTGCTCGCTCAGTTCCAGCACCTGGCCCTGGTCGATCTCGTCGAGCTTGATGCTCCGCACGATCTCCCGCATGTCAACGATCGAGTGCGCCCCGGGATAGTCGTTGCCGTAGATCGACTCCTCCCATTCGGTGAGGCTCTGCGGCTTCGGCCCCTTCCGCGGCTCGTCCTCCGGCCTCCAGTACCAGTCCCCCGAGTCGAAGGACCGCTCCCGCAACGCGGCGAGCGTCGCCTCGACCGACCCGTCGAGCTCGACCAGGTAATCCCACGACGAAGCACCCACAACCAGACCATCCAACTACTCGAAGACGACAACCGCCTCGATGTCTGAGGCGTGCTCGGGAAACCTATAGCTTGGGTCCGACATGAATGAACATGCGGACCCATCTTTGGGCCTGCGATGGGCCGGGAGGCAGGGCATGGGGCAACAGATTTCGCTCGGTTTCGATGCGGACGAGCGGGAGTTCTTCGCGCGGACGCTCGAAGAGAGCGGCGGACCAGCTCACGTCACCGACTCCCTGGCTGCATTCGTGGGCTTTGCGGATGCGGCCGATATGGCCAAGCGCTGCACCGACATAGCAGATCGGGTTCGTCGCGACGGCCGCATTGATGCCGCCGATCTCCGACGGAGCCAGCTCGCCTGCGAAATCCTGTTCAGCAGCGACATTCACGGCTCCGGGCTGGACTGGGAAGCCACCACCGGGTTCAGCGACGCCGAGGCGATCGGTCTACTGCGCCGCGTCCAGGTGAAGATGCTTGGTCTGCGCGGCTGAGCCCATTTCCTATTCACGGGCAGGTCTCAGGGCACCCACGGCGTCGCAGAGGCGGCCCTGCGGCACCGGTAGGGTCTTCGGCATGCGTTTGTTGGTGGCACGGTGCCAGGTTGATTACACAGGTCGGCTTTCTGCCCATTTGCCGATGGCTGTCCGTTTGATAATCTGGAAGGCCGACGGGAGTGTGCTGGTGCATGCGGATGGGGGGTCGTACAAGCCGTTGAACTGGATGACGCCGCCGTGTGCGGTGGTCGAGGGGGCGACGGAGTGGACGGTCACCTCGAAGAAGACCGGGGACCAGCTGAAGATCACGATCGAGGAAGTGCTGCACGACTCCAGTCATGAGCTGGGGGTGGACCCGGGGTTGCAGAAGGACGGGGTCGAGGCGCACCTTCAGGAGCTGCTGGCGGCCGACACGGCGCCGCTGGGGAAGGGGTGGAGCCTGGTGCGGCGGGAGTACCCGACCGCGATCGGGCCCGTGGACCTCATGTGCCGCAACGCGGACGGGAAGCACGTGGCCGTGGAGATCAAGCGGCGCGGGGAGATCGACGGCGTCGAGCAGTTGACGAGGTACCTGGAGCTGCTCAACCGCGACCCGCTGCTGGCCCCCGTCGACGGCGTCTTCGCCGCCCAGGCCATCAAACCGCAGGCGCGGGTGCTCGCCGAGGACCGCGGGATCCGCTGCGTCGTCCTCGACTACGACGATCTGCGCGGAGCTGTGGACGAGAGCCAGCCCCGGCTGTTTTAGACGAAGCAGCAAGGGCCGCAACGCGAATGCGTTGCGGCCCTTGGGCGTTCAGCGGGACTACTCGCCGTAGACGGAGTCTTCGGCGTCCTGCCAGATCTGCTCGCACTCTTCGCGGGTGCCCGCACCGGAGTCGACGCAGTCCTGGATGGTGTCCTCCTTGATCTCGTCCGCGGCGTCGCCGACGGCGTTGAAGACCAGGACGTTCATGGCGATCGCGGCGCCGATGGCGAGGATGCCGAGCACGAGGCCCGTGCCGCCGGTGCCCTTGCCCTTGCCGCCGCGCTTGCCGGCGGCGACCAGGGCGACGATGCCGAAGATGATGGCGAGGATGCCGAGGGGGATGGCCGTGAAGACGTTCACGACGGGGATGACGGCGAAGACCAGGCCGATGATGCCCAGCACAAGGGCGGTCACGCCGAAACCGTTGCCCTGCTTCACGGGGACGGGCTGAGGGACGGGCGCCGGGGCAGGCGGGTAAGCCACGAGGGAACTCCAATTGTTCAGGTACTTGAGTTGGGCGGAACTGCGGTGAGTCTATGGGGTCGATGCAAGTCGAGTCGATTCGGGAACCGGGGTAAATCTAGAGATACTACTCACTTCGACCATGCACACCAGGGCGATCACTGTCCGTGATCGTCCTGTGTGTATTCGGCAACAGGATCGCCTATTGCACTCTCCGCAGTCTCATGATAGCGGAATCCCAGTCCGCGGGGGTCCACCGCATCGGCAGCCCCAGCGCATTGAGCGCAGCGCCCCAATGGGTCTCGCCCGTGTCCTCGTCGACCCACCGTGAATCGGACGGAATCCCCGCGGGCCGCAGCGGCGCCAGCGGGCGGTTGCAGTGCCACGGGGTCTTGAAGGCCAGCACCGCGATCCGGTCGCCGAGGACGTACTGGACGCCCGTCAGCGCGTCCGCCTCCGGGTCGCCGAGCCGGTACTGCGCGCCGTGCTGCACGACCGGCCGCAGCTGCTTGTACAGCGCGATGTGCGCAGCGGCCTCGTCAAGCTCCGCCTCCGACCACTCCGAGAGGTCGCCGCCGACGGCGAGCACCCCGGCGCTGGCGACCTGGAAGCGGAAGCGCAGCGAGGTGGTGCGGTGGTTGAAGCCGCTGGGCTCGTCGGTGATCCACGCGCCCATGGCCCGCGCCGGGTACGCCTGGCTGAAGCCGTACTGGATGTTGACGCGGTCCCCCGCGTCGGTGTTGTCCGAGGTCCACACCTGGTCGACGTAGCGCAGGATGCCCGGGTCGACGCGGGCAGCGCCCCCGGCGCAACCCTCGATGCGCACGCCCGGGTGGGCGCGGCGCAGGCGGTCCTTGAGGGCGTAGACGGCCCGCACGTGCTCGAAGTAGGCGCGGTCGGGGTCGTCGGAGCCGGGGCGGCCGACCTCGGTGAGGGGCCGGTTGTGGTCCCACTTGACGTAGTCGATCGGGTTGTCGCCCAAGAGCTTGTCGAGCCAGCCGAAGGCCCATTCGGCGACCTCGGGGCGGCCGTAGTCGAGGACCATCTGCTGGCGCAGCTCGGTCCGCTCGCGGCCCTCCTGGTGCAGGACCCAGTCCGGGTGGGCGCGGTACAGGTCGGAGTCCGCGTTGACCATCTCCGGCTCGACCCAGATGCCGAACCGCATGCCCGCCTTGTGGACGGCGTCGGCGAGCGGCGTCAGGCCGTCGGGGAACCGCTCGGGGTTGTGCCACCAGTCGCCGAGCCCGGCGTTGTCGGTGGTGCGCCGCCCGAACCAGCCGTCGTCGACGACGAACTGCTCGCAGCCGATGCGCGCGGCCAGCTCCACCAGCGGCAGCTGCTTCTCCTCGGAGACCTCGAAGAACACCGCCTCCCAGGAGTTGAACAGCACCGGCGCGTCCTCGTCCGCCGTGGGCATCACGTGGCGGCGCAGGTGCTCGTGCCAGGCCCGCGAGGCCCCGCCGAAGCCCTCGGTGCTGAACAGGCCGGAGTACACCGGGGTCGTCCAGGTCTCGCCCTCGCGCAGCGTCCAGCGCAGCCCCTCCTGCCCGGCGCCGCCGGTGACCGAGACGCGGCCCTGCGCGGAGCGGCGCAGCTGGACCCGCCAGGACCCCGACCACGCGAGGTTCGCCGAGTACACCGTCCCCGCGGTCTCGGTGGCGGTGCCGTCGTCGAGGGCGATCCACGGGTTGGCCTGGTGGCTGGTGTTGCCGCGCCGCGAGCCGAGGACGGTCTCGCCGACGGGCAGCTCGGTGCGCCGCAGCTGCCACTCCCCGGCCCACTCGCCCGAGAGGTGCGAGAGCCGGTAGCCGCCCCAGTGCGGAAGCGTCCAGGCCGCGGAGTCGAAGCGCGAGACCTCGACCGGCGCGCCCGCCTCGATCGCGGCCCACCGGTCGAGGACCCCGGTGTCCCACAGGCGGTAGTGCAGCGTCAGGACCAGGTCGCGGTCGGTGAAGCTGATCGCCAGCGCGTCGCCGTCCACCGCGTGGTCGCGGTAGTTCCACGCGAAGCCCTTGGCGCCGTCCGGGTGCCGCAGCTGGAGCGACGGGGTGGCGAACTGCGGCCCGAGCTCGCCGAGGAGCTCGGCGCCGGTGTGGAGGCGGTCGTCGAACGAGTAGGCCTCGCGCCACTCCCGCACCAGGGACGGGACGGCCCCGTCGGGGATCTCGGGCCCCCAGTACAGCTGGCGGGGCAGTCCGTCGCCGAGGCCGACGACGTAGGACAGGCCGGCCCCCGACAGGTGCCAGGTGCGGGCGGCTTCGTCGAAGCGGATGGGCATGCGGGCTCCTCTGCGATCGGTGCGGGGACCAGTCTGCACGGCGCCCGCACCACCGGCAAACGATATCCCCGCCCGTGGACGGGGGACGTTGCCCGATCCTTCACCCGGCCGCAACGCCCGCGTCACCCCGCGGCGGGCGCCGCGGGGGTGAACGGGCACGTGGGAGGGGCGTGCAAGACTATTGGCATGCTTCACGCGGTGGTCCCCGCAGGCGGTTCCGGAACCCGGCTCTGGCCCCTGTCTCGCGCGCAACGACCCAAGTTCCTGCTGCCGCTGACCGGCACGGACTCGTCGCTGCTCCAATCGACCGTGGAGCGGGTGCGGCTGCTGTCGCGGCCCGACCACGTCTACGTCGTCACCGGGGCCGCGCACGCGGTCGACGTGGCCCGCCAGCTCCCCGACGTGCCCGGGGACAACATCCTCGTCGAGCCCTCCCCCAGGGACTCGGCCGCCGCGATCAGCCTCGCCGCGGCCGTCATCGCCGAGCGCGAGCCGACCGCGGTCATGGGCGCGTTCGCCGCCGACCACCTCGTGCCCGACGGCGAGGCGTTCGCCAAGACCGTCGAGCGGGCCATGGAGCTGGCCGGGACCGGCCTGCTCATGACCATCGGCATCAACCCGACGGGTCCGGACACCGGCATGGGCTACCTGCGCATCGGCGCGCCCGTCGGGCCCGGGTACCAGCTCGAAGCGTTCGTGGAGAAGCCCGACCAGGTCTCCGCGGTCGAGTACGTCTCCTCGGGGAACTACCTGTGGAACGCCGGGATGTTCGTGTGGCGCGTCGACGTGTTCCTCGCCGAGCTGGCCCGCCACCGCCCGGCCCTGCACGAGGCCGTGCGGACCCTCGCGAAGGCCTGGGACTCCACCGGCCGCGAGGCCCTGTTCTCGCAGCTGTGGCCGACGCTGGAGAAGATCTCGATCGACTACGCCGTCATGGAGCCGGCCGCGGCGGCCGGGCGCGTCGGCGTCGTCCCCGGCGACTTCGACTGGCACGACGTGGGCGACTACAACACGCTCGGCCAGGTCCTCAAGGCCGCCGACAAGGTCGGCAACGTCGTCGTCGAGCCGCGCGGCTCCGGTCGGGCGCTGCTGACCGAGTCGAAGCGGAACGTCGTCGTCCCGGCTTCGGGGCGCCTCGTCGCCACGGTCGGCGTCGACGACCTCATCATCGTGGACACGCCGGACGCGCTCCTGGTGTGCCCCAGGGACCGCGCGCAGGAAGTGAAGGGACTCGTGGAGGAGTTGAAGCAGTCGCAGCGGAACGACCTCGTCTGATGGGGCCCTTGCAGCTCGCGCCGCGCACGCGCACCGCCCTCGCCGCCGTCCTCCTCGCCTGCGCCGTCGTCGTCATCCTCGTCGCGTTGTCGCAGTGGCTGTTCGGGGCCGGGGTCGACCCGCGGGACGACACCATGAGCCGCGCCGCCGGAATCGGCTTCACCGACGAGGCCCGCGGCACGCTCTTCTCGATCCTGCCCGTCGCGCTGCCGCTGCTGGCGGCGCTCGTCGCGCCGCCGACGAGACCCGGACGGGTGATCGCACGATCGACCCGTCTCGTCTACGCCGCCTACATCGTTATCGGAGTGCTGCTGGCGTTGACAGCGGCACGGTACGGATTCGACGAGGCCGGGCAACTGGCGAAGGAAGGACAGGTCTTCATCGACACCCGCGCGGCGGTCGAACGGCTGCTGCTGGACGTCGTGTGGCTCGTGCTGGCCGCCATCGGCCTCGCATTCGCACAGAAGGCCGGAAAAGGCGAGCGAACCTCCACTGCGGAGGCTGTCAAGTAAGGTCCCCCGCAAGCGTGAGTCTGAGGGGTCCTTCCATCGTTCGGATCACTGTGCGCTATCGTCTGATATCGAACCGTTATCGAATAGCGATGAGCACTCATCGTCCATAGAGATGAGTCAGGCGGCGCGGCCCCATCTTCAGGCCGCCCGCGGGGCATCGGACTTATTGCAGGACTTGACCACCAGCGGGCGACCGGCGCGCCCGCCGCAGGGCCGTACGCGTTTCAGGGGAGGGGACGCGTGCACGCCTCAAGTCCGCATTCCGGTGCCGTGCAAGTGATTGCAAGGGGGGAGCACCGGATTTCCGGTGCGCGAACGAGGAGGCGGACGTATATGGACGGCCGTGACTACTTGGCCGACCTGTTGGGTAACGTTCCGGAGTGGCAGGTTCGCGCGCTGTGCGCGCAGACCGACCCGGAGGCGTTCTTCCCCGAAAAGGGGGGCTCCACGCGGGATGCGAAACGCATCTGCGCGCGGTGCGAGGTCAAAGAGAACTGTCTGCAGTACGCACTCGACCACGACGAGCGGTTCGGCATCTGGGGCGGGCTCTCGGAGCGGGAGCGCCGCAAGATCAAACGCCAGGCCCGGGAGGCGGCGCGGCGCCGCCACGAGCGGCTGCCGGTGGTGGTGTGCCTGCCGACCCCGATGATCAACCCCGCGCTCGCCGCGGAGTTCGCCTTCACGGCCGAGGCTCCGCACGCGGAGCCGGTCCTGATGGGCGGCTGCCGCAGCGAGGCGCTGATGGACGAACTGGTCGGACCTCGCCGAGGCGAGCCGGCCGCACCGCGGGCAACGGAGCCCGCGCCCGAACCCCGCGTGCCGGTGGCGGCGTAAGGGACATCCCGACGAGCGGATGAGGGGACGGAGTCGAACGATTCCGTCCCTTCGCCGTTCCCGGCAACAGGTGAAACGGGACATTCCCGATTTGTCCGCCCGGGGGACCCCTTGTTTTCAGTGTATGCCGCAGGTCCGACATTCCCGTTCGAACAAGGCGCGAGCACCGCTCAGAACTCCAGGTCCTCCGGCGGGAGGTTCAGCAGGGACGCGAGCTGCTCCACCAGGACCGAGCGCACCAGCGACTCCGTGTCGGCCTTGCTCTCGCCGCGCAGCTCGATCGGCCTGCGGTAGAGGACGATCCGCGGCGAGGCCGCCGCGGTGCCGGGCTGCGACGGGTAGAGCTTCGAGAGCGGCACGCCGCGGTCCTCGACGATGTCCGCGTCGTACGACTGCGGCTCCGGCGGCACCTCGTCCACCGCGAACTCGATGTGGCGCAGGTCGGTGAACTTGCCGCCCAGCGTCTCCGCGAGCCGCCGCTCGATCGCGACCACCGACTCCATGACCAGCGCGTCGAACTCCTCCACCGGGGTGCGCCGCAGCGGCAGGGCCCCGGGCGCCAGCGGGCCCCGCATCCCCCGTCCGTGTCGATCTCTGCGCATGGGGCCACCTTAGCGTCCGGGTCGGACGAAACGGGCCCCCGAGAGACCCCGCGCCGCGAATCGATCCGCGGCCACTGGTCAGCAACACCGACTTCGACACCGCGAGTGGTAGTTTCGTGGGGTGAGGTCGGATCGGCGTTGCTCCCGGAACGGCTGCCGCCAGCCTGCGGTGGCCACTTTGACATATATCTACTCGGATTCGACGGCTGTGGTCGGCCCGCTCTCGACGGCGCGGGAGCCCCACAGCTACGACCTGTGTGATGCGCACGCCCGGCGCCTCACCGTGCCCCACGGCTGGGAGCTCGTCAGGCACCAGGGCGACTACGCCGTGCCCATGCCCACCGACGACGACCTGGTCGCCCTGGCCAACGCCGTGCGCGAGGCCGCGGTCGGCGAGCGCCACGAGGACCCGGGCGAGCCCGACGACGCCGCGACGCTCGCAAGCCGCCGCCTCGCCGAGGCCGATCCGGCTCCGCGCCAGGGCTTCCGGTCCGCGACTCCGCAATTCGGTGCCCGGCGTCACCTCCGGGTGGTGTCCGGCGACGAGGACATGCAGGGTTAGTCTCGTGTGCGGGGGCGGCCCCTCCGCAGCGGCGCGGCGGGTCCGCGGAGGCTCCCTCCCCTGATCGGCCCCGCATGCACACCCGAAAGGCGGCAGCAGCCCGTGGCTCCCAAGCTCAGTGAATTCGTGAAGGCCTACGACGTCCGCGGACTCGTCGGATCGCAGCTCACGCCCGCTGTCTTCGAGGCGATCGGCGCGGCCGCCGTCGCCGTCACCGGCGAGAAGACCTGGGCCGTCGGCCACGACATGCGCGACTCGGGCCCCGGGTTCGCCGAGGCCTTCGCGCGCGGCGCCACTCGCGCCGGGGCCGACGTCGTCGACGCCGGCCTGTGCTCCACCGACATGCTGTACTTCATCGCGGGGCTGCGGAACGTCGCGGGCGCGATGTTCACCGCCAGCCACAACCCCGCCGAGTACAACGGCCTCAAGATGTGCCTGCCCGCCGCGCGGCCCATCGGCCTCGACACCGGCCTGGCCGACATCCGCGACAAGGCCCAGGCCATCCTCGACGGGGAGCCGACCCCCGAGGCCGAGAAGCCCGGGACGGCCACGAGCGAGGACTTCCTCGCCGCGTACGCCCAGTACATGCGCGACCTCGTCGACCTCTCCGGCATCCGCCCGCTCAAGGTGGTCGTGGACGCGGGCAACGGGATGGGCGGCCACACCGTCCCCGCCGTCCTCGGCGACCAGCTCCTCGCCGCGCTCCCCCTCGACATCGATCCGCTCTACTTCGAGCTCGACGGGACCTTCCCCAACCACGAGGCCAACCCCCTCGAACCGAAGAACATCGTGGACCTCCAGGCCCGCGTCAAGGAGGCCGGCGCCGACCTCGGCCTCGCCTTCGACGGCGACGCCGACCGCTGCTTCGTCGTGGACGCCGACGGCGAGCCCGTCACCCCCTCCGCGATCACCGCGCTCATCGCCACCCGCGAGCTCGCCAAGCACCCCGGCTCCGCGGTGTGCCACAACCTCATCACCTCCAAGGCCGTCCCCGAGATCATCGCCGAGCACGGCGGCCGCCCGCTGCGCACCCGCGTCGGCCACTCCTACATCAAGGCCGTCATGGCCGAGGAGGACGCCGTCTTCGGCGGCGAGCACTCCGGGCACTACTACTTCAAGGACTTCTGGTTCGCCGACACCGGCATGCTCGCGGCCATGCACGTGCTCGCCGCCGTCGGCGGCTCGGACCAGACGCTCGCCGAGCTGGCCGCGGACTACGTGCGCTACACCGCCTCCGGCGAGATCAACTCGAAAGTGGACGACCCGCACGCGAAGATCGAAGAGGTCGCCGCGCACTTCGACGCCCAGGAGGGCGTCGCGACCGACCGCCTCGACGGCCTCACCGTCTCGTTCCCGGACGGCTCCTGGGCCAACCTGCGCCCCTCCAACACCGAACCGCTGCTGCGGCTGAACGCCGAAGGCCCCGACACGGCCTCGATGGAACGGCTGCGCGACGACATCCTCCGCATCGTAAGGAACTAGGCCATGCCCGCCACCGCGCCCAAACCAGTGCTCCTCGAACTGCTGCGCTGCCCCGAACCGCACCACGCCCCGCTCGCGTACGACCGCGAGGAGAACGCCCTGACGTGCTCCGAGTGCGCGAAGGTCTTCCGCGTCGAGGACGGCATCCCCGTGATGCTCCTCGACGGTGCGACCGAATAGCGCCGCCGCCGAGCAGCACTGCGGCGCAGCGGCTCCCGAGCGGCGCCGAGCGCGCGGCGGGCGCCCCCGAGCGATCCCACCCGGCAACCGAACCGCGACGGCCGAGGCAGGCCAAGGAGGAACAGCATGGGTCTTGAGGACGACGGCTTCGCCGGCATCACCGGCGACCGGCTCCCGGACGAACGGCGCATCGAAGGCGACCTGAGCGAGTCGATCCGCCCCGGCGGGGCGCTGTGGGCGCTCGCGTCGGCCGGGCCGCAGCTGCGCGAGTCGGCGGCGCTCGCCGCCGACGCCGGGCTGGGCGCGCTCGCCGAGGAGGGCCGCCCCCGCGCGGTCGTCGTCGCGGGCGTCGGCACCGCGGCGCGCACCGGCGACATCCTCGCCACGGTCGCCGGGCCCCGCTGCCCGGTCCCGATCCTCGGGCACCGCTCCGCGGGCGTCCCCGGCTGGGTCGGCGCCGCCGACGTCGTCATCGCCGTCTCCGCGTCCGGCCGCAGCCCCGAGGCGCTCGCGGCCGCCGAGGCCGCCGCCAGGCGCGGCGCCCGCCTCGTCGCCATCGGCGCCCCCGACTCCGAGCTCCAGGCGCTCGCCGAGCGCGCCCGCGCCTCGTTCGTCGCGGTCCCGCGCCGCGCCCCCGCCCGCCTGAGCCTGTGGGCCCTCACCGTGCCGGTCCTCATGGCGGCCAGGGAACTCGGGCTCGTGAACCTGGTCGAGGCCGACATCGCCGAGACCGCGCGGCGCCTCGACGAGGACGCCGAGCGCTGCCGCCCCGACGCCGACGCGTACGTCAACCCGGCGAAGGAGCTGGCGATGAACCTCGCCGGGTCCATCCCCGTCGTATGGGGCTCCAGCCCGCTCGCGGGCGTCGCGGCCCGCCGCTTCGGCGACATGCTCGCCGCGAACTCCCGCTACCCCGTCGTCTCCGGCGAGCTGGGCGAGGTCGGCCGCGGCCGCGTCGGCCTCCTCGACGGCGTGTTCGGGTCGCTCGCCGAGGGCCAGAAGGACATCTTCGCGGACCCCGACGACGGCGACGAGCTGACCCGGCTGCGGATCGTGCTCATGCGCGACGACGGCCTCGACGGCGACGACGCCAACCCGAAGCCCGACACGCGGCGCGCCGACGCCGTCGCGGACCTGGCCGGGCGCCGCGGCGTCCGCTGCGACGTGCTCCCCGCCGAGGGCGGCTGCGCCCTGGAGCGACTCGCGTCGCTCATCGCCGTCCCCGACTTCGCATCGGTGTACCTCGCGCTCGCGCACGGCCTCGACCCGATGCGCGTCCCCGCGGTCTCCGAGATGAAGGACTACACGCTCGGCAGCGAGTGAGCGACAAGGTGTGAGGGCCGCGGACGGTGCGCCGTCCGCGGTCTCTGCCGCGCAGGTGCCCCGCGTCATCCGTACGAGGACGCGGGCTACGGTACGCGTGGGCCCGACGGATAGAGTTGTGGTCTCCGGATCGAGATGAGTGAGGAGCGGCGGTGCAGGGGCTCTACGGCGTCATCCGCAACTACGCGTGGGGATCGCAGATCGACATCGCCAGGCTCCAGGACCGCGAGGTCCCGGCCGACCTGCCCGAGGCCGAGGAGTGGTTCGGCGCCCACCACAGCGCGCCCTCGACCCTCCACGACGGGCGCCCCCTCGACGCCGCGATCGCCTCCGACCCGGCCGGGATGCTCGGCGAGCGCGCCCACGAGCGCTTCGGCCCGAAGCTCCCGTTCCTGCTCAAGCTCCTCGCCGCCGCGAAGCCGCTGTCGCTCCAGGCGCACCCGAACGCCCGCCAGGCCCACTCGGGCCACCAGCGGGAGATGCGCATCGGCATCGACATGGCCTACCGCAACTACGTGGACGACAACCACAAGCCCGAGATGCTGGTGGCGCTCACCGAGTTCCGCGCGATGTGCGGCTTCCGCGACCCGCTCGACGCCGCCGCCGACATCGAGGCGCTCGGCGTCCCCGAGCTCGAAGGGCTCGCGGCCACGCTGCGCGACAAGAAGGCCGGGCTCCGCAAGGCCGTCCCCGACCTCCTCGGGCTCGCCCGCGACGAGTGCCGCTCGATCATCGACGCCGCCGCGAAGGCCGCCTCCGAGCTCGCGACCGACGACGGCGCCGACCTGGTGTCGCTCGCCCGGTCCTACCCCGACGACCCGGGCGTCCTGGTCAGCCTGCTGCTCAACCACATCACGCTCCAGCCCGGCGAAGCGGTGTACATGCCCGCGGGGAACCTCCACGCGTACCTGCACGGCTTCGGCGTCGAGATCATGGCCGCCAGCGACAACGTGCTGCGCGGCGGCCTCACCAACAAGCGCGTCGACGTGCCCGAGCTGCTGCGCGTCCTCGACTTCCAGGCCATGGCCGACCCGCGCACCGCCGCCGAGGACGACGGCCCGGTCCGCACCTGGCCGGTCCCCATCGACGACTTCCGGCTCCGCCGCGTCGAACTCACCGGCGCGCCGCTCTCCATCGACGTCGACGGCCCCCGCATCTGCCTGTCCACCGGCGGCGAGGTCACCGTCGCCGACGACCAGGGCGCCACGGCCCTCGCGCCCGGCCGCGCCGCGTTCTCCGCGGGCGCCTCCGGACCGGTCGTCGCCAGCGGCGAGGGCGAACTGTTCATCGCCAGCGCCTAAGGCCCGCAACGAAAGACCGGCCCTGCCACATCGTGGCAGGGCCGGTTCCCATCTGCAACGCGGGAATCTGCGTTCTAGAGCTTCTTCTGGACGTCGAGGTCCCTGCACAGGGCCCGGTAGCCGACGGCCTCGTTGATCGCGATCATGTGATCGTTGGACTCGGCGTTCCAGGTGTGCACGTACCGGAGCTTGGGCCGGTACTGGCGCAGCGCCCGCTGGTTGGCGATCTTGAGGATCGTGCCGAGGCGGTGGCCGCGGTGCGCGGGGTCGACGATCGTGTCGTTCTGCCCGGCGTGCTCCTCGTCGCCGGGGAACACGAGGATGTCGGTGAGCCCGGCGATCTCGCCGCTCTCGACGTGCCGGACCGCGGCGGCGAGCTGGAGCTGGCCGCGGGCGGTGAAGGTGCGCTCCTCGTCGCGGACGCGCTCGGCGTCGTACACGGAGGGGCGCATGTCGAGCTCCTCGCCCATGGGCGGGTCGGTGGACATGCGCTGGCGCATGGCGGCGACGCCTTCGACGACGTCGTCGGGGGCGTGGTTGATCCACTGCACGAGCTCGTAGCCCGCGGCGTGCTCCCAGGCGTCGACGTAGAGCTTGGCGAGTTCGTCGTCGTCGACGGCGAAGAGGTCGTTGCGGCGGTGGATCTCCTGGTCGACGGTCTTGTAGCCGCGGGCGGCGGCGAAGTGCTGCCCGGCGTGGTCCTGCTTCGGGGCGCCGTCGAGGGAGTCGGTGACGGCGGACAGGAGCGTGTCGCGGCCGAGTTCGGCGGCGCGGCGCTCGGCGTGCGCGAGGAGCGCGGTGCCGACGCCGCGGCGGCGATGGTCGGGGTGGACGAGCAGCTCCAAGGACGCGAGGTGCTGATTGTCGGTGAGGAAGGTGACGAGCTCGACGTAGCCGACGACGGCGCCGCCGGAGACGGCCGCGTACCGCTCGGGCCGGATCGCCGCGGGGTACAGGAGCAGGCGGAGACGCTGGAGGGCGGGCCTGCTCTGGGGCGTGCCGGGGTTGTCGTGCTCGTACACGGCGCGCTCGACTTCGATCCAGCCGTCGACCAGGTCGCGGTCGAGGGGATCGATCGGGACGATCTCGATGTCAGGGTTGCTCACGCCCTGACCCTCCCCCATGTGGAGGGCGGCGCGCAAACGAATTTGAGGACAGCGCTTGCCAATCGGGGCAAAAATGTGCCGGGCGGCCACCCCAGACCGCCCGGCACTCCCCCCGGTTTGGTTTCCCCGTGGCGCCTGCGGAAATGGTCTGGAACCCGGTGGATTCCCGCATCTCCGTGACGCTGCGTATCTGCAATATTACCCACCGCCTCAGCAGTGTCAAGCAGAAACAGCGGTTGCGGCAAATTTTTTTCCGTGTCGCCTGCCACGGGCGCCCCAGGGGCCCGCGCCCGGCGTGTCGCGTGCGCGGCGCCACGGTCCCGTTTAGCTGGGGCCCAGGGGTCGGCGCGTAGCATTTCAGGCATGACGAACACGCTGCGAGCCGAGGACTACAAGGTCGCCGATCTGAAGCTGGCCGACTTCGGCCGCCACGAGATCCGCCTGGCCGAACACGAGATGCCCGGGCTGATGGCCCTGCGCGAGCGCTACGGCGCCGACCGCCCGCTGGAGGGCGCGCGCATCACCGGGTCGCTGCACATGACGATCCAGACCGCGGTGCTCATCGAGACGCTCACCGCGCTCGGGGCGCGGGTGCGCTGGGCGTCGTGCAACATCTTCTCGACGCAGGACCACGCCGCCGCGGCGATAGCCGTCGGGCAGGGCACGCCGGAGGCCCCGCAGGGCGTCCCGGTGTTCGCGTGGAAGGGCGAGACGCTCGAAGAGTACTGGTGGTGCACCGAGCGCGCCCTCGACTGGGGCTCGGAGGAGCCGAACCTGATCCTCGACGACGGCGGGGACGCGACGATGCTCGTCGTCAACGGCGCGAAGTTCGAGGCGGCCCGGGCCGTCCCGGAGGCCTCGACGGCCGACAGCGAGGAGGAGGCCGTGGTGCTCGCGCTGCTGGCCCGCTCGCTCAAGGAGGACCCGGCCCGCTTCTCGCGCAAGGCGGCCGCGGTCAAGGGCGTCACCGAGGAGACCACCACGGGCGTGCACCGCCTGTACGAGCTGGAGCGCGAGGGGCGCCTGCCTTTCCCGGCGATCAACGTGAACGACTCGGTCACGAAGTCGAAGTTCGACAACAAGTACGGCGTGCGGCACTCGCTCGTGGACGGGATCAACCGGGCCACCGACGTGCTCATCGGCGGCAAGGTCGCGGTGGTGTGCGGCTACGGCGACGTCGGCAAGGGCTCGGCGGAGTCGCTGCGGGGCCAGGGCGCGCGCGTCATCGTCACCGAGGTCGACCCGATCTGCGCGCTCCAGGCTGCGATGGACGGCTACCAGGTGCTGACGCTTGAGGACGCCGTCGAGTACGCGGACATCTTCGTGACGACCACCGGCAACCGCGACATCATCTCGATCGAGCACATGCGCCGGATGAAGCACCAGGCGATCGTCGGGAACATCGGCCACTTCGACAACGAGATCGACATGGCCGGCCTCGCCGCCGAGCCGGGCGTCAAGAAGCTCGAAGTGAAGCCGCAGGTCCACGAGTGGCAGTTCGCCGACGGGCACTCGATCATCGTGCTGTCGGAGGGCCGCCTGCTCAACCTGGGCAACGCGACCGGGCACCCGAGCTTCGTGATGAGCAACAGCTTCACGAACCAGGTGCTCGCGCAGATGGAGCTGCACACCAAGCTGGAGGAGTACCCGGTCGGCGTGTACACGCTGCCGAAGCACCTCGACGAGGAAGTGGCGCGCCTGCACCTCGACTCGCTCGGCGTCAAGCTGACGACGCTGACGAAGAGCCAGGCCGACTACATCGGCGTGCCCGTGGAGGGGCCGTACAAGCCCGACCACTACCGGTACTGAATCGCATATCCTATTTCCTATAGGATATAGGAAACGGCCCGGTCCACTGCGGACCGGGCCGTTCGCGTCACCGCTAGAGGACGGCCTTGTCGATCACCGAGCGGGAGATCTTGGCGATCTCCTCGACGATCGCGATGCCCTTGGACTCGTTGGGTGCCTTGCTGGTCAGGATCGCCATGCGGATGGCGGTCTGGTCCGGGACGTTGATGACGCCGCAGGAGTGGACGACCCACAGGCCCCCGAGAGAGGACCGGGAGTCCCAGCCGTTCTTGACCCAGACCTTCTCGCCCTCGCGCTTGGCGGCCCGCAGGCCCCATGCCTGGACCGAGGCGACGCCGCCCATGAGCCAGCGCGCGTGGTCGACCTTCGCCTGAGAGAGCCGTCCCTTGTAGAGCAGCTGGTTGATGACCGAGAGCTGGTCGCCTACGTTGGTCGTGGTCAGGCCCCAGCGGCAGTCGGCAGAGGCGTTCGTGTACGTCAGCCCGTACCGTTTGTGCGCGGCCTTGAGCGCGTCGCAGCCGCCGAGGTGGTTGTACACCTTGGTGGTCGAGTCGTTGTTCGACCAGACGATCATCTGCCGGGCGTGCTCGCGGATGTCGGAGGGGATCGCGCTGACGGAGCTGTACTTCTCCAGCAGCATCAGGAGGATCTCCATCTTCACGATGGAGGCCGTGTCGTGGATGCGGCGGGCGTAGGTGCCCACGTTGCGGCTACCGCGCGTGATCTTGACGGAGGCCTCGGTCTGGGTGCCGGTGGTCGCAAGGTAGTCCCTGACGCGTTCGAAGAGCTCGGTGGAGAGTTCGGCGTCGGTGGGACCCTCGGCCCATGCGGCCGTGCCGATCCACGCCGTGCCGCCCGCGAGGGCGACGGCGGCGGGGACGGCGGCGCGGATGAGGGTCCGCCGGGAGGGGCGGTGTCGTGAAAGGCGCGGCCGGGGGGCCGGTTCCGCCTGGGGTGCTTCGAGAGTCATGCGGTTCCTGTTTATTCGTACTGGATGACGTCGCGGGAGATCCGGGAGATCTCCTCGACGATCGGGATCCCCTCGACGTCGTCGACCGCGCCGCTGGTGAGGACCGCCAGCTTGACGGGGTCGCCGTCGCCGTCGAGGACGCCGATGGAGTTGACCACCCACAGGCCGCCGAGCTGGGACTCGACGTCCCAGCCGTTCTTGAGCCAGACGGTCTCGCCGTCCTTCGCGGCGGCGGAGATCCCCCAGGCCTGCTCCTCGATCACCGAGCCCATGAGCTCGCGGCCGAGGTCGACCTGCTCGGCGTCGAGGATGCCCTCAAAGAGGTTGAGGCCCACGAGTATGAGCTGATCGGAGGCGGAGGACCATCCGACGCCCCAGCGGCCCTGGGGATCGGGGGTGGTGTCCTGGAGACCGTACCTCGCGTGCGCGGCGACGAGTGCGTCGACGCCGCCCAAGTAGTTGTACAGCGTGGACGTGGAGGCGTTGTGGGACTCGCGGATCATGCGGTTCAGCAGCGCGAGGTGGTCCTCGGGGATCGCGTCGACCGAGCCCCAGTACTCCTGGACCATCGAGAGGATCTCGACCTTGACGATGGAGGCGGTGATGTGCGTCTGGTCGGGGTTGTAGTCCAGGCGCATGTCGCCGCGCTCGATCGCGACCGACGCCTCGACCTGCGTGCCGGTGGAGGCGAGGTAGGCGTCGATCCGGGTCTTGAGGTCCGCTTCGAGCTCTTCGCGGGACGGCCCGAAGATGGCGTCGAGGCCGTTCTCGGAGGCGTTCGCGGCGACCGTTGCCACGGCCCCGGCCCCGACCAGGGCGGCCGCGGCGGGCACGCCGAACCGCAGGAGGTTGCGGCGGGAGGGGCGGAGCAGACGGGAGGAAGGTTCGCTTCTGCGGATCATGGCCCCAAGGCTAGGGAACCGGTCGAACCGGAGTCAACGTGCCCTCAACGGAATCCTCAGAGCAAGGGTGTCTGAAATGTCATACCGGAGCGAAGCAACCCAAAGCACGCCGAAGGGCGTCCGGCAAGCGCCGGACGCCCTTCGGACGGCCTGTCTAGTACGCGGGCAGGCTCGGGTCGACCTGGTTGATCCAGCCGAGCACGCCGCCCTGGACGTGGACCGCGTTCTTGAGCCCGGCGGCCTTCGCGGCGGCCAGGGCCTCGGCCGAGCGCACGCCGGCCTTGCAGTAGAACACCGCCTGCTTCTCGGTCGGCAGGTCCGCGAGGGCCGCACCGGACACGATGTCGCCCTTGGGGATCAGCCGGGAGCCGGGGATGCGCACGATCTCGTACTCGGCGGGCTCGCGCACGTCGATGAGGTCGATGTCGCGCCCCTCCTTGATCCACTCGGCCAGCTCGCGGGCCGTGATGGTGGAGCCGACGACGGCCTCGGCGGCCTCGTCGGTGACCGAGCCGCAGAAGTCCTCGTAGTCGATGAGCTCCTTGACCGTGGCGTTCGGGCCGCACACCGCGCAGTTCGGGTCCTTGCGGACCTTGATCTTGCGGTAGGTCATCTCCAGCGCGTCGTAGACCATGAGCGAGCCCACGAGCGGGTCGCCGATCCCGGTGAGCAGCTTGATGGCCTCGGTGACCTGGATCGAGCCGATCGAGGCGCACAGGACGCCCAGGACGCCGCCCTCGGCGCAGCTCGGGACCATGCCCGGCGGCGGGGGCTCGGGGTAGAGGCAGCGGTAGCACGGGCCCTGGTCGGCCCAGAAGACGCTGGCCTGGCCGTCGAAGCGGTAGATCGAGCCCCACACGTACGGCTTGCCCGAGAGGACCGCGGCGTCGTTGACCATGTAGCGCGTCGCGAAGTTGTCGGTGCCGTCGATGATGAGGTCGTACGGCTCGAAGATCTCGAAGACGTTGTCGTTGTCGAGCACCGTGTTGTGGATGACCACGTTCACGTACGGGTTGATCTCGCGGATCGACTCGGCCGCGGACTCGGCCTTGGTGCGGCCGATGTCGGACTGGCCGTGGATGATCTGGCGCTGGAGGTTCGACTCGTCGACGGTGTCGAACTCGACGATGCCGATCGTGCCGACCCCGGCCGCGGCCAGGTACATCAGCGCGGGGGACCCGAGGCCGCCCGCGCCCACGCAGAGCACCTTGGCGTTCTTGAGTCGTTTCTGACCGTCCATGGCGACGTCGGGGATGATGAGGTGGCGCGAATAGCGGCGCACCTCGTCGACCGACAGCTCGGAGGCTGGTTCGACCAGCGGCGGCAAACTCATATAACCAATAATGCATGTCCACGGGGTGGATATTCCACCCCCCGGCCCGGTGTGCCGCGCTTCACCCCGTGAGATTCCTTGTCCCGCATGGCGGGACGAGGTTGGTGGGACCCGCCGCGGCTACTGGTCGATGAAGTCGTCCGGCGGCAGGTCGGGGCCGTTGTAGTCCCCCGCCGGGCCCGACAGGTACGTCTCGCCGTCCGGGAACGGCCACGCGTTCCCCGTGCAGCCCGCGAGCTGGTACGTCTGCTGCGCCATCACCGGCGACAGCTCCCCTTCCGCGGGGCACACCTCGTGCCCGTGCCCGAGCCGGTGCCCCACCTCGTGGTTCACCGCGTACTGGCGGTACGTCTCCAGCGTGCCGTCCCAGTGCTCGACCCCGGTGAGCCACCGCGCCGAGTTGATGACCACCGCGTCGCCGTTGCGGCACGAGACCGTCGTGTTCTGCGAGCCGCACAGGTACGAGCGCTGCTCGGGGCTCGCCAGGTAGACCGTGAAGTCCGCGTCGCCGCCGCCGACCTGCTGGAACCGCCACGCCCCGCCCGCGGTCCACGAGCGCGGGTCGGCGAGCGTCGCGTGCACGAAGTCGCTGAACTCGTCGGCGTTCAGCTCGATGCCGTTCTCCACGGCCACGTTGTACGTCAGGAGGGTCCCCGCGTCGCCGAACACCGCCGTGTCGGACGGCTGCGCGTACGTCCAGGTCCCCGTGCCCGAGAAGTACAGCGGGATGTTCGCGACTTCGGGGGAGGCGGACGGCGACGGCGGCACGGCCTCGTCGGGGACCGCCTCCGCGCTGGTCGGGACGACCTGCTCGTCCTCGTCGAGGGCCTGCGGCTTCTCCGAATCCGCGGCGCCGAGCGCGAAGTACAGCCCCGCGCCGGCCATGACGACCAGGACCGCGAGCAGCACGAAGCGCCGTCGTCTGCGGAGCCTGCGGTTGCGATCCAGCCGTCCCTCAGTCACACCCGGGAGTCTAGGCCAGACGGCCGCCCCAGGGGCTCAGCCCGCAGCATTGTGTGAACCGGTTCCGGTTCACAATATGGACAAAGCGTTCTCGGGGTCGGCGACCTCGTCGTTGCGGACTTCGTCGAACATGGCGACCATTGCGCGCGCGACCGCCTGGGGGCGCTCCATCATCGCGACGTGGCCGGTCTTGTCGAGGATGAGGAGGCGGGAGTCGGGGATCGCCAGGGCCGTGGGCGGCGCTTGGCGGACGTCGATGACGTGGTCCTGCTTGCCCCAGACGACGAGGGTCGGGCACTGGATCTCGCGGGCGAGGCTCCACAGGGAGTGCGTGCCGGGCACGAGGGCCTGCACGAAGGAGGCCATGAGGCCCCGGTAGGTCTGGAAGTACGCCTGGTTGTTCCAGGGCACGGCGAGGCGGTGGCGGGCCTCGGCGATCGCCTCGCGGCGGCGCTGCGGGTGGATCGAGGACGGGTCGGCCCAGGTGCCGCGGATGATGTCGTCGACGACCTGCTGCGGGGTGCGCCCGCGCATGGCGCGGTCGGCGAGCCACGCGATGTTCGGGACCGCGAGCATCGGCAGGTAGCGGGACTGGTGCGAGCGGCGCGGGTTGCCGAACGGCATCGCGGGCGAGATGAGGGTGAGCGTGCGGACCAGGTTCGGGCGGGTCGCGGCGAGGTACACCGCGACCGCGCCGCCGAGCGAGTGGCCGACGAGGTGGACCGGGCCGCGCCCGGACTCGGAGATCCACGCCGCGACGTCCTGCGCCAGGAGCGGGATCGTGGTCCGCGGCGCGGGCGCCGAGTGGCCGAAGCCGGGCAGGTCCACCGCGTCGGTGCGGAGCCGGTCGGAGAGCGCGTCGGCGAGGTCGGTCCAGTTCTGCGCCGAGCCGCCGAGCCCGTGGACGAACACGGCGGGCTCGGCCCCCGGCGCGGTCGCCGGGGTGTGGCGGATGAACAGCCGGCGGCGGCTCACCTGGTGCTCGATGCCGGGCCACGGCGCGTGCGGCCGTCGGGGAGTGCGGACCTCCCCGGCGTCGACCAGCCGCGCCCGTTTCATGGAAGCTAGTGTGCCACTTCGGCAGCGAGCGCGCCCAAAGTAGCCGAAACCACCGCGCGGGCGCGCTCGGCGGTCACGACCGAGGCCCCGGAGAGGCGCCGCACGGACCGGCCGTCGAGCCACAGGATGACCACGACCGCGGTCTTCACAGGCCCGGTGGGGACGATCGAGGCGTGCTCGACCTCGACGCGCACGTCCCCGGCGCCGAGGCGCGGCCGCAGGGCCTCCACAGTGGCGGCCGCGGCGGCGTGCTGGATGTGCCAGTCGATCGGCGGGACCGCGACTTTGCCCGTGGACTCGGTGTCGCCGAGGGCGAGCGTGACGCTCACTTCGGCTTCGAGCCCGGCGGACTCGATCTCGACGCGGCGCAGCTCGACCGGGCCGACCGAGGCGACCTCGACGTCGGTCGAGGCGGGCTCGACGTGGCCGCGGATCTCGGCCTCGTCGCCGGACTGCGGGCCGGGCTCGACGGCGCGCTGCTCGTTGACGACGGCGGAGACCACCGCGTGGACCTCGTCGGGGTCGACGCCCTCTTCGAGTTCGAGGCGGAGGCTGGAGGCGCCGTCGGGGGCCGTCACGTGGAAGGCGTCGCGGACGCCGGGGACCTGGCGGACGGCGTCGACGAGGCGGGCGGATTCGATGTCCTGCACTTGGGTGCCGGCGGATCCGGGCATGGGTCCTGTGTTCTCCACGGTGGCGGGCGGTGTCGGCTCGGCGATGGGCGGGCGGGGCGGCGTGCGCAGCAGCGGGGCCTGCTCAGTGACGGGCGGGCTGGGGACCGCCGCGGGCGAGACCTCGGTGAGCGGCGGCTGCACGATCGGGAACTGGTCGGTGCGCTGCTCCACGACCGGGACGGACGGGGCCGGGGGCGGCGGGGTCGCGGGCGCGGGCGGCGCGCTCGGCTGCGGCGGGGCCTCGGCGGCGGGCGCGGGCGTGGCGGGAGCCGGAGTCGCGGGAGCGGCGGGGACCGCCGGGTGCTCCTGGGTCGCCTCCTCGGGGGCGGGGACCGCGGGGCGGACCGGGCTCGGCGGCGCGGGCGGCGGCGGGGTCTGCACGGTCGCGGGCGGGGCGCTCTGGGCCTGCGGGACCTCGATGGGGCCGGTGTGCTGCGGCGCGGGCGCGCTGTAGTGCTGCTGCGGTGCTTGGGGTTCGGGTGCCGGGGGTTGGACGAACTCCTGGTTGGGGCCGGGCGGCGCGGGGACCGGCTGCTGCGGGGCCGCGGGGCTGGGCGCGTAGTCGCCGGGCAGCGGCGGGGCGCTGTAGCCGGGGTGCTGCTGGGGGACGCCGAAGTCCTGGGCGGGGGCGCTGTAGAACTGCTGGGCGGGCTGGCTCTGCTGCGGCGGTGCGGGGGCCGCGGGCGGCGGCGGGGTGTGGTGCTGCGGCGGAGCGGGCGCCTCGTGGTGCGGGGCGGGCGCGTACTCCTGGGTGGCCCCCGGCAGCGGGGCCGCGGGCGGCGGGGCGTACTCCTGGGCCGGCGGCGCGGGCGGCGCCGGAGGGGCGCTCTGCGGCGGCGCGAACGGGTTCACCGGGACCTGCTCGGCCTGGAAGCCCTGGGGGCCTTGGGGGGTCTGCGGGACGGCGGGGATCGGCTCGAACTGCTCGCCGGGCGCGGGGCGGCGGGTCGCGGGGACCATCGGCCCGGTCTCGGTCATCTCGACCGGCACGTTCGGGACCTGTCCGGTGGGGTCCTCGCTGTAGCGGTGGCGTCTGCCGCGGTCCGGGTCGAACCGGTACTGCTCGGGCGCCTGCCCCATCCCCTGACGGGCCGCGTCGGCGGTCTCGGCGCCCTCCTCGGACGGCGGGCCCCAGGACCTGCCGATCCGCCTGCGGGCTGCCCGTTCCTCCCCGGTCGGACGCTGCTCATCCGGTCGGTTCTGGTCATACACCACTAGACAACTCCTTCATATTCCCGCCCTCAAGGTACCGTGGCGCGCCCAGTGACTCGAACCCGCGTTTGTCGCCCCCGTACGCTGGGAGACTGTATTCAAGGTTTCCGTAAACTCCGTTCGGGCCGCAAGCGACCGCGGCTGACGGATGGGCGACATGAGCCGGGAAGAGGTGGCGGCGTGAACAGCGCTGGTGAGGGGCGGGTCCGACTGCCCAGGAGCGAACGCCGCGTGCAGCTGCTGCGTGCCGCTCAGGACGTCTTCGTCTCCAAGGGCTACCACAGCACCTCCATGGACGACATCGCCGAGAACGCCGGGGTGTCGAAACCCGTGCTGTACCAGCACTTCACGTCGAAGCTGGAACTGTATCTGGCACTGCTGGACGGCCGGGCGGCCGAGCTGGTGGGCCAGGTGCGCGACGCCTTGCAGTCCACTGAGGACAACAAGGAGCGGGTGAACCGCGCCATGCGCGCGTACTTCGAGTTCGTGGACGCGCAGGGCGAGGCGTTCCGGCTCGTGTTCGAGTCCGACCAGCGCAACGACCCCGAGGTCGCCGAGCGGGTCATGCGCATGGAGGCCGACTGCGTCGCGGCGATGGCCGAGACGATCATGGCCGACACCCACGTCGACAAGGCCCGGGCCGAACTCCTGGCGACGGGCCTGCTCGGGACCGCCGAGGTCTCGGCCCGCAAGTGGATCGCCTCCGGCCGCGCCATCCCGAAGGACGAGGCGGTCCAGCTCATGAGCACGCTCGCTTGGCGGGGCATCTCGCACTTCCCCCGCGAGGAAGAAGTCTGAGCGTCCCTTCCTTCCGGAAGGTGAATGCTCGGGGCGGCGCCGTTCGCTCTCGGCGCAGCGCTCCGTGCAGTGGACCGGGGGTCGCCGCGAGTAGTCTTGCTTCGGACCGAAGGTCAGAGTATTTCGATTGAGGAGGGCCCGTGGAGGTCAAGATCGGTGTCCAGTACGCCCCACGCGAACTGGTGTTGGAGAGCAAGCTGTCGCCGAAGGACCTGTCCGACACGATCGAGCAGGCCGTGAAGGACGGCGGGGTCCTGCGCCTGGAGGACGACAAGGGGCGCCAGGTGATCGTCCCTGTCGAGAAGATCGCCTACGTCGAGATCGCGGCCACCAATGTGCGGTCGGTCGGCTTCACCGTCGACGCGTAGCAGACGGAAGTGACTTCAGGCCCGGGGCTTTCGCTCCGGGCCTTGTCCGTTATTGAAGCACCGTGAACGGCGCGGTGCCGCCGACCGCGTGGCTGCCGTTGCGCACGCCTTCCGGGCCGCTCGTGTGGACCCGGTACAGCGTGTCGTTCGCGACCACCAGCACCGGGTCGCCGCGGTTGAGGTTCGACTCGACCGGGTCGGCGGGGTTCGCCGCGACCTCCGAGAACACCAGCCCGGCCGTGCCGGCCTGGACGTCGGTGCGGGAGTTGTCGATCGCGACCCGGAACAGCGTGTCGTCGTCGCGCTTGCCCGTGACCCACAGGTAGTTCTCCGAGCTCCACGCGATGTCGGTGACGTCCTCGATGTCGGTGCCGATGCGCCGCGGCTCCCCCGCCTGGAGGTTCCCGTCGGCGTCCACGTTCAGCGGCGCCACCCACGCGTGGCCGCCCTCGACGTACGCCAGGCGCCGCCCGTCCGCCGCGAGCGCCATCGCCGTCACCGACTCCCCCACCGTGAGCGGCTGGACCACCGCCCGCGAGTTCGGGTTCACGACCGTGGGCACGCCGTCGGAGACGACGAGGATCGCGCTCGCCGGGTGCCACTGCGGGTCGGCCAGCACGGTGCCCAGGCCGCCGACGGCGCCCATCGCGGAATCCGTGGGGCCCACGGTGAGCACGTCGCCGGAGGTCCCGGCGGCGATCGCGGCGATCTGGTCGGCGGGGCCGATCGCGACCTGCCGGAGGCCGTCCGCGTGGAAGCCGACCCATGAATGTTCAGCGGACTCGGTCGTGACCTCGTCGGCCGCGTACTCCCAGACCGTCTCCTCGAACAGGAAGTACGCGGTGGGCGGCAGGTCCGCGGGGATCGCGTTCCAGTTGCGCCAGTCCGCGAGCGTGCCCTCGCCGATGACGTCGCCGTCGGCGGTGAGCACGAATCCGTTGGACAGGCCCAGGGTCCAGGCGACCTGCGCGGTCATGGCGTCCTGCACGGACCGGTCGTCGACCGGTTCGCCGAGGGTGAGCTCCACTTCGGGGACGCCGTTGCGCGAGGTGATCTTCGCGGTGGTCGAGGAGGGGATCGCGCTGCGCGACGACTGGAGGGCGAACTCGGAGGGGCCGCGCAGGAGCCAGTCGAGCAGGAGGCGCCGGTCGGTCTCGGCGTCGAGGTCGGCGTAGATCCAGCGCAGGTCGGGGACGAGGAGCTCCGGCGCGTCGGCCTGGAAGTACAGCGGCGAGGCCCGGTACGAGTCGAGGAACTGCCGGTAGTCCAAGGACACCTGGGACGGCTGGCTCTGGATCGACCACACGTCCTGGAGACCGCCGTCGCGCCCGAGCATGAACGTCTCCTCGTAGGCGCTCGGCGAGGAGCTCATGCGGACCGAGCCGTCTTCGAGGTAGACGCCGACGACCGAGGCGGTGACGGTGACGTTCGCCGACTCGATCGGGTTGCCGCCGCCCACGGTCACCTCGATGTCGGCGAGGAGGCGGATGCCGGAGGCGGCGTCGGAGAACTGCTCGTTCCCGGAGGCGGTGAACTTGTTGAGGCGGTCGTCGCGGCTCGCGGGGTCACCGGCGGCGGCCTTGAGGAAGTTCTGGACCGTGACGTCGGCATCGGCGGTCGGCTCGAACGTCTCGGCGGTCGTCCCGGAGGACTCCCCGAAGTTCGTGGGCGCGTCGTCGACGACCTCCGGGTCGCTGCCGGTGGGGATGCCGCAGGCGGATGCGGCCCAAGCGGTGCCGAGGGCGAGCGCGGCGGCGAGGCTAGTCCTGCGTCGCACGGGTGGCCTCCTTCCCCGCGCCGGGGCGCGGGCCGTCGAGCCGCAGGGGGATCGGCGAGGTGATGACGCGGTTCCCGGCCTGGAGCGGCAGGGTCAGCACGAACAGCGTGCCCTTGCCGGGCTCGCCCACGGCCTGGAGCGTCCCGGAGTGCAGCTTCGCGTCCTCCAGGCTGATCGCCAGGCCCAGGCCCGTGCCGCCGGTCTTGCGGTTGCGGGACGGGTCGGCGCGCCAGAACCGGTCGAAGACGCGGTCGGCGTGGCCGGGCTTGAGGCCCACGCCGTGGTCGCGGACCGCGACGGCCACCGCCGTCTCGGACTCGGCGACGGTGACGCGCACGGGGCGGCCCTCGGCGTGCTCGATCGCGTTCGAGACGAGGTTGCGCAGGATGCGCTGGACGCGGCGCGGGTCGACCTCGGCGATGACGCGGCGCTTCGGCTTCTCGACGGTGACCTCCACCCCGCACTCCCCGGCGAGGTGCGAGAGGCCCTCGGCGACGTCGTCGGCGATGCGGCCGACGTCGACGGCGTCCACTTCCAGGGACGCGAACCCGGAGTCGAAGCGGGAGATCTCCAGCAGCTCCTGGAGCAGCTCCTCGAAGCGGTCGATCTCGTGCTGGAGCAGCTCGGTGGAGCGCTTGGTGACCGGGTCGAAGTCGTCGCGGTTGTCGTAGAGCAGGTCGGCGGCCATGCGGATCGTCGCGAGCGGCGTGCGCAGCTCGTGCGAGACGTCGGAGGTGAAGCGCCGCTGCATCATCGACATCTCCTCCAGGCGCCGGATCTGGCTCTGGAGGTTCTCGGCCATGAGGTTGAACGAGCCCGCGAGCCGCGCGAGGTCGTCGGAGCCGCGGACCTCCATGCGCTCGTGGAGCAACCCGGCGGCGAGCCGCTGGGAGGTGCGGGCGGCCTCGCGCACGGGCGTGACGACCAGGCGGGTGACGAGCGCGGCGATGACGCCGAGGAGGAGCACCAGTGCGACCCCGGCGAGCGCGAGGTTGGTGCGCAGCAGGCTGATCGCGTCCTGCTGCGATTCGAGCGGGTAGAACGCGTACAGCTCGAAGTCCACGGTCAGGTCGATGAAGGAGCCGACGACGAGGTACGGCATGGGGCCCTGGTCGTCGAGCGTGAAGTTGTCGTACTGGATCGCGGTCTTGCGGTCGGCGACGTCCTCTTGCAGCTCCTCGGACGGCGCGGCCTCGGCCGACGCAGGGTGCGAGCGGGTCACCTCGCCGTCGTCGGTGCGCAGGACGATGACCGGCGCGTACACGGGGTCCTCGGCGAGTTCGTTGACGATGCGCTGCATGGTCGTGGCGAGGTCGGAGTCGGTGGAGGAGGCGTAGGTGCCGAGCTGCTCGGCGGCCCGCTCGACGGCGTTGAGGGTCTCCTCGACGGCGGTCTCCTGGCGCTCGGTGAGGAGCCCGGAGGTGACCGACCCGGCGACGACGAAGGAGAAGATGAGGACGAGGACCGTGGAGGCGATGAGGGTCGAGGAGACGACCCGCAGCTGGAGGGAGGCGCGGAAGCGGTCGATGAGCGGGCGCGAGGCCCGGTCCGCCCAGCGGGCGGCGCTCCCCCATGCCCGTCGCAGCCACACCGGGCGCTGGCGCGCCCGGTCCTCCCCCGCGGTCATGGGCTAGCCCAGACCGGCTTTGTACCCGACGCCGCGGACGGTCTGGATGAGCTGGGGGCGCTCGGGGTCGGGCTCGATCTTGGCGCGCAGGCGCTGCACGTGGACGTTCACCAGGCGCGTGTCGGCGGAGTGCCGGTAGCCCCACACCTGCTCCAGCAGGACCTGCCGGGTGAAGACCTGGCGGGGCTTGCGGGCGAGGGCCACGAGCAGGTCGAACTCCAGGGGCGTCAGCTTCACTTCGGCGCCGTTGAGGGTGACCTGGTGGGCGGGCACGTCGATCTGGACCTGGAGGCCGGGCTTGCCGATCTCCAGGCGCTCGGGCGTGACGTCGTCGCCGCGGCGCAGGCGGGCGCGGATGCGGGCCACCAGCTCCTTGGGCTTGAACGGCTTCACGATGTAGTCGTCGGCGCCCGATTCGAGGCCCAGCACGATGTCCACGGTGTCCGATTTGGCGGTGAGCATCACGATCGGCACGCCGGACTCGCCGCGGATCGCCTTCGCGACGTCGATCCCGCTCATGCCCGGGAGCATGAGGTCGAGGAGGACGATGTCGGGGCGGTGCTCCTTGAACGCGGCGAGCGCCTTCTCGCCGTCGACGACGAACGTGGGGGTGAAGCCTTCGGTCCGGAGGATGATGCCGAGCATCTCCGCCAGGGCCGGGTCGTCGTCGACGACGAGTACGCGTGCTCTCATGGACACCAGTTTTCCACCTCGCTAAAGGCCGGAGCACCACGGGTGTCTCCCCGTGGTGCTCCAACTGTAACGACTATCCGACGGACTTGGCGGCCCGTGCGGGGTCGGTGCCTGCGGCGATGGCCTCGAACGGCTCGCGTCCGGCCTGGATCTCGCCGAGCTGGACCATCTCGCGCTTCGTGAAGAAGCCGACGATCCAGTCCGCGAGGACGCGGCCCTTGCGGCCGGTCCCGGGCACGCGCGACAGGTGGTAGCCGCGGTGCATGAGCCAGGCGAGGAGGCCCTTGGCCTTGAAGCCGTAGGTGTTGGCGACGCCCTTGTACAGGCCGAGGCCGGCGACCGAGCCGATGTACTTGTGCTCGTACGGGGTCAGCTCGCGGCCGACGTGGCTGCGGTAGACGTTGTCCGCGAGGGTCTTGGCCTGGCGGACGGCGTGCTGCGCGGACGGGGTGCACCAGTCCATCGGGAAGTCCGAGGTGTCGGGGACCTGGGCGGAGTCGCCCGCGCCCCAGGCGCCTTCGACGACCTCGCCGACGGTGTGCTTCCCGGCCTCGACGCCGGTGGCGACCTGGAGGCGCGTGTTGCACTCCAGGTGGCCGCGCGGGCCGATCGGCAGGTCGGTCTGCTTGAGCAGCGGGTGGGGCATGACGCCTGCGGTCCAGATGATGGTGTCGGAGTCGAACTCCTCGCCGTCGGTGAGGACGACGTGGCCGCCCTCGCAGGACTTCAGGGTGGTGCCCAGGCGGATGTCGACGCCGCGCTTGGTGAGCTCGCGGGCGGCGTACGCGCCCATCTCGGGGCCGACCTCGGGGAGGATCTTGTTGGCGTACTCGACGAGGTACCACTTGATCTCGGAGGCGTCGAGCATCGGGTAGTTCTTCACGATGTTCGCGGTGAGGTCTTCGAGCTCGCCGAGGGTCTCGGCGCCGGCGAAGCCGCCGCCGACGGTGAGGAACGTGAGGGCCTTGCGGCGCACGTCGGGGTCCTCGGTGGTGGCGGCGATGTCGAAGCGCTGGAGCACGTGGTTGCGCAGCCAGATCGCCTCGCCCATCGACTTGATGCCGATGGCGGTGTCCGCCAGGCCGGGGATGGGGAGCGGGCGGGAGACGGAGCCGGGGGCGACGATGACCTCGTCGTACTCGACCTCGCGGGCGGGGCCGACATAGGGCTGCACCATGAGCTTGCGCTCGGCGTGCTTGATCTCGGTGACCGCACCGGTGAGGATGGTGCAGTGCTTGAGGGCCTGTCGGAGCGGCACAACGCCGTGTCGCGGGGAGATGGAACCAGCGGCCGCCTCGGGCAGGAACGGCTGGTAGGTCATGTGCTGGTTGGGGTCGATGACCATCAGTTCAACTTGACCGCGCTTGATGTCGCCCTTCAGCAGCTTGCTCAAGCGTTCGGCAACGTAAAAACCGACGTGACCGGCACCTATCACGACTATACGTTTCACGTGTTCAATTCTGGCCCTGTTCAGGGGGTCTTGTGTAGTGAACGCGCGAGGACGTAGATCACGGTGACAGCGGCCACGATGCCCGCGCCGACCGCGAGACCTGCGGTGAGACCGGTGAAATACGCGGTGAACAGCGCCAGGGTGAGCGCTATGCCCACAGTCGACGCCAGCACCAGCCCGAGGTGCTTCGCCCAGGTGAGGATGATCTCACCGTCCATTGCGGTAGTCGTTCGGAAACGCTGCGCGACGGCCGCCGCGGAGTGGCCGGTGTACAGCAGGCAGGCGAGCCCGGCGGCCGTCCACAATGTGGGAGAGCGGTCGCCGTCGAGGGCGTCGGAGACGAGCCAGGCGGCGATCGTGAAGCCGATTGCCACGAACACCGCCGGGCCCGCGGGGGCGAGGGCCGCGGCGAGCGCGAGCAGCGCCGCGAGCGCCGCGTAGAACCCGGTCCCGGCCCATTCGGGAGGCACGGCCAGCTCGGAGGCGGTGAACAGCGTCAGGGCCGTCAGGAGGCGCAGCAGGACCGGCGCGGGGGCGATGCGGCGGGCCCACGAGACGCCCCCGGCGCGCCCGGCCTTGGCGCGCTCGCGGGCGCCCTCGCGCAGGGCCTGGAGGAGCGGGCGCTGGACATCGCTCATTTACGACTCGCAAGCTTCGTCGAGAGGGGTCATCGGTAGCGCCTCCGGGTGAGTTGAGCGAGGACGTTGTCGAGGGAGGCCGCGCCCTGCCAGGGCTCGACGGCGACGCCGAGGTCGCGCAGCTCCATGAGGGTGTTGTCGCGCGAGAGGCGCCACAGCCGCTCCGCGTACGGCGTCCAATGTGTACGACGGGGCGGGGCGACGTGCGGCGGGAGGGTGTCGACGCACAGGACGGGCCGCCCGGCGCGGGCGAGGGACGCGATGAGCGCGATCGACCGGTCGGTGAGCAGCGGCGTGAACACGACGTTGAGACTGCGCTGCCCGGCGAGCTGGCGGCGCAGCAGGTCCGGCGAGGGCGGGACGGGGTCCGGCGGGATCTCGACGGCGGCGAGCCAGCGCAGGGTGGCGGCGGCGTGGCGGCGCCCGGCCCCGGCCCGCATGCGGCGCCCGCGGGCGCCGAACTCGACGCACGCGGTGCGGTCGCCCTGGAGCGCGTAGTGGGAGGCCACGGCTCCGGCGGCGCGCACGGTGAGGTCGGCGATCGACGCGGCGCCGTCCAGGCCGCCGGACACGCCCGCCTCGACCTGGAGGTCGAGCACGAGGGTGACGTCGGTGTCGCGTTCGGAGAGCGTGGCGTTGACGTACAAGTCCCTGGTGCGCATGGAGGTGCGCCAGTCGATGCGGCGCAGCCGGTCCCCGGGCTGGTAGAGGCGGACCTCGGCGAGCTCGCCGGAGTCGCCGCCGCGGCGGGACCGGTGGACGCCGGTGACGCCGTCGGCGAACGGCAGGGACTCGGCCGAGTCGAACCAGTCGGGCACGGGCAGGACCCACGCGGACAGGCCCGGGAGGCGCTGCACGGTGGTCTCCAGGAGGCCCCCGCAGGCGACGGAGCGGACGTGGACCGGGCCGAGGTGGTGCTCGCCCCAGCGGCGGGCCGTCCCGGCGACGACGAGGTCGCGCCCGGACTGCGGCGCCAGCGCGGACGCGAAGTCGCCCTTGCCGGTGTGGAGTTCGATCCAGGGGTCGGCGACGGCGGTGACGATCGCGGTGACGGCGACCGGCTCGGGGTTGGCGACGATGACGCGCGCGGCGGCGGTGCCTCCCTCGGCGCAGGAGAGGTCGGTCCCGGTGCCTTCGAGGGGCGCGATGCGGACCTCGGGCGGGCGGTGCGGGCGGCGCTGGAGGAGCACGGCGGTGCCGATCGCGAAGGGCGCGGCGATGAGCACGAGGTCGATGCGGCCCAAGGCGACCGCCGCGAGCAGGCACACCGCGGCGAGGGCGACGGCCCTCGTGAGGGCCTTCGTCCGCCGCCACGTCACGGGCGGTTCGACCCGGGCCGGGCGCACCTCGCGGGGGTTGTCGGTGCGCAGGCTCAGGACCGGGTCGATCGTCATCGCTGCTGCGCCGGGCCCGCGGTGTAGGCCGGGGCCTGGGCGGTCTGCGGGGCCGGGACGCCGCGGCAGATGTCGGCGACGACCGCGGCGGGGTCGATGCGGCGCATCCACAGCTCGGGCTTGAGGGTGATCCGGTGGGCGAGCGCGGCGCCCGCGACGCCCTTGACGTCGTCGGGGGTGACGAAGTCGCGCCCGGCGAGGACGGCGAGCGCGCGGGAGGCGAGCAGCAGCGCGAGCGACCCGCGCGGGGAGGCGCCGACCTGGACCTGGGCGTGGCCGCGGGTGGCGGTGGTGACGGCGACGATGTAGCGGCCCACGGAGTCCTCGACGGTGACGTCTTCGAGGGCGCGCTGCATGGCGACGAGGGTGGCGGCGTCGATGACGGGGTCGAGGTCGACGGTCTCCTGGCGGCGGCCGATGCGCCGCTGGAGGACCTCCCACTCCTCGTCGGGGGTGGGGTAGCCGAAGGAGACACGCAGCAGGAACCGGTCGAGCTGGGCTTCGGGGAGCTGGTAGGTGCCCTCGAACTCGACGGGGTTGGAGGTGGCGAGGACGGTGAACGGCTCGGGGAGGAGGTGGGTCTCGCCCTCGACGGAGACCTGGCGCTCCTGCATGGCTTCGAGGAGCGCGGACTGCGTCTTCGGGGGCGTCCGGTTGATCTCGTCGGCGAGGAGGAGGTTGGTGTGGACCGGGCCCTTGCGGTAGACGAACTCGCCGGTCTTCTGGTTGTAGAGGAGGGACCCGGTGACGTCGGCGGGCAGCAGGTCGGGCGTGAACTGGAGGCGGCGGAAGTCGAGGCCGAGGCTCTGCGCGAAGCACCGGGCGGTGAGGGTCTTGCCGAGGCCGGGGAGGTCTTCGAGGAGGATGTGGCCGCCCGCGAGGATCCCGGCGAGGACCAGGCGCAGCGGCTCGTCCTTGCCGACGATGACCGACCGGACCGACTTGAGGACCGCTTCGGCGTGGTGCGCGACCTGGTCGAGGCTGATGCGCGGCGTCTCGGTCATTTAGATCTCCTCGATGGCTTTCAGGTGGACCCCGAGCTGCTGCGGCGAGGGGCAGTCCGGCGCGGGGCCGGTCAGGAACAGGTAGGTGCGCTCGCCGAGGACGGCCCGGCACTCCTCGGGCTGGCCGTCGAGCGAGAGGCCGCGGCGCAGCCGCAGGCGCTCGGCGGCGAGCTCGGTGAGCTGCTGCTTCGCGTTCGTGGTGGCGAACCGGCCGGGCTTGGCCTCGGCGAAGATGAACCGGTCCTCCCAGCGGTTGACATCGGCGAACGGGCGCCAGGACGGCTCGTTGACAGTGTGGACGCGCAGCTCGGGCGCGGGCTCGGTGTCGGCGCGCATCCCCGAGACCACGGAGTAGGCCAGGAGCGCGGCGACGGCGAGGAGCACGAGCTGCCACAGCGCGAAGTCGACGCCGCCGACGTACGCGAACGCCCACGCGAACACGGCGAGCGCGACGGCCCCGACCGCGGGCCACAGCCGCACGCGCCCAAACGGCGAGAGGAGTTCCCTCGCCGAGATGCCTTGCGGCGCTTCTCTTCTCACTGCGCCTCCCTGACGCCGAGCTGGGCCCGGAGCGCGACGAGGGCGTCGCGGGCGCGGTCGCGGTCGGCCTCGCCGACCTCGTGCGGCGAGTACCTCGCCCGCAGGTACGCCTCGGTGAGCCGGTTCAGGGCCGCGCCGTCGAGGTCGTGGCGCGACAGGAGCTTGCGGACGAGGTCGGCGGGCGTGTCGGAGGCGTCCCGTTCGATCCCGACGCCTTCGGCGGCGCGCTCGAAGTGGACCCAGCAGGCCATGATCGCCGACCTGGCGTCGGTGCCGAGGTCCATCTCCTGGATCGCGGACGCGATGGCGTCCTCGACGAGCGAGAAGTCGCGGACCAGGTGCGCCGGTTCGGGTTCGGGCACGCCGGTCGACTCGGGCGCCTCCACGATCCACCTGATGAGGCGCCGGATGACGAGCAGCAGGATGAGCAGCAGCGGGATGCCGGCGAGGATGCCGAGGATGAGCCAGCTGATCCACGAGGGGAACGTGCTCCCCTCGACGGGTTCGCCGGTCGGCGGCATCGACAGCTCTTCCTGGGTCATCAGCGGCGGCGGGCTCTCGGCGCCCTCGCCCCCGGAGTACGGCATCCGCGCCTCGTCCCACTGGAGCCCCGTCCCCTGCGCGGCGATCCCGACGACCAGCAGCGCGGCGACCACGGCGAGGACCGGCAGCCACCGCCGCAGCGTCGAGCGCTCGTGCGGTGCGGGTGGCGTCATGTGCGGCCTCTTGGGGTTCGGTGGGGGTGATGCGCGTCCCCCACCTTATGCCAGGGGCGCTGCAAACGCCTACCCGTCTCAGGACTCGAAACGGGAGGCGAAACGGCGCTGCCAGGGGGTCTCGACGGCTTTCGGGGAGTATCCGGCGCGGACGAAGGCGACGGCTTCGGCGGCGGGGACGCCGTCGAGGACGGCGAGGCAGGCGAGGGCGGTGCCGGTGCGGCCGTGGCCGCCGTGGCAGGCGATCTCGACGCGTTCGGTCTCGGCGCGGGTCCAGGCGTCGCGCAGGGCCGCGGCGAAGGCGGGCTTGTCGGCGGGCAGGCGGAAGTCGGGCCAGCGGACCCACACGGCGTCCCAAGCGGTCGGGGGCGGCTCCTTGCCGAGGAGGTACAGCGCGAACTGCGGCTGCGGCCCTTCAGGAAGGGGCCGGGCGAGGCCGCGGCCGCGCACGAGGCGGCCGGACGGGAGGCGCAGCACGCCGGGGGCGTCGGGGTCCCAGGTCATGGCCCGATGCTACTGCGGCGCAGCACTAGCGGACCTCTCTGAGCCCCGAGCCCTCCTCGGGGAGCTCCTTGAGGGTGCGGATCGGGGTCTTGAGGAGCACAAGGCACCCGGCGAAGAGCATCCCGGCGGCGATGAGGAGGACGGACCGCGCCCCGATCACTTCGCCGACGAACCCGCCGAGGATTGAGCCGACTGCGACTGTGCCCCACGAGATGACCCGCTGCGTCGCATTCACGCGGCCCTGGATCGAGTCGGGGGTGACCGCCTGGCGGTAGCTGACAACGTTCACGTTGAACACCACGATCGCGCCCACGAACAGCGCCTGCCCGAGGAACGCGACCACCGCGCCCCACCTGGGCCCCGAGAACGCCACGACCGCCATGCCGGGCCCGGAGAGCGCCAGCGCCACGAGCGCGGTGCGCCCCATCCCGGCCTTCGCGGAGATCTTCCCGACGAGCATCGCCCCGAGCACCCCGCCGACCCCGGACCCGGCGAGGACCAGGCCGACGACCGCGCTCGACTGGCCGGCGTCGCGGATGAGGAACACCACGAGCATGGCCTGGAACGCGCCCACGGAGAGGTTGCACCAGGCGCTGGAGAACGCGACGGTGCGGATGATCGGGTCCTTGAGGATGAACCTGATCCCCTGGGCGATCTCGGCCCGCAGGTGCGGCTTCTCGCGGCGCACCGGATCGGTCTCCTGGAACCTGATGCGCCACATGCTGAACGCCGACACCGCGAACCCGGCGACCGCGACGGCGACCGCCACAGGCGCGGTCAGCAGCGTCACGAGCGGCCCGGCGACGAGCGGCCCGCCGGTGTCGGAGGCCGACCGGAGCCCCTGGATGCGCGAGTTCGCCCCGGCGAGGCGGTCGTTGTCGATGAGCATCGGCACGTAGCTTCCTTGCGCCACGTCGAAGAACACCGAGACGAGTCCGAGCCCGAACATGACGGCGTACATCTGCCACGTCGCGAGCGCGTCGAGCATCCACGCGAGGGGCACGGTCAGCATCACGGCCGCCCGCAGCACCTCGCTCACGACGATGATCGGCTTGCGCCGCATCCGGTCCACCCACGCGCCGACCAGCAGGCCGAACATGACCAGCGCGATCTGGTCCATGGCGTTGAGGACGCCGATCTGCGCTTCGCTCAGGTCGAGCACGACCACGGCGATGATCGAGACGGAGAAGTACGCGATCTGGAGGCCGACTTGGCTCGCGGCCACGGAGACGAGCAGGAGGCGGTGGTCGGGGTTGCGGAACATCGGTACGGGCTGCGCCTTTCGCGGGGGTATGGGGGCAGCCTACGCGCCGAACGCGACGAACGGGTGCCACGGACGCTGCTCCCCCACGGCCGCAAGGGCTTCGGCGGGACTCGCGCCTGCGGCGCAGCGGCGGTGGTAGTCGACCATCATCTCGGCGGCCATCGAGTCGGGGACCTTCGCGAGGCTGGAGACCACAGTGGAGGTTCCGGCGTGCAGGAGCGCGGCGGTGAACCCGAGCGTCTCGTTCCCGACCTCTACGGTCGACCGCCCCAGGTCGCACGCGGACAGCACTACGTGCTGCGGCGGCTGGTCGAGCCCGAGCAGCTCGTACGCGTTCAGCGGCCCGAGCCCGAAGTCCAAGCGGGAGAACAGGACGTTGTCCGGCTCGTGGTGCCCGTGCGCGGCGAGGTGCGCCACCGAGGCGCCGTCGAGGCCCTTGAGCACCGCTTCGGGGTCGGACTTCTCGGCACGGATCAGCCGCGCCTCGGGGTAGAGCGCGCCCACGGCGTCGACCTCGCTGTCGGCGCGGACGAGCCGCGGCCCGGCGGCGACGATCGCGGGGCCGGTCGCCGCGGGCCGGTGGACGGCGCGCCACCACGCCTCGGCAGAGGGCGTGACCGTGAACGGGCGGCCCCGCAAGGGCGGCAGCAGGGGCCAGGGGACCCAGGCGAGCTGGCTGTGGGGTATCACGACCGCCTGCCGGTCGCCGACGTAGCCGGCGATCGGGTCCCAGATGCCTTCTGCGAGCACGGTCGCGTTGCGGCGCATAGCGCTCTCGACGCTCTGGCGCAGACGCTCCGGATGGTGGAAGGTCCGGCTCAGCGCGTCAAGGTCGGCGCCGAGGCGGCGTTCGAGTTCCGAGGCCTCGTCGAGCGGCATGAGCGGCACATGCCGCAGCCCGTCGCCGCCGGCGAGGACCGCGCGGAGGATGCCGCCGACTTCGAACAGGCTGACCACCACCGTTTCCCGGGACTCCGCCAGCTCGTGGATCTCCGAGGAGGCGATCCGCTCCGCCTGTTCCCGCGGTCCCGGCCTCGCCCTGTCGTAGTCGCGGATCTCGGCTTCGAGGCCGCGGACGCGCTCCAGCGCGTCGGCGGTCTCCGCGCCCTCGACCTGGAGGTCCCAGAGCTCCTGGCGGGCCAGGCGGAGCCGGCCCAGCGCCTCGCGGGCGTTCGGGTCGGATGAGGACTTCACCGGCGGGATCCGCAGGGCCTGCCCCCGGCAGCGCTCGGCCCACTGGAGCATCTCCGCGGGACTGCCGTGGTTGGTGGTGTGGGTGAGTCCTTTGCTGGAGAGCTGCACCCCGAGCGCGGACACGCCGGCTTGGAACTCCACCGATCCGAAGGTCGTCCGATAGTCGTCGAGCAGGTCGAGCCCGGTGCGCAGATCCGGCATGGGGTCCTCGTCGCGGGCGATGGCGAGCTCCGCCTTCGCAGCGAACCGGGCCAGGCTCTCTGCGAGCACTTCATGGGCCGGTCCGCTCAATTCGAACCGCAGCGCCTCTTCGGCGAGTTCGAGTTCCCCGGCGCGGATCCTCGCCCGGGCGGCCAGCACTTTGGCCTGGTTGAGGCGGAGCGTCCAGCCTCGCTGGTCCAGTGCGTCGCAGAGCCGACCGACCTGATCGGCGAAGTCGGGGCCCATCTGCTCGGCGTCGAAGCGGCCCTGGAGGATCAGCAGGCGCGCGAGGAACGCCATCGGCTCGTTGCCCTGCTCGTACAGCGAGTCCATGGCCTGCTCGGCCCACTGCTCCGCGATGTCGTACCGGCGGTCCTCGTACGCCGCGACGGCTCTCCAGAATTCCGCGTTGGCCGCGTTTCGGAGGTCCCCGGCGAGCCGCGACGAGGCGATCGCCTCCCCCCACCGGTCGGCGGCCTGCCCGAACATGCCGACCGAGAACAAGGCCAGCGCGTACGAGGACTCGATGAACGTCTCAAGTTCTGGAGCGTATTTCAGGTATTCGGCACGGACCTCGTCGAACGCGGTGAGCGCCTTCGTGGCCTCGCCGAGGTCGAGCCATATCAGCGCCTCGATGTGGATGGCCTTGGCGCGGTTGACCGGGATGAGCACCCGCTCGTAGAGATCGATGGCCTTGTGGATGCTGTCGAGGGCGCGCTGGAGCTCGCCGAGGTCGCGCCACAGGTTAGCCCGGTTGTGGAACAGCGCCGCGTACATGTAGTCGGGGCCGTTCGCGGCGAGATGCGGTTCGGCCTCGTCGAACCACCGGTCGGCGTCGGCGAGGCGGCCGGTCTGCCACAGTCCGAGAGCCCTCTGGTGGAAGAGGACCCCCCGGTCGTCCGGAGCCACGAACGCCTCGGCCGTGTCGAGCAGGCGCAGTCCTTCGGCAGGGTCGCCCAGACTCGCCTTGTCCGTGGAAAGGACCATCAGTGCTTTCGCGGTCAGTCGCGCCCGCGCGGTTCCGGCGACCGGAGGCCGCTCTCGGTCCCATTCGAGTACCTCAAGTGCCTGTTCGAGCGCAAGTGCGGATTCCGAGATTCGGCCGCGTCGGTTCAGACGCTGTCCCCGGGTGAACAACCGCCAAGCGCTTTGAAGCATTCTTCATATGCTACAGGCGCACTGCGGGAGTCACGACCACCGCCGGGAGGCCCTCTCGCTGCAATGCCTCGTCGGGCCTGATGACCAACTGGAACATCTCATTGTTGGGCAGGCCCTCGAGTACGAATCTCCCGGTTTCATCGGTCGTCGCGCGCCGGGTCCCCTGCGGACTTCTGAGTTCGACGGCATAAGTCCCTTCTGGTCCGATCCATCCGTCGAGGCGCATTTCCTGCAATGCCGAGGGACGGGGCGTGACCATCACGGTGACCGTTTCGCAGTCGAAGGTGATCGATGCCGGATCGCCCTGGTTCACCGCCAGTTCGGCTTCTCCGCGGACGAGCGTCAATTCCTTGGGCCGGTATACGGATGCGACTCTGGCATCCAGTGCCGCTTCGAGTTCGAGCACGAATTCGACCCGCTCGTTGAGATCGGTCGGCATCGGGTCGTCCCGTTGGTGGAGCTCGTTGATGACGGCGAGAATCCGCTCATCGCAGGAGTCCAACGGCTCGAACTCGCCCTGGTCCCGCTTGTCAGGTTCCATCTGCATACCGCTCCTCACCTGCGCCCCAGGACGGGTCGTCCAGCAGGGTCTTTCTCATCTTGTCCAAGCACCGGCCCCGCGTGGGCCCGATGCTCCCCCTTTTCATTCCGAGCTCTTCGGAGATGACGTCGTAGTCCGGCCGGGAGAACGCCGCGACGTAGGCGAGCAGCGCCCGGCACTTCTCGTCCTGTGCAAGGAAGGCACGGCGTACCGCCTCTCGTTCGTCATCGCGGACGAAGCCGTCCTCGATACCTTCGACGATCGGCTCCTTGATGTCGAGCGGGTCGGAGGCGACTTCGCGCCTCGCCTGCCCGGCGACGTTCCAGGCCTCGCGGCTGACCGTGGTACGCAGCCACTTGGTCAGCGCGCGAGGCTTCTCGAGTCCGTCCTTGGTGCGCCACAGGCGAAGCCATGCGGTCTGCACCACGTCGGCGGCGCTCTCCCGGTCGAGGCCGGCCCGCCGCGCCACTCGCCAGAGCGGCTCGGTGAGCTCCTCGATCAGGGTCCGCTGCGCGGCACGGTCGCCGGCACGCGCGGCGATGTAGAGCCGCGCGTACCGGTCGTAGTCGACCGCCGCCACCGATTGAGCCGGAATCGTGTTCATGTCTTCAGGCTAGCGACTCTTCAGCCGGGCGAGGGCCGCGTGAGCGCGCTCAGCGGCCTTGACCGGGTCCTGGATCTCTTCCACCCCGGATTCGGCGATGGCGTTCAGGAGGTAAGCCGCCGCGACCGGGGCGGCGAACGAGGTGCCGCTCCAGACCGCGTAGCCGGAGGAGAAGTCGTCGAAGTCGTAGCTCTCCCGGAAGCGGTTGCGCATCGTGGACTTGGCGCGGCGCTCGGGTTCGAGCGAACCCGCGGCCTCGCACGGGTACGTGCTCACCAACCCGGCCCCGGTGGCGTAGCACGAGACCCACGGGCCCTCGTTCGAGAACATGGCGATTTCGAGGTTGGGGTTGAGGGCCCCGACGCTCAGGATCGGCGCGGCGTTCTCCGGCTGCTCGTGCGCGGCGAACGCCGCGGGGTAGAACGGCCGGTCGGAGGACTGGTTCCCGGCGGCGGCGACCACGGGGACGCCCATCTTGATGAGGCGGTCGACGGCACCGCCCATCCAGCCGCCCGGGATGTCGTCGGAGGCCTCGTCCACATAGCCCGTGGCGAGGACGACCACGTCGACGGGGAACGCCTCGGCGTCGCCGCCGCGCGCGGCCTCGATCTGGTCGGCCACGTGGTGGAGCGCGCCGATGATCTCGTGCTCGTAGGAGAGGCCGTCGTTGTGGACCACGCGCAGGGAGTACACCTGGACGTCCGGGGACATCTGGCGCAGCAGCCCGGTGATGAAGGTGCCGTGGCCGAAGTGGGTGGCGACCTCGCCGAGGAGGGTCGGCTCGTGGACCGGGCCGTCCCAGGGGTCGTCGAGCGGCGGCGCGGGCGAGTCGTTGTGCTGCCCGAGCTTCGTCTGGAAGGCGTGGTCGACCACCACGAAGGTGTCCTTGCCCTCGCTGCGGTCGGAGATGTCGAACGCCGGGTGCCCGCTGGGGACGCCGGTGTCGAGGACCGCGACGCGCAGGCGCCGGTCGAGCTTCCTGCGTTCGGGCATCGGCGCGACCATGTCGACCGGGATGCGGCCGATGGAGTGCTTGTGGGGCCCGGGAAGCGGCGGCTCGCCGGTGCCGACGCTGGGGCCTCCGGCCCTGGAGCAGATCATGAGGTGCTCCAGGCGGACCTTCGCGAGCAGGTCTTCCGGGAGGCTCGCGTCGCTCGTGTCTGTCTTGAGCCGCTGGAGGAGCGACCACGCGTCGACCGCTGCCTGGTCGCCGTGGGTGCTCACGACCGGGACGCGGTACGGCCCCGAGCCCGCGACGACCGGGTTGGCGGCCTGGCTCTCCAGGGACAGGCCGGTGGGCCGGATCGCGCCTTCGAGCTTGCGGCGGGACGCGTCGTCGTTGATGACGGACTCGTCCACCAGCAGGCGGTCGTAGCGGTAGATGGTCCCCACGGGGGCCGAGCGGCCCGCGGTGCGGACGACCTGGCCAGGGAGGAGGACGCGGCCGCCGTGCCGGTCCAGCGTGGAGTAGGCGAGTTCGGGCACGCCGGACATGTGGTCGCGGCGCGGGTTGGGCTTCAGATGGGGTTCGTTCTCCGCGAACACCAATCGCATGGGAGCTCCTCTTGTCGTCTTCGGGGGTCTATGCGGTTGTCGGGCGAGGAGGGGGATCTCTTCAAGATCAATTCTCCTCACCTTCTGCGAGGCGTGGGGTCCACGCCGGTTCCGATAGGTCGAAAGGCACTCAAGCCCGGAATGCCGCGAACGCCACGGGCTGGACGGGTATCGCGGCTTTCACCAGGGAAGAGGCCCGTGAGACCGGTGGGATACACGCCGGAAGGCGCTATCTGAAGTTGGCACGTTCGAGGGATGCGCAAAGCGCCCCGGAGTCGGACTCCGGGGCGCTTCGAACGTGCGGTCTAGGGCTTGGCGGGCTCGTCATCGTCATCCTCGATGACCTCGACGATCGGCTCGTCGTCCCAAGTGGGGAGGTCGAACTCGCCGTCGCGGACGCCCTCGACGAAGGCCTCCCACTCGGACGGGGTGTAGATGAGGATGTCGCCCTCGGGGTCCTCGGCCATGCGCAGGGCCACGAGTCCGTTGTCGGCGTAGCCGATCTCCAGTGCGGCGGGGGTGCCGTCCTCGTGGGTCGTGCGCTCCCAGCGGGCCTCGGCGGTGTCGAACTCGCCCTTCAGCGGATGCTCACGCTTCGTCATGGGGCAAGCATAGAAAGGAGCCCGGACCACGCGGTCCGGGCCCCCGCCGTCGCTCAGTGCAGGCCGAGCAAGCGTTTGAGGATCAGTTCGACCTTGAGCATCATCATGCCGTCGACCACTCCGACCGGGCGAATCATCCGTTCAGAGGAGACGACGCGGATCTGCTCGCACTGCACGTAGCTCGTGACCGGAAGGGCCCCTTCGAGTTCGACGTGCGTGGGATAACCCTTGCGAGTGCGGGAGATGGGCACGACGATCGGGATGCCCGCTCGCGACATCTCGTTATGGGAGACGATCAGGGCGGGGCGCTGGAAACCCTGCTCATGGCCGATGGGGTCGCCGAAGTCGCAGAGGTAGATGTCCCCGCGGTTCACAGGATGTCGCTCCAGTCCTCAGGTTCGAGGCCGTCACGGAGGGTCCCAGACAACTCCTCGGTCTCGCGAGCGAGGTCGGCACGAGCCTCTGCCGAACCCATGGTGGCGCGCACCTGGGCCCAGAACTCCTCGGTCTCGGCGGCGTCGAGTGCATGCTCGACCGCGACCGCCATCGAGACGTGCTGGCTGCGAGCGAGGCGGGAGATGCGGTCCCGCAGCTCTACCGGTACCTTGATCGTAGTCATGCCAGTCATACCAGAAGTATACACATCGTATGCCGATAACAAAGAGGGCCCGGACCGTGCGACCCGGGCCCCTTCAGCGGACGGCTAGCCCTGGTGCGGGTAGCGGTACTCCGTCGGAGGGAGGAAGTTCTCCTTGATGGAGCGGGGGCTGACCCAGCGGACGAGGTTCTGCCAGGAGCCGGCCTTGTCGTTGGTGCCCGAGCCGCGGGAGCCGCCGAAGGGCTGCTGGCCGACGACCGCGCCGGTGGGCTTGTCGTTGATGTAGTAGTTCCCGGCGGCGAAGCGGAGGGCTTCGCTCGCGCGGGCGATGGCGGCCCGGTCGGTGGCGAAGACCGCGCCGGTGAGCGCGTACGGGGCGATGTCGGCGGCCTGGCCCACGACGGTGTCGAAGTCGGCGTCGTCGTAGACGTGGACGGCGTTGATCGGCCCGAAGTACTCCTCGGTGAACAGCTCGTGGGTCGGGTCCGTGGACTCGATGAGCGTGGGCTGCACGAAGAAGCCCTGCGAGTCGTCGGCGGTGCCGCCGGTGACGACGGTGGCCTTCGCGTCCCCTTGCAGGCGTTCGAAGAGCGCGGTGTGCTTGGCGTAGGCGCGGGCGTCGATGACGGCGCCGCCGAAGTTGGCGAAGTCGGTGACGTCGCCGTAGGTGATGTCCTCGGTCATGCCGACGACGGCGTCGCGCAGGCCGTGCTTCCACAGCGAGGCGGGCACGTAGGTCCGCGAGAGCGCGGAGCACTTCTGGCCCTGGTACTCGTAGGCGCCGCGGACCATCGCGACCGCGAGCGCGTGCGGGTCGGCGCTGGGGTGGGCGATGATGAAGTCCTTGCCACCGGTCTCGCCGACCAGGCGCGGGTAGGTGCGATAGCCGCCGATGTTGGCGCCCACGGTGGACCACAGGTGCTGGAAGGTCCTGGTGGAGCCGGTGAAGTGGATGCCGCCGAGGTCGGCGTCCAGGAGCGCGACCTCGGAGTGCTCGCCGACGCCGGTGACCATGTTGATGACGCCGTGCGGCAGGCCCGCCTCCAGGAGCACCTGCATGACGACGTGCGCGGCGAACTGCTGGGTCGGCGAGGGCTTCCACACCACGGTGTTGCCCATGAGGGCGGGCGCGGTGGGGAGGTTCCCGGAGATGGCGGTGAAGTTGAACGGGGTGATCGCGAGGACGAACCCGTCGAGGGGGCGGTGGTCCATGCGGTTCCACAGGCCCTTGGAGGAGTTCGGCTGGTGCCGGTAGATGCCTTCGGCGAAGGAGACGTTGAAGCGCAGGAAGTCGATGAGCTCGCACGCGGCGTCGATCTCGGCCTGCGCGGCGGTCTTGGACTGGCCGAGCATGGTCGCGGCGTTGACGGTGTCGCGGTAGGGGCCCGCGAGGAGTTCGGCGGCGCGCAGGAAGACGGCGGCGCGGTCGGCGAAGTCGGTGCGGATCCAGTCGTGGCGGGCGGCCTTGGCGGCGGCGACGGCGTCGGCCCACTCCCCGGCGGTGGCCTCGCGGGCGGTGCCGAGGACGTGGTGGCGGTTGTGGGGCTGGACGACCTCGATCTCGGCGCCCGTGCCGCGGCGCCACTGGCCCGCGATGTTGTGGTCGAGGTCCAGGCGGGTCGCGGCGAGCTCGGCGAGCTTCTTCTGGAGGCTCTCGCGCTCGGGCGTCCCGGGCGCGTACGAATTGACCGGTTCGTTCTCCGGTGTGGGTACCGTAAACAAGGCGTTCATCGCGCACTCCCGTTGATTCGACGGATATTAGGATCACTTGGCTTTGAACACGAGGTTACTAGACCGGTGTCGCTACCGCCATCCTCGCACAGTCCGGGCCTTGCGAACTGGTGCGATGGGAACAAAGACCCCGCGCGGGGGCCCCGGGCCACACCCGCCCGACCGAGCAGTGCGCCGCGGCGGCGCATCCGTACTCTGGGGGTCGTGACCAACACGCAGGAGCAGCCAGCCGCAACCGCCGAGTCCGCCACCGCCGCAGCCGAGCCCCGGCCGGGCCGCGTCGCGCTGTGGGTCCTCGGCGCCGCCGCCGTCGCCTCCCTGGCCGGCGTCGTCTACTCCCTGTACCGCCTCACCGGCATGGCCGACGGCCTCGACGACACCGGCGTCATGCTCCTGGCGAACAGCCTGTTCAGCCCCATCATCGTCACCGTCTTCGCCGGAGCCGTCGCCGGCACGGTCGCGCCCCGGCTGCTCCCGGGCCCGCAGAAGGCCCTCGCGGTCCTCGGCGCGCTCGTCACCGGCCTCGTCACCGGCACGGTCGCCTACCTCGGGTTCGGGGTGGACGCCGACATCGCGCTGGTCCTCGGCCTCGTCCTGCTCGCCTCCGCGCTCGTCGGCGGCCTGTTCGCGCTGCCGAAGCGCAGCGTCCCCGTGGTCGCGGGGCTGAGCGCGGTGCTCCTGCTGCTGGCGTTCATGTTCGGCCGCGGCTTCTACGAGGCCGCGTCCTCGGTGAGCCTGTTCTCCGACCCGCTCGACGAGTACGGCGCGCTCGGCACCGCCATCCCCTTCATCGCCGGGATCGCCTGCGGCGTGTGCGCGTTCCTGTACCTGCGCCAGAAGAAGGCGGGCGTCAAGCTCCTCGGGCACCTGCTCGCGGGCGCCGTCCCCGGCGCGGTCTGGCTCACCGCCACGATCCTCGCCCAGATCGGCGTCGAGGTGCTCCTGAACGTCGGCCTGAACGAGGTCGCCCCGCTCGACCAGGCGTTCCTCGCCCTCAGCTTCCAGTGGCAGTACAACGGGTCGATGACCGCGCTGTTCGCCGGGGCGCTGTGCGCGGTCTTCGCCTACGGGTTCCTGCTCCCTAAGACGCCCAAGGCCGCCAAGAGCTCCTGAAGCTCCGACGGGGCGTACCAGTCGAGGACGTGCTCCTCGACCGCGGCGAGGTCGTCCGCGGTGCCCGCAGCGGCGATGACCACCGCGGCCTCGGCGTCGTCCATGTGGACCGCCGCGACGCGCTTGAGCTTCACGTCCCCGTCGAAGTCCGCGCCGGTGCCCTCGGCGTGCGCGGTGACGCGCTCGTCGGGGACGTCGGCGGAGACCACGACCCGGCGCGGCTCCGACCCGGGCAGCAGCGCCAGCGACGCGAACGCCGCGTCGTCGAACGCCGTGTACTCCAGGTCCTCCTCGTCGGCCCCCGGCGCCTCGCGCCGCAGCCAGGAGGTCACGGTGTGGACGGCCGACACCGGCTTGAGCTCGCCGGTGTCGGCCAGCGTCCGCAGCATCGCCGCGTTCGCGGGTACGTAGATTCGCGCCATGCCCTTAGTCTGCGCCCTAGTCGGCGGCGCCGCCGGGCGCGCCGTGGCAGCGCTTGTACTTCTTGCCCGAACCGCACGGGCACGGGGCGTTCGGGCCGACCTTCTCGACGTGCCGCTGGCCCGGGTTCGCCTGCTGCGCGGGCGGCGCGGTCGCGGCCTTGCGCGGACCGGCCGAGCGCGCCGACTTCGGGGCGACCTTCGCGGCGCCCTTCTGGCCCGCGCCCGGGGTGCGCTTCACGTCGCGCTTCTGGCCCGCGACCGGCTTCGGCGGGCGCTTGAACACCGCGCCGTCCTCGGTCGTCGCCTGGCTCTCCACGCCGCTCGCGTTGTCCATCGACGGCGCCGACTGGAGCAGCATCTCCGGCTTGCGCAGCGGCTCCAGGCCGCGGATCGTCGCCTCCGGCTCGGCCGCCGCCCCGCCCTCGGCGGGCTTGGCCTTCAGCTCGGCGTTCATCAGGAAGCGGACCGTGTCCTCCTTGATGCCGTCGAGCATCGTCTGGAACATGTCGAACGCCTCGCGCTGGTACTCGATGACCGGGTCGCGCTGCGCGTACGCCCGCAGGCTGATGCCCTGCTTGAGGTAGTCCACCTCGTACAGGTGCTCGCGCCACTTCCGGTCGATCGTCTGGAGCAGCACCCGCCGCTCCAGCTTCCGCAGCACCTCTTCGCCGAACTCCTCTTCGCGCGCGGCGTAGACCTCGTGCGCGTCCTCCTTGACGGCCTTGAGGAGCGTCTCGGCGTCGAGCTCGTCGAGCCCGCCCGCCTGCTTCACGACCTCCTTGTGCGACAAGGCGATCGGGTACAGCTGCTTGAACGCCGACCACAGCTCGTCGAGATCCCAGTCCTCGCCGTAGCCCTCGCTCGTGGCGCCCGCGACGTACGCCTCCAGGACGTCGTCGATGAAGTGCGAGATCTGCTCGGAGACGTCCTCGCCGTCGAGGACCTTGCGCCGCTCGTCGTAGATGACGGTGCGCTGGTTGTTCATGACCTCGTCGTACTTGAGGACGTTCTTGCGGATCTCCGCGTTGTGGCCCTCGATCTGCGACTGCGCCGACTCGATCTGGCGGGTCACGAGCTTCGACACGATCGGCACGTCGTCGGGGACGCGCATCCGGTTCATCATGGCGCGCACGGCGTCCGCGTTGAACCGCTTCATCAGGTCGTCCGAGAGCGACAGGTAGAACCGGGACTCGCCCGGGTCGCCCTGGCGGCCCGCGCGGCCGCGCAGCTGGTTGTCGATGCGGCGCGACTCGTGGCGCTCGGTGCCGAGCACGTACAGGCCGCCCGCGTCCTTGACGTCCTCGGCCTCGGCCTTGGTCGTCTCCTCGAACTTCTCGATGGCCTCGGCCCACGCCGCCGAGTAGGTCTCCTCGTCGGCGTCGTCGACGCCGCGCGCGCGCAGGTCGGAGGCCGCGAGGTACTCGGGGTTGCCGCCGAGCATGATGTCGGTGCCGCGCCCGGCCATGTTGGTGGCGACGGTGACGGCGCCGCGCTGGCCCGCCTGCGCGATGTACTCGGCTTCCTTCGCGTGGTTCTTCGCGTTGAGCACGTTGTGCGGGATGCCGCGCTTCTTCAACAGGCGCGCGAGCATCTCCGACTTCTCGACCGAGACGGTGCCGACGAGGACCGGCTGGCCGGTCTCGTGGCGCTCGGCGATGTCGTCGACGACGGCCTGGAACTTCGCCTCTTCGGTCTTGTAGATGACGTCGGGCTGGTCGCGGCGGATCATCGGCTTGTTCGTGGGGATCGGGATGACGCCCATGCCGTAGACGTTGTTGAACTCCGACGCCTCGGTCTGCGCGGTGCCGGTGATGCCCGCGAGCTTCTCGTAGAGGCGGAAGTAGTTCTGGAGGGTGGTGGTGGCGAACGTCTGGTTCTCCTGCTTGATCTCCACCTTCTCCTTGGCCTCGATGGCCTGGTGGATGCCCTCGTTGAAGCGGCGGCCCGGCAGGACGCGGCCGGTGAACTCGTCGACGATGAGCACCTCGTCGTCCTCGGAGACGATGTACTCGCGGTTGCGCTCGAACAGCTCCTGCGCCTTGATCGCGTTGTTCAGGTAGCCGACGAGCGGGGTGTTCACCGAGTCGTAGAGGTTCTCGATGCCGAGGCGGTCTTCGACGCGGGCCACGCCGGCCTCGGAGATCGCGATGGTGCGCTTGCCCTCGTCGACCTCGTAGTGCTCGTCGCGCTTCATGGAGCGGACGATGTTCGCGAACTCGGTGTACCAGCGCTTGGAGTGCTCGGCGGGGCCCGAGATGATGATCGGGGTGCGGGCCTCGTCGATGAGGATCGAGTCGACCTCGTCGACGAGCGCGAAGTGGTGGCCGCGCTGCACGAGGCTGTCCGCGGAGGCGGTCATGTTGTCGCGCAGGTAGTCGAAGGCCAGCTCGTTGTTCGTGGAGTACGTGACGTCGGCGAGGTAGGCCTCGCGGTGCTTCTCCGAGCCCTCGCCGGGGAGCACGACGCCGACGGACAGGCCCAGGAAGCGGTGGATCTCGCCCATCCACTCGGCGTCGCGGCGGACCAGGTAGTCGTTGACGGTGACCTGGTGGACGCCCTTGCCGGTGAGCCCGTTGAGGTAGACGGGGAGCGTCGAGACGAGGGTCTTGCCCTCGCCGGTCTTCATCTCGGCGATGTTGCCCTGGTGCAGTGCGGCGCCGCCCATGAGCTGCACGTGGTAGTGGCGCATCCCGCGGACGCGCCAGGCCGCCTCGCGGACTGTGGCGAACGCCTCGGGCATGAGGTCGTCGGTGGTCTCGCCGTCTTTCAGGCGCTCCTTGTACTCGTCGGTGAGCGCGCGCAGCTCGGCGTCGGTGAGCGCCTTGTACTCGTCTTCCAAGGAGTCGACCGCGTCGGCGATCGCGTTGAGTCGCTTGAGCGCGCGGCCCTCGCCGGCCCGCAGTACCTTCTCGAACAACGACACGGAAGATCAGCCCCCAGCAACGTCTTGACCAGATCGGGTGGATATCCCGGTCAATACTACGCGTAGGCGGCGGCTGGTCCTGACGGCCGTTGGTGGGGCACAATCGGAGGCTATGGAACCCGTCACCCTCGATGCCGACGGCCTGCGGCTCGTCGCCTGGGAGCAGCGGCACCTGCCCGATCTGGCCCGGATCTACGCCGATCCGCTCATCGAGCGGTTCCTCGTCATGCCCCTGCCGTGGGGCGGCTCGGCGCGGCAGCGGTTCGTGGAGGTGCAGCGGCGCCACTGGGGCGGGGAGAACCCGCGGTGGGCCGTCGAGGAGGACGGCGTGCTCGTCGGCTCCATGGCCCTGACGAAGTCCTTCCCCGGCGAGATGACGATCACCTACGTGACCGCGCCGTGGGCGCGGGGCCGCGGCGTCGCCCAGCGCGGCATCCGCGCGGCCGTCGCGTTCGGGTTCGACCGTCTCGGCGCCCGCCGCATCGCGTGGGACGCGATCGTCGGCAACCACGCCTCGCGCCTCGCGGCCCTGCGCACCGGGTTCACCGTCGAAGGGGTCTCGCGCGGCGGCGTCAACCAGCGCGGCGTCACCCGCGACTGCTGGATCGGCGGGATGCTCCCCGGGGACCTCCGCGGCCCCGACGACCCGCCCCCGCACTACGAGATCCTCAAGCGCCAGGCCGCGTTCTTCACCGCACCGCAGCCCGATCTGGAGACCGGCGCCGCGGGACTGCGGTTGCGGCCCTTGAAAGAGGCGGACCTCGACGACGTGGCGACGGCCTGCGCCGACCCGGAGGTGCAGCGGTTCACGCCCATGCCGCGCGACTACGCGCGGTCCGACGCCGAGCAGTTCCTGCGCGACAAGCGCCGCGCCTGGGACCTCGGCGACCGCGTCCTGTACGTCCTCGCCGACGAGCACGACCGCTACTGCGGCTCCGTGGAGCTCATGCTCCGCGAGCCCGGCGAGTCGGAGGTCGGGTACCTGACGGCGCCGTGGGCGCGCGGGCGCGGGTGGATGACCGCCGCCGTCAAGCGCCTGTGCCGCCTCGGGTTCGACTCGCTCGCTTTGGAGCGCATCGAGTGGCGGGCCGACCCGGAGAACGAGGCGTCGCTGCGCGTCGCGCAGAAGGCCGGGTTCACCGTGGAGGGCGTGCGGCGGCGGATGCGCAGCGGCCCGCTGGGCCGCCGGGACTCCGTGATCGCGAGCCTGTTCCCCGAGGAACTGGCGCGCTGATCCGGGCCATCCGGTGCGAATCAGACTCCTCAAACGGTTGACGCACCGCCCCTGGGCTGCTTGTCTGGGGACGTGAATTTCTTCGAACCCGTCGCGACGACGGCGTTCGTGCTGCGGCCGTCCGACGCCGCGACCACCGTGGACTGCGGTTTCGAGCCCGACGCCGTGGCGGTGTCCCCCGAAGGCGAGGCGGTGTGGGGCGCCCTCGGGTTCGAGGGCTCAGGGGTCGTCTCGGTGCGGTACTGGGTCGCCCCCGAGCGGCGCGGGAAGCGGCTCGCCTCGGCGATGCTCCGCGCGGTCGCGCCGGTCGTGTTCGAGGCGGGGGCGCACCGGCTTGAAGCGCGCCCGCCCGTGCGCGACCACGCCGCGATCCGCTCGGCGCTCGGTGCGGGCTTCCGGCCCGACGGCGGCGTCGCCCGCGGTGCGGCCTGGGACGGCACCCACGCGCTCACCCTCGGCCTGCTCCCGGGCGACGGCACCGGCCCGTCCCCGCGGGTCCTGCCGGACCTGCCCGGCGGGACGCTGTCCGACGGGGTCGTCACGCTCCGGCCGCTCGGCGCCGGCGACTTCGAGGCCCACCTGCGGCACCGCTCCAGCCCCGACGTGTACGCCGGGGCGGCGCTGCCGCTGCCGCCGAGCGCCGAGGAGGCCCGCGAGGTGTGCGAGTGGCGGGCCGCGGTCGACTGGCTGCGCGGGCGCAGCGCCCTCATGGTCATCGATGACGGCGAGGGCTACCAGGGCACGATCGGGCTGTACGACGTGGCGCGGATCGTCGGCACCGGCATGATCGGCTACGACCTGCGCGCGTCGGTGCGCGGCCGCGGGTACGCGACCAGGGCGGTGAACCTGGTGCGGCGCTGGGCGTTCCGCGAGGTCGGGCTCGACCGGGTGTGGGCCGGGACGGACCTCCACAACACCGCTTCGCAGGCGGTCCTGCGCCGCGCGGGCTTCCGCCTGGAGGGCGTGGAGCGCGGCGGACTGCCGACGCTGGCGGGCCGCAGGCGCGACACGTTGGTGTGGGCTGTGTTGAGCAGCGACTAGCGTGCAACCCAAGGGGTGGGGCCGGGCGTCGGAGATATAGTTATCGCGTCGCTTCGCTTTGTGGAGGAACCCCCTTTGAAACGCCGGTCCTTCGTCGCCGCTGCCTCGGCGACGTCGCTGCTCTCGCTTGCCGCGTGCGCCGAACCCCAGCAGGGGACGTTCACGCCGGCCCCGATCGTGCCCGTAGTGTCGCTCGACGCCGTCGACGACCATGATCCGTCCCAGCCGTTCAACCTCACCGTGGTGGACGGCATCCTCGAAGAGGTCAACGTGACCTCCGACCGGTCCAAGACCATCGAAGGCGACTTCGCCGAGGACCTCACCTCCTGGACCTCGAAAGGCGTGATGGACGCGGGCTCGGTCCACACCGTCGCCGCGAAGGCCGTCAGCTCCGACGGCACCGTCACCGAGTTCGAGCAGACCTTCACCACCGAGCGCCGGGACGGCACCGGCTTCGGGGTGGCCGACGTGACGCCGATCGTGGAGGGCGAGACCGTCGGCGTCGGCGCGCCGATCATCGTGTTCTTCACCGAGGACGCCCCCGACCGGGCCGAGGTCGAGAAGAACCTCAAGGTCGAGTCCGAGCTGGGCCACGAGGGGGCCTGGCACTGGATCAGCGACTCGCAGGCGATCTACCGCACGAAGGAGTACTGGCAGCCGTACCAGAAGGTCACCTTCACGGCGAACTTCGACGGCGTCTTCCTCGGCGGCGACACGTGGGGCGACGAGAACTACGAGGCCGTCATGGAGATCGGGCGGTCGCAGACCTCCCACGCGGACCTGGAGACCCACACCATGACCGTCAAGTTCGACGGCGAGGTGGAGAAGGAGATCCCGATCTCGGGCGGCAACGGCGAGGAGTGGGAGTACTACACGGCCACCGGCGTCCACCTGGTCATGGAGAAGTTCGCCGACAAGGTCATGGTCTCGCCCGGCCGCGAGGAGGGCGACGAGGGCTACTACTCGACGCCTGTCAAGTGGGCCACCCGCATCAACGCCTCCGGCGAGTTCGTCCACGGCGCGCCCTGGAACGGGAGCCTCGGCTCGGCGAACCTCTCGCACGGCTGCCTGAACGCGAGCGACTCGAACGCCGAGTGGTTCTACGGGATCGCCCAGCGCGGCGACCCGGTCGACGTCACCGGCTCCCCGCGCGAGATGCCGTGGAACAACGGCTGGGGCTTCTGGATCAAGTCCTGGGACGACTGGAAGTCCGGCTCGGCCCTGGAGGGCTGACCCGAACGTGTGAAGATCGTTGAGAAAAAGGGCCCCGGCATCCGCCGGGGCCCTTTCGCTACGCGGTCCTAGAGGTCGAGCTTGAGCAGGCCGTAGTCGAAGGCCCTGCGGCGGTACACGACGGACGGGCGGCCGGTCTCCTTGTCGTGGAAGAGGTAGAAGTCGTGGCCGACGAGCTCCATGTTCTGGAGGGCGTCGTCGACGGTCATCGGCTCGCCGGGGTGGATCTTCTCGCGGACGATCCGGCCCGGCAGGTGGTCCTCGACGAGGCCGTCGAAGTGGTCGACGTCCTCGGAGATGAAGCGGGCGCGCGCGGCGCGCTCCTTCGCGTCGGGCTCCGCCACGAGGGTCGCGCCCTCGGGGATGCGGCCGCCGCCGTTCGCGGTCGCCTCGGCCACCGAGATCGGGGCCTTGGTGCCGCCGCGCGAGACGCGCTTGCGGTCGGAGGTCTTGCGGAGCTGGTGGCCGAGCTTGGTCACCGCGAGCTCGAACGCGGACCTGAAGTCCCCGGCGCACGCCTCGGCGCGGATGACCGCGCCCTTCGGACGGCACGTGATCTCGACGCGCTGCGCATGGTCGGCCTGGCGGGGATTGGGCTCGTGATAGAGCTCGACGTCGATCTTGATCGCCTCCCCGTCGTAGCGGGCGAGGTACTTCGCGATCTTGCCCTCGATCTTCTCTTCGACGAGACCGCGGTAGTGGTCGGGGACCTCTACGTTCCGGCCCTTGACGACGATGTCCACCTCTGAACCTCCCAGGTGCGCCGCGCGCTTCCGCGGCGCTGACGTAGTTGCGTGTGCTGGGTCCGGAGCCGTGGTTCCGGTACGGCGGATGGAGCGACCTCCCTTCACGGTCAGGACGGATGCGAACACCTCTGTAGAAGGGGGCGTTCACCTTTGGGCCAACTGGCCTCTGCCGTCTCGTTACCGATCTGAGATTTCGAGACTAACCCCTCGCTCACCGAAAGTCGACCCTTCGGCTACCGGAATTCTCCAATGCTCCGAGGGTGCGCGCACGGATTCCGGCGGAACCGAGACAACTCTTCGCATTCGCGTTCGAACCCTCCAGACGGGGTTGTCGGGATCATGACACAAGGAGGATTGCCGCACTCCCGTCCCGCAAACCCCTGGAGTGCGGTTCAGGCCGCCGCGACGACGACCGCCGCGGGGACCTCTATGCCCGCGTCCCGCAGCACCAGCGCCGCGGCGCGGAGCGTGGCGCCGGTGGTGACGACGTCGTCGACGAGGACCGCGGGGCGGCCCAAGGCGGCCAGCGCCCGGATCGCGCGGCGGGCGGGGCGCAGGCTCCGGCGGGCGGCCTCCTCGCGCTGGGCGGGGGTCAGGCCGACCGAGTCGGGGCGCGGGCGGGCCCGCAGGCACGGGCGCAGGTCGCCGAGTCCGGCGGCCATGCCGGCGACGTGGTCGAAGCCGCGGGCGCGGCGGGCCGCGGCGGTGGGCGGGACGGGGACGAGCACGGCGCCGGGGACCTCGGGGGCGACGACGGCGAGGGCTCCGGCGAGGAGGCGGCCGAGGGCGGGGGCGAGCTCGCGGCGGGACCGCTCCTTGTACTCGTTGAGGGCTTCGGCGAGCGCGCCCGCGTAGGGCCCGGCGGCCACGGCGGGCGGGGCGGCGTGGAGGGGTGTCGCGAGGCGCGGGCGCAGGTCCCGCAGCTCCTGAGCGCAGTCGGGGCACAGGCCCCTCCAGACGCCGCCGCCCGCCGCCCGGGCGCTCCGGCAGGAGGCGCAGGCGGCGGGCAGGAACAGGTCCCGGGCGTCCTCGATGAGGTTCACGCGGGTCTAACGAGCGTCAGGTCCTCAGGGTGACCGCGGGCGGGATTCTGGAGGCGCGCCAGGCGGGGTAGACGCCGGCGACGATGCCGACGACGGCGCCGATGACGGGCCCGGCCGCGAACAGGGCGGGGTCGAAGACGATCTGCCAGTCGCGGTAGAGGGACACGAACGCGGTGACGTTCACGCCCAGGACCGTGCCGACGAGGCCGCCGATGAGCCCGATGAGCGTCGACTCCCACACGAACTGCATCGCCACCGCCCGCCGGGCGGCCCCGACGGCGCGGCGCAGGCCGATCTCGCTTCGGCGCTCCATGACCGACACGAGCGCGGTGTTGGAGACCGAGACGGCGCCGATGACGAGCGAGACGGCCGCGAGGCCGAGCAGGAGCGCCTGCATCTCGTTCTCCACGCCCTTGCGGAACGAGCGGAGGTCGGAGGGCTTGGACACCGACAGGTTGTCGGGGCCTTCGGGGAACACCGCGGTCGGGGCGGTGTCGGCGACCTTGTCGGCCGCGCCCAGGTCGGTGCGGATGAACACCTGCCCGGCCGCGTACTCGGGGTCGGCCTCGATGCACGGGGTCGGCGGGACGACGACGGCGCCGGTGAGCTTCGCTTCGCCTTCGGGGGCCTGGTAGACGCCGATGAGGGCGTACTCGCGGCCGTCGACGTAGATCATCGGCCCGCCTTCGAGGGACGTGTAGCCGAGGTCGCGGGCGGCGGACTCGTCGATGACGGCGACCTGGTCGCCGCGGGCGACGTGGCCCTCGTCGAAGGCCGCTCCCTGCGTGAACTCGAACCCGTACGCGGCCATCGCGCCCGGCTCCATGCCGAACACGGGGACCTCGCGCACGTAGTCGCCCGCCTCGGTGCGGGAGGCGGCGAGGTCGTCGGTGGAACCGCAGACGATCCCGGCGTCGGCGACGCCGTTGATCTCGCGGACCCGCTGCGCGGCTTCGAGGGTGGGCCCGTACCCGGCGTCCCTCATCGTGTCGGAGAACGACACGGTCACCTGGGTGGCCTCGGTCGCGTCGAACCGCTCGGCGATGGCGGCGGCCGATGTGGACGACAGGCCCACGGTCGCGACCGTGGCGGCGATGCCCAGGGCGATGCCGATCGCGGTCATCCACGTGCGCATCGAGCGCCCGCGCAGCGACTGGAACGCCTCGTACGCGATGCCCATCGAGCGGACCCCGAAGCGGCCCTTGGCCTTCGGGATCGCGTCCCGCTCGTCCTCCGCGGCCTGGTTCGCGGCCTTCTTGGCGGCGCGGCGGGCTTTGCGCCCCTGCGGCTCCTCGGCTCCGGCGTCCTCACCGTCCGGAGTGATGTACTCCAGCAGCTCGGTGTCGGTCTCGGGTTCGCGCCGGCGGCGGGCCATCAGCCGTTGCCCCGGTCGCGCCAGGCGATCACGACCTCGTCCCCGGCCGCGAGCTCGCCCTCGACGGGGACGACCACGCCGCGGCCTTCGTGGCGCAGGCTCACGTCCACTTCGATGTGCCGCTCGGTCGTGCCGTCCTCTTCGAGCACGGTGATCATGGTCCGGCCCTCGGAATCGGTCCACAGTGCCGAGAGCGGCACGATGAGCGCGTCCTCCGCAGAGCGGGCCCGCACCAGCGTGACCTCCTGCTCCTCGCCGGGCGCGAGGTCCTCGATGCCCTCGACGGCCTCAGCGTCGAACGCGAAGATCGCGAACGTCTTCTCGACGGTCTGGGCCTCCTCCTCGCTCCACTGGTCGGTCTCGCCCTCGACCTCGCGGGTCTCCAGCTCGAAGCCGCCGACCTCCTGGCCCTCCAAGGGGCCGTCGCCGTATTCGAGCTCGGCCTCGTCGCCGAGCTTCGACAGCTCGGAGCCGACCTCCTCGTCGAGCTCGGCCTCCAGCTTCCAGTCGCCGGAGGCGAGCACCAGGACGGTGCCCTCGACGGGCGCGGACTGCTTCGCGTTGACCTTCGAGACCTGCATGGGCAGCTCGGGCAGGAACACGACCTCGGAGGCGGGCAGCGCCACACGCTCGACGGTCTCGGTCTGGGCGCCGCCGGTGTTCTCCTCGCCACCTTCGGTGTTCTCGTCGCCGGTGTCGCCTTCGGCGGTGTCGTCCTCCTCGGTGGCGACCTCCTCGGAGGTCGTGGCATGGTCGTACCCGGCGTGGTCGTAGAGCTTCTTCAGGTCCGAGGCCGTGCGCGAGTCGAACGTCCCGGTCTTGGGCGTGCCGTAGATCTGCTGGAGCGCCAGTTGCAGCTGCTCCACGTCGGGGCCGGTGTCGCCCTCCTGGAGATCGCGGTAGGCGGGCACGTCGCCTTCGAGGGCGATCATCGGGCGGCCGGACACCTCCAGGAGCACGGTCCCGGCCTTGACCTCGTCGCCGACCTCAACGGGGATCTTCGAGGCCAGCGCGGTCTCGATGCCCTCCGGGGCGGTCGGCGCGGGGACCTCGAAGTCGCCGGTCCGGTCCAGGACCGCCTCGAATTCGAGGGTGTCGATCAGCTGCTCCTGGTCGACGCTGACGGTGATGACGCTGTCGTCGGGTTCGGCGGTCTCCTCGGCCCTCTGGGCCGGGGTCCGCGCCTGCGCAGCGAAGTACCAGGCGGTGGCCGTCGCGCCGAGCAGCGCGACGGCGAGCACCCCGCTGACGACATGGCTTTTCGTGAGCCGCATGTTGAGTCCTCCTCCGCCCCGAAGACGCGTGGAGCGAAGGCGCCGGTTGCGGCCGTATCGTCTCGATTCGGTAACGGCACTGGCGGTGACGTGCCCGAACGTTTTCGGCGCGGGGAAGGGCCCTAGTTGTTGAGGCCCACGGACTTCATGCGGTCCTGGTGGGCGCGGGTGAGGCGGCGCAGGAGCGCGTCGAGGGTGCCGCCGTCGCCGACGATGATCGCGGTGAGGCGCTCGTTGGCCGCGGCCACGCCCTGGGCGCGGTTGATGCCCTCGCCGACGAGGCGGCGGGCCCACAGGGACAGGCGGCCGGTGACGGACTCGTCGGCCTCGACGGCGGCGCGGATCTCCGCAGCGGCGAGGTCGGCCGCGCCGGACTCGGCGAGCACGGTCTCGATCACGGTGCGGTCGGCGTCCTCCAGGCTTGAGGAGACGGCGCGGAAGAAGTCGTCGGCGACGGCGTCGCCGAGGTAGACCTTCACGAGCGCTTCGAGCCAGTCGCGCGGCGAGGTGGAGGCGTCGAAGGAGCGGAACGCCTCGCGGAACGGGGCCATGGCCTCGGCGGGGTCGGCCCCGAGGGCGTGCAGGCGGTCGGCGATCAGCCGGTAGTTGCGAATCTCACCGACGGCCGCCTCCGAGAGGGCGGCGCGCCGGCCGAGGTCGGGGGCGAGGCGGGCGTCGAAGACCATGCGCTCGAACGCGAGCAGCTCGCCGAGGGCAAGCAGCCCAAGGAGTTCGACGACGGCCTCGCGGCCGGGGGGCGCGGTCGCCGGGGCCGCGGCCGGGGCGGGATCAGAAGTCTCGGACACCGGGGCAGGTTACCACTGGGCGGATGCGGCCCTCGCCTTCACGTAGGTGTCGCCGATCGGACCTTCACGTGCGTCTTCGCAGGCCAGAAGGGCCGGATCGGGGGTTCGGGGGGAAACGCGCGCCCCGCCCGGGAACGGCGCACCGAGACGATGGTGCCGGGAGAGCGTAGGATGGACGGAAGGGACCGCGGCCCCGACGGGGCATCCCTGTACCAGGCGGTCCTGAAGCGGTACCGGTTTCTTCACCGGGCCGCTCCTGCGAAGCGGCGACTCACCGAATCCGGCGGTCGTCGCCGCTGTGTAACGAGACTATATGTGGCGCCGAGTTCCCCGGATCTGGTGACGTCCTCCGCCACGAGGTGAACAGAGTGAACGAATTGAACACCGACCGGCCCCAGAACGACGGGCCGACTTTCGCAGCCCTGGGCGTTCGGGAAGAGACCGTCGAAGCGCTTGCGGCGCTTGGCATCGAACGGGCCTTCGCGATCCAGGAGTACGCGATCCCGATCGCCCTGCGGGGCTCCGACATCATCGGGCGCGCCCCCACGGGCACCGGCAAGACCTTCGGGTTCGGCCTCCCGATCATCGACCGGATCACCTCCGCCGAGGAGGGGTCCGACGGGCTCCCCCAGGCGCTGATCCTGGTCCCCACGCGCGAGCTGGGCCTCCAGGTGGCCCGCGACCTGGAGGACGCGGGCAAGACCCGCAACATCCGGGTCCTGCCGATCTACGGCGGCCGCGCCTACGAGCCGCAGGTCGAGGCCCTGAAGGCGGGCGTCGACATCATCGTCGGCACCCCGGGCCGCCTGCTCGACCTCTACAAGTCGAAGCACATCAAGCTCAACAAGATCGCTACTTGCGTCCTCGACGAGGCCGACCGGATGCTCGACCTCGGGTTCTCCGAGGACGTCGAGAAGATCCTCAAGCTCCTGCCGGAGCAGCGCCAGACCATGCTGTTCTCGGCGACGATGCCCGACACGATCATGTCGCTGTCGCGCCGCCACATGAACCGGCCCATCACCGTCGCCGCCGACGTGAGCGCCCCCGACCTGGAGGCCGCCAACAACACCCGGCAGCTGGTCTACATGACCCACGCGATGAACAAGATCGAGGTCGCCGCCCGGATCCTCCAGGCGAACGGCCGCGGCCTGACGATCATGTTCTGCCGCACCAAGCGCGCCGCGCAGAAAGTCGCCGACGAGCTGGACTTCCGCGGCTTCGCGGTCGGCTCGGTCCACGGCGACCTCGGCCAGAACGCGCGCGAGCGGGCCCTGCGGGCCTTCCGCTCGGGGAAGATCGACGTGCTCGTGGCGACCGACGTGGCCGCCCGCGGCATCGACGTCCCCGACATCACGCACGTCATCAACTTCGACGCGCCCGAGGAGGCCGAGACCTACGTGCACCGCATCGGCCGCACCGGCCGCGCGGGCGCGACGGGCATCGCCGTCACGTTCCTGACGTGGGAGGACCTCCCCCGCTGGAAGATCATCGTCAAGGCCAACGGCCTCGACCTCGGCGAGCCGCTGGAGACCTACCACACCTCCGACCACCTGTACACCGACCTCGACATCCCCGAGGGCGCCCCGCCGGCGCTCCCGAGCGAGCTCCGCAAGCGCGACGGCCTCTCCGCCGAGCGCGAGGAGAACGTCGAGGGCGAGCCCCGCAAGAAGGGCCGCGGCCGCGGCCCGCGCGGACGGGGCCGCGGCGAAGGCGGCCGGGGCCAGAGCGACCGCCGCGGCGGTCGTGACGGCGGTTCGCGCGACGGCGGCTCCCGCAGCGGCGCCCGCGACGGGGGCGAGCGCCCCGAGCGCCGCTCCGACGCCGAAGGCGACGCCCCGCGCAGCCGCCAGCGCCGCCGCATCCGCACCGACGAGGACGCCGCCCCGCGCGAGTCCAAGCCGCAGACGGACACCGCGCCCGCCGCCGCCTCGGACGCCGAAGGCGACGCCCCGGCCCGCCGCAGGCGCCGTCGCCGCCGCCCCACCGGAGGCAACGACCGCCAGGCCCCGAGCCAGGACTGACGCACAGGCGAGCATTCGCCGACAGCGAACGCCGCGGGCGGTGTCCCCTAACGAGGGACACCGCCCGCGGCGTTTCGTCGCACCCGCCGGGCACCGTTGATTCCGGGGCGCCTCAGAACCGCTACTCGCGACACTCCCCGCTGCCCGCGTTTCGTCGTACCCGCCGGGCACCCTTGCGACCGGGGGCCCAGCGCAGCGCCACCCGCAGCGCTCCGCGCTGCCCGGCGATAGGCTCTCCCCATGAGCGATGAGAGCCCCGCTTACGAAGGACCGCCGGTGAACGTGCCGCCGCCTCCCGGGTGGCGCGTCGAGTCGGTGGCGCTGCCCGGGGAGCCGCGACGGCTGCCGGAGCAGGACCATGCGGCGATCGACGCGGCCGAGCAGCGGGCGCGGCTCGTCACCCAGTGGCTGACGCTCGTCTCGGTGGCGCTCATGTTCACCGTCCTCATCATCGGGCTCGTCGAGTTCTGAGCCGACAGCGAAGCCCCCGTCCCGGGCCGGGACGGGGGCTTCCTCCTACGGGCGTCAGTTCTGGACGACGCCGCCCCACACCATGTCGGCACCGGTGTGCCCGGTCTGGAACAGCCACCAGGCCGCGAGCCCCAGCAGCGCCAGCGCGATCAGGCCGAAGACGAACATGATGACCTTGCGGCCGCCCGCGGCCGGGTCGTCGGAGCCGGTCGAGGCGGTCTCGCCGTCCTCTGAAGGGGCGGGCTTCGGGGCGTCGCCGTTCCGCAGGAGCGCGGCGCGGCGGCCGCGGTCGAGGCCCGCGAACAGGAACCACACGGGGATGAGCGCGACGAGCGTCCACAGGAGCCAGTAGGCGTTGTCGTGGTGCTGCTGGACGGCCTCGGGCCAGCCGTCGGGGTAGGTGTAGTCGGCGAACTGCTGTCCGGTGAGGATCGACCCGTACACGCTCGCGGGCGCGACGAGCACCAGGATCGCCGCCGCCCACCCGACGCGCTGGCGCAGCGGCGGAATGAGCACGTACGCGGCGCCGAGGAGCACGAGCAGCGCCACGAGGATGATCGGCGCGTGCACCGCCAGCGGGTGCAGGGGCAGGTCGAGAATCGTCGTCATGGGTTCATTGAACCCTAAAGTGATCACCAACCGGTAGCGCCGGCCGAACTTTCGAAGTGGGCGGCGTAGCTCATCACGGCGTCGGCGATGAGCTGGACGGCGATGGCCGCGAGGAGGACGCCCGCGATGCGGGTGAGGACCTCGATGCCGCCGCGGCGCAGGATCTTCACCAGGACGCCGGAGAAGCGCATCACCAGGTAGATCAGGAAGTGGATCACGATGATGGCGAGGGCGATCCACAGGTAGTCGGCGTGCGAGGGCGCCTGCTGCACGAAGAGGATCACCGCGACGATCGCGCCGGGGCCCGCGAGGAGGGGCGTGCCGAGGGGGACGAGGGCGATGTTGGAGGTGGCGGCCTCGTTCGGGTCGTCGGCCTTGCCGGTGAGGAGCTGGAGGGCGACGAGGAGGAGCAGGAGCCCGCCCGCGCCCTGGAGGGCGGCGAGGTCGATGTGGAGGTAGCTGATGATCTGCTGCCCGAGCAGCGCGAACAGCGAGATCACCCCGAGCGACAGCAGGGTCGCCTGGAGCGCCGCCCGGTTGCGCTGCCGCTTGTCCATGGTCCCGGTGAGGGCCAGGTAGATCGGCACGATCCCGGGCGGGTCCATGATGACGAAGAGCGTCACCATGACGGTCAGCAAGTATTCGAGTCCACCCACGCAGCGAGTATGGCAAGTCCGCCGGGTCACAGCCGCGGATTCGGACCCTTGTGTTACGTGGGGCTCAGCGCCGGGTCACTCCGGCGGGATGTAGTCCATGACCGGCATGACCGCGCCCGACGGCGGGCTGAGGATCGTCATGTACGCGGGATCCTCGGAGTAGTCGATCATCAGCCAGGTCGTGTCGCCCCGGTTGTAGGACATCTCCCAGCGGTTGAACGGGTCGATGAACATCATGCTGGAGCTGTAGTACTCGTCCTCGTATTCGCCCAGGTCGAGTTCCGACATCGGGTAGTACACGGTGCTCTGGAAGTGGTCGACGGTGTCGTCGACGAGCGCGACCGCGCTGTCGTCCTGGGACGTGGCCTCGATGTCGGCCTTGATCCGCTCGGTCCCGACCGGGCCGCACTCCTCGCCTTCGCGGGCGACGCCGCCGTTCGCGTCGAGGTCGGCGACGCACACGTAGTCGGTGTTCGTCGCGTCGACGACGGCGACCGACTCGAACCCGGCGTCGGCGAGCGCCGCGAGGTTCCAGTCGTACTCGCTGTTGAAGTAGTAGGTGCTCTCGCCGCCGCCGGTCGTGGACCACAGGTCGGCGGTGAAGACCGCCGTGCTCGTGTTCCAGTTCGCGAGGGTGAGGTCGTAGCTGACCGAGAACGAGGTCGGCTCGGCGACCGCGTCGGCGGCGACGTCGTTGAGCGTGTACAGCTCGAAGGTCAGGTCGGCGTCCGGGGTGACCATCGCGTATCCGGTGGCGTCCACGTTGACGGTGGTGTACGTGTCCGGCGAGGGCCAGTCGGCGGACGAGCTCATCGAGCCGTCGAGGCTGACGACCCCGGTGGTCTGCTGCGAGGAGGACGACAGCACGTACCCGTCCTGGAGCCGGTAGACACTGTCGGGTTCGGTGTCGCCGATCGGGACGGTGTCGCCGTCCTGGTTGAGGATCGCGTACTCGCCGCCGGTGTCGATGACGAACTCCATGTCGAACTCGCCGCGGGCCTCGGCGGTGCTGGTGGAGTCGGCGGCGATGGTGCCCTGGTCCTCCATGTCGAGGAGCGGCTGGAGCGCGAACACGCCGGCGCCGATGACGAGGAGGCCCGCGCCGCCCGCGGCCGCGCCGATGCGGCGGCGCCGCCGGATGCGGTGGGCACCGGCGATGGCGAGGTCGGCGAGCCCTGCGTCGTCGGCCGCTTCGGGCGCGCGCTCGGCCTGCTCGGCCAACCCGCTGCGCAGGAGGGCCTCGATGTCCCCGTTCACGCCGCCTCCCTCGGTTCCATGGCGACGCCGAGCGCGGCGGCGGGCGTGCCGAGGCGCTTGCGCATGCCGGCGAGGGCCCGGGAGGCCTGGCTCTTGACGGTGCCGATCGAGATGCCGAGGATCTCGGCGATCTGGGCGTCGGAGCGGTTCTCGTAGTAGCGGAGGACGAGGACCGCGCGCTGGCGCTTGGGGAGGGCGGCGATGTGGCGCCACATGGCGTCGCGGACGGCGCCGTGCTCGGTGAAGTCGCGGGAGAGGTCGGCCCGGTCCTCGAACACCTCGGTGGGCTTCTCGCGGTTGGAGCGCTTGCGCCACCAGGAGGCGTTGGTGTTGTAGAGGATGCGGCGGGCGTAGGCGTCGACCGAGTCGGTCGTCCTGATCCGGCTCCACGCCAGGTAGGTCTTCGTCAACGTCGTCTGCACCAGGTCCTCCGCTGTCGCCCAGTTCCCCGTGAGGAGATACGCCGCACGGTGCAGCGCGGCAGAGCGCGCCGCCACGTACTCGCGGAACTCCTCGTCCTGAGACGATTTGACCTCGCTCACGCGTCTCCCTGGGGGGGTCGAACAACAGACGACGTACCCCCGGTGGAAAGTTGCCCCGCAGGGCGGAATTCTGCCAAAAGATGGGTGTCATCGGCAACCGAGGGTTGGTACGAAAGCGAGTATACGAAGTAGGTGCCAAGGGCCGTCTCCCGGATTCATGCCACGAGTCGCCCGTCTCGCCCGGCGCGGCCCCGGGATGCGGAACGCCCGCCGGCGGGTGCCGGCGGGCGTGCTCGTCAACGGGGCGGGGAGCGGTCAGGTGCCGTCGGCCTTGCCGGGGACGGCGGGCTCCTCGTCGGGGATGAGGTCCTCCTCGGGCTCGGCCATGCGCTCGTCGACCGCTTCGGGCTCGTACATCTCCTCGCACATCTGGAGGTAGAGCTCGTTGGGGTTCGGCAGGTGCGGGACGTTCCGCAGCGCCTGGTCCTGGCCCGCGGACTCGATGATGAACTCGCCGTAGTTGAGCATGCGGCCCATCGGGGTCTGCGAGTACTTCATGTCGGTGACGCGGCCGAGCGGCATCATGGCGACCGAGCGGGTGATGACCCCCTGGATGAGCATGATCCGCTTGTTGGTGAGGATGAACCGGTCCATGTACCAGTCGAGGATCTTCCAGCCGACGAAGCCGAGGATCAGCAGCCACACGATGACGGTGACGGACAGGGCGGTGTCGCGGTTCGCGTTGTCCCACTTCGTGAGCATGCCGGAGGCGAGGCCCATGATGAAGGTGGAGAGGGTGCCGATGATGTACCAGGGCATGAGGTGGACCCAGTGGCGGCGCCACTCGCCGCGGTACTTCTCGGTGGGGAACAGGTAGCGCGCCGAGATCGGCGACGGGACGTCGGGGACGGCGGGGGCGCGCACGCCGGAGAGCAGGCCCCCGGCGGGGCTGTCGTCGAAGCGCACGCCGTCGATGTCGGAAGCGGCGGCGGCTGGGGCTCCCGGGGCGGCGGTGCCCGTGGGACTCTGCCCTTGAAAAGCGGGGAACTCGCGCGTGGGGGACTCGGCGCCCGGGGCGGGGCCGTCGGAGGGGGCGCGCGGACTTGGGGGTTCCAGCGGCTCGGTGTCCTTCTTGTCCCCCGAGCCGCCTGCACCGGAATCGGTCATGGCGTCGCCGTGATCAGGTCACGAGGTTCGTGAAGAACGCTGCGAAGCCGTTGGCGGCATCGAGGATGCCGCCGGCGAGTGATCCGACGACACCGCTGGCTTCGTCCGGCCTGAAGGCTACAAAGAACACCAGGAACGCAAGTCCGCCCCAGGTCAGAATCTTCTTCAACATCCTCACCCCTCCCGTCAAAGGGTCCTGGCCGATCGTTCGTCTGGCGCAGGCTGGCACGAGTCTACCGTACGAGCATGACTCGGCTTTCAGTTTTCTGATGGGCCCGGACGGTGTGAGCCGAGGGGCCGATCGACGGGCTACAGCGTAACAACATCGTTCCACTTTTGCCCGACTCCGCCTATCTACCAGCGGAATAACCTATTCGGTTGTGCCACGGGCGAGCTTACCCCAAGTCACGTTCCATTGGCTCAATGTAGGCGCATCGCCCCCGCGAACCCCAGGGAAGCGTCAGGTATCCGACACTGCGCCTTGCAGGTGCACCTGCCGCGGCGCGTTCAGGGCCGCTGGTCGAACACGTGTTCCCTCACCCACGCGTGCATGGCGATCCCGCTCGCGACGCCCGCGTTGATCGAGCGCGTCGATCCGAACTGGGTGATCGAGCAGACCATCGCGCAGGCCTCGCGGACCGGTTCGGACAGTCCGGGGCCCTCCTGGCCGAAGACGAGGACCGCGTTGCGCGGCAAGGAGGCCGTCTCGATGGGGACGGAGCCGGGGAGGTTGTCGATGCCGACGACGGCGAGGCCCTCGGCGGCGGCCCAGGCCGTGAACTCCTCGACGGTGGCGTGGTGCTCGACGTGCTGGTACCGGTCGGTGACCATCGCGCCGCGCCGGTTCCAGCGGCGCTTGCCGACGATGTGGACGGTCTTCGCGAGGAACGCGTTCGCGTTGCGCACGACGGTGCCGATGTTGAAGTCGTGCTGCCAGTTCTCGATCGCCACGTGGAAGTCGTGGCGGCGCGCGTCGAGGTCGGCGACGATCGCCTCGCGGGTCCAGTACCGGTAGGCGTCGACCACGTTGCGGCGGTCGCCGCCGCGCAGCAGGTCCGGATCGAACCGGTCGCCTTCGGGGAGCGGCCCCTCCCAGGGCCCGACCCCGACCTCCATCGCGTCCTCGTCAGTCACGCGGACCATTGGAGCACAGCGGGGGCCGAGGCGAGGAGGGCATAGCGCCGCCCCGGCGGCTACGGGGGAAACCGACCGGGGCGACACGAAACATACTAACGACCGCACGTCTGCGACTGGGCACACACCCAATTGAATTCCCTTGCCGCAGAAGGAAATCGGGTTACCAGTGGCCCCACGTCACTCCGAGTTCCACTCGCCTCAGCCGTGCCCGGACGCACCGGCCGGGACGGGCCCTCAGCCGGGCAGGAACCAGCGGAGCGCGCCGGGGTTGGCGAGCGCGTCGCGGGCGATGGCCTCCTCGGGCTTGGCGCCCTTGAGGATCTTCTTCACCGGGACCTCCACCTTCTTCCCGCTGAGGGTCCGCGGGACCTCGGGGACCTGGCGGACCTCGTCGGGCACGTGCCGCGGCGACAGCTGCTCGCGCAGCGCCCCGGTGATGCGGCGGCGCAGGTCGTCGTCGAGTTCGACGCCTTCCTTCAATGCGACATAGAGGAGGAGCCGGTCGTGCCCCGGGTCGTCGAGGTGGACCACGAGCGAGTCGGCGACGCCGTCGACGGCCTCCACGACCGCGTAGAACTCGGCGGTGCCCATGCGGACCCCGCCGCGGTTGAGCGTCGCGTCGGAGCGCCCGGAGATGACGGCCGAGCCGCGGTCGGTGATGGTGATCCAGTCGCCGTGGCGCCAGATCCCGGGGAAGTCGGTGAGGTAGGTGTCCCGGTAGCGGTGCTTGAGCGGGTCGCCCCACAGGCCCACGGGCATCGACGGCATCGGGGAGGCGATGACGAGCTCCCCTTCGCGTCCGATCCCGGGGCGCCCCTCGGGGTCGAAGGACTGCACGTTCGCGCCGAGGCACCGGCACGACAGCTCGCCGCGCCACACGGGCACCGTGGGGGCGCCGCCGATGAACCCGGTGCACAGGTCCGTGCCGCCCGAGAGGGACTGGAGCTGCGCGGTGGCGCTGATCTGCTCGTACACGTAGTCGAAGCCGACCGCCGGGAGCGGGGCGCCGGTGGAGCCGATGCCCTTGAGTCGCGAGAGGTCGGCCTCCTCGGACGGTTTGATGCCGCGGGAGCGGCAGGCCATGAGGAACGGCGCGGAGGTGCCGAAGAACGTCGTGCCGGACTCCTCGGCGAGGCGCCACATCCCGGCCGGGTCGGGCATCCCGTCGAAGAGGACGACGCCGGCGCCGACGATCGGCGCCGACACGAGGTAGTTCCACATCATCCACCCGGTCGTGGAGTACCAGAAGAACCGGTCGCCGGGGCCGAGGTCGTGGTGGAGCGAGTGCATCTTGGCGTGCTCGATCGCCATGCCGCCGTGGGAGTGGACGATCGCCTTCGGCAGGCCCGTGGTCCCGGAGGAGTAGAGGATGTAGAGCGGGTGGTCGAACGTGAGCGGCTCGAACGCGACGCCCTCGTCGTAGGCGCAGAACCGGTCCCAGGTCTCGCCCTCGAACGTCGCATCGGGGTCGAGGTACGGGAGCATGACGACCGAGCCGAGCCCTTCGAGGCCGCGCACGACGCGCTTGACGTCCTCGGTGCGATCGATGGACTTCGGCCCGTACCTGTAGCCGTCGACGGCGACGAGGACCTTCGGCTCGATCTGCGCGAACCGGTCGAGCACGGCCTTCGCGCCGAACTCGGGGGCGCAGCTGGAGAACACGGCGCCGAGGCTCGCGGAGGCGAGCATGAGCGCGAACGTCTCGGGGATGTTCGGCATCCATGCGGCGACGCGGTCGCCGCGGCGCACCCCGTGGGCCACGAGCCCCGCGCGGGCGCGGGCGACGGCCTCGCGCAGGTCCGCGAGGGTCCACTCGACGGGGTCGCGCGTGTCGGAGTAGGCGCGCACGAGCACGTCGTCCTCGGCGACCCCGGGCGCGGTGAGCACTGCGCGCGCGTAGTTGAACGTCTCGTCGGGGAACCACACCGTGTCGGGCATGGTCTCGTCGGCGAGGACCCGGTGCTCGGGGACCGTGGAGCCGAGGCCGAAGTACTCCCAGACCGCGCCCCAGAACGGGCGCAGCCGCTCGACCGAGTACTGCCACAGCGCCGGATACGAAGTGAGGTCGCGCTCCTCCCGCCGCGACAGCCACTGGCCGAAGCGGCCGATGTTCGTCGTCTCCACCGCGTCAGGGCGCGGCAGCCACAAGACCTCGCTGGTCACGATCGCCTCCCGGTCTCCACAGCACTGTGGTCCACAGCACTATCGTGGCACGGCTCAGGTTCGGCGCCGCCTGCGGGGGATCGTTTGCACGATTTCGCCTATTGGCCCGGTTTCGCCTGGGCCAGTTCGTCCTCCACGTACCGTTCGCGCGTCACGTACAGGCCCGTGAAGAACAGGAGCACGGCCAGGACCGACAGGAGCGTGAACGGCACCGTCCACGAGGCGGTGAGCCCGTAGACCCAGCCGACCGCGAGCGGCCCGGACCCGGCGAGCAGGTACCCGCCGGACTGCGCGAACGAGGACAGCGCGCTCGTGCCCGCGGGCGTGCGCGCCCGCAGCCCGAACAAGGTCAGGATCAGCGGGAACACCGAGGTCGCGATCCCGAACAGCGCCATCCACAGCCACGTGAGCGCCCCGCCTCCAGCGAGCCACAGCCCCGCGATGGCGGGCGGGTAGCAGGCCGAGAGCGCCAGGAACGTCGGGCGCGGACCCCACCGGACGGTGAGGATCGGGACGACCACCGAGACGGGGATCTGCACCATCGTGAGCACGCCGAGCATCGACCCGGCCGCGGCCGCCGACATCCCGTCCGCGGCGAGGATCGTCGTCGTCCAGCCCATGAGGATGTACGCGATCGCCGACTGCGCGCCGAACAGCAGCAGCATCATCCACGCCAGGCGCGAGCGGTGCGCCCCGTGCAGGTGCCGCGCCGCGGTCGCGCCCGGCGCGGCCGGGACCGGACGCCACAGCAGCCACGGGACGATCGCGATCGCCGCCGGGAGCGCCCACGCCGCCAGCGCGAAGCGCCAGTCCCCCGACAGGTGCTCAAGCGGCGCGGTCGCGGCGGCCGCGACGGCGGTGCCGACCGCGAGCGTCGTCGAGTACAGGGTGGTCATGACCCCGATCGAAGCGGGGAAGTACCGCTTGACGATCACCGGGACGGCGACGTTCCCGATCGCGCCCGCCGCGAGCGCGAACAGGCTGAACAGGAGGAACAGGGCCGTGTTCGGCGCGTAGGCGCGGGCGACGAGCCCGGCGCTCATCGCCACGAGCGCGCCGGTGAGCAGCAGCCGGGGGCCGAAGCGGCGGGCCAGGCGGGGCGCGAACGCGCCGAGCCCGGCGAAGGCGAGCACGGGGAGCGTGGTGAGCAGCCCGGCGACGGTCTCGGACATGCCGAGGCCGGTGCGCAGCTCGGCGAGGATCGCGCCGACGCTGGTGACGGCGGTGCGGAAGTTGAAGGCGGCGAGGACGACCCCGGCGACGAGCATCCAGCCCGCCGCCGCAGCGCGGCGCGCGGGCGGCGTGGTGATCTCGGCGGCCGGGGGCGGGACCGGGTGTTCAAGGGTGCTGTCGAGGGCGCTGTCCGGGGCGGTGTCGCTGTCGGGCGCGTCTGCGGGCGCGCTGGCAGTGGCATCGGTCGTCACGAGGACGTCTCCTTCCGAGGCCGGGGTGATCGCGGTAGGTAGGCAGGGCGTCGGCAATCGCTGTCCATCGTCCCGGGAGGAGTGCCGGAACACGGTTTCGACTCGATTCGCGGCGGCGGGGCTGGGGCGTCAGCAGCCGGGATAGAATCGAGTCAATTCATAGGATGAATTGACGGCCTGTCAACGGTATCGCGACGGCTGTCTGCTTTAATCCTTCTAGTGTCAGGAAACACGCACACCCCCCATGGCGGGCCCCCGCAAGCCATGGCCGCGATCCGGGAAGGTCAGGTCCGCCAGTGGCATTGCAGTCGACGCGCAAGTCCGCCCTCGTCGATCAGGTGATCGAGCAGCTGCGGCAGCAGATCAGCGACGGCGAGTGGGGCCTCGGATCGCGCATCCCCACCGAGAGCGAGCTGGCCGAGCTCCTCGGCGTCGGCCGCAACACCATCCGCGAAGGCGTGCGCGCGCTCGCCCACGCCGGGCTCCTGGAGATCCGGCAGGGCGCCGGGACGTTCGTCGTCGGCCGCAGCGAGGTCACCGCGGCCGTGCGCCGCCGCATCGCCGCCAGCCCCGCCTCGGACGCCATGGAGGTCCGCCGCGGCCTCGAAGTCGAGGCCGCCCGCCTCGCCGCCCACCGCCGCGACGAAGCCGACATCACCCGCCTGCGGATCCTCCTCGCCGAGCGCGAGGCCACCCACGAGGTCGGCGACACCGAGGCGTTCGTGGCGGCCGACATCGCCCTCCACCAGGCCGTCGCCGAGGCCAGCCACAACAAGCTCCTCGCCGAGCTGTACTCCGAGCTGGCCGAGTCGCTCCGCGACACCGTGCGCGCCGGGCTCGGCCCGGTCCTCGCCGAGGAGCCCCACATCGACCACTCCGTGGCGATCGAGGCGATCATCGCCGGGGACGCGGACCTGGCCGCCGCCGAGACCGCCGCGTACCTGCGCCTGCTCGTCGACGACTAGCCCGGCCCGCCTCACAAGCGATGCCGCGATCCTCGGGAGCGCGGCGCCCCTAGAGATAGAGTCGGAAGCACCGCTCGCCTGAGCGGCACTTGAGAGGAGTCCTCATGCGTCTGTCAGCCCGCGTCGACTACGCCCTGCGCGCCGCCGTGGCCCTGGCCGGGTACGGGGACCGCTGGGTGTCGGCCGAGCAGATCGCCGAGGACCAGGCCATCCCCCGCAAGTTCCTGGAGTCGATCCTGCTCCAGCTGCGCCGGGGCGGCATCGCCACCTCCAAGCGCGGCTCCGAGGGCGGCCACCAGCTCGCCCGGCCCGGCGACCAGATCAGCCTCGCCGACGTCATCCGCGCCGTTGACGGCCCCCTCGTAGGCGTCCGCGGCGAGCGCCCCGAGCAGGTCCCCTACGCCGGGACCGCCGCGGCCCTCACCAACGTGTGGATCGCCCTGCGCGTCTCCGAGCGGAACATCCTCGAATCGGTGTCCCTCGCCTCCGTCGCCTCCGACGACCTGCCCACCTCGGTCACCAAACTCCTCGAAGACCCCGACGCCTGGGTCATCCGCGACTGACCAAGCGCCGCGCGGACGGCCCGGCTCTGCCAGAATCGGCACGTGAAGTTCCCTGACCTGGGCGCCTGGTGGGACCGGGTGGTCGACTCCTCGCGCAGGCGGTCCAACCTGGTCGACCACGCCTGGCGCGCGGGCGAGCGCTACGGCGAGGTCCACTGCGGCCAGCTCGCGGCCGCGATCTCGTACTACGCGTTCTTCGCGGCGTTCTCGATGTCGCTGCTGGCGCTCGCGATCTTCGGGTACCTGCTGAACTTCCCCGACATCTACGACTCGGTGGAGCAGTGGCTGTCGACGAACCTGCCGGTGATCGACATCGGGGTGCTGGAGTCCTCGCGCAAGTCGGTGACGATCTTCGCCGCGGTGGCGCTGGTCGTGGCGGGTGTGGCGTGGGTGCAGTCGGTGCGGGCGGCGATCCGGATCGTGTGGGGCCTCGACGCGCAGCCGGGGAACCCGTTCCTGCGCTGGGCGATCGACCTGGGGATCCTCCTCGGGATCGCGGTGCTGCTGCTCATCACGATCGGCGCGACCGCGGGCGCGGAGTTCGTCATCGGGTGGCTCGACTGGGACCAGGTCACCGGGAACCTCGCGCTGCTGGTCCGCGCCGTGTCGGTCCTGGTGGGCCTCATCGCGAACGCGCTGCTGGCGGCGGTGCTGCTCCAGGCGCTCCCCCGCGTCGTCATGCTCCCGCGGCGGGTCGTGTGGGCCTCGCTCGCGGTGTCGATCGGCATGGAGCTGCTCAAGACCGCCGGGCGCGTCTACGTGCTGCACGTCTCCGACCGCCCGGCCTACCAGGCCGTGACGACCGCGGTCGGCCTCCTGGTGTTCCTGTACCTGTTCAACGTGATGCTCCTGGCCGCGGCGTCGTGGACGGCGACCTCGCTGCGCGGCAAGGCGATCGACCTGTACGACCGGGAGTCCATCCCCAGCGGGCACGGCCGCCTGTACAAGCCGCCGGGGGCGTTCTGACGGCCCGGACGCGGACGCCCGGGCCGTCGGTCCCTATAGGATATATCCTATAGGATATCGGATCTTACGCTGTGGCGCAGACCTGGCCGTTCATGAGGAACATCCCCGGGTCGTCCGGGTCGCCGGTGCCCTGGAAGCCGATCTGCTTCGTCTGGCCCGGCTTCAGCGGGAAGTTCCAGAACGCCGGGTCGGCCGCCATGGCGTCCCCGTCGATCGCGATCTCGCCGCCCCAGTCGTACTCGACCGTGGCGACCCCGCCCGACTTCCAGCGGAGGTCCCACTCGTCGATCGCCGTGTCGCCGGTGTTGGTGACCTTGATCTGGACTACGAAGCCGGAGCCCCAGTCGGCCGCGACCCGGTAGTCGACCTCGCACGAGCCGGCCGCGTACGGCGCGGCGGCCGCGTCGCGGGACGGACCGTACTGGACGGTCTCGTACACCGGCTCCTCCATGTCGTAGCCGATGAAGTAGCTCGGCCACGGCGGCTGGTTGTAGGAGACGTTCTGCCACGACACCGCGAGACGGTACTGCGGGTCGTTCATGAGCGTCGGCAGCGTGTACTCGGTCGGGATGGTCGTGGTGAAGATCCGCACGCCGTCGTTCGACTCCTTGCGCAGCACCACCTCCTCGCGCCAGTCGCCGAGCAGGTCGGCGCTGAGGACCGGGTTGCCCTTGGTGCCGTTGTTCGTGTCGACCCCTTCGGGCGTGAAGATCTCCTCCTGGGTGCCCGTCTCGGGGTCCCATTCGGCGATGAACGGGTAGACCGGCGTGTAGTTCGGCTCGTCGAAGACGTGGTCGAGGATCTCGCGGCCGAGGTCGCCGTCCCACCAGACCATGAAGTTCGCCGAGGGGATCGAGGTCCCGATGAGCGTGCCGTCGGCCGCGCGCAGTTCGCCTTCGCGGGCGTTCCACGCGCCGGTGGCCGACACGGCCCAGCATTCCGCACCCGGGTAGGCCGGGTCGATGTCGCCGCACGCGCCGCGGCCGGTGTCGCGGGTGCCCGGGATCGACCAGAGCACCTCGGCGGTGTCGGCGTCGCGGAAGGCCGCGGCCCGGTTCCCCGAGCAGCTCATGCACTCGAAGGGGCTGAAGACCTCCAGGCCCTCGTTCGACGGGTCGAAGTCGGAGACGTGGAGCGCGTCGCCGTGCCCCAGGCCCGTCGAGTACAGCGGCGTGCCGTCGTCGTTGATCGTCATGGCGCCGAACACGATCTCGTCGCGCCCGTCGCCGTCCACGTCGGCGATCGACAGGTTGTGGTTGCCCTGGCCCGCGTACGCGCCTCCCCAGCGGTCGGAGCTGAAGCTCCAGCGCTTCGGCAGGTTGTCGCCGTCCCAGTCCCACGCGGTGATCTCGGTCTTCGCGTAGATGCCGCGGTTGGTGACGAGCGAGGGGTGCACGCCGTCGAGGTACGCCACGGCGGCCATGAGCCGGTCGCCGCGGTTGCCGTAGCAGTCGCCCCACTGGCAGATGTCGCCGCGTTCAGGAGAGAAGTCGACGGTCTCCATCGCGGCGCCGGTCTGTCCGTTGAAGACCGTCAGGAACTCCGGGCCCTCCAGGATGCGGCCGGTGCTGTTGCGGTAGTCCGCGTCGGCGTCGCCGATGACCGCGCCCGTCCCGTCGACGGTGCCGTCGGCGGTCTTCAGTGCCACTTCGGCTCGGCCGTCAGAGTCGAGGTCGTACGCCACCAGCTGCGTGTAGTGCGCCCCGGCGCGGATGTTGCGGCCCAGGTCGATGCGCCACAGCAGCTCGCCCTGGAGCGTGTACGCGTCGACGTAGACGTTCCCGGTGTAGCCGTTGTGCGAGTTGTCCTTCGCGTTCGACGGGTCCCACTTCTGGACGATCTCGTGCGTCCCGTCCCCGTCGAGGTCGGCCACCGTGGCGTCGGTCGGCGCGTACGTGTACGCGACGCCGTCGGGGGTCGTGCCGCCCTCGGGGCGCTGCATGTCGACGTCGACGTACTGGTCGCCCCAGACCTGGAAGGCCGCGGTGTAGCCGGTCTCGACGCCCTCGTTCACCGTCGCGACCCAGTAGGTGGAGTTCGCGGTGCCGCCCGCGTCGGTGAGGTTCGTCAGCCCCGTCGGCTCGGGCGTGAGCAGGCGGCCGTCGCGGTAGACGTTGAACGCCGTGCCCTCGGGGTCATTGGCGAGGCTGCGCCAGGACAGGTAGTTCCCGTCCTCGACGGCCACGGCGACCGGCGCGCGGCCGAGGCTCTCGATCTGCTCGGCGCAGTCGGCGCACGGCTCGTCGGGGCCCTCGTTGCCGGAGCCGGGGACGTCGCCGATCCTGGTGAGCTCCAGGCCGTTCAGGTGCCCGGTCTGGCCGGTGACGTTGACGTTGAGCTGGCCGTCCTCCACGACGATGCCCTCGAAGTCCTTGGTGAGGATCGACTTCGACCCGGCGTTCGCCGCGCCGTAGTCGACGCCCTCGAACTTCAGGTTCGTGCGGGCCGAGCCGACGTAGTCGCCGACGATGACGCGCGCGCTGTACAGGCCGTCGGCGACGTCCACGGCGAAGTCGTACGAGCCGCCGAACCAGGCCACGAAGTCGGAGCCCAGCGGGTCGGTGGCGACGCCGCGGTCGCGATCGATCGCGCCGGTCATGTCGGTGGTGAAGCCGTAGCCCTTGGCGGCGTCGTACACGGTGCCGCGGTTGACCTCGGTGTAGCCGGGGGCCACGGTCTGGCTCGCGGGCCCGAAGTCGTACTTGAACCCGGCGGTCGCGGTCGTCACGGTGAGCGTGTCTGAATAGGACGACTCGCCCTTGCCGTTGACGGCGGCCACCGCGAACTCGTACGCGGTCTCCTCCGCCAGGCCCGAGACGCGCCCGACCCCGACGGTGGCGGTGGTGCCGAGGCGCCATTCACCGCCGGGTTCGCGCACGTAGACTCGGTAGATGTCGGCGTCGTCCTGGTCGGCCCAGTTGAGGGTGACGCTGGCGTTCGCCACGGTCGCGGCCACGACTCCCGTGGGGGCCGCGGGAACGGCGTCCGGCGGCGCGACGTCCACCACGTGGTCGCTCAAGGGGAGTCCGAGCGTGGCGGTCTCCTCGGCGACCAGGCGGGCCATCTGGATGGCGCCGTACTCCTGGAAGTGGGTGTCGTCGGTGGTGCCGTTGGGCCGGTTCGGGTAGACCCCGGCCGGGACGTGCAGGAACACCGACTTGGACTCCTCGGGCCCGATCTCGTTGAGGTAGGCGCGGGAGGAGGCCGAGAGGTCGACCATCGCGACCCCGGTCTCCTCGTGGAGCTCGTAGACCTTCTCCACGTACTCGGGGAAGGAGGTGTTGAACTCGCCGGTGTCGGCGTTGAAGCTGCGGCGGGACACCGGGGTCACGAGGACCGGGATGGCGCCCTTCTCGACCGCGCCCGCGATGTAGTAGTCGCGGAGGTACGTCTTGTAGTCCTCGGGCGAGGTGTACCGCTCGGGGACCGAGACCGTGGCGTCGTTGTGGCCGAACTGGACGAACAGGTAGTCGCCCGGCTGGATCTCGTTCAGGATCGCGTCGAGGCGGCCCTGCTCGACGAAGGACCGCGAGGAGCGGCCGCCGATCGCGTGGTTCGCGATGGTCACGTTCTCGTCGAAGTACCGGTCGATCACCTGGCCCCATCCGGCCTGGGGCTCGTAGTAGGGGTCGTAGGTCTGGACGGTGGAGTCGGAGGCGAGGTAGACGGTGATGCCGTCGTCCTGGGCCTGGGCGGGGGCGCCCGCGGAGAGGACGCCCGCGAGGGCGGTCGCCCCGGCCAGGGCGGCCGCGAGAGCGCGGCGCCGAGGGGGTCGAGGAGTCGAAAGCCTCATGGTCACTTCCGTAGTGAGAGGAGGGTGCCTGCCGCGCACACACGAATGAAACGATTCAATCGTGTCGGAGAATACGGGGCAAGCGGTTGCTACCTTCGGGACGGTACCGAGTGGAGCCTCGAAAGTCAATACATGTCGATACATGTTGGAAACGGTGTCGGATTCGCGGCGGTTTGCGGGGCCGCCGGATCGTGCATCCTATAGGAAATAGGATGCACGATCCCGGGCTAGCGGACGTGTGCGGCGATCGGGCGACTCAGGGCCTTCGCGCCCTCGGACACCAGGCGCGCCATCTGGTTCGCGCCGTACTCCTGGAAGTGCGTGGAGTCGGCGAGGCCGTCGGGGTAGGCCGGGTAGGCCCCGGCGGCGAGGTGCATGAACACCTGGGTCCGGGCCCGGTCGGGGGTGATCGCGTTGAGGTAGGCGCGCGAGCGGGCGCCGAGGTCGATGAAGGACACCCCGGTCTCGCTCACGAGCTCGCGGACCTTCGCCGCGTACGTCGCGAACGACTCGTTGAACTGGCCCGAGGAGTTGTAGTCGAGCCGGTTCACGGGCGTGAGCAGGACCGGGATGGCGCCCTTGGCGGTCGCCCCGGCCATATAGTGGTCCCGCAAGTACATCTTGAAGTCCGCGGGCGAGGTGTACCGCTCGGGCTTCGACGAGTCGGCGTCGTTGTGCCCGAACTGGACGAACAGGTAGTCCCCCGGCTGGATCGCGTCGAGGATCGTCGTCAGGCGCCCCTGCTCGATGAACGAGCGCGAGGAGCGGCCGCCGATGGCGTGATTGGCGATCCGCGTGTTCGCGTCCATCCAGCCGCCGAGCTTCTGGCCCCAGCCGGTCATCGGGTAGACCGAGGAGTTGTAGGTCTGCGCGGTGGAGTCCGAGGCGATGTAGATCGTCGGGGTTCCGGAGGCGGGCGCGGTGTCGGCGGGGACGAGCTTCCACTGCTGGTTGAGCCCGGCGACCGAGTCGTACTGCGACAGCCGCGAGCCCAAGGCGATGTTCCACTCCCACACGTCGAGGGCCTTGCCCGAATTGCGGTTCACGAACCGCAGCCAGGTGCCGTCGTCGAGGACCTGCCACTGCTGGTTCGCCTGGCCGTTGGACGGGTACTGGATGACGTCGGCGCCGTTGGCGGTGGACTTGCCGTAGACGTCGAGGACTTGCCCGGAGTGGCGGACCTCGATCCGGTAGTAGCCGCCGCCCGCGTCCACGAAGCGGAACTGCTGGTTCGCCGCATAGGTGCGGTTGGCCTGGACGAGCTTGGCGCCGCCTGCGGTCGAGGCCCCGGCGATCTCCAGGACGAGCCCGGAGTAGCGGGACTGGAGGTGGTACCAGGTGCCGGGGGTGAACGCCGCGCTCGCGGCGCCCGCGCCGAGGAGCCCCCCGGCGGCCGCGCCGGCGCCGAGGCCCGCGAGGAGGCCGAGCGAGCGGCGGCTCAGCTTGGCGCCGAGCGGGTTCGGGAATTCGGACATGTGCGCTCCAGTGCGTCGAAGTCGAGGGCCGCGGCGCCGCGGCGGCGCCGCGGCCCCTGTGAGAGGCGGGGATCGGCCGGTGGAGGGGACGGAGGAGGATGCCGCCGCGGCGGCGCGCCGGGAACCGCGCAGCGGGCGTGAAACGATTCATTCAAGCATCGATGTAATGATGTTTTTCGATTTGTTTTGCCGGGTATCGTAACGCGCGGAAAGCGCTAACACAAGTGTCAGGGCAGGATCGGGGCGAGGCGCTCGGCCGCCGCGTCGAGGTCGATGCCCTGCTCGGCGACCCACTCGTCGCTGAAGTAGCTGGTGGCGTAGCGCTGCCCGGAGTCGCACAGGAGCGTGACGACGCTGCCGCCGCGCCCGGCCTCGCGCATCTCGGCGATGAGCGAGAGGGCCGCGACGAGGTTGGTGCCCGTGGAGCCGCCGAGGGGCCGGCCAAGGCGCTTCGACGCCCAGCGGAGGCACGCGATCGACTCGGCGTCGTCCACTTTGACCATGCGGTCGACGAGGGAGGGGATGAATGAGGGCTCCACGCGCGGGCGCCCGATGCCCTCGATGCGCGAGCCGCGGGCGGCGGACGCCTCCGGGTCGCGGTCGCGCCAGCCGGAGAAGAACGCCGAGTGCTCGGGGTCGACGACGCACAGGTTCGTGGCGTAGCGCCGGTAGCGCACGTACCGGCCGATGGTGGCCGAGGTCCCGCCGGTGCCCGCGCCGACGACGACCCAGGCCGGGACCGGGTGGCGCTCCAGGCGCATCTGCTCGAAGACCGACTCGGCGATGTTGTTGTTCCCGCGCCAGTCGGTGGCCCGCTCGGCGTAGGTGAACTGGTCCATGAAGTGCCCGCCGGTCTCGGCCGCGAGCCGCTCGGCCTCGGCGCAGACCTCCGACGCCTCGCGCACGAGGTGCGCCTTGCCGCCGTAGAACTCGATCTGGCTGATCTTGGCGCGGCTGGTGGACTCGGGCATGACCGCGGTGAACGGCAGGCCGAGCATCCGCGCGAAGTACGCCTCGCTCACGGCCGTCGAGCCGCTCGACGCCTCGATGACGGGCGTGCCCTCATCGATCCAGCCGTTGCAGATCGCGTACAGGAACAGCGACCGCGCGAGGCGGTGCTTGAGCGATCCCGTCGGATGGGCCGACTCGTCCTTGAGGTACAGGTCCACGCCCCACTCGGGCGGCAGCGGGAACGGCAGGAGGTGCGTGTCGGCGGAGCGGTTCGCGTCGGCCTCGACGGCGGTGATGGCCCAGTTGGTCCAGAGCCGATCGCGGGTGCGGTCAACCGACTCCATCGAGGCCGCCGTCCTCCGGGATCGGCTGGGGCCGGTCCTCCCATTTCGTGGAGAGCGTGATCGTCGTGCGCGTCTGCGCCACACCGGGAATCGCGCCGACCCGATGGATCAGCTGTTCGAGGTCCGCCATCTTCGGCACGCGCACCTTCAGCTGGTAGCACTCGACCCCGGCGAGGAAATAGCACGACTCGATCTGCGGAATGGCGCGGAGGCGTTCGCAGATGTCGAGGTGGTCCGCCGAATTGTCGGGAATGATGCCTATGAGGGCGGTGATCCCGAGTCCGATCGCCTCGGAGTCGATCACGGCCTTGTAGCCTGCGATGACGCCGTTGCGCTCCAGTTTCACGACGCGGTCCTGCACCGAGGGCGCGGTGAGACCGACCCTGCGCGCCAGTTCGGCGTAAGAGGTCCGCCCGTCGGTGCGCAGCAGGTTCACGATGGTCCGGTCGATCTCGTCCACTCCATGAGGATAACGGGAGTTGCATCTTGGGTCCTGTGCCTACCTCATACCCGGGAACTCCTAGAGCGAAGGAATCAGCTCAGAGCGCCGTTGACATACGCGTGGTACTTTCAGGCAATACCTACCGACCGAAAGTATGTCCAAGAACTCATGGCAGGTTTGACTGAATAGTGGTGTAATGGGTTTAACGCACGAAGTGAGTCTTCATCACGGGGAGGAAGAAATCATGGAGACCGAGGACCGCCTACTGACACCCGGCGAAGTCGCCTCGCTGTTCCGCGTGGATCCGAAGACGGTCACGCGATGGGCCGCGGCGGGCAGGATCGGGAGCATTCGCACGCCGGGCGGCCACCGTCGGTTCCGCGAGTCAGAGGTCCGGGCCCTGCTCGAAGGGGACGCCGGAGCACAGGCCACGTTCGAATCGGGGAACGCCCAGTCATAGCGCGGCAGCACGCCGCCGGGCCGCCGAGAGCGGCCGCCAATCAGCACATCTGCCTGGCACAAGCCGGTCCAGCGCAGCGCACCGCGGCCTTCGGGCCGGAGGGGGACGCGCGAACGGACCGGCTTTTCGCTTGCCCTGAATCGCCGGTCTATATCCACATCGGACCTGATTTGTTCCTTTTAGGGCAATTGCCCACTCTTTGCAGTCGGACCAATACCCTGAGTCGCCATCTATGCCGCCAATCTGACTTTTCTGGATTCTCCGGTCGTGAAGCCCTTGACATCACTGTGATACATAGGCAAACTTCGATGTGATGTTGGGAGCGCTTCCGTGGACACCCGGTACACGCGGAGCCGTTCCCCAGCCCCGACCAGCAAAGGGAAGGCACATGACGCTCAACCGAAGCAGACACCACAGCGGCCCCAGGAGACTGGTGGCGCTCGGCGCGGCGGCGGCCGCCGCCGCGACCGTCAGCGCCCTGGCGGTGACCACGGCCGGCGCAGAGGAGCCCGTCGAGGCCCAGCAGACCAAGGTCGACAACCCCTACGAGGGCGCGCAGGTCTACGTCAACCCCGTCTGGTCGGCCCTCGCGGCGGCCGAGCCGGGCGGCGACGCGATCGCCGACCAGCCGACCGGCGTGTGGCTCGACCGCACCAGCGCCATCGAGGGGAACGACTCCCCCACCACCGGGTCCATGGGCCTGCGCGACCACCTCGACGAGGCCGTCGCCCAGGGCGCGGACGTCATCCAGATCGTCATCTACAACCTGCCGGGACGCGACTGCGCCGCGCTCGCCTCCAACGGCGAGCTCCCCGCGGACGCGATCGACCGGTACAAGACCGAGTACATCGACCCGATCGCCGAGATCCAGGGCGACCCGGCCTACGCGGATCTGCGGATCGTCAACGTCATCGAGATCGACTCGCTGCCGAACCTGGTCACGAACGTCTCGCCGCGGGCCACCGCGACCGCCAACTGCGACACGATGAAGGCGAACGGGAACTACGTCGACGGCGTCTCCTACGCCGCCGCGACGCTCGGTGCGCTGCCGAACACCTACAACTACCTCGACGCGGGCCACCACGGCTGGATCGGGTGGACCAACGACGACCCGCAGTACGACAACTTCCACGCCTCCGCGGCGCTGTTCGGCTCGCTCATCGGCGAGAACGGCATGACCGCCGACGACGTGCACGGGTTCATCACCAACACTGCGAACTACTCGGTGCTCGAAGAGCCCTACTGGGAGGTCGACCAGGTCGTCGGCGGCAAGCCGCTCAACCAGAACGGCGACGTCAAGTGGGTCGACTGGAACGCCTACAACGGCGAGATCGACTTCTCGACCGCGTTCCGGGACGAGCTGGTGTCCAACGGCTTCAACGACAGCATCGGGATGCTCATCGACACCAGCCGCAACGGCTGGGGCGGCCCCGACCGGCCCACGGGCCCGTCGACCTCGACCGACCCGGTGACCTTCGTCGACGAGTCGCGCATCGACCCCCGCTACAACAAGGGCAACTGGTGCAACCAGGACGGCGCGGGCCTGGGCGAGCGGCCGCAGGCCAGCCCCGAGGCGGGCATCGACGCCTACGTGTGGATCAAGCCGCCCGGGGAGTCGGACGGCGCCTCCGAGGAGATCCCGAACGACGAGGGCAAGGGCTTCGACCAGATGTGCGACCCCGCGTACGAGGGGAACATCCGCAACGGCAACAACCCCAGCGGCGCGCGCGGCGAGATGCCGCTGTCGGGCCACTGGTCCTCCGAGCAGTTCGCCGAGCTGCTGGCGAACGCGTACCCGCCGGTGAGCTAGGCGGGGACAGGGCGGACCGGCACTCCGCCCGCAGGAAACGGCGGGGCCGCGCGTGAGCGCGGCCCCGCCGCCGCGCGTCCTCCTCCGCGAACTTTTTCTAAGCTCCCCTTCGCGTTTCCGCGGGAGCGTTTTCACTGATTCAAGCGCTTGCCGGGCGGCCGGTCGGCCGTGAAAGCGGTGGCCCGTGCCCTCCCATGCGCGAAATATCCAGCCGGACCTCTTGACAGCCCATCTATATATCGGAGATTATCAATGCACATCTTGGGAGCGCTTCCCTCGATGGACACCCGTTCCGGGCTGCGCGGTTGCGGCCCTTCAACCCCGAAGGACATCGAAACATGCAAGTACCTAAGAAACGAAGGAGATTGGCCATCACCGGCGTCGCGGTCGCCGCGCTCGCCGCCACCGGGCTGACCTTCGCTTCGGCGAACCAGGCACTCGCCGAAGAGGGCTGCAAGGTCGACTACAAGGTCGTCAGCAGCTGGGGCTCCGGTTTCCAGGCCAACGTCACGATCACCGCCCAGGAGCCGATCAACGGCTGGGAGCTGAAGTGGAACTTCCCCTCGGGCACCACGGTCTCCAGCGCCTGGAACGTGAGCTACACCCAGAGCGGCACCTCGTTCACCGGTAAGGACGTCGGCTGGAACGGCTCCATCGCCTCCGGCCAGAGCAAGGAGGTGTTCGGCTTCATCGGCTCCGGCTCCTCGGCGACCCCGGCGCAGTTCACCATCAACGGCGACGTCTGCAACGGCACGACCCAGCCGCCCACGAGCGAGCCGCCCACCTCCGACGACCCCACCGGCAACCCGGGCGGCGGCGACAAGGTCGACAACCCGTACACGGGCGCTCAGGTGTACGTGAACCCGCAGTGGTCCGCGCGGGCCGCGGCCGAGCCGGGCGGCGACGCCGTGGCGGACGAGCCGACCGGCGTGTGGCTGGACCGCACGAGCGCGATCTACGGCAACGGCTCCCCCACGACCGGCACCATGGGCCTGGAGGACCACCTGGACGAGGCGCTCGCGCAGGGCGCGGACGTCATCCAGGTCGTCATCTACAACCTGCCCGGTCGCGACTGCGCCGCGCTCGCCTCCAACGGCGAGCTCGCCGCCGGCGAGATCGACGAGTACAAGAGCGAGTACATCGACCCGATCGTCGACATCATGGGCCAGGCGAAGTACGCCGACCTGAAGATCGTCAACGTGATCGAGATCGACTCGCTGCCGAACCTGGTCACCAACGTCTCGCCGCGGGCCACCGCCACCGCGAACTGCGACACGATGAAGGCCAACGGCAACTACGTCGACGGCGTCTCGTACGCCACGGCGGAGCTCGGCGCCCTGCCGAACACGTACAACTACATCGACGCCGGCCACCACGGCTGGATCGGCTGGGGCGACACGAACGCGCAGTACGACAACTTCCACGCCGCGGCGGCCCTGTTCGGCTCGCTGATCGGGGAGAACGGGATGACCGCGGACGACGTCCACGGCTTCATCTCGAACACCGCGAACTACTCGGTCCTCGAAGAGCCCTACTGGGCGGTCGACCAGGTCGTCGGCGGGCAGCCGCTCAACCAGAACGGGAACCTGCCGTGGGTCGACTGGAACGACTTCAACAACGAGAAGGACTTCACTGAGGCGTTCCGCGAGGAGCTCATCGACAACGGGTTCAACTCCGACATCGGCATGCTGATCGACACCAGCCGCAACGGCTGGGGCGGCGACTACCGCCCGACCGGCCCGTCGACCTCGAACGACCCGGTGACCTTCGTGGACGAATCCCGCATCGACCAGCGGTTCCAGAAGGGCAACTGGTGCAACCAGGCCGGCGCCGGCCTCGGCGAGCGCCCGCAGGCCGACCCGGAGCCCTGGATCGACGCCTACGTGTGGATCAAGCCTCCGGGCGAGTCGGACGGCGCGTCCGAGGAGATCCCGAACGACGAGGGCAAGGGCTTCGACGAGATGTGCGACCCGGACTACGGGGGCAACATCCGCAACGGCAACAACCCCTCGGGGGCTCGCGACAACATGCCGCTGTCGGGCCACTGGTCCTCTGAGCAGTTCCAGGAGCTGCTGGAGAACGCCTACCCGCCGGTGAACTAATCGGGCCGCCAGCAGCTCCTGGAACCAGGAAGCACAGCCAGGAGCTGCTTGAGAACGCCTACCCGCCCGTCAACTAAGGGCGCAGTACCGGGCCCGGCGTTCCGGGAGGCGGATCGCCGGGCCCCCAGACCACATCCTCGGTTCCTTCCGGAGACCGGGCCCCGCGGGACGGCGGGGCCCGGTCGCAAAACCAAGTGCGACGCACTGCGGCCCCGGCCGGTCGTTCGACCGGCCGGGGCCGCAGTGTGTCTGCTTGCGTCCCTTACGGGTTGCGGGTCTCGCAGAGCGGGCCGCCGAGGCCGCGCAGGAGGTTGTCGACGAAGCGCTCGACGGTGTCGTCGGCCTGGAGGTGCGAGTACTGCCCGTAGACGAAGATCGTCAGGAGCGGGCTGGTGAACATCGCGACCGCCAGGTCGAGGTCGAGGTCCGGCGCGACCTCGCCGCGCTCGGCCCAGTACTCGAAGGTGTCCCTGACGTACTTGCGCCGCAGCTCCACGAGCCGGTCGTGGTGGCGCTTGTACTCCGGGTCCTCGTGGAACACCGTCATCATGCACCGCACGACCTTCATGTCGCGGGGGCCGTAGGTGCGGCGCATATTGTTGCCGAGGAAGATGAGGTCGTCGCGCAGCGAGGTGTGCGGGATCCCCTCCGGCGCAGGGGCCTTGATGCTCTCGAAGGCCGCGGCGACGAGCTCCTCCTTAGAGGACCAGCGCCGGTAGATGGTGGCCTTCGAGACGCCCGACAGCTCCGCGACGCCCTCGACGCTGACGTCGGTGACGTTCCCGTGCTCCGCGATGAGGTCCAGCACCGCTTCCAGGATGGACTCGCTCACCGCCTGGCTGCGTGGGCGGCCCTTGGCGGGGGTCGTCGGCGCAGGGGCCCGGTGGTGGGCGGTCGCATCGCGGAGCTCGGGTCGCATGACTCGATTGTCCCTCAGACCTCGACGAGCGCGGGCTCGGCCGCTTCGGCGGGGGCCTCGGACCCTTCGGCGCGGCGCTTCCCCGGGAAGAACAGCGCGATGATGATCAGCCCGACCACGCCCACGGCGACCGCGGCGAGCGCGGTGGTGTGGAGCGCGTGGATGAACGAGTCGTTCGCGGCCTGCGCGACCTGGGCGGCGGCGTCGGCCGGGATCGCCCCGGTCTCCAAGGCGCCGTAAGTGGACGCGTAGGACTCGCGGGCGGCGTCGGGCAGCTGCGGCGCGGCGTCGGTGATCTGGGTCCGGTAGACCTGGGCCATGATCGTGCCGAGGACGGCCACGCCGAGCGCGCCGCCGACCTGGCGGAGCGTGTTGGCGAGGGCGGAGCCGACGCCGGCCTTCTCGCGCGGGACCGAGGACATGAGCGTGTTCATCGCGGGCGGCATGAGGTTGGCCATGCCGGCGCCGGTGATGAAGAACAGGCCGATGACGACCCACACGGAGGTGTCGGCCTCGAACACGAGCGCGGTCACCGTGAAGTTGGTGATGACTAGGAGCATCGCGACGATGCCGACGGCCTTGGCGCCGAACTTGTTCACGAGCGTGTTCGACAGCGGCGCGAAGACGAGCATGGAGGCGCCGAACGGCAGGAACAGCAGGCCGGTCTCCAGCGGCGAGTAGCCCTTCATGATCTGGAGGTAGAAGGTCATGAAGAACATCAGGCCCATCATCCCGAAGAACGTGAGGGTGATGATCGCCGAGGACGCGGAGAAGCGGGTGCTCTTGAACAGCTTCATGTCGAGGGAGGCGTGCGGGATGCGACGCTCCCAGAGGACGAATCCGACGAGGATGAGCACGCCGAGGGCGATGGTGCCCCAGACCTCGATGCCGGTCCAGGAGCCGGCGTCGCCGGCCTCGATGATGCCGTAGGTGAGGCTGACGAGGCCGATCATGGACAGGGCCATGCCGACGAAGTCGGCCTTGGCCTGGCTGCCCTTGGACTCGGGCGCGAGGATCGTGATGGCGATGAGGCCGAACACGACGATCGGGACGTTGATGAGGAAGACCGAGCCCCACCAGAAGTGGTCGAGGAGCGCGCCGCCGACGATCGGGCCGATGGCGCCGCCGATGCCGACCGCGCCGGTCCAGATGCCGAGGGCCTTCGGGAACTCCTTGGCGGAGAAGACGTTGCGCAGGAGCGACAGCGTCGAGGGCATCATGATGGCCGCGCCGGCGCCCATGAGGGCGCGGTACCAGATGAGCTGGTCGGGCGTGGAGGCGTAGGCGGAAAGCAGGGAGGCGACGCCGAAGACGACGAGGCCGGCCAGGAGCATCCGCTTGCGTCCGAGGCGGTCGCCGATGACGCCGGAGGCGAACAGGAGGCCCGCGAAGACGAGCGTGTACGAGTTGATCATCCAGGCGAGGTCGCTCTGGGTCGCGCCGACGCCCTGCTCGGGGTCGGCGAGGGTCTTCATCGCGACGTTCAGGACGGTGTTGTCGAGGACGACCACGATGAGGCTGAGCACGAGGACGCTCAGGATCGCCCACCTGCGGGGGTGGCCGTGGTCGTCGTCGGTTCCCGCCGCTGGGGCCGGAACGGAACGGGTTTCGCTCACAGGGTTTCCATTTCTGCGATCGCACCTGGCGGTGCGGAGATGTCGCCGCGGCGCCGATACCGCGGGTGGTGTCTTGTCGTCTCTTCATGACGATCCGCGGGCGGGACTTGTGACGTCCCGGGCGCGGGTGGCGCGTGCTCGTGAGCCTGGGGCTTCGCAAGGCGCGGCCTGGTGTTGGTGACGACTCTACGTCATTCCGAAACGATACGGTACCGTATCGTTAAGTAGATCACACGGAATCCTACCGCCGGGGTGCGACAGTCCTGTGAACTCCGCGCGAAGGACCGTGTTCACTCCGCATCGGCCTCGCCGGGCCCTCCCGGCCCCGGGTGGTTGAATGGGGTCCGTGGCACCCAAGTTCCCTTACGACGACCTCCAGTCGTTCCTGGCCGCCCTCGAAGCCGACGGCGACCTGAAGCGGATCTCGGCGGAGGTCGACCCGCACCTGGAGATCTCCGAGATCGTGCAGCGGGTGGTCCGCGACGGCGGCCCCGCGCTCCTGTTCGAGCGGCCCGCGGGCAGCGACATCCCCCTTGCGATCAACCTGTTCGGGACCACCTCCCGCACCGCGAAGGCCCTCGGCGTCGGCGACCTCGACGAGATCGGCCAGCGCATCGGCGAGCTCGCCAAGCCCGAGCTGCCCGTGGGCTGGGCGGGCATCCGCGACGGCCTCGGGAAGCTCATGCAGCTGAAGTCGGTGCCGCCCAAGCGGGTCAAGAAGGCGCCGTGCCAGGAGGTCGTCTTCACGGGGGACGACGTGGACCTGAACATCCTCCCGGGCCTCCAGGTGTGGCCCGGCGACGGCGGGGTCTTCCACAACTTCGGGCTCACCCACACCAAGCACCCGGAGACCGGGAAGCGGAACGTGGGACTCTACCGGCTCCAGCAGCACGACGAGCGGACGATCGGCCTGCACTGGCAGATCCACAAGAACTCGACGTCGCACTACGCGGAGGCCGAGAAGCGCGGGGAGCGGCTGCCGGTGGCGATCGCGATCGGCGCGGACCCGGTGATGGCGTACGCAGCGACCGCGCCGCTGCCGCCGGACATCGACGAGTACCTGTTCGCGGGGTTCCTGCGGGGCGAGCGGGTCGAGATGACCGACTGCCTGACCGTGCCGCTCCAGGTCCCGGCGAACGCGCAGATCGTCCTGGAGGGCTGGGCCGAGCCGGGCGAGCGGCTCCCGGAGGGGCCGTTCGGGGACCACACGGGGTTCTACACGCCGGTGGAGCCGTTCCCGGTGATGCACGTCGAGGCGATGACGATGCGGCGGAAGCCGATCTACCACACGATCATCACCTCGGCGCCGCCGCAGGAGGACCACGGGCTGGGGAAGGCCACGGAGCGGACGTTCCTGCCGCTGGTCAAGATCATGATCCCGGAGATCGTGGACTACGACATGCCGGCCGCGGGGGTGTTCCACAACTGCGTGATCGTCTCGATCGACAAGAAGTTCCCGAAACAGGCGCAGAAGGTGATGAGCGCGATCTGGGGGCTCCAGATGATGAGCCTGACGAAGCTCATCGTGGTCGTGGACGCGGACTGCGACGTGCACGACTACCGCGAGGTGGCCTGGCGCGCGCTGGGGAACGTGGACTACTCGCGGGATCTGCTGCTGACCGAGGGCCCGGTGGACCACCTCGACCACGCGTCGTACCACCAGTTCTGGGGCGGCAAGGCGGGGATCGACGCGACCGCGAAGTGGCCCGAGGAGGGCTACACGCGCGGCTGGCCGGAGGCGATGCGCATGAGCGCGTCCGTGAAGGCCACTGTGGACCGACGCTGGAAAGAATACGGAATTGACTGACACCGCCGCCCGCCCGAACCCGGTCAGGGACTTCCTGAAGCTCGTCGCCTTCGAGCACTCGGTGTTCGCGCTGCCCTTCGCGTACCTCTCGACGCTCACCGTGATGCGCCTGGAGGACGCGTTCTCCTGGCTCGACCTGGTCCTGGTCACCGTGGCGATGGTCGCGGCCCGCACGCTCGCCATGGCCGCCAACCGGATCATCGACCGCCGGATCGACGCCCAGAACCCGCGCACGGCGCAGCGCGAGCTCGTCACGGGGAAGGTCTCGCTGCGGACGGCGTACTGGGGCTGCGCGGTGAGCCTCGCGGCGCTCCTCGCCGCGGCGTTCTTCCTGAACCCGCTGTGCTTCTACCTGAGCCCGCTCGCCGTGGCGCCGCTCGTCGTCTACCCGTACGCGAAGCGGTTCACGAACTACCCGCACGCGGTCCTCGGCCTCGCCCAAATGGTCGCCCCCGTGGGCGCGTGGCTGGCCGTCACCGGGACGTTCGCGGGCTCGGGCCCGGCGATCGTCCTCGGTGCGGCCGTGGGGCTCTGGATCGGCGCGTTCGACCTGATCTACGCGTGCCAGGACGTGGAGATCGACCGCGTGATCGGCGTCCACTCGACCCCGGCGCGGTGGGGCGTGAAGGCCGCGCTCCACGCCTCCTCCGTCGCGCACGTGGTCACCGTGGCCCTGTTCGCGTGGTTCGGCCTCCTCAACGGCTTCGGCCTCCTCTACTGGATCGGCCTCGCCCTCGTCTCGGCCGCCCTGGTCTACGAGCACTCCATCGTCCGCCCCGACGACCTCTCGAAGGTCAACCGGGCCTTCTTCACCGCCAACGGCTTCGTCGCCGTGGCGCTGTTCGCCTTCGCCCTGGCGGACCTGCTGCTGCGCTAGGCCGCCTCCGAGGCGTGGGCGAGCGCTGAGGGCGTGAGGCGGCCGTTGATGGCGGGGGCCTCGTGGACGAGGGCGTCGTCTTCGACGGCGGCGACCATGAACAGGGCGAAGTCGGTGCGGCGGGTCAGGTTGCTCTCCAGGACGGGGTCGCCGACGTGGCGGCTCCAGACGGGGAGGCCCTGGCTCTCGCCTTCTTCGAGGTCGCTGCCGCGCACGACGGTCCAGCGGGTGTCGGAGTTGAAGATCAGGTCGGTGGCCCGGTACTGGTCGGCGATGTCGACCAGGCGGGTGAGCTTCATGAGCTTCGCGAAGGCCACGGCGGCCCTGATGCCGCGCTTGTACTTGTCCTGGCCGTCGCGGGTGATGTGCCAGCCGCACGAGAAGACCAGGCGCGCACCGGGTTTCGCGAAGTCGATGACGGCTTTGGCGGTGCCGGAGGCGTAGTCGTGGACGCCCCAGGGGACGAGGACGGTGAGGACGGCGTCGCAGCCGTCGACGGCGCGCTCGATGACGTCGCGGTCGTTCGTGAACGCGCCGTGGACGGTGATGCGCCCGGCGAAGTCGTCGAGCTTGCGGACGCTCTTCTCGCGGCAGACGCCGACGACCTCGTAGCCGCGGTCGAGCGCGTGCCGCACCATGTAGCGGCCGAGTTTGCCTGAGGCGCCGACGATGCAGACCTTCTTGCCGACGCCGGTCTGCGGGATGGGTTCCATGACGTGCTCCTGGGTTGAAGAGTGCGCTGTTGAAGGGTACTTGCTCCTTTACACTGTACAGGAAAACTGTACGGTGTAAAGTACGGCGGATGGACAGGAGCGGAACGTGACCGACGAACCCGCCGCGGGCTCGGCCCGCGGCTCGCTGAGCAGGGAGAAGGTCCTGCGCGCCGCCGTCGACATGGCCGACGCCGCGGGCGGCGACGTCCCCAGCACCCGCAGGCTCGCCGAGCGCCTCGGCGTGCGCGCCATGGCCCTCTACCACCACTTCAAGAACAAGGACGAGCTCCTCGACGGCATGGTCGACCTCGTCTTCGCCGAAGTGGAGCTGCCCGAGCAGGGCGAGCCGTGGCGGGAGGGGATGCGGCGCCGGGCCGGGTCGATGCGGGCGGCGCTCGGCCGCCACCCGTGGGCCGTCAGCCTCATGGACTCGCGCGTGAACGCCGGGCTCGCCACCTTGCGCCACCACGACGCCGTGCTCGGGTGCCTGCGCGCCGACGGCTTCTCCGTCGCCGGTGCGGCCCATGCCATCTCGCTGCTCGACAGCTACGTGTACGGCTTCGCGATCCAGGAGGCCGCGCTGCCGTTCGACTCCGCGGGCGGCGACGACATGGCCGCGCTCACCGAAGGGATCATGGCGCAGGCGGAGGGCATGTTCCCGCACCTCGTCGAGATCGCCGTCGAGCACGCCCTGAAGCCCGGGTACGCCTACGGCGAGGAGTTCGCGATCGGCCTCGACCTCATCCTCGACGGCATGGAGCGCCGCCGCGAGGACTGGTTACTCCCAGCCGGTGGTCTCGCGGACTAGGTCCTCGACGTACGGCGCGAGTGTCGCCGAGAAGGTCGCCGTCAAGTGCGAGTGGTCGCGGAAGGTCAGGATGTTCCCGATGACGGCCGGGCAGACGCCATCGGGGCACACGTACTCGACGAGATCCCCGAAGACTACATTGGACGGTACGTCGGAGTAGGCGGCCGCGGGATCCCCGAGGGTCCGGGAGGTCGCCACCGACGACGTGCACTCCGCGATCTCGTGCTGCTCAAGGCATTCGGGGAGCGGCTCGTCGAGGCGCGGCAGGTCGCGCAGGGCCAGAACCTGGACCCCCTGCTCGTCGAGAGTGCTCCAGCGGTCGGCGAAGCCCGGGTAGGCGTTCTCGCCCTCGGGGAACGCGCGCGTGGCCAAAGTGACGACCAGGTCGGGGCGCAGCTCGTCCAGGATGTCGACGACCTGGCCGTTCCATTCGACGCAGGAGGCGGCCTGGTCGGCGTCGTCGTTGCGGGGCGCCTCGGTCGAGAACTGGCAGCCCGATTTCGTGAGCGACACCAGGCGCCAGCCCGCGTTCTCGGCGGCCTCGTGGAAGGCCGGGAACCAGTGGCCGATGCGCGAGCCGCCGACCAGCGCGATCACATGCTCGGCGTCCGGGTCCCCGTACGAGCACGGCGTGGCCTCGGAGCCGTCGAGCCCCGCGTCGCAGCCGTCGTCGTAGATGAGCGGCATGTCCAGGACGTTGTCGAGCGGCGGGATGAACGGCGCCTCCGGCAGTGAGGCCGCCAGGGCGGGGTCGGTGAAGACGGCCGCCCCCGGGTACGTCTCCCGGTCGGCGGCCAGCGCGGCGAGATCCGCGTCCGCGGACTCGTTGCGCTGCAAGTAGACGTGCTGGGCGGCGAGCGTCACCGCGAGGAGCGGGACGGCGAACGCCGACGCGGTCGCGAAGGACCAGCGGCGGCCCGGGAAGCGTTTCGCGAAGGCGGCGACGCGGCCTTCGACCAGCCAGGTGGTGAGGGCGGCCAGGACGAGCGCGAGGCCGAGCACCGCGGCCCCTCCCGCGAGCGTCGCGGTCTCCTTCCCGCTGCGGTGCAGGTAGACCACGAGGATCGGCCAGTGCCACAGGTACAGGGCGTACGACCAGGCGCCGAGGCGCATCACGGGCTTCCACGTGAGCAGCCGGTCGACGGCGTACGGCAGGCCGGTGGCCCCGGCGAGGATCATGCAGGCCGCGGCGCCGACCGGCCACAGGGCGATCGCGCCGGGGAACAGGGTCGAGACGTCCAGGAGGGCGCCGCACGACAGGAGCGCGGCGAGCCCGAACCAGCCCAGCGGAACCCGGAGTGCGACCGGCAGGCGCAGGTACGGGAGAGCGAGCGCGAACATGCCGCCGAACGCGAGCTCCCACAACCTCGCCCCGGTGTCGAAGTACGCCCACGCCTGCCGGGTGTCGGTGGTGACGAGCGAGTACGTCAGCGACACGGCGAACACCATGGCGCACAGCAGGAACACCGCCTCGCGCAGGCGCACCCCTCTCGTGCGGACCAGGAGCGCCGCGAACGCGACGAGCACCAGCCACATCAGGTAGAACTGGCCCTGGATCGACAGGGACCAGAAGTGCTGGAGCGGGCTCGGGGCGCCGTCGCGGGCGAGGTAGTCGACGGCCTTGGCCGCCAGCGCCCAGTTCTCGTAGTACAGCAGTGAGGCGATGGTCTCGTCGAAGACCGCGGGCCAGCGCGAGCTCGGGAGCCACAGGTACGCGGCGGCGAGCGTCCCGGCCGCGACGACCGCGGCCGTCGGCAGGAGCCGGCGGGCCAGGCGCGTGAGGAAATGCGTGGCGCGGACGCCGCCGGAACGCTCGACCGAGCGCGTCAGGGACGCGGTGATGAAGAAGCCCGTGAGGAACAGGAAGACGTCGACGCCGCCGGAGACGCGGTTGAACCAGATGTGGTAGACGGCGACGAGCAGCACCGCGACCGCGCGCAGTCCCTCGACCTCGGGGCGGAACCCGGTGTCGCGGCGGGCCGTGGCTGTGGCGGTGCGGACGGGGGACGGCTCGGTGATTGTGGACATGCTCGCATCAATGAGGAGGGTCTCTGGTACCTCGGCAGCGTAGAGACGCCTCGCGACCCTGCGCCGAATCGAAGGGGACTTCCGGGCGTCCGTCCGGTGAATCCGCGGTGAACGAGCGCGGACCAGACGAACGGGCGCGGTCCGAGTGGCCGGTGGGGCCTACCGGGCGCTCCCCGCGTCCCGGTGCTCCGTTTCAGGCGGATCGACACGGCCCCGGGTCTGGACTTTCGCAGGCCCCGTGGTCCAAGATGGGGCCATGTGGCCCCGATCGACCGATCCCCTCCCGCCGGGGAGGACCCAGTGCATCCGCTGATCGGATACCTGATCGCCGTGGGCCTCTTCGCGATCGGCCTCTACGGCGTCCTCACGCGCCGCAACGCCGTCCTCCAGCTCGCCGCCGCCGAGCTCATGCTCGGCGGCGTCCACCTCGTCCTCGTCACCACCGACCTCGTGGTCCGCTCCCACACGGGGCAGAGCTTCGCACTGTTCATCGTGGTCATCGCCGCCGCCGAAGTCGGGGTCGGCCTCGCGCTCGTCCTCAACCTGTGGCGCGAGCGCGCCTCCATCGACACCGACGGCCTCCCCGAAGACGACGCCGCCGAGGGGACCGCCGACGGGGCCGCGGAGCGGCGGGTGCCCCGGTGACCGCCCTCGCCTGGCTCCTCATCACCGCCCCCGCCGCCGCAGGCCTCGCCGGACTCCTGGTGCGCCGCAGGGACCTCGCCGTAGCCCTCGCCTACACCGGGCCGGGCGCGGCCCTAGCGTGCGCCGCGGCCGTCTCGTTCGCGAACCCGCAGTCGTCCTATGCGCTCGCCGACTTCGGCTCCGTGACCGCCACCGCGGCCCTCGACCTCGCCCCCGGCGCGTGCGCCGTCGCGCTCGCCACCGGGTTCGTGTCGCTCCTCGTGCAGCTCTACTCGGCCGCGTACCTGCGCGACGACCCGCGCTACGCGCCGTTCGCCGCCCAGGTGAACCTGTTCTGCGCCGCGATGCTCCTCGTCGTCGCCGCCGACGACCTCGTGCTCCTCCTCATCGGCTGGGAGGTCATGGGCGCCTGCTCGTACCTCCTCATCGCCCACTACGCGAAGCTCCCGCAGGCGCCGGGCGCGGCCGCGAAGGCGTTCCTGGTGACCCGGTTCGGGGACGTCGCGTTCGTCCTCGGCGTCATGATCACCGGCGTCGCCGCGGGCACCTTCCGCATCGGCGAGATCCACGACGCGCCCGCGCTCGCGATGCTCCTGATCCTGTTCGGCTGCATCGGGAAATCCGCGCAGTTCCCCCTCCAGATCTGGCTGCCCCCGGCGATGGCCGGGCCCACGCCGGTGAGCGCCCTGATCCACGCGGCGACGATGGTCGCGGCGGGCGCGTACGTGCTCACGCGGCTCCTCCCCGCGTGGCCCGCGGACCTGCTGCTCGCGGTCGCGGTCGTGGCGGCGGTGACGATGGTCGGCGCGGGCCTGTGCGCGCTGGCGGCGCGGGACGTCAAGGGCGTTCTCGCGTGGTCGACGGTGTCGCAGGTCGGCTTCATGTTCGCGGCCGTGGCGGTCGCCGCCGGGGACGCGGCGCTGTTCCACCTCGTGGCGCACGCGGCGTTCAAGGGGCTGCTGTTCCTCACCGCGGGCGTGGTGATCGCCCTGGCGGGCACGGACGGGTCGCTGCGGGCGACGCGGCTGCGGCCGGGCGATTCGCGGCTCGCGTTCTGGGCCATGACGATCGGCCTCGCGGCGATGGCGGGCCTGCCGCCGCTCGGCGGGTTCTACTCGAAGGAGACCGTGCTCGGCGCGGCCTACGAGGCCGGGACCCCGGCCGGGGTGGTCGTGTTCTGGGCGGGGGTCGGCGCGAGCATCCTCACCGCGGCGTACGCGACGCGGCTGTGGCTGCTGCTGTTCTGGCGCGGCCCGGGGCCCGCGGCGCTGCCCGCGGTGCCGCGCGCGGAGTCGTTCAGCCTGTGGGCGCTGACGGCGGCGACGGTGCTTGTCGGTGCCCTCTACTACGCTGGGCCCTTCGAGGTGCCCGAGCTCCACGGGGACCTGATGGCGCTGCTGCTGCTCGCCACGCTCGGCGGCATCGCCATCGTCGCGGACTCCTGGTGGCGCGACGGCCGCGCCCGCGAACCGGTCCCCGACCGCGACCCGGCCCGAATTCTCGGCCGCGCCCGAGGCGCGCTCGCCGAGGGCCTGTACGCGGAACGCCTCGCGGCCAAGGCGACCCGCGGCGCCGCGGCCGCTCTGAGCGCTGCCGCAACGACCCTCGACGTGCGCCTGGTCGACGGCGGCGCCGTCGAAGGGTCCGCACGGGCGACCCTCGCCGCGGCCGAGCACACGGCGGAGGGCCACCGCGGCGGCCTGGTCCGCTACCTCCGCCTGAGCGCCGCCGGAACCCTCGTGGTCGCCGCGGTCGCGATCGGAGTGGGCCTGTGGAACTGATGCTGGTGCTGGCGGCGGCGCTGCCTGCGGTCGGGGCGCTCGCGGTGTGGGGGCTGCGGCGCAAGCCCTACGCGCACTGGATCGGGGCCGGGGCGGCGGGGCTGGCGTTCGCCGCGGTGGCGCTGCTGCCGGTCGGGCGCGACACCGGCGCGCTCATCGCCGGGGACGGCGCGACCTGGTGGCACCGCCTCGCGATCCCCTGGGCGCCTTCGCTCCACCTCGACTTCGCGCTCGCAGTCGACGGCGTCTCCTGGACCCTCGCCCTCCTCACCGCGCTCCTCGGGGTCCTCTGCTGCCTCCACAACGCCGTCGGCGCCGAACAGCGGGCCGCCGACCTCTACGGCGCCGACCAGGCGAGCGCTTCAGCTTCCCTTCAGCCCGCTTCAGCTCCCCTTCAGCAACCCGCAGGTAGCGTTGAAAACGGGGGGTCCCCCGGCGGCGGGGACCCGGTGTCTGGTGTGCACGCCGCCGGTCCGGCGACTTCAGGTCACCTTCAGGTTGCCACGGGCGCTTCAGGTTCCCTTCAGGATGGTGCGGGTAGCGTTGAAATCGGGGGGCCTCCCCTGGCGGCGGCGCCGGTGCACGGGGTGCCCTCCGGAGCGGGCGGGGAGGAGCGGGACGGGTGGCAGTCGCCCGTGCTGACCGCGCTGCTGCTGGCGGTGCAGGCGGCGTCGACGCTCGTGTTCCTCGCCGACAACCTCGTGCTGTTCTTCATCGCGTTCGAAGCGGTCCTGCTGCCGATGTGGGCGATCGTGCACCGGTTCGGGGACCCGCGGACCCGGCGGCGGGCCGCCGCGAAGTTCGCGCTGTTCACCATCGCCGGGTCGCTGCTCATGGCGACCGGGCTGTTCGTCGCGATCGCGGACACCGGGACCGCCGACCTCGGCGCCATCATCGCCGCAGGGGGTGTCGGCAGTGGCGTGTCGCTGCTCGTGTTCTCCCTCTTGGCGATCGGGTTCGCCGTCAAGGCCCCGCTGTGGCCGCTGCACTCCTGGCTCCCCGACGCGCATACCGCCGCGCCCACCGTCGGCTCGGTCCTCCTCGCGGGAGTCCTCCTCAAGCTCGGCACGTACGGCCTCATCCGCGTCGCGGGCGGCCTCGCGCCCGGAGGCGCGGCCGACGCCGCGCCCGTCCTCGCCGTGCTCGCCGCGCTCGGGATCGTCGTCGCCGGGCTCGTGTGCCTGCGCCTGCCCGAGCTCAAGCGCCTCATCGCGTACTCCTCGGTGGGCCACATGGGATTCGTGGTCCTCGCGTTCGCCGCCGGCACCGAAGCGGGCCTGCGCGCCGCGCTCTTCGGGAACCTCGCGCACGGCCTCGTCACCCCGCTCCTGTTCTTCCTCGCCGGAGCCCTCAAGGCCCGCACCCACACCGGCAGCCTCACCGCCCTCGGCGGCCTGCGCCTCGCCGCGCCCGCGCTCGCCGGGCTCCTCGGGTTCGCCGCGCTCGCCTCCCTCGGCCTGCCCGGCCTCGCCGGGTTCTGGGGCGAGGCGTTCACCGTGTACGCCGCGGCCGAACGCGGCGGCGCCTGGCTCCTCCTCGCCGCGGCCGCCGCGTTCGGCGCGTTCCTCGCCGCCGCCTACCTGCTGCGGATGCTCAAGCACGTCAGTCACGGGCCCGTGGCGCCCGCGGCCTTCGGCATCGGGGACGTCTCCGCCGCCGAAGCCGCCGTCTGGTCCCCGCTCGTCGCCGGGACCCTCCTCCTCGGCCTCGTCCCCGGCCCGCTCCTGGCCCTGTTCGCGGAAGGCCACCTCTGATGCGCGCCCAAGCGATCGACCACGCCGCGATGCTGCCGCTCTACCTCGCCGCGGCCACCGCCGTAGCCGCCCTGTTCACCGGCCGGTTCGCCAAGGCCGCCACCATGATCGGGCTCGGAGCCGCCTCCGCGGCGGCCGTCTGGATCGGACTCGGGCCCGACCGCGCCGCCTTCGCCGTCGGCGAGTGGCACTCCTACGTGGCCGACGACGCCGCCATGGGCGCCGCCTCCCTCTTCGCCGCCCTCGCCCTCCTCGTCGCCGCCGTCAGCGGCAGGCGGCCCGGCGAGTACTGGTTCCTCCTGACCGCCTCCGCCGCAGGCGGGATCGCGCTCGCCGGCGCCCGCGACCTCATCACCCTCGTCGTCGCCGTCGAGACCCTCACGCTCCCGCTGTACGTCCTCGTCACCCGCCCCGGCCGCGACGGCGCCGAAGCCGGGACCACCTTCCTCATCGCCTCCGTGACCTCCTCCGCGACCGCCCTCATGGGCGCCGCGCTCCTCTACGCCGCCACCGGAACCGTCCACCTCGAAGGGCTCGCCGCCGCACTCGGCGACGCCCACGCGGGCCTCGCCGCCGCCGGGACCGCGCTCCTCCTCGCCGGGCTCGCCTTCAAACTCGCCGCCGCGCCCCTGCACGCCTGGGCGCCGCTCGTCCTCGAACGCGCCCCGCTTCCCATCGCCACCTACCTCGCGAGCGCCTCCAAACTCGGCGGCGCCGTCGCGATCGTCTGGGTCGTCGCCTTCGGCCTGCGGGGCACCGCGAGCGCCGGGATCGTCGTCGCCGTCCTCGCGGTCGCCTCGATCGCGGTCGGGAACCTCGGGGCGCTCGTGCAGCGCCGCACCGTGCCGCTCCTGGCCTGGTCGGGGATCGCGCACGCCGGATACGCGCTCGCGCCGCTCGCCGTGATAGCGACCGCCGCGGGCCGCGAGCACGTGGACGCGGCCGCTTCGGCGGCGTTCGCGTACGCGGTGTTCTTCGTGCTCCTGGAGGCCGGGGTGTTCGCGGCGCTGACGGCCGTGCGCACCGGGGACGGCGGCGCGGTCGCCGACCTGGCCGGGCTGTGGAAGGCCGCGCCGCTGCCGGCGTCGGTGTTCCTGTTCGCGGTGGTCGGGCTGGCGGGGCTGCCGCCCGCGCTCGCCGGGACGGTGGCGAAGGTCGCGGTGCTCGAAGTGCTCGCGTCGTCGGCGGTGTGGCTGGCGGTGGTGGTCGCGGCGGGGGCGGTCGTCGGCCTCGCGTACTACCTGCCGCTGGCGCGGGCGGTGCTCACGGGCAGGTCAGGGGCCGTTCCGCGGCGGTACGCGGTCGCGCTGACCATCGCCGCCCTGGCCCTCGTTGCCGTGTCGCTGGCGCCGCAGCTGGTGTTGGACTTCACGTCCGTTTCTCGGTGAATTCCCAGTTCGTCCAGAAATACTGGCCGTAACCAGGACGTTGCTTTTCCCACAAGGAGGGAAACCCAACCACCATGAAGCACCACAACGGCCTCAAGACGGCGGTGCTGCTCGGCGCGATGTCGGCGATCGTGATCGCCATCGGCTACGCCTTCGGCGGCTCCACGGGCGTCCTCATCGCCGCGGTGATCGCGGTCGGCATGAACGCCTACGCCTACTTCAACTCCGACAAGATCGCCCTGCGCGCGATGCGGGCCCGGCCCGTGTCCGAAGCGGAGGCGCCGCAGCTGTACGCGACGGTGCGCGAGCTCGCGCAGCGCGCGGGGCAGCCGATGCCGCGGCTGTACGTCTCCCCGACGATGCAGCCGAACGCGTTCGCGACGGGCCGCGACCCGCAGCACGCGGCGGTCGCGGTCACCGAGGGGATCGTGCGCCTGCTGACGCCCGCCGAGCTGCGGGCCGTCATCGGGCACGAGCTGTCGCACGTGTACAACCGCGACATCCTCATCTCGTCGGTCGCGGGCGCGCTCGCGGGGATCATCACGATGCTCGCGAACCTCGCGATGTTCCTGCCGTTCTTCGCCTCCGACGACGAGGACCGGCCGAACCCGCTCGTGCTGCTGCTGACGATGATCCTCGGGCCGGTTGCGGCCGGGCTGATCCAGATGGCCGTCTCGCGCTCGCGCGAGTACGAGGCGGACGCCGACGGCGCGCGCCTCACCGGTGACCCGCTCTCGCTCGCGAGCGCGCTGGAGAAGATCTCCGCGGGGGTCGACCGGATGCCCGCGCGGGCGGACAGCCGGATCGCGGAGCAGTCGCACCTGATGATCGAGTCGCCGCTGCGCGGGGGCGGGCTCGCGAGCCTGTTCTCGACGCACCCGCCGACGGCGCAGCGGGTCGCGCGCCTGCGGGAGATGGCCCGCGGCGTCGTCAGGTACTAGAACCGGGCGCCGTCAGGTACTCGAACCGGCGGCGAGCACACCGAAAGCCGCGCCAGCATCCGCTGGCGCGGCTTTCCGCAAGTCGGATCGCTCCGGCGCGAGAGCGCACCTCAGTAGGTGCTGCCGCCGATGTCTTTGATGCCCGTGCGGACGTCCAGGAGGTACACCAGTGCCGCCGCGATGGCGACGAGTGCGAACAGGTTGAGCCGGCCGTAGCCGCCGAAGAGGAGCGCCAGCACGAGGCTCACGACGAGGAGCCCGAGCCAGGTGCCCTTCGAGAGGGTGCCGACGGCGTTGAACGCCTCGGGCTTCTGCACTGCGCAGTGGATGACGGCGATCAAGGACAGGAGCGCTGCTCCGTACCCGATGATCTGCGAGATCACGCCCCGGACATCGAAGGCGAACACGGCATCGAACTCTGGCATGCAGCCCAGCCTACCCGCAGGTGCTCGGAAGCCGGTCGCCTCGGTTACTTGCCGAGCTTGCGACGCTGAACGCGGGTCTTGCGGAGCAGCTTGCGGTGCTTCTTCTTCGCCATGCGCTTGCGCCGCTTCTTGATGACCGAGCCCATAGAGCTTCCTCACAGGTGTTGACTAGACGATAGTTAGAGCCCGACCAGCCTAGCCCGTCCCCCCGGCGGCCCCCTCGCCGGGCGAGTCCGTGCGAAGGCCCCGTCACAGCTCGCGCGTGGCGGGGCCGGGACTGGCCGAGCGGGGTCACTCGTCCGTCTGGAGGGCCTCGGAGAGGTAGGTCTTCACGGCGCTCTCGGGGACGCGGAAGGAGCGCCCCACCCGCACCGCCGCGATCTCACCGTTGTGGACGAGCCGGTACACCGTCATCTTCGAGACGCGCATCAACTCGGCCACTTCCGTCACCGTCAAGAACTTGACCTCGTCGAGGAGGTCCCCGGGTTCGCTCATGTGTCTCACCGTTCTGTCGAGGGCTGTTGCGAGCACTATTGCCTGTGCAAGGACGTGGGGTTGTGTGATGTGTTAGAGGTGCGGTGGACGCGAATGCCCTATGAACCGAAACAAGTCGGTCGTCACGAAGCGTGACGTTGATGTCTTTCGATTGGGATGTTGCTCATGTTACGGCAGTCCGCGCCACCCGGCAACACCCGATCTCACACGGTCTGGGCAATGAACGCCGTAATCTCCTCCATGATCGCCGCGTAGTCCTTTCCGTAGACGGTCTGCGCGGCGTCGACCGCGGGGGTGCCCTCGCGCGCGGTCAGCCCGAAGAACTCGGCGAACGCGTCGACCCCGTAGGTCTCGATCATGTAGTGGACGCCGAGGAACCCGCAGCCGTACTTGCCGGAGCCCGCGAGGGTGTCGTCGTCCTCGTCGGGCGGGAGGATGTCGGCCGCGCAGCCGCCCTGGGCGACGTAGTCGCGCACGTCCCACATGCGGTCGTAGTCCTCCAGGGCCCGGTCGCCGTGGTCGATGTACTCGGCGACGCCCTCGACCATCCACCAGGTGTCGTCGGCGTACCGCTCGGACGGCGCGGCCCACAGGGTCACGGCGTGGCCGAGCTCGTGGCGGATGACGGAGGTGAGGCCCTCGCCCCAGCCGGTGCGGTCGACGCCCATGACGGTGGCGTACGTGGACGGCTGGCGCTCGCCGTCGACGGTCCCGTTGAGCGGCAGGGCGAAGCCGAGGACGTCCTCGGAGTCCCACATGCCGCCGAACCAGGTGTCGAACTCCTCGTCGGAGGCGATGTAGATGACGTACCGGTCGGGCTTCTCCCAGTACGCCCACTGGTCGGCGTTCTCGGCGGCGGCCTCGGAGACCGCGAGCGCCTCGTCGAGGCGGGCCTCCATGGACACCGGGACGGCGGTGACGGTGCGCTCGCCGACGGCGGCGACCAGGTCGGTGACCTCCCACGGGTGGGGGCCCTCGCCGAACTCGGAGTTCTGGACCTCGATCATGCGCATGCCGTCGTCGTCGGCCCGCCAGCGCGTGTCGAAGACGATGTCGGCGGCCTTGCAGGTCTCGGCGGGCTCGACGAAGCAGTAGGAGAGCGCGATCGAGATGTCGTAGAGGGGGACGGCGCCGGAGGCGTCCTCGATGGGGCCGGAGGCGATCTGGTAGTCGAAGCGGGACACCTGCATGGAGGTGAGCGAGTCGTACCGGCCGGTCATCTGCGTGTGCAGGGTCGGGTCGTAGGCGGCGAGCCAGCCGTCGAGGCTGCCGTTGAGGAGCGACTCGGACTGGGCGTCGAGGACGAGCTGGGCCTGCTCGCGCAGGTAGGCGAGGATCTCGGAGGCGGGGGCGTCGGCGTCGGGGCTGGGGACGGTGCCCTCGCCGGGCTCGACGGCGAGGCCGTCGATGGTGCCGGTGGGGTTGTCGGCGAAGCCGGGGCGCCAGCCGTTGACGAGGGCGCCGGCGAAGACCGAGGAGGCCACGAGGGCGACGACGATGAGGACGGTGGCGAGGCGGTTGCGCTTGGGCTCGGGGCGGGGCGCGTAGTAGCCCGCGGGGCCGCCGGGCCAGGGGGGCATGGCGGAGACGGGGATCGGGCCGGGCCCGACGCCGGGGGGGAGTTGTCCGGGAGGCATCTGCCCAGGATGGCCGTAGCCGGGCGGGACGGCTCCCGGCGGAGCCATGCCAGGGGCGCCCTGGGGGGCGCCGGGCGGCATCATGCCGGGGGGCGCCATGTCGACCGGGAGCGCCGACGGCGGCTGCGTGGGCTCGATCATCGGCGGCATGGGGGCGGGCTGCGGGAGCGCGGTCTCGGCGTTCTCGGCCTGCGGGAGGACGGGCCCGGGCGCGGCGGCGCGGGGCGCGTCGGAGGCGCCGCGCTGTCCGGGCACGAGCGGCGCGGCGGGGCCGGGCGGGTTCGCCGCCTGCGGCTCGGCGGCGGGCTGCTCGGGGGATGCCGGGGGGAAGTCCTCGGGGGCTTGAGTCACGTTCGCAACTGTAGTCGCCGTTCGCTAGTCGCGCGAGCCGCGAATGCGCGCCGTGCACCGGGCGTCCACCGGTCGCGGCGCAGCTCACCCGGGCCGGGGCGGCCTCCGCCGTCCCGGCCGGGATGTGAATTCGCTAAGACTTGGTCCACAGTGAGCGGAGGAACACGGCGAGGTTCGCGGGGCGCTCGGCCATGCGGCGCATGAGGTAGCCGTACCACTGGTCGCCGTAGGGGACGTAGACGCGCATCCGGTAGCCCTCGGAGGCGAGGCGCAGCTGCTCGGAGGTGCGGATGCCGTAGAGCATCTGGAACTCGAAGGAGTCCTTGTCGCGGTCGTACCAGCGGGCGCGGTCGACGCCGATCTCGATGAGCCGCGGGTCGTGGGTGGCGAGCATCGGGTAGCCGTCCCCGGCCATGAGGGCGTTGATGCACCGCACGTAGGAGCGGTCGACGTCGAGGCTGCGCTGGTAGGCGACGGACTCGGGCTCCTTGTAGGCGCCCTTGCACAGGCGGATGCGGGAGTCGGCGACGGCGTGGGCCTTGCAGTCGTCCTCGGTGCGGCGCAGGTACGCCTGGAGGACGGCGCCGGTGAGCGTGAACTCCTCGCGGAGGCGCTGCACGATCTCCAGGGTGGAGTCGGTGACCGTGTGGTCCTCCATGTCGACGGTGACGGTGGTCCCGGCGTCGGCGGCGGCCTCGCAGATCTCGCGGGCGCGGTCGTAGGCGAGCTCGGGGTCGAGGCGCTGGCCGAGCGCGGAGAGCTTGACGCTGACCTCGGCGGCCTTGGAGAGGCCCTCGCCCTTGAGGGCGGCGAGGAGGCCGAGGTACTCGTCGCGGGTGGCGTCGGCCTGCTCGACGACGACGGTGTCCTCGCCGAGGTAGTCGAGGGTGGCGAGGAGCCCGTCGGCGGCGAGCGCGCGGGTGGTGGCGACCGCCTCGGCCGTCGTCTCGCCCGCGACGTAGCGGCGCACGAGCGACCGGGACACGGGCGCGGTGCCGACGAGGCGCTCGATCTTCGATGACCTGGCGGCGGCGAGGATGACAGAACGCAGCATGAGTGCAGCGTAGCCTCCCAGCAGCCGGGATCAGGTCACGGCGCGATAACACGAGGGCCTCAGCATTGGAAACCAAGACCGAACATGACCATGGCACCCGTCTTCCAAGGCCTGTCCGGGTATCGATCCTCGTTTCTCACTGCCCTGCGGTCACAGCGGCCGGTACGGGTCGCGCCTGCGCCGGTCGGGGTCGGCCGGGTCCCACGGCTCCAGGGGGGCCGTGACCGGCAGGTCCGCGAACACCTGGGGGTCGACCGCCCGCGTCACGGTCAGGTCCGGGTAGCGCTTCGCGATCGACCAGCCCAGCGGCACCGTCGACTCCTCCACGCACACGACCCGGTCGGTGCCGGCGAGGTCGAGCCGGGCGAGGCGCCGCACCGCGAGCGGACGGACCGCGTGGTGGCGCACCGGCCCGTAGAGACGCCAGAACACGTTGCGGCGCAGCCAGCCCGCGGCCTTGCGGTGCAAGCGGGCCGCGGCGGCCGATCCCGGGACGCGCCCGTCGAGGCGGCGCAGGACCCCGCCGAGGACGCGCTCCACCAGGGTCTCGTACAGCCAGACCTGCGGCAGCCGGTTCTCGGCCGCCGCGAGCGAGTACACGGTGACCGAGGGGTGGAGTTCGAGCGCGCTGCCCCAGCGCTGGCCGTCGGCGACGATCGCCTCGACCCGGACGCCGCGCTCGGCGGCGTACGCGGCGTACCGGTTCGCGCGCTTCACCGAGCCGTTCTTGAAGAGCAGCAGGAGTACCCGGGGCGCTTTCGCGGTCGCGGTCATCGGCGGCCGCCTTCGCGCGCGATCCCGCGGCACAGCGCTTCGAACGGCTCCAGGGCCCGGTCGCGCGTGAACGACGCGGCGTAGGCGCGGGCCTCGGCGGAGGCCGCCGGGTCGGCCTTGCGGGCGGCGTCGCCGGCCTCGGCCATCGCCCGCGCGATGGCGTCGGGGTCGAGGCCGCCGGGCGCGAACCACAGGGGGTAGCCGCTGAGGAGCTCCTCGGCGGCGCAGCCGGGTTCGTGGACCGAGACGATCGGCTTGCCGGTGGCCATGTATTCGAAGATCTTCCCGGAGGTCACGTACTTCGAACCGCCCGCGAGGAACACGAGGACGTCGCTGCCGGCATACACGCGGCCGATGTCGGTCTTGGCGACCGGTCCGCGGTAGCCGAACCCCTCCGGTTCGGCCCCGTCGAGGCCGAGCTCGCGCAGCAGCGCGCCCCGGCTGCCGGCGAAGAACCCGAGGTGGCCGTACAGGTCGAGACGGGCCCCCGGGTGGGACCCGGCGGCGGCCATGCGCCGGAAGCCCTCCAGCAGGGGCTGCACCGGCTGCACCTTCGTGATGGTGCCGACGTAGGCGTAGGACAGCGGGCCGTCCCCGGGGGGCGCCGCCTCCCGGTCGTCGAGGACGTCGGGGTCCCAGCCGTTGAGGACGACGTGCATCCGGTCGGCGGCCCGCGGGTACCGCTCGGCGTGCCAGGAGCGGAGGGCCTCGTTCACGAACAGCGCCCCGGCGGCGCCGTCGAGGATGCGGCGCTCCCAGCGCCAGGCGCGGTGCCCCGGCGGGAACGCGTCCGCGTTCGCGAACAGGTCGAGCGTCCAGGAGTCGCGGTAGTCCACGACGTACGGCAGTCCGGTGCGCTTCCCGAGCCGGTAGGCGGCGGCGAAGGCCGCGAACGGGTTCCCGGTGGCGAGCACCAGGTCGAAGGGGCGTTCGCGGTGGAGCCGCAGGCCCTCCTCGACGGCCGAGTCGCCCCAGGAGTGGTAGCCGTCGGGGAACGCGAACCGCTGCCTCCACCGGTGGACGCGCTTGGCAAGGAACGGGAAGTTCCCGCGGAAGCGGCCGAAGCGGCGGACGTCGGTCTCCCACGCGAAGAAGTCGAGGTCCGCCTGGACCTGCGCGATGCGCGGATCGACGGTGTCGATCAGGCTCTCGTCGAGGGATCCGACGGCGTCGGTGAAGAACCGGTCCGGGGCGCGCAGGACGGTCACGTCCCATCCGGCCGCGGCGAAGTGGTTCGCGGTCGCACGGGCACGGTAGACGCCGCTTGCGCGCGAGGGCGGGAAGTAGTAGGCCAGGTAGAGCAGGCGGGGGCGCTCAGGCGTCACTCCCGGCCTCCTCCGCCTGGGGTTCGAAGGAGAAGGAGGTGGCGATGCGGGGCCGGGCCTCCAGGAACGCGGGCAGCCACTCGGCGGTCAGCTCCACCGCTTGCGGCTCGTGGAAGACGATCCAGTCATAGTCGGCATCGGCGAGCGCGGCCTTGAGGAACCGGACGCGGTACGCCTCGCGGAGCGCCTTGCCTCGGGGGCCGCGCAGGCGCGCCCGCGGCTCCACCACCTTGCGTCGCCACCGCCTGGCGGCCTTCCGCGCCCGGCGGCGCAGCGGGCCGCGGGCCGCGCGGCGCAGCAGCCCGAGCGGGAGGCGGACGTACAGGAGCTCGGCGAGCGGCGACTCCTTCGCGTAGACCGAGGTCGCGTTGGTCCACACCACCTCCACGCGCTCGTCGAGCGGGGTCAGGTGCCAGTCCGGGTGCTCCTCCGCGATGAGGCGGACACGGTGCCCGGCGTCGGCCGCGGCGCGCGTCTCGGTCGCCAGCGCCCGGCGCCACAGGCTGATCGGCGCGACGAAGACGATGGTGCTCATCGGCTCCCCTCTCGGTCCCACACCGCGTAGTGGCATTCGGCCACCGCTTCGTAGGAGTACTTGGCACGCAGGCGCTCCCGCGCCGCGGCGATGTCGGTCTTCTCCGGGTGGCGGTCGCGCAGCTCCAGGTAGGCGTCGACGAGGACGTCCGGGTCGGGGTCCACCTCGAACATCTGCCCGGCTTCGGACTCGATGCCCTCCAGGACCTGGTCCGAGCCGCCGGAGCGGCTCACCAGAACCGGCATACCGGAGGCGAGGGCCTCGACGACGACGACACCGAAGGTCTCGTGCCGGCTGGTGTGGACGAACAGGTCGTGGGCGGCCATGAGGGCCGGGACCTGCGCGGGTTCGACCGCGCCGACGAAGTCGACCGCGTCGCCGAGCCCGAGGTCCTCGGCGAGCGCCTTCATCCGCACCAGGCCGACCCCTTCGCCGGCGATGGTGAGCTCCAGGTCCGGGTGGCGCTCGCGGCAGCGGCGGAAGCCCTCCAGCAGGTAGTCGATGCGCTTGCGCTCGTTCATGGCGGCGACCGACAGCCAGCGGCGCAGCGTCGTCGGGGGCTCGGTCCGCGGGGACCCGAAGTCGATCGGGTTGGCGATGTACTCGACCTTCCCGGCGTGCTGCGGGAACTCGGCGGTGATGCGGTCGTGGAGCGGGGCGCCGACGACGAAGAACCCGTCGGCGCGGGCGAGGATCTCCTCGTAGCGGTCGCGGGCGGCCGGCTGCGCGAGGATCTTGTCGAGGAAGGAGGCGTGCTCGGTGAGGTACACGCGGGCGCCGGGCGCGGCGTTCTCCAGGGCGGCCCAGCCGGCGGTGATGGGGACGTGCGCGTGGACGATCGGGGCGTCGAGGGGCTTCCCGCCGAGGTAGGCGCGCAGCCAGTGGGCGGTCGCGTCGGCATGCACGACCCACGCGGTGTTGCGCGGTGTGAGCGTCGGGATCCGGTGCAGGACGGCGCCTCCCGCGGTGGTGAACCGCGTGCCGGAGCGGGCGAGCAGGCGCGTGTGGAGGTCCACCGTCGCCGGGACGGCGTCGAGCGTCGCGCGGGCCTCGCCGACCGGCCAGCCGCGCAGGTGGTAGACGTCGAGACGCGAGCAGCCCGGGGCGACGGCCTCGACCTGCGCCTTGACGAAGGAGCCCTGGTAGGTGAGCTGTGTCTCCGGATACCAGGGGGTGACCACCGCGACGTGCCGTGCTGCGTTCACTGCGTCCGGTCCTTGTCTGTTCAGGTGCCGAGGAGGCGTGCGTACAGGGTGGTGAGCCGCTTCGCCTGGCTGTCCCAGGTCCATTCACCGAGCGGAACCCGCTCAGCGTACGCCTTGCGGTACACCGCGGGATCGTCGAGCATGCGCCTGACGGCGCGCGTGAAGTCGGCGGTGTCCTCGGCGGTGAAGACCTCCCCCTGGCCGGTCTTGCGCACCAGCGCCGACATGGTCTTCACGTCCGAGACGACCACGGGGATGCGCGCGTGCGAGTACTCGAAGAACTTCGTGATGAGGGAGATCTCGTGGTTGCCCCAGTGGTGGATGGGGATCACGCCCAGGTCCGCCTCCGCCAGGAACGGCACGACCTGGCGGTGCGGCACGTATTCGAGGACGTGGACGCGGCCTGCGACCCCGAGCTCGGCGGCCCGCTCCTGCGTGCGCTTGATGTACCGCCACTGCGGGTACGACACGATGAGCGCGGCGTGGACGCCCGGCAGGTCCGGGAGGGCCTCGACGAGGATGTGCAGGCCGCGCTGCTCCAGCGGCGCGCCCGAGTAGACCATGAGCGGCGTGCCGGGGCCGATCCCGCAGCGCTCGCGCAGGCCCGGCACGGGCTGCTCGACCGCGCCCGACGTGTCGGGCACGTTCATGACGACCTCGGGGAGCTCCTTGAGGCCGTGCCGGTCGCGGAGCATCTCCGCGAGCAGCTCCGAGACGGTGACCACGGCGTCGGCGTACGGCGCGAACTCGCGCTCGTGGCCGATCTGCGCGTCCTTCCACCACGGGTGGCTCTTCCACGACTTCATGCCGGGCAGGTACTCGTGCGCGTCCCACACCAGCTTCACGTCCCGGCCCGCGGCCTTCGCGCGCAGCTTCGCGCGAGCGCCGATGCCGAGCATCTGGAAGTCGTTGGCGTGGATCAGGTCCGGGCGCAGCTCGTCCACGACGGGGCCGAACGACAGCTCCAGGTCCCACAGCGCCGGGTCCAGGCGCCGCCACGCCCGGTCGCCCATCGTCGCCTTCCAGAACCGCGCGGCGAGCCGGTCGACACGGCCCTTCGCGGCGGCGCGGTCCGCTTCGAGCTTCCGGGTCGCCTTGCGGCGCAACCCGGTCCAGCCCCAGAACACCCGGTACGCGGCCTCGCGCGGCGCCAGCGCGAGCGCCGACGTCCCGCGGGCCCGCTCGGTGTCGAGGTCGGCGCGCCACGCGCGCGCCTGCCGCTGCCGGTAGGCCGCGAGCGGCCCCGGCGGGTACGCGAGCGGCGAGCGCAGCCAGCCGCGGCGCATCTCGTGGCGGCGGCGGTCGAACACCCGGTTGACGGGCACGAGGCGCACCGTGGCCCCGCCGAGCGCCCACTCCTCGGCCTTCCCCGACGGCGACGCGCCGAGCAGGACGACCTCGTACCCCACCGCGGCGGCGGACTCGGCCTCCTTCTGCACGCGCGAATCGCCGGTGACGCCGTTCTGCACCAGCATCACGATCCGCCGGGGGTGCTCCGCCATCGTTCCTCCGTATTCAACCTACGCCCGCCGGTCGATCGGGGTCCGGCCTGCACATCGTACGAAACGCCGGTCTTCACCTGGCGTTTCCCTGAAGTTGGAGCGGCCGCGGCCTCGCGTTGGCGCACTGTTCGCCCACGGCAGCGCGACCGCCCGCCCCCGGCTTCGCCCCGGACGACAGTGAACGGCTCCTCGTATACTCAGTCGGTCCGATCCCGAGGCGGCCTCGCCGTCGAACCCGGAGAAAGCAGCGAATGCGTTACAGGGTCCAGGAAACCGCCCAGGTGCATGAGAGCGCGGAGGTCGGCGACGACTCCTCGGTGTGGGAGCTCGCGCAGATCCGCGAGCACGCCCGCCTCGGCCGCAACTGCGTCGTCGGCCGCGGCGCCTACATCGGCACCGGGGTGCGCATCGGCGACAACGTCAAGATCCAGAACTACGCGCTGGTGTACGAGCCCGCGACGCTCGCCGACGGCGTGTTCGTCGGCCCGGCCGCGGTGTTCACGAACGACCACAATCCGCGCGCGGTGGCCGCCGACGGCACGGTGAAGCGGGCCCACGACTGGGAGGCCGTCGGCGTCGACGTCGCCGAGGGCGCCTCCATCGGGGCGCGCGCCGTGTGCGTCGCGCCGGTGCGGATCGGCCGCTGGGCGATGGTCGCGGCCGGGGCCGTGGTCACCAGGGACGTCCCGGACTACGCGCTCGTCATGGGCGTGCCCGCGAAGCGGGCGGGGTGGATCGGCCGCACCGGCCGCCGCCTCGAAGCGGACGGCGACGGCGGATGGACCTGCCCCGACACCGGGGACCGGTTCGAGGAGAAGGACGGCACGCTCATCGAGATCGAGAAGGAGTCCTGACGTGAAGGTCGTCAGCATCGTGGGCGCGCGCCCGCAACTGGTGAAGCTCGGCGCGATCGCGAAGGCGTTCGCGGGCACGGAGCACCGGCACGTGGTGGTCCACACCGGGCAGCACTACGACCCCGAGCTCTCGGACGTGTTCTTCACCGAGTTCGGCATTCCGGAACCGGACTTCCACCTCGGCATCGGCTCGGGCAGCCACGGCGCCCAGACCGGTGCGATGCTCGCCGCGATCGACCCGATCCTCGACGCCGAGCGGCCGGACTGGGTCCTCGTCTACGGCGACACGAACTCCACGATCGCAGGGGCGCTCTCGGCGGTCAAGCAGCACCTGCCGGTCGCGCACCTGGAGGCGGGCCTGCGCTCGTTCAACCGGCGCATGCCCGAGGAGCACAACCGGGTCCTCACCGACCACTGCGCCGACCTGCTGCTGGCCCCGACCGAGGAGGCCGTGCGGCACCTGGCGAACGAGGGCCTGGGCGAGCGGGCCGTGAACGTCGGCGACGTCATGGTCGACGTGTGCTTCCACACCCGCGACGCCGTGCTCGCCGCCGGGGAGCGCCCCGAGCTGCCCGCCGGGATCGACCCCGGTGCGCCGTTCCTGGTGTCGACCCTGCACCGCGCCGAGAACACCGACGACCCCGAGCTCCTCGCCGCGCTCGTCGAGTCCCTCGCGGGCCTGCCGGTCCCGGTCGCGCTGCTCGCGCACCCGCGGCTCCAGGCCAAAGCCGACCAGTACGGGCTCAAGCTCACGCAGGGCTCGGTCGTCGCCGCGAAGCCGCTGCCGTACCGCCAGCTGGTGGCCGCGGTGCTCGCGTCCTCGGGCGTGGTCACCGACTCCGGCGGCCTCCAGAAGGAGGCGTACCTCCTCGGGCGCCCGTGCACGACGCTGCGCACCGAGACCGAGTGGGTCGAGACCCTTCAGGAAGGCTGGAACGTCCTCGTGCCGCGCCCCGACCGGCTCCCGGCCGAGGAGTGGCGGCGGACCGCGACGCGCCCGGCGCCCCAGGTCCGGCTCGACGACCCGTACGGGGACGGGACCGCGGGCCTCACGGTCGTGCGGACCCTCGAAGCGCACCTGCCGAAGTAGTCGACGCGAACGGGCCCCCGCCATCGCGGTGGGGGCCCGTTCGCGTCGCCTGGGACAGGCCCTAGTGCTTCGGTGCAGGGCCGATGAGCTCCTCGTACAGTTCGGTGTACTTGCGGGCCTGCCGCTCCCAGCTGTACTCCTCCAACAGGGCCGGGTCCTCGTACGCGCGCCGGTAGGACTGCTTGTCGGCGAGGATCCTCCGGATCGCCTCGGCCATGCTCGCGGGGTCGCCGGAGGTGAAGACCTCGCCGTTGCCGAGACGGCGGACCTCGGCGGCCATGGTCTTCACGTTCGAGACGACGAGCGGCAGCCGGGCGTGGGAGTACTCGAAGAACTTGTTCGGCAGCGCGATCTCGTGGTTGACCGACCCGGTCCGCATCGGGTGGATGCCCATGTCGGCGGTGGACAGGAACCGCGGCAGGTCCGCGTAGTGCACGTAGTCGCGGAAGTGGAGCCGGTCGGCGACCCCGAGCTCCTCGCCGAGGGCGACGAGCGACTTCCCGTACGGGCTCTCCATGCGCACCTTGGAGATGAGGAACGCCAGGTGCAGCCCGGGGACGAGCCGGGCGGCCTCGATCATGACGTCGATCTGGCGCTCGGGCGCGGCCCACCCGGAGTAGACCGCGAGCGGCGTGTCCTCGTCGAGCTTGCAGTCGCTGCGGACGTCGCCGGGGTCGGGCCGGGCCGGGCCGGCGCCGAGCGGCGCGTTGAGGACCACGGACGGCTCGCGGTCCAGGCCGTGGTCGGCCTGGAGCAGCTTCGCGAGCGGACCGGAGACGGTGACGACCGCGTCGGCGTACGGCAGGTACCGCCGCTCGTACCGGGTCAGCGCGACCTGCCGGGGCAGGGGGATCCCGTCGGAGTGGCCCGGCACGTACTCGTGCGCGTCGTAGAGGATGCGGACCCGCTTCCCCTCCGCGCGCATGCGGTCCGAGACGCGGGCGGCGATGCCGAGCGGGAACGCGTCGTGGACGTGGATCAGGTCCGGCTCCAGCCGCAGGATCTCAGGCCGGAACGCGAGCTCGAAACGGTGGAAGGCGATGTCGAGTCGCCGCCAGGCGCGGTCCCCGAGCAGCATGGTCCACCAGCGGATCTCCCAGCGCTCCAGGCGGCCCTCGCGCTTGACGAACCGGTCGCGGGCCTTGGACTGGGCCAGGCGCCGACCGATCCAGGCCCGCTGCACCCGGCGGCCGATGCGGCTGAGCGGCAGCGGCGGGCGCAGGAGTCCGTCGCGGCCGCCGGTCCCGGCCCGCTCCTGCCTCCGCGCCTCCAGCTCGATCCGCTCGATCTTGATCCGGTGGCGCCGCTGCCGGGCCCGGTCGGGGGTCCCGTACGCGAACGGGTACCGGAAGAACGCGACGCGGCGGCGCAGCGAGGGCGGCGGCGCGAGCTTCGGCAGCGGGACCTTGTGGACGCTGTACCCGTCCTGGCCGTAGTGCTGCTCCTCGCCGGTCACCGAGACGCCCACCAGGTGCACGTCCCACCCGGCCTCCGCCATCGACGCCGCGGCCTTCTGCACTCGCGAGTCGCCTTCGATGCGGTTGGGCACCACCATGACCACTCGGGCCGCACCCGGCTCGGGGCGCGCATCGGTCGTTGTCGGGTTCATCGGCGTCGCTTCCGTCGGCTGCTTGGGAGAGGGTGTGGCGGCACTCTACATCGGGCCTGGGAGGAAGGTTGCGCGCACCGGGCGCGAGAACCGGCACAATCGTGATCCGGCCAGCTCAGGGCCCTTCCGTTCCATGCTAACGTCCACTACTATGTCAGCGTTCTCCACAGGGGCCGCTCGGACCGAACGAGCACCCGGAACCGGGCGCGACGACCGGCGCCCCCACCTGATCTACCTCGCGGTGGGGTTCCCCCCGGCCGCGAAGAGCTGCGCGTACCGCATGCGCGAGACCGCCAACCAGTTCGCCGCCCGGGGCTGGGACGTCACCGTCGTCACCGTCGCGGACGAGTCCTGGGAACTCGACTCGGGCGTCGACCACACGCTCTCCGAGCAGGTCGACCCGCGCGTGGAGGTCGTCAAGCTCCCCCTCCAGCGCGACGACCTGGAGACGGACATCCGCCGATTCGGCGAGGAGCGCGCCCTCGCGCCGGCGCACTGGATCAAGGCCCTGCACCAGCGCCAGCGCGACGTGTTCCCCGAGGGGAGCTTCGGCGACTGGCGCGGCGCACTCGAAGACGCCGTGGTCGCCCTCCACAAGGAGCGCCCCGCCGACCTGCTGCTCGCCAGCTGTGTGCCGTACGTGAACCTGACCGCGGTCTGGCGCCTGTGGGAGGAGTCCCGCGTCCCGTACGCCATCGACTTCCGCGACGGCTGGTCGATCGATGTCATCGAGGGCCGGGAGGCCTTCGGCTTCGACTCCGAAGAGGGCCGCTGGGAGTCCAAGATCCTGGAGCACGCCGAGAGCCTGTGGGTCGTCAACGACCCGATCGCCGACCACTACCGCGCCCGCTACCCCGAGTTCGCCCACCGCGTGCACGTCGTGCGCAACGGGTACGACGCCGACTCGGCCCCCGGCCGCACCCACGGCGCCGACCCCGAAGCGGGCCTCGTCTTCGGATACCTGGGCACGGTCAACTTCTCCGTCGACCACCTCAAGCTCGTCCTCGGCGCGTGGAGCGCCGCGCGCAAGCGCGAGCCGCTGCTGGCGAACGCGCGGCTGGAGTTCCGCGGCCACATCGGCAACGGCGCCCGCCGCGGCGCCAACGCCCACGTCGAGCTGATGCACGCCGCCGCCGAGGACGGGGTCAGCTACGGCGGCCCGGTCGCGAAGGCGGAGGTCGCGTCCGTATACGCGGGCTGGGACGCGCTGGCGCTCATCCTCATCGGCGGCCGGTACGTCACCTCCGGGAAGGTGTACGAGTACATGGCGACCGGCCTGCCGATCGTGTCGGCGCACGACATCGACCACGACGCCTCGAACGTGCTCGAAGGGCACCCGATGTGGACCGGCTCGCGCGGCATCGACCGCGAGGCGATGGCCGACGCGTTCGCGAGGGCCGCGCGCCTCGCAGTCGAGTCCACCGACGAGCAGCACGCGGCCGCGATGGCGCACGCCGACCGGTTCACGCGCGAGATCATCATGTCCGAGGCCGTGCAGCGTATGGTCGACCAGTTGCAGGTTGGGAAAGGCCGCACCCAGTGATCGACGTTCTGTTCATCAGCAGCAAGACCTTCCCGATCAGCGCCGTCGCCGACACCGTGCGCCGCCTCGGCGACGAGGGCGCCCGCGCCGTCTACGCCGGGTCCGTCTCCGACAAGTGGATGGACGAGGTCGTCGCGAACGCGGGATTCGCGGAGACCCACCACCTGCCGCGCGCCAACAAGCGGCCCGCGGTCCAGCTCCCGGCCGGCGAGCAGGTGTGGCGGCGCAGCCGCTCCGACCGGTGGCTGCGGTCCCGGGCCCGCCGGGCCGATGTGCTCGTCGCGCTCGACGACGCCGCGGTGTACACCGTCTGGCAGCTCGCCCAGCGCAACCGCACCGCGAAGGCCGTCTACGGGTTCGCACCCGCGCTCAACGCCGTCCGTGCGCTGAACCGCGCCGGCGGGGCGCCGCGCCACGGCGTGTTCGCCCCCCCGGCACGGCTCGTCCTCCGCGGCATCGGCCGGGCCGTGCGGGAGCTCCCCGCGTCCGTCGAGCGCGTCCTCACCCCCCGTCCGGTCATGCGCCGGTCGATCGGCCCGAAGCTGTGGCGGACCGTGCTGCGCCTCCCCGGCCTTCCGGACGCGCTCCGGGCCCGGCTCGGGCGCCGGGTCGCCGAGTCCATGTACTGGGCCGGCCGGCCCAGCGGCGGCGCGTACGCGCTCGGCCTGGCCGCCGCGAAGATCGGCGACACCGAGCTCAAGGCGAATCTGCTCGACGAGGCGGTGAAGAAGGAGTTCCGCCGCGGCGTCCCCCCGGAGCAGACCGACCAGGCGGTCGAGGCCCTGCTCGCCCTCGCGGACGAGCGGTATGCGACCGGCAGGTACGAGGAGGCCGCCGTCAGCCTCAACCGGGCCCTCGTGGTCGGCTTCCACCGGGTCACCCACATCGACCAGCTGAGTTCGGCGCTGGCCGAGGACCCCGCGAAGTTCGTGAAGCCGTTCCACCGCTCCACCGCGCTCCAGGCCGTCATGACCCCGCGCGGGCGCCTGCGCCCGCCCGCCGCGGCCCCGACCGACCGGCCGCTGCGGCTGCTGGTGACGACCAGCGCGAACGACAACTTCCTGGGCCACATCCTCGACCGGTACCGCGCCCACCCCGACGTCGAGGTCCGCTACCTGGACATGGCCGCGCAGCAGTCGCTCAAGCGGGTCACCGGCTCGGACTGGCGGGTCGTCCAGGAGCGCATGGGCGGCGACAAGGCGTACGCCGAGGCCGTCGAGGGTCTGATGCGCCCCTACCTCGACTGGGCCGACACGGTGTTCGTCGACTGGTGCGTGGGCCCGGTCGCGATGCTCAACGCGATCGACCCCGGGGACACCCGGATCGTGGTCCGGCTGCACTCGTACGAGGCGTTCACGCGCTGGCCGCAGATGATGGACTTCTCCCGCGTGGACGACCTCGTGTTCGTCGCGGACCACGTGCGGGACATGGTCGTCGCGCAGACGCCGCAGCTGCGCGGCCCGCACGCCCCCGAGATGCACGTCCTCCACAACGCCATGCAGCTCAGCGGGTTCGCCCGCGAGAAGACGCCGGACGCGCGCTTCAACCTCGGCCTCGTCGGCGTCAGCCAGGTCGCCAAGGACCCTCTGTGGGCGGTCGAGGTGCTGGAGCTGCTCCGCGCACAGGACGAGCGCTACCGGCTGATCCTGGTCGGCGGCGACATGAACAGCGGGACGAGCCGCGCCACCAAGAAGTACCGGGACCGCATGGAGCGGGTGCTCGCTCCGCTGACCGAGTCCGGCGCGGTGCTGCGGCTCGGGCCGACCGACGACGTCGAGGGCAAGCTCGCCGACATCGGGTTCATCCTCAGCTCGTCAGTGCGCGAGGGCAGCCACAACGGCCTCATGGAAGGCGCCGCCAGCGGTGCGGTCCCGGTGGTGCGGGACTGGCCGTTCTACGCGGGCAAGGCGCACAGCGCCCGCACCCTGTACCCGGAGGGCTGGGTCGTGGACTCGCCCGAGGCGGCGGCGCAGCGCGTTCTCGAGTCCAACGCCACCGAGGAGTCCTGGCAGGACGACGCGAAGCTCGCCTCCGAGCACGCATTGTCCACTTGGGACTGGTCTGTGGTCAGCGCCGACTTCGACCGGCTGTTCCTCGGCGACCGCTGAGCGGCACGGCGACGAGGGCGCCTCCCCGGCCGGGGAGGCGCCCTCGTCGCTCGTACTCAGGCCCGCGCCTCCGGATGGCGCAGGCACCATCCCTCCCAGGCGGACTCGATCATCTCGCGCACGCCGTACCGGGCCGACCAGTCGAGTTCCTTGCGGGCCAGGTCGGCGGAGGCGATGACGCGCGCCGGGTCGCCCGCGCGGCGCGGGGCGATCTCGGGCCGCAGGCCCTCGCGCCCGGCGGTCTCCAGGATGACCGCCACCATGGCCGCGACCGAGGCGCCCTCGCCGCGGCCGATGTTGAGGACCAGCCGCGCCTGCGGGTCCGCTGCGAGGCGGCCGGCGGCGGCGACGTGGGCGGAGGCGACGTCGACGACGTGGACGTAGTCGCGTTCGCAGGTGCCGTCGGCGGTCGGGTAGTCGTCGCCGAAGACGACGGGGGCCTCGCCCCGGGTGATTCGGTCGAAGACCATCGGGACCAGGTTGAACACGCCGGTGTCGGCGAGCTCGGGGGTCGCGGCGCCCGCGACGTTGAAGTAGCGCAGGCAGGCGGTGGCCATCCCGTGGGCGCGGCCCGCGGCCTGCACCAGCCACTCGCCGGCGAGCTTCGTCTCGCCGTAGGGGCTCATGGGCGCGCAGGGCGTGTCCTCGGTGACGAGGTCGACGTCCGGCATGCCGTAGACCGCGGCGGAGGACGAGAACAGGAACCGCCGCACCCCGGCGGCGACCGACGCCTCCAGGACCGTGCGGAGCCCTTCGACGTTCTCGCGGTAGTACTCCAGGGGCCGCTCGACCGACTCGCCCACCTGCTTCTTGGCGGCGATGTGGACGACGCCGTCGAGCCCGTGCGCGCGCAGGGCGCGGTCGAGGGCCTCCCGGTCGAGGACGCTGCCGCGCTCGACCGCCACCCCGGCGGGGAGGCGGCCCGGGTCGCCGGAGCTGAGGTCGTCGAGGACGACGACCCGCTCGCCCGCGGCGGCGAGCTCGCGGACCACGTGGGCGCCGATGAAACCGGCGCCCCCGGTGACCAGCCAGCTCATCAGGCGGCTCCGCCGAGGACGATGTGGCGGCGCCCGTCCCACGCGGCGGGATCGGTGATGCGGCGGCCGTCGAGGAGGACCCGCACCTCGGGGAGGTCGGCGGGCGAGAGGGACCGGTACTCGTCGTGGTCGGCCTGGACGACGGCCGCGGTCACGGTCTCGCCGCGGTGCGGGGTCAGGCCCTCCTCCTCGATCTCGGCCTCGGTGTACATGGGGTCGGACACGAACGCGTTGGCGCCCTTGGCCTTCAGGGACTCCACGAGCGGGTAGACGCCGGAGAACGCGGTCTCCTTGACGCCGCCGCGGTAGGCCGCGCCGAGGACGAGGACGTTCGCGCCGGCCAGGTCGCCGTAGGCGGCCTGGAGGACGTCGGCCGCGTAGGACGGCATGGCCGCGTTCGCCTCGCGGGCGGCGCGGACCACGGTCGCCTCGGGATCGTTCCACAGGTACATCTGCGGGTAGATCGGGATGCAGTGGCCGCCGACGGCGATGCCGGGGCGGTGGATGTGGCTGTACGGCTGCGAGTTGCACGCCTCGATGACCTTCAGGACGTCCAGGCCCTGCTTGTCGGCGAAGCGCGCGAACTGGTTCGCGAGGCCGATGTTGACGTCCCGGTACGTGGTCTCCGCGAGCTTGGCCATCTCGGAGGCCTCGGAGGAGCCGAGGTCCCACACGCCGTTGGGCTGCGGCAGGTCGTCGCGCTCGTCGAAGTCGAGGACGGCCTCGTAGAAGGCGACGCCCGCAGCGGCCGAGGCCGCGTCGATGCCGCCGACGAGCTTCGGGTAGCGGCGCAGGTCCGCGAAGACGCGGCCGGTGAGCACGCGCTCGGGGCTGAACACGAGGTGGAAGTCCTCGCCCGCGGTGAGCCCGGAACCCGCTTCGAGCATCGGCGCCCAGCGCTCGCGGGTGGTGCCGACCGGGAGGGTGGTCTCGTAGGAGACGAGGGTGCCGGGCTTGAGGCCCTTCGCGACGGCCTGGGTCGCGGCGTCCATCCAGCCGAAGTCCGGGACGCCCTGGGAGTCGACGAACAGCGGGACGACGATGACGACGGCGTCGGCCTCGGCCACCGCCGCGGCCGTGTCGGTCGTCGCGGTCAGGGAGCCGTCGGCGACGACGGTCTTGAGGAGCTCGTCGAGGCGGTGCTCGCCCGGGAAGGGCTCGACGCCGCCGTTGACGGCCTCGACCACCCGCGGGTTGACGTCGGCGCCGATGACTCGGTGACCTTTGGAGGCGAACTGGACGGCCAACGGCAGTCCGATCTTGCCCAGGGCGACCACACAGATCCGCATTGCTCGGTTCACTTTCTGAAGTCCAACAGTTTGATTCGGGAGAGGCCCCGCAGCAGGGCCCGCTCGTCGACCCTGATCGACAGGGCCCGGCGGGGTCCGGGCTCGGCGGTGAGCCCGCGCGGGAAGCCGCCCTTCTGGAAGAAGCCGCGAGGGGCGTTCAAGGGCAGGTCGTACGTGAATTCCCTGAGCGTCGCATAGGCGCGCAGCTCCCAGCGCCCGACCCCCAGGGCGGTCAGGCGCTCGGTGGGCAGCCGGGCCGTCACCGCGGTGAGCGCGCCCTCGGGGCGGACCTCGACCTCGGCCTCGATCTCGGGGCCCGCGCCGTCTCCGGCGGGGACGGCCGCGCGCGGCGCCTGGGCCGCGCCCTCCGGCAGGCGGACCGCCCCGACGCGGACCGCTCCGGCGTCGAGGCCCTCCACGGGCAGGAAGAACGAGTGCTCGACCGCGTAGTCCTCGCGGCGCACCCCGGTCCACACCAGGTAGCGTTCGCGCAGTCCGCGGGCGAACCGGACGGTGACGCGTTCGGTCGCCGCCTCGAACCACTCGTCGGGCAGGTCCCGGGACGGGTCCCGGAAGCCCGCGTAGCGGGCGAACAGCCGCCCGTCCTCGACCAGGAACCGGGGGGCGGGCTCGCCGATCGCGGCCTCCAGCAGCGAGTGCTCTCGCCGCTGGGCCAAGGAGATCCGGACCCGCTTCTCGGTGGGCAGGCGGCGCCGCAGCTCCTCGGTGAGGTGCGCGTCGGCGAGCTCGGCCGCGGCGGCCCAGCAGGCGGCGCGCTCGCCGGGGGCGAGCGCCAGCGCCTGCGGGGCGAGCACGGCGGCGAGCTCGTCGGCGAACGCCCGGTAGACCGCCTCGCCGTCCGCCTCCGCGGCCAGGCGCGCGGCCGCCGCCAGGCGATCGGCCTGGCCGGTGCCCGGCGGGACGGCGGTCGGCATCAGCGGCCCTCGCCGCCCAGGTCCACGGTCCTCCCGGTGGCCGCCGAGTGCAGCATCATCTCCGAGACCGCCACCGTCGCGGCGCCGCGGTCGAGGTCGACGATGTCACTGGGGCGGCCGAGGACCGCGTCGCGGAAGTGCTCGTGCTCGACCAGGAGCGGTTCGCGCTTGCGGATGGCGTACCGGACCATGTCGCCCTCGGAGACGCCGCGGAAGTTGCTGATCGCCTCCCATTCGGTGTCGACCACGCCGTTGGCGTAGAACGTGAGGTCGGCGGTGAGCGTGTCGGCGACGAAGCAGCCCTTGTCCCCGGTGACGACGGTGGTGCGCTCCTTGAAGGGGCTCAGCCAGTTCACCGAGTGGTTCGCGATGGCGCCCTTCTCAAGGTGGCCGACCGCGGCCACCATGTCCTCGTGCTCGCGGCCGGAGCGCGAGACGGTGCGGGCGCTGACCGACAGGTACGACTGGCCGGTCACGAAGCTGGTCAGATCGATGTCGTGGGTGGCGAGGTCCTTGACGACGCCGACGTCGGCGATGCGTCCGGGGAAGGGCCCCTGGCGGCGGGTCGAGACCTGGAGGATCTCGCCGAGTTCGCCGGCTTCGAGGCGGTCGCGCATGGACACCACGGCCGGGTTGAACCGCTCGATGTGGCCGACGCCGGCGACGAGGCCGCGGGAGCGGAACGCCTCGGCGAGCTTCTTCGCGGCTTCGGCGGTGTGTGCGAGCGGCTTCTCGATGAGCGCGTGCACGCCGGCCTCGGCCAGCGCCAGGCCCACGGATTCGTGGAACGCGGTGGGGCAGGCGACGACGGCGTAGTCGATGCCGAGGGCGACGAGTTCGTCGACGGAGTCGACCAGGGCCGCGCCGAGCGGGGCCGAGGACTTGTCCGCGATCGGGTCGGCGACGGCGACCAGTTCGACGCCGTCGAGGGTGCCGAGGACGCGGGCGTGGTTGCGGCCCATGGCCCCGAGGCCGATGAGGCCGGCGCGCAGCTGCTTGTCGGTCACTTACGCCTCCAGCGCGTTCACCGCGTCGATCACGCGGTCGAGGTCGCTCTCGCTGAGCGAGGGGTGGACGGGGATGGAGAGGACCTCGGCCGCGGCCTTGTCGGTCACGGGGAGCTCGACGTTCATGTGCGCGTACGGGATGAGCTTGTGGATCGGCGTCGGGTAGTAGACGGCCGAGCCGACGCCCGCGGCCTTGAGCCGCTCCAGGGCGCCGTCGCGGTCGCCTTCGACACGGACGGTGTACTGGTGGTAGATGTGGCGCGCGCCCGCGGCGACCGGCGGGGTCGTCACGGTCTTGATGGCGGCGTCGAAGCGCGCGGCGTTGGCGCGGCGCTGCTCGGTCCAGCCGTCGAGCTGCCGGAGCTGGACGCGGCCGATGGCGGCGGCGACGTCGGTCATGCGCATGTTCGCGCCGACGATCTCGTTCGCGTACCGCTGCTCCATGCCCTGGTTGCGCAGGAGGCGGAGCGTGCGCGCGAACTGCGCGTCGTCGGTGGAGACCATGCCGCCTTCGAGCGAGTGCATGTTCTTCGTCGGGTAGAAGCTGAAGGTCCCGGCGATCCCGAAGGACCCGACGGGCTTGCCGTCGACTGCCGCGCCGTGCGCCTGGCAGGCGTCTTCGAGGATCGCGAGGCCGTGCCGCTCGGCGATCTCGACGAGGCGGGTCATGTCCGCGGGGTGCCCGTACAGGTGCACGGGCATGATCGCGACGGTCTTGGGGCCGATGAGGGCCTCGACCTGCGCGGGGTCGATGCAGAACGAGCCGGGCTCGATGTCGGCGAACACGGGGTCGGCGCCGACGAGGCGGACCGCGTTCGCGGAGGCCGCGAAGGAGAACGACGGGACGATGACCTCGTCACCGGGGCCCACGCCCATCGCCATGAGCGAGAGCTGGAGGGCGGAGGTGCCGGAGTTCACCGCGACGCAGTGCGCTGTCCCGGAGACGGCCGTGAACTCGTCTTCGAACGCGGCCACTTCGGGGCCCTGCACAACCATGCCGCTGCGCAGTACGGCGACGGCGGCCTCGATCTCTTCCTCGCCGATGTGCGGCTTGGCGGGGGGGATGAACGCCCCGTTCGGGTCTGGCATGGGTTCCCCTGGGAGTGAGAGTCAATGCGGACTTGCCGCCTTGCGGGCGCCGCGCCCGCGGTGGCGGGCGCTCCGGTCCCTGGTGGGCGGTGCGCCGTCGATACTACAGAGGCAAATTCCGGTAAACGAATTCAGAACCGGGGGGAAACCGGAACCGAACATTAAGGGTGTAATGGCTGCTCAGCGGCGCTCGTACGGCGAGGGGAACGGGAAGTAGCGGTCGAGGAAGCCGCGGACCATGGCGTCGATCTCCTCGGCCCGGTCGGCGGGGGTGTCGACGTCGTTGACGCAGAAGAACTCGACGTCGCGGTTGGCGGCGAGCTCGTCGAGGCGTTCGGCGGCGCCGGCCTCGGCGACGTCGATGTACAGCAGTTTCGAGACGCCGGGGACCGCACGGCCGGTCAGCAGCGAGTAGTGGTGGAGCATCCCCGAGAACTCGATGTCCGCGGGGTCGCGGAAGCGCGAGCGGGCGGTGGCGGCGACGGCGTCGCGGTAGCGGTCGGCGAGCTCGAAGGCGACCTGGCGCAGTTGCGGCAGCGGGATGTGCTTGAACTTGTTGACGGTGAAGCGGCCGAAGTCGCGCTCCAAGAGCGCCCGGACGTTGCGGCCCGCGAAATTGGGGGCGGAGTCCTCGGGCCGGGCCTCGCCGAGGCCGATCTGCATGGAGGAGAACGGCGCCCGCGCGATCCCGTTGGCGTGGAAGAACTGCTCGGGGCGGCTGGGACCGCCGAAGCAGACGTCGTCGTTGAGGACCAGGTAGTGGTCGGCGAGGCCGGGGATGCGATGCAGCTGCGTGGTGATCGCATGGGAGTTGAACACGGGGAGGACCGAGGGGTCCTCGAAGATCTCCGCGTGGTCGACCAGGTGCAGGCCGGGGGCGCTCGTGTCGAGCCAGTCGGGGGTCTGCCCGGCGGTGACGAGGTACACGTTGCGGAGGAACGGCGCGAACGTGTGCAGGGACCGCAGGGAGTACTTGAGCTCGTCGCGGTCGGTGTAGCGCGAGAGGCCCGAGAGGTGGGCGTGGTCGCCGGTCTCGCCATGGAGGTGGCGCAGCCGCTGCGCCTCCCATTCGGGGTCGGCGCCGTCGACCCACATGTAGACGGCGTCGACGGGGAAGTCGACGTCGTCGACGAGCTTGCGGGTGAACGGCTCGAACGCGGGAAGCTTGCGGTCGGCCACGGCGCGCTCGACGGGGACGCGGGCCTCGGCCGGGAGGACGTCGGCGACCCGGTTGGGCCGGGGCGCGACCCATGTGCCGGGGAACATGGACGCGGGGATGCGGACCTTGACGCGGTGGAGCTTCTCCTCGAAGGCCGGGTCGGCGGCGAAGACCTCGCCATCGCGCCAGAACTCGACGTCGCACCCGTATTCCAGGCCGCCGAGGACCTGCCCGGCGGGGCCGAGGAGGAAGCGCCCGAATCGCAGGGATTGGCCGCGCTTGACGTCGTCGGGGAGGACACCTTCTGCGTAGAGCGCCGGCTCGGTCTTGAGGTCGTCCCCGCGGCCGGTGCGGGCCACGTACAGCTCGGTGTCGCCGTGCCGGTCCCGGACGGCCTCCAGGAACGCCTTCTTGTCGGCGTGGCGCACGCCGACGACATGGCGCGACGGTTCGATGCCGGGGACGAGGAAGTACTCGACACCTGCGGCCTCGCACGCGTCGGCGACCAGCCGCAGGTTCGCGTCGGCGGCTTCGGCGGCGGTGAAGGACGTGACGGTGCGGCCCACGTAAACGCGCCCGTCGCGCTCGAAGGACCGAAGGGCCGGGTCGGCGAGGAGGGCTGCGCGGCCGCGCGCGGCGGTCCGCTTGCGGCGGAGCCGGGTCGGAAGGAGGCGACCGGCGACGCGCCGCACGATCCCCCGGGTGCTCCGCTGCTGGTCCGGCATCGGTCCTCCTGTGTGGTCCATCGGATGGCACCCCGATAATACAGGCGCAACACCGAGTTAACGCCGTGCGAACAACGCGTTGAGGGGAGGTCGGGCGACGAGGTCAGGCGGTGAGCGCGTCCCGCGCGAACTTCAGCGACTCGTGCAGGTCGTCGGCCCGGCGGGTCCGGTTGCCGCTCTTGCGGGTCGACACCTCCACGGTGATCGACCCGTCCCAGCCGGCCTTCCCCAGCGCCCCGAGCAGCTCCCCGCACGGCTGCGTCCCGCGGCCGGGCACCAGGTGCTGGTCCGCGCCCGGCGCGGTCCCGTCGCACAGGTGGATGTGCCTGAGCCCCTTGCCCATCCGCTCGGCCATCGCGAGCGCGTCGGCCCCGGAGGCCGCGCAGTGCGACAGGTCGAGCGTGTACGAGTCGTACCCGTGCCGGGTCGGGTCCCAGTGCGGCCGGTACGGCACCAGGTTCCGCTTCCCGACCTTGAGCGGGAACATGTTCTCGACCGCGATCGTCACCCCCGGGTACCGGGCCCTGAGCCCGTCGAGGACCGTCGAGAACTTCGCCGCGTAGTCCCGCTGCCACGAGAACGGCGGGTGGATGACCACCGTCGGGGAGTCGAGGTATTCGGCGGCCTGCACGGACCTGCGCAGCCGCGTCCACGGGTCGGCGCTCCACACCCGCTGGGTGACGAGGAGGCACGGGGCGTGGACGGCGCCGATCTTGACGCCGTAGTGCTTCGCGAGGCTGGCCGCCGCCGACGGGTCTTGGGAGACCCGGTCGGTGAAGACCATCAGCTCGACCCCGTCGTAGCCGAGCTCGGCGGCGAGCTCGAACCCCACCGCGGTGGGCTCGGGGTACACGGACGTGGTCGACAGCAGAACCGGGACGGACTGGGTCACGCCCACCAGGGTACGCCGTGTCCGAAACCGGCCGTCGGCTTCGTGGTCAGCGCGGCGTGAACCGGTCCTGAACGTGCGGTGCAGGTACCGTTGACGGATGACCGACGAGGTGCCCGCGGACTTCGACCGCGAGTGGGTCGAGTTCTTCGATCCCGCTGACTCCGACACGATGGTCCGCGCCGACCTGACCTGGCTCCTGTCCCGCTGGGGGTGCATCTTCGGCAGGCACCCCGACCAGGGCGGCTGTCCCGGGATCGAGAAGAGCCGGCCCGCGGACGGGTGCTGCCTGCACGGCGCGTTCTACACCGACGAGGCCGACATCCGCCGCACCAGGGAGATCGTCAAGAAGCTCACGCCCGAGACGTGGCAGCTCCACCGCAAGTGGAAGCACACCATCGTCGACGACACGCTGGAGAACGACGAGGGCGAGGAGGAGCCCGCGAAGAAGACCGCGGTCGTCGACGGCGCCTGCGTCTTCCACAACCGCGAGGGCTTCCCGACCGGCGCCGGGTGCGCCCTGCACCAGCAGGCGATGCGCGACGGCGTCCACCCCATGGAGTACAAGCCCGAGGTGTGCTGGCAGCTCCCGGTGAAGCGCGACTTCAAGACCGAGCACCGCGCCGACGGCACCGACGTGTCGGTCACCCTCATCACCGAGTTCGACCGGGCCTCCTGGGGTCCCGGCGGCCACGACTTCGACTGGTGGTGCACCGGCTCGCCGCTGGCCCACACCGCCTCGGAGCCGGTGTACCTGTCGTACGCCGTGGAGCTGACCGAGCTGCTCGGCGCGGCCGCCTACGAGAAGCTCGCCGACCTGTGCGCCGAGCGCGAGCGCCGCGGCCTGGTCGCCCCGCACCCGGCGAGCACCCCCTCACCGGAGCGCCTGCCCGCGCCCCGGCGGATCTGAACCGGGCGCGCGGGAGCGGCTCAGGCCGCGGCCTCGACCGCGGCGACGGTCTTGACCACCGGGGTCGCGTACGTCTCCCGCACTGCCGAGGCGAACACCTCGAACAACTCCCCGGGCTCATGGTCGCCGAGGTAGTACACGCGGGTCGCGGCCCGCTGGGCGGCCTTGGAGTCGGTGTCGAACAGCTCGGCCATGACCGCCTCGGCGTTGCCGGCGCCAGGCTCGAGGAGGTAGGCGCCCTCGGCGACCGGGAACTCCTCCAAGTAGCCGCCGCGCAGCCCGCGCGGGTCGGTCATCGCGAACGGCTTGCCGCTGTAGAGCCAGTCGGAGGCCGCGCCACTGATGTCGCACACGGCCGCGTCCGCGGCGTTCACGCAGTCGGCGAGGGAGACCGATTCGGCCGCGGGTCCCCAGCGGTGGGGCAGGCGGCCGGCGTCGGCGGCGAGGATCGCGCGGATCTCCTCGGCGTGCGCCTGGTACGCGGCGTTCGTGCTCGTGTACGGATGGGTGCGGAAGTGGACGGCGACGCCGTGCGCCAGCGCCGCCTCGACGATCGCCTTACCCTCGTTCAGCGACGAGTAGTTGACGTCCTCGGTGAAGCCGGTCCACGTGGGCGCGTAGAGGAGCACGGACGGCTCGTCGGGGCCCTTCTCGCGCGGGCCGACGTTGATGCCGTGCAGCTGCGGGCGGCCGACGAGGCGGAACTTCCGGTCGGGGATGTCGACGCCGTGGCGGTGGTAGCGGTCGACGCCGGCCTGCCCGGCCACGAACACCCGGTCGTACATGAGCGACAGCGCCGAGCGCGAGATCGCCTTGTCGGAGTCGCCGTGCATGAGCTGGATGTGCAGCAGTTCGCCGTGGCGGATGAGCGCGGTGTTCTTCTGCGCGTGGTTGGAGTAGAAGCAGGCGCGGACGCTCTCGGGCAGGAGCTTGTCGAGGACCGACTGGCCGGGGGCGAGCACGACCGGCGCGCTGGTGCACGCCACGGTGCCGGGCATGAGGTGCGCGTCGCGGACGAGCACCAGGTACGGGTCCCCGATCTTGTCGAAATACGGCAGCCACATCTCGATCTGGTACTCGGAGAGGCGCGCGCCGCCGAAGTGGACCACGTACTTGGGCTGGAGCTTCTCGACCGCGGCGACGACGGCCCGGTCGATCGGGTGCGACTCGCGGCTGCGGCGCACCAGGTTCGCGACGACCGCCGCCCCGGCCCAGGCCAGGCCGGCCACGACGAGCGCGAGTGCGGAGGTGTCGGCGGCCGACACCTCGGGAACCGCCCCCGCCAGCGGGAGCGCCGCGGTCGTCGCGCCGACGACGACCGACACCACCGCCGGGGAGGCGGCGCGGCCGCGGCCGCTGCGCGGCACGTCGAGGTTCGCGGTCTCCAGGAAGGACGTCTCGAGCGCGGCCTGGGCGAAGCCGGCGACGGCGAAGAACCCGGCCGCCGCGAGGCACCCGGCGGTGAGGTACCAGCGTTCCGAGGACTCGGCGGCCACGAGGACGGCGGCGACGGCGAGCAGCGACGCGGTCCGCCCTCCCACCAGGTCGGCGCGGTACGTCCACGTGGCGAGCGCCAGGACGATGAACGCGAGGGCGTACGTGACCAGATGCAGTTCCTGCACGGCCGAGACGGCGACGGCCGCGATCGCGAGCACCTCGTACCGCTGTCTCCACAAACGGGACATGTCGACTCCAATGTCATCAGAGTTAATGAGCAGTTAACTCGATATGAAGTAAACACGAAGTCCGTCATGGGAAAGTTGCAGGTTCCCCGCAAACCGTTTCCACCCCTTTCGGCAAGGGGCCCTTGCAGATCGGTCAGGCTCTGACGAGCGCGGACTCGCCGGTCGCGACCTTGCTCGGCGCCTCGTTGCAGGTCACGCGGACCTCGTCGACGAACAGCGGAACGAGCTCCTCCGGGGCGTGGTCGCCGAGGTAGTACTCGCGGACCTCGCGGCGCAGGACGGCCTTGGAGTCGGTGTCCAGCAGCTCGTCGAGGACTTTCTCGATGTTCCCGGCGTCGGGTTCGAGGAGGTAGGCGGCCTTCGCGAGCGGGAACTCCTCCAGGTACCGGTCCCGGTACCCCTTGGGGTCGGTCATCGCGAACGGGCGGCCGCTGTAGAGCCAGTCCGAGGCGGTGCCGGAGATGTCTGAGATCGCCACGTCGGCGGCGTTGACGCACTCGGTGAGCGACACTTCGGACTCGGCCTGGGCCCCCCACAGGTGCGGTCGGCCGGTGCGGGCGGCGTCGGCGGCGATGAGGGCCTTGACCTCGTCGGCGAGCGCCTGGTAGGCGGCGTTGGTGCGCGTGTAGGGGTGGGTGCGGAACAGCAGTGTCACATCGCGGTCGAGGATCGCCTCGACGATCCGGCGGGCCTCCCGCAGGGACGAGTAGTTGACGTCGGCGGTCAGGCCGGTCCAGGTGGGCGTGTAGAGGACCACCGGCCGGGCGTCCTCGACCTTCTCACGCTCGCCGACGCGGATGTCGTGCAGCTGCGGGCGGCCGATGCGCCGGAACTTGTAGTTGGGGATGTCGACGCCGTGGCGGTGGTAGCGGTCGACGCCGGCCTGCCCGGCGACGAAGACCCGGTCGTACATGAGCGAGACGGGGCTGCGGCTGATCGCCTTGTCGGAGTCCCCGTGCATGAGCTGCACGTGGAGGTACTGGTCGAGCTTGACGAGCTGTGCGTTCTTGACGGCGTGGTTGACGTAGTAGCACGCGCGGACGCTCGTCGGAAGGATCGTGTCGAGGACGCTCTGCGCCGGCACGAGGACCACGGGCGCACTGGTGCGGGCGACGACCCCGTCGTAGAGGTACCGGTCGCGCACGAGGATCAGGTAGGGCTCGCCGACCTCCTCGAAGTACGGCAGCCACATCGCGAGCTGGTAGTCCGACTGGCGCGCGCCGGCGAAGTGGACCACGAACTTCGGCTGGAGGCGCGTCACGGCGGTCATGACCCGGCCGTCGACGGGGTGGGACTCGCGCTTGCGGTGGAAGTAGCCCTCGGCGACACCGGCGGCGGTCCAGGCGAACACCGCCAGGGTGGCGACGGCGAAGACCGCGTCCACCGCGACCGCGGCCGCGCCGGTGGCCAACGCGGCCGCCCCGAAGGCGACGCCGAGGACGCTCACCAGCACCGCGACCTTCGGCGGCGTGATCCACTGCTCGCGCACGGAGCGCTCGATGTCGAGGTTCGCGGTCTCCAGGTAGCCGACGTTGAGCGCCTTGGCGGCGAGGTCGGCGTACGCGACGAAGACGGTGAACGCGCCCCCGGCGACCAGCAGCGGCCAGCGGTCGAAGCCGGCGGTGCCCCAGACCGTGATGAGCACCGCGAGCCCGCCCAGCGTGCGCGAGATGCGGTTGGCCGTCAGGGTGCTCGGCGACCGCCAGGCGACCATGCCGAAGACGGCGAGGGACAGGAGGAGTGCGATCCAGGGCCGGGACCCCAGGACGACCGCGGCGGCGACCGCCGCGACCGCGATCAGGTTCAGCTGGATCTGCAGGGACTTGATCAGTGTCTTCAACGCTCCGCGCCTTCGGCTTGGGTCGTGCGCGCGGCGCCGGGCCGGGCCCGGTGCCGCGCGGTGGCTGACGAGTCGGTCACTCCTGCGGGACCGGTCCTACTTGAAGTGCTGGTTGACGCTGTTGAGGTCTTCGGCGAAGTCGACCTCGATGACGTTGTGCTGGGAGATGTCGACGGCCTCGAACTTCAGGCCGTCCTTCTCGATGGCGAGCTCGATGCCGCCCTCGAAGTAGTCCTGGTCGTCGACCTCGGCGAGGCGCTTGGCCACGAGCGCGCGGTCGTCGGCGGACACGTAGTTGATGCCCACGGCCTCGCCGAGGGCGCCTTCGGAGACGCGCTTGGAGAGCTTGTTGATGTAGCCGTCCGCCCCGAGGGTGTACTTGACCTCCTCCTCGGAGACCTTCGCGGTGTTGACGGCGATGAAGGAGTGGTCCATCGCGATGTGGGGCAGGAGCACGTCGAGGACCTGCGGGTCGAACACGACGTCGCCGTTGAGCCAGAGCACGCCGCCGGGTCCGAGGATGTTGAGCGCCTTGAGGAGGCTCTTGGAGGTGTTGGTGTCGCCGTACGCCTGGTTGTAGATGAAGCCGACGTCGGGCACCTCCTCCATGATCATCTCCTTCTTGTACCCGACGACGAGGTGGATGGAGTGGCGGTTGAACCGCGAGGTGAGCAGCCGCAGCGACCGCCCGAGGATGGTCTCCCCGGTGTTCAGCGGAGTGAGGGACTTCGGGTGCGGCTTGCCGAGCCGGGAGCCGACGCCGGCCGCCAGGATCACGATGTTCGTGGACATGTCGAGTGCCACCTCGTTCGGTTTAGGTGCTGGATCGGTGCAGTTTACCTAGCTGAACAGACGATGAAGCCGTGCCCGACACCGGGTCCGGGACCGGATCACAGGCGGATCCGCCGCCGGCCTGGCCCGTCGGGGACGTCACGATCACCGCCTGAGCAGGGCTTCCGCCACCGCGAGGTCGGAGGGTTCGGTCACTTTGAGGTTGCGCTCGCTGCCCGCGACGATGCGGACGGGGACGTCGGGCCGGTACCGGAGGACGATCGAGCAGTCGTCGGTCGGGGCGAAGTCAGGGTCCGCCGCGGCAGCCTCGTGGGCGGCCGCGATGAGTCCCAGCCGGAAGCCCTGCGGCGTCTGCACGCGGGCGAGCCGCGAGCGGTCGGGCACTGCGGTGATGCGCCCGCCCTCGACTTCGACGACGGTATCGGAGGAAGGTATCGCGGCTGTAACGACGGGGTTTACTTCGAGTTCATCTACGACGGCGGCGATGATGCGGGCGCTGACGAGCATCCGGGCGGCATCGTGGATCAGCAGCCGCGTCTCCGGAGTGGACCACGGCTGGGCCTGCGCCCACCGGATGGCGGCGACCGACGAATCGACCCGCGTCGCCCCGCCGGCGATCACCGCCGAGAGTTTTGTCACATTTGCGGTTTTGGCTATGGTCCACGCCGCCTCATGGTGCCCCTCGGCCATCACGAGGACGATCCGGTCGACCGCCCCGCTCGCCTCGAAGGCCTCCAAGGTGTGCCGCAGCACCGGCTTCCCGGCGACCTCGAGCAGCTGCTTGGGAACGCCGGCGCCCATGCGGGCGCCGGTCCCTCCGGCGAGCACGGCCGCGATCGTCGGCTGGTCGGTCGGCACGTCGGTTCTCCCGGTCTCGGCGGCGGTCTGCCGGACCAATCTACGGCCCGGCGCACCGCGCCGACGCCGGACCCGCCGAGTCGGGCGCTATTCGCCCGCGCGCGCGGCGAGCACCTTCTCGAAGACGGCGACGTGGCCGCTGACGACGTTCGCGGGCTCGAAGCGCCTGGCCGTCTCCAGGCCCGCATCGGCGAGCTTGCGGCGCAGCGACGGATCGGACATGAGGCTGCGCAGCGCCTTCGCCAGCTCCTCCGGCTTCTGCGGCTCGACGAGGAGGCCGTTCTCGCCTGACCGGATGAGTTCGATCGGGCCGTGCTTGACCGCGCTGCACACCACCGGGAGCCCGGCGGCCATGGCCTCGACGATGACGAGGCCGAACGGCTCGAAGCGGGAGGGGATCGCGGCGATCGAGGCCTTCCCCCACTCGGCGTCGAGCGGAGTCTTGGGCCCGGGCAGCTCGATCCGGCCGTCGAGGCCGAGCTCGGTCACCATGCCGATGAGGCGGTCGCGGTCGCGGCCGCGGCCGAAGATCCGCACCTTCCACTCGGGGAACTCGTCGGCGAGCTCCGCGAAGGCCCTGATGAGGATGTCGAAGCCCTTCATCCCGGTGACGCGGCCCGCGGTCATGATAAGCGGCTCGGTGAGATCCGAGGGCGGCTCGGGGTTGGCCGGGATCGAGTTGGGGACGTAATCGATCTTCTCCACCAGCTCGGGGTAGGCCGCCCTGTACGCCTCGGTGTCGGCCTTGGTGATGGTGACGATCGCGTCGAGCTTGCCGTATTCGGCGTCCATGTGCTTGCGGATGTTCGCCCGGTAGTTGTCCAAGAACATGTGCTCCTGGCCGACCATCGCGTACTTCTCGGGGCGCCCGTACTTCGTCATGTACAGGTTCACCGACACCTGCGTGCCGACGGCGACGTCGGTGTCGAGCCGATTGAGGTACTTCTTGACCTTCAGGTCCAGCAGTTCCGAGGACTCGCCCTGGTTGTTCACCTGGTCGGCGTCGAGGAATGAAGGCCGCTTGGCGCGCCAGCGGTCGAGAAAGGACAGCTTGTCCCCACCGTTGGCGGGTTTGCGGACGTCCCACAGATGCACCACTTTGATCCGCGGGTCGAGCGCGAAGGCGGGCTTCTTCCTGGAGCGCACAAAGGAGCAGATGGTGACGTCGTGACCCAGCGCCACCAGGGCGTCCGCCGTGTTGATGGTTGTCTTGATCGTCCCTCCGATGCCCCAGAGGTTGCGGACCAGAAAAGTGATTCTCATGTACTCGAAACCCGCTTTCGAAACAATGGTGCCGTCAGCCACATAGGACACATCGCACTCGCCGTCGAGCCGATGCCCACAGACCCTTGACGCGCCGGTGACCGCCCGAGGTTGCATCCGAGCGGAAATTAGTTTACGGCCGGTTGAACCGCAGGAGGACGCACCGAGGCTAGGCGTGTCCGATGACATCCGGATGTCAGACATGCCACAACCCCGGGAAATGCGACGGCCCGGTCCCGTGGTGAAAGGACCGGGCCGTGAGCTCCGGCCGCTACTCGCCCGGCGCGGGCTTCTTCGCGGCCTTCTTGACCGCCTTCGCGGCCGTCGTCTTCTTCGCCGCCGTCTTCTTGGCGGTGGTCTTCTTCGCGGCGGTCTTCTTGGCCGCCTTCTTCGCGGTCTTCTTCGCCGGGACCGCGCCGGAGGCGACCTTCTCGCGCCGCTCGGCGAGCAGTTCGGCCGCGCGGTCGATCGTCAGGTCCTCGACGGAGTCGGTCTTGCGGATCGACGCGTTCGTCTCGCCGTCGGTCACGTACGGGCCGAAGCGCCCGTCCTTGAGCGAGACCTCCTTGCCGGTGACCGGGTCGGGCCCCAGCTCCTTGAGGAGCGTCTGCGCGCGCTGCTGGCGCCCGCGGGTCTTCGGCTGCGCGAGGAGCTTCTCGGCCTCTTCGAGCGTGAGGGAGAACAGCTGCTCCTCCCGGTCGAGCGACCGGTAGTCGCGGCCCTTCTTCACGTACGGCCCGTGCGGGCCCAGGCCCGTGCGGATCTCCTCGCCCTCCGCGTCCTTGCCGACCAGGCGCGGCAGCGTCAGCAGCTGCACGGCGTCGTCGAGGGTCAGTTCCGAGAGCTTCTGGCCCGTCAGCAGCGACGAGGACTTCTCGCCGGAGGTGACGTACGGCCCGTACCGGCCGCTCTTGGCGAACACGGGCTCCCCGGTCTCGGGGTGCGTGCCCAGTTCGCCTTCGGCGGACCCGAGCTCGTACAGCTCCTCCACTTTCGCCTCGGTCAGCTCGTCGGGCGCGACGGACTCGGGGACGGAGACGCGCTCGCCGGGCTCCCCGGCCTCGGCCTGCGCGGGCGTGGTCCGCTCCAGGTACGGCCCGTACCGGCCGACCCGGGCGACGACCTGCCGCTGCTGGTCGTCGGTGTACAGGGGGATCGAGTTGACCTGGCGCGCATCGATCTTCGCCAGCTCCTCCTCGACCATGTGCCGGAGGCCCCCGGAGGCGGCGACGGTCCCCTCCTTGTCCTTGCCGCCGAAGTAGAACTTCCGCAGGAACTCCTCGCGGGACTCCTGCCCGGCGGCGACGCCGTCGAGCTCGTCCTCCATCCCGGCGGTGAAGTCGTAGTCGACCAGGCGCGGGAAGTGGCGCTCCAGGAGGCCGACGACCGCGAACGCCCGGAACGCGGGCACGAGCGCCTGGCCCTTCTTGAAGACGTACTCGCGGTCCTGGATGGTCTGCATGATCGACGCGTACGTCGAGGGCCGCCCGATCCCGCGCTCCTCCAGGGCCTTCACGAGGCTCGCCTCGGTGTACCGGGCGGGCGGCTGGGTGGTGTGCCCGGCCGCTTCGAGGCCCTTCTCGGCGAGCTGCTGGCGCTCGGCGAGCTCGGGGAGGCGCTTCTCCGCGTCGTCCGCGTCGCCCTCCTCGATGGACTCGACGTACGCGAGCAGGAAGCCCGGGTTGGTGATCGTCTTGCCGGAGGCCCCGAAGTCGGCCTCCTCCCCCGAGGTGGTGACGGCGCGGGCGCGCACCGACGTGGAGTTCCCGGTGGCGTCGACCATCTGCGACGCGAGCGTGCGCCGCCAGATGAGCTCGTAGACCCGGTACTCCTCGGCCGAGAGCTGGTTCTTCAACTGGTTCGGGGTCTTGAAGACGTCTCCGGCGGGCCGGATCGCCTCGTGCGCCTCCTGCGCGTTCTTCACCTTCCGCGCGTAGTGGCGCGGCTCGGCGGGCACGTACTGCGCGCCGTACAGCTCGGCGGCCTGCGCGCGGGCGGCGTTGATCGCCGTCGCCGACAGGTTCGTCGAGTCGGTCCGCATATAGGTGATGTGGCCGTTCTCGTAGAGCCGCTGGGCGACCCGCATGACCTGCGCGCTGGAGAGCCGCAGCTTGCGCCCGGCCTCCTGCTGGAGCGTCGAGGTGATGAACGGCGGGTACGGGCGGCGCCGGTACGGCTTCTTGTCGACCTTGAGGACGGTGAAGTCGCGTCCTTCGAGGCGCCCGGCGAGGCCGCGGGCGCCCGCCTCGTCGAGGTGCACCACGTTGCCGCGGGCGGTGCCGGTGGCCGCGTCGAAGTCCTTGCCGGTGGCGACCCGGTCGCCGTCCACGGCGATCAAGGTGGCCTTGAACCGCTGGTCGTCCGCGGTCGACAGGTTCGCGGTGACGTCCCAGTAGTCCGCGGAGCGGAACGCCATGCGGGCCCGCTCGCGCTCGACGATGAGCCGCGTCGCCACGGACTGGACGCGCCCGGCCGACAGCCGCGGCATGACCTTCTTCCACAGGACCGGGCTCACCTCGTACCCGTACAGCCGGTCGAGGATGCGCCGCGCCTCCTGCGCGTCCACCAGGTCCTGGTTCAGCTCCCGCGGGTTCGCGGCCGCCTCGGCGATCGCCTGCGGCGTGATCTCGTGGAACACCATGCGCTTCACCGGGATCTTCGGCTTCAGCGTCTCCAGGAGGTGCCACGCGATGGCCTCCCCCTCGCGGTCCTCATCGGTGGCGAGGAAGAGCTCGTCGACCTCGGCGAGGTAGCCCTTCAGCTTCTTGACGTGCGCGGACCGGTCCGGGTTCACGATGTACAGCGGCGCGAAGTCGTTGTCGACGTCCACGCCGAGCCGCGACCAGGCCTTGTCCTTGTACTTCGCCGGGATCTCCTTCGCGCTGCGCGGGAGGTCGCGGATGTGCCCGAGGGAGGAGTCGACGATGTAGCCGGCCCCGAGGTACGAGGCGATCGTCTTGGCCTTCGCCGGGGACTCGACGATGACCAGGCGTTTGATGTCCGGCACTGCTCCCACCGTTCCACTCGGAAAATGCACTCGAATCGTTACGGTAGCTCACGCTTCCGCATTGCGTCCCCTGAGTATGGGTGTGCCCCGTTCCGAGGGAACGGGGCACACGCCGAATCAACGACCCGGAAAGCTAGCCGACCTCGACCGACTCACGCTGCTCCGGGGTGCGGGCTTCCCCCGCCTCCACCACCGAGGAGCGGCGCTTGGAGACGACGATCGCCGTGACGAGCGCGGCGACCGCGAGGCCGGCGATGATCCAGCGGACGGGGCTGGAGGCCTCGCCGCCGACGCCGTCGACCGTGTAGACCACGACGGCCGGGGCGATGATGAGGCTCACGAGGTTCATGACCTTCAGGAGCGGGTTGATGGCGGGGCCGGCGGTGTCCTTGAACGGGTCGCCGACGGTGTCGCCGATGACGGCGGCGGCGTGGGCCTCGGAGCCCTTGCCGCCGTGGTTGCCGTCCTCGACGTCCTTCTTCGCGTTGTCCCAGGCGCCGCCCGAGTTCGCGAGCATGACGGCCATGAGGACGCCGCACGCGATCGCGCCCGCGAGGTACGCGGCGAGCGGGCCGACGCCGAGGCCGAAGCCGACGGCGATGGGCGCGGTGATCGCGAGCAGGCCCGGGGTGACCAGCTCGCGCTGGGCGTCGCGGGTGCAGATGTCGACGACGCGGCCGTACTCGGGCCGCTGGGTGCCCTCCATGATCCCGGGGAAGCGCGCGAACTGGTCGCGGACCTCGTTGACGACCGCGCCCGCGGAGCGGGCGACGGCGTTGACGGCGAGGCCGGAGAACAGGAACACGACGCTCGCGCCGATGATGAAGCCGACGATGTTGACCGGGTCGGCGATGTTCAGCACCTCGAACAGCGCGCCGCCCGCGAGGCCCTCGGAGGCCACCGCGTCGGTGTAGGAGCCGAACAGGGCGGTCGCGGCCAGGACCGCGGTCGCGATCGCGATGCCCTTGGTGATGGCCTTGGTGGTGTTGCCCACCGCGTCCAGGTCGGTGAGGGTCTGCGCGGCGTCGCCTTCGACGTCGCCGGACATCTCCGCGACGCCCTGCGCGTTGTCGCTGATGGGCCCGAAGGTGTCCATGGCGACGATGACGCCGACGGTGGTGAGCAGGCCGCAGCCCGCGAGCGCCACCGCGAACAGGCTGATGAGGATCTCGCCGCCGCCGAGGAGGTACGCGCCGAGGACGGCCGCGGCGATGGTGAGCGCCGTGTAGACCGCGGACTCCAGGCCGAGCGAGAACCCGGAGAGGATGTTCGTGGCCGCGCCGGTGCGGGTCGAGGCCGAGACGGTCTTCGTGGGCTTGTAGCGGGTGTCGGTGTAGTAGCCGGTCAGCGCCATGATGGCCGCGGCCAGGGCGATGCCGATGACGACCGAGCCGGCGGCGAGGATCTGCGGGCTGACCGGGACGTCGACGAAGTCGGCGCTGGTGCCGAGCTCGGACCAGTCCGAGGGGACGTACCAGAACACGGCCGCCGCGGTGAGCGCCGCGGCCACGACCGCGGAGATGTAGAACGCGCGGTTGATCGCGGTCAGGCCCGAGGCGTCGGAGGCCCGCATGCGGGTGATGATGACGCCGAGGATCGCGCAGACGATGCCGACGGAGGCCACCAGCAGCGGCAGCACCAGGCCGGTCTCGCCGAACGCGGCGCGGCCGAGGATGAGGCTGGCGACGAGCACGACGGCGTAGGACTCGAAGAGGTCCGCGGCCATGCCGGCGCAGTCGCCGACGTTGTCGCCCACGTTGTCGGCGATGGTCGCCGGGTTGCGCGGGTCGTCCTCGGGGATGCCCTGCTCGACCTTGCCGACGAGGTCGGCGCCGACGTCGGCGGCCTTGGTGAAGATGCCGCCGCCGACGCGCATGAACATGGCCAGGAGCGCGGCGCCGAAGCCGAAGCCCTCCAGGACCACGGGCGCGTCGGAGTTGTAGATGAAGACCACGACCGAGGCGCCGAGCAGGCCCAGGCCCACGGTCATGAACCCGACCACGCCGCCGGTGCGGAAGGCCAGGTGCATCGCGGTGGTGGGCTTGCCGTCGCGGGCGGCGGCGGCGACGCGCACGTTCGCGCGGGTCGCCATGCTCATGCCCGCCCAGCCGATGAACGAGCTGAACACGGCGCCGACGATGAAGAACACGCTCCGTCCGATGCGGACGTCCGTGCCGCCTTCGGCCGGGAGCAGGAACAGCAGGACCACGGCGATGACGACGAAGATGCCCAGCGCCTTGAACTGGCGGTTGAGGTAGGCGGAGGCGCCCTCCTGGACGGCCCCGGAGATCTCGCGCATCTTGTCGGTGCCGGTCCCGGCGCTCAGGATGCTCTTGACGAGCGCCGCGGCGCCGCCGAGCGCGATGAGCGCCAGCACGGCCGCGAGCACGACGAGGCTCAGGTTCGCGCCTTCCAGCGCGCCTACGCTCTCGTCGCCGTTGGCGAGCAACGTATGCATGTAGTTCCTCCATAGAACAAAGGAGCGGCGCAGGCGAGGCGCGCCCCTTCGCAGACACGTAGGGGGCCGCTCCGGGGAAGCGGGCGGCCGGCGCCGCGTGACGCGGCTGACTTAACGTGCGGAGTGTAACGAGATGAGGGCTTTCGGAGTGGGTTCGGTCACGCCGCCCCGGGAGGGTGTGCGGGGCCTCAGTGGTCGGTCGCCGAAGCGGACCCGGGGAGGGGCCAGGACATGCTGACGGTGGTGCCCCCGTCGGCGTCGGGACCGGTCACCACCAGGTCTTCGACCAGTCCGCCGAGGACGATGAGGGTGATCTCCTCGGAGAGGGTGTCCTCTTCGAGCGCGTCGTGATCGTTCGCTCGCGCATCGCCGCCGACGGTGCCCGCACCGACCCGGTCCCCGGAGCGTGCGCGCAGATCCTGCGCGTTGTCGGTGATTTTCGCTACAAAACGATCACCGATCGAAAACTCTACGCGCACGAGGTCGCGCAGTCCGCGGTCGCGGTGCCGCAGGACCGCGCGCGTGCACGCCTCGCCGACGGCCTGGCGGACCTCGTCGAGGAGCCCGGTGGCGACACCGGAGCGGGCGGCGACGTCGGCCGCGACGAGCCTCGCGGCGCGCACGTAGGCGGCGGCGGGGGTGAAGGCGAACCTGACCGTCGCGGGCTCCGGCCGCCTTCCACCGGTGCGGTCGTGCCTGGAGCCGTTCACTCGCCGGGCACCGCTTCCCTCACGTCGAGGACCTTGTCCAGGCCGGTGAGGTCGAGGAGCTTGCGGATGCGGGGGTTGGCGCACACGACGACGAGGCTGCCCCCGGCGTCGGAGAGGCGGCGGCGGGCGCCGATGAGGACGCCCAGGCCGGTGGAGTCGCAGAACTCGGTGGGGGTCAGGTCGATGGCGACCCGCATGCGCCCCTCGGAGGAGAGCTGGCGGACGGCCTCGCGCAGCTGCGGCGCGGTGTACATGTCGATCTCGCCGGTGACGCTGATGACCGCGTAGTCGCCGACGGTCGAAAGGCTCAGCCCCAGTTCGGGCTCGGGCGCCCCGTCGCCTGAAGTTCCCCTCACGCCGTCTCTCCTAGCTGGCTGGAGTGTGTCTTGGCCCATAAGCGTACTGCGTTCCGAGTGGACATGAGCCGGGAGCGTATGACCGATATGCGGGCGGGCACTGTCGCCCGGGGTGCGGTGTCGGCCGGTTGCGGCATCATTGCAGGATGTCCGCCGACCAGCTCATCGCCGCCCTCGACTCCGAGGACGGCGGCGTCGTGCACCTCCGGAAGCTCCCCGCTCGGGCGTCGGTGCGCGCCCAGTGGCCCGAGTGGGTGCCCGACACCGTCCGCAAAGCGTTGGAGGACACCGGGATCACGCTGCCGTGGCCGCACCAGGCCGAGGCCGCCACGCACGCGTTCGAGGGCCGCGACACCGTCATCGCCACGGGCACGGCCTCCGGGAAGTCCCTCGCGTACCTGCTGCCGCTGCTCACCGAGGCCGCCGCCGACGGGCCCGGCCGCACCCTCTACCTCGCCCCGACGAAGGCCCTCGCGGCCGACCAGGCGCGGGCCGTCGCCGAGTTCGACGTCCCCGGGCTCATCCCCGCGGTCGTCGACGGCGACACGCCGTTCGAGCACCGCCAGTGGGCGCAGCGGTTCGCGAACCTGGTCCTGTCCAACCCCGACCTGCTCCACCACTCGCTGCTCCCCCGCCACCGCATGTGGCGCTCGCTCCTCAAGGACCTCAAGTACGTCGTCGTCGACGAGTGCCACGTCTACCGCGGCGTCTTCGGCGCGCACGTGGCGCTGACGCTGCGGCGGCTCCTGCGCCTCGCCGAGCACTACGGCGCGAGCCCGGTCGTCATCGCCGCCAGCGCGACCGCCGCCGACCCGGCGGCGTCGCTGTCGGTCCTCACCGGACGGCCCGCCACGGCCGTCACCGTCGACTCCTCGCCGTCGCCGGGGGCGACGGTGGCCCTGTGGGAGCCGGTGACGTACGAGGTCGAGGGCGAGCCGCAGCAGGCGTCGACGCTGTCGGAGACCGCGCGGATGCTCGCGCAGCTGGTGCGGCGCGGGGTGCGCACGCTCGCGTTCGTGCCGTCCCGACGGGGCGCGGAGATCGTTGCGGCCGAAGCGAAGTCGCGGCTCGGCGCCGACCCGGCGGCGGGCCGCATCGCGGCGTACCGGGCCGGGTACCTGCGCGAGCACCGCCGGGACCTGGAGGCGGACCTGCGGGAAGGGCGCCTGCTCGGGGTGGCGACGACGAACGCCCTGGAGCTGGGCATCGACGTGACGGGCCTCGACGCGGTGCTCCTGTGCGGGTACCCCGGGCGGCTCGCGTCGTTCTGGCAGCAGATCGGACGCGCGGGCCGCGGCGACACGGAGGCGCTCGCGGTGATGCTCGCGAAGGACGACCCGCTCGACACGTTCCTGGTGCACCATCCGGAGGCGATCTTCGACCGGCCGGTGGAGGCGTCGGTGTGCGACCCGTCGAACCCGTACGTGCTCGCCGGGCACCTGTGCCTGGCCGCGGAGGAGCTGCCGCTCAAGGAGTCCGACCTCGCGTCGATCCCCGGGAGCAAGGCCGTGGCCGAGGAGCTGTGCGAGCGGAAGCTGCTGCGCAGGCGCGCCGGGGGCCGGTACTACTGGATCGGCTCGGAGCGCCCGGAGGTGACGCTGCGCGGGTCGGGGCCGATGGGCGTCGACATCGCGGAGACGAGCACGGGCCGGCTCATCGGCACGATCGACGCGGCCGCCTCGCACCGGCTCGTGCACCGCGGGGCCCTCTATCTCCACCAGGGCGAGTCGTACCTCGTGGACGACCTCGACCTGGAGGAGGGCCTGGCGCTGGTGCACGCGGCGAAGCCGCCATGGACGACGAGCGCGCAGGAGATCACGCACCTGGAGATCCTCGCGGAGCGCGAGCGCCTGGAGATGGGCGACGTGACGCTGAGCCTCGGCGAGGTGGAGGTGACGTCGTGCGTCATCTCCTACCAGCGCCGCCGCCTCCCTTCCGGCGAAGTGATCGACACGCAGCAGCTCGACCTGCCGCCGCAGACGCTGCGCACGGTCGCGGTGTGGTGGACGGTGGACCCGGAGTCCCTCGACGGTCTGAAGGACCTCGCGGGCTCGCTCCACGCCGCCGAGCACGCGTCGATCGGGCTGCTGCCCTTGATCGCGACGTGCGACCGGTGGGACATCGGGGGCCTGTCGACGCCCGCGCACATGGACACCGAGCTGCCCACGGTGTTCGTCTACGACGGCCACCCGGGCGGCGCGGGCTTCGCCGAGCAGGCGTTCCGCAAGTGGACCGACTGGCTCGGCGCCACCCGCGAGGCCATCGCCGGGTGCGAGTGCACCTCCGGCTGCCCCTCCTGCATCCAGTCCCCCAAGTGCGGCAACGGCAACGAGCCCCTGAGCAAGCCCGGGGCACTCACGCTCCTCGGCAGGGTCCTCAAGGCCGCCGACGGCCCGGTCACCGCGAAGTCCTTCGCCGGCAAGCCGGCCGAACCGGAGGACGACCTCTGGCCCGGCGACTTCTAGCCGTCCTACCCGGCGACGCGGTTGAGGCTGGCGCTCAGGTGGGGGCTCATGGGGTGGCCTTCGGCGGCCATCTCCTGGGCGTACATGAGGGCGCCTTCGACGATGCCGTAGAGGCGCTTGCCCGCGGTGACCTCCTTGGCCTGCGGGCTGCGGACGACGGCGTCGGTGGCGATCTCGATGCGGGTGCCGTCGACGTGCCCGTAGTAGAGGTCGAGGACGCCGGTCGGGTGCGCGAGGAGCACTTCGACCTCGGGCTTCTTCGGGTCCTCGCCCTTGACGACGCGCCACCAGCCGGTCTCCTGGGCGGCGGGCCGGACGGGCTTGCCGTCGGGGTCGACGATCCAGGAGCGGGAGTGGTAGCGCAGGAACGGGCGGCCGTCGTGGAGGAACGCGACCTCCTGGGCGTACAGGAAGTCCTCGGTCCCGGGGTAGCCGCCCTGGCCGCGGCCGCGCCAGCGGCCGACGAGCGGGAGGAGCGGCAGCAGGTCGTCGTGCAGGCTCGGTCCCTGCCGGAGGTCGTCGGTCTCCTCGAACGGGTAGGGCTCGACCTTCTCGAAGGTCGAGGCGAACTCCGCCGGTACTTCGCGCTCGCTCATTTGTTCCTCGCGGTTCGGATGGTCCAGTAGCCGAGTGCACCCGCCATGGCGCCTGCGGCGATGACGAGCGCGGCTGTCAATGCCGTCTCCACGGCCACCACTTTACGTCCGCACCTCGCCGTTCGGCCGATGCGATGGCAAGATGTTGACCATGACTACACCTGGACCCTTCGACAGCTGGCTCTCGGACATGGACGGCGTGCTCGTCCACGAGGGGGTGCCCGTTCCCGGAGCGAACAAGCTCATCGAGAAGCTTCAGGAGGCGGGGAAGGCGTTCCTCGTCCTCACCAACAACTCGATCTACACGCCGCGCGACCTCCATGCGCGCCTGAAGAACTCGGGGCTGTCGGTCCCGGCGGAGAACATCTACACCTCGGCGATGGCGACGGCGGACTTCCTGCACTCGCAGCGCCCGAAGGGCTCGGCGTACGTCATCGGCGAGGCGGGCCTGACGACGGCGCTGCACGAGATCGGGTTCGTGCTCACCGACTACCGCCCGGACTACGTGGTCCTGGGCGAGACCCGCCGGTACGACTTCGGGGCGATCACGACGGCCGCGCGGCTCATCAAGGGCGGGTCGCGGTTCATCTGCACCAACCCGGACACGACGGGCCCGTCGCTGGAGGGCATCCTCCCGGCGTGCGGCGCGGTTGCGGCGATGATCACTGCGGCGACGGGTTCGGAGCCGTACTTCGTGGGGAAGCCGAACCCTCTGATGATGCGCAACGCCTTGCGCCGCATCGGGGCCCACTCGGAGTCGACCGTGATGATCGGCGACCGCATGGACACCGACGTGCTGTCGGGCCTCGAAGCGGGCCTCGAAACGGTCCTCGTTCTGTCGGGGGTCACTGACACTATGGAAGAGGTCGAGCGCTACCCGTTCCGGCCCAACCACGTCAAGGATTCGGTCGCCGACCTCATCGACTGGATCGAGTAAACCGAGCAAGGAGCCGCCCCATGCCTCCCGGTCAACGCCCCACCGCCAGAAGCACCCGCGCCCGCCAGGAGGACGACGGGGGGCCCGCGCCCCAGCGGACCCTGCGCGACGCCCCGGCCCGGGAGGCGAGGGCCCAGGAGCCGCCGCGGCAGGCGGCCCCGCAGCGCTTCGAGGCCGAGTCGAAGCTCTCCGGCACCGAGACCCGCATCCTGGAGTTCGAGGCGCGCTGGTGGCGCGCCTCGGGCGCGAAGACGCAGGCCATCGCCGACGAGCTGGAGCTCACCCCCGAGCGGTACTACCAGCAGCTCGCGCGCCTCATCGACCACCCGGAGGCCGCCGCCGAGCAGCCAGCGGTCGTCAGGCGGCTGCGGGCGGCCCGGGACGCGAGGCGCGCGGCCCGCTAAGCAGCGCTTCGTTTCTCCGTGATCCAGAACCAGACGGCCCCCGCAGCGAACACCGCGAGGCCCCCGAGCACCGCGGCCATGGGCAGGCTCGCGGCCACGAGCAGGCACCCGGCGAGCCCCAGCCACGGCAGCGGGGCCCGGGCGTCCAGCGTGACCGCAGCAGCGTTCGCGACCGCGTAGTAGATCAGCACGCAGAACCCCGAGAACCCGATCGCCCCCGCAAGGTCCATCGTGGACACCATGACGAGGACGACCGCGCTCGCGGCGACCTCGGCCGCCCACGGCACCCCGAACCGCTCCGAGACCGCCGTCAGCGGCCCCGGCAGGCGCCCGTCGCGGGCCATCGCCAGCGCCGTCCGCCCGATCCCCGCCAGGAGGCTCAGGAGCACGCCCGCGGTCGCGATCCCCGCGCCGACGGCCACGAGCGGCTTCACGGCGGGCGCGGCGGCGGCCGCCAGATCGGCGAGCGGCGCGGTCGACTCGGCGAGCGTCCCGGCGCCGAGCACGCTCAGCGCGGTGACGGCGACGGCCGCGTACACGAGCACGGTGGCGCCCAAGGTGATCGCGACGGCCCGCGGGATGGTCTTCTCGGGCCTCGACACCTCCTCGCCGAGGGTCGCGATGCGCGCGTACCCGGCGAACGCGAAGAACACGAACCCCGCGGCGGTGAGCACGCCCCACGGGTGCGTGTCCCCCAGCGGCCGGGCCGCGACGGGCCCGGTGAGCCCGGCGGCCACGACGATCGCGAGGACCGCGACGGTGATGCCCGCGAACACCGCCGACGCGAGCGCGGTCCGCTTGACGCCCAGCAGGTTCACGGCGCAGAACGCGACGACCGCGGCCGCCGCGAGCGCCCGCGGATGGCCGGGGAGCAGGTACGCGCCGAGCGTCAGCGCCATCGCGGCGCCGGAGGCGGTCTTGCCGACCAGGAACCCCCAGCCCGCGGCGAACCCGGCGGCCGGGTGGAGGCGCACCGTCCCGTACACGTACGCCCCGCCGGACTGCGGGTGCAAAGCGGCGAGGCGGGCCGAGGAGCGGGCGTTGCAGTAGGCGATGAACGCGGCGATGGCCAGGGCCGCAAGGAGTCCGGGGCCGGACCCGGCGGCCCGGGCGGCAGGCGCCCAGACGGTGAAGACGCCGGCGCCGAGCATCGAGGCGAGGCCGATCGCGATCGCTGAAGGGAGGCCGAGACGGCGCTGGAGGGGCGGCTGCGCTCGCGGCGGAGTGGGCATGCCGAGACGATACCGCGCACCGGTTACCGGTCAGGGGCGGCGATATCGCCGTTCGGGTTCGAGCCAGAGCGGCAGCGGGATCGTCGTCCAGTGGACGCGCTGCATGACCCGGATGAGCACCATCCCCATGAACAGCCCCGCGATCGAGTCGGTGAGCCAGTGGAACCCGAGGTAGGTCGTGGAGAAGAACACGATGGCGACGGGCGCGGAGAGCAGGAGCCGCCGCTGCCAGGTCTTGAGGACCGCGCCGGTGAGCATGACGAGCAGCCCGTACCAGATGAGCGTGTTCACCACGTGCCCCGACGGGTACGCGCCGACCGCGGTGTCGCCGATCTCGCCGAGCTCGGACCGGTCGGGCCAGTACAGGAGCGACTGCGCCGCGTTCGCGAACGGGCCCGGCTCGGGGCGCGGCCAGTGCGGGTAGATCCGCGGGAACGCGAGCTTGAGGACCAGCACCAGCGCGGTGAGCACGTACGCGCCGAAGAACGCGACCACGGGCCGCACGGTCTGCTTGAAGTAGCCGATGATCGCGGCGATGCCGAGCGCGAGCCCGGAGAGGAACCCGCCCTGGCCGAGCTTGTTCGTCTGCACCAGGAACCAGTCGAACCACGGGGGCCGGTGCGCGTCGGAGAAGTCGCGGATCCAGATGTCGAGGTCGATCAGCGGGCTGTGGAACGACGCCAGCACCGTGCACGCCGTGAACGCGATCGCCAGGAGGACCTCGGGCCACCACGAGGCCGGTCGCCGCACGACGAACGGCTCCCAGTCGCCTGGGGCGATACGACCGATGCGCTGCCTGATGCCCGTCACGGGCGTAAGCCTAGCGACGCCCGATCAGGGCCCGGCCCGGTATCCGAACGCCCCGTTCGAGGACGCGGAACGACACGAGGGGCGCCCGCGAACCGCGGGCGCCCCTCGTGAACCCTGCTCTAGAGCTCGGCGACGTCGGCCACGATATAAAGATGACATACAATCGCTTATGAGCAAGCGAGTTCTTGGCGTGATACGCCTGAGCAGGGATTCTGATGAGTCCACGTCCCCCGAGCGCCAGCGCGAGCACATCGAACGATGGGCCGCCGCGTACGGGCACACGATCGTTGGCTGGGCCGAAGACGTCGGCGTGTCGGCATCGGTCTCGCCTTTCAAACGCGAGAAGCTCGGCCCCTGGCTGACTGACCCCCTGAAGATGACCACCTATGACGGGCTGGCTGCCTACAAGTTGGACCGCCTCTCACGTCGCCTGTTCCACACCACGGATCTGATGAAGTGGGCCCTTGACCACGGCAAAGACATCCTGTGCGTGGAAAACGGCTTCGACCTCAACTCCGCGATGGGCCGGATGATGGTCACGATCTTGAGCGTCATTGCTGAGGGTGAGTTGGAGGCGATCAAGGAGCGGACCACCGATTCACACGCCAAGCTCCGGAAACTCGGGCGATGGACCGGAGGCACCCCGCCGTTCGGCTACCGTCCGGTCAAGAATCCTGATGGCGAGGGGCACGTACTCGAACTCCACCCGGACACGGCTCCGGTAGCTCGGGAGATCATCAAGCGTGCGATCGATGGCGAGTCGATGAACTCGATCTGCGTCGACCTCAATAAGAGAGGTATCAAGTCGCCGCGCGGGCGGCTGTGGCAAACGCAGACGCTCCACGAGTTCCTGCGATCCCGCCGTCTCCTGGGCCAAGGCACCACGCGGGGGAAGAAAGGAGAGAACCGCACGCCCGAAGTCAAGCGGGGTGCGGATGGGCTCCCCCTTCAATACGGCCCTGCACTCGTAGAGAAGGACGATTGGAAGCGGCTTCAAGTCGCCTTGGACAAGCGCGCTAAGTCCAAGTCCTGGTCACGGCGAGGCAAGCCCGGCCTCTTGACCGACATCGCCCACTGCGCGAAATGCGGGAAGAAGCTGTACATCAAGCGCCGGAGCGACCGGCCTGAGCACCCTGGCTACTACCGCTGCATGTCTCCCGAATGCACGTCGGTCTCATTCCGCGCTGACCACCTCAACGCATTGGGGAGCTACGGAGCCATGCTCGCGCTCTGGAGAATCCCCGAGACGGAGCGCGTGTTCATCCCGGGCGTGGACCACACCGCCGACATAGAGGAGGCTGAGGAAGCCCTTCGAGACACCATCGAACGGTCGGCCGGAAAGACGGGTCGCGCTCGTGCCATCTGGGATGAGCAGATTGCGAGCCTGGAGGCCCGGCTCTCGCACCTAGAATCGCTGCCCACCGAGACGGCTCGGTATGAGTACGTGTCGACCGGCCGGACCTACGGCGACGCCTGGGCCACGAGCGCGGATGAGCGAACACGTGGTGACCTCTTGCGAACAACCGGCCTCAAGATCGACGTGTCGGCGGACGGGTCGACTCGGTGGGCATGGCCCGATGACCTTGCGGCCCAAATGGAAGAAGGCAACAGACCCCGGCGGGCTGTGGATATCGCACGTATCGCGGAGCGTTCTATTACGGGCCGGATTCTCATGCGCGGCAACACGATCGAGGCGACCACGATGGATCTAGGGGAGGCTGTGGACCTGCTTCGGACCATGTTCGCGGGTGCTGCGGAGGCGACGGGCGATTCCGGCTTGCTCGCCCTGGTCGACATCCCCGCATGACGGCTCGGTGCATAGGCCCTATTCAACCGAACGGCGCTAAGGACCGGCCTATCAAGCTATTAGACGAGGTCATCGGCCCTTTTACGGTTGTCTATCGCTCCACAAGGGAGCATGACACCGAAGGAGAACCCCGATGGACTTCAACAACCCCGACACGATCGCGAACCTCAAGGGCGAGACGGTCCGTATCGTGCTGACCACGGGTGACACCGTGACCGGCACCTTCAAGGGCGCGAACGCGAAGGGCGTGCGGATCGTGCCCGAGGGCAAGACGAACGAGACTTCCCGCGTGTGGTCCCGCGTTGCCGACATCCACGTCCTGAGCGAAGCGGCCGACAACGGCGAAGAAGTCGAGGACACCCGGACCGAGCGCGACTACGAGTCCGAGGTGGCCGCGTTCTTCACGGAAGACGTCCTCAACGCGGACGTTGAGTCCGAGGACGGGAACCCCGACCGTGGAGACATGGACGAAGACATGACCGTGCCCGACGACGCCTCCGAGCTGACCGCTGAGGCCCCGGCGCTCCCCGGCGCCGTGTCGACCCCCGCCCAACTCGCCGTGATCTTCGGTGTCTCCGCGTTCCAAATCCGTCAGGCGCTCCGGTCGCTCGGGCTGAACGTCGGCCGAGGCAAGAAGTACGACCTGTCGGACCTGACCACGACGCAGCTCACGACGATCCGCGAGGCGGTGAAGGCCAAGTGAACCCCGCTCTCGCGCTCCTGATCCCGATCCTCTTCGGCCTCGTCGTCATCGTCAACCTCGCTCGTGAAGGAAACGCCCATGCTCAACCGCGCCCTCACCGCAACCGCCGTCCTCGCCGCGATCGTCGCCGTGACCTCCGCACACCTGGTGCGCAAGGCCGCCAACTCGCCCCGGGCGCTGGTGGTGATCGTCTGCCTCGCGTACTTCGGGTGCGCGGCGCTCATGCTCCTCGTCATGCCCGATCGGCTCGCGGCCCTGTGGTCACGGCTCACGGAAATGGCCTCTACCGCGTGGTCCGCGATTAGCTGACTTCCTCCCGCGCCGCATGGTGGAGTGGCGCGAAGACCCCCCGTCCTGGCTGGCGACGGGGGGTCTTTCCATGTCCCCCAACATCTTTGAGAGGTTCATATGAAGACCGTGACCATGATCGGATACCTGCGCCGGAGCAAGGTCAACAAGAAGCACCCTGAGATCACCGCACACGGCATCGAGGCCCAACGTGCGGCAATCCTCCGGGAGGCGCGATATCGGGGCTGGAGATTGATCTGGGCTCCCGTAGACGACGGCCGGACCGGTGCCAACGTCAACCGCCCCGGGATCGCATGGGCGCTCGCCGAACTGAAGGCGGGTCGCGCTGACGGTCTGGTGGTCGCCAAGCTCGACCGGCTGTCTCGGTCGGTGGCGGACTTCGGCACGATCGTCAAGCGCTCCCGCGATGAGGGCTGGTCCATCGCGCTCCTCGACCTCGGTGTCGACACGTCCACACCCAACGGCAAGCTGGTAGCCGGGATCATCGTGCAGATAGCCGAGTGGGAACGCGACATCATCGCCGAACGGACGAAGGATGGGCTGGAAGCGGCCCGAGAGGCCGGTAAGACGCTTGGTAGGCCCCGCTCCATAAGCGACCACACCACGGCCCGGATACTCGGCCTGCGTCGATCTGGGAGCACCTACCGGGCCATTGCCGATGCGCTCAACCATGAGGGTGTTCCCACTGCTCACGGCGGGAAGATGTGGCGCTCGTCCACCATCCGAGGCGTGATTCTTCGCGGTGAGCGGCAATCGGGCGATTCCTGAGAACTGAACAGCACCCCCGCCCGGGGGAATGACGAGGCGGGGGCGCTGAGTAGGGAGCGAGGGACCTCACCGGCCATTGGCTGAAACAGAAGTGAGGCCCCTCGGGGAGTCCACACCCCCGGGAAGAAAGAGGAAGCCCCGGAGCCGTGGAGGTCTAACTACTCGCCATCGACGTACCGGGCGCGGCGCTCGTAGACGGCGGTCTTGAGTTCGTCCGTGTCGGCATGGAAGCCGAGATTCGACATGACCGACTGGATCTCGGATACGTCCTTGAGTAGATCCGCATCGCTCCGGCCGATTCGCTCATCGAGCCCAGGTAGAGAGGTCAGTGAGTTCTGCCGAGTCAGAGAAGCCGGCCTGCATTCTGCGATGCTGAACAGCAGTCTTGAGGTCGCCACGACTGCACGTGTAGTTGTACCGGTCGAGTTCGTTGCGGCACAACGAGGTTCCGGCCGAACGGCGCGGCACGAGCTTATCGAGCGTCGTCTCGACCTCGGAGGCATTCTGAAGCCGAGTCATCGCGCACCTGCCTTGCCTCGCCGCTTCGCTTGGAGCATGAGCACGGCGCGGAGCGATCCGGTCTGCGCGTTGTAGGGCCCTTCGCCTGACGGGAATTGCGCGTTTAGCCTGCGTGCGAGTTCGGCAACAGTCTCGGACTTGACCTGTCCGACATCGGCGAGGTCTGCATCTACACGGTCGAGGAGGTCATGCGTGATCGCGTCCTCGCCTGCGAAGCCTTGCCGACGATCACGGCGCGCGTCTCGCTCGGCGGATGCGCGCGTGAGCCGGTCGACCACACTTCCCCCGGTGCGTTCACGGAGGGCTGCGTCTTCGTTGCGCGCCTTGGTGAGCGCGGCTTCGAGGCGTGCGTCATGCTCGCGCTTGGCTGCCGCGATGTCGTCTCGCTCGGGGAGGAGGCGGCGGGACTTGAGCCGCCATTCCAGGTCGAAGTGCTTGCGGATATGGGGATAGTCGTTGGTAGTCATGCGTAGCCGCTCTCAGAGTCGTGTCGATGGAGGCGGCGGGGTGTGGTCCCTAGTGCGTTAGTTCTCCACACCTCCGCCAATACGACCACCAGAACGGGTGAGACGCGGAGCTATTCGTCGCTGTTGCCGGAGGCTCGATGCGGAACGCGAGCCAACGTTCTGCATACCCGGCTGGGTGCTTCTGTCCGCGTCCGGACATCCACACCCGACACGATCGCTCTAAAGCCATCACGGCCTATCGCTCACGACTGCAAGTAGTCGTGTCGACAACATACGCGGCCCGTTCAAAAGACCGCAACTGAGCGCGAAACGAGCGATTCGGATACTGAGATTAAAAACCCTTTGTCATTCTTTCATCATCCGGTTTAGTGCCTGATCGAATGTACTTTTCCAGAACTTCAACGCAATTAAAGAATGCGTAAAGCTCATCCGGACGTTGTTCGATGATGTTCGCGGCGGCCTGGACTGCTGCGGCCCGAATACGGATGTCGGTGTCAAGGGCTTCGCCCGGACTCTGAAAACCATTGCTCATCCCCTCATGATCCGCCCGAAGGCGTTCCCGCGCTGGGGAACCGGAAGGTTACCGACGAGTTAGCCAGAGACTGACTCGTACTTCTTATCCTCGGGTTTGGTGCCGTTTCGGATGTACGCCTCGAAGACTTCAACATTGTCGAAGAACTTGCTCATCCTCTGGCTTGAACCCGAGGCGAAGCTCGCGGCGGCTTGAACCGCTGCGGCTCGGATGGCCTGATCATTAAGGGCGGCGTCTTTGGCGCTCAGGAAGGGTACGGTCATCGCCCGAGTCTCCCACCGATGAGGACGGCGGGACATCCCCTAGTTGTGGGAACAACCCTTCCCCTGAACGATGATTCGGCCCTGGCTAGAGGTCCATCCATGCGTCCGGGTCATCGTCGTCATCGTCCAACCCCGTGATGGGGGTCTGCCTGGGAGCCGCTGAGATTGATCTAGAGGGAGTGGGGTGCGCGGTCGGTGTCGTCGGTTGGGGTCACCCCTAGAGTGGCCTCGTGCGCGGTCATGATCTGGCGCGCGTGGTCGAGGGCGGCACTGACCCGCGAGCGTCGGGCCTTTTGCTGGGCGATGGTCTCAACGCGGCACGCGGCAGTCCGGGCGTGCGGGTACGGCCTGAGCGATGGGGTAAGTCCAAGCGCGGCCATCGCATCGGCAATGAGCGGGATCATGCGGCCCTCCTCGAGGTGGACCACACACCTCCGGTTCTGTTGCGCGGCTTTGCGCTTGGCCTCGCGGAGCGTCGCCTCAACGCTAAACGGCATCGTAGTCCTCACCATCATCACGGGGATTCTGAAGTTCGATGACCTGCTTGACCGGGATCGCGAGGCCGAGGAGCCTGACGCGCTTCTCCTCGATCGCGGCCAACTTGCCAATAGCTTCGAGCCTCTGGCTAATCGAAGCGTCCGGTTGCTTTAGGATCTCGCGGAGCTTGCGGACAAGATCGTCGTATCGCTCCTCGACTGTCGCCCGGTACTGGTCCACACCCTCAACCGCGCGTTCATTGAGCAAGTTGTTCACGTGGCGACTCGCGTACTTCACCGTACAGCCAAGCTCCTTGGCGATCACGTCATAGGGCTGTCCGTCGCGACGCATCTCAAGGGCTCTGAGGGCCAATTCCCGACGTTCGGACTGGGTTCGACGTCCCTTGCTTCGCCCGTTCGGCACTGCGCCCATTTCGAGTTTCCTTAGTGAGAGTGGGTTCTAGTCTTGATTGCCAATGAAATACACATATTCTGTCTTCCGCGACACAACACCTGAGTCAAGTAGCTCCTGCATCGCATCCGCCATCCCGTCGCTCGCGCCCGTGAACAACTCCGAGTGAGGCAGCGCGCCACCCTTGAGCGCCCGTAGAATGAGCCTCGTAGCCCGCTCCACACCCTCACGCCGTTCCGTCGCCATTCCCGCCCCCGCATTCCGAAATACCCACATCCTAAGAAACCCCGCCAATAGGCAGCAACTGCCGAAAGGAAGTTCCATGCCCCACAGCCCTTCTGACATTTACTGGTGGCGCAGAAACATCAAGATCGAGAACCCCCAAGGCAAGAAGGACCGCATCGTCATCTCGCTCCCCGAACACGTCGACATCCGCTCGGTCACTGACGGAGCCCGAGACCGCACTTACATCGTCGTGATCCCCCGCGACGACACCGCCTGACCCGGCCCGCGTGAGCCCGTCACGGACGATCTGAGAGCCCTTCGCGCCCGTCTTCCATCGACCCTGTCACCATCCGCAATGAACTCATATACGCTGAGTTCACTACTCGCACCAAGGGAGGCACCCGATGAGCGAGCTTCAAGCGGCACTATCAGACGCAGAAACTCAAGACGTGATCCTGTGGGCTACGGTTCGGTGGAAGACCCACATTGTCGACAAGGTTCCATATCGCCTTGGGGCCGAGCTGAAGGCCGAATCTCCGATCACCACCGAGCAGGCTGAATTGATCAACAGCCATCCGCTCGAAATTCGGTACGAAGTTGGCGAGAGTACAACCGTGATCTTCCCCGACGCGACTACCTTTGAACTCCCCGTCTCCGAAGGCGACGACTCGGTCAAGTTCGTTTACGCGGATGGGAAGGGCTTCCCGATCGAGTAGGACTTGCACCTCCAAGGCCAACCATCCACATTGCACCTGTTCCCGCGATCATTACGGCCATATACACACGTTCGTAACTTCGTAATTATCCCAGGTCAGAGGCCATATTGACCGTAACGAATCGTAACGTTGACCGTAATTATTACAGGACACGATCGGTGTGATTACTTATTGTGATCGTTACGCCGAGAATTACGGCATCGTTACGGCCATACCGGTGCCGACCTGGGAAAATTACGTTGTTACGGCGTAACCCCGCCACGCGGGACCAAGTGGATTGTGGATGGTTACTCCACCAGTCGGTAGTGACCTCGCCCTTCCTTCACCACGAGCGGGCTTGCACTGCTCACCATCGTGAGCAACCGCTGCCTGACCGTATTCACATCAATGCCGGTATGGTCCGCAATCTCCTTGGGAGAGTTGTGGTCAGGCCAGATCTTGAGGTGGTCGACAATGGCCTTCTGAGTGCTCTGCATGCCCAGCTCGGCGGGCCTCTCGTTAGTAGCCGTCCACAGCGGGGTCTGGAACATCCAGACGCTCTCCTGCTCCTCCACGTCTCGGCCGGTCACCTTGGCTACCACACGACTCTCGTTTCGCTTACGCTCGAGGTTGATGATCGTGTCAGCCCCTCCGGTGAGTTTGGTGTGGCCCGAGGCCATTGCTACAAAATCGCCGCTCTCGGCTTTCCTGGTGTGATGCGTAGCGACGATCGCGATGCGGTAGTGGTCGGCAATCTTCTTGAGCGTCGCCATAGCCTTCTCCTCGGCCTTGCCTGGCTCCCGGTTCCGGCTTGCCTCGTCGCGCAGGCGGCTCAAGGTGTCGATGATGACAAGGCGGCACTCCGGGTGCTCGTCCAGCCAGTCCTCCAACTGCTCGGCTCCGCCCTCTTCGAGCGTCGGCCACTCCAGCGCAAAGTGCAACTCATGCTGTTTGTTCCACGATCCGAGCGCCTCGATCAACTGCTCGCTCCGGTCCTGCATCCGGCGCTGCGAGGGGTCGTCTAGAGCGATCATCAGGACCTCTCCGGGGGGTGCCTTGGCCCCGAGCACTTCACTGCCCTCAGTGACCGCTAGAGCGATGTTGAGCATGAGCCACGTCTTGCCGATCTTCGGAGCCGCGACGAGCATCGTCACGCCCTCGGGGATCAAGCCCGGGATCACCCACTGGAGCGGCGCGAACTTAGCCTTTCGGAGCTCGCTCAACGTCCACGAAGTCTGACGTTCTGCGACTTCGCCAGCCTGTTCGGAGCCGTCTTCTACCTGGGCTTTCTCAATCTCGCGCAACTGGAGCATGACCTCGTAGTCGTCAGGCATGAACTCGTCGTCCAAGTCATCGATAGTGCCGCCCGCTTTAGTGATGGCCTTCAAGCGCCTCATGAACCGTCGCCGTGTGGCTCGTGCCTTTCGCGCCCATGCATCTTCCTGCGCAGCAGCGGTTCCTTCCAAGATGTCTGCGGCGGTCTGGAAGGTCCATGCGGGCGGGGGTGGGGGCGGATACCCGTATTCGGCATGCTCGGTCTCTATCGTCGATCTGATGGCTTCTTCCGACATCCCCGTGAACCGGTCCGGCCCGATACCGACGAGATGGTCGAAGGTAACGCCGAGCGCGTCGATCTGCCGCAACTCGTCACCGCTCAACCGGCCGAGTACGATCTTCGCCTGATTGTGCGTGAGGAACTCGTCCAAGTCGTCCGGCTCACCACAGCCTAGAATGTTGAAAGTTTTCTCTGGCGTGAGTTCTCCTAGAGACCTGATTCGCTCGATTCTGCGATTGATTTTCCACTCATCGCGTTCTGGGTTGAACCCCCTCACGAGAAATGTGGGTGGCGCGTTATCCGTCATGATAGGATCGACCTATCCTTTCTATTGATTGACTTGTCTACGGCATCGGCAGTCATTCGGACGAGGTGTAAATTCTCCTTTCTGGTTGAGCAGTTGCGATGGGGCCTCCAATGCCTTCTGGAGGCCCCATCGTTTAGCCTTGGAGGCGGTATTCTTCTTTCGGCATCTCCATGATCAACTTCTCGTAGATCTCGGCTGCGGCTTCCTGGGTGAGGAGCCCGAGCTGCCAAATGTCCTCCAAGAAGTCCGTACGGCGCATCTTCTCCTCGAAGTACGCCCGATCTACCTGCCTACCGTTCATTCTTCTGTCTCTTTCTTAAGCGGGTTGGGGCCGCCCAACGACTCCTCTGTGAAAAGTTCTTCGAGCGGGACACCGAGGTACTCGGGGAGCCGTTCGCGAATGCCCATACCGGGCCGGTGCCGCCCGAGAAGTGCGTCACGGAGCGACATGCGATTGACTTCGATGTCTACCGCGCATTTCTCGATTGCTCCGTATCCTTTGTATTTGAGGATGGCGTGAGCTGGCTGCCTTCCGAATCGTGTTTCTTTCATATATCCATGCTAAATGCTAACTATCAATCACTGTCAACTCGCTCACAATGATGATTTTAGTTAACCTTTAGGACTGTATGGAGCAGGCAATTGATGCCGGGGCTGGAATCGTTCTATTCGAAGTACCGCGAGTCTTCGGGTTCGATAATCAACGGCACGGCCGTGATGTCGTACTTGTTGATGATCCTCGTCAACTCCCACCGATCAACCTTGCCACTTTCGATGTTTCTCTGGAGGGCTTCGATCTTTTGGCAAGTTCGTTCGACTTCGGGCCATATTTGCTTGAGGGCCAGATACTCATCATCGAGGTACTTCCGAGTCTCGGCCTTGGCGATTGATGCCCATTCGGCATCTAGGTCTGGTTCTCCGTTGCCTGACATGGCTGCATCCCTTCGTGATCGCTATGCCTCCATAGCAACCTCAAAGTAGCGAGATTCGAGCCATGACGGGGACGAGAAGGCACATCTTGAAGTGAAGCCGGGAGAATTGATGCTTAAGGGGCCCGCTTGCGTTGGATATCCCCGGTGTGGCCTCGCACGCACCCCGTATCGAGTGGGCTGGGTTACCAGTTCGGACGCTGGGGACCTTCGGCTATCACCTGGGCGATCTTGTAATGCACGCATGGGAAGTCGACGTTCCGAACCCCGTCGAACTCACACCCCCGGCACTTGCCTGTCTCGGTGTCGGGAAAGTGGCGACGCATCGTGCGCTTGGCGCTCTCGATGGCCTCGGGTTTGCTCCACTCTTCCATCAGCCGTTGCATGTTCGCACTACCGCCTCACAGGGCCACTCTTGTTGACACTCTCCACACCTGCCGCCGTTGTCGTCGGCGGGTGTGTGGACAGCATCGGAGGCCATGACATCGACGCTACGGAGGTCGGGGCGAGGACACACCTTCCGCGTTGCGGAAGCTCAAAGTAGTCTCTTGTGGAACGTCCGGAGATCGGACACCGGTTTCGAGCCTCCGCGACATTCCACTGCGGCCCAAGTCATGGCAATGTGTTCGGGCATGGGAGCCATGCTCAAGCGCCGACAGCTCGGCCGACACCTTCGACGCCTCCGCCTCGATTCCGGTAAGACCGTGAACGCCATACTGCGCGCGAAGATCATGGGGAAGTCCAAGTTGTACGACATCGAGGGCGGGAAGCAACCCGAACTCTCCTGGCCGGAGATTCAAGAGCTGGCCCGGCTCTACGGAGCACCGGAAGACCTCGTCGCCGAACTCGTCCGCATGGCCCGTGAGTCGCTAGAGCCTGGCTGGTGGGAGCCGTTCACGACTTCGATGGTCAAGGACTTCGCCCTGCTGCTCGAACTTGAGCAAGTGTCGGACCGGATCTTCATCTACGCGAGCGAACTCGTCCCCGGCTGGTTCCAATCGCTCGACTACATGAGGAGCATCGATGGCATCACCGACGAGGCCGTGAAGCTCCGCGAGCAACGGCAAGTCCGGTTCTGGGCGCGCGACCCGGCCCCTGGGATCATCGTGGTGCTCAACGAGGCCGTGCTCCGGCGCGGTATGACCCCCGGCCAGCGCGAACGCCTTAGAAGCGAGGCTGAGCGGCCTAACGTCGATGTGCGCGTGCTGCCGTTCGATGCCGGTATGCACGCCTCCATGGACAGCTCCTACATGATCTTGGACTTCCCCGACGAGGAGGACCCGGATGTCGTCTACCTGGAGTCCCGAGACGGCATCCGGTTCGAGGAGGGCCCTGCGACGGTTGCGCACTTCCGACGTACATTTAGTGCGACGCGTCAACTGTCGATCCTGATGGAGGAGTAGCGCGATGAGCACATGGCGTAAGTCAAGTCGGAGTGGCGCTAACAACAACTGCGTTGAGGCCCGCTCCGAGGGGAACGGCTTTCAAGTCCGGGACTCGAAGCTCAACGAGGAGTCTCCGGTGTTCGACATGACGCCTGCTGATTTCACGAGCCTGCTGGCGTCGGCCAAGCGGCGGTAGCCCAAGACGACGAATGCCCCCGACCGTGTGGCCGGGGGCATTTAGCTATCTACCTGCGACGCCAAATCACAATTCGGCGACGTCGGCCTGCTTGGCGCGGACGGCCTCGGCGGCCTCCTTCAGGTTCGCCAGCTCGCCGTCCGTCAGCGGGGTCTCGACGACCTCCTTGACGCCCTCGGCGCCGATCTTCGCGTTGACGCCCAGGTAGACGCCGGAGATCCCGTACTCGCCGTCGACCCACGCGCACACGGGCATGACCGCGCCGGAGTCCTCGGCGACGGCCTTCGCCATGCGGGCTGCCGCGGCCGACGGCGCGTAGTACGCCGAGCCGGTCTTGAGCAGCGCCACGATCTCGGCGCCGCCGTTGCGGGTCTTGGTCACCAGCTCCTCGACCTTGTCGGCCGGGAGGAGCTCGGCGAGCGGCTTGCCGTCGACCGACGACTGCGAGGGGACGGGCACCATGGTGTCGCCGTGCGAGCCGAGCGTCAGGGTCGTCACCGACTTGACGGGGACCTGGAGCTCCTCGGCCACGAAGTTCGTGAAGCGGGCGGTGTCGAGCATGCCCGCCTGGCCCAGGACCCGGTGCTTGGGGAAGCCGGAGGCGAGCTGCGCGAGGGCGGTCATCTCGTCGAGCGGGTTCGAGACCACGATGATGACGGCGTTCGGGGAGTGCTTGACGAGGTTCTCGGTGACGCCGCGGACGATGCGGGCGTTCACTTCGAGGAGGTCCATGCGGCTCATGCCGGGCTTGCGCGGGAGGCCCGCGGTGATGACGATGACGTCGGACCCGGCGGTCTTCTCGTAGCCGTTGCCGTCGTTGTCGGTCGTGGCCCCGACGACCTTGGTCTCGAAGCCCTCGATGGTGCGGGACTGGTTCATGTCCAGGGCGATGCCCTCGGGCTTGCCGTCGACGATGTCGGTGAGGACGACCTCGTCGAAGACGTCGTACTCGGCCAGGCGCTGGGCGGTGGTGGAGCCGTAGAAACCGGCGCCGACGACCGTGACCTTCTTACCCATCGAATGCTCCTCTGCATTGCTCGAAAGCCTGTGTGTCGCGCAGGCTGGTTGCCGGTAGGGGCTACGCGAGCGTAACCAGGACCGTTCCCCCACGCTATGACCCTGGTCTCGCCCAGCGCATCCGGCCCCTCACCGGGTGGCGGGCGCCTCTGATCCGGCATGCCGGAGGCGCGCGGGGACGCCCGCGCCGGCCCCGCCGGACGCCCGCGGGAGCACTCGCGGCGCCGTTCTATCCTGGTGCCGTCCGAACCGGAGGGAGCCGCACGTGCCCGTCTCGATCGCCGTCGCCTCCGCCGCGGCGGCGGGCCTCGTCGCCCAGCTCGTCGACGGCGCCCTGGGCATGGGCTTCGGCACCGTCGCGGCCGCGATGCTCACCGGGATCGGCCTCGCGCCCGTCGTGGCCGCCGCCGCGCTCGCCTCCGCCTCCCTGGTCTCCGGCGTGATGGCCGCGGCCGCGCACACCCGCTTCGGGAACGTCCACTGGCCCACCGCGATCCGCCTCGCCGCCGCCGGCGCTGTCGGCGGCTTCGCCGGGGCCTGGGCGCTGGCGTCCCTCGCCGGACTCGACGGCGCCACCCCCGTCGCCAGCGCCGCCCTCATCGCGGTCGGCGCGGTCCTCGCCTGGCGCGGCTACCACGGGCGGCTCCCCCTCGGTCCGGCCCGCACCGGCTTCACGCTCCCCGCGGGCCTCGTCGGCGGCTTCGCCGGAGCGGTCTCCGGCGGCTGGGGCCCGGTCACGGTGCCCGTCCTCCTCGCCGTCTCCCGCCTCGAACCGCGCCGCGCGGTCGGCTCGGCCGCGGTCGGCCAGACCTCCGCCGCCGCGGCCGCGCTCCTCGGCTTCTGGATCTTCGCCCCGCAGTCTCTTTCCGTGGGCATGCCCCTCGCCGAGGGCCTCGCGCTCGGCGGCGCCGTCGCGGCCCCGTTCGCCGCGTGGCTCACCGGCCGCATCCCGCCCGCGAAGCTCACGGCCACGATCGGCATGCTCGCCGTCGCCCTCCACCTCCGCGCCCTCCTCGCGGGCCTCGCCCTCCCCTGGCCGCTCGTCGCCGCCGCCTACCTCGCCCTCGCCGCCGTCTGGGCCGTCGCCCTCACCGGCCCCCGCAAGCGCCCCGCCCCCGAACTCCCCGAGCAGCGCGCCGAACGCATCGAAGCCGAGGCATAGAAAGAGGCGGGCCCTGAACGGACCCGCCTGCTGCTCCCTCGATCGGTCTAGAACGCGTTGCCGCGCTGGAGCTCCCGGGCGATGACGATGCGCTGGACCTGGTTGGTGCCCTCGTAGATCTGGGTGATCTTGGCGTCGCGCATCATGCGCTCCAGGGGGAAGTCGCGGGTGTAGCCGTATCCGCCGAGGACCTGGACCATGTCGGTGGTGATCTGCATGGCGGCGTCGGAGGCGAAGCACTTGGCGGCGGCGCCGAAGTAGGTGAGGTCGGCGTCGCTGCGCTCGGAGCGGGCGGCGGCGGCGTAGGTGAGCTCCCTTGCGGCGCTGATCTTCATGGCGGCGTCGGCGAGGAGGAACTGGACGCCCTGGAACGCGGCGATCGGCTTGCCGAACTGCTCCCGCTCGGCGGCGTAGGCGGTGGCCGCGTCGAGGGCGCCCTGGGCGATGCCGAGGGCCTGCGCGGCGATGGTGACGCGGGTGTGGTCGAGGGTGCGCATGGCGAGCGAGAACCCCTGGCCCTCTTGGCCGATGAGCCGGTCGGCGGGCAGGCGCACGCCGTCGAAGTAGACCTCCGCGGTCGGGGAGCCCTTGATACCGAGCTTCTTCTCGGGCTTGCCGAAGGACACGCCCGCGTCGTTCTTCTCGACCACGAACGCGGAGATCCCCTTGGGGCCCTTGCCGGGCTCGGTGACGGCGAAGACCGTGTAGTACTCGCTGACGCCCGCGTTGGTGATCCAGCGCTTGACGCCGTCGAGGACCCACCCGTCGCCGTCCTTGACGGCCCGGGTCGTCATCGAGGCGGCGTCGGAGCCCGCCTCGGGCTCGGAGAGGCAGTAGGAGAACATCGCGTCCCCGGCCGCGACGGGCGGCAGGTAGCGGCGCTTGAGGTCTTCGGAGCCGTCGAGGAGGACCGGGAGGGACCCGAGCTTGTTGACCGCGGGGATGAGCGAGGAGGACGCGCACGCGCGGGCGACCTCTTCGATGACGATGGCGGTGCCGAGCGCGTCGATGCCCGCGCCGCCGTACTCGGCGGGGATGTGCGGGGCGTGGAGGTCGGCGGACTTGAGGGCCTCGTAGGACTGCTCGGGGAACGTCGCGGTCTCGTCGGCCTCGGCGGCGTGCGGGGCGACCCCGGCGTCGCAGACCGAGCGGGTCGCGGCGCGGATGTCGTCGTACTCTTCTGGCAGCTGATAGGGGCTGAACCCGGTGGACATCGATGGCTCCCGGCAGTGTCTCTGCGCAGTGTCCCTGCGTAATTGTTACTCGTCGGTAATACCCGCCGAGTGTAGCCCATGGACCGTCCGACCGGTGACGGCCGACACCGTGAATTATCCGCGGCTTCCCCGCAACGTCATCGGAAGTTCAAGCGTGGAGCTGAATATACGATGGCGCAGGCCATAGGGACGTTCACGTACAATTCGAGGTCGCCGCGCGATGCGGGATCATGTGTACGGGCGCCGCAGCACCCCGGACCCGCACCGACCAGCACTGCACCGATCTACAGACAGGGCACGCATCTGATGGCCAACGCGAACCAGACCCCCTCGCAGAACCCGACGACCCGTCCCCGCATCTCCTTCCTGGGCTGCGGCTACCTCGGGGCGACCTACGCGATCTGCTTCGCGGAACTGGGCTACGAGGTGATCGGGTACGACGTCGACTCCCCGAAGATCGAGGCCCTGGCCTCCGGAGTCCTCCCGATCCACGAGCCGGGCCTGCCCGAGCTGCTGAAGAAGAACCTCGACACGGGGCGCCTGCGGTTCACCACGGACATCAAGGCCGTCGCCGACTTCGCCGACGTCCACTTCATCTGCGTCGGCACCCCCCAGCTCAAGGGCGAGCACCGCGCGGACCTGTCCTACATCGAGTCCTCGGTGGTCGACCTCGCGCAGCACCTGACGCGCAAGGTCCTCATCGTCGGCAAGTCGACCGTGCCCGTGGGCACCGCGCAGTGGGTCCAGGAGCTCGTCGACCGCCACGCCCCCGAGGGCCTGGGCGTCGAGGTCGGGTGGAGCCCGGAGTTCCTCCAGGAGTCGAACGCGATGCACGACGTGCTGCGCCCCAACCGGATCGTCTACGCCGCCCAGTCCGAGTGGGCCTCCGACCTGCTCAAGGACGTCCACCGCGGCCTCCTGGAGCTCGCCGCGGTCGAGGACCGCGAAGTGCCGGTCGTCGAGACCGACCTGGCGACCGCGGAGCTGGTGAAGGTCGCGGCGAACGCGTTCCTGTCGACCAAGATCTCCTTCATCAACGCGATGGCCGACCTGTGCGAGGTCACCGGCGGCGACGTCGCCGACCTGGCGAAGGCCATCGGCTACGACCAGCGCATCGGCAACAAGTTCCTGCGCGCCGGCATCGGCTTCGGCGGCGGCTGCCTGCCGAAGGACATCCGGGCGCTCTCGGCGCGCGCGGGCGAGCTCGGCGTGGGCGAGTCGTTCCGGTTCCTCGACGAGGTCGACGCCGTGAACACCCGCCGCCGCGCGCACACCGTGCGGTCCGTGGCGAATCTCGTGGGGCGCACGCCGGGCCCGAACGGGCCGGACCTGTCGGGCGTGCGCATCGCCTACCTGGGCGCGACGTTCAAGCCCGACACCGACGACATCCGCGACTCCCCCGCCCTCGACATCGCCCGCCGCCTGCGCGCGGCGCGCGCCGACGTCGTGGTCTACGACCCGGAGGGCCTGGAGAACGCGAAGGCGTTCGCGCCGGAGCTGTCGTTCGTGAAGACCCTCGCCGAGGCCGTGGCGGGCGCCGACGTGGTGTGCGCGATGGTCCCGTGGGAGGAGTTCCGCACCCTCGACCCCGAGGCCCTGGGCCGCCAGGTCGCCGAGCGCCGCCTCCTCGACGGCATGAACGCCTACGACCCGGAGCAGTGGCGCAAGCACGGCTGGACATACCAGGGCATCGGCCGCTAAGTCGCGATGTTCACCCGCGTGAACGGCCACGCGTGCGGGGCCCGCGCGATGAGCTCCTCCGGCGGGTCCGGGAGGCGGCGCGGAGGCTCGTCGGCGACCGCGATCACGACGACGCGGTCGCCCGCGACGAACACTTCGGTGCGGACCGCGGGGTCGGCGATCGCGCGCACGCCCTCGTCGAGGACCCAGCGCAGCAGTTCCGCGCCGCGGCCCTCGGCGGCCTTGGCCTCCCACATCAGGGTGTCCACCGGCTACTCCTCGTCCCCCAAGGGGGCATCGTCGTCCAAGGGTGCATTGGAACCATTGTCGCCCAAGCCGTCCCAGCGCCGCGCCTTGGCGTAGTCGAGCCCGAACTGGTCGAGGGTGCGGGCCACCACGTGGTCCACGATGTCGTCGATCGTCTCGGGCCGGTTGTAGAACGCGGGGACCGGCGGGAGCACGACCGCGCCCATCCGCGAGAGCGCGAGCAGGTTCTCCAGGTGGATCTCCGAGAGCGGCGACTCGCGCGCGAGGAGCACGAGGCGGCGCCGCTCCTTCAGCGTCACGTCGGCGGCCCGCCCGATGAGCCCCTCCGTGTAGCCGGTGCGCACCGCCGCGACGGTCTTCATCGAGCACGGCGCGATGACCATGCCGTCGGTGCGGAACGACCCCGAGGAGATCGGCGCGGCCTGCTCCGCGGGGCCCCATGTGAAGTCCGCGAGCGCCGCGACGTCGGCGGGCTCGTAGTCCGTCTCCAGCCGCAGCGTGGTGCGCGCCCAGCGGCTCATCACCAGGTGCGTCTCGACCGTGCCGGTCGCGCGGAGCGCTTCGAGCAGGCGCACCCCGAACACCGCGCCCGTCGCACCCGTCATTCCCACGACCAGTCGCATCGCCACTCCTCGAATCACCGGACAGATGGCCCGGGACGCCTACAATCTCCGCATGGGACGCCACAAGTTCGGCATCGCGGCAGCGCTGCTCGCGCTGCTCCTGCTCGCCTGGATGTGGCCCGAGGGCGACGCGCCGCCCGCGGGGACCCTGACCGCGACCGAGCCTACCGGCAGCGAGGCCCCCTCGTCCCCCGCCGAGGACGACGGGGAGTCCCCCGACACCGCGGACGACTCCGACCCGGCCTCCGAGACGACCGCCGCCGAGGACCCTGCCGAGACCAGCGCCTCGCCGTCGCCGTCCTCCGAGGCCCCCGGCGCGCCCTCCTCGGCCCCTGCCGCCGAGCCCGCGTCGAACACGTACGACGGGCCCCTGGGGACCCGCAACCACACCGGCGACGACTCGGTCGCCCTCACCTTCGACGACGGGCCGTCCCCCGAATGGACGCCGAAGGTCCTCGACATGCTCCGCGAGCGCGGCATCAAGGCCACGTTCTGCCTCATCGGCGCCTACGCGGAGGCCTACCCCGAGCTCGTCGCCGACATCGTGCGCGAGGGCCACACGCTGTGCAACCACTCCTGGTACCACGAGTTCGACCTCGGCACGTGGAGCGAGGAGGAGATCCGCGCGAACCTTCAGCGCACCAATGACGCCATCACGAAGGCCGCGCCCGGCGCGACCATCGAGTACTTCCGCCACCCGGGCGGCCAGTGGACCGAGCGGGCGATCGGCGTGGCCGCCGACATGGGCATGGAGTCGTTGCACTGGGCCGTGGACCCCTCGGACTGGGACAACGCGACGACCGAGTCGCAGATCAAGACCCGCGTGCTCGACGCCTCGAAGCCCGGCGCGATCATCCTGCTGCACGACGGCGCGTCGAACCAGAAGGACATGTGCGGGGCCCTCGAATCGATCCTCGCCGAGTTCGAGCGGCGCGGCTACACGTACTCGGCGCTGTAGCTCAGCGGAGGTCCGCGGGCATCCTGCGGCCCGGCAGCAGCGCCAGGAACGCGAGCGCGAGGAGGCCGACGCTCATGCCGGCCTGCACGGGGAACGAGAGGCCGAGGAGGCCGCCGTCCTTCGCGTCGCCGGAGCCGCCGTCCACGGGGCCCGAGCCGGGCTCGCCCGCCTCGCCTGTGGGGCCGTCGCCGCCGGGCTCCCCGTCACCGTCGGTGCCGTCGTCATCGCCGTCGGCGGTGCCGTCGCCGTCGTAGCTGGGGCTCTCGGTGAGGTCGGTGCCGGGCGGCCACGGGTTGGTCTCGTCGGCGTTCACCCAGTCCACATGGGATATGGATTCGCCTTCGGGTCCGGTTCCGGCGCCGTACCAGGGCAGGGAGAGCACGCCCACCGCCCCGATCACGGACGCGACGAGCACCAGACGCCGGAGCCCACACTTGCGCACACGTACACCTTAGTCGCGCAAAGCGAGCGCCGCCCGCCCGTACGGACATGTACGCCGAACGAGTTCGCTTGGAAGTCAATGAGGTGCGGGCGGAAGCGGGTTCGCCTCAGGCGGCCGCGGCGCGCGAGGCGCGGACCGTGCCGGCCACGACCGCGCCGACGAACACCGACGCGACGTACACCGCGAGCACTCCGTAGACCACTGTGGCCACTACGGGCCCGGTCGCGACGGCGACGGCCGCGGCGACGAGCGCGATGAGGCTGCGCACGGGCCAGCCGAGGCCGAGGTCCCGGCGGGCCACCGGCGAGGCGGCCTTGTCGAGGCCCGCGGCGAGGTCGTAGAAGTACAGGGCGATCACGGTGAGCAGCAGGTACAGGACCGGCCAGGCGACCTCGGCGGCGATCCCGGCGGCGCAGATCGCGCCGAGCTCGACGGCGCGCAGCCCGGCCGGGATGTACCAGTCGAGGATGCCCTCGTGGTCGGTGCGGGCCACCGACCCGGCCAGGACCAGCGCGAGCGCGGCGAGCCCGAACGGGACCCACGGGGGCGTCCCGAGGGCCGCGGCGAGCACGGCGGCACCGGCGGCGAGGACGGCGGCGGCGGTCGCGGCGAACGGCGTCATGTCGCCGCCGAAGCGGGCGCGCGGGGCGAGGCGGGCGATCGGCCCGTCGTCGCGGTGCGCGGACCGGTCGGGGCGGCGCAGGGCCGCGGTCCGGGCCGCGAGGGACCGGAGCGTGCGGCCCGCGGTCGTGTACCCGAGGGCGAGGAGCTGCCAGCACAGGAGCGCCGCGATGGCGGTCTGCGGCCCGAACGCGACGGCGGCGACGGCGAGCAGCAGCCACCGCTCGCCGACGGGCGCCACGATGGTCCGCTTGGCCCAGTACAGGACCGAGCGGTGCGCGCCCATGACCTGCTCGGAAGCGGAGCCGAGGCGTTCGCCGAGGTGCGCGGCGCGGCCCGAGGGCGGCGCCGACTCGCGCTTGCGGGCCTGGCGGACCACGGCGGTGTCGAGGAGCACGGCGTACCAGGTGTCGGCGGTGTGCCTGACGGTCTGGGTCGCCATGGCGGCGATGGCGAGTCCCCACGCGGCCGGAGCGGAGGCGCCGCCCGCGACGGCGCCCGCGGCGAGGCCCGCGTAGATGAGGAACTCCTTCGAGCGGTCGGCCATCATGTCGAGCCAGCCGCCGAACGAGGAGAAGTTCTGGGTGTACCGGGCCAGCTGGCCGTCGACGCAGTCGAAGACGAAGCTGAAGTACATGAGCGCCGCCGCGGCGACGTACCACCAGGACCAGCCGGTGGCGAAGATCCCGGCGGCGGCGACGGCGAGCGTGATCGACACCCACGTGATCGGCGTCGGGGTCCAGCCGAGGCGCGCCGAGAGCTTCACGAGCTTCGGGGACCAGGACGAGACGGCGTAGGTCGCGAAGAAGTCGTCGTCGTGCTTGACGGCGTTCTTGAGCCGCCACGCGTCCATGTCGACGGCCTCGAACGCGGCGATGACCTCGCGGGCCTCCTCGCCGGTCGCGACCTGGCGGTGCTCCAGGCCCGAGGTGCGGTAGGCGTTGACGGGGACGGCGCGGGCGTGGAGCGCGGCGAGGACGCCTTCGAAGGCGTCCCCTCGTGCCTGGCGCGGCCAGTGCCGCTCCAGGCGGGCGAGGTGCGCCGCGGAGACCTTCGCGAGGCCGCCGAGGCGGGTCTGCCCGGGGCCGGGGCCGGTGACGAGGCCGCGCTCGACGAGGACGGTGGCCGCGGTCGGGTCGTCGGCGCCGACGAGGACGCCGGAGCGGCGCGAGGAGTCGGAGAGCACGGCGGCGACGGTCGTCTGGGAGGCCACGAGGTCGGCGCAGGCGACGAACAGGGGCCCGTCGCCGGAGAACGCGATCTCCCCGAGGTGGGCCAGGTCCGCGTCGGCGTCGGCCGACGGGAGCTGGGTCGCCTTGACGGGCCGGTCCGTGCCGGGCCTGGTGAGGACGGTGACGTCGTCGCAGCCGGCCTCGCGGATCTGGGCGATGAGCCGGTCGAGGACCGTGCGGTCCTCATCGATGTCGGCGAAGCCGCCCGGGGCCGGCAGGATGACGGCCCGGCTCACGCCTCGCCCGCTCCCGGTACGAGGGCCGGGACGGGGGCGGCCTGCTCGGCGGCCTTCGCCGCCGCGGCGGCGCGGCGGGCCTTGCGCTCCTCCTTGGCCTTGGCGTCGCGGGCCTCGGCCTCCTTGTAGGCGGCGAGGGCCTCTTCGACCGTGCCGTCGGTCTCCAGGGTCCCGGCGTCGAGGAAGATGCCGCGCTCGCAGTACTTCTTCAGGTCGCCTTCGGAGTGGGACACGAACACGAGGGTCCGGCCCTCCTTGAGGAGCCCGGCGATGACCTGCTGGCACTTGCGCTTGAACGCGGCGTCGCCGACGGCGAGGGCCTCGTCGACCAGGAGGATCGGGTGCGGGAGCTGCGTGATGACGCCGAAGCCGAGGCGGACCTTCATGCCCGAGGAGTAGTACTTGACGGGCGTGTCGATGAAGTCTTCGAGCTCGGAGAAGTCGACGATCTCGTCGAACTTCGCCTTGATCTCCTTGGTGGTCATGCCGTGGAGGGCGGCCACCAGGTTGACGTTCTCGCGGCCGGTGAGCTCGCCGGAGAACCCGGCGGACAGGGCGATGAGGGGCGCGACGCGGCCTTCGCGGCGCACGTAGCCCTCGTCGGGGATGAGGACCCCGGTGATGAGGCGCAGCAGCGTCGACTTGCCGGTGCCGTTGCGTCCGATGATGCCGACGGCGTCGCCGGGGAAGATGTCGAAGTTGACGTGGCGCAGCGGCCAGAAGTCCTGCTGCTGGGCACCCTGCTTGTTGGCGGCGCGCCGCACGAACAGGTCCTTGACCCGGCCTTTCTTCTGCTTGCCTTTCGCAAAGCAGATCCCGAGGTCACGAGCCTGAATGATCGGCTCCTCCATGGGGGCGGCCCTCCCGGAACAGGTGAATTACACGGCGCGCCAATACTACCGTCCGGTCGCAGAGGCTGACCCTCGCCCGATCCGAGAGGAATGTCATGCCTCCGGATCAGTACTCCCGCAGGTCGGAAGGTTACGCAGCGCGGTCGGTCCCCGCCCGGCGGCGCTCGGCCGCGAGCCGCTCGACCTCGAACGCGGCGAGGATGCGGCGGTAGGTGACTTCGGCGCGCTCGGCGGAGGCGCGGGCTTCGAGCCGGGCCTGCCTCGCCTCGCGCCACACCAGCGCCAGCCCGCCGAGGGTGATGAGGCTCATCGCGAATGACGCGGCCCACACGAGCCGCTGCGGCCCGAGCAGCGCGACGGCCATGAGCCCCGCCGCGGCCAGGACGGCGAGCACGGCGAGGACGCGGGCGGGCGAGGGCCGGCCGAGGCGGCGGTGGACGGCCTTGAGCAGTTTCTTCATCGGCGCACTCTCGGTCAGGCTGACGCGGTTCGGACGGGGCTGTCGGCCAGCAGGTCCGACACGAGCTTTCGGTAGGAGTCGTGGCTGAACCGCTCGCGCACCCGCTGCTGGGCGAGGGCGCTGCGGTCCAGGTACCGCTCGGGGTCGGCGTACAGGCCGTCCACCAATGGGACCACTTCGGAGGGCTCGCAGTACAGGGCCGCGTCGCCGAAGACCGGTTCGAACCGCGGCGGGAGGACGGCGACGCACCCGGCGGCGAGCGCTTCGAGGACGGCGCGGCCGAACGCCTCGTACTGCATCGGGTGCGGGAAGTAGATCCAGAAGTCCAGCTGGTACAGGAACGAGTCCACGTCGGTCTCGTTGAAGCCGTAACAGGTCCACTCGGGCGGGACGGGCTCGCCGGTGATCTGCGGGATGGACTTGACGCCGCCCATGATGCGCACGTCCCAGCGGCCGTCGCCCGGGTAGACGAGCGGCAGGTCCTCCGCGGCGGGCCATTTGGTGCGGTCGTCGCGGGAGTGGCGCCCGACCACGGGCAGGACGGAGCGGAACCCGGTGCGGGCGGGGGCGATGTCGGCGGTGTCGAGGATGCCGGGCATGTCGAACTCGGCGAGGCGGCCCGCGGTCAGGCCGCTCAGCGCCTCCCTGACCTGCGGCCCCTGCGGGACCCACAGCGGCTCGGTGCCGAACATGTCGGTCGCGTTGGCGTGGCAGCCGTCCGGGTCGTAGCGGACGTCGCTGCCGTCGCGCTCGGCCGGGGCCTGGTTGGCGAGCACGATCATCCGGTCGGGGCGCACGCTGGAGCGCTCGCCGGAGCGGAACTGGAGGATCGGCGGGTAGCGCAGCACGAGGAGGTCGCAGGCGACGTCGTCGGTGACCAGGACCTGGTCGACCGTGCCGTCGTTGACCATCCGCTGGATCGGCTCGCACATGGGCCGGTCCTCGGTGGTCATGTGCCGCCACGATTCGAGGTGCATGACCGCGACCGACATGCCTTCGGCCCGAAGCGCTTTGATCTCCTCGATGGTGGACTTCTGGGGGCCGCCGAAGGGCCGCCAGTCGAGGCAGAACACGACGTCGAAGCGCCGCCGCCGCTGCTCGGCGCGGGCGACGGCCGCGTGGTACGGGGCCCAGAACGGGCGCGGCTCGGGGCGGCGCGGCAGGTACGGGTCGGCTTCATCCGCGGCGATCTGCTTGTGCCACAAGGGATAGGAGGACTGGTAGGCGCGGCGGGACGGGTGCTTCCAGCCGGGCCCGAACTCCTCGCGCGACAGCGACCCGGGCGCCTGGCGCATGATCGTGTCGGTGACCTGGAGGCGCTTGACGGCGTGCTCGCCGTAGGCGGCCGAGAAGCGGTGCAGGAGTTCGGTGTCGGCGCCCTTGCGGATCTCGTCGTAGTAGCCGAGGCGGTCGAGTGCGCTGCGGCGGAACGTCATCGACGCCGTCGAAGCGGTGGTGAGGACCCGGCCGGGGCGGGTCGCGGTGAGGTCCTCGTTGCACAGGAACGCGTCGCCGTAGGTGAGTTGCAGCGCCGGGTCGGCGAGGAGCGGGGCGATCGAGCGCGCGATGCGGCCGGGCGCGGCCCAGTCGTCGGAGTCAAGGCCGGTGATGAAATCGCCTGTGGCCGCATCGAAGGCGGTGTTGCGGGCCGCGAACGTGCCGCCGTTGACGTCCTTGCGGATCACGCGGACCCGCGCATCCAGAGCCGCGGCGGCGTCCAGGACCGGGTCGTACTCGGGTCCGGAGGCGTCGTCGACGACGAGCACTTCGAGGTTCGCCCACGTGCCGTCGAGCAGCGATCCGACGGCGGTGAGCAGCGCCCGGTCGGGCCGGTACGCGGTCATGACGACCGAGACCTTCGGACCGTCGACGCTCCCGGGCGCGGCCTCGGCGCGGAGCCGGTCGAACCACGGCAGCGAGCGGTCGGGGTCGAGTCGGAGTTCAGGGTGCCCGCACAGCGCCCCGAGGCACTTGATCCAGGCGCGCTCGTCGCCGCCCGCGTCCGGGTGCTCCAGGTCCGCCGCGAGCGCGTCGCGCTCCAGCGCGGGCAGGTGCCGGTAGCGGCGCAGCAGCCGCCGGACCGCCTCGGCGTCGCCCGCCGCGTACGCGAGCTGCGCGTGGACCGCGGCGCTGCGCGGGCCGATCCGCTTCGGGCCGCCGAGCTCCAGCGCCAGGTCGAACAGGGCGAGCGCGTCCGCGCGGTCCTCCGCGGTCCCGAACTGGAGGCCGACGACGCGGGCGAGGTCCGCGAGGGCCTCGGGGTCGGCGTCCACACGGCGTCCCTCGCGGGCGGCGGCGAGCAGTTCGTGCAGCGTCATCGACCTGGTCGCGGCCGCGGCGAGCAGGTATCTGCCGCCCGGCGAGCGGGTCCGCAGCGCGGTCGACACAAGCGAGCCGCGCCTGCGGGCCCTCGACTGCCTGAGCTGGTCGTCGATCAGGCGGGCCGGGTAGCGCGCGTCCTCGCTAGCTGGAGTCATCTCGTCCGTTCATCTCTGCGTCGCTTTCGACTGAGATCTTCGCGGACTCAAAGGCCGCGAAGCTGAATTGAAAACGAACGGTCCCCCTCACCTGCGTAAACAGATGTTGAACTGGGAAGCCGGTCAATGTCCTCCGCCGCTGCCGGGATATCGTGGGCGCGAAATGAGCGACTCACCGAAACGCCCGCGCATCGTCCGCAACGACTATAGGGCCCTCCACCCGCCGCAAGGCGACACCTGGAAGCCGAGTCTCGCGGTGAGCGTCGTCATCCCAGCTTACGGGGCGCAGGAGAAGCTGGACCTCACGCTGGCCGCCCTCGCCGCCCAGACGTACCCGGCCGAGCTGACCGAGGTCGTCGTCGTCGACGACAACTCGTCCCCGCCCCTGCGCCTGCCCGAGCTGCGCCCCGAGCACACCCGCCTGGTCACCACCACCCCCGACTCGTGGGGCTCGGCGCACGGCGTGAACACCGGCGTCGCGCACGCCGACGGGCAGGTGGTCCTGCGCCTGGACTCCGACATGGTCGCCTACCGCGACCACGTCGAGCAGCAGATGCGCTGGCACCACACCGCCGACTACCTGGCCGTGCTGGGCCACAAGCGGTTCACCGCGTGGGAGCCGGGGCGCCTGACGCCCGAGCAAGTCCACGAGAAGGTCCTCGTCGGCGAGGGCGCGGCCCTGTTCGCGATCGAGGACTCGACCTCGCACTGGATCGAGACGGTCATCGCCGACACCGACGGCCTGACCGCGCACCACCCCACGAACTACCGGGTGTTCATCGGCGCCACCGGGTCGCTGCACCGCGACTTCTTCAAGACCGTCGGCGGCCTCGACACCGACCTGCGCCTGGGCTCGGACACCGAGTTCGCGTACCGGCTCGCGCAGGCCGGGGCCGTGTTCGTCCCCGAGACCCGTTCCTCCGCATGGCATCTGGGGATGCCGCAGATGCTGGAGCGCGGGGACGAGGGCCGCCAGCAGCGCGTGCCGTACATCGCGCAGCGCGTGCCGCTGCACGGCTGGCGCCGCACCGCCGCGCCCCGCGCGTGGCGGGTCCCCTTGGTGGACATGGTGGTCGACATCGCCGACGCGACCGCGGCCGAAGTGGACGCGGCCGTCGCGCCCGTCCTCGGCGGCCCTGACGGGGACGTGCGGATCACGCTGGTCACCGGCCAGGGCCCGGCCCCGCAGGACCGCGCGTCGATCCTCGCCGGGGACGGCGCGCAGCTGCGCCTCATCGAGGAGCTGTACGACGCCGAGGCCCGCGTGCGGATCACCCAGCAGGCCCCCGAGGCCGACCCGGCCGTCCCCTACCGGCTGCTGCTGCCCAAACCGGTCCCCATGCGCGCCAAGGGGCTCGGCCGGATGCTGCACCTCATGGAGCGCGTCGACGCCGGCCTCGTGCTCGCCGAGCTCCCCGGCGGCCCGCCCGCCCGCCTGGAGCGCACCGCCGCGTTCGCGCGCGCCCGCCACATCACCGGCGGCACCGGCCTCGACCAGGTCGTCGCCGGGATCTGGGGCGTCACCACCTTCGACGACCTCGCCGCCGATGAACCCGAGGGCACCGTCTTCAGCCCGCCCCCGGCGGACATCGCGCGCCGCTTCGCCCGCAAGTACTTCAACGCCCGCCAGCGCGCCCGCCTGCGCGCCATGCTCAAACGCTAGGAGCCAGCAGTGACCGTCCTGCGCCGCAACGATTACGGCCCCCTCGACCGGCCGGGCGCGGGCTGGCGGCCGAAGCTCAGCGTGAGCGTCGTGATCCCCGCACACGGCCACCAGGACAAACTGGATGTCACGCTCGCTTCCCTTGCGGCGCAGTCGTATCCGTCGCCGCTCGTGGAAGTGGTCGTGGTCGACGACGGCACGGAGCCGCCGCTGCGCCTGCCGGAGCTGCGGCCCGAGTCGACGCGGATCGTCAAGCCGCTGCCGGGCGGGTGGGCCTCCGCGCACGCCACGAACTCCGGTGCGGCGCAGTCGGACGGCGATGTGGTGCTGCGTCTGGACTCGGACATGCTGGTCTTCGACGACCACGTGGAGTCGCAGCTGCGGTGGCACCACGCCGCCGACTACCTGGCGGTGCTGGGGCACAAGCGGTTCGTGGACTACCGGGCCGGTGACCTCGACCCCGTGGACGTGTTCGAGGCGGTGCGGGCCGGGAAGGCCGCGTCGCTGTACGACCGGGCCGAGCCGCAGTGGATCGAGCAGATCATCGGCGCCACCGCGGGTCTGCGCGAGGCCGACCACCGGGCGTTCCGGGTGCTCGTGGGCGCGTCGTTCTCGGTGGCGCGCACCATGTTCAACGCCTCTGGCGGGATGGACGCGGACGTGCTGCTCGGCTCGGACACGATCTTCGGGTACCGGCTGCACCAGGCCGGCGCGCTGTTCGTGCCCGACGAGGACTCCTCGGCGTGGCACCTGGGCCCGCGGCAGATCGCCTCGCGGGGCGACCTCGCGAAGGCGTACCGGCGGCCCCAGATCGCGAACCGGGTCCCGGAGGTGGACTTGAAGCGGCCCAGGGCGAACCGGTCCTGGGACACGCCGCTCGCCGACGTCGCGGTCGCGGCCGGGGACGGCACAGAGTCCTGTGTGGACGCGATCCTGGGCGGTTCGGTGCGGGACGTGCGCGTCACCGTCACGGGCGAGTGGCCCGAGCCGCACACCGGCCGCCATGCGCCCCTGGACGACCCGCACTTCGCGGCCCGGAACCTGCTGGAGGCGTTCAAGGGCGAGGCCCGGGTGCGGTTCGCCGAGGCGTTCGAACCGGACCGGCGCGTGCCGTACCGCGTCGAGGTGCCCGCCGACGCCGAGCCCGGCCCGGAGGCCGTCAGGGTCCTCGTGGACTATGCGAACGAGCACCGACTTGGACTGCTGGAAGTCGTACTACCCCAGGGAATCGTGCGCTTGGAACGCGCCGCGGCCGTAGCGCGCGCAGCGCACCTCAACGTGTCCATTGCAGACGTCTGGGGTGCGGAGCGAGTCAGCGAAGGCCCTCTAGTGGAGGCGTTCGCCCCGGCCTCAGTGGCCGGTGACGCGGGTGGGGGTCGGGAGCGCGGCTTCGGCCCGCTGCGCCGGGCCGTCAGGCGCGGGCTCGGCCGCTGAGTCGCGGCCGCTCACGTCGGTGTGCTTGAGCCGCTGGGCGAGCCGGTACACCTGGCGCAGGGCCTCGTACCCGAGGTAGGCGCGGGCGGCGAGGAGCCGCTGCTTGAGGCCGGTGACGCCCTCGGCGGGGTGCCACGCGTCGGGACCGGGGTGGTAGCGGCGGTAGAGCCCGGAGGTGCGGCGGAAGAACTCGCGGCGCTTCTTCGGGTCGACGCGCTCGGTGTTCCCGATGACGAGGAGCAGGTGCCAGACCATGTGGTTGAACAGGGCGACGCGCACGCCCTGGTCGGTGACGCCCTCGAAGTCGTCCCAGACGCGCTGCCACTGGGTGAACACGTCGAAGTGGCGGTCGTCGCGGGTCCGCGTGATCGAGGACCCGGCGCGCTGGCGCCACTGGTAGCAGCATTCGGTGACGACGCTGATCCGCTCGGCGCGGCGCAGCAGCCCGTACGTCCAGGGGATGTCGGTGTACCAGCCTGCGGGGAAGCCGAGGTCGATGCCGGTGAGGAACTCGCGGCGGGAGACCTTCGTCCACGGGGTGTGCGTGTAGTCGACGATCTGCGGCCACTCGGCGAGCGTGAACGAGGCCGGGTCGGCGGGGCAGTGCGCGGCGAGGTCGGCGAGCTCGCCGATCTCGACGACGCCGGTGTCGCGGACCTTCTCGTGCTGCACGAGGACCACGTCGGGCCGCTCGGGTGCCTCGACGGCGGCGAGCACGCGCTCGACGGCGCCGGGCTTGAGCTCGTCGTCGCCGTCGACGAACCACACGTAGTCGCCCTTCGCCTGCGTGAGGCCGAAGTTCCGGGCCGGGCCCGAGCCCGCGTTCTGCGGGGTCGCGACGACGCGGATGCGCGGGTCCTCGGCGGCGAAGGCCTCGGCGACGGCGCGGGAGCCGTCGGGCGAGCAGTCGTCGACGACGACCACTTCGAGCCGGTCGCCCCCGCCGGTGATCGTCCGGAGGCACCCGGCGAGGTACGCCTCGGCCTCGTAGACGGGGATGACAATGCTCAGTGCGGGCATGGACCGATCGTAGCGCCAGGCGGCACTTCGGACCGGCCGGAGAATGGGGCCGCGGTCACGCCGCGCACCGGGTGAAACCGCATGTGAACGGCAGATTTCAGGGAGCGGTTCGCGCAGGTCCGCGCGGCCGCAGACGCCTTCGGGGAATGGTGAACATTCGCCTATCAATCGGTGAACAGACTCACCGATCGACGATTTCGCGCACATTACATGACCAATGGATGAACGAGCAGCCAACGGGAATTGATGTTTGCCCTGGTTGGCCCCCTGGACGTTGCCGTTGCTAATCTCGATTCACCCCTTCGATCCCACCCTGTCGATTCGCAAAGGACTCCACTGTGGTTAACGACGCGGCACCGAACGAGCCGGCCTTCGACGTCGACCTGGTCGTCGTCGGCCAGGGCTATGTGGGCCTGCCCCTCGCGCAGGCCGCGGCCGCCCGGGGCCTGACCGTGGTCGGCCTCGACCGCTCGCAGACCGTGGTCGACGCGCTCAACGCGGGCTCCAGCCACATCGACGACATCGCCGACGCCGAACTGGCCGTGATGCTCGGGCAGGGCTACACCGCGACGACCGACGCCTCCGTTCAGTCGCGCGCCAAGGCGATCGTCATCTGCGTGCCCACGCCGCTGGGCGAGGCGGGCGGCCCCGATCTGGCCGCCGTCATCGGCGCGTCCCGCTCCGCCGGGCAGCACCTGCGGCGCGGCGCGCTCGTGGTCCTGGAGTCCACCACCTACCCGGGCACGACCGAGGAGGTCGTGGCCCCGATCCTCAAGGAGGAGTCGGGCCTGGAGCCGGGCGCGGACTTCTGCCTCGCGTTCTCCCCCGAGCGGGTCGACCCGGGCAACCCGGTGTACGGGATCGTCAACACCCCCAAGGTGGTCGGCGGCCTCACGCCTGAGTGCACCGCCGCGGCGAAGGCGCTGTACTCGCGGTTCATCGACACCATCGTGGAGGCCAAGGGCCCGCGCGAGGCCGAGATGGCGAAGCTCCTGGAGAACACCTACCGGCACGTCAACATCGCACTCGTGAACGAGATGGCGGTGTTCTGCCGCGAGCTCGGCGTGGACCTGTGGGACGCGATCGGCCTCGCGAAGACCAAGCCGTTCGGGTACCAGGCGTTCTACCCGGGCCCGGGCGTCGGCGGGCACTGCATCCCGATCGACCCGAACTACCTGTCGTACAAGGTGCGGACCCTCGGCTACCCGTTCCGGTTCGTGGAGCTGGCGCAGGAGATCAACAACCGGATGCCCGAGTACGTGGTCAACCGGGCCATGGCGAAGCTCAACGGCAACGGCATCGCGCTCTCGCGCGCCCGGGTCCTCCTCCTCGGCGTCACCTACAAGCCCGACATCGCCGACCAGCGCGAGTCCCCCGCGACCCCGGTGGGCCGCAAGCTCATCGAAGCGGGCGCCGAGGTCGCTTACCACGACCCGCACGTGACGACCTGGACCGTCGGCGGCCACGAGGTCGAGCGCGTCGCCGACCTCGCCACCGCCAAGGCCGACCTCATCGTCCTCCTCACCAACCACGGCGAGTACCGGCCCGACGCCCTCCCCGCAGGCGTCCCGGTCCTCGACACCAGGGGCGCCCTCCGAGGCACCGACGGCGTCGAGACCCTCTAGCGCGCAAGGAAAAACCGCCGCGAACCGTTCGGTTCGCGGCGGTTTCCGGTTTCCTGGTGCTATGCCACGGCGCGGGCGAACTTTCGGGTCGCCCACCAGACGAGGACGATGGTGAGGGCGCCGAGGATGACGGGCGCCTCCCAGACGAAGCTGGAGTCGAGGTTGCCGGCGAAGAGTTCGCGGGAGGCCTGGACGGCGTAGTAGAACGGGTTGAAGTCGGCGACGTTCTGGAGCCAGGCGGGGGCCATGACCATCGGGAGCATGATGCCGGAGATGAGCATGATCGGCTGGACGAGCGTGTTGATCGTCGGCGCCATCGCGTCCTCGCTCTTGAGGATGATCGCGAGGCCGAGGGAGACGGCCGCGAGCATGAACGCGGTGAGCATGACGATGAGCAGCATCAGGGCCACGCCGGGCCAGTAGACGTCGAGCTTCCCGGTCGCGGCGGCCAGGAGCACCAGCGCGAGCGACTGGAACACCGTGGTGGTCACCGTGGACAGGGTGCGCCCGAGCATGAGGGCGATGCGGCTGACCGGGGTGACGCGCATGCGCTCGATGACGCCCTGGCGCAGCTCGGCGATGAGGCCGAAGCCGACGAACGCGGACCCGAAGAGCGCCATCATGATGATGAGGCCGGGCACGAACGTCTCCATCGCGCCGTTCTCGAACCCGGGCATGCCGTCCATGGGTTCGAGGAGCGGGGCGAACAGGAACAGGAAGTAGATCGGCTGGACCAGCATGACGATGAGCCAGACCGGCTGCTTCAGGTTGAGCTTCATGGCCCGGGAGTACACGAGCCAGGTGTCGCGGAAGACCTTCACGGCTACTTCTCCTCTCGCAGGGACCGGCCGGTCTGCTTCAGGAAGACGTCGTCGAGGCTCGGCCGGTGGAGCTCGATGGAGGCCGGGGAGAGGTCGGCGCCGTCGAGGGCGCGGAGCAGCTCGGGGAGCGCGGCCGCGCCGTCGTCGACGTAGAGGCGCAGGACCGCGATCCCGGTGGCCGGGTCGGCCTCGCCCGTCTCGACCTCGCGCACGAAGTCCTTGGCGGCGAACAGGTCGTGGGCCTCGGCGGCGCGGTCGGCGACGCCGACGGCGACGACGTCCCCGGCGACCTCCTTCTTGAGGGCGATCGGGGTGCCCTCGGCGACGATCTCGCCGTGGTCGATGATCGCGAGCCGGTCGCACAGGGCGTCGGCCTCGTCGAGGTAGTGCGTGGTCAGGAAGATCGCGGTGCCGCGCTCGCGCAGGGCCCGCACCTCGTCCCACATGTGGGCGCGCGACTGCGGGTCGAGGCCCGTGGTCGGCTCGTCGAGGAACAGGAGCTTCGGCTCGTGCATGATGCCGAGCGCGATGTCGAGGCGGCGCTTCTGGCCGCCGGAGTAGGTCTTGACGTTGCGGTCGGCGTACTCGCCGAGCTGGAACGCCTCCAGGACCTCGACGGCGCGGACCTGCGAGCGCTTCTTCGACATGCCGTACAGGCGGCCCTGCATGACGAGCTCCTCGCGGGCGGTCACCTCGCCCCAGGTGCCGCCGGCCTGGCCGACGTACCCGATGTCGCGGCGGACCTTCCCGGCCTCGCGGGCGAGGTCGTGGCCGCAGACGACGGCCTGCCCCTCGGTGGGCTCGATGAGGGTCGAGAGCATCCGCATGGTGGTGGTCTTGCCGGCGCCGTTCGGGCCGAGGAGGCCGAAGACCTCCCCTTCCTTCACGGCGAGGTCGACGCCGCGCACGGCCTCGACCTCCTTGCCGCGGGACTTGAAGGTCTTCTTCAGCCCCTTGGTCTCGATGAGCATGGGTACCTCACGGGTGGACGGATCGATGGAACGGTGTTTCTGTGAACCTGTTTCCTTGTTCAAGTTTGACTATAACCACACCCCTGAGACGCCCGCAACTCGGATTCCGGGTCCGTAGCGCCATAGTCAACGCTGGAGTAATATCGACGGCATGTGGAGCACGCGCTTGCTTGTCCTCGGCCTGGTCAGGTGGCTCGGCCCCGTCCACGGCTACCTCGTGCGCCGGGAGCTCGACTCCTGGCGGCTGCCCGGGGTGTCGGAGGTCGGCGCGGGCTCGATCTACCACGCGCTCAAGCGCCTCACCGCCGACGGGAGCATCGAGGTCGTCGGCACCGAGTCGGTCGACGCGCGCCCCGCGCGCACGACGTACCGGATCACCGCGAAGGGCGAGACCGATTTCCAGCGGACGCTGCGCGAGAAGCTGTGGGAGGTCTCGTCCTCAGAGGACCCGTTCCACACGGCGTGGACGTTCGCGCAGGTCCTCAGCCCCGCCGAGAACGTGGCGATGCTCAGGCAGCGGGCCGAGACGCTCTACGAGCGCGTCGAGATGGTCACCCAGGTGCTCGCGGCGACGACCTCGGACTTCAAGGAGGCCAACGGGGACGCGTTCGTGCCCGCCCACGCGCGGGCGATGATCCGCCGCCAGGCCGACCTGTGGGCCGTGGACGCCGAGTGGTGCGAGAACACGGCCGCGCGCATCGAGTCCGGCGACCTCGACATCGGCTCGGACCTCGACGAGGAGCAGGCGCGCTACTGGCGCGAGGCCATCCAGAGCGACAGGTTCGTGGAGCAGGTCCAGATGTGGCGCGAGGGGATCGGAAAGTAAACCCCTGAACGATCGTTTAATAGATCACGCTAAAAAATCCACAACCCGTCTTATGGAGACCCTCTAAAAACAGTCCGGTTCGTGCCGGTTCTTCCGGGCCCTGCGTCTCGGCGCGCCCCCGGTCCCGGATACCCGGCAACTACACTGCGGGACGTGCGCAAGGTTTTGATCGCCAACCGCGGCGAGATCGCAGTGAGAGTCATCCGGGCCTGCCGTGACGCCGGCTTCGAGTCCGTCGCCGTCTACGCCGACGGCGACCGCGATGCCCCCCACACCCTCCTGGCCGACGAGGCGTTCGCCCTCGACGGCCTCACGGCCGCCGACACCTACCTGCGGATCGACAAGCTCCTGCGGATCGCGGAGCGGTCCGAGGCCGACGCCGTGCACCCCGGGTACGGGTTCCTCTCGGAGAACGCCGAGTTCGCCCAGGCCGTCATCGACGCCGGGCTGACCTGGATCGGCCCGACCCCGCAGTCCATCAGGGACCTCGGCGACAAGGTCACCGCCAGGCACCTCGCCATGAAGGCGGACGTGCCGCTGGTGCCCGGCACCAAGGACCCCGTCTCGGACGCCTCCGAGATCCTCGCGTTCGCCGACGAGCACGGCCTGCCCGTCGCGATCAAGGCCGCGTTCGGCGGCGGCGGGCGCGGCCTCAAGGTCGCGCGCACCCGCGAGGAGATCCCCGACCTGTACGAGTCCGCGGTCCGCGAGGCCGAGGCCGCGTTCGGGCGCGGCGAGTGCTTCGTCGAGCGCTACCTCGACCGGCCCCGCCACGTCGAGGCGCAGGTCCTCGCCGACACGCACGGGAACGTCATCGTCGTGGGCACCCGCGACTGCTCCCTCCAGCGCCGCCACCAGAAGCTCGTCGAGGAGGCCCCCGCGCCGTTCCTCACCGACGACCAGCGCGCCGTGATCCACAACGCCGCCAAGGCCATCTGCAAGGAGGCCGAGTACCACGGGGCGGGCACCGTCGAGTTCCTCGTGGCCGTCGACGGCACCATCTCCTTCCTCGAAGTGAACACCCGCCTCCAGGTCGAGCACCCCGTCTCCGAGGAGACCAGCGGCCTCGACCTGGTGCGCGAGCAGTTCCGCATCGCCTCCGGCGAGGCCGTCCCGCTCCTGGAGGACCCCGAGCCGCGCGGCCACTCCATCGAGTTCCGCATCAACGGCGAGGACCCCGGCCGCGGGTTCCTGCCCGCGCCCGGGGCCGTCACGAAGCTGCGCCTCCCGGCCGGGCCGGGCGTGCGCGTCGACACCGGCATCGAGGAGGGGTCCGTCATCGACGGGAACTTCGACTCGCTGCTCGCGAAGGTCATCGTCACCGGCGCCACCCGCGAGGAGGCCCTGCGCCGCTCCGCGCGCGCCCTCGCCGAGATGGAGGTCGAGGGCATCGCGACGGTGCTCCCGTTCCACCGCCTCGTCGTCGAGGACCCGGCGTTCGCCGAGGACTTCACGGTCCACACCCGCTGGATCGAGACCGAGTGGGACAACACGCTGGAGCCGTACACCGCGGGCGGCGCCGGGAACGGCGAGGCCGAGGAGCGCACCAGCCTCGTCGTCGAGGTCGGCGGCAAGCGCCTCGAAGTGTCGATCCCCGCCGGGCTGCTCAACCCCGTCGCCTCCAGCAAGCCGAAGAAGCGCGCCGCGAAGAAGCAGGCCGACGGCGGTCCCGCGATCGGCGGCGACGCGCTGCCCTCGCCGATGCAGGGCACCATCGTGAAGGTGGCGGTGACCGAGGGCCAGTCCGTGGTCAAGGGCGACACGATCGTGGTCCTGGAGGCCATGAAGATGGAGCAGCCCATCGAGGCGCACAAGTCCGGGACGGTCTCCGGCCTGGAGATCGGCATCGGCGACGTCGTCGCCGCGGGCGCCCCGATCTGCCGCATCTCCGAGTAGCGCGCCGCGAAGGCGTAACCGATCTGTCGGGTGCAAGACTTACAACCCGGCATTTCCCGGGGGACAATGGTCAGTGCTGTGCGTAGCACCACAAGCACTGCGGATCACGACCGAAAACGGGTTAGGGTACCCGGCGGCGGCTACTCTGCCGCCGGACCTCGACCACTCCCTACAGGGGGCCTCGCCATGCGCTTCATCGACCGCCAGCCCGAGCACGACCTCACCTACTCCGACGTGTTCATGGTCCCCAACCGGTCGAACGTGGCGTCCCGCCTCGACGTCGACCTCTCGACGAACGACGGCACCGGCAACTCGATCCCGATCATCGCCGCGAACATGACCGCGGTCTCGGGCCGGCGCATGGCCGAGACGCTCGCCCGCCGCGGCGCGCTCGCCGTGATCCCCCAGGACATCCCCGTCGACGTCGTCGCCGACGTCATCGCCCGCGTCAAGTCCCGCCCGCTCGACTGCGACGCGGCCCTGACCCTCCCGCCGACCGCCACGGTCGCGGAGGCCATCGCGCTGTTCCCGAAGCGCGCGCACGGCGCGGTCATCGTCACCGACTCCGAGCGCCGCCCGCTCGGCGTGGTCACCGAGGCCGACTGCCGCGGCGTCGACCGGTTCACGCAGCTGGAGCAGGTCGCGTCCGACCGGCTCGTGACCCTCCAGATCGGGACGAGCGAGGCCGAGGCGTTCCGGGTCCTCGAAGAGTCGAACGTGAAGCTCGCGCCCGTGCTCGATGCGGACGGGCGCCTCCACGGCGTCATCACCCGCGCCGGCGCCCTGCGCAACACCATCTACCGGCCGAACACCGACGCCGACGGGAAGCTCCGCGTCGCCGTCGCCATCGGCATCAACGGCGACGTCACCGGCAAGGCCGCGGCCCTCGTCGAGGCCGGCGCCGACACCATCGTCGTCGACACCGCGCACGGCCACCAGGAGAAGATGCTCGACGCGCTCAAGCTCGTGCGCGACGCCGCCCCGCACCTGCCGGTCGCCGCCGGGAACGTCGTCACCGCCGAAGGCGCCATGGACCTCATCAACGCGGGCGCCGACATCGTCAAGGTCGGCGTCGGCCCCGGCGCCATGTGCACCACCCGCATGATGACCGGCGTCGGCCGCCCCCAGTTCTCCGCGGTCCTCGAATGCGCCGCCACCGCGCGCCGCATGGGCCGCCACGTGTGGGCCGACGGCGGGGTCCGCCACCCCCGCGACGTCGCCCTCGCGCTCGCCGCGGGCGCCTCGAACGTCATGATCGGCTCCTGGTTCGCCGGGACCCACGAGTCCCCCGGCGACATGCACTACGACGCGAACGGGAAGCCCTACAAGGAGTCCTTCGGCATGGCCTCGGCCCGCGCCGTCAAGGCCCGCAGCGCCGGCGAGACCTCCTTCGACCAGGCCCGCAAGGCCCTGTTCGAGGAGGGCATCTCCACCGGCCGCATGTACCTCGACCCGCAGCGCCCCGGCGTCGAGGACCTCCTCGACTCCATCGTCGCGGGCATCCGCTCCGCCGCCACCTACGCGGGCGCCACCAACCTGGAGGAGTTCCACGAGCGCGCCGCCGTCGGCGTCCAGTCCGCCGCCGGCTACACCGAAGGCGCCCCCGTCCCCTCCAGCTGGTGAACCCGATCGTCGACAAGTAGGGCCCGCGCCGAAGCGCGGGCCCTTCGTTCTGGCGCCGAAGAAGACTTCAGATAGACTGAAGTACAGTCGACTGTACTTCAGTAACTTGAAGTAGGCACTCGTAGGCTTCAGATTGGTGAATCATGTTCATCGGACGCGATCGCGAACTCGGCGTCCTGTCGGCACTGCTGCGCCAGGTCGCCGACGGCGTCGGCGAAGACCGGCCGGGACGCTGTCTGCTCATCAGAGGGCGGCGCCGGATCGGCAAGTCCATGCTCGCCGAGGAGTTCATCCAGCGCTCCGGCCTGCCCGCTCTCTTCTTCTCCGCGGCGGACGGGCAGCCTTCCGACCACCTCGGGCGGCTGAGGGAGGACATCGCCGCGTCGAGCCTGCCTGACAGTGAGGTCTACACCGAGCACCCGCCGGCCTCATGGAGCGGGGCGCTCGACGCCCTCGCGGACGCACTGCCGCTCGACGAGCCCTCGATCGTCGTCCTCGACGAGGTCCCCTACCTCATGCGCGACGTCCCCGGCTTCGAGGGCTATCTGCAACGGGCCTGGGACCGGTTCCTCAGCCGACACCCGGTACTCCTGCTGCTCATCGGCTCGGACCTGGCGATGATGGAGGCGCTCAACGACTACGAACGGCCGTTCCACCAGCGCGGTACCGAGATGGTGGTCGGCCCGCTGACCCCCGCGGACATCGGCGACATGGCCGGGCTCGAACCCGCCGACGCCTTCGACGCTGCACTGGTCACGGGAGGGCTGCCGCTGCTGTGCGGCGAATGGCCGCGCGGCGGCACCGTGTGGGACTACCTCGGCGGCGCACTCGACAGCCCGGTCTCCGCGCTCCAGGTCTCGGCGGAGCGGTCGCTGTCGTCGGAGTTCCCTCCCGCCGCGCAGGCCCGCAAGGTGCTGACCGCGATCGGCAACGGCGAGCGGACCTTCACCAACATCCAGCGGTCGGGGGAGCACATCGCGCTCTCCTCGCTCAACGCCGCGCTGAAGACGCTGGAGTCGAAGCGTCTAGTCAACGCCGAACTGCCGCTCTCGCTGAAGGCGTCGAAGGACCGCCGCTACTCGATCGCCGACCCGTACCTGCGGTTCTGGCTGTCGTTCATCGGCCCCAACATGACCGAGCTCGAACGCCAGCGCCCCGACCTGGTCCTCGACCGGATCAAGGCGAGCTGGAGCGCCTGGAGGGGACGGGCCGTCGAGCCGCTGGTCCGGGAAGCGCTCTGGCGGCTGCTCCCCGACGAGCGGATCGACGTCGCCCCCGGCGCGGTCGGCGCCTACTGGACCCGCACGAACGACGTGGAGATCGACGTCGTCGTCGCCGACCGGGGCCCGATCGCCAAGGAGGTCAGGGCGATCGGTTCGATCAAGTGGCGCGACGAGGCGCCGTTCGACGTCCGCGACCTGACGAGGCTGGAGAATCAGCGCTCGGCGCTCACCGACGGGCCGCTCCCGCTCATCGCGGTCAGCCGCAGCGGCGTGACCGCCAAGCGCGTCGACGGTGCCTACGGACCCGAGGACCTTCTCGCCGCCTGGCGGTCATGAGGACCGGGCGTCCCTCGCGAGGAGGGCCGCCTGGACGCGGTTGGCGCAGCCGAGTTTCGCGAGGACGCGGCTGACGTAGGTCTTCACCGTGGCCTCGCTCATGTGGGCGCGGGCGGCGATCTCGGCGTTCGAGAGGCCCTCGGCGAGGAGGTCGAGGACCTCGCGCTCGCGCGCGGCGAGTCGGTCGACGCGGGCCAGGGCGTCCCGGCGGCGCGGCGCCGACTCGGGCGCGACCAGGCCCAGGACCATGCGCGTGACCGCGGGCGAGAGGTACGCCTCCCCCGCGGCGACCGCGCGGACCGCGGTCACCAGCTCCTCCGGGGTGCACGACTTCAGCACGAACCCGGCCGCGCCGCGCTCCACCGCGGCGAGCACGTTCGCCTGGTCGCCGAACGAGGTGAGGACCAGGGCCCGCGTCAGCGGGGAGGCGGCGGCGAGGCGCTCGGCGACCGCGAGGCCGCCGAGGCCGGGCATGTGGAGGTCGAGGAGCGCCACGTCGGGCCGGTGCCGCTCGGCCGCGGCGATCGCGGCCCGGCCGTCGTGCGCGGTGGCCACGGCCCGGAACCCGGCCGCTTCGAGGACCGTGCGGACCCCTTCGACCACGAGCGGTTCGTCATCGGCGATGAGCACAGTGGTCACTGGACCCCCGCAACGGATGTGAGCGGCACCAGCACCAGCAGGAGCACGAGCGTCGCGAACGCCGCGGCCTTGACGCGCCGCGCCACCTTCGGCTCCCGGACGCGGGGCAGCATGGCGCTCAACCGGAACCGGCCCTCCTCGGCGCGGTGGTCGAGCAGGCCCCCGGCGGCGTCGACCCGTTCACGCAGGCCCGTCAGGCCGTGGCCGCCCGCGAACGTCTCGGCCGCCGTGTCCGGGAGCGGGTTCTCCACCGTCACGAGCAGGGTGTCCTCCTCCCATGTCACCGTCGCGACCGCGAGGGTCCCGGGGGCGTGCTTCGCGGCGTTCGCGAGGCCCTCCTCCAGGACCGCGTAGGCCGCGCGGGACCCGGCCGCGGTGAACGGGCCGGGTTCGCCGCGCTGGCGCAGCTCGACCTGCGCACCGGCCTCGATGAAGCGGGCTGCCAGCGATGCGGCGGCGGCGTGGTCGAAGTCGACCTCCGCTGCTGCTTCACCTCCGCGTAGGACCGCCACGAGGCCGTGCAGGTCCTCGACGGCGCCGCGCAGCGAGTCGCCGACGCGGCGGGCCGCGGCGCGCCGCTCCGGGTCGGTCTCGCGGACTTCGAGGGCCGCGGCCTGGACCGCGGCGAGGCCGAGGCGGCGGCCGATGCGGTCGTGCATGTCGCGGGCCAGGCGCAGCCGCTCGCGGTTCACTGCGGCCTCCTGCTCGCGCTCGGCACGCCGGTACCTCTGCCAGAGCGCGACGACGACCGCGGCGGCGAGCAGGGCGAGGACGCCCGCGGGGACGGGGCCGGTCGGCATCATGGCGAACACCGCGAACTCGACCAGGACGACCGCGACCGCCGCGAGGAGACCTCTCATGCGGCCAGGGTACGCACCCGCGGCCGGGCCCGGCCGTCCGCTTTCGTCGCGCAGAGAAGCGACGTTCGGGGACTCCCCTGTCCCCCTTCGGCGTCCGTACGTTGGCCGCGTGATCGAAGTCCACAACCTGACCAAGCGGTACCGCGGCGGCACGGCCGTCGACGGTCTCACCTTCACCGTGGAGCCGGGCCGCGTCACCGGCTTCCTCGGACCCAACGGCGCGGGCAAGTCCACCACCATCCGCATGATCCTGGGCCTGGACCGGCCCACCGAGGGAACCGCGCGCGTCGGCGGCCGCCCGTACGCCGCCCTGGAGCGGCCCCTCACCGTCGTCGGCGCGCTCCTTGAAGCGGGCGACCTGCACTCGGGCCGCTCGGCCCGCGAGCACCTGACGTGGATCGCCTGCACCAACGGGCTCGGGCGCGCCCGCGTCGCGAAGGTCCTGGAGGAGACCGGCTTGACGGAGGTCGCGGGCAAGCGCGCCCGCACGTACTCCCTGGGCATGAAGCAGCGCCTCGGCATCGCCGCGGCCCTGCTCGGCGACCCGGAGGTGCTCATCCTCGACGAGCCGGTGAACGGCCTCGACCCCGAGGGCGTCATCTGGATCCGCACCCTCGCGAAGCGCCTCGCGGGCGAGGGCCGCACGGTCCTCGTCTCCAGCCACCTCATGTCGGAGATGGCCCTGACGGCCTCGCACCTGGTCGTCATCGGCCGCGGGCGCCTGCTCGCCGACCTGTCCACCGAGGAGTTCGTGGCCGCGCACTCCGGATCGAACCTGGAGGAGGCGTTCATGCGCCTGACGAGCGACGCGGTCCAGTACCGCGCGGGAGGCGCCCGATGAACGGCTTCGCGCAGGCCGCCGCCGCCGAATGGGTCAAGATCCGCTCCGTGCGGTCCACCGCGATCACCCTGGGCCTGTTCGCGTTCGTCGCGCTCGGCCTGGGCCTGCTCATCGCCCGCGGCTTCGAGTCCGGCGGCCCGAAGGAGGACGCGGTCCTCCCGATCTTCTTCGGACTGCTCACCGGGCAGCTCGTGCTCGTCACGTTCGCCGTGGCGACCGTGGGGGCGGAGTTCTCCACCGGCACGATCCGCACCTCCCTCGCGGCGGTGCCCTCGCGCGGCCGGTTCTACGCCGCGAAGATGACCGCGGTCGGCCTGACCCTCGCCGCGGCCTCGCTCGTGGTGGAGCTCGCCTCGTACACCGCGGTCCGGCTCGTCATCGGCGACGCGGCCGCGCCGCTGACCGAGTGGTGGACGATCCAGGCGCTCCTGGGCGGCTGGATCCACCTGACGCTGCTGAGCCTGTTCACCGCGGCCGTGGCGGTCATGCTGCGCAGCACCGTGGTCGCGCTGTCGGTGCTGCTGCCTATCCTGTTCCTCGGCTCGCAGGGCCTGGGGAACATCGACGCGATCCGGCCGGTGGCGCAGTACCTGCCGGACCAGGTCGGCATGGTCATCATGCACTTGACGGTGCCCGGCGACGAGCGCTTCGGCCGCGACTACGGCCCCTGGGAGGGCATCGCGATCCTCGTCCTGTGGACCGCGGCCGCGCTCGTCGGCGGCTGGATCGCCATGCGCCGCAGGGACGCCTGACGGACGGGTGCGGGACGGCCGGGCCGTCCCGCACCCCTGTGGACCGTCCCCAATTGAGGGAAGATCCACACTTCGCGGACCGTTCTCATATAACTTCGCTCTGTAGTCGACCCGTCACAGCGAGGTCGCGCGACTGGAACGAAGGAGCACTTGTGAAACGCATGGCCATCCTCGGCGCGGGCTCGATGCTGCTCGCCGCCGCCCTCGCCGCGATCCCCGCGACCGCCGCGGGTGCCCAGGGAGCGGAAGAACTCACCAAGAAACTCCTGGTGAACGCCCCGTTCACCGGCAAGGGCGACAACCTGCCGCCCGACGCGATCTCACTCGACGCGTGCCTCACCGCCGCCACCGAGATCAAGGGCGCCAACGAATTCGGTTCCTGCGCCGACCAGAACATCGGCCCTGTACCCGAGTCGGGCAAATCCCCCGGGTACCTCCAACTCACCGACGCCGGCCTCTACGACACGGGCGCCGCCATCTACAACCACGCACTCCCGAACAAGGGCGGCATCGAGGTCACGTTCGCCCAGTGGCAGTACGGGGGCACCGGCGCCGACGGCATCTCGTTCTTCCTCGTCGACGGCGACACGGACCTGACCTCCGTGGGAGCCTACGGCGGGAGCCTGGGCTACGCGCAGCACACGAACACGCCCGGCATCGAAGGCGGCTACCTGGGCCTGGGCCTGGACGCCTGGGGAAACTTCTCGGCCGACACCGAGGGCCGCGGCACCGGCTGCCCCGAGGACTACCGGGCCCCGGCGCACCTCCAGATTCCGTTCAACAAGGCGCCTGACAACGTGGCCCTGCGCGGCCCCGGCGACGGCATGAACGGGTACTGCCTGCTTGCGACCACCGCGACCGACGAGAAGATCGGCGAGTACAACAACGGCGACGTCTACGGAACGACGTTCCCCGAGAGCCTGCGAGGCGACTCGCTCGCGGACGGCAAGCGGCTGGTGAAGCTGAAGGTCGGCGACGGCGAGCACCCCAAGGTCACCGTCGACATCGACTTCCAGGACGGCGCGGGCTGGGTCCGGGTCCTGGAGTCCGAAGTGCCGTTCGCGGCGCCCGACACCTTCAAGATCGGCTTCGCGGCCTCCACCGGCGGCGCGACCGACGTCCACCTGATCCGCCACCTGCGGGTGGAGACCTTCGTCGAATAGGGGAACCAGGAAAAGAGGGGCCCGCGCCGGGAAGGCGCGGGCCCCTTTCATGTCTGCTGCCGCTAGAACTCCATGAGCTGGCGGGCGGCCTCGGCGACCGAGCCCGACAGCGACGGGTAGATCGTGAACGTCCGCGCGACCTGCTCCACTGTGAGCCGCTGCTCCACCGCGAGCGCGATCGGCGTGATGAGCTCGGAGGCGCGCGAGCCGACGACGATGCCGCCCGCGACGATCCCCGACGAGTTCCACGCGAACAGCTTCACGAAGCCCTCGGTGCGGTCGACCATCTTCGCGCGCGGGTTCGACGCGAACGGCAGCAGCACCCCGCGGCAGTCGGCCTTCCCGGAGTCCACATCGGCCTGCGTGACGCCGACGGAGGCCAGCTCCGGGTCGGTGAACACGTTCGCGGCGACGTGGGCGAGCTTGATGGGGCGCACGGCCTCGCCGAGCGCGTGCCAGATCGCGATGCGGCCTTGCATGGCCGCGACGGAGGCGAGCGCGTGGACGCCGGTGACGTCGCCCGCGGCGTACACGCCGGGCACGTTGGTGCGGGAGACCTTGTCGACGGGGATGAACCCGCGCTCGTCGACGGTGATCCCGTACGCGTGCAGGCCCAGGTTGTCGGAGTTGGGGATCGAGCCGACGCAGATGAGCGCGTGGGAGCCCTCGATGACGGTGCCGTCGTCGAGCTCGACCTCGACGCCGTTGTCGGTGCGGCGGGCCGCGGCGGCGCGGGAGTGGTTGCGCACGTCCATGCCGCGGCGCACGAACACGCGGCCGACGGTCTCGGCGGCCTCGGCGTCCTCGTGGGGCATGACGCGGTCGCGGGAGGAGATGAGGGTGACCGCGGAGCCCATGGACAGGTACGCGGAGGCGAACTCGGCGCCGGTGACGCCGGAGCCGACGACGATGAGGTGCTCGGGGAGTTCCTTGAGGTCGTAGAGCTGGCGCCAGGTGAGGATGCGCTCGCCGTCGACGGGGGCGGAGGTGAGGGTGCGGGGGGTGGCGCCGGTGGCGATGAGGACGACGTCGGCGTCGGCGTCGTACGGCTCGCCTTCGAGGGGGACCACGTGGAGCTCGTGGACGTAGTTGTAGCCCTTGTCGACGCGCAGGGCGCCGCGCCCGTAGACGATGTTGACGCCCGCGTTGACGAGCTTCTGCGCGATGTCGGCGGACTGCTGGGTGGCGAGGCGGCGCACCCGGCCGTTGACCGCGACGGGGTCGGTGGTGGCCTCTTTGGCCGCCACGCCGAGCTCGGAGGATTCGTGGATCTCGGTGAGCACGTTGGAGGCCGCGATGAAGGTCTTCGAGGGGACGCAGTCGGAGAGGACGCAGGCCCCGCCGGCCCCCGTGGCCTCGATGAGGGTGACGTCGGCGCCGAGCTGGGCCGCCACGAGGGCGGCCTCGTACCCGGCCGGGCCTCCGCCGATGATCGCTACTCGTGCCACGGGGCGCGCCTTTCGGTGTTCGGGATGCTTCAGTGCGGGCAGGTTTAAGGGTATCTTCGAGTCGTGCATCTCTATGCCGCGTATGGCTCGAATCTCGACCCTGCCCGCATGCGCGCGACCTGCCCGCGGTCGCCGCTGGTCGGCACGGGCTGGCTGGAGGGCTGGCGCCTGACGTTCGGCGGCGCCGACCTCGGCTGGGAGTCCGCGGTCGCCACCGTCGTCGAGGCGCCCGGCGAGCGGGTCTTCGTGTCGCTCTACGACCTCGACCCGGCCGACCGCCAGGTCCTCGACGAGCTGGAGGGCTTCAACTCGAAGCTCTACCGCAAGATGCACTCCCAGGCCGCGACCCTGGAGGCGAACCGCCCCGTGTGGCTCTACGTCTTCGAGGGCTTCGAGGGCGGCCTGCCCTCCCAGTGGTACCTCGACGAGATCCTCCGCGCCGCCGAAGCCGCAGGCGCGCCCCAGGACTACGTCGAAGCCCTCCGCAAACGCCCCACCGCGGAATTACCGCAGCTCAACCCGCATGTCGCCCCTACCGGATACGGTTCGGATAGGGGCGCTTCGGATGTCCGTTTTGCCCGGACCCTCCGTTCACGTTTCGCCCGCACCGCAGCCCGGACACGGCAGCGGGGCGGGCGCTTCGCGCCCGCCCCGCTCTGCCTATGCCTCTAGAACGCCGGGCTCTGGGCCGCGGCGAGGACCGTGTGGACCATGACCCGCACGCCGTGCGAGAGCGCGACCTCGTCGATGTCGAAGTTGCCCTGGTGGATGTCGAGCCGCTCCCCCGGCCGCCCGACCCCGAGCCGCGCCATCGCGCCGGGGATCTGCTCCAGGTAGTACGCGAAGTCCTCGCCGCCCATGGACATCGGCGCCTCGACCACGGCGTCCGGGCCGAGCGCCGCGGCCGCGGCGCCCGCGAACATCGCCGAGGCGGCGCGGTCGTTGACGACCGGCGGCACGCCGCGGCGGTAGTCGATCTCGCACTCGACGCCCGAGGCCCGCGCGACGGAGCGCGTGATCTCCTGGACCAGGTCCGGGATCATGTCCCAGGTCTCGCGGCCGTGGACGCGCACCGTGGCGCGCGCGAGCGCCTCCTGCGGGATCGCGTTCGCGGCCTCCCCGGCCTGCACCGCGCCGAAGACGATCGCGACGGACTGCCGCGGGTCGAGGCGGCGGTTGACCAGGGCGGGGACGTCGACGACGACGCGCCCGATGGCGTTCACGAGGTCGGTGGTCAGGTGCGGGCGGGACGTGTGGCCGCCGCGGCCCTTCATGCGGACCTCCATGACGTCGCACGCGGCCGTCAGCGGCCCGTTGCGGACGCCGATCTTCCCGGCCTGGAACTGCGGGTCGCAGTGGAACGCGAAGATCGCGTCGACGTCGGTGAGCGCCCCGTACTTGATCATCGTGGGCGCGCCGGACGGGAACTGCTCCTCGGACGGCTGGAACACCAGGCGGAACCGCCCGGGCAGGCCCTCGCGGGCCTCCAGCTCGCGGAGGACGCGGCCGACGCCGAGGAGCATCGCGGTGTGCGCGTCGTGGCCGCACGCGTGGCAGACGCCGTCGACCGTCGAGCGGTACGGGACCTGCTTCGGGTCGTGGATCGGCAGCGCGTCCATGTCGGCGCGGATCGCGATGACCCGGTCGCCGGTGCCGATATCGCAGGTCAGGCCCGTGCCGTCGGGGATGATCTGCGGCTGGAGCCCGGCTTCGAGGAGCCGCGCGGCCACGTAGTCGGCCGTGTCGTGCTCCTGGCGCGACAGGCGCGGGTTCGCGTGGATGTGGCGGCGGGCCGCGACGACCTCGTCCGCGTGGGCGGCGAGCCAGGCGTCGAGGAAGTCCGGCAGCGATGTGGACATGACCTGCTCCGAAGCGGTGGTGCCGGAAACAGCGCTCCCGGCTGCGGTGTCGAACGAGGGCAAGGCGGCGGGTACCACGAGACACGACTCCGGTGCGACGGCACTCGGCAGCGGCTCATTGGATTTCGTGGCGGTACCCATCTCGACGACTTTCTCCGCAGTGAGCGTGTACATTTCCTTCGCGCCTCGCAATTCGCGTTCGAGGATCAAAGCCAATGGAGGGCGATCCGGCAAGCTTAATCCGATCGCACTCCGTTGCGGCTAGCGCCGTGATTTGCGACGCCCGGCGGCCGCGTCCGGGTGCATCACGGCGAGCCCGGGGTCACGGCCGCGCGACAGCCGGTCACGGCCCTGCGGGCCGAACCTGCCGTCATAAGGCATAACGCTTGCCGAGCCGATAAGTTACGGCTGAGATCCGACTTTTGAACGGACCGTGGACGCGTCGCCGTTCGATGACGCGTCCGCGGTCGAGTCTTTCCCCGCAAGAGGTTTCCGGCGACAGACGCGGTGTGCGTTCACCGGTCCGGGCCGATCCGTCGGCCGGGCGCCGCTCACCAGGTCTCGGCGGGCACGTGGCGGCCCCATTCGGCGGCGAGCGCCGTGCACACCTCGCCCACGGTCGCCCCGGCCTTGAGCGCCCGCTTGAGCGGGTACAGCACGTTCGCGGTCCCGGCGGCGGCGGCCGTGACCTCGGCGAGCGCGGCCTCCAGCTCGGCGGCGTCGCGTCCGGCGCGGTGGGCGGCGAGGCGCTCGACCTGCGCCGCTTCGATAGCGGGGTCCACTTTGAGCGGTGAATAGGGCGCTTCGTCCCCATTGAGGACGTATTTGTTGACGCCGACGACGGTCTGCTCCCCCGAGTCGATGCGCTTGGCCGTCTCGTAGGCGCTGCGCTCGATCTCGCCCTTCTGGAAGCCCTCCTCGATGGCGGCGACGGCCGAGCCGTGCGCGAAGACCGCGTCGATGAGGCGCAGGGCCTCGGCCTCGACCTCGTCGGTGAGGGCCTCGACGGCGTAGGACCCGGCGAACGGGTCGACGGTGGCGGTCAGGTCGGTCTCGGCGGCGATGACCTGCTGGGTGCGCAGGGCCAGGCGCGCGGAGGTGTCGGTGGGCAGCGCGATGGCCTCGTCGTAGGCGTTGGTGTGGAGCGACTGGGTGCCGCCGAGCACGGCGGCGATGGCCTGGACGGTGACGCGCGCGAGGTTGACCTCGGGCTGCTGCGCGGTGAGCTCGACCCCGGCGGTCTGGGTGTGGAACCGCAGGCGCATCGAGCGGGGGTCCTTCGCGCCGAAGCGGTCGCGCATGACGTGGGCCCAGATGCGGCGGGCGGCGCGGAACTTCGCGACCTCGGTGAGGAGGGTGGAGCGGGCGACGAAGAAGAAGGACAGGCGCGGCGCGAACGCGTCGACGTCGAGCCCGGCGTCGAGGGCGCAGTTGACGTACTCGATGCCGTCGGCGAGCGTGAACGCCAGCTCCTGCGCGGGAGTGGCCCCGGCTTCGGCCATGTGGTAGCCGGAGATGGAGATGGTGTTCCACTGCGGGAGCTCGGCGGCGCAGTACGCGAACGTGTCGGCGACGAGCCGCAGGGACGGCGCGGGCGGGAAGATGTAGGTCCCGCGGGCGATGTACTCCTTGAGGATGTCGTTCTGGATCGTGCCGCGCAAGGAGCCCGGGTCGACGCCCTGCTCCTCGGCGACCAGCTGGTAGAGCAGCAGGAGGACGGCGGCGGGCGCGTTGATCGTCATCGACGTGGAGACCTCGCCGAGCGGGATGTCCGCGAAGAGGGTCCGCATGTCGGCGAGGGAGTCGACGGCGACGCCGACCTTGCCGACCTCTCCGGCGGCCTCGGGGGCGTCGGAGTCGTAGCCCATCTGGGTGGGCAGGTCGAACGCGACGGACAGGCCGGTGGTGCCCGCGGCCAGGAGGTCCCGGTAGCGGCGGTTCGACTCGGCGGCCGTGGCGAAGCCCGCGTACTGGCGCATGGTCCAGGGGCGGGACGTGTACATGGTCGGGTGGACGCCGCGCGTGTAGGGGAAGGACCCGGGTTCGCCGAGCCGCTCCGCCAGATCCTCCGCGGCGTCGCCGGGACCGTAGACGGGCCGGATCTCGATCCCGTCTCGGCCTTGCGGTGACGACTGCATGGCTGCCATCCTAGGTGGTGAACCGCGCCTCCGGGAAGCAGCGCGCCTCCCGGCGGCGCCTTCGCGCACCTGGGACGGCGTCCCGCCGTGACCGAGGATCACTTGTGTATCCCCGGTACCGCACCGGTGGCCGGGACGCGGCAGACTAGGAGGGATCCCTCGCGAGGAGTGGTTGCATGACGTACTCATCTGACTACGGTCGCGGTGGTCCCGGCGCCTATGAGGACCCCCGATCCGGCCCGGTGCCGTCCCCTCGGTATCCCCCCGAACCCCAAGCGCCCCAAGGCGATCCGTACGGATCGGAGCCGCGGCGCGACCCGCACCCCTCCTTCGGCGGACGCTTCACGGGATCGGACCCGTACCCCTCGGGCCAGCAGGGCTACAACCGCGACCCGTACGGCGGCGACTCCTACGGCGACTCCTCGTACCGGCACAGCTCCTCGTACGGCAACTACGGGAACCTCGGGCAGAGCTTCGCGGTCGGCCCCGAGCAGGGCCAGCGCCCGCCCGGGCCCGGCGGCCCGGGGAACCGGGCCCGGCCCGGCGACCTGGTGGGCGACCGGTACCGGCTCGAAGACCTGGTCGGCAAGGGCGGCAACGGGTCCGTGTGGCGCGCGACCGACACGGTGCTGCGCCGCGAGGTGGCCCTCAAAGAGGTGTTCCTGCCGCCGGACCTCCCGCCGCACGAGCGGGTCCAGCTCATCGACCGGTCGCGGCGCGAGGCGCAGATCGCGGCGGGGCTGTCGCACCCGTCGGTGATCCGCGTGTTCGACGTCGTCGAGCACGGCGGCCTGCCGTGGATCGTCATGGAGCTGCTCCAGTCGCGGAGCCTCGCCGAGATCCTCTCGCAGGACGGGCCGCTCCAGCCGCGCGTGGCCGCGAAGATCGGCCTCGCGCTCGTGGGGGCGCTCCAGGCGGCGCACGACGCGGGGATCATCCACCGCGACGTCAAGCCCGGGAACGTCCTCATCTCCACCGACGGGCGCTGCGTGCTCTCCGACTTCGGTGCCGCGCAGCTGCACCAGGTCTCGGGCGGCACGACCCCGGGGAAAGTGCTCGGCTCGGCGCACTACATCGCGCCCGAGCGGGCCGTGGGGCACCCGGCCGAGCCCGCCTCGGACGTGTTCAGCCTCGGCGTGACCCTGTACGCGGCCGTCGAGGGGCGCCCGCCGTTCGACCGGGGCGACGCGGTCTCGACGATGCGCGCGGTCGTGCAGGAGCCGCCGGAGAGCCCGCGCAACGCCGGGCCGCTGACGCCGCTGCTGGGCGGGATGCTCGCGAAGGACCCGAACCAGCGCATGCAGCTTCCCGAAGTGCGCCATGAACTCCAGACGCTGCTCGCCGGGCAGTTCGCGGGCCCCGCCGGCCACCAGTCGCCGCCCTACCGCGGCAATGAGGCGTACCAGGAGGGGCCGCCCGCGACGACGGGCCCGCGCCCGCGGGTGCGCGACGTCGAGTCCGAACCCGAGCGCGGCAACCCGTGGAAGTCCGGCGCGGTCATCGCGATCTGCATCATGCTCGTGCTCGTCCTCGGCTGGGGCGCTTACAAGCTCCTCACCGGTGACGGCGGCGGCGGCGAGGGCGGCGCGGACCCCGGTGCCAGCGAGGGCGCGTCCGACGGCGGGGAGTCCCCCTCGGACGGGGGCGAGTCCCCCGACGAGAGCGACGGCGCGGCCCCGTTCGAGACGAGCACCTATGAGGGGGACGGCTTCTCGGTCGCGTACCCGAAGGACTGGTCCGAAGGGGAGAGCGGCGACGACTTCGTGTCGTTCTTCAACCCCGAGGACGACACCCAGTGGGTGCGGTTCTACTCCCAGTCCGACCGCGGCGCGGGCGACCCCGAGGGCTACCTCTCGGAGTACTTCGACGGCCTCGGCTCCGAGATGACCGACCTGGAGCAGGTCCGGTTGGAGGACACCGAGATCGGCGGCCTGAGCGGCTCGGTCCTGGAGTACACCGGGACGAACCTCGACGAGGTCGGCGCCGAGCGGCACTCGGTGTGGGCCGTGGTGGACGCGGGCGACGGGTCCACGTTCGGGATCTTCATCTCCGGCGACGCGGATACATGGGATCTATCACGAGGGGTGTACGACACCGCGGCGGCGTCGTTCGCTACCGGCTGAGGCCACACCGTCCGCAACACCGGTCTCCCAGGCAGCGGATATGCGACCATTTCCCCATGACCGACTCTGCGCCCGCCATCGACGCGAACCTCGACGCCCTGCGCGCCGAAGCGCTCCAGTGGATCACCGACGACCCCGACAAGGCCGGCCGCGACGAGCTGTACCGGCTCCTCGACGGCCTCCCCGGGACCGCGGCCGAACTGGCCGACCGGTTCTCGGGCCGCTTGAAGTTCGGGACGGCGGGCCTGCGCGGCCCGCTCCGCGCGGGCCCCAACGGGATGAACCTCGCCGTCGTCCGGGCCGCCGCCGCCGGGCTCTCCAACTGGCTGGACGCCAAGGGGGCCGAGGGCCCGGTCGTCATCGGCTACGACGCGCGCCACGGGTCCCGGGACTTCGCCGTCGAGACCGCCCGCGTCGTCACCGGCTCGGGCCGCCGGGCCCTGCTCATGCCCGGCCCGCTGCCGACCCCGGTGACCGCGTTCGCGGTGACGCACCTGGACGGCGCCGCCGCGGTGCAGGTGACCGCGAGCCACAACCCGCCGCAGGACAACGGGTACAAGGTGTACCTGGGCCGCGCGCTCGGCGGTGACCTCGGCGCGGGCGCGCAGATCGTGCCGCCCGCCGACACCGAGATCGAGGCCGCGATCGAAGCGCTCGGACCGCTCTCGGAGATCCCGCTCGGCGACGAGGGCGAGACCCTCGACGGGTCCGTCCTGGACGAGTACCTCGCCGCCATCGCTTCAGTCGTGGACCCCGACGACCCCAAGCGCCTCGCCTCGGTCGCGACGCCGATGCACGGCGTCGGCGGCGCGACGCTCGTGAAGGCCATGGAGCGGGCCGGGTTCCCCTCGCCGACGCTCGTGCCCGAGCAGGCCGAGCCCGACGCGGACTTCCCGACCGTGGCGTTTCCGAATCCGGAGGAGCCCGGCGCGATCGACCTGCTCAAGGCCCTCGCTGCCGAGGAGGGCGCGGATGTGGCGCTCGCGCTCGACCCGGACGCCGACCGCTGCTCGGTCGCCGTCCCCACCGGCGACGGCGGGTGGCGGCAGCTCTCGGGCAACGAGGTGGGCGTGCTCCTCGCCGACCACTGGATGCGCAAGGGCCGCACCGGGACCTACGCGACCACGATCGTGTCCACGACGCAGCTCAAGGCCATGTGCGAGAAGCGCGGGCTGAAGTACATGGAGACCCTCACGGGCTTCAAGTGGCTGGCGCGCACCAGCCCCGACCTGGCGTTCGCGTTCGAGGAGGCCCTCGGGTACTGCGTGGCGCCGGAGTTCCTGCGCGACAAGGACGGCATCTCCGCGTCGCTCGTGGTCGCCGAGATCGCCGCCGGGCAGGCCGCCCGGTTCGCGACGCTCCAGGACCGCCTGGACGAGCTCGCCGAGGAGTTCGGCGTGTACGAGACGGGCCAGCTGTCGGTGCGCGTCGAGGACCTGAGCGAGATCGCCGCGTGCATGAAGCGCCTGCGCGCCAACAAGCCCGCTTCGCTGCTGGACGAGCCCGTGACCGACTACCTCGACCGGCTCCCCGAAGCCGACGTGGTCACGGTGACGACGGCGAACGCGCGCGTCGTGTGCCGCCCGTCCGGGACCGAGCCGAAGCTCAAGGCGTACCTGGAGGTCCGCGAGGACACCGGCGGCGACCTGACCGCGGCGCGCGAGCGCGCCCGCGCGGGCGTCGAGGCCCTGCGCGCTGAAGTCGCCGGGATCCTCGGCGTGCCGCACTAGACGACACGAAGAAGGGGGCCGCGCCGAGCGGCCCCCTTTTCCCGTTCCTAGAAGCGGCGGTAGGCGCCGAACTGGCGGTCGCCCGCGTCGCCGAGGCCGGGGACGATGTAGGCCTTGTCGTTGAGCTCCGGGTCGACCGCGGCGGTGGTCATGCGCATGGCGATCCCGGAGGATTCGAGCTTCGCGATCCCGTCGGGCGCGCACAGCACGCTGACCAGGTCGATGTCGGTGCAGCCGCGCGCGGCGATCATCTCGCAGCAGCGCAGGAGCGAGCCGCCGGTGGCGACCATGGGGTCGAGGACGATGACGTGGCGCCCGGCCAGGTCGTCGGGGAGGGACTCCATGTAGGCGTAGGGCTCGTGCGTCTCCTCGTCGCGGGCGAGGCCGACGAAGCCCATGGAGGCGTCGGGGATCATGGCCTGCGCGGCGTCGGCCATGCCGAGCCCCGCGCGCAGCACCGGGACCAGGACCGGCGGGTTCCCCAGCCGGTAGCCCGTCGCGGCCGCCACGGGCGTCCTGATCCCGTATTCGGTGACGGCCACGCCGCGCGTGGCCTCGTAGACGAGCATCATGGTGAGCTCGTGCAGGGCGGCCCGGAACCGCGGTGAGTCCGAGCGCTCGTCGCGCATGGCGGTGAGCCTGGCGGCGGCGAGCGGGTGTTCGACGATCTTGACATCCACGGTTCATAACCTTAACGCCCAGTTCGCCGCGCTAATGTGAGCTGGTCACCACAGTCTGGTTCAAGCGTCACCGAGAGACGGATACGATCGGGTCATGGGATCAATTCTGAGCGGCGCCGAGGCCGCGTCCCTCGTCCGCGCCCTCCCGGGCGTCGACGCGGTCGGCCTCGAAGCGCGCGCGGCGGGGCTCTCCACCCGCTCGGTCAAGACGACGTCGAAAGCGCACGCCATCGACCTCGCCATCAGCATGATCGACCTCACCACCCTCGAAGGGGCCGACACCCCCGGCAAGGTCCGCTCGCTCGCCGCGAAGGCGATGCGCCCCGACGGCGACGCGCCCGCCACCGCCGCCGTCTGCGTCTACCCGTCGATGGTCGCCACCGCTAAAGAAGCGCTTCAGGGCAGCGGCGTGCTCGTCGCCTCGGTCGCCACGGGCTTCCCCGCCGGGCAGGTCCCGCTCGACGTGCGCCTCGCCGACACCGAGTCCGCGGTGCGTGCCGGGGCCGACGAGATCGACATGGTCATCAACCGCGGCGCGTTCCTCGCCGGGGACCTCGAACGGGTCTTCCACGAGATCAAGGCCGTCAAGGCCGCCAGCGGCGACGCCCGGCTCAAGGTGATCCTGGAGACCGGCGAGCTCGCCACCTACGACGCGGTGCGGCAGGCCTCCTGGCTCGCGATGTACGCGGGCGCCGACTTCATCAAGACCTCCACGGGCAAGGTCGGCGTCAACGCGACCCTCCCCGTGACCCTGCTGATGATGCAGGCCGTGCGCGACTACCGGGCCGCCACCGGGATCCAGGTCGGCGTCAAGCCCGCGGGCGGCATCCGCAACACCAAGGACGCGATCAAGTACCTCGTCACCGTGAACGAGGTCCTCGGCGACGACTGGCTCTCGAACCACTGGTTCCGCTTCGGCGCGTCCAGCCTCCTCAACGACCTGCTCATGCAGCGCCAGAAGCTCAAGACCGGCCACTACTCCGGCCCCGACTACGTGACGGTGGACTAGCCATGTTCGAGTACGCCCCCGCGCCCGAGTCGGTGCGGCCCGACATCAAAGAGCACTACGGGCTCTTCATCGACGGCGAGTTCGCCGACGGCCAGGACGTGTTCAAGTCCGTCAACCCCGCGACCGAGGAGGTCCTCTTCACCGTCGCCGAGGCGGGCGAAGCGGACGTCGCGCGCGCCGTCGCCGCGGCCCGCCGCGCCCAGGAGACCGTGTGGGGGCCCATGAGCGGCACCGAGCGCGGCAAGTACCTGTTCCGCATCGCCCGGCTCCTCCAGGAGCGGGCCCGCGAGTTCGCCGTCGCCGAATCCCTCGACAACGGCAAGCCCATCAAGGAGACCCGCGACTTCGACGTGCCCACCGCGGCGCAGCACTTCTTCTACCACGCGGGGTGGGCCGACAAGCTCGCGTACGCGGGGCTCGGTTCCGATCCGAAACCGCTCGGCGTCGTCGGCCAGGTCATCCCCTGGAACTTCCCGCTCCTCATGCTGGCGTGGAAGATCGCGCCTGCGCTCGCGTGCGGGAACACGGTGGTGCTCAAGCCCGCCGAGACCACGCCGCTGACCGCGCTCATGTTCGCCGAGCTGTGCCAGGAGGCCGACCTGCCCGCGGGCGTCGTCAACATCCTCCCCGGCGCGGGCGCTGCCGGTGCGGCCGTCGTCAACAGCCCTGTGGACAAGGTCGCCTTCACCGGTTCCACGGCCGTGGGCCGCGCCATCGCGAAGGCCGTCGCGGGCTCCAAGAAGAAGGTCACCCTGGAGCTGGGCGGCAAGGCCGCGAACATCGTCTTCGACGACGCCCCGATCGACCAGGCCGTCGAGGGCATCGTCAACGGCATCTTCTTCAACCAGGGCCACGTGTGCTGCGCCGGGTCGCGACTCCTCGTCCAGGAGTCCGTCGCCGACGAGGTGCTCGCGCGGCTCAAGGAGCGGGTGTCGACGTTGCGGGTCGGCGACCCGCTCGACAAGAACACCGACATCGGCGCGATCAACTCCGCCGAGCAGCTCGCCCGCATCACCGCCCTCACCGAGGCCGGGCGCGGCGAGGGCGCCGACGTGTGGCAGCCCGCCTGCGACCTCCCCGAGAACGGGTTCTGGTTCCGCCCCACCGTGTTCACCGGTGTCCAGCAGTCCATGCGGATCGCCCAGGAGGAGATCTTCGGGCCCGTGCTCAGCGTCCTCACGTTCCGCACCCCTGACGAGGCGATCGCCAAGGCCAACAACACGCCGTACGGGTTGTCGGCAGGGGTGTGGACCGAGAAGGGGTCGAAGATCCTGTGGGCCGCCGAGCGGCTGCGCGCGGGCGTCGTGTGGGCCAACACGTTCAACCAGTTCGACGCCGCCAGCCCCTTCGGCGGCCTGAAGGAGTCCGGATACGGCCGCGAAGGCGGCCGCCAGGGACTGGAGGCGTACCTCGATGTCTGAGCGACTGCGGGTGAAGAAGACCTACAAGCTGTACGTCGGCGGGAAGTTCCCCCGCTCCGAGTCCGGAAGGAGCTACCCGGTGAGCAGCCCCGACGGGACCGAGCTGGCGAACGCCGCGCTCGCCAGCCGCAAGGACGCCCGCGACGCCGTGGCCGCCGCGCGCAAGGCCCAGCGGCCGTGGGCGGGGCAGACCGCGTACCTGCGCGGGCAGATCCTGTACCGGGCCGCCGAGATGCTCGAAGGCCGCGCCGGGCAGTTCGCCGAGGAGCTGGCGGATGCGACTGGCGCCGACCCGCACGACGCGCTCGGCACCGTCGAGGCCGCGATCGACCGGCTCGTCCACTACGCGGGCTGGACCGACAAGTACACCTCCGTCCTCGGCGGCGCGAACCCCGTGGCCGGGCCGTACTTCAACCACACGACCCCCGAACCGCTCGGCGTGATCGCGGTGATCGCCCCGCAGGACGACCCGCTGCTGGGCCTCGTCGAGGCCGTCGCGCCCGCCATCGCGACCGGGAACACCGTGGTCGTCCTCGCCAGCGAGGCGAAGCCCTTGCCCGCGTTGAGCTTCGGCGAAGTGCTCGCGACCTCCGACCTGCCCGGTGGCGTGGTGAACCTGTTGAGCGGCAAGGCCGCCGAGGTCGCGCCGCACCTGGCGTCCCACGCCGACGTCAACGGGCTCGACCTCACCGGGGCCGACCCGGACCTGGCCGCCTCCCTGGAGGCCGCCGCGGCCGAGACCCTCAAGGTCGTGCGCCGCCCCGGGAAGAGCGGGAGCGCGCTCGACCTGCTGCGGCAGTGGACCGAGTACAAGACCGTGTGGCACCCGGCCGGGATGGCCGCGGGCGCCGGGGGCGCGTACTAGTGATCGATCCGGGGCCCTTTCCGTAGCGACGGAAAGGGCCCTGTCGCTATCCACAAAGAAAAGCGCACACCGGATGCGATGCGGCGCGCGCTTGCGTCGTAGGCTGTTCCCCAGCTAGACGACTTACGGGAGGGACGCGACATGGCGGCCGAATCTGACGCGCCGGAGCGCGGTGCCGACACCGAGAAGCTCTGGAACGAGACCGGGGTTGACCCGGTGGAACTCCACCTGGGCAAGGACTCGGGGTACACCCTCCGCGCCTACCGGATGTCGGACACCCTGCCGGGGCAGAAGGACGACGAGCCCTCCGAGGAGTCGGAGGAGTCGGACGAGGAACTCGCCGAAGAGGAGATGGTCGCCGAGGGCGCACCCGTCGACGGCGATGACGGCGAGGACAAGGACGGCGACGAGGACGAGGAGTCCGAGGAGCCCGACCCCAAGGACTTCGAGGACGACGAGCCCGAGGAGGACGCCCTCGACGCCGAGCCCGAAGAGGTCCCGGTCTTCCTGACCCGCAAGGGGAAGCTCCTCGTCTTCCGCGAGCCCGCCGCGCTCGTCGCCTACGTCAAGGAGAGCGACGACCACGACCTCGCCGCCATCGACGAGTGGGCCGACCTCAAGGACCGCGTGACCGAGGACGACATCGTCTGTGACGAAGCCGACACCTACGAGCTCGACCTCGTCGTCGCGAACCTCCGCGGCGGCCACGACACGTGGGAGCCCGAGCTGCTCATCAAGGCCGCCGAAGTCGGCCGCGACCTGGGCTACGCCCTCAAGAACGACTCCGTGATCGCCGCGCTGGCGCCCGGGTCCCCCCTCGACGACCTCGACGAGACGTTCCGCGTCGTCGTCGACGGCGGCTTCAAGGGCAAGCTCGCGAAGCGGCGCCTGAAGCGCAACGACGCGCAGCAGGCGGCCATCGCCTGGCGCGGCGTCATCGCCAAGATCAACGACCATGTGGAATGGCGCGGATAGCGCGCGCCCCACTCAGCCGAACGGCCACACTCCGATGGCCGCCGAGTCCGATTTCCGAAGCCGCCGCGGGAGTCCCGCGGCGGCTTCGCTGCGTTATTCCACAAGGGAATGACCAGGTGGCGGCTGCCAGTGAATTGACGGATATGTGTGCTATGGCCTTCGCTCCGTAGGCGAACCCGCACAGGCAGTCCGCTTGCAGAACCGAGTATTCTGCGGAAAACTGATAACGGACTGGTAAAAACGGGCCGGGCACCAGCCCCGGCGACAGGGGACTGCGCCGGCTGCGCGCCCTACGAGAGGAGCTCCGCGGGTGCAAGTGTTCTGCGGCATCACCACCGACCAGCAGGCGTCCGGCGCCGGGCACGGCGACACTGCGTGCGCCGTCGCCCTCGTGGCCGCCGGAGGCGGCCTCATCGCCACCGACACCTTCGGCGACGATCCCCGCGGCTGGGTCCGCTTCAACGGGCTCCTCGCCAGGTCGGCCCCGGGCCAGTCCGTCTCGATCTCCGTCGCCGGAGACGTCGTCCAGCTCGCCGAGTTCGCGGCCGCCGCCGGACAGCTCGTCGTCCGCGCCGACGCCCGGGCGCTCCGCTCCAAGGACGCCCTCGACGACGCCATCGCCATCGCCCGCGGACTCGCCACCGGCGAGGTCGCCGGGCAGCCCCTCGCCGCACGCCCTGAGGTCGCCGCTCTGCGCCCGATCCTGGACACGGTGGCCTCGGCCGCCAGGGCCCGCCACGACGCGGCAGAGGCGCTCACGTGCCTCCTGCGGGCCGTCTTCCCGGCGGCCCTCGCCGCATGGGACGACCCGAGCGAGGCCAACGCCGTCGCGATCCTCACCCGGCTCCCCCAGCCCGGCGCCCTCCAGTCCATCTCCACCGAGGAGCTCGCCGCCGACCTGGCGACCGTGGCCGACCCGGGACAGGTCGCGGCCATGGCCGGCGCGCTCACCGAGGCGATCCGCGAGATCGGCGGCGGCGACGACCCGTCCGTCGCGCCTTCCGTGTCCGCCACTGCCGAGGCCGTCTCGGCCTGGGACCGCTCGCTCGAAGGACTCATCGGCCTCCTCCAGGCCAAGCGCCCCAAGCCCGAGTCCGCGCTCCCCCACCACGTCTCGCCGCCCCTCGACGAGGACCGCGCCACGCGCCGCCGCGGCCGCGGGCACGACTCCGACACGCACCGGACCGTGCGCCTCCCCGGCGACCTCCCCGACCGCCAGAGCCTGCGCGCCCTCGACCCCGCGTCGCAGCTCCACTCGGTGGTCATGCCGGACCTCGAAGCGACGCAGGTCATCCCGGACTCGTTCTCCTCGCCGTCGATGCAGCAGCCGGTGGACAGCGAGGGCGGCCAGACCCGCTCGATCCGCCGCCGCCGCGCCGAGCCCGCCGAGCTCCCCCACACCGAGGAGCCGGTGCGCCGCCACCCTTGGCAGCCCAGGGAGGACATCGCGATGGTCGACGTCGCGAGCCTCGCAGCCGACGACGACGGCCTCCTGATCTTCGGCCAGGCCAAGAGCGCCTGGTTCAAGCGGCCCGAAAGCGAAGAGCCCGAGTCGGAGTCGTGGAACCTCCCCGGCGACGACGGCTGGCGCACCGCCCGCACGGCCACCGAGACCCCCGCGACCGAGGAGCCCACCACCGCGGCCGGCCTCCCCCGCCGCAAGCCGCAGGCCAACCTGGTCCCCGGCGCGGTCGTCGCCGACGAGCACCCGCGCTTCGACGAGCCCATCGACCGCGACCCGGAGCTGCTGGCGCAGAACACCGCCGGTTACTTCCGCGGCTGGGGCCGCGCCCGCGGCGGGCGTCCGGGCAGCCCCGCGAGGACGGAGAGGATGGCCGCCCGATGAGCGCCAATCTCGGCGTCTACGAGCGCTCCCTGAGCATGCTGCTCGGGTCGCTGGTGGCGCGTACGCCTGGGCTGTCCCATGCGGTGCTCGTGAGCGTCGACGGCCTGCCGCTGGCGGTGTCCGCCGGCCTTCCGAAGGAGCGCGCGGATCAGTTGGCGGGCATCGGTTCCGGCCTGCTTTCGATTGGCGAAGGCGCTGGGCGGTCCATGGACCACGGTCCGGCGCAGCAGGTGATCGTGGAGATGGCCGAGGGCGTGCTCCTGGCGGCTCCGGTCGGGCCGCAGATTTGTTTGACGCTTTTGGCTGTGTCGCAGTGCGATCGGGAGCAGCTGGGGTACGAGCTGGGACAGTTCACGATGCAGGTTGGGCCGTTGTTGAACGAGGCTCTGACCAATACGGGTTCGATTCCGAAGGTCGTCTGAGCAAGCGCTGACACGGCCCTGAGGCAGCTCTGCTGCCTTGGGGCCGTTTTGTTTTTGGGTTAGAGCGGGCAGCGACGAAGAGGTCGACCTGTTGCTGAGGTTGGTTGGCGGCCATGGGGTTCGAGGGTGGGTGGGTGGGCAGGCAGGCGAGTGGTGGTGCGGGTGGGCCTGGATGAAACTTCCTCACCAAAGATCACCCTTCTGGGTGTTGACGCACTTTAGCACACAGAGTCACAATTGAAGCACGAGCATCGAACAGGCAGACGGAACCAGGCAATACATTCGAGAACAGTGACAGGCGAGGGGGTGATCCCGATGGCGACCAACACGATCCAGGCCCGCAGCAGTGACCAGGCCCAGACCATCCGGACCCTCCTCGACACCGCCGCCGCCGCGATCAACACCCACCACGCGGCGGTCCTGTCCTCGGTCATCGCGATGAAGGAACAGAACCTCCACCGCACCGCCTTCGGCTACTCCGCCTTGAGGGACCTCCTGCTGTCCCAGTTCGACTTCACCCACCGCACCGCCGCCGACATCGCGGCCATCGCCCGCCTCTCCTCCAAGTTCCGGGCACTGGTCGAAGCAGCCGTCTCAGGTTCAGCGAGGATCGACCAGGTCGCCTACGCAGTCAGGCAACTCGACCGCACTCCCGCGGTACGCCTGTTCGCACTCACCCCCTTCCGAACCCCGGTCCCCTCCCCCTTCGATGCGGACACCCTCTGCGCGACACCGGAACACCTCATCGCCCAGTACTGCACCCACGCCCCCTTCAAAGACCTCCAAAGGCACCTCGACGAACTGGCCGCCAACCTGGCCGAGGAGTCCGAACTCCTCGACTCCCTCGGCGAGCAGTCCCTCCAATGGATCGAACTGGCCGAGCAGGACAACGGCATGTGGGCCCTCTCAGGGGAACTCTCCTCCGACACGGGCAGACTCCTCGACAAGTACCTGAAGACCGCCTGCCCGCCCCCGCGCCAAGACGAGGCCGATAGTGAGGGTGTGCTTCCGGCCCAGCCGAACCGGCACGCCGAAGCCCTCCACCAGCTCCTCGCCGGATACGGCACCAGCCCCGACGCGGTCAAGCGCCACGGCCACACCGCCACCCTGGACCTCATGGTCGACATCCAGACATTGCAGGGCAAGGAGACCGGCCGCACCCCGCTCCTGGAGGGCCAGCCCATCTCGGTCGCCAAAGCCCGCCACCTCGCCTGCGAAGCCGGGATCATCCCCGGCGTCTTCAACTACGAAACCGGCGAAGCGATCGAACTCGGCAGAGCCGCCCGCCTCCCGAACCAGGCGCTTCGCCGCAAGCTGGAGCTTGAGCAGCGCGAAGGGTGCGCCTGGTCCGGCTGCTCCAGGCCGGTCGCCTGGACCGAAGCCCACCACATCACCCACTGGGCCGACGGCGGCGAAACGAACGCGGACAACCTGATCCTCCTTTGCCGCTTCCACCACGGCCGCATACATACTTCCGGCTGGAGCGTCGAGAAGACCGGCCCCGGCCAAGCCCTCATCACCCACCACGACCACCCCGGGACCGACCCCCAGGCCGGGCAGGCCGGGCAGGCCAGGGAATGCGGATGCTCCGACTGGCGCACCGATGCGGACATGGATGCCGAGCACGCCACCGATGAAGCGAACGATGTCTTCCCGACCGGGCTCTACCGCACCGAATGGTCCCCCACCCTCAAACCCAACCTCGACTCCAGAGCCGAAGCAGCCGAACAGCAAAGAGCCCTCGCCGCTATCCGGACAGCCAGAGCCAAATGCCGAACACGCTTCACACCCCACGCCAAAGAGCCCGCACCGACCAAGGCAAGCGGGCCGACCGGACCGCCCTCGTCCCCGCCTTCGCCCTCACCCTCGCCCAGCCATCGGGAACCGATCCCGGCCGGCAGCCCAGGAGACCCGCCCTTCTGAACCTGCCCGCCCCGGGCCAGCCAACCAGGGCGGGAGAAGGAAGGGAAGGCACAGGCACATCAAGACTCCAGGCCCGGCACCCCACCTTGGGCCGCCTCCCACATCTCTCCGTCGCCGCCAAAGAACCCACGCCCCATCACACCCCGCCAGCCACAGCACCCGACCCCACCCTCCCACCCACCCCGCTGTCGCCGCCGAAAAGACCGCAGCCACCACGGCACGGAAAGCCGCAGAATTCGGCCCGTTCAGATCCCGCTCATGAGAGCCGCCTCGCGCAGACATCGGTCCCCTGCATCGGAATCCCGTGAACCCCGGAGTCGTCCACGGCCGGGCATAATCGCTGGCATGTCCCCGCTACCCCCTCGGCAGTCGGATGAGGTATCGGCAGTGCCCTCGCCATCCGAGCAGATCGAAGCACTCGCAGCGCTCTACAGCGCAGAGCGATCCAGCGCCACCAATCTGGGAAACGAGCGCCTCGCTTTGCTGGCCTTGCAGATCACCTACCTCGGCCTGGCGGTGATCGCCCTCGGCAGCGACTCGCTGCCGGGCGGGGTTTGGGGAGCGGCGTTCTCGGCGTTCCCGTTGTGGTTCATCCACTCCTATCACCTGGTGCTGGTGGCGCTGAGCATCGTCCGCACCCGCTCGATCAACCTGCTTGAGCAGGCTATTTACGACCGCAGTGGGCTGCCTTCGGATCTGCGACCGCTGATCGGCAACAAGGCGGGAGCGATGGTGCACTACGCCGACTACCAGCCACCGCTCCTCAAGCTGCAAGCCGCCGTCGCCTACGGCGGGATCGGCGCGGTGATGGTCGTGTTCACCGGTTACGCGCTCATCGTCGCCGCGCAAGAATCCGGGTGGCGCGAGGCGCCTGTACTACTCGCGGGGACCCTCTACGCGTGCCTGTTCGTCGCAGTCAGCTTGTCGTGGCGGTTCGTCTCCCGGATCGCGCGCTGAGCGGTCCGGCGGTCGGCCCGGGCAGCGCGCGAAAGGGGCGCAAGGCAGATGAGTTGCCTTGCGCCCCTTTTCGCTATGGTCCAGGTGGTTGGGTCAGCCTAGACGGTCGCCGCGCGGGTCAGGCGCGGTTCGCGGTTGTCGCCGTGCGTCCGTTTGTGGGCACTTAGTGGACGCCGACGGTGCGGGTGCGCCGCATCGACAGCACGTACTCGACGAGCTTGATGAGCACCTGCTTGGTGGACTCCCGGTTGCGCGCGTCGGTGTAGAGCACCGGGACCTCCTGAGAGATCTGGAGCGCGTCGCGGATGTCCTGGATCTCGTGGAGCTGCTTGCCGTCGAAGCAGTTCACCGCCACCAGATACGGGAGCTTCCGGTGCTCGAAGAAGTCGATGACCGAGAAGCAGTCGGCGAGGCGGCGGGTGTCGACCAGGACGATGGCGCCGATGGCGCCGCGGACCAGCTCGTCCCACATGAACCAGAAGCGGGTCTGGCCGGGGGTGCCGAACAGGTACAGAATCAGGTCCTGGTCGATCGTGATGCGGCCGAAGTCCATCGCGACCGTGGTCGTCGCCTTGTCGGGCACAAGGTTGTTGTCGTCGACGCCCTCGGAGGCGGAGGTCATGATCGCCTCGGTCGTCAACGGGGTGATCTCGGAGACCGAGCCGACCAAGGTCGTCTTGCCGACGCCGAAGCCACCGGCGATGACGATCTTGGCAGAGGTCACACGAGAGGTGTCTGCGGGTGAGTTCATTAGGGTCTATAGCCTCCTGAGTCCACTGAGAACGCGCTCAAGGAGCTCGGTTCCGACCGATTCGTCGCCGCCGTCCGCGTCGAAGCCGGTGGGTTCGTGCACTGCCAGCAAGCCGTCCGCTGCCATGTCGGCGACCAGCACGCGGGCGACGCCGAGGGGCACCTCCATGCGTGCGGCGATCTCCGCGAGGGACTGGAGGCGGCCGCCGCACAGGTCGACGATCACCTTCTGCTCCCTGCCGCCGAGGAACTGCCCGGACCGGCCGCGCGCGGTGGTCTCCACCAGCGCTTCGAGGGCGATCTCCAATTGGGGCCGCGTACGGCCGCGCGTGACCGCGTACGGTCTGACGAGTGAGCCGGTAGGCTCATCACCACCGAGGACCATTGTTACCTCCAACCACGGCCTCGGATCCCACAACCCTTGTGCCGCAGTCTTGTCAGTTATCCATGTACCGGGTGCCCGGGGAGGCACCGGCCCGTCGCCTGGGGATGCGACGGAGGGGTCGTTGTTCAGTTCGTCCCACTCTTTAGCGCTTCGCTCGAATGGAGCCTACCGTGCCGCAACCCGTTGCGCCAAGCGTGCACCGGATGCGGCCCGGATCAGCTTCGGGCCGAAGGCGTGAGCGCCTGGCCGACCCGGTCGACCAGGAGGGCCATCTCGTAGCCGACCTGGCCCACGTCGCAGTTCTTCGACGCCAGCACCGCGAACGAGGAACCGTCGCTGATGGACATCAGGAACAGGAAGCCACGGTCCATCTCGACCACCGTCTGGAGGACGGCGCCGCCCTCGAAGCAGCGGGACGCGCCCTGGGTCAGGCTCACCAGACCCGAGGTCACCGCCGACAGCTGGTCGGCGCGGTCCCTGGGGAGGTCCCGGGAGGACGCCAGCAGCAGACCGTCGGCGCTGACCGCCACGGCGTGGGCCACGCCCGGCACGCGTTCGGCGAAGCCGGCCAGCAGCCAGCCCAGGTCCTGGACCGAGGTTCCACCAGTGCTCATCGTTTGCGCTCCTTAGTAGCGTCTGCCGTGTTGCGGATCAGCGACTCAGTTGCCGTCATTGCCACGTCCTCGCTGCACCCCACGGTGATAGGCCGACAGCAGGCCCCGAATGCCCTCGGGGTTGCGCTTCTGCGCGCTGACGGTCTCCTGAGATTCCTCCACCGCGCCGGGAACGAGGCGTTCCATGGGGCGGCGCTTGGGAAGACCGACCGTGGTCGTCTCCTCGATGGTCTCCGCGAAGGCGTCGTCGACGCGCGACCACCCGTCGTCGGCGGCGGTGCGCCAGGCGTAGGAACCGGTGTCGGTCTCGGGGGAGGTCAGGCGGCGGCGCTCCGGGCCCGGGGCAGCGGCCGGCGACTCGTCGGCGGCGGGGGTGTGCTGCATGGTCGGGCCTTCCGTGGGCTGCGGAGGGGAGGGCGGCGCCGCGTCCCAAGCCGGGGCGGGGGACTCGGCCGCACCTGACTGGTCAGCGTAGCGCGGCGAGGTTGCGTCCGCCACCTCCGCGGCCGGGGCGGGCCGCAGGGACGACTCGGGGGCGTCCTCGACCCGGGCGGCGCCCTCCTCGACCTTCTTGGGCGCCGGTGTGACCGCCTTGAACCAGGCGGACTCCACCTCGCGGAAGATCGGGAGCTCCGTCGTCGCGTCCAGAGCGGACACGCGGTCCCGGCGGGCGGCGCGGGGCGCCTCCGTGCCGGAGGGGGCCGCGGCCACGTCGGGCCACGACGGGGGCGCCGGCTCGGGCTCGGGGGTCCACGCTTCGAGCTGGATCTTCGGCAGGGCGACGTGCTCCGAGGACACGATCTCCCCGGTCACCTCCATGACCTTGCCGTTGGCCTTGCGCTCGTCGGCGAGGCCGCCGGGCCGGAACATGAAGCCCGGCTCCTCGTCCGCGGGCGCGGACTGCGGGAAAGGCGGCTGGAACGACTGCTGCGGCTGGCGCTGGGTCGGGTACTCGCCCGTGACGGGCTCGACCGGCGGCGGCGCGTTGTTCGGGCGCGAGGGCATCGGCGGCGCGCTCGGCTGCCACGCGGGGGGCGTGGGCTGCGGCGGCGGCGGGGAGTGCGGCGCCTGGGGCGCGGCCGTGTCGAACAGGCCCGCGGGGCTCTCGGGGACCCGCGGCAGGGCGCCGGTGGACTCCATGCCCGACAGGAGCTCGCCGCGCGGCGCGGAGCCGTTGAGCGGCACGCCGGAGCGCAGGCCGCGCTCGGGGAGCTTCGCCTCGGTGAGGACGGCCTCGCCGAGGATGACCTCCGCGACCGTGCCGCGGTGCTCGCCGGGGCGCAGCTCCACGTGGACCTCGTGGCGCTTCGCGAGGCGCGCGACCACGACCAGGCCCATCATGCGCGAGGACGCGAGGTCGATGACGTCGGCGGACTCGGAGAGCTGCCGGTTGATGTCCTCGATCTGCGCGGGCGGCATGCCGATGCCGACGTCGTGGATGCGGACCCGGATGGCGCCCTGCGGGCTCTCCGCGGTGCGCAGCTGCTCGGCCTCGACCAGGACCGGGGACTCCGGCGGGGAGAACGCGGTCGCGTTGTCCATGAGCTCGGCGATGAGGTGCACGAGGTCGTTGACGGCGGCCGGGCGGATCTCCCGCTCGGCCTCCAGGGACCCGAACTCGATGCGGGTGTACTGCTCGACCTCGGACTGGGCGGCCTGGAGGATGTCGCCGACCGGGGCCGGGTACCGCTCCTGGCGGGTGGAGTCCGCGCCGGCGAGCACCAGGAGGTTCTCGTCGTTGCGGCGCATGCGGGTCGCGAGGTGGTCGAGCTGGAACAGCTCGGCCAGGCGGTCCGGGTTCTCCTCGCCGCGCTCCAGGTGGTCGAGGTGGCCGATGAGCCGGTCGACCAGGTTCTGGGACCGGCGGGCCAGGTTGATGAACATCTGGGAGACGTTGGCGCGCAGGGCGGCCTGCTCGGCCGCGATGCGGATCGCCTCGGTGTGGACGATGTTGAACGAGTGCGCCACGTTGCCGATCTCGTCGCGCTGGTCGATGTCGATGACCGCGCCCGTGTCGGCGGCGACTTCGTCCGGTGTCCGGTTGCCGATCGTCTCCGCGTCGCGCATCTGCGCCACCGCCTGCGGCAGCGACACGTGCGCCACGTCGAGCGCGCCCTCGCGCAGGCGCCGCAGCCCGGTCGCCATGTTGCGGGCGATGAGCAGGGCGACCACGGTCGCGATGACGAACGCCGCGAGGATGAGCACGGCTTCGAGCAGGAGCTGGAAAATCTGCGCGTTCAGGTCGGCGCGGGCGTCTTCGAGGACCTGCTCGGACTCGTCGTTGATGTAGTCGAGGCCGTTTTCGAGGATCGCGTTGTACGAGTCGATGACCGCCGCGTTCACTTCGAGGGGCTTCGCGGTGCCCGCGTTGACCGCGGCGTTCTCGAACGTCAGGGCCGCCTCGGCCTCGCCGGTGTTCAGGCCGCCGGGGCTGAAGAAGAACGCGAGCTGCTCGTCGCGGTCGGCGACGGTCTTGAACTCGTCCTCGGCGGTCTCGCGGAGCTTCGCGAAGGCGATGAAGTTCTGCCAGCGGGTGTTGTTGATGAAGTTCTTGCCGTTGCCGACGTTGATCGCGATCGACCGCTCCTCCTCCAGCGTCTCCAGGACGGTGGTGGCGGCGGCGATGGCCTGGAGGTTCCGGGCGATCTCGGGGTCGTTGACGATGCGCGAGGAGATGTCGGTGATCGTCACGAGCTCGGCGACGAGGCGCTGGTAGACGCGGGAGGTCTGGTCGATGGAGACGCCGTCGGGGCTGTCGGCGGCGGCCTGGCGGATCTGGACGAGCGTCTCGTACTGGGTCCGGACCGCGTCGATCCGGTTGGAGATGTCGTCGGAGACGTCGGGGAGCCCGTCGGCCTTCTCGTTGAACTGGGCGAGGGCGTCGTCGGTCTCGGCCTGCTGGGCGGCCACGGCCGCCTCGTCGTACTGGGCGGGGTCGATGTCCGCGACGTGGTCGTCGCCGATGCGGAGGTGCGTGACCAGCAGGGACCGCTCGACCTGGAGGTCGTAGCGGAGTTCGGCGGTCACGGCGTTGAACTCGACGAGATTCACCATGTCGTCGGACTCGAACACCCGGTCGGCGAGGTCGTACAGGCGGAGGCCGGCGACCGCCACCAGGACGATGAGGGGCACGAGGAGGATCAGTCCCAGCTTGGACCGGATTCGCATGTCGGCGATGCGGGGCAGGCCGAGCGGTCCTCGTCGAGCCGCTGAACCCGCACGGTTCGAGCTGCGCTTGCTCACCTTGTCTAGCCTCCTGGGGTGGTCCTCTGTGTCAGACCGACGGGCCCGTGCCGGGCCGGGCTCGGTCTCGGGCCGACGGCGCGCGCCGGCTGCCGTCCTGCCGCCGGGGGCGGCGGGGGTTCGGCATGTGAAGCCCAGCAGATTCCATCATGACGAATCAGGGCGGCGAAATCCAGGGGCGTACCGGAGTACTGAACTCGGCCCCGTTTCGCACCGAGTTACCGGGCGAATCTCAAGAAAGCCTGGTATTTCGGACACACGCCTACTCCGTATTCGGCCGTCCGGCCAAGAAAAGCGACTACTCGGACGATGAGGCTCAGACCAACGGCCCCGTCCACAGAAAATCACCGCCGTCGATACATTGCGCGTCAGTGCGAGCACGTTCGGTAGCGACCGTTTCGCCACCTTAGTCCACTCACCCACCGCGTCCATGCGAGCACGCCTTCCGGACAGATCCTCCATATCCGCCGCCGCTTCCCGGACAACTCGCACTTCTTGTGCGACAGACTCCACCCCCCGTTGAGGCACCGTTGACCCACAACGCCTTCCAGGAGGTAACCCCATGGACCCGCTCGCGGTCACCCTAGAGCACCACCACTTCACGTACGGCTGGCTCAATCCGGCGATGGGCCTCGCCTTCGCCGCCGCCGGGTCCTTTCTCGGACTGACCGCCTCCCGCTACGCCCGCGCCGCCGCGACGCGGGGGTCGCGGCTGCGCTGGATCCTCATGGCCTCCTTGGCCATCGGCGGGATCGGCATCTGGATGATGCACTTCATCGCGATGATCGGCTTCACCGTCACCGGTGCGGACATCGCGTACGACCCCGCGCTCACCGCCCTGTCCTTCGGGCTCGCGGTGCTCGCCGTGGGGACCGGGCTGTCCGTCTCGGGCGGCAGGCGCGCTGGCTGGCCGCGCCTGCTGCTCGGCGGGCTGCTCTGCGGCGCCGGCGTGGTCGGGATGCACTACACCGGCATGGCGGCGGTCGCGACGGGCGGGCGGGTCGTCTACGACCCGGTCCTCGTCGCGGCCTCCGCCGCCGTCGCGGTGGTGGCGTCCACGGTGGCGCTGCGCTTCACGGCGGTCGTGGACCGCCGCGGCTCGATGGCGCTGGCCGCGGCCGTCATGAGCGTCGCCGTCGTCGGCATGCACTACACCGGCATGGCCGCCGTCGAGGTCGAGGGCCCGGCGCGGGGGAACGTCGCGGGGATCAGCCCGCTGATCCTCCTGCTTCCCATCATGCTGTTGGCGCTCATCGCGATCGTGGGCATGGTGTTCGGCGTCCTGGCCTCGCCGAACCTCGACCGCGTCGACCGAAATGACCGTCCTAGTGCAACTGTCCGTCTTGCGGATGCAGCCGGACAGTAGTCGTATAGGTTTCAAACCGCGCAGATCCCAATCGCGCAACATTCCGGATACGGGCATCTGCCTGAGGAGGAAGACCACTGATGGAACATGTGAGTCACTTCACTTATGGGTGGATCAACCCGATCATGTCGTTCGGGTTCGCCTTCGCGGGATCGATCCTCGCGCTGATGTGCATGACGCAGGCGCGCCGCCAGGACGGCACGGTGAAGGCGGCCCGCAAGCGCGTCCAGTGGATCGCCCTCGCCTCGTTCTCCTTGGGCGCCACGGCGATCTGGATGATGCACTTCACGGCCATGATCGGCTTCAAGGTCGTCGAGTCCGACATCGCCTACGACCCCCTCAAGACCTTCCTGAGCCTCGTCGCCTCCGTCGGCTCCGTGTTCTTCGGCCTCCTGGTCGCGGGCACCGGCAGCCGCGGCACCGTCGGCAAGATCCTCATCGCCGGGCCGCTCACCGGCCTCGGCGTCGTCGTCATGCACTACTCGGGCATGGCCGCGATCAACGTCTCCGGCCACATCACCCACGACCAGACCTACTTCATCGCCTCGGTCGTCATCGCGGTCGTCGCCGCGACCGCGGCCCTGTTCTGCGGCATGTACCTCGAAGGCTGGAAGTGGCACACCGCCGCGGCCGTGGTCATGGCGATCGCGGTGTGCGGCATGCACTACACGGGCATGGCCGGCGTCCGCGTCACGCTCTACAACCAGGGCCGCGACACCGTCGAGGGCATCGACCCGATCATGCTGATCCTCCCGATCCTCGGCGTCGCGACCCTCGGCATCATCGTGCTCCTGTTCGCGCTCATGGGGACCACGCCGAAGACCGTCAGCCGCCGCGAGCAGCTCGGCATCCACGTCGACGACGACGAGCCCCTCCCCACCGCCACCGGCGCCATCCAGGTCGACCGCATGCGCGCCCAGCAGCAACAGCAGCGCCCCCGCGCCCCGGGCCGCGTCCGCAACCGCACCGAGCGCACCGCGGGCTACGTCCCCGACCAGCGCCCCGCCACCGCCCCGATCCCCGCTCCCCAAGGCCACGACGACATCCCGCGCATCGTCCCCGACCACCCGCGCCCGCAGCGCTCCTTCCAGCAGGCCGACCTCGACGTCACCGCCGAACGCTACGGAGCTGCCCGCAACAACGGCCGCGGCCACTGACCCCCGCACCACGTCAAGCAGCGCGACGGCCCCCGCTCATCCGAGCGGGGGCCGTCGCGCGCTACACCTTATATATATGCGCGGCTACGCACCGTCGATTTCCTGCGCCCGACCGGGTTTCGGTGTACCACACGATCAGTGACGAGCCGATACCATGAGGTTCAGTGCAAATGATCCCGATTCACCCCCGGAGGTCCCGTCGTGGCCCAACGGATCCTCGATCCCGCATACCTGGAAGCCTTCCGAGACGAGCTGGTGAACCGGCTCAACCATGTGACGACCTTGACCGAGATGCTGCTGCCCGGCCAAGTGCTCGGTTACGAGCCCGGCTTCGGACTGCTCGAATCGTCGCAGGACGCCAGGCGCTACTACAAGGACGCGCACGAGGAGGTCTGGAACAACCTCCAGAAGCTCCGGCAGGACCTGTACGGCGCGATCGTGACGCTCAACGACGCCATGGGACTCCACATGGAGTCCGAGGAGTTGAACGTCAACAACCTGAACACCGCCGGATCCACCGAGAGCAGCTAGGGACCCACGCGATGAACCGATTCGTCAAGACCTGCACCGCCACTGCCGCAGCAGGAATCATGCTGTCCGCCTGCAACCTCGCGAGCGGCGGTTCGGACGGGGAAACGGACGCCGCCGCCGAGGACCCGGTGTACGCCGAGATGTCCACGTGGGACGCCTGCGAGATCCTCGACAACCTCCAGCCGATCGCCGACGAAATGCACATCGAGGGCTGGGGCGGCATCAACGCCGAAGGCGGCGCGCCTGGACCCTCCGCACTCGGCAACACCTTCGACCCGGGCGCTCTCGGCTGCAACGGCATGCTCAACATCCTCAGCGGCGGCGACTACGTGAACTTCGGGGGCGGCGGCGAACTCAACGTCAAGATCGTGCCCACCGAGAACGCCGACCAGGCCGCCACGGCCTACGAGGAACGCGCGAGCGCCGCCCAGTCGGACGGGTCCGCGGGTGAAGGACTCACCGAACTGCCGCTCGAAGGCGGCTGGGACCAGGGCGTGCTCTACGGGTGGACCGGCAGCGCCAACGCCCACTACCTGGAGGTCATCGGCCTGAGCGGCCAGTGGGTCCTCCACATCCAGTTGGACTACGACCACAACTTCGGCGAGGAGGACGGCGAACCCGCCTACTCGTTCACCAGTGACGAACTCGAAGAGTGGTTCGCCGGAACGTATGCGGCAGAGGTCGAGCAGACCGTGAACGCGAAGATAGCGGAGGTGCAGTGACCATGGGCGACATCGAATTCGCCGGAGAGGAATACGGGGGCGTCACCGGCCAGGAGGCGATCAGCGGCCAGGACGCCGCGGCGGACACCGTCTACCGCGGCAAGACGCCGTGCTCGAACTCCAGCTGCACCAACACCGACACGACCTTCGAGGAGGCGTGGATCAAGCTCGTGTCCGCGATCCCTGTGGCGGGCCAAGTCGAGCGCTTCACCTGCGTCGCCGTCGGCACCGCCGCCCCCACGCCGGAAGAGGTCCAGTCGCTCGTAATGGAGGTCCGTCCCGCGAACGGCGACCAGCTCGCCCTCAAGGAGATCTCCCGCCACTGGTTCGAGTTCAACCAGCAGTTCGCGCTCGACGAGAACGAAGGCGTCGCCAAGGTCCTCGAACAGAAGCTCACCGAGCTGTCCAACGGCTGGCAGGGCGAGGACTTCGACGCGTTCGCCGAGCAGATGGAGACCGTCTTCACCAATTGCGAGCAGATCCAGGCCGACATCGGCGACAACAGCTCGGGGCTGATCGGCCTCCTGGAGCTGAAAGGCGACGAGATCTATGCCCTCCAGGGCGGCGACTCGCACGAGCTCCCTTACCCCGCGCCCCAGTACTGGGTGGAGGACGAGGGCAGCATCTTCTCCGATCCGACTGTGCACCATCGGGTCCCGTTCACCGACGGAGACTGCGAAGTCACCGACGGGTGCGCCTGGGACGGCGAAGACGACTCGGCCACGCGCGCCATGGAGCTCGGCGGGTTCGACGGTGACTACGCAAACGAGCTGGGCCAGTACGTGACCGACCAGACCGAGCGCCACCTCGCGCGGCTCAAGCGAGAGAACCCGGAGGCCCCCGAGGAGGAGCTGCGGCCGCAGGCGGAGCAGCTCGCGCAGGCCGACGGCGACACCCGCGCCAAGCGCGACTACGACTCGGGCTCCCAGGACTACCAGGACCGCGCGGCCGAGCAGAACGACACTGTCCTGGCGCGTTGGGAGGACGCGGAGATCGCGGGCCAGGAGTTCACGCCCGCCGTCGAGACCGTGCAGGACACCACGTTCCGCGAGTCCGGTGCCGACCTCGACAGCGGCGGTTACTCCCCGCCTTCTGGCGGGGACTTCAACGGTTCGCCGACCAGTTCCGGGTCGAGCGGGATGACCCCGCCGCCGACCTCGACCAAGTTCGGGGAGGGGACGACCACTTCGACCGTGCCGTCCTGGTCCCCCGACGACGCCGGGAGCGATGACGACCCGTCGGGCGGTCTCGCCGGTGGCGGGCTGGGGTCGGGCGGGTTGCCCGGGGGCGGTGCCGGTGGCGGGCTGCCGGGTGGCGGCGGTGCCGGTGGCGGCGTCGGCGGTGGGATCGGTTCCGGGATGGGGCTGTTCGGGCCCGCGGCCGGAGGCGGTGCCGGGACCGGTGCTGGCGCGAAGGCCGGTGGGGCCGGGCTCGGGAAGGGCCAGGGGCTGTTCGGGAAGACCGCGGGCGGCGCCGGGATGATGGCCGGCGGTGCGGGCGGAAGGCCTGGTGCCGCAGGCGATGAGGACGGCGAGGGTCAGGAGACGTGGCTGACCGAGGACGAGGACGTCTGGGGTCTGGCCCGGTTCGAGGACGAGAACGACCCGCTCGCGTGACCGCACAACCACTTGACCGCATGACCGCATGACCTGATGCTGTGCGACCTCATGATGCGATCGGGCCCCCTTGCACTGGCGCGCAAGAGGGCCCGATCGGTGTCAGGCGGAGAAGTCCTCAGACTCCCGCGTACGAGTGCAGGCCGCCGAACACGAGGTTCACGGCGGTCAGGTTGAACAGCATGACCGCGTAGCCGAGGATCGCGATCCAGGGGGCGTTGGCCTTGGCGGAGCGGCCGGAGACGCGCGCGTGCAGGTAGGCGGCGTAGACGACCCAGGCGATGAAGGCCCAGACCTCCTTGGGGTCCCAGTTCCAGTAGCGGCCCCACGCGAGGTGGGCCCACACCGATCCGGCGATGATGCCGAAGGTGAGGAGCGGGAACGCGAAGACGTGGATCTTGAACGTCAAGCGCTCCAAGGCGGTCGCGTCGGGGAGGCGCTCGGCGATGTTGATGGGGAAGCGGACCGGCTTGCCGTCGGAGACGCGGCGGTCGTGGGCGCGCTTGAGGAGGTGGAGGATCGCGAAGACGCAGCCGATGAGGAGGATGCCGGAGGCGCAGATGGCGGCGGTGACGTGGATGATGATCCAGTACGAGTCGAGGGCGGGGACCAGCGGTCCGGCCTCGGTGTAGACGCGGACCGAGGTGCCGAGGACCATCGTGACGGCGAAGGTCGCGAAGAGGCCGAGGCGGCGCGGGACCGAGCCGCGGGTGACGAGGATCAGCCAGGTCGTCATGCCCGCCAGGGCGACGCCGACGGTGTACTCGAACATGTTGCCCCACGGCCACCGTCCGGTGTAGACGACCCGGACGACGATGCTCGCGAGAAGGGCCGCGGTGCCGAGGAACGTCAGGACGAGGCCGAGTCGGCCCGCGCCGCGGGCGGCCGCGGGGCTGATGGGGGCTTCGGTCGGCGCCTCGTCGGAGGCGTCGGCGTCAGCGTCGATACCGCCGCCGCCGGAAGCGACGAGGGTCTTGGCGCGCTTGGGGGCGCGCTTGTCGAAGGCGTATTCGACGGCGTAGGAGAACATCGCCGCCGCGTAGACGACGATGGTCGCGACGAACAGGGCGTTCGCGACTTCGGCACCGGTCATTGGTCACTCCTGTCGGTACTTGGTCCCGGCGGCTCGTAGTCGGGAGCGATCGCGGCGGTGAGCTCGTCGCACTCCTCGTCGAGGCCGTCGAAGTCGTTGCGGTTGAGGCCGGCGGTCTCGACGGTGCCGTCGGGGTTCCACCGGATCCAGTAGCGCCTGCGGCGCACGGCGAGCCCCGGCAGGAGGCCGAGGAGCAGCAGGACCGCGCCCGCGAGGACGACGGGCCCACCGGGGTCGTGGCGGACCTGGAGGACCGCGTACTGCTCCACGCCGTCGAAGGTGAGGGTCGTCCCGTCGGGCAGGGTCATGGCGTCGCCGACGCCGATGACCTCGACGTCGTCGTTGACCTGCTCCAGTTCGCCCGAGGCGATCTGGTCCTCGTTGATCGAGTACACCGACTCGGGCAGGCCGTCGCCCAGGCCCAGGTCGCCGGTGTACGCGGTGAGCGCGAGCACCGGGTTGTTCAGCTCGGGGTCGGAGCCCAGGAGCATCGCGGTCGAGTCGTCGAAGGTGGGGACGAGGATCGCGTCGAAGCCGACTTCGGCGTCCGGGTCGACGGCGCCGGTCTCGGGGTCGACGTTCACGTCGGGGAACTTGAACGCGCCCTCGGAGTTCAGGGCCGCGTCCATCGACAGGAACTCCTGGTGGAGCGTCTGGGTCTGCCCGTAGCGGTCGGTGTAGGTGACGACGGCGGTGTAGCCGTGGCCGATGAGGAAGACGTTGGTGCCGTCGATGTTCAGCGGGTGGTTGACCTTCAGGTCGTACTCGCCGCTCTCCCCGCCGGTCTCGTAGGTGACGTCGGCGTCGAAGGCGGTGGGCCCGCCGTTGGTGAACTCGGCGTCGAACTCGTCGAGGGTGACGCAGAACTGCGGGAGGTCGGTCTCGTCGACCCACGCGCCGAGCCCGTACTCGTCGTACTGCTGGAGGTTGTTGCAGTACGCCTTGTCCTCGGAGAGGATGCGGTTGCCGTACCAGCTCATGAGGCTCCCGGCGGCGACGCCGACGAGCACGAAGATGATCGAGGTGTGGAACAGCAGGTTCCCGGTCTCGCGCAGGTAGCCCTTCTCCGCGGCGATGACGACGGTGCCGTCCTCGTGCTCGCGCACCTCGGTGCGCCAGCGCCGCTGCTTGAGGACGGCGCGGGCCCGGCCCTGGTTGGCGTCGGTCCCGGGGTCGAGGACGCGGTGGTACGGGAGGATCGACATGCGCTGCGGGGCGTCGGGGACCTTGGCGCGCAGGGCTTTCCAGTGGACGCCGAGGCGCGGGACGATGCAGCCGACGAGGCTGATCATGAGCAGCAGGTAGATCGCGGAGAACCACGGCGAGGTGTAGACGTCGAAGGCCCACAGGCGGTCGAGCCACGGCGCGAGGTCGGGGTGCTCGTCGAAGTAGGCGGTGACGTCGACGGTGCTGATGGACCGCTGCGGGAATGTGGACCCGGGGATCGCGGCGAGCGCGAGCGCGAGAAGGAGGATGAGCGCGGTGCGCATGGCGGTGAGCTGGTGCCACCAGCGGCGCCAGAACGCGCGGAAGCGCTTGGCGGCCTTGGGTTTGCGCGGCAGGGAGGTGAGGGTGGCGGTCACAGGGCGCTCACCCCGGTGCCGACGGTGGCCCTGAGCCAGTTGGTGAAGTCGCCCCAGGCGCCGGTGGCGAGCATGAGGCCGACGGCGACGAGCATGACGCCGCCCGCGATGGAGATGGCGCGGCCGTGGCGCTTGAGGAAGTCGAGGGCGCGGGCGAGGCGGTGCATGCCGACGGCGAAGAGCACGAAGGGGGCGCCGAGCCCGGCGCAGTAGGCGATCATGAGGCCGACGCCGCGGGCGGTGCCGTCCTGGACGACGGCGAGGCTGGTGATCGCGGCGAGGACCGGTGAGGTGCAGGGGATCCAGGAGAGCGCGAAGACGGCGCCGAAGAGGGGCGCCCCGGCGAGGCCGACGGCGGGCCGCCAGGTGGGGGCGAAGCCGCCGCGGGTGGGGATGAGGCCGATGAACATGAGGCCCATGGCGATCATGACGATCCCGGCGACGGTCTCCAGGACGGAGGTGTTCTGGAGGAGGGCGCGTCCGGCGCTCTGGAGGGCGAAGACGAGGACGGTGTAGACGGCGGTGAATCCGGCGACGAAGAGGAGCGCGCCGGTGAGGACGCGTCCGATGCGGCGGTCGGCGGGGCGGTCGCCTCGGAGTTCGGTGCCGCTCATGCCGGTCACGTAGGAGACGTACCCGGGCATGAGGGGGAGGGTGCACGGGGACGCGAAGGAGACGAGCCCGGCGAGCGCGGCGACGCCGAAGGCGAGGAGCAGCGGCCCGGAGGCGGCGGTCTCGGCGGGGTTCACGGGGCCCCCTTCGTCGCGGGCCGGGTGGTCTCGGGGCGGGTCACGCTGCCTCCTCGCCGGGGCGGGGCTCGGCCGGTGCGTCTGCGGGCGAGAACGGCGCCTGCTTCCTCGCCGACGACGGCTCGGTCGGGTTGAGGCGGCGCTTGACGAGGGAGGTGACGGCGACGGCGGCGAGGGCGGCGGTCCCGGCCATGACGGCGCGCTTGGCGGCCTTGCGGAGGGCCGGGTTGCCGGAAGGGTTGGCGCTCATCAGGACTCCAGGGCTTTGGTCACGTCGGCGGTGATCGTCTCGGCGTCGTCGAGGCCGCCGCGCCAGATGGAGAACACGCGGTGCTCGGCGTCGATGACGATCGTCGCGGGGATGTCGTTCGGGGAGAGGCCGTAGTCGACGAACTGGTCGGCGATGCGGCCAGCCTCGTCTTCGATGGACGGGTACTGGACGCCCCAGCGCTGCTCGAAGGCCTTGGCGGCGTCGCCGGTGTCGCGGATGTTGACGCCGAGGAACTGCACCGGCTCGCCTTCGAGGGCCGCTGCGGCCTCGACGAGGTAGGGGGCTTCGGCGACGCAGGGCGGGCACCAGGAGCCCCAGAAGTTGACGACGAGGACGCTGCCGGCCCAGTCGTCGGTGTCGACGGGGTTCCCGTCGAGGTCGGTGCCCTGGAGGCGGGGCGCGTCGAAGCGGTCCTCCGGGTCCTCCCACCGGTAGTTCGAGCCGTCGCCGGAGACGAACCGGTCGCGGTTGATCTCGTTGACCCGGTCGGTGTTCGCGCCGGACTCGCCGCAGGCCGCGAGGGCCAGCAGCGGCGCCGCAGCCAGCATGGTCCTCCGCCGCAGCCCCACGGTCAGGCGCCCTTGGCCCGCCGGGCCGACGCGGACCTGAGCACGAGGTGCGCGGCCGGCTCGGAGTACTCGATGCGGGCGAGCGTCTCGTCCTCGTAGACGAAGCTGGTGACCGAGGCGAGGGCGCATTCGCGTTTGCGCGGGTCGTGCCAGAGGCGCTTGCGCTCGGCGAAGCGGCGGACCGTCCAGATGGGGAGCTGGTGGGAGACGAGGACGGCTTCGGCGCCGTCGGCGGCGGCGCGGGCCTTGTCGACGGCGTCCATCATGCGGCGGGCGATGTCGAGGTACGCCTCGCCCCAGGAGGGCCGGAAGGGGTCGCGCAGGCGCCACCAGTAGCGGGGCTCGCGGAGGGCGCCGTCGCCGACGCCGACCTTGAGTCCTTCGAAGGAGTTCCCGGCCTCGACGATGCCGTCGTAGGTGACGGTGTGGAGGCGGTGGGAGGCGGCGACGGGCTCGGCGGTCTCCTGGGCGCGCTGGAGCGGGGAGGCGCCGACGTGGACGATGTCCCGCTTGGCGAGCCGTTCGGCGGCGGCGACGGCCATCTCCTTGCCGAGCTCGGACAGGCCGTATCCGGGCAGGCGCCCGTAGAGGATGCCTTCCGGGTTGTGGACCTCGCCGTGGCGCAGCAGGTGGACGATGGTCTTGGAGCCGCTCATGAGCGCACCTTAGCCGCGGCTTCGGCGGCGGGTTGCAGCGCCTGTTCGATGTGTGACAGGGCTTCCTCGTCGATCGCGGCGGAGGTGAACCAGCATTCGAACGCGCTGGGCGGCAGGTACACGCCGTGTTCGAGCATCGCGTTGTGGAATGCGCCGAACGCGGCCGTGTCCTGGGCCTTCGCCTCGGTGAAGTTCGTGACGGGCCCGTCGGCGAAGAAGATCGAGAACAGGTTCGAGGGCGCGGAGACGTAGTGCGGGACTCCGGCTTTCGCGAGGGCTTCGGCGGCGAGGCGCTGGATCTCGGCGGCGGTGTCGTCGAGCGTGCGGTAGACGGCGTCGTCGCAGGCGCGGAGGGTCGCGAGCCCGGCGGCGACGGCGAGGGGGTTCCCCGAGAGCGTCCCGGCCTGGTAGACGGGTCCGGCGGGGCTGATCTGCGACATGAGGTCGGCGCGGCCGCCGAACGCGGCGGCGGGCAGGCCCCCGCCCATGACCTTCCCGTACGTGTAGAGGTCGGCGGGGGCGGCGAGGCCGCCGGGGGCGACGCGGAAGCCGGTCATGACCTCGTCGGAGATGAGGAGCGCGCCGCGGGCGTGCGCCACGGAGTAGAGCTTCTCGTTGAAGCCGTCGAGGGGCGCGATGGCGCCCATGTTGCCGGGGACGGCTTCGGCGATGACCGCGGCGATCTGGCCGGGGTGGGCGGCGAACGCGGCTTCGACGGCGTCGAGGTCGTTGTAGGGCACGACGATCGTGTCGGCCGCGGCGGCGGCGGGGACGCCGGGCGAGTCGGGGTGGCCGAGGGTGGCGACGCCGGACCCGGCTTCGGCGAGGAAGTAGTCGGCGTGGCCGTGGTAGCAGCCCGCGAACTTGACGATCTTGTCGCGGCCGGTGGCGGCGCGGGCGAGGCGCACGGCGCTCATGGTGGCCTCGGTGCCGGAGGACACGAGGCGGACCATCTCGCACGGAGTGCGGTCGGTGATGAGCTCGGCGAGCTCGATCTCGCCGACGGTGGGCGCCCCGTAGGAGGTGCCGCGGGCGGCGGCCTGCGCGAGGGCCTCGACGACGTCGGGGTGGGCGTGGCCGAGGATGAGCGGGCCCCAGGAGCCGACGAGGTCGACGTAGGTGTTCCCGTCGACGTCGGTCATGCGGGCGCCCTTGGCCTCCTTGATGAAGACGGGGTCCCCGCCGACGCCCCGGAAGGCCCTGACCGGCGAGTTCACGCCGCCGGGGATGACGCGGGCCGCCCGTTCGGCGGCGGCCTTCGAGCGGGAGCGGTCGAGCGGCTCCGGTTGCCTGTCAGTCACGGGCCCAGCATCGCACACGCCCCGCGCGGGCCGCGGGAGCGGCGGCGGCGGGTGTGGACCCCGCCGCCGCAGCGGTGTAAGGCGACCGCGCGCAGGCGCGGGGCGTTGAACGGGACCGGGTGGACCAGGCGCTCGGCGAGGTCGAGCGGGGCCGCGGGGGCCGGGTCGTTCACCGGGCCCGGCGCGGCGTCCGGACCCGCGAGGAGCCAGCGCAGCGGCGCGGGGACCCGGTACACGGCCTGGTCCATGGCGGGCCGCTCGATCACGACGAGGGCGGCGTCGACGAGCTCGACGAGCGCTTCGAGGCTCCCGTCCCGCTGGCGGCACAGGTCGAGGACCTCGTCGACGCTCGCGCCGCGCTCGCGCGCGGCCAGTTCGAGGAGCACCGCGCGGGCGGGGCCGGAGATCGCGGCGACCGCGTCGTCGATGGCGGCGCGGAACCGCCCGCCCGCGTCGAGGACCGCGACCGGGTCGTCGCGCAGCCGCCGCAGCGCCGCCTGCGGGGAGGCGAGCGCGACGAGGTCGGCGAGCGCGAGGAGCGCGGGCGGGAAGTTCTCGACGGCCGCGGCGAGGCCGCGGCAGTCGGCCGCGGTCCACGGCGCGCCGCGGTCCTCGCAGAACCCGGCGAGCATCGAGGCGCCCACGGTCCCGGCGGGCAGGTCCAGGGAGCGCTTGACGGCGCCGGGCAGGTCCACGGGCCTGCGGCCGACCGCGAGCAGGTGCAGCTCGGGGCAGGACTCCAGGAGGACGAGCAGCTCGGCGCGGCGTTCGGCGCCGAGCCGGTCGGCGCCGTCGACGACCAGGAGCGCGCGGCGGTCGCGGAAGTGGTCGGTCACCGTGGCCATCGGGTCGCGCAGCGGCTCCGAGCGAAGGTCGAGCGCGTCCAGCAGGGCCCGGCCGAGGTCGGGCCCGGTGTCGGAGTACCAGACGCCGTGCTCGTAGCAGGCGAGCCGCTTGCGGGCCCAGGCCTTCGCGAACACGGTCTTGCCGCAGCCGGGGAGCCCGGAGAGGGCGACCATGCGGCTGACGGCGAACGCCCGGTCCAGTTCGCGCGCGTCCTCGGGCCGCTCCACGGGCGGCTTCAGCACGTGCGGCAGGTTGTGCCTGCGGGGCCGCGAGGCCGGCGGCGGGAACGACTCGGGGAGGCCGGGCGTGTCGATCTGGACCAGTTCGGTGGCGCCGGGCAGGCCCCGCAGCTCGAAGTCGCCGAGGCGGCGCACCCGGGTCGGCGGCAGGCCCGCGGCGGCCGCGCACGCCGCAGACGCGAGGATCTGGTCGCCGTGGGCCGCAGAGCAGATGCGGGCGGTCTTGTGCACCTCCGGCGTGGCGTACCCGCCCGCGGAGGGCCAGGCCTCGCCGGTGTGCAGTCCCATGCGGACGCGGGGCCGCAGCGGCCCCGAGCCGTGGTCGGGCCAGTGCGCGCCGTGGAGCGCCGCCTGTATCCCGGACGCGGCGGCGCAGGCCGAGGCCGCGTCGTGGAACGCCACGAAGAACGAGTCGCCCTCGGTGTCGATCTCCACGCCGCCGTGCTCCTTCAAGACCTCGCGCACGAGCGCGCGGTGGCGGTGGAGGACCACCCGGTAGCGTTCGGCGCCGAGCCCCGAGGCCAGGCGGGTCGAGCCCTCGATGTCGGTGAACAGGAACGTGACGTCCCCTGCGGGCAGCTGGGCCGGATCGATCGGGCCGCCGGCCCCCTCGTCGGCGCGCCCGGCCGCGGCCGGAAGTCCGGCCACATCGGACTGGGCCGGATATGCCGGTGCCGCATTCGCGAGCGGCCGGACCCCGTCCCTTTCACAAGGGTTCGGGCGATCCGGTCGCTCGGTGCCGAGCATCGGAAGGGAAGCCAGTGCGGCGTGCGATGCCGTTGTCGTATCCACGTGTCGGTCAACTTTCGTTCAGCCCCCGTATGCCGGGCTGTGGCGCGCTGGTGCGCGGGCACAAATGCCCAGCGGCCTCACAGTGTCACCCCCATCTCAGTCGGTTACCTGCCGTGATGGGAACTGGCACTCCGCATGGCCGTGTCTCCTGCCCTTTCGCGGACGCGAGGCGTTCTCGACGCGGGTTTGCTCGTGGCAACCACCGTTCCGATATGGGAGAACGATCCGGCCGCCCGCCGGTAGCGGGCAGTGGAGAGAATTGTTGCGTCTCAGGCGTTGCCCGCGGGAACGAAACTAGGGAATACTCGCATTCAGTCCGGTCCCGCCGCGGCGCCGCACGCGCGCCGCCCCGCGGGTGCATACTGGGCGCGCCGCACCGCCCGCGCACTCCCGCCACCCCGCCTCCCGCCCCGGCCGCCACGATCGAGAAAGGACGACCCGCTCCCGTGCTGCTCCTCCTCCGACGCCTCGCACGCCGCCTCGCACTCCTCCCCTGGCGCGCCCTCAAGGCCGCCGGCAGGGGCGTCCGCGCCTGCTACCGCGCCCTGCGCGCGCCCGCGGGCCGCCTCGGCGTCCAGGTGGCGCTCACGGTCCTCGCGGTCGCCGGGGCGCTCGCCGCCGGATGGTTCGTCGTACCCGGCGCCGGGCCCGCCTGGTCGTTCGGCACCGAGCCCAGCCCCGAGGAAGAGGAGGCCCCGCTCGTCCTCACCCCCGAGGACGCCCCCGCCGCAGGGCTCCCCGCCGAGACCGACGACCTCGAAGAGTCCAGCACCGGGGCCCCCACCGACGGCACCACCACCCAGGCGGGCGCCACCGATCTCGACTCGTGGGCGCAGAGCCTCGCCCACCTCGGCATCCCCGAGCGCGTCCTCGTCGCCTACGGCCGCGCCGAGCTCGTCTCCGCCGTCGAGAACCCCGGCTGCAACCTCTCCTGGACCACCCTCGCCGGGATCGGCGCCACCGAGACCAACCACGGCACCACCGGCGGCAACCGCGTCCAGGCCGACGGCACCACCCTCACCCCCATCCGCGGCGCCGAGTACGACGAGATGGGCCCCATGCAGTTCCTCCCCAGCACCTGGGAGAACTGGAAGGCCGACGGCGACAAGGACGGCCTGTACAACCCCGACGACATCGACGACGCCGTCACCGCCGCCGCCAACTACCTGTGCCACGGCGACCGGAACCTCGCGACCCCGGACGGCTGGCAGGCCGCCGTCCACTCCTACAACCCCAGGGACGACTACGTGCAGAAGGTGTTCGACCGCGCCGACCAGTACGGCCGGACGAGCACCGCCTGACAGGGCCCCCGACCGCTGCTTTCCGTGAGCCGGGGGTTCCGTTCGGTGACGATTTCGGGTAAGGATAAGAGATGCCCCTGAAGCAGCTCGCCCCCGGCGAGATGACGGACGACGACCTCCGCGACTGGTGCTCGGTGCTCAACGACATGACCGCCGCGGACATGCCGGCCGAACCGCGCTGGCGCACCGACCGCCTCCGCGACTACCTCGAAGCGACCCTCCCCGAGGACGAGCGGCACCTCTTCCTCGACCGCGACGCCGACGGCGACCTCGTCGGCCACGCCAGCCTCATCGTCTTCGGCGGCGAGCAGGCCGGGACCGGCGTCGTCGAGATGTCCACCCGGCCCTCCGCGCGCGGCAAGGGCGTGGGCACGCGCCTGCTCCGCGCCGTCGCCGAATGCGCGAAGGCGGGCGGCTGCCGGACCCTCTCCGTCGAGGTCATCGCCACCACCCCCGCGGTCGGGTTCTACGACCGGCACGGCTTCGCGCGCTCCACCGTCGAGCAGCGCCACCTCCTGCGCTGGGCCGAGATCGACTGGGAGAAGATCGAGCACGCCGCCGGGCGCCTCGCCGCCGGGTACCGCCTCGAATACCACGCCGGGGGCGTCCCCGACCGCCTCATGGACTCCTACGCCGACGTCAAGGCGAACCTGCGGTCCGCGCCCGGGAACGTCGCGTTCGTGCCCGAGTGGCGCGGCTCGGCCTACGCCCCGGCCCTGCGCGACTCGTTCCAGACCCTCGCGCGCCGCGGCATGCGGTCCCACATCGCCGTCGCCGTCTCCGAGCCCTTCGGGAACGTCGTCGGCCTCACCGAGCTCGTCGTCTCCGCGCAGCGGCCCACCCGCGCCGACCAGTACGACACCGTCGTCGCCCCCGCCCACCGCTCCTACGGGCTCGCCATGACCATGAAGGCCCGCCTCCTCACCGAGCTGCGCCGCGCCGAACCGCAGCTCGTCGACGTCCAGACCTGGACCCTCGACACCGCCGACGACGTCCGCTGGATCAACGGCGAGCTCGGCTTCGTCCACGACGTCGACTGGTACGACTACGAGACCGACGTCGACAAGCTCCTGTCCCGCCTCGCCCGCCCGGCCTGACCGGCCCGCCGGACCGGCCACTTGTGAAGATTCCGTGAACGCCTGTACCGCAACCGTTTGCGAACATTCCTTACACTGACAGTCATGCACCCCCGGCAGGACGGCTTCGACGACGCGCGCCACGAGCGCCGCGTCATCGTCGTCGGCGACAACGGGCTCACCCTCAGGTTCATCAGGAACCTCGTCGACAACTTCGCGTTCCACGTCGTCGCCGTCATCCCCTCCGGCCCCGGCGGCCAGCGCGACGAGATCCGCCGCGCCGCCGAGCACAACCCCCGCCTCACCGTGCGCGAGGCCCGCACCGTCGACGCCGACGTCATCCGCGACGCCGGCCTCACCGACGCGTACGCCGTGGCCCTCATGGACCAGAACGACGTCGGGAACCTCCACCTCGCCCTGAAGCTGCGCGAGATGTCCCGCTACCTCAACGACGACACCCTCCCGCGCCTGGTCATCCGCATGTACAACAGCGGCCTGCGCGCCCACATGCAGAAGCTCCTCGGCGACGACGGCGTGTTCGTCAAGTCCGACGCCGACATGGTCGCCCGCACCTACGCGGCCGCGGCCCTAGAGCAGATCCCTCCCGGCGACATCGTCATCTGGGACCGGCGCCTGTATCTCGCGCGCGCCGCCGACCCGCGCGCCCAGGCGCAGTGGGTCGTCGCCACCGGCAACGAGTTCGGCGTCGACATGATCCCCCCGGACCCCGACAACCCCGAGGACGCCGACGAGGCGGTGCGGCTGCTGTGCCTGGAGCCGGTCGCCGCGCGGCGATGGGTCAAGCCGATGCTGGGGCGGGTCGCGCAGTGGTTCCGGCAGTCGCTGCACACGCTGCGGCGCACGTTCTCCAAGGGCCTGTGGATGGCCGCGGCCGTCCTCATGGTCGTGATGCTCGGCGGCATGACGACGCTGCTGACGGTGAACAGCCTCAACGCGAGCCGCGAAGTGAACGGCGACTTCTGGGACGCCCTGTACATGCTCGCGATGATGGCCGCGGGCGGCGCCGACCCGGACACGACCGACCACTGGGAGCTGCGGCTGACGCACGTCGTCGTGGTCGTCTCGGGCGCGCTGCTCATCCCGGTCGTCACCGGTGCGATCGTGCAGGCCGTCGTGGAGCGCCGGTACGCGCTCGCGGAGGGCCGCATGGTGCGCGCGGTCCGCGACCACGTGATCGTCGTCGGCCTGGGCAACATGGGGACCCGGGTCGTGGAGACGCTGCGGGAGCGGCGGATTCCGGTGGTGGCCATCGAGAAGGACCGCGACGCGATCGGGGTGCGGGCGGCGCGGGCCGCGGGCGCGCAGGTGCTCCTCGGGGACGCGAGCCGCCCCGCGACGCTCCAGGAGGCCGAGGTCAAGTACTCGCGGTCTCTGGTGGCGATGGCGAAGCAGGACTCCGCGAACCTGGAGACGGCGCTGTCGGGCCTGGAGTGCAAACCGGACCTGCGCACGGTCATGCGCATCTACGACCCCGAGTTCGCGGCGCTCATCCGCCGCAACCTGAACAAGAACCGGTCCCTGCACGAGGCGTCGCAGCACTCGTCGTACAGCGCACCGCAGGTCGCGGCCGGGTCGTTCGCGCGCGAGCTGACCGAGGACGAGATCCTGGAGACCATCCCGGTGCGCGGCCAGATCGCGTACATCGCCGAGGTCACCGTGGAGGAGGGCGCGTGGCTCGACGACGTGCCCGCGCACAAGGCGACCGTGCCCGGCTCGCACCGGCTGCTGGCGGTGCGCCGCCCGACCGGGAACATCCGCTGGAACCCCGACGCGGGCTTCCAGATCGCCCACGGCGACAAGCTCCTGGTCCTGGTGACCCGCAGGGGCCTCAACGAGGTCCACGGCGCGTGCAGGCCGCCGGAGGCGGCCGCGGGACGCCACCGGTACGAGGTCTGAGCCGCCGCGCTCTCTCCTTCTGCGACGCTCCGCCTGTGACGCTCACCGGTCCACGCGAGCGCGCACCCTGCCCCGGCCAGAGGGACCGGGCCGCATCCGCTGCCTGTGACGCTCACTGGTTCGCGTGAGTACGCGCAACTTCCGGGCCGCTCACTCGTTTCAACCGTGGAAACATCTCTCACGGAAGGGGCCGGCAGTGGCGGCGAGCGAGCGGAGACCGCGGGCGGATCGGGACGGCGCCGGAGGCGTCGGGAGCGGGAAGCGCAAGCGCCGCAAGGTTGTCCTGGCGGCGACCGCGGGCGCCCTGGCGCTGGGCGGCGCGGCGGTCGTGGTCCCCACGGCGTTCGCCGACGACCCGGTGTCGGAGGCCCTCGCGGGCGCTGCGGAGATCCTCCCGGTGGACGACTCGCTGCTTGGCCTGGTCGACGTCGGCGAGGTCGAGGAGCTGACCGAGTCGCTGACGTACGCGGACTCCCAGGACGCGGTCACGGTCTCCGGGCCCGACGCCGGGTACGTGAAGGTCCACTTCGAGCGGCTGCTGCTGAACGAGGGCGACTACGTGACGGTGTCGAGCCCCGACGGCGCCGAGTCGTACCGGTACGAGGAGTCCATGGTCGACCAGTGGGCGACCTCGATCACCGGCGACACCGCGATCGTGGAGCTGCACCGGGCCGAGTCGAGCCCGGCCTCGGACGCGCTCGGGGTCCTCATCGACCGGGCCGCGTACGGGTTCGCCTCCGACGTGGTCGACGCGCTCGTGGCCGAGCAGGCCGACGCGGCCCGCCCGGAGGAGAGCGTCTGCTCTGCGAGCGACGAGAAGAAGTCCTCGGCTTGCTACCGGTCCTCGTACCCGGAGGTCGTGGAGCACGCGGAACCGGTGGCGCGCCTGCTCATCGACGGGACGGTGCTGTGCACGGCGTTCCGCGTCGGCGAGGACAACCGGATGCTCACGAACCACCACTGCTTCACCGAGACGTGGGAGGCCCAGCAGACGGAGGTCTGGTTCGGGTACGACTGCGTCGCGTGCGGGGCGGACGCCGCGAACATCCCAGTGAAGGTCGGCGGCCAGCAGGTCCTGAAGACCTCGAAGCCCCTGGACTACACCCTGTTCACCGTGGACGACTTCAAGCGGATCGACCAGTTCGGCTACCTGGAGCTCGCCGACGAGCCCGCGAAGGCGGGCGAGGCGATCTACATCCCGCAGCACCCGGCCGGGCGGCCCACCGAGATCGCCATGGAGTCCTCGGTGGACGGCGGCAACTGCGTCGTGAAGAACGCCGTCTACGACGGCTACATCGCCGGGAGCGACGTCTCCTACTACTGCGACACCGAGTTCGGCTCCTCCGGCTCCCCGGTCATCTCCCGCGACACCCACGAGGTCGTCGCCCTCCACCACTTCGGCGGCTGCCCCAACTCCGGCGTCAACGCCCAGCTCATCAAGGCCGAGATAGGCCACCTGCTCTAGCAGCGCAAGCGAAACGCCCCGGGCGATGCCCGGGGCGTTTCGCGTTTCATGTCACTTCACCTGCAACTCGGCGACGATCGTCGAGTAATGCGACCGGATGCGGTCGTCGGTCGGGTCGTCCTCCGGGGTCCAGTGGATCGCCATGCGCTCGTACAGCGTGTTCCGCTGCGCCGGAATGCGGTCGGCGGAGCGGATCAGGCCGATGAGCTCCGAGAGGCGCGACTGGTGGCGGGCGCCCGCCGAGGAGATCACGTTCTCCTCCAGCATGATCGAGCCGAGGTCATCGACGCCGAGGTGGAGGCTCAGCTGCCCGGAGGCCTTCCCGGTCGTCAGCCACGACGACTGGAGGTGCTTCACGTTGTGGAAGAACAGCCGCGCGGTCGCCAAGAGCCGCAGGTACTCCAGGGTCGTCGCCTGCGTGCGGCCCTTCAGGTGGTTGTTCTCCGGCTGGTACGTCCACGGGATGAACGAGCGGAACCCGCCCGTGCGGTCCTGCACGTCGCGGATCATCCGCAGGTGCTCGATCCGCTCGGCCGCGGTCTCGCCCGTGCCCATCATCATCGTCGCGGTCGATTCGAGGCCCTGCCCGTGCGCGGCCTCCATGATCTCCAGCCACCGCTCGCCCGACTCCTTGAGCGGCGCGAGCGCGGTCCGCGGCCGCGCTGGGAGCATCTCGGCGCCCGCACCGGCGATGGAGTCGAGCCCGGCGGCCTTGATGCGGCGGATCGACTCGTCGATCTCCACGCCGGAGACCTTCGACATGTGGGCGATCTCCGAGGGCCCGATGGAGTGGATCATCAGCTGCGGGTACTCGCGCTTGACGGAGGAGAACAGCTCCTCGTAGTACTCGACGCCGAAGTCGGGGTGGTGCCCGCCCTGGAGCATGACCTGCGTGGCGCCGAGGCTCACGGCCTCCCCGCAGCGGCGCAGGACCTCCTCCATCGGGTGGGCCCAGCCCTCGTCGTGCTTGGGGGCGCGGTAGAACGCGCAGAACTTGCACGCGGTGACGCACACGTTCGTGTAGTTGATGTTGCGGTCGATGATGTACGTGACGATGTTGTCGCCGACGACGCGCCGCCGGGCCGCGTCCGCGGCCTCCGCCAGCGGGTGGAAGGGCGCTTCGGTGTAGAGCAGCAGGGCTTCCTCGGCGCTGATGGCGCCGCCGTCGGCGGCGCGGGCGAGGACGTCGTCAATCTCGGCCATGCACGAAGCGTATCCGCCCGGGGGCCCTCCGGGACAGTGCGCCCGAACGGATTGACTCGTGGGTTACTCGCGGGTTCGCGCTACACCGTGTACAGCTCGGTGTGGATCTCCCCGGTCCCGGCCTCTTCGAGGACCTCCTTGACGCCGAGGACCATCTCGTACGGCCCGCACAGGAACCACTCGTCGACCTCGCCCGCGTCGACCACGGTCGCGAGGACCTCGCGGAGCCGCTCGGGCGTGAGGCGGCCGGTGAGCAGCGGCGTGGGCCCCTCGGTGCGGGTGCGCACGTGGTGGAGGCGCAGGCGGTCGCCGTGGACGCGTTCGAGCTCCCGCAGCTCGGGCAGGAACATCGTGGTGTCCTCGGTCCGGTTGGAGTACAGGAGGGTCACGGTCGCACCGGATTCGAGCGCGGCGGTGGCGATCGCGATGATCGGCGTAATCCCGGACCCGGCGACGACCGAGCCGTAGTGGCGGTCGGACCGGATGTCGGTGCAGAAGTGCCCCAGCGGCGGGAGCACTTCGAGGACGTCGCCGGGCTGGAGGCTCCGGTTCGCGTACCCGGAGAAGGAGCCCTTGGGGATCGAGCGGATGCCCAGGCGCAGCGTGCCGCGCTCGGCGAGCTCGCGCGGCGTCGACGCGAGCGAGTACGAGCGGCGGACCTCGGAGCCGTCGGGCTCGACGCGCTGGAACGTGAGGTGCTGGCCGGGCTTGAAGTCGAACGCGGGCCGCAGGTGCTCGGGGACGGCGAGGGTGACTTCGACGGCGTCGCCGGTGAGGGCCCGGACGGCGCTGACGGTGAGCTTGTGCCACGCGGGGCGGTTCTTGCGGGGCTGCTTCAGCTCGATGGCCACGGGGCGGTCCTCTCGTCTTCCGGGGGTGTTCGTTCGGGCTACCTAGATGTCGCTGTCGAAGAATTCGGGCCCTTCGGGCGAAAGGTCCTTCACTTCCGTGTAACGGGCGGCGCGGGAGGCGAATTCCCGCAGGCCCGCGAGGTGCCGCTCACTGAGGCCGAACTGGAGCCGGTCGAAGTACTCGGCGAGCGCGGCGGGCGCGAAGGGCTCCCAGCGGGCCGCGGAGGCGACGACCGCGTCGATCTCGGCGCGGCTGAGGCGCACGGAGTCGCGGAACGCGAGGTGCACGTCCTTGACGAGCCCGGGGTGGGCCTCGGCGTAGTCGCGGCGCACGGCCCATACGGCGAAGACCATCGGCAGGCCGGTCCAGTCCTTCCACTCCGCGGCCAGGTCGAGCACATGCGCGCCCTGCGGGTCGTGGTGGACGCGGAGGGCCTCGTCGCCGATGAGGACGGCGGCATCGGCGCCGTCGAGCGCGGACTCGACGTCGGGCGCGGTGACCCGGTAGACGGGCCTGCGGCCGTAGCGGTCCTCCAGGAGCATCTTGCCGAGGAGCACGCCGGTGCGCGAGAACGACGCGAGCGAGACGCGCGGCTCGGCGGGCAGGTCGGCGAGCGGGACCTTCGACACGAGGTTGACGCTGAGGACCGGGCCGTCGGCGGCGACCGCCGGGTCGGGGATGAGCAGCAGGTCGTCGCTGTGCTTCAGGTACTCGACGAGGGTGATCGGGCCGATGTCGAGGTCGCCTTCGACGAGGAGGCGGCTCAATTCGTCGGGCGCGTCGCGGCGCAGCTCGAATTCGAGCAGCGCGCCCGTGCGGGCCAGTCCCCAGTAGATGGGCATGCAGTTGAGGAAGGCGATGTGGCCGACCCTCGGGCGTCGCGCGTTGTTCACGCTTCCGACGGTAGCCCCCTCCCGGGTCCTAGGACCGTCCCGAGAGGGCGGCGGCGTCGCCGGCGTCACGGACGCTTCAGCGTTCGTCGATGTCCGCGAGGTCCTTCCCGCCGTCGGCGCCCGCGGTCTCGTCGTCGGTGACGAGCGCGACGAGCCGGTCGAGGACCTCCTCGTCATCGCCGGTCAGGACGATCTCGTCGCCGGGGCGCACGTCGAGGACGAGGACCTGGAGGATCGACTTCGCATCGTGCGTCTGGCCCTCACCGCTCTTCGCGATGGTCACCTCGCCGGGCGTCGAGGCCGCGGTCTCCACGAAGACCGTCGCGGGCCGCGCCTGGATCCCGACCTCTGTGCTCACTTTCACACGGCGCTCGGCCATGCTGCTCCCCTCCCCGTTCGCAGGGCCGCCGGGCGGCCCGTCAGGACCAGGATGGACCGGGCGCGGGGACGGCGGACGCGTTTTCGGGCTATTGCAGCAGGACGAGGCACAGAGTGGTCAGGCCGCGGCGCGGACGGGTCAAGCTTCGGCGTCGCCGTCCTCGGGCTTGGCGCCGTAGACGGTGGGCCGCGGGAGCGGGATGTGCTCGGGCAGCTCGGAGCGGTCGAGGTGGTTCTTGACGCGGGCGAGGCCGCGCCGGTAGCCGTCCTCGTCGGCGGGCGGCCAGGACGCGGGCGGCAGCTTGTGCGCGCCGGTCTTGGTGCTCGGCTCCTCGAACAGGCTGATGTCGGGCGCGTTCACGATCTTCTTGCGCGACGACTCGACCTCGGTCTGCGGGCCCTCCTCGGGGGCCCCGGACGGCGGCGTGTCGGCCTCGACCGGGGCGTCCTCCTGCGCGGCGGCGGGCGTCGGCGTGGGGAGCGGCTCCTCGTACGGGGCGGCGTCGGAGAACGGGCTGTCGTCGGCGTACAGGTACGACGGCGGCGGTGTGGGCTCAGGGCGCGGCACAGGCTCGGGGTCCGGCACGGGGCCCGGCGCGGGCGGCTGCGGCGGCGTCGGCTCGGGGTGCGGGACCGGTTCCGGCTCCGGGACCGGCGTCGGTTCCGGCAGCGGGTCGGGCACCGGCGGTGTGGGGACCGGCGGGGTCGGCTCCGGGGGCGGCGTCGGCTCGGGGGTCGGGTCGACCGCGGCGGACTCGGCCGGGCCGGTCGCGTCGGGACCGTCGGTGCGCTCGTTGCCGGTGCGCTCGTTGACGGTGACCCCGGATTCGAGGTCCGCGGAGGCCTTCTCGACGGCATCGCCGAGCACGGCGTCGCTGAACGCCTTGGCGCCCAGGCCGATCACCGGCTCGGGGACGTCCTCCACAGGTGCGCTTGCGAGGTCGGCCGCGGCGTCCGCGGTCTCGACCAGGTCGGCGCCGGGGCTCGGGGCGTCCACGACCGCCGCGACGGCAAGGGCCTCCTCCAGCTCGGGCTCCACGACGGATTCGGGGTCGTCCCCCAGGCCCGGCGCGTCGTCGGGCGCGGGCGGCAGGGACTCGCCGGGCACGTCGTCGCCGAGGCCCGCCAGCGCGGACTCGTCGTCCTCGGTGAGCTCGGCGTCGTCGTCGGGGTCCTCGGGGTCGGGGAGGGTGTCCCAGGCGGCGTCCTCGTCGTCGTCTTCGGCGAGCGGCTCGGGGGCCGGGGTCGCGGAGGGCGGCGCGGGTTCGGGCTCGGGGGCGGGGCTCGCGGCGGCCGGGCTCGCGGACGCGGGGCTGCTGAAGCTGACGGCCGGTTCGGCGGGTTCGGCCGCGGGGACGGTGAAGCCGGGCGCGTAGGCGGCGCCGGGGCTGCTCTCGGAGGAGGGCACGCTGAATCCGGGCGGGGCGGCTTCGGGGACGGCGGGCGCGGTCGGGCCCGGGTCGGCGAAGGGCGCGTCGACGGGCGGGGGCGTGCGGCGCAGGATCTGCGTGCCGTCCGGGGCCGGGGCCGGGAGGTCCGGCGCGGGCGGGGCGCCGGGGGGCGCGAACATGCCGGATTCGGCCGAGGGCAGGCTGAAGCCGCTGCCCGCGGGGGGCGCGTAGGGCGCGCCGGTGACCGGGGAGGACGCCGAGGGCGAGTCGGTGAACGCCGGGTTCGCGCTCGGCGGCGGGAAGGCCGGGGGCGGCGGGGAGACCGGCGGGACCGTCGCCGGGGCGGCCGCGACGGGCGGCAGCGACTGCGAGGACTGGTACGGCGGCGGGGCCGACTGGTAGGGCTGGCCGGGCGGCTGCGGCGGCTGGTAGGGCGGGTACTGGCCCTGCGGGTGCGGCGGCGGGTACGCGGGGACCTGCGCGGCGCCGTAGGCGGGCGCGGGCGGCGGCACGGAGGCGGAGCCGTACTGGGGCACGGCGGCCTGGCCCTGCGGGGGGACGGGCTGCGGGACGGCGGCCGAGCCCTGGGCGGGCGGCGGGCCCCACTGCTGCTGCGGGGCGCCGTACGGCTGGTTCGGGGACGGGACGGCGGCGTAGCCCTGGTTCAGGGGCGGTGCGGGCTGCGGGGGCTGTGCGACGCCTTGGGGCGGTGCCCCTTGCGGCTGTGCGGTGGGCTGGTAGGCGCCGGGCGGCGCGTACTGGGGTTCGGGCGGGGCCGCGTAGCCCTGGGGTTCGCCGGGCGGGGCGTACTGGGGGACCGCGGCCGCGCCGTATGCCTGGGGCGCACCGGGAGGCGCGTAGGACGGCGTGCCGTACCCGGCGGGCGGCGGGTAGTTCGGCTCCGCCGGGAAGCCGCCGAGCGGGGGCGGCAGGGGGGCGCCGCACTGGGGGCAGCGGCGCTGCCCGGACGTGAGCCGCTGGCCGCAGGAGCTACAGCTGTTTCCGTCCACGGAAGCCTCCTCGGGGCTGGAGCGTCGTCAATCGGGCACTTCAGATCACCATCGTGCCATCATCCGGTCGCGTCGCGTGCACGCCTTCCCACTACCCGGGGACGCCTCTCAGGACTCGGTCTCGCGCGTGAGCGCCCCCGCGACGGTGTCGGCCAGCGTCGGGGTGGGCGACTCGCCCTCGTCCTCGGTGGGCGTCTGCGGGTCGTCGCTGGGGCTCGGCGAGGGCGACTCGGACGGCGTCTCGCTGTCGGTGGGCTCCGGGTCGGGCGACTCGGTCTCGCTGGGCGTGGGCCGGGGGTCGCGCGTGGTCGGGTCGTCGTCGGGCGAGCTGGGCTCGCCGGGGGTCTGCGTCGGGTCGCCCGCGTCGGGGTCGGTCTGGATGGCGTCGACGACCCGGTGGGCGCCCGCGAAGTTCGTGAACCAGATCGAGGAGATCTTCACGACGTCGCCGGTGCGCGGGGCCTGGATCATCTTGCCGTCGCCGAGGTACATGCCGGTGTGGTAGACGGACTGCCAGTTCCCGGGGTCGTCCCACCAGTAGAGGAGGTCGCCGGGGAGGAGCTTCTCGACGTCGACGGGCTTGTCGCGGGTCGCGTTGTACTGGTCGGCGGCGACGCGCGGGAGGCTCACGCCCGCATAGGCGTACGCGGACTGGACGAGGCCGGAGCAGTCGAACGAGTCGGGCCCTTCGGCGCCCCACACGTACGGGTCGCCGAGCTGCGCCAGCGCGTACTCGACGGCCTTCTTCGCCTCGGGGGCGGCGTCCCAGCCGTCGACTTCGGACGAGAAGTCGTCGGAGTACTGGGCGGCGGCGGCCTCGCGCTCGCGTTCGAGCTGCTCCAGGGCCTCGCGGTTCTCCTCGACGAGCGCGTCGAGCGCGGCCTGGGCGGCGTCGAACTCGGTGTCGAGGGCGAGGTAGCGGGTCTCGGCGCGGTCGGCGGAGAGGACGGCGGCGTCGTAGGCGGCGCGGGCGACCTGCTCGGCGGTGGCGGCCTCGTCGAGGTCGGAGGAGAGCGCGGGCAGGTCCCACTCGCCGCCGAGGGGCGCGAGCCCGGACAGGTCGGGCAGCTCGGTGTCGGGGACGCCCGCGGTGTCGGCGTAGGCCTCGCCCGCAGCGTAGTCGAGGGCCTCCTGCGCGGCCGCGAGCTCGGCGGTGGTGGCGGTCCACTCGGTCTGCGCGGTGGCGAGGCGGGTCTCGCGGGCGGTCCACTCCTGCTGCGCGTCGGTGGTCTCCTCGGCGAGCTGCGCGAGGTCGATCGACGCGGCGGTGATCTGGTCGCCGAGCGGGCCGTCGGCGGTCTCGGGGTTGGTGACGGGCGTGTCGTCGCCCGCCCCGCCGAGGGGCCTGGAGCCGTCGTCGGGGACCGTCACGCCGGGCTCGGCGAACGCGGGCAGCGCCCCGCCGAAGACGACGGCCGCGGCACTCGCGGCGGCGATCATGCGGGCACCGAACCGTGAAACGCGCATGTGAGGTGTCCTTCTGTGGGGGGTCGCGTCGAAATAGTACCGCGTCGATTCCACCCGAAAAAGAACTCCCGACGCGTATCGCGGCCGCTCGGCCCTGTTGAGAGGTGCACGCCCCTGATGGCCTGCATATCGGCATCCGAACCGGTCGAGAAGAATTTCTTCCGCGATACCGTCACCTTCATGGCCGTCACTCGTTAGTCCTGGTGTCCGAAACCCAGCAGCTTGATCGATTCGGGGTGAGCGCATGAAGGTGGTGAAGGCATACCGCTTCGCGCTCGACCCCCGGCCCGATCAGGTCACGGCGTTCCTGTCCCACTGCGGCGGGCGGCGGTTCGCCTACAACCACATGCTCGGCCTGGTGAAGGCGAACCTCGACCAGCGGCGGGCCGAGCGGTCCTACGGCATCGCGGAGGCAGCGCTCACTCCGGTCCTCGACTGGTCGGCGTACAGGCTGCGCAAGGCCTGGAACACCCGGAAGGAGCAAGTCGCGCCCTGGTGGGCGGCGAACTCCAAAGAGGCGTACGCCTCCGGGTGCGCCGACCTCGCCGCCGCACTGGAGAACTGGCGCGCCTCCAAGCTCGGGAGCCGTAAGGGGAAGCCGGTGGGCTTCCCGCGGCCCAAACTACGCAGGTCCCGGCTCTCGTGCTCCTTCACCACCGGCGCGATCCGAGCCGAGGCGGATCGCCGACACATCACCCTGCCGCGAATCGGCACGATCCGTACCTTCGAGAACACGGCGAAGCTGCATCGGCACCTGCTCCGCGGGACCGGTCGGATCCTCTCTGCCACGCTCGCGATGGAGCGCTCGGGCCGCTGGTTCGTGTCATTCACCTGCGAGATCGAGCACCGGGAACGAACGCCGGAGCAGCCGGAAGCTGTGGTCGGCATCGATCTGGGGGTCAAACACCTCGCGGTGCTCTCGACCGGTGAGTTCGTTCCCAACCCGCGTCGGCTGGAGGCGGCACAGCAGCGGCTGCGCAGGGCGAACCGTGTTCTGGCCCGCAGGGAGGGGCCGGCCCCGGGAAAGGCGCCGTCGCATCGGTGGCAGAAAGCACGGCAGCGGATCTCGCGGCTGCATCGAAAGGTCGCCGCACAGCGCGGAGACGCCGTACACAAGCTCACCGGCCGCCTCGCACGGAGCTACGGCACCATCGTGGTCGAAGACCTCCATGTCGCAGGGATGCTCCGCAACAGACCTCTCGCGAGGCGGATCGCGGACGCCTCGCTCGGTGAGATCCGTCGCCGGCTCGAATACAAGACCGCCTGGAACGGCGGCGTCCTGGTGACCGCCGACCGCTGGTCGCCGACTTCGAAAACCTGCTCGTCCTGCGGCGCGGTGAAAACCAAACTGCGCCTGTCCGAGCGGACCTTCGCCTGCGAGCAGTGCGGCGCGGTCATCGACCGCGACCTCAACGCCGCGCTTAACCTGCGGAACCTCGCGCAGAAGACCGCCGTGGACCTGGAGTCGCCGGGCCACGTGAAAACAGCCCGACGGAAACCGCGCAAGACCGGCCCTGCCGGCAGCGGTATCGCCGCGGGAAGACCGGCCGCAGACGCCGGTCAATCCTCTTGAGGATCGGATCACACAGCATCAGCGGACGGGATCCGGACGGAAGCCACGGATACTGTAGGCGCGTTCACGGCCTCACAAGCGAATCGTGCGCGGCGGCCGCGGCGTGGCCGCGGCGCTACGCTGGCACCGAACGCGACAACGTTGGGAGCGCCATGGACGACACCGCCAGGTTCAAGGCCGGGATCGAGGAGAAGCTCGCCGCGGGCGAGCGGCTGAGCTTCGAGGACGGCGTCGGGCTGTACGAGGTCGACGACCTCGCCTGGCTCGGCCGCCTCGCGCACGGGGTCCGCACCGCCAAGAACGGCGACCGGACCATGTTCAACGTCAACCGCCACCTCAACCTCACCAACGTGTGCTCCGCGTCCTGCGCGTACTGCTCGTTCCAGCGCAAGCCCGGCGAGGCCGACGCGTACACGATGCGCGTCGAGCAGGCAGTGGCCCTCGCCGAGCAGATGAAGGGCGACGCCCCCACCGAGCTGCACATCGTCAACGGCCTCCACCCGACCCTCCCGTGGCGCTACTACCCGCGGGTCCTCAAGGCCCTCAAGGAGACCCTCCCCGAGGTGAACCTGAAGGCGTTCACCGCCACCGAGGTCCAGTGGTTCGAGAAGATCTCCGGCCTGAGCGCCGACGAGATCCTCGACGAGCTCATCGAGGCCGGCCTGGAGTCGCTCACCGGCGGCGGCGCCGAGATCTTCGACTGGGAGATCCGCCAGCACATCGTCGACCACGACTGCCACTGGGAGGACTGGTCGCGCATCCACCGCCTCGCCCACTCCAAGGGCCTGCGCACCCCCGCCACGATGCTGTACGGCCACATCGAGGAGCCCCGCCACCGCGTCGACCACGTGCTGCGCCTGCGCGAGCTCCAGGACGAGACCGGCGGCTTCGCCGTGTTCATCCCCCTGCGCTACCAGCACGACTTCCACGACTCCCGGGACGGGAAGATCCGCAACAAGCTCCAGGCGCGCACCACGATGGCGAGCCCGGCCGAGTCCCTCAAGGTCTTCGCGGTCTCGCGGCTCCTGCTCGACAACTTCGACCACGTCAAGTGCTTCTGGGTCATGCACGGCCTCGACGTCGCGCAGCTGTCCCTCTCCTTCGGCGCCGACGACCTCGACGGCTCGGTCGTGGAGTACAAGATCACCCACGACGCCGACGAGTACGGCACGCCTGACAAGATGACCCGCGACGACCTCCTGGAGCTCATCCGCGACGCCGGGTTCCGGCCCGTCGAGCGCAACACCCGCTACGACGTGGTGCGCGAGTACGAAGGGCCCCAGACGATCGCCGAGCGCCGGGCCGAGCCGCAGTCCGTGAAGTTCTAGCGGCGCCCCTCGAACCTGCCATGGCACAGTCGAAACCGGAGACGCCCGCGGCCGGGACCCTCGGCCAGCTGCTGGGGACCGCGCTCGCGTACTTCGTGATGGGCGCGGTCGTCCTCGTCGTCATCGACCTGCTGTTCGTGTTCCCGAGCGGGCGGCCGTTCGGCGAGACCTCCGGGTGGATCGCCGCGCTGCCGACCGTGTGGGCGTACACCGAGCAGTTCCGGCGCTACGGCGGCGCGGCCCGCTGGGGCGTCATGCTCGTCGGCGTGATGCTCGGCCTCGGGGCCGGGCTCGCCGTCGGGGTGCTCCTGCCCCCGACGTGGCCGCCGATGCTCGCCGGCGGCCTCGCCGGACTCACCGCAGCACTCGTCTACGCGCCCCTGTGGTACGCAGGGGTCCGCACCTTCGGAGAGGAGCGGCCCGCATGAACCCGGTCGCCAAGTTCTACCTCGCGCGCGTGGCGCTCGTCGCCGTCGTCGCCGTCCCCTTGATGTTCTTCATCAACGCGCTGCTCGCGCTCGCCGCGGGCCTGCTCGTGTCGATGGTCCTGGGCTTCGTGCTGCTGCGCAAGCAGCGCGAGGCCATGATCGAGCACATCGACGCCGGAGTGAAGCGCCGCCGCGAGGAGAAGGAGCAGCTGCGCGCCGAACTCGCAGGCGAGTAAGCCGTAAGGGCTCAGTGAACTAAGGAACCGAAGGGCGCCTTATGGGGTAAGGGTCTTACCTCATGAGGCGCCTTCCGCGTCTTACGCGTCCTTCATGAGCTCCGAGCAGATCTGGAGCGTCTCGGCCGCCCCGGCCTCCAGGGCCTTGCCGTAGTGCTTGAGCCAGGACCGGACCCCGTCGGGTGTGCCGGTCGACCAGGCACGCTGCGCGCCCACGTACTCGGGCTGTCGCTCCAGGTGCCCGGCGTCGACGGTGATGAGCAGCTTCGGGTCGAGTCCCTTGCTGGCCAGCGCGAGCCGGGCCGCCGCGCGGGCGACCACGTTGTTGGCGACGGGGAACGGGCGCACCGACAACAGCTCGCCGTGGACGACGGCGGCGGCCATCGCGGCCGGGATCTCCTTGGTGGGGTTGGTGACCAGGGCGCACAGGGCGTTGATGCGCGCAGACCCGGACTCGTCGACCTCGATGCGGCCGGGCTCGAAGTCGACGCCGGCGTCGGGGAGGTCGCGGGTGGCGAGCAGGTGGAGCTTCGCGAGGACGTACCGCGGGGAGACGGGCCAGACGCCCGCGAGGGACGGGAGGGCGTCGGTGACGGCGAGGACGCCGGAGACGACCGGGTCGTCGAAGTCCCCGGCGCGCAGGCGCTCCACGTCGCAGTCGTACCCGTCGAGGGCGAGGGTCGCGGAGGCCGAGTGCAGTGCGACCTCGGTCCCGACGAGGGCCTCGGCCGCTTCGCCGCCGCGCAGGGCCTCGTGCCAGAGCATGCGGTCGACACCGGCTCGGGCGTTCTCCAGGGCGTCGGCGACCTCGGAGAGTTCGAGGAGAGGCGCGAGAGGATCCACGGGCGGAACCTTACCTTTAGTGCGGAGCACGCAAACGGCGCACCGGGCGGGCTAGAGGGCAGTCACAGAACAGTATCGGACTTCGCGGGTCGACACCGCTCCGACGATACCCGGCGAATCGGCGTGCAAGGGTCCCCGAGGAGAGCGAACCGGCCGGGCGGACCCGACGGGGGGCGGGCCGCTCGGCGGCCGCCCGACGCCCGTCCACGGGCCGTTCGGCGACGGCAGGTCCCAGATGCCGGTGCCCGCCTCAGGGGCACGTTCCGTGTCGCCGAATGCGCGGTAGTGTTACCGGACATAGACCCGCCTCACAGTCGCGCATTGGCGCGTAGATCTGTAAGGAGCCAATACCAGTGGCAGATACCCCGCAAGAGACGCTTGCCAATCTCCTGTCGGAGGACCGGACCTTCCCGCCGTCCCCCGAGTTCACTCAGGCGGCGAACGTCACGGCGGCCGCCTACGACGAAGCCGCCGCCGACCGCCTCGCGTTCTGGGAGGCCCAGGCCCGCCGGCTCGACTGGTCGAAGGACTGGGACCGGGTCCTGGACTGGGACGACCCGCCGTTCGCGAAGTGGTTCACCGGCGGCGAGCTGAACGTCAGCGCGAACTGCCTCGACCGGCACGTGGCGAACGGCCTCGGCGACCGGGTGGCGATCCACTTCGAGGGCGAGCCGGGCGACACGCGCGCGGTCACGTACGCGGAGCTGCTCGACGAGGTCAAGCGGGCCGCGAACGCGCTCACCGATCTGGGTGTGGAGGCGGGCGACCGGGTCGTCATCTACATGCCGATGATCCCCGAGGCCGCGGTGGCGATGCTGGCGTGCGCGCGCATCGGCGCCCCGCACTCGGTGGTGTTCGGCGGGTTCAGCGCCGCGGCGCTGTCGAGCCGCATCGACGACGCGGGCGCGAAGCTCGTGATCTGCGCCGACGGCGGGTTCCGCAAGGGGAAGGCGTTCGCGCTCAAGCCCACCGTGGACGAGGCGCTCGAATCGTGCCCGTCGGTGGAGCAGGTCCTCGTGGTGACCCGCACGGGGCAGGAGGTCGCGTGGAACGACCGCGACGTCAAGTGGGAGGACGCCGTCGGCGGGGCGTCCAATGAGCACGAGGCGCAGCCGTTCGACGCGGAGCACCCGCTGTTCATCCTGTACACGTCGGGGACGACGGGGAAGCCGAAGGGCATCCTGCACACGTCGGGCGGGTACCTGACGCAGGCGTCGTTCACGCACCACGCCGTGTTCGACCTGAAGCCCGAGACCGACGTGTACTGGTGCACCGCCGACATCGGCTGGGTCACCGGGCACTCGTACATCGTCTACGGGCCCATGTCGAACGGCGCCACGCAGGTCATGTACGAGGGCACCCCGGACACGCCGCACACGGGCCGGTTCTGGGAGATCGTGCAGAAGTACGGGGTGACGATCCTGTACACGGCGCCGACGGCGATCCGCACGTTCATGAAGTGGGGCGACGACGTGCCCGCCAAGTTCGACCTGTCGAGCCTGCGGGTCCTCGGTTCGGTCGGCGAGCCGATCAACCCCGAGGCGTGGGTGTGGTACCGCGAGCACATCGGCGGCGGGTCGACGCCCGTGGTGGACACGTGGTGGCAGACCGAGACCGGCGCGATCATGGTGTCGCCGCTGCCGGGCGTGACGGCGACGAAGCCGGGCTCGGCGCAGCGGCCGCTCCCGGGGATCAGCGTCGACGTCGTCGACGAGCAGGGCGAGTCGGTGCCGGACGGCGGCGGCGGGTTCCTGGTGATCCGCGAGCCGTGGCCGTCGATGCTCCGCACGATCTGGGGCGACGACCAGCGGTTCCTCGACACGTACTGGGCGCACTTCGACGGCATGTACTTCGCCGGGGACGGCGCGAAGAAGGACGACGACGGGGACCTGTGGCTCCTCGGCCGGGTCGACGACATCATGCTGGTGTCGGGGCACAACATCTCCACGACCGAAGTGGAGTCGGCGCTGGTGAGCCATGAGACCGTGGCGGAGGCGGCTGTCGTGGGGGCGTCGGACCCGGTGACGGGCCAGGGCATCGTCGCGTTCGTGATCCTGCGCGGGCAGTCGGAGTCGAGCCCCGAGCACCTCGCGGAGCTGCGCGCGCACGTCGCGAAGACGCTGGGCGCCATCGCGAAGCCCCGCCAGGTCATCATCGTGGCGGAGCTGCCGAAGACCCGCTCGGGCAAGATCATGCGGCGGCTGCTGCGCGACATCGCCGAGGACCGCGAGATCGGCGACGTCACGACCCTCGCCGACAACACCGTCATGAGCCGCATCAAGACCGGCCTGCAAGGCGGCAAGGAAGACTGAGGGCTCCGGATCGTAGATCCTGTTTCCTATGGGAAATAGGATCTACGATCCGGGCCACGGCCGCGCCCGGCGGCCCGCCGTGACCCTTCCGTCACCTCGTACGCTGTCCGCGTGACCCGCAAGACCTTCGCCGACAGCGCCGCCCTGAAGCAGGGCCCCTGGACGCACCGGCAAGTCGACGCCAACGGCTCGCGCTTCCACGTGGCCGAGGCCGGAGAAGGCCCGCTCATCCTGCTCCTGCACGGCTTCCCCGAGTTCTGGTGGGCGTGGCGCCACCAGATGCCCGCGCTCGCCGACGCGGGCTTCCGCGTCGTCGCCGCCGACCTGCGCGGCTACGGCGCCTCCGACAAGCCCCCGAAGGGCTACGACGCGTACACGATGGCCGCCGACGTCGTCGGGCTCGTCCGGGCCCTCGGCGAGCGCGAGGCGACCGTGGTCGGGCACGACCTCGGCGGGATCCTCGCGTTCGCGGCGGCGGCGTTCCACCCCAGGCAGTTCAAGTCCCTCGTGGTCCTCGGCGCGGCGCACCCGCTGCGCCAGCGCGCGGCGCTCGCGGTGGACCCGAAGGGGCAGCTGTCGGCGTCCCGGCACCTGTTCGCGTTCCAGATGCCCCGCTACGAGCACAAGCTGACGGCTTGGGACGCAAGGAAAGTCGCGGACCTGATGTACGCGTGGTCGGGGCCGGGATGGCGGGGGACGCGGGACTTCCAGGAGTACGTGCGGGCGTGCAGGGACGTCATCCAGATCCCGCAGGCGGCGTTCTGCGCGCTGGAGGCGTTCCGGTGGCCGTTCCGCACGTCGGTGGGGCTGGCGGGGCGGCGGTTCGTGAAGCTGCTCCAGCGGCCGACGCCGGTGCCGGTGCTCCAGCTGCACGGGGCGCTCGACACGTGCGTGCTGCCGCGGACGGCGCAGGGGTCGGGGCGGTACGTGCACGGGCGGTACGAGTGGAAGCTCCTCGACGGGGTGGGGCACTTCCCGCAGCAGGAGGCGCCGGAGACGGTGACGAAGGAGATCATCCGGTGGGCGTCTTGAGCTGCACCGCGAGCAGCGTCGTGAACCGCGGTCGCTGATTCGGGTGAGGGCCGGTCACAATACGGTCAACAATTAGCCGCTCGGCTAGTTGATGCGGCAGGATTGGGCGGCAAGCTGCTGTCGAATTCCGAAGGCGGGTCCATGTCCCATGCCGCGTACGCGCTCACCGGCGCGACGATCGTCCCCATCACGTCGGCTCCGATCGAGCAGGGCGTCATCATCGTCGAGGACGGCCGCATCAGCGCCGTCGGCGGCCCCGACCTCGCCGTCCCCGCGGGCACCGAAGTCATCGACGCTTCCGGCAAGTGGATCGTCCCGGGCCTCATCGACGCCCACACCCACCTCGGCGTCCACGAGACCGGCGAGGGCTGGGCGGGCGACGACACCAACGAGATGACCGACCCGAACACCGCGCACGTGCGGGCCCTGGACGGCATCAACCCGAGCGAGCCCGGCTTCGCCGACGCGCTCACCGGCGGCGTCCTCACCGCGTGCGTCAACCCCGGGTCCGGGAACGTCATCGGCGGCGAGTGCGTCGTCGTCAAGACCGCCGGGGGCCGGCGCGTCGACGACCTCGTGGTCCGCTCCCCCGCCGGGATCAAGTCGGCGCTCGGCGAGAACCCGAAGCGCGTGTACGGCGAGAAGGGCCAAACCCCCAAGACCCGCATGGGGACCGCGGGCGTGCTCCGGTCGGCGTTCATCGCCGCCGAGAAGCACCGCGCCTCCGAGAACCCCGACCGGGACCTGAAGCTGGAGAACCTCGTCAAGGTCCTCGACCGCGAGATCCCCTGGCGCCAGCACTGCCACCGCGCCGACGACATCGCCACGGCGATCCGCGTCGCCGACGAGTTCGGGTACCAGCTGGTGCTCGACCACGGGACCGAGGCGCACCTGCTCGCCGACGTCATCGCCGAGAAGGGCATCCCGGTCCTGTTCGGGCCCTTGCTGACCGCGCGCGCGAAGGTCGAGACCGCGAAGCGGTTCCCCGCGAACGCCGTGAAGATGGCCGAGGCGGGCGTCAAGCTCGTCATCATGACCGACCACCCGGTCGTGCCGATCCAGTACCTGATCGTGCAGGTCATGGAGTGCGTGAAGGCGGGCCTGGACCGCGAGACCGCGCTGCGGGCCGTGACGATCAACCCCGCGGAGGTCCTGGGCGTGGCCGACCGGCTCGGCTCGCTCGAAGCGGGCAAGGACGCGGACTTCTGCGTGTGGTCGGGCGACCCGCTCGACTACTACTCGACGGTGGAGCGCGCGTACATCGACGGCGTGCAGGTCAACTAAGCGACACGACAAGGGCCCGGGAGGCATGCCTCCCGGGCCCTGACCGTGTTCGCGCTATGCGGCGCGGCGGACGTCGGCGCGCGACGGCAGGGCCGCGAGCTCGCCGCGGACGCGCAGGTCGCGGGCGATGAAGCCGTGCCGTGCGGCGGCGAAGCCGCCGACGATGCGGTCGAGCAGCGTGGGCCGGTCCTCGACCACTGGCGCGTTCGGCAGGGCCGACTCGGCCTCGGTCTTGAGCATCTGGATCGCGAGCATGGCGTAGTGGTCCATGGTGTTTCCTTCCGGGCGGTGATGCACGATGCGTGCCGCGCCGGTGCGGCATGAGGCCCGACCGGATCGCGGTCCCCCGGGGCCTCGCCGACTACTCTGCCCGTCCGGTGTCACCGGCTCATTACGCCCCAGCAAACCCTCGGGCAAGCCTCGTGAACACCAAGGTGCCGATCATGCCCCACGTCACAGCTCCGAGGCCGCGGGAAACCCGCTCATCACCGCCAGCGCCCGGTACTTACGCGAGACCGCCGCGTCGCCCTCGACTCGCGGCGACCGACGCGATCCCAGGGACGATGCCCTACCGCTCGCTGATCCCCGAACCGGTCTCTGGCGGCGCCGCGGGATTCCTGGACCTCCTGCTCAACGGCATCCGGCCCTGACAACGAAAAAGAACGGCGCGGGCCGCGGCCCCGCACCGTCCAAGATGGTGGGCCCCCTCGGACTCGAACCGAGAACCTACGATTTCAAAAATAGGGCTTGACCTGCATGAATGCAGATACCCCGCGGAGTGTATCCACGGGGTATCCACAGGGGTGGTGTTCTACCCAAGATCCCTGGTCTTGAAGAACCTGCCGACCCGCTCGCGCCACTTGTTCTGGAGCTTGCGAATGACCTTGTCGTAGACCCGGTGGAGCATCTCCACGGTGTGCCCGGCGATCTCGGCGACCTCAGCAGGCGGCACGCCAAGGTACAGCAGTAGGCAGATGCCCGACTTCCGGAGCATGTAGGGCGACTTCAGGACCTTCCGCTTCTGCTCAACCGGACCGAGCCCGTAGGCCCTGGCGAGCGTCCATAGCAGCCACATGGTGCCCGGCACGATGGGCCCGCCTGAAGGCGTGGCGAAGAGGCGGCCGTCCGGCTGCACGCCGAAGGTCGCGATGTGCCACTTCAGGTACCGCACGAGCGGCGGCGGCATGATGCCATGCCGGACCTGTCCGATCGCGCGACCCTTGAGTGGCCGCGCCTCGTGCGCCTGCCCGTCGTCGGTCCAGTCCTTGCCGACGTAGGTCAGTGCCCCGTCGAGGTCGAGGTCTCCCCAGGCGTCAGGACCGGCCTCGTCGGGCGGGAAGATGCACTGGTAGTCGCGGAGGTTGGCGACCTCCTCGGGGCGCATGACCGAGTAGTACTCGCAGGCGAAGGCCGCAACGTACCGCAGCCCGGTCGGCCACACATAGCTGACGGCCGCGAACATCGATTCGGCTTGCTCAATGTCGCCGACCTCGCGTTCGTCCAACTCGTCCACGACCCGAAACCCGGTCGGTCGTTCCCAGTCAAGCTTCGGGTGGTGCAGCGGGTTGGCGTCGAGTCGGTCTTTGATCACCGCGTAATTGAGCGCGCCGAGCAGGAGCGTCTTGCGCTTCTCGAAGGTCTTGGGGGAGGCTCGGATGCGGACGGTGTACGAGCGGTCCTCGTACTTCATGGTCATCTCGTCCAGGAGCGCGGAGAGCACGTCGAGGTCGGACAGGATGTCGATTGGCGGACTGGACTCTTCGACCCAGCCGAGGATGTCGATGGTGAGGTCATCGGCGTCATCGAGGTTCTTGGACGGGTTGAACGCCCAGTTCCGCAACGCGAGGTTGAGGGCTTTCGGCGTGATCCAATCGGGTCTCGGTGGCAGCAGCGCAACCATGATGTCCCGGGCGTAGTCCGAGATGGCTGTGTGGTAGTTCCCGGACCGCTTGCCCCACTTGTACTGTGCGAACTCCTCCAGATGCTCGTAGACGCTCATCCGCGCAGTGCGCGCCTCTAGTTCGGCCTGCGCCTGTTCCTTCGCCTTGCGTTCTTCCAGGACCGGCAGGGGCAGTCCGGTCTCCATGTCAAACTCGACGCCCTTGCCGCGCCAGAACTCCAGCATCGCGACTTGACCCTTTGCCTGGCCTGGGGTCGCGTAGTACTCGCTGTGCGGTTTGGTGCCCTTGCCGGTGCGCCAGCGGACATTGTGGGGGCGCCGGGTAGCGCGCTTGACGATCCTCGTCTTGAAGATGACCACGTCTCGGGTGGTGCTCACGCGCGGACCTCCGCTTCCTCGCGCAGGCTCTCCAGCCAGCGGTCGAAGTCGTCCTCTCGGCAGACGACGCGACCGTTCGGGAGCTTGTAGCAGTCGGGCCCTTTGCCGCAGGCGCGCCACTCCTGCCAGGTGCGGCGGGAGACGCCGAGCAGTTCGAGCATCTCGGAGACTCCGAGCAGCCGGGCCCGGTAGTGCTCTCTGCGGGCGGCGCGACGCCGGGCGCCGATCTCCCTTGCGCTCCTCTGTGTCATGCTGGGGTCACAACCTTTCTAGATCGGGCCTCGGCGGGCTTCCAACTCGCGCCGGGGCCTGTGTCGTTCTCGGGTTGAACCCTTTTGAACCCTTTCGATGAACCCGCATCTAGCTGGGCTTATACCGGTAAAGGGTTCAAAGGGTTCAAAGTTTCAAAGGGGTTCAGAACAGTCCCTCGGCGTCAACGCCGGACTCGACAGCGACCCACCGCCCACGCTCCTTGGGCGTGAACCAGCCATCCTTGGCGCCGCGGCGCAGCGCGGTCTTGACCGACTCGGGATTGAGCCCGGTACCGGTCGCGATGGCGCCGGGCCCAGACTCGGGGTTCTCCAGCAGCCAGTCGTAGACGGTGGTGTGGTTGTCGGTCTGGGTGAGGCGGCGGGGGTCGCCGTCGAGGAGGGTCCAGGCGCCGCGGGTGGGGTCGAACGCGAACCCGTGCTCCACTTCCTCCACATCGCGGCCGGTGATGTGCAGGAGCCCGTCGGCTTTGCCGCGGCCTCGCTTGAGGACCAGGGTTGCGTCGGCGGCGCCTGCAATGCCGTTGGTGCCGGAGACCTCGGAGAGGAAGTCGTCGGACCCGGCCTTGCGAACGTGGTGGACGACTACGAAGGCGACGGCGTGCTTGTCGGCGAGGCGCTTGATGGCGCCGATCGCGGCGTAGTCGGCGTCGTAGGCGTTCGTGCCCGGGCCCGCGGCGGCGGGTCGGATCTTGGCGAACACGTCGACCACGACCAGGCGGGCCCGGGGGTGGTTGGTCAGCCAGGCGTCGATCGCGTCGGCGCCGCCGTGGTCGAGGCGCGGGCACTCGGTGACGATGGTGAGGTCCTCGGGAGCGGCCGAGCCCGCGAGGATGGTCCGCATCCGGGCCTGAAGCCTGCGCGCGGTGTCTTCCAATGCGAGGTAGAGGACTTCGCCTTGTTCGACGGGGATGGACCCGAAGGCGTCGTCGCCGCGGGCGATGGCGAGGGCGAGCCCGAAGCCCGCCCAGGACTTGCCGACCTTCGGGGGCCCGCACAGCAGGTTGACGCCCTCGCAGATCATGCCGGGCACGGCCCATTTCGGTTCGGGGAACACCGCGGCGGCGAGTTCGGCGGCGCTCCAGGAGGTCTGGCGCTTGGGCGGTGCGAAGACGCCCGGGTCGTCGGGCGGGAGGCCGTCGGGGCCGGATTCGAACATCGTGCGCTCCTTCGGTGTCGCAGATACCTAAGTGCTTTGCTGCCGTGCGGTGCTCAGTCGAGGTCGAAGACGCGCGGGTTCTTCGCTCCGGCGGTGAGGCCGGAGGTGATGGTGCGGGCGGTCTCCAGCTCGGTGAGGCCCGCGGCGCGGGCGGCGGCGGTGAGCGGCTCGGCGGCCTCGGTGTCGGTGAGGTAGCCGGAGGCGGCGAGCTGGCCGAGAGCAACCGCGGCGCAGTAGAGGCGGTGGTTGCGCCCGCCTTCGGCAGTGGTGGCGACGGCGGTCGTCTCGCGGTTGATCGCGGCAGCGAGGTAGGCCGCGAGGCGGGCCGAGCGACGCTCGCGGCGGGCCAGTCGCGCGGGCGCCGGCACGGTCCTCGCCGCCGCGGGGGCGGGCCGGTCGGCAGGGGTGAGGCGGTCGGCGAGCCAGGCCGGGAGCGGCGCGGGCTCGCCGCCGTTGACGGTGTCGTAGGTGCCGGTGTCGGTGGCTGACCCGGGCGCGACGACGTACCCGCCGCCTGCCCTCGTGTCGACCAGGTAGGCGAGCTTCGAGGCGGTGTTGCGGGCGGCGAGGTCGTCGGGGCGCGCGAAGTACAGGTGCCAGCCGCCGGAGGGCGTGCGGACGGTGAAGGTCTCGCCGAAGCCGGTCTCGCCGCCCGCTTCGGCGGCGAGGGCGTCATAGCCGACGGCGCCGGTGTAGATCGAGCCGTCGGGGTTGTAGCGCTGCTGTCCGGGCTTGGGCCGGTCGAGGTCGATCACGAGCAGTCCGGCGGGGCCGGTGGCGAGGCCGATGTTCCACGCCCCGGCGCGCCAGCACCGTTCGATGCGGTCGGGGTCGGTGGTCGCGCGGGTCTCCCACTGCTTGATTGCGGGGCGCTTGCCGCCTTCGGCGAGGGGGAAGACGGGCCAGCCGCGGGCGGCGAGGTCGAGCGCGGCGTCGAGCAGTCCGTTGGTCGTCATGGGTGTGCTCCCTCGATTTAGTAGTCGTCGTCGGGGTCGCGGAGGTCGCGTTCGTAGGCGGCGTAGGCGAGGTCGTCGGCGCAGCCGCACTCGCCCCAGGTGAGGTCGAGGCACCAGGGGCAGCAGTCGCATTCGCCGTCCGGGTCGAGGTCGGTCAGGCACCGGGGGCAGGTGCGGGCCGACGGGTGGCAGTGCGGGCACGCCTCGGCGAAGGGGTCGTAGACGAGCTGGCATTCAGCGCAGAAGGCCATCACGGCGGTGTCTCCTCTCGGGTTGGGGCCCGGCCCCTCGCGGGGCCGGGCCGGTCGGGCCTAGTACCAGCCGGTGCAGTCGTCGCAGTCGCACGAGGGGCTGTGGTCGCCTTCGTCCCAGCAGACGCACCCGTAGGTGCCGCCGCCGTGCTCGAAGGTCCCGCCGCAGTCGAGGCAGCAGCGGCAGTCCTCGGTGGTCCCGCAGACGGGGCACTCGTCGGTCGTGGCGATGGGTGTGGTCATGGGTGTGCTCCTTCGGTGTGTCAGGTGGTGGCGGCGAGGATGAGGGTGAGGGCGGCGAGGGCCGCGGCGGCGGTCGCGGTGGTGAGGGCGCGGCGCAGCCACCTGTACTTGCGGTCGAGGATCGCGGCGAGGTCGCAGACTTCGGCGGCGAGGGAGGCGCGCAGGACGCGGGGGTCGTTGCCTTCCAGGAAGTCCAGGAGGGCATCGCTGTCGCGGTGGCGCTTGCCCGGGGCGGTGCCGCGGCGGGGCCACAGGACCGCGCCGAGTTCGCCGAGGACGGCGAACCCGAGTGCGGCGGCGGCCCAGCCGACGGCGGCGACGGGTCCGGGGAGGCCGACGAGGGCTCCGGCGGCGATGGCGGCGGCGAGCCCGGGGACGACGGCCCCGGCGAGGGCGGCGGCTTTCGTGTCGGCCTGCTGGGTCTGGGTGCGGGCGTGCGCCCGGCGCTCGCGCAGCTCGGTGTCGATCGCGGTGGGGTCCAAGGCGGTCGCTCCGTTCGGGTCGTTGTGGGCTAGCTGTAGAGGCACCAGTCGCACTCGCAGTCGGTGCCGTGGTGGAAGCCCCCGCCGCCGTCGCAGAAGACTCCGGGCGCGGGGAGGTCGCCGCAGTCGGGGCAGACGGGTTCGTCGTCGTCCGGGTCGGGGCCGTATCCGGTGTTGAGGTGCCCGCATTGCAGGCACAGGCCGAGGGCGTTGGTCTGGGTGTCGCAGCCGTTCTCGCAGTAGTCCATGGGTCTCCTTCGCTGGTCGTGCTGGCTAGTCCTCGTCGGCGTAGAGCCAGGCGCAGTGTTCGTTGCAGGCGGCGAGTTCGTCGGCGGTGTGGTCGTCGTAGGGGCGGTAGCAGAGGATGCAGCAGTAGCAGCGACCGGAGGGTTCGAAGTAGAAACCGCACTCGGTGCAGGTGTCGGTATAGGTGCCGTCCACGCGGGTGTCTCCCCTCGGTTCGGGCCCGGCCCCTCGCGGGGCCGGGCCCGGGGTGGCTAGTAGTCGCAGTCGCAGTCGAGTTCGTCGTGGATCGAGCAGCAGCCGCAGCCGCACTCCCCGTCGGGCGGGTAGATCTCGCACCGGCACCAGTGGCAGATGGGGCCTTCGTCGTCGGTGAGGAATTCGTCGTCCATGCGGGCGCTTCCTTTCGGATCGGGCCCGGCCCCGGTGTTGGGGCTGGGCGGTGTGGCTAGTCGAGGTCGGGGCTGTAGCGGTACTCCTCGTCGTTGCCGAGGCCGTACAGGTCGTGGCAGGGCTGGCAGAAGTCGCCGTTGTAGTCGGCGGTGTCGAGCTGGCACGACAGGCACAGCCCGCAGCACTCGGCGCTGTCGCGAAGCTCGCCGCAGACCGTGCAGGTGTCGTCGTCCTCGGCCGGGTCGGTGTCGTAGTCGATGTCGGTGCTCCTCTCGGATGGGGCCCGGCCCTCATCGGGCCGGGCGGGGTGGCTAGTAGCCGTCGTCGTCTAGGGCCTCGTCGAGGTCGTCGAGCACGTCGCAGGCGTTGTACTCATCAGGGGTGTGGTCGGAGAGGAAGCCCCCGCAGATCGGGCAGCAGTTGCACGAGCCGTTGTCGAAGTAGGGCCAGCCGCAGTCAGGGCAGATGTCGTCCATCGGTGTCTCCGTTCGGGTCGGGTGGGGTCTGGTAGCGGATGGCTCCGGGGCCCCTGTTTTTGGGCGCAGAGGGCTCCAGGCCCCGGGTTCGGGGTCTGTGCTGTCTGGTCGGGTTTGCTGCTACACCCCAGGTCGGGGGCGGTAGCGGATGCTGGTAGCGGCTGGTAGCGGGTCCGTGCTGCTATCTGCTGCTACGGGTGCTGCTACCGCCTGCTGCTACCGGGTCAGCGCCTCCTTTCGCGGCGCGGTCTCGGCCGCGTCGGGGTCGGCCTGGCCGGTGTCGGCGGCGGGTTCGCGGTCGAGTCCGGCGGCGATGTCGGCGAGTCGGTAGCCGCGGGGGTTGCCCTCCCAGGCGCGGCCGAGCTGGACGGGTTCGACGCCGTAGGGCGCGGCGAGTGCGGCGAGGCCGCGGGAGTCGAGCCCGGCGAAGGCGGTGTCGGCGGCGTCGAGGACGGCGAGGAGGTCGCGGGTCGGGGCGGCGTCGTGCCCGGTGGCGCGGATGTGGTTGGTCATGACGCGCAGCGCGACCTTGCCGCGGGCGAGGTGGTAGCGGGCCTCGCCGTCCTCGGTGCCGAAGCGGGTGTGGAAGACCGCGCGCAGCCGCAGCAGGTCGTTGCCGGGCCCGCCGGGGGCGGCGACCGCGACCGCAGCCCCGGTCGCGGCCGTCGCCTCGGCGGGAGCGGCCGGGGCCTGGTGCGGCTGGTCGTCGGCCGCGGCGTCGGCCGGGTGGTCGAGGGTGAACGCGGCACCGTCGCGGATGGCGTTCAGGAATGCGGCCATGCGCGGGTTGGACCAGCGGTCGCGGTAGGCGCGGGTCGCCCCGGCCGCAGCCGAGTCCTCCAGGGCGGGCCGGAACATCGCGTAGTGGCGGGCGCGCTCGGGGATGTCCTCGGTGGGCAGGTAGAAGGTCCGGCGGGCGGCCTTGCGGGAGCCGCGGGCGAGGGTGAGGACCGACCCGGGCTCGGTGAACGCGGCCGGGTCGACGCCGCCGAGGTCTCCCGACGCGATGGTGAGGGTGTTGAACACCTCCGAGGAGGAGTCGACGCGCAGGATGTTCTTGATCCCGGTCTGGGAGAGCAGGTCGCGGGCGCGGGGGCCGAGGAACGACATGGTCGCCCGCTGGGAGTAGAAGTCCACGTCCAGGCCCTCGGAGCGGTGCTTGCGGACCACGCGAATAAGCAGGTCGACGGCTTTGGCCTTGAGGGGGTCGGTCATGGCCTCGGCGGTGAGGTCGGCGATCTCATCGATCATGAGCCGGATCGCGGGCAGCTCCATCGAGGGCTGGATCTTGTCGCCGCGGCGCCCGCGCGCGCGGATGGCGGCGATGCGGTCGAGTTCGAAGGCCATGGCGAGCACGTCGGCGGGCGTGAACCCGACCCAGTCGAACACGGGCGCAGGGACCTGCCCGCGCGCGAAGGGCTCCAGCCAGTGGCGGACCACGCTGCCTTCCTTGAAATCGATGATCCAGACCAGGCAGTCGGCGCAGGAGGCGTAGTTGTCGATCATGACGTTCTGAAGGCCCGTCTTGCCTGCGTCGCGCTGCCCGATGGCGGAGCTGGTCTGGTAGGCGTAAACCTCGGCGGCGTCCTCGCCGTCCTCAAACTTCCCGGTCGCAAGCGGGTCGAGGATGGAGCGCGGGTCGGCCGGGACCGGCGGCATGGGGAGCACGTCGGCGAGGATCGAGCGGCGGGCGCAGGTCAAGCGGACGCGCCCGACGTGGTAGCCCTTGGGCTGCTCCAGGCGGACCGCGCCGCGGAACGGGGCGCGAAGGGCGATCTCCAACGGCTCGATGAGGCCCAGGGCCTGACGGAACGTGGTACCGCCGGGAGCGATCTCGAAGTCGCAGACCATGCGGTCGGCGTTCGCGTCCTCGCCGACCATGGTCCACGCCTTAATCCCGGCCTTCGCGACGGCGACGGCGGTGGTCGAGCGCCGGTCGGTCACGGTCTGCTGCGCGACGTAGCGGACCTGGTGGGACCGGGCCTCGCCTGCCAGCAGCAGGGCGTAGACGATCGCGAGCGGCAGGCACGCCCCGGCGAGGACACCCAGGTGGGTCAGGGTCTGCTGCATCTGGAAGATGTCGAACGTCAGCGTGGTCGAGGCGTACGCGGACCACGCGGTCGCGACCGCTGAGCACGCGGCGGTGTAGGCGACGCCCAGCGGCCGGAACCCGGCCTTGCGGACAGCCCAGGTGAGCGTCGCCCCGGCGACGGCGCCGATCGCGGCGATGATGAGCCAGGGGAGCCCGGCGACGTAGAGGATGATGCCGACGATGTACAGGACCAGGACGCCGGTCACGGGGTTGGACCAGGCCGCGACATCCCATTCGCGCGTCCCGCTGCCGCTGCTGGTGGTGCTCATAGTGGTTGTCTCCCTTGCTCAGTGGTGGATCTGCGGGGTGCCGCCGTGCCGGGTGGCGGGGCCCGGCCGCCAAGTGACGGCCGGGCCGGTCGGTCAGTCCTGGTTGGCGGAGAAGTCGGCCATCTGCTCGTTCGGGCGCGGGTTGGACAGGCGCTTGTCGTCCTCGGCGTGGACGGCCGCGAAGATCTGCGCCGTGGTCTCGGCGCCCTGGGACAGCGACTGGAGCTGCGCGGCCATGGCCCGGTAGTTCGCGGCGGTCTCGGCCCCGGCCGGGGTCTGCTCCATCTGCTCGGCGACGGCGTTGAACGAGGCCGCGAAGTTCGCGAACATGCCCGGCGTGGCGTTGACCATGCCCTTGATGTCGAGGTAGTTGCGGAACTGGTAGCCACCCAGACTCGCGACCGACTCGGACGCGCCCTGGACGACGGGGTGGTAGTTGCTCATCTTGTGGTGCCTTTCTCGTTGTGCGGGTTGGACATTCGATCGGGGTGCGGGGATCGGGCGGGCGGCCGGGCGCGGCGTGGCGATCGGCCCCATGGACGGGCCCGGCGTCGCCTGCCGCGGCGCCGGGCGCGGCGGCGGCGAGCCCAGGCCCGCCGGGGCGGGCCCCGTCGACGCGACGGGGGCGGCATCCAGGACGATCGGGTCCGGCGTCCGCGGCGGGGCGGGAGCGGCCGGGGCGGGCGGCGCTTCGCTGCTGGCGTCGTGGCGGCGCCTGCGGTCTCCGAGCCAGTCGCCGAAGGCGCCCGCGACCCAGGCTCCGGCGCGGCCGGTGTCGGATGCCTCCTGCCGGGCGGCCCGCCAGGTGCGCCCGGCGGTGCGGGCGCTGAACATCGCGAACCCCTCAGCGAACTTCCGGGCCTTGTACCGCCGCCGCTCCCCGTCCGTGGGGATGTTGCCTTCGGGGTCGGACACGCCGTACCGGTTCTTCCGCTCGCCGGGCCCGGGTGCGGCGCCCGTGTCGCGGTTGCCGCGCGCCGCCCCCGGCTGCGGGCCGGGCCGACCGGCCGCGCCGGGGTGCGGGCGGCCCGCGGGCCCTCCCGCACCGGGGCCGGGCGCACCCGGCCCGCCGGGCGGGGTCTGGCGGCCCCGGCGGGTGAACCGGCTGAAGAGGTTGCCTCGGCCCGGCCTCGCGCCCCCGGCCGCCCCGGGCCGCCCCGGTGCCCCGGGTCCGGCCGGGCCGCCACCGGCTCCCGGGCGCGCGCCCGGCCGGGCCCCACCGGCCCCGGGGCGGGCACCGGCACGGCCGGGCCCTCCGGGGGTGCCCGCACCGGCCGGGCCCGGTCCACCGGCCCGCTTGCCCCGGCCGGGCATGAGGCGGCCCATCAGCCCGGCCCGGCCCGCGCCACCGGCCCCGGCCGGGCCTCCCTTGCGGCCCGCACCCGGCACGCCGGGGCGACCCCCGGGCTTGGCCCCGGGCCTGCCGCCCACTCCCGGGGAGGCGGCGGCCATGCCGGGCTTGCCGCCGGGGCCCGCGCCTTTGCCCTTGGCGCCAGCGGGCACCGGCCCGCGTCCCGCTCCGGCGGCCATGCCGCCGCGGGGGCCTCCCGGGCGGGCGCCGGGGCCACCGGCACCGCCGGGGACTCCGGCGCGGCGACCGCGCAGCCCGCCCGGCCCCGGGCCGCCGGGCCCGCCGGGGCGGGCCTCGCGGAGGGCCTTGCGGTGCTGGCGGGTGCGGGCGATGAGCGCGACCAGGGCGGGGATGCCGAGGGCGGCGACGACCAGGGCCGCCAGCCACCACGACATCCCGGCCTGCACGAGCCCGATCAGGACCAGGGTCCCGGCGAGCGCCAGCGGCGCAGCCCACCGCCGCAGCGGCGAGGGCTTCGGCTTCGCGCCCGGCTTGCTCGGTGCGGCGGCGGTGCCGCGGGGACCGGCCGCCGGGCCGGTCGGGGTCGCACCCGGCGCGGGCGCGGCATTGGGGCGCTCGGGCCCCGGGGCCCCGGCGGCGTCAGCCGGGGCGGGCTGGCTGGTGTTCTCGTCAGTCATGTTGGGGCCCCTCTAGAACTGGGCGATGAACGCGGTGACGCCGGAGGCGAGGCCGTAGACGACGTCGGTGGAGAAGTCGCCGAAGCCGGGGATGGCAGCCATGAAGCCGACGACGCCGAGGGTGAACAGGATCTGGCCCGCCCAGAAGTAGCGGCGCAGGGTGAACAGGCCGATCGCGAGCAGGCCGATCGAAACCATGATGATCAGAGCGGTGTTCATGAGGGTGTCTCCTTTGATGTGGTTGCGTGCGTTGGTGTTTCGGTGTCGAGGTGGTGGGGCCGGTCGAGCAGCAGCCCGGCCCCACCGGAGGGTCAGTCGGTGGAGGGTTCGGGGGCGAGGAGCCCGGCGTCGCCCAGCAGGCGCTTGGCGCGGTCGGAGCCGCAGCGCAGCGCCAGGCGGGCCCGCTTGATCGAGACGTGCCCCGCCTCGTCGCGCTCCAGGCCCTTGAGCAGGGACAGGGCCTCGGCGTCGTCCAGCCGGGCGGCGGCGCGGCCGGTGCGCTTGGCGGCCTTCGCGGGCGCCTTGCGCGGCTTGACCGGCGCGACGGGCGCGACCGGGGCCGCCTCGGTGACGGTCTCGTCCGCAGTGGCCTCGTCGGCGATCTGGGGCGGCACGAACGTGTAGACGGCGGTGTCGGTGAGCTTGCGGAGCCGGTAGGCCGCGCGGAGCTGGATCGGGGCCTTGAGGCGCCAGGCCGGGCCGTAGCGGAACCGCAGGGCCGCTTTGGCTTCCAGGCGGGTCGACTCGACCTCGCGGGCCGCATCGGCGGTGCGCACGCCCCACAGGCGCATGTGCCGCCACAGCCGCGCCGTCGTGACCGGCGCCAGCAGCCACCGCGCCAGGCCCAGGGACTCGGTGCGGGTGCCCGCGGCGAGTCCGGCGCGGACCTTGACCACGTGCGTGCCGACCTCGGAGGCGATGACCCACAGGCCCGGCAGGACCACGTGCGCGATGCGTGCCAGCGTCTCGTCATGGGCGTTGACGTTGATGTACAGCGTCGCCGCCGTCAGCACCGCCGGGACGGCCCGCAGCCACGGCATCGAGATGTTGATGCGCGCCAGCACCAGGTTGAGCGCGGCGAACGCCACGATCCCCACATCGATGCCGACCGGGATCATCCAAGCTGTGTCGCCGAAGAACGGCGACAGCGCCGCCACCTGGGTGCCGAACGAGATGATGAACCCGAGCACCGCGAGGGCGCCGACGGCGCCGATGACCAGGCTGACCACGACCCACATGCCCAGCGACAGCGGGCGCGGCCCGGCGTCCTCGGACGGCGCCGCAACGGGCTCGGAGTCGCCCTCGGGAAGCTCGTAGCCGGGTAGGCGCACGTCCGGGTAGGCCGCGTTCACCGCTCGCGCGATCGAGTCGCGGTCGGCGCCGTACAGGCCCATTCGGGTGGCGAGGGAGTTGGCCGCGCTCCACTCGTCGTACTGGCGGTCGGCCTCGGCGCGGCCCGTCGCGGGCGCGGCTTCCTCGGCCTGCCCGGCGGGCTCGGTGCCGGTCGCGGTGGCCTCAGTGTCGTTGCCGAACACCTCGTCGTTGAGGGCGTCCCAGTCGACGGGGCCGGGCTCGGGGGCGGGGGTCGCGGTGCTCATCGGCCCTCCCCGGCGGTGTCGGTGCGGAGCATGGCGAGCAGGAACCGCAGGAAGTCGGTCCCGGCGCCGAGGTCGTCGGCCACGCGCAGGACGCGGCCGAGCGCCTCGGCGCCTTCCCCGGCCTCGGTGTCGGCGTCGGCGGCGTCCATCGCCGCGACCAGCCGGACCCAGTCCGAGGCGGTCAGGGCCGCCAGGTGCGGGTAGTCGCGGGCGATCACCCGCGAGTGCGCCTCGCTGACATTCCCGTCGCGCACGGCGCGGTAGACCTCGTCCATGTCCGGCTCGGTGACCGGCTGGCGCTGCCGGGGAACCCGGGGCGTGTCGGTGCCGATGACAAGGCCGACGATGTTCGCGCCCGGCGGCACGTGGTCGATCCGGGAGGAGACCGACACGCCCTCGCCGCCGCCGACCACGCTGACCATGCCGTGCGCGTCGCAGTGCAGCGTCGCGGCGCCGACGGTCACGCTGGTGCCCGGCGCCATGGTGAACGGCGTCCCGCCGTTCACGGACACCTTGCTGTTGTGGATGTCGATGTGCATCAGGCGTAGTCCTCGCAGTCTTCGCAGTAGTCGGGGTCGTAGGCGTCGGGTCGGTAGCACTCGCTGTAGCCCGGGTCGCATCCGGCGTCGTCGCACAGCCCGCACAGCTCGGGGTAGTCGGTGTCCGCCGAGACCGCGATGTCGAAGCAGTCGCGGCAGGCGCAGTCGGTGTATCCGCTGGTCACTGGTCCTCCTCGGCGGTGTTGATGTAGTCGGGGTCGTTGTCGGGGTCGGCGTAGCAGTCGGCGGCCCAGACCCATTCCTGTTCGCCGGTCTCGGGGTCGGCGATCAGGACCATGGGTTCGTCGGCGCTGACGTCCTCGATGACGGCGTATCGGCCGCCGTCGAGGTAGACCGCGTCGCCGTAGCCGACGTACTCGCCGTCGGCGGTGGGGTAGCTGGACATGGGTCCTCCGTTCTCGTGGCAGGCGAGGCATTCACCCAGGCTGCGGGGGATGTAGTGGGGGTACTCGCGCCCGCACGTCGGGCAGATGCACTGCGCGACATGCGCTTTTAGGAGCGCGGCGAGCTGCGCGTCCGTCGCGGGGCGCTTGGCCTGCGCGAGGTCGTCGCGGTAGAGGTAGGCGAAGCGGCGCCCGCAGCGCCACCGGATCTGGGCGGCGATCGGCTGGCGGCCGGGCGTCAAGCCGCGGGCGGCGAGCTGGCGGCGGGTCGACAGGCCCTTCGGGGCGTGCCGGTAGTTGAACGTCGGCAGTCCGCCGTGCCGCTCTCCGGTCGGGTCGTCGAAGCGCGCCAGGTAGCCCATCTACGCCACCGCCTCCCGGGTCTGGGAATCGGCCGCGCCCCACCGGTCGAGGTCGCGCACCCGCACGGCCGGGCGCGTGTTCGCGGGGGCGGCGGGGTGGTCGTCGGCGGCGGGGTCGAACACCGCGAGCGGCGCGCCGGTCGACTTCGCGCGGTAGGAGGCCGCGTCGGCGCGCGCCAGCTGCGCCCCGAAGGGCGCGGCGGGGTCGTAGCCGACCGCTCCGGCCGCCATGGTCACCGGCAGGGACTGCCCGTCGGGCCCGGTGGCGGTGACGGCGAGGATTCCGGCGCCGATGGCGGCGAGCTGCTCTGAGGTGCAGGCGAGCACGAACTCATCGCCGCCGAAGCGGGCCGCGGCCCCGGAGGGCGCGACCAGGCGGCGCATCCGGGCGGCGAGGGCCTGGAGCACCGCGTCCCCGGCGGCGTGGCCGAGGGCGTCGTTGACGGCCTTGAACCGGTTGCAGTCCGCGGCCACCAGCCACACCGCCGAGCCGGAGACGCGGCGCAGGGCCCGGGCGAATCCGGCGCGGTTGTGCAGGCCGGTCAGCGCGTCGCGATGCGCGGCCCGGTGCTGGACGGCGAGCTTCCAGCCCAGCGGCCCGGCGGTCGCCGCGGCGGCGAGCAGACCCGCCGACGCGGCGGTAAGGAGGCGCGAGGAGGGCTTCACTGCGCGCCTCCGAAGTCGACGGCGACGCCGAGTTCCTTGGCCCGCTCGCGGGCGATCCGCTTGACCTGCGAGACGGCCTGCGCCTTCGTCAGGCCCTGGGCGACCAGGGCGGCGGGGACGCCCGCGCCGTAGTCGTAGACCTCCCAGCCCGCGCCGGTCTTGCCGAACGCGGCGGCGAGGTGGTAGCCCTGGTGGACGCTGTACTCCCAGTCCCACACCGCGGCAACCACGTTCTTGAGGTGCCGTCCGCCGTCCCACAGGCGGGCCTTGGGCTCGCGGGCGGTGTACGAGGCAGGGAGGACCGGGTACGCCTTCCACGACTCGAAGCGCCACCGGCACGTCTTGCGGCCGAATCGCGTGGCGACCTGGACATACATCCGGTCACCGACGTGCTCGGCGGTGTCGACGGTCTCCCAGCGGTGCGCCGGGGTGAAGACCTGGTCTCCGGCCCGCAGGCGGCTCGCGGCCTGCTCCAGCGGCTCGCGCTCCTCGTAGTCGCTCACTGCCTCACCTCGCTTTCCCTTGCTGCGCTTGCGTTCTGACTCGATTGGTTCGCTCGTCGGTCGTGAGCGGCCACCGCTCCCCCATCGCGCGCCCCGTGCCGGGCGATGGGGGACGGAGCCCCGCTCACTGGGGGCTAGAACGGGGGCTCTACGTCGAAGCCGCCGCCCGCGGCGGCGCCGACGCTCTCGCGCGGGGCCTGCTGGGACCACGGGTCCTCCGCGGGCGCGGCGCCGCTGCCGCGGGAGGTCTTGGACAGCTGCACGGTGGTCCACTGGAGCGAGGCGCCGACCTCATCGGCGACCAGCTCGATCGCCGAGCGCTTCTGCCCCTCGGCGGTCTCCCACTCCGACTGGCGCAGCTTCCCGGCCACGATCACCCGCTGCCCCTTCGACAGCGAGTTCGCCGTGTTCTCGGCGATCTGCCCGAAGGCGGTGCAGCGCATGAACAGCGTGTCGCCGTCCATCCACCGCCCGGCGGCCTGGTCGTACCGGCGCGGGGTCTGCGCCACGGTGAACCGCGCCCACGCCTTCCCGGACGCGGCGTACTTCAGCTCGGGGTCGGCCGTCAGGTTCCCGGCCACGGTGACTTCGCTGGTTCCCGCCGTCACGGGCACCACTTCCCTTCTGCACGTTCGGCTTGGCTCGTCAGCGGGCCGGGAGCCACCCGGCACCGGACGCGGCCCCGGAGGGCGCGCGTTTCGCCGGTCAGGACAGGAGGTCGCGGAGCATGTCGACGTGCGCGGGGAAGACGTGTTCGCCGCGGGCCGAGACGGCGGCGGCGAAGTCGGCGTAGGTGTCGGCGCGCAGCCACAGCGCCTGCCGCGCGTCGTCGCGGCCCTCGACCTCGGGGAAGGTGGAGGTGTGCAGGACCGCGGTGAACGGGACGGTGACCATCCAGGCGTTGCGCCCGGCCCTGGGGTCGGGGACGTAGCGGGCCCGCTGGCGGGTGAACGCGGCCTCGGTGAGGTCGAGGTTGGTCTCCTCCCACAGCTCGCGGACCACGGCGGCCTCGGGGGTCTCGTCGGGCTCCAGGCCGCCGCCGGGGACGCCGACGCCGTAGTCGTCGTCGCGCTCGATGACCAGGAGCCAGCGGCGCCCGTCGGCGTCGATGAGGGTCACGACGGCGTCGGAGGCGGCGGCCTCGCCCCAGTGCCACAGCTCGCCGCGGCCCTCGGGGAGGTCGGGCTGGATCGGGTTGACCGGCAGGCCGTTCGCGTCGAGGCTGAACCCGATGACCGCGCGGCGGCGGCGCAGGTCCCAGTCGATCGCGGCCGGGTCGGTGGCGTCGGGGCCGCCGTGGCAGGTGGTGTTGTACATGCAAGCTCCTCGTGGTCTGCGGCTTGGCTCGTCAGCGGGCCGGGGGCCACCCGGCACCGGACGCAGGCGACGCCTGCGTTTCGCCCTCAGTCGGAGTCGATCTCGTAGAGGCTCAGCCAGTTGTCGACCTCGGCGACGGTCGCTTCGTCGGCGACTTGGCCGGTCATGATGAGGTGGTTGAACAGGGCCGCAGCGGAGACGATCCCGCTTTCGAGCCGCTCGACCTGGGCGGCGAGACGCTCGATCTCCCTGCCGGTCTCCTCGGCCTGCGCGTCGATCTCGGCAAGGTCCTCGGAGGACATCCAGATACCGGCCGCCATCACGCCACCAGCTCCCCAGCGGCCCCGGCGGCGGCGAAGAACGCCGCCCGGCGCTCGCTCCGGCGGCGCAGGCGCCGCGAGGCGGCGAGGGCGACGACGCGGGCGGGGCTGGACACGTGTCCGGCGACAACCGCAGCCAGCAGGGGAGATTCGATGGGGGCGCCGAGGGCGTCGATCACGGTCACGTGCCGCGACAGCAGGCGCCGGGCGCGAGTCGCTGAGACGCCGCGGCGACGCATCACCGCGACCTTCGCGACTCGCCATTCGGCCACGGTCAACTCGACCGGCTCCCCCGCCACCGCCCGCGCCACCGCGACCTCATCGACCAGATTCGGGTCGGCCTCGCACACCTCGGGAAGTCCGGCGGCGGTCGCAGCCTCCTTGTCGGCCTGAAGCGCCACATCCCAGCACTCCGGGCACGCCGGGTGTTCCCAGGTAGAGAAGTGGTCGTGTCGACCGCGACACAACCGCGCCGCCGCCGACGCCACCGAGTGAGAACCGTTCAGCTCCATGCGTACCTCCAAGACGGGAAATCTGGCTTAAGCCAGATCTGGCTTAAGCCAGTTATACCATGGAAGATTCGACCCGCGCAAGCATCTGGCCCAAGCCAGATGCGATACGCTGAAATCCGAGGTGAAACGCATGACCGACCAGGAAACCGAACCCGAGGAGCCCGAGAAGCTCGCGCCACGTCGCCGGATGGCGAACGAACTCCGGGACGACATCAACAACGGCGACTACGAACCGGGCCAGAAGTTGCCGTCGCAGAGGGATCTTGCGGAGCGATACAACGTCGCCCGCAACACGGCGGCCGAAGCGGTAAAGATCCTCATCGCTGAGGGCCTGATCGACAACCGGGACAGAGCACGTCCCACCGTTCGGGGACCGCGGCGCCTGCTCAGGCTGGGCGCGGAGCGGTATTCGAATCGCCTTCGAGAGGAGACCGGGAAGTCACCGTTCCGCGCCGAGGTTGAGAAGCAGGGGAAGACGCCAAGGGTCGACTGCCCATCCATCACGAAGATCCGACCGCCCGCCGACATCGCAGCCCGACTCGGACTCTCTGTGGAAGGAGACTTCGTCGTCCGCCGGGAAAACTGGTACTTCGCAGATGAGGAGCCCGTCCAACTGGGCATCACGTACATCCCATGGGAGATCGCCGAGGGGACCGTGCTCGCTACCTCGGCGAACATGGGCAAGGGAAGTCTCTACGGTCGCTTCGAGGAACGCGGCCACCGCATCGCTGCGACTCGGGAGGAGGTCTCCGCCCGAATGCCGACGCCAGAAGAAACCAAGGGCCTGAAGATCCCTGCTGGCGTCCCAGTCCTCAACGTCATCCACACCGGCATTGACCAGGATGACGAGCCGTTCGAGGTCACTTGCTTCACGATGAGAGCCGATCTCAACGGGTTGGACTACCGAATTCGGATCGAGGACTAGTGGCGAGCCGCTATGCGGGAGCCCTGCGGGTAGCCGCCCTTGCGGTCCTGTGGGGCTCCGGATTCCTTTGGATCAAAATCGGCCTCGGAGGATTCTCCCCGATTCAGATCACGGCGCTACGGATGGCGCTCGGAGCTGCGGCGCTCCTGGTTATCCTGCGGTTGCAGCATCTTCGCCTGCCTTCGGACCGGGGCACGTGGGGCCATCTGCTGGTTGCGGCTCTCTTCGGCAACACGGTTCCCTACCTGCTGTTCGGCATCGGGGAACAAACGATCTCGTCGGCAGCCGCAGGCGTCATCAACGCATCGACGCCCCTGTGGACCGTGTTGTTCATGGTGCTCGCGTACCGCAGCGGAAGATCGGCGCGACGGAACGCGTGGAGCCTGATCCTCGGATTCGTCGGCGTCCTGCTCATCTTCTCCCCGTGGAACCTTGGTGCCGATATCGCAAGTTGGGGCGGTGTGGCGTGCCTCGCCGCGGCAGCTTCATACGGTGTCAGCTACGTTTACATCGGACACTTCCTCGCCAAGCGCGAGCTCGGCGTGATCCGCATGGCCGCAGGGCAGCTCATCTGCGCTACCGCACTCAGCGCTGCCCTGGTTCCGTTCCTCGGGTGGCCGACGCCGCAGCTCGAATCCGGGCCCATTCTCGCGGTACTCGTGCTCGGCGTCCTCGGGACCGGCCTCGCATACCTGCTGAACTACCGAATCATCACAGATGACGGGCCTACTGCTGCTTCGATCGTGGTCTATCTTCTCCCCGTCGTTTCCGTACTACTCGGATCACTCGTTCTCGACGAACAGCTTGAACTCCACGTCCTTGCCGGTATGGCGGTTGTGCTTCTCGCAGCTGGGCTTCGGAGGAGCAACGGTCAAGCGGCGAGCACTCCGGAGACCAAACCAGCAACATAGCGACCTACCAACTCTTCTGCCTTGAACGGTGGTGGCGTCTCCGTGGTGTCGGGCCGCCCCGTCGGTTAGGTGGCGAGGTAGTCGCGTACGCGCTCGTACTGCGTGTCGCGCCAGTCCTGGGGACGGCCGGTCGCGGTGCCGCGCCAGACGACGCCGCCGAGGCGGCTGCCCGTCCAGTAGAACGTGGCGACCTGCTCGTCGGGGGCGCGGCCGACACACAGCACCAGAGCCCCGTCCAGCCGGTTGGCATCGAAGTACAGTTCGACAATCTCGCTGCGGTCGTCCCAGGTCT